>JAPPNU010000062.1:25507-143689 GCA_028873695.1 Gemmatimonadota bacterium | reverse complement strand
TTCGTATTCCCTGATGTTATTTTCTAAGTAGCTTCTGAAGGGGGTGGTCCTGATGAAGGACGTATTCTCAGAAGCGCTGGACCTGATTTCGTCGGGGGAGAGCGCGGCTCTCTCAACGATCGTCTCCAGCAAGGGTTCCTTGCCGATGAGCAAGAAGGCCAAGATGCTGGTCCGTCCCGATGGCGAGATCGTGGGCACGGTCGGCGGCGGCTGCCTCGAGGCGGATGTATGGGCCGAGGCCCGGGAGGTGATGGAGACGGGCGTACCCACGCTTCAGCGGTTTATACTGACCGAGGAACATGCCGGCGAAAACGGATTGAACTGCGGCGGCAACGTGGAAATCTTCACGGAGCCGTTGTTAAGGGGCCGGTCCGAGACCGTACTCGAAGCGGTGGCGAAGGTCCGCAAAGCCAGGGAATCGGCGGTGCTGGCCACCCTGGTGTCCGGAGGGGATCCCTCGAAATGGAGCGCCAAGTTGCTCGTGCGCGCCGACGGGACGACCGTGGGGTCGCTGGGATGGCCGGAGGCCGATGCCACAATCCGGAGCGACGTGGCTGAAATGGAGACGATTCCGGAGGACCTGCTCGAGGTGGCATCGCTGGACGTGGACGAATCCGCAGGCCCGCTGAAGGTCTTCATGGAGTCGATCTGCCCGGAGCCCACGCTCTTTCTGTTCGGCGGCGGCCACGTTTCGTTCGCCATTGCCCGGATCGCGGTCACCGTGGGGTTTCGAATCGTCGTAATCGACGACCGTCCCATGTTCGCCAACAGGGAGCGCTTTCCCATGGCGGACGAGACGCTCACCCTGGAAATGGAAACGGCGTTCGAACACCTGGTAATCGACGACCTGTCCTATATTATCGCGGTGACCCGGGGACATCAGCACGACAAGCCGGTTGTGGAGCAGGCGGTATGGACCAACGCCGCCTACATCGGCATGATCGGCAGCCGGCGCAAGATCGCGTTGATGTGGAAGGAACTGGCGGCGAAGGGAATCAGCAGGGAGCGCCTTGACGAGATACACGCGCCCATCGGACTGGATATTGGCGCGGATTCCCCTGAGGAAATCGCCATCAGCGTGGTCTCCGAACTGATCCAGGCACGCCGTTCCGGGGGCAAGCCCTCGCATGGGGCGAGGTCGCTTGCCGGCGTCCCGGCGGCTTCCTGATCTCAAAGCGGGAGTAGACGTAAAACGGTAGAAGGGAGAGGTCCCCGCAGCACCGCATGGGTTTCGCGCTTTCTTCCGTAATCCATATCTCTTAAACCATGGGCGAAAGTCCGGCATCGAGGGCGAGGTAGGGGAAAGTAATCTACCCTTCTTCCTTCTTCCTTCTTCCTTCTTCCTTTCTTGAACAGGCGATTTCAGCCGTCCGGGTTGGCGTTTCACGCCACGATCCCGGACGGCTTAATTTTTCCTGTATGTGATATGTTATTATAAAACATTTACTTGTTTGTCGTTTGGATTTCTGGCACGGCATTTGTATTGTCCGTAGACAGCGCGGAGAGGCACATCCGCGGGAGGAAAAACGTCACCAACTACTGAAAGGAGACCGACATGGCCGCTGGGGCATTCTCTAGGTTCGCGAATATCATCAGGGCGGACGTGGACGATCTGCTGAACCGGATGGAAGATCCTGAAAAGATGTCTCGCCTGATGATGACGGAGATGGAGAACGCCGTCAACGATGCCGTTGCCGCCGTGGCCGATGCCATAGCCGGCCGGCGGCTTCTGGAACGAAGGCTGAAGGCGCGGAGAGAAGATGCTGCGACCTGGAACCGGACGGCCGAACGTTCCGTCTCCCAAGGCGACAACGACCTCGCCCGGCTGGCGCTGGAGCGAAAGGCTGAGGTGGAGGCGGAAGCCGGAGAGATCGAGACGGCCCTCGCCGAAGCCGCGAAAGTAGCCGATCGACTCGAACGGCAATGCGCGCGTTTGAAAACTCGTCTCAACGAGGCCAGGGCGCGCCGGAGGTCACTCGTCGCTCGAACCCGCGTTGCAATAGGATACGATTCAGGCGCAGTTTCCGACGTCCGTATTCGCGAAGAGGCGTTCGAGCGGTTCGACGCGCTCTGCCGGAAGGTAGACCACGAGGAAGCCGCTGCCGAGGTTTACGAGGAGATGGCCGGTAACGCCACGGACGCGGACGAACGGCTGGAAGAGATGGCCCGGAAGGAACGTGTCGACGCGCGGTTACGGGAATTGAAGGAGAAACTGGCCGATGAACAGGATGGGCGAGAGGCGTAAGACCAGCATCTTGCGACACCCGGGACCGAGGGCATCTTGCCCTCGCCGCACCGCCGCAGAGGAGGGTTCTCAAACCGCCCTTGCAAATGCAATCCCTGCAGCGATCTCAAACGGTTTGCCTTTGTTTTCGGCTGACAGCTGACAGCTTTCTTCTGAGGACAATTCAATGGCTAAATTTCTTGGATTCTGTCTCCTGGCTGCCGGAGGGGTGGTCGCGCTGGTTCTGCTGGGTGGACTCATCGGAATCGCACTGGGGCTGACCTGGTTCGCCATCAAGCTCGCCGTTCCGATCCTGTTGATCTACGTGGGTTACCGATTGCTCGTCCGCGACAAACATCGCATCGCGTATTGAAAGCAGGATTGTCGTTGTGTATTCAGAGGAGATCAAAACATACACCTCAGGTAATTTGTCCATTGAGAGGAGGTGATCAGATGGCAAAGTCAGGTCCGAGCCGTTCTGGTAGTAGCCGGGGTGGCAACAGAAGCGGTGGAGGAGGCAAAGGCGCAGGGGGTTGGCCAAGCACGACCGGAAACCGTTCAGGTGGCGGTCGGAACAATGCGCCGTCCGCGAAGGGTAAAAAGTGACGATTGAGAAATAGTGCTCACCTCTGAGAGTTTCTCAGGTTCGATGTTCACGGCCCAGACATTTCAGAAAACCGTTGGTACCGATGCTTGTTTTAAGTATTTTTGTGCATCGAATATCGGCGGTTTTTTGTGCCTGCAAGTGAGTACATGACCAAGCGATTCAGGGAGTCGGCAATGTCCGTTGCTGAAAAACAAAGCCCCGCGACGCCGAAAGACGTGGCGTTCTACCGGGAAAACGGGTTCATAAGGTATCCGGGTTTTTTTTCGAGAGACGAGGTTGCCGCGCTCGGGGATGCCATCGACCTGGCCATCGAGACCAACAGGGAACGGATTGTCGGCGCGCCTGCCGGCGGCCGGACTTCCGAGGCGTACGAAAAGGTTTTCAACCAGATGGTGAACCTCTGGACGGATTTTCCGGACGTGAAAACCTATTCGTTCCACCATGCCCTCGCCGAAACCGCGCGGCGCCTGTCTGTCTGCCGCCACGTGCGGATCTACCACGACCACGCCATGGTCAAACCGGGCGGGTCCGGGAGCCGCGCGACCAACTGGCACCAGGATCTGCCGTATTGGCCGATGGAGCCGGACGGCGCGCTATCGGCCTGGGTGGCGGTGGACGACGTGACGGTTGAAAACGGGTGTCTTCACTTCGTTCCCGGCTCGCACAGGCTGGGCCCGCAGGAACCGATCGCGCTTGGGGTGGCGGGTGAGAGCATTGTGGCCAAGATGGCGGAGAAGGGGCACGCGGTGGCCGAACCGGTCGCGATGGAGATGGCCGCGGGCGGGGTGACCTTCCATCACGGCTGCAACTTCCATCACGCGGGCCCCAATCTGACCGACAGGCCGCGGCGTGCGTTCGCCGTGATTTATATCCCCGACTACGTTCGCTTTACCGGTGGCAAAGACGCGGCCGGCGCGGCGGATGAAATGACCGCGGGGGGGCCCTGGGAACATCCGCTTCATCCCATCCTCGCCGGTTCACCGTAGCGTAGCGTCGTCCGACGACTGACTCATGAAGGGGACGCAGGCAATGTTGAGCGAAGCACAGATCACCGAATTCCACAGAAGAGGATTCCTGAACGGAGGGCGCCTGCTGGACGCCGGTCAGGTCGAGACACTGCGGCGTGAACTGGACCGCGTGATCGAGGACCGCGACCGGACGGACGTTCCGCAGCCCGTTCACCTCCGGAACCTGAACCGGGACCCGGACACCCCCGTCTGGCAGATTGTCAATATCTGGGCCGCGAGCGATCCGTTTCGCCAACTAACGGGCATGCGAAAGGCCGTGGAGGAGGTGGCGCAGCTGACGGGAGCGGAACGGCTTCGCGTATGGCACGATCAGATCCAGTACAAGCCGGCGGAACGGGGCGGCGTCACCATGTGGCACCAGGACGCGCCGTTATGGCCCATTCTCGCGCCGATGACGGAGGTGAGCGCCTGGGTGGCGCTGGACGACGTGGACGAGTCGAACGGATGTATGAGCATGGTCCCCGGTTCCCACCAGTGGGGAAACCAGATCGACTTCATACGGTCGGTCGAGAACTACGACGACATGCCTCGAGAGTGGAACGGACGCCGCGTGGAAATCGTCCGGTGTCCCGTGGAAAAAGGCGAGGTGCACTACCACCACGCGCTGACCTGGCACGGGTCGCACTCAAACACCAGCAACCGTCCGCGGCGCGCCATCGCCATCCACTACATGACCCACGAGACACGCTACGTGGCGTCCGGACAGCACGTGATGAAACCCTTCGTGGAGGTCGAGGACGGGGCGTTGATGGAAGGCGAACACTTCCCGCAGGTCTGGCCGTAGATCCGTTGCCCGCCGAAGGATCGAAGGACAACAACGCGTGGTCATTGAGCTTGTCGAAATGCCCGCGCTTCAACTCGCTCGTTTCCCAAGCGTTGCCCGCGTTACAACCGAAGCGCGAAATGGCATTTCGCGCAGGCCGAGTCGAGCCCGTCGTCCGCACGCCCTACCCTGAGCCGCTTCTTGAACTTGCGGTCCCTGAGCTTTGTCGAAGGGTCGAAGGGCCAGCGAAGAGGCCGAAAATCACACAAGGGTTGGCAAAGCCCGGTCATTGCGTTTGCTGAGCTTTTTTCATTTTGAAAGGGGTGGATTTCTTGTTTGTTCTAACCGAGGCGTTCAAGAAGTGGCAATTTGAGAGAGGTATCAAGAAAGGTCAGAAAGAACGGGATGAATTGGTGATGCAGTGGTTTGAAATCGAGAGAGAAAAAGGGCCTGAAGGATTTCAGTCGCCCCCGCCTTTTCTCGATAACGGACATAATCAGTAGAACATACTGCCTTCCCTGCCAGTCGTTCCCCCTCCCGCATTCATGTTCGCGTCGACTTGATTGTTTCCTTGCCTTCAGTTCCTGATGGTTTCAACCGTTCTCACCCGACCGGAGACATGTTGTGCCTGTCTCGGGAATGGATGTGGTGCATCCAACAGACACTTCGTGTAGAGAAAACCCGAAGACTTCTACGATGACCGGGAAACCGTCTGGAAGCACTCGAAGGCTAAGAGCCGCAAAACATCGGAAGACCAACCCGAAGCTGAGGAAGACACCGCATAACAGAGACATAGATCGCCAATGTCTAACAATGACCTTACAGTCCTCTTCGATGAGTCCGGAACGCCACAGATTGTCGGCAAGTATCGGAACGAATGGTTTCTTGGTTGTGGTGTCCGGTACGAACAATCGGCAGAGACTGAGATCTTCGCCCGGTGCTACGAGGCGGTAGGACTGTCCAAAAACAGGCCGATGAAAAACCACCGGATCTCGATCGATCGCGTTATTCGAATAGCCAGAATCCTGACGGATTTACCACTGTCGACAAATGTATCGGGTATAGATACGATTGATCCTGAATTTCGCAAGATTGTCAAGAATTATAGGCGCTTTGTAAAGAACGTCAGGGCAACTCATAGACCGGAAGTCCGTGACCGAGCAATCGGGCAAATCATCCATTCTCAAGTTCTCGACCACTGTCTGTTTCATTCTGTTTCCGGGTATTTCGAGGCCGGCGGACACGATGCTCACGTCTCTGTTTTTATCGATAACTGGTCTGTTCCCAACGACGACGCTGGCGTCTATCTTGAAGAAAGAGCTGGTTCCCTCGATCGAAGTATTACATCACTTTGCTCGAAATCTCACATGGGTCGAACGCTTTCGATCGGTCGCATAGAACTGCTTAAAGACGACACCAATAGAAAGCGGTTCGTTGATGTCGTTGCCAGCATATTCAGCAGAGCATTTCTGAGATCGGACAATCCGAGATATACTCGCGAAGCAATGGATATCCTCGTAGAATCCGGAAAGGCGAACTTCAGCGACGCGACCGGATACTCAATGGGTCTGATGCAGATGATGATGAACGGCCGAAGCCGTGACGGAAAAAGCACCTTCAGGTGAACTTTGTATCGGGAACTCTGATCTGTAACCGGATTGGCTTCGAGATAGAATACCAAACGATCTCGATGTGTGGCAAGTATCTGTCGAGATGTACTAATTTCAGGCTGCAACGTCAAAAGCCCAACGGTTGCGCGACGCCGTTGGGCTCCTTTTTGTAACTTGATTGCTTTATCGGATTTGCGAGGGATCAGTACGATCCTGTTCCCCGCAGGTCGGCCAGGGGTTACGCAGAGTCTGATCAGCCATCCGGTCCCGGCCGAAAGGTCTCCATATCGAGTTCGTTGATTGCGCTGTAGTGTTTTTTGTTAGCGGTGCAGAGTGTCAGGTGATGTTCACCGGCGGTTGCCGCGATCAGGGCATCCGCCAGGGAAAGCGTGGTCTTGAGGGTATATTCTTCCATGTATACGGATGCTCTGTGACCGATGTTCTCCGTGAGGGGCAATGTTTGAAAGGAGTGGTCGTTAAGGAAGTGCTTGATCTCCCTCAACTCTTTCCGACTCCGCGCACTCTGGATCAGTTCCGCGTACGTAACGAGCGATATCTGACGGTCTTGGTGCCTTTCGACAAGTTGCGCTGCCCCTTCATGGCCTCTGAAGACCCAGATTAGTACATCCGTATCAAAGATCATCCAGGCGGCCTTTTCTCAGATTCCGGACGTAAGCGGCCACGTCCGCCATATCTGTCCTGTCCCGCCACATCCCGAAGGCTGAATGGTCCGCTACTGATTTTTCCGTTCGTCGCCGGCTGGGAGACAGGATGGCCTTCTCCTTGCCACGATAGTAGATGGTGACCGACTCGCTGCGGTCGAGCGCGAGCAAGACGTCCTTCATGCGTCGTCTCAAGTCGAGAATCGTTGCTTTCATGATCCCTCCTTAAAGTGCACACTTAATATGTGCAGTTAAGGAAGGTCTGTCAAGCCGGAAATCGGGTTAGGGCATTCATATCGAGGCTTTACTTTTCGCCAGATCGAATCTCCTCGCTGAGGTCGATGTTCGTTGGGCCTCACAATACTTCACCGCCAGTCGGAGGTCCGGAATCCACCTCACCGTGTATGTTGTCCTCAGTCACACGTGCTAACAGGTCGTCCAACTTCAAGTCTGACGCGCTCACGGGTTCGATGACCAACTTCCTTCCACGCAGCGATAACTCAACCTGTGAATCGGGTTTGAGTCCAACCTGAGTAGCGAGTGGTTCGGGAACATGCAGGACAAGATCATGGCCCCACTTCTGCAAACGGGCTTTCATGTCGTTCCTTATTATTTCGTTTATCCTGTCCATCCAGGTAAGTTGATTCGGCTCAGGCGCCGTAGTAGGACTCGACGGGGATGCCGGGAAGGATTTCGCGCGTGGTCCGGGCGATGCGGTCGACTTCGGCGTCGCTCAGAGCGGTGACGTACGATTCCGCGGGTTTTCGGGCAACCGTGTAGATCTGGATGTTCTTGAGCTGCCCACCCTGTTCCAGGAGGTCGGACAGGACGCTGCAGAAGGCGAGAATTTCGTCGTCGGGGGGCGGCTGGCCGTGAACGCGCATAAATAGGCTCTGGATCACCAGGGGCCACCTTCGTGCGGCCAGATTCAGATTGTCCACGATCCGCTGGAAAGAGATCTTCGTACGTTCGACCAGGTGGTAATATTCGGCCGTGCCCGCTTCCAGCTTGGCCCAGATTTCGCCGTTGTTCCTGTGCATGACTTCGAACGCGTCCAGAACCGCCGGGACGTGGAAGCGTGTGCAGTTCGTGATGGCTGTGATTTTGACCTCCGGCAGGTCGAATGCGCGTTTGACGTCCGCGGTCCTTTCAACGATCTCCCGAAACCGGGGATAGGTTGTCGGCTCGCCGTCGCCTGAGAATGCGATATCGTTGATCCGTTTCAGGCGGTCCGGAATATCCCGAAAGGCCGGGTGCTGAAAGAGGCTGCCGGAAAGCACGTCGTCAAGCAGGGCCGTAAGTTCATGGATGATCCGGTCTTCGTCCACCTTGCGCAGCACGGGCTGGACGGTGCGGTCCACCTGGCAGTAGATGCAGTCGAAGTTGCAGATCTTGTCGGGATTCAGATTGATGCCGACGGAGATGCCGCCGGAGCGCCGAGAGAGTACGGGATAGACGTACCGGTTATTCTCAAAGTGCCTGGGGTGAGAGGTAACGGCACGGCGCACGGCCGTCTCGGCGGATTGACTCGCCATCGTTTCATCCTCATCCATGGGGATCGCACATCCTCGCTGTTTCCGATAGCGGCGTTCGTCAAAGGGGCCTGCCCTTCAGATGTACCCTAATATACCAAAATCGATCAGTCTGCGCACAATTCAATCGGTTTTTGACGGGATTGCCCGCGACCCCGTTTTCCACTTGTGTCCGACGGCGAAAAACAATACCTTTTAGGCCGTGAGAAGAGAGGTAGGACGGGAGACGCGGGCGACCCCAAGGGTCTCCCCTACAGTTGTAGTAAAAGAGCGCGGACGTCGATTTAAGATATCATCGCCTCTGAGCTTTTTGCTGATAGCTGACGGCTGACAGCTGACAGCTTCTTTAAGGGTTCTAATGTCCACTTTCATCGGAAGTCTGCCGGAGCGCAAGAAGGTCTGCAAGGTTACGTTCACGAACTGGAACAGAACGGTCGAGTGCAAACCGCACACCAACCTCCGGCAACTGGCAATCGATAACGATATCGGCCTGTATAACGGGATCACCCGTTTCGTGAATTGCGAAGGCAACGGATTGTGCGGAACCTGCACGGTCGAGGTGGTCCCGCAGGAAGGACTCACTGTGAAGGGCGCCCGTGAGAATCTGCGCTTTCTGCTGCTGAAGGGGAATCTGCGCCTGGCCTGCCAGGTGGAGGTTACCGGAGACATACAGGTCACAAAACACGCCGGATTTAAAGGAAACAAGGGATACGTGCCGGGGATCGACAGAACGGAGGTGGTACGCCTTTATCAGGACGAGGGCAAAACCATATCAGAAATTGCAGAGCGGATGCAGTGTTCGGAGGCCAGGGTGGTCACGCTGCTGGAACACGGGCGCGTCGAATTACGACGGCCGGGCTCGGCAGCGTAAGAGAAGCGCATGTGAGGGGATCGGAAAAATCAAGGGCGACGATAAGTCGCTTTTTTTATTGTCTAACCAAATCCAAAAAGCGAAATTTTACATGAATACACAGGATGGACAGGATAAAACCCCAAATGCCGAATGAATGTGATGGGACCCGCGCGTTTAGAGCGTCCCGTCCTCCGCATCTGCCCGTTCTCTTTCGTAAAGCACGCGGTTGCTTTCATCAGAAAACCGGGTAGCGTGATCGACACGATATTTACCGGTTTCTGTGCCTGGCAATTGACGAAGTGCTTCTCAACTTCACACAACAGCCAAACACCTGATTTACTGATATGACCCGACGCAAACGACAATCCCCCCGTCGCACGCTATCCCTCGTACTGCTGTTAATTGCCCTGGCAATCGGCCCGGCGGGAGCCCAGTCCCAGGCCACAACGGGGGTGATCCGGGGTTTCGTATGCGATCAGTTCAACAGTCCCATCGAAGGCGCCACCGTCATCCTCAGAGAAGCCGGTACCAATTACCGGCGTGTCCTGGCGTCATCCGAAGCGGGCCTGTTCACCGCCACCCTGCTGCCTCTCGGATTCTACGACGTGACGATACGCGCGGAGGGATGGGCCGAAGCCCGCCAGACCGGCGTTCAAGTCCGGGTTGGAGAGACCGTTGAACTGACGATCCAGATGATTATTGAAATAGAAGAGTTCGTTGTCGTGGCCAGAAGGCCGGCCGTGGACGTGACGCGGACCGAGACAGCCACCCGCCTGCCTGAGGAAGCCGTGCAGGACCTGCCCAACAACGGACGCAACTTTCTCAACCTCACGCTCCTGACCCCCGGCGTGAGCATCGTCCAGGGTCCGGACGGAGACGAACTGACCATCGGCGGCCAACGCGGTATTCACAACAACATCTCGGTGGACGGCGCAGATTTCAACAACCCGTTTTTCGGCGAACAGCGCGGGGGTCAGCGCCCGGCCTTCACCTTCAATCTGGACGCCGTTGCGGAAATCGTCGTCGTCCCCCAGGGCGCCAACGCGGAGTTCGGTCGCTCCAGCGGGGGCTTCGTAAACGTCATCACCAAATCGGGCACGAACACGCTGAGCGGATCGGCGCACTTCTTCGGCAAGCATGACGCGCTCTCCGAAATCGCGAGGCACAACGGCACGGAACGCAGGCCCAGCTTCAGGCAGGGACAGTTCGGGTTCACGCTCGGCGGTCCGCTGAAGCGGGACAAGGCGTTCTTCTTCGCCGCGTACGACCAGCAGGTGTTGAGGGATACCCGGCAAAGCGACGCCGGGCGCATGGACTCCCGCCTTCGCGACTTTATGGACACGAGGTTCAATGGAGCTTTAAAGGGTGACTACGGCCCCATCGACCGTACCAACGACGCCCGTGCTTTTCTGGCGAAGGTGGATCTCCGCCTATCGAAGGACCACTCTGCCACCTTCAAATACAACTACACGTGGTCAGAACAGGAAAACGGAACCTTCGACGTGGACACGTGGGCGCGCAGCGCCAACGCGATTGAGAAAGACTGGTCGCACGCTTTCAACGGCAGTCTGGTATCGCTTCTCTCCCCGAGCACCATCAATGAATTCCGCTTCCAGGTCTCCCGCGAGGACCGTCCGCGTCCCTACGAGGGTCCGATAAACCCCGATACCGGGCGCCCCTTTCCCGATACCGGCATGGACTTCGAGCGCGGCTATCGCTTTGGGATGCCCTTCTTCATCCCCGTGGAGTACTACGACTCCCGCGTCCAACTGCTCAACAATATCTCCTTTGCCAGGGGCGGCCATCTGTTCAAGGCCGGCGTCGAGTGGAACCGCGTCGAATCCGTGCAGACTTTTGTCGGCTTCGCCAACGGACGGTACATCTTCGACTCTGTGGACGGGTTTCTCAACTTCGTAGAAAAGGGCAATCGCTACGTCGAGTGCTCCGACGGCAGTTTCAGCGTCGAGGGCGCATGCCCCGATGGCGAGCAAATCACGGGGCCGGTGCTGTTCTACCTGGAACAGGCCGGCGTGGGCGGGCTGTCCGTGGAGGAGGCGGGCACACAGCGTATCCTACAGCACGAACTGGCGCTGTTCGTGCAGGACAGTTGGCAGGCATCCGGCAGACTGACGGTCAACTATGGTTTGCGCTGGGAGGCGCAGATCCAGCCGGACCCGATTACCGATCCTTCCGAAGTCTTTTTCGCCGATTTCATCGGTAAGACGGTCACCAATGACGAAGGCGCCCACAGGTTTCCGTCCAACGGCAGGATTCCCTCCGACCTCGATATGATCCAGCCGCGGATCGGCCTGGCTTACGATGCGTACGGCGACAACCGGACGCTCCTGCGCGCCAGCGCAGGGATCTACTACGCCCGCATACCCGGACTGAATCTGGCCAGCACCCGCTCCACAAACGGTTCGCGAGGCCAATCCCTCTTCCGTTCCAGCGAGTTGACGCCGGTCCTGGGACCGCCCCCGACCTTCGGCGAGTTGCTGCCGTCGCCCACGGGCGAACCTTTCCAACCCAATATCTATGTCTTTGATGAGGAATTCGAGAACCCGCGGACCATCAGCCTCAACGCGGGCATCGAACGCGAGTTTCAGACGGCCGGACTCGTGGGTTCCATCGATTATACCTACGCCCGTACCGACAATCTCACGCGTTTCGTCAACCGCAACGACGCCGCGTTCGGATCTCCCTGGTCGACCGGCCTGGGATCGGACGGGGCCAACGGCCTTGGTACCCTCACCGTTGCCGAGAGCACGGCGCGGTCGCGGTACCACGGCCTCAGTCTGGGGGTGCGGCAGACGGCGAACGACAACCTGCAGTTCCAGGCAAACTACACGACGTCCTGGGACAGGTCCGACGACGACAACGAGCGAGACCCGTTCACGTTCCGCTACGTCGATCCCACCCGGCTGGAGCGGGAATGGGGCTGGTCCGACCGCGACCAGCGCCACCGTTTCAATGCCTGGGCGCTGGCCGTGCTGCCCGGCGACGTCTATATGAACAATCGCGTGAGCTTTTATTCGCCGCAACCGGTCTCGGCGGCCTGCGGCGGCAACAACCGGGCGTCTCCGCGTCATTCGACAAACCCGTGGGGGCCCACGTCCGACCGCATCTGCGCCGACGGCGCCATCGTCCGGCGCACCACCCTGCGCAAGGACCACGGGTTCTTCTCGTGGGACCTGCGCCTGACGCGGCCCATTTCCTTGGGCAACGGCACGCTGGAAGCTATCGTGGAAGTCTTCAACCTGCTCAACACGGACAACTACCGGGACCCCTCCAGCGCGGGCCTGTTGTTCAACTTCGACGGCACCGTCCAGTCCGGTCTGGGCGACCCCCGCGAAGTCCAGATCGGGATGCGGTACGTGTTTTAGCTCTTTGTGTAAAACCCGGACTCACATGGATGAACAGGATAGACAGGATAAGGGCTAAAAATAGACCAGGATTAGATACCAGGTCACTGCTGTCCAAGATAGTTTGAAAAAGACGATCTTGAATGCGTAAGTACCTGGTTTTCTTCACAGTCACTTCGAACCGCCAATGAAGGTCCCCCTCTTTTGGCCACGGCTGTCCAAGACAGAAACCGGTTAGCGACTGGTGCGGCTGGCGTTCCCGGGAGCGAGGGCATCCTGCCCTCGAAGTCGGATAACTCGTCGCACACGGTGTTTTTCGCGAACCGGTGTCGGATTGAATCGACGCGTCAGTCTCTCGACGCGAACGGGGTAGGTAACGCGAAGTTCGAGGGCAGGATGCCCTCGCTCCGGTTGCAGTTAGATCATGTCGTGATGGCGGTTGGAAAAGGCGACTTTGGTCAGGTGTGTTACCAGGTGAAGGACAAAAGGCACGAGCGGGACAGATGCTCTTCTTTTCGTACCAACGCGCTGAATCCATACCTCGTTAGACTGCGCAACATCGCACCGACAATTCGGATTCCGCATTTCCTCAGATACGGTCGTACAAGACTTCACTGAATCTATCGATCTACATCCGGTTCTACAACACAACCATCAGTCTTCGTGAAAATTCCGCCGCAGGTGTATACAATGGGAGCAGATGTCCAATAACTTTCAATATGCCACGTGGTATCGATGGCCAGGTAGATAAAGGGAAAACATGATGACAACGCTGAAAAACGTGGAGATCAAGGGATTCCGGTCCATCAGGGAAATGCAACTGGAACTCAGACCGCTCAACGTCCTCATTGGCGCTAACGGCGCCGGCAAGAGCAATCTCATCGCCTTTTTCAAGCTGTTGAATGAGTTGATGGCTGTACGCCTCCAGCAGCACGTTGGCGCCACTGGGCGGGCCACGGGTAATCTGCACTTCGGCCCGAGAGTGACCCCTCAACTGGAAGCAAAAATGGTATTCGAGGTAGAGAACGGAATGGACACCTACCATATGAGACTCTTCCACGCCGCCGGCGATTCTCTGATATTCGCGGAGGAAACGGTTGCGTTCCATCAGGAAGGTTATCCCAGCCCCAAGACAGTAGAACTGGGCGTGGGGCATCTGGAAACGAAGATTGGAGAACTGGCGGAACGAGGCGAACCCACGGCGAGAACGCTCAGGGCATTGTTGAATCGCTGCCGCGTCTATCACTTTCACGATACATCGCCGACGTCGAGAGTACGGCAATATGGTTACATGGGAGACAACCGCTGGCTCAAACCCGACGCGGGCAATCTCGCGGCGATACTCTACGCGCTCAAGTCCAGCAGCGAAACCGATTACCGGCGCATTGTCACCACGATCCGCCAGGTGGCGCCGTTCTTCGACGACTTCGATCTCGAGCCCGCCGAAACAAGAGATATCATCCTCAATTGGCGGCATCGCGAGTCCGATCTCGTATTCGGGCCGCATCAGCTGTCGGACGGTACCCTGCGCGCCATCTGTCTCATTACGCTTCTCTTACAGCCGGTTGAAAGACTGCCGACGCTGATTGTGGTGGACGAACCGGAACTTGGACTGGACCCGTGCGCGGTGGACGTGATTGCCTCGCAGTTTCGATCCGTAAGCCAGCATACGCAGGTACTCGTCAGCACGCAGTCCAGCGCATTCGTCGACAGCTTCGAGCCGGACGACATCGTGGTCGTACAACGAAATCAGGAAGCGACGGAGTTTCAGAGACCCCAGGCCGAAGAACTCGACACCTGGGTGGAGGAATACGCGCTCGGGGAAATCTGGGAAAAGGACAGCGCCGGCGAAGGGAAGGAGTGAACGGTGCGACTTCTGGCAGTGCGCAGTTTCTCACTCGCCAGAACTGACAAGCCACTGTTCGACGTGGTGAGCAAACGTCTCAAAGTCGTCCAGTTGGCGGACTAGGAATCGCCCGATCCGATCGAGGTCGACGTCAAGGTAGCCGTGGACGAGCACGTTGCGGAAACCCGCAATAGCCCGAAAATGCGCTGCGAAATCATTGGGTAGCACGTCCATCTCCGCAAGTCTGTCAATCGCGGTTGCGTAATCCGGCGCGTCGTGGCCGGCAGACAATGCCAGATGGGTCGCTACGTCGAGCGCGTTCTGGGAACAGAGATGAAGACCGCGTTCGACCAACCATCGAAGATCGGAATTGTCGCGGAGCTGATCGGCGGTTGTATCCGAATGTCGGCGTAAGTTGACAACCGCGAGACGCAAAGCGGCGAGGTGCCGCCGCACAACAGACGGGTTCGGTAATCCGGGAGTCACCGTTCACCACCCACGCTTAAACGCCAGGCCGCATCCATCTTTTCAAGCTGGGGAACAAAGTCGCAGTATAGGGAAACCGCACGGCCTTCCCGCGTCGTTGTCGCCGCCAGATCACGGGACAGGACACGTATGCCGTCGCGCAGCACATGGTAGTATAAAGCGGGGGGGGCTTGGTTCAGAATCAGGAGATCGATATCGTTGCTGTGCAGTCCGGCCATGATCTCCGTGATGAGTTGTGCCCGATACCCGAAGGCGCCTTCTTCAGCGAGTGATTCATCGATGTAAACAGCGACGTCGATGTCGCTGTGGGGCTGCGCCCGGCCCTGCGCGTGAGATCCGAATAGATACGCCTCCAGAACCTCCGGCCGAGGTTCAAGCAGGCTCGCGATTCGCTGTTCCAGGATCTGGCAGGGCTTCATTTGCATAATGGCAGTCTGTATCGGAGGAGGAAGTTTCCTTCGTCAATTGACAGGTTTCCTGCCGGCTGCAACCGAAACATATAGGAATCAGCGGTAAAGTTCAAGTGTCGTTGGCACTGGGATCCTCGAAAGAAGAGTATCACGACGAATCCGGTGACCCCCGCGAAGTCCGGATTGGAGTGCGGTACGTGTTTGAGTCAGTAATTCGCGTTGCAGCCGCATTCCACTTTTCTACACGCCAATAGATATCTCGTGTACCTGCCGCCTGACATCACATCTTCCGATCCTGACCACACTATTCGCGCTGCGGCTTTTGTCGCGATCGAAAAGCTGTCGCGCCAACACGGCGGCAGGGTTCGATGGAACGATATTCACCGCGGATTCATGGTCAATGGCGAACGGATATTCTTCGCGACACGCGCCCAGGGAATCTTTAAACCGAAACAGATGAGTGCTGCGCTCAGCATCAGGACCGTCATTCCTCGTTCCGGACGTGTGGCCTGGTATCGCGATCAGGGCCTCGGTGGACGCAATTCGGATCCTGAAACAGGCCTGTTGCGTTACGACCTCGCACGCGGCGGACGTGGCGAGGCGTCCAACCGTACATTGCAAACGGCGATGGAGCGTCGTGCTCCTTTGATCTACTTCGCGGGATTCGCCCCCTCAGAGTATCAGCCGATATTTCCCATCTGGGTCGAGGCGTTTCGCGAAAACGAGGTACTTCTCGCAACCTCAGACAGCCTCGTATCCTTGACGGACTCTATCGTACGGGAAAGTGTGGAGCGGACATACTCTCCAACGATGACTCGCGCAAGAAACCATCATGCATGGTTCAGCGCGCGAACCAAGTCTGCTTATGGATACAGATGCGCGTTCAGCGGACTACCGGTGCGTGAACTGCTTGTCGGAGCGCATATCGTTCCCGACGCCGAGGGAGGTCCGGCATCGGTAAACAACGGAATCTGTATGTCGACGCTGCACCATTCTGCCTATGACACACATTTGATCGGCGTGGACCCGGGTTTTCGCGTCCACGTCGCTCCGCCTCTACGGGAACGGCAGGACGGGGACCTGCTGTCGACGCTCAAGGATCTTGACGGGACCCGACTTCGACTCCCATCCCAGCGTGATGACTGGCCGAATCCAACATATCTCGAGCAGCGGTTCGCGCATTTTGAAGCGGCGCCAACGTGAACGTCCCCACGAGACGCCACATTCAGTGCGCAGACCTAGACGGCGAGGCTACGCGCGACGGACAATTGCACGGGAGAATTTCACACCAATGATATTTGGTGAAACGATCACTATCCGCAAGGATGTCCGATATTTTGTCCATCCTAAACACCGCGGATCCGCAACAAGCGATAGCTGCACGTGGAGAATTTCTGTTGATGACGAAGTAGACCTTTTTAAGGCTGCGTTGCCGAAGGCGCGTAGTGCAGGTCAGACGTGTTGGGCGGCCGAGGCTGAAGGTCGTCGCCTTCGGATAATCGGTACCAATGTTCACGGCGATTTATTGATGTTTGGGAAGTTTGTTGATGGAAGCGCCATCGCTATATGGCACGGATATCCTGCAGACTATCGAAGACACACCCAGGATCGTCCGCCTATGTGTGTTCTCAAGATCTGGGACAAGCAAGGACTCATCAAAAAGCACCACGTGGCGAAGATATCCGGAGGGATGCAATGCAACCTTTAATACTTTCGATTCCGGGAGATTTCTGGGATGTGCAAATATACAGGGGTCGTCTATACCTCTGGCATTATGATGGCCGCCTTTCCGTTTACGATTGGGAGAGATTGATCGAGTTGGCATATCCAAGAGCCAGCCGGTCTCTCGAAGTCAAGGCGGCCTGGTTGCGAGGACACTCGCTGTACCATCCTGACGTACTCGCAGTGTTCGATGATCCTGGATATCGCAAGGTTTTTGACGCGAATTTCGCGGCACTCAGGTCGGAAGCTCCGGTCATCACTCCAAAATTGCTGAATGGAGCCCTTTATGGCGAACAGGACAATCCGGTAAAGGAGCTTCCAACAGATACCGAGATCTTCAGCAATATCCTTTATCTCGTGACCTACGACGGATTCTGGTCTGCCTCCGCGCACAGAAATAACCTGCGCTATCCAGTCAGTTCCAAACCGCAGAAGCGTTGGGACGGCCAAGCTTATTCGGCGTCGGCGTCACACGGGCGAATCGCTCTTTCCGCTGGCGACGACGGGCTCTTCGAATACGATCTCCGGTCCCGCGATGATAGTCCGAATGGCGGAAACGCCTACTTTCCAGGAACAAATGACGAAAACGGGAGGACTAACCCATTAACGGACAGACACTCTTCCTATGCGGACTGGGCATTTGCCAGTATCTACAGCACGTCACTTGTTGGAGAATCCTGTCTACTGGCTTTCGGCTGGCAACCGGATCCTGCCGTATCGGGGGGTTTCCGACGGGAATTCGTTCGCGAAATCGATGAATCCGAGATACTACAGACAGGACGTGCGACAGGCTTGAGTTGGGGCGCGGGAGACAAAATCTGTGGCATCGACGACGCCAAATTAACTGTGATGCGTTATGTGCAGAAGAACGTCACAGATCCAGAAACCGAGACCCCTCAAGCACTGCTGGTATCTGAAAGAACGACGACTCCATTGAGCGCCAAGGCGATGAGCGACGATAGAGCCCCACGTGCGGAATCACCCTTCGGATCTGTTGGTTCAATTCCTCTCACAGAAGAAGCCAACGTGATTAAGTCCGGTCTGGCCTATTTCGGGATTCTGCTTGAGACGAACGAGCGACTCGCGGTGTACCGTAGCGATGGTGATCCCTGGACGTTTCCAGGACCAATCGTCAGGTGGCGCACCTATCCTCGAGCAAAGTTCTACGAGAATCACCTCCACATTATCGCGCAAGACGCCGTTCATATTGTCGCCTTTATGCACGACTACTGGGAGGATCAGGAAGAAAAGATCGCAGGCATCAGATACCGCTTTCGCCCCGGTTCTCGGCGGTCGACATTCTGACCTTACTTGCTACAATACCGTGAGGCACGAGTTCGGTTTATTTCAGTGTATTAGGCAAACCGGCTCCCCGTCTTGCATCCGGATGAACGAGTCTACCTCATCGCGTAGCGTGCCGGAGGTAATCCAGGGCCTGGTCGTGGCTATTGGAGTTTCGAAAAAAGTGAAGACAACTCTGGATGACCCTATTTTCGCCGAAGTCCGTGCTTTCAGGGATGAACACGCGGCGAAATTTGGCTACGACGTCGAAGCCATATTCAAAGATATCCGAGCAAGACAAGAGGCTTCCGGACGCAATTACGTGAGCTTCCCTGCTCGTCGTATATCCCTCGAGACGGAGATTTAGTCGACCAGATGGAGCAATGCGGCGAAGACGACAAGATTAGCGGCCGTGGGCGGTCGATCATGAAACTGTCGTTTCTGAGGAAGATTCCGGGGATCGGTGCAGTGACGCTATTGAAAACGAAGATTACCAGAGTCAAGGCACATTTGTTGCTGCCTATTAGACGACGGGAGACAAACCAGCGCCGCCGGATCGGGCTTGATTCAACGCAGCGCGTAAAGAGACGGTGCATTGACGGGGCTACGGTTGCATATTTGCCACAAGAAACAGTCCTGACTTGCGCTTTGGCTGCGGATGCTGTTAATATATCCTATTGGGGGTTGATGTGGCTGACTGGACGCGCGCAATTTTGGCCGTACATGTGGTATGGCATCCGAATTTTTCCAAGCGATCGGATATTGCCGACTCGGTTTTCGAACACTTCCGTAGCGAGAGAAATAAGAATGTCCTGGGAAATGTCGATCTGAACGTTGCTTTCCATAATGCCCCAGTGCCAGGCACAGAAACACCCATTGATATCGATTTAAGCGAGGCAGAGACGTCAGCGGTAGTCGTGCTGGCGGAGTCCGCGCTTGCAGCAGACTCTGAATGGCGGAAACACGTGGACGGTTTGATCAATGAAGCAAATACAAGAGGATTTGGGGCACGCGTGTTCCCGGTAGTGGTGGAAAAAGCGGGTCTTGACGCTGGGTTCGAAATCTAGGCGCTTCGCTGGGACCGCTGGGAAGGAAACGACGCGGAACGATCGCAACGCCTCATCAGGGAACTCTCGTACGAGTTCAGCCGGATGCTCAGGCACTATATCGAGTATCCTGCACGTCGGGCAGACGATGCCAGGGATCTTGAGCGTTATCTGGATAAAGTGACAGTTTTCCTTAGCCATTCAAAACACGATGGTGATGGTGAGCGTATTGCGCGGGATATTCGAGACTGGCTGCATCAAAACAGCGGTCTTTCGAGTTTTTTCGATGTGCTCGACATTCCCGCGGGGACTCCGTTCCAGGAGGTTCTCGAGCTGCACGTCAAGCGGAGCGCACTTGTGGCCGTGCATACTGACTCCTACTCGTCTCGTGAGTGGTGTCGGCGGGAAATCATCCAGGCGAAACGATGCAATGTTCCGATGATTCTGGTCAATTGCGTAAGAGACGTTGATCAACGCTGCTTTCCGTACATGGGCAACGTGCCGAACGTCCGTTTGGATCCTGGTAAGGAAGTTCCAAATAAGGCATATCGGATAGAGAGAGTTGTAGGCTGTTTACTCGACGAGGTTTTCAAGGACTTTCTCTGGCGTTGCCGCATCGAACTTGAGGAGGTAGACAGTCCGGACGTCCTGTTCATGGCCAGGCCTCCGGAGTTGATATCTCTTGCAAACATAGAACAACGATTGTTTGAGAATCCCGAATCACTCCCTCTCGCAGACCCGAGTACCCCGTTGGATGTAGCGGATCCCGTGATTGTCTATCCCGATCCCCCGCTGGGAGCCGAGGAAGAACAGCTGTTTGAGGAAATTATGCCCCGCGTGCGGATGCGAAATCTGACACGGTGGCTTACGGAGGCATAACGATGGCCTACATGTCAACGATCGCCGGCAGCAAAGTGGCGATATCGATGTCGGAAAGCCCGGACATGTCGATCTTGGGGCTCAGCGACGCGCATCTGCGGGACGCCATGGACAGGCTCGCGCTGCAATTGCTGTCTTCAGGCGCAAGCCTCGCGTACGGGGGCGACCTCCGGCCGAATGGATTTACGGAATGGTTGTTCGAACTGGTACATCGCTACCGGCGAGGAACAAGCGAGATTCGGATTGGCGTGACCAACTACTTCGCGTGGCCGGCCCATATAAGCAAGGCAACGGACGAACTTGAAGCGATGTCCGCCGGCCTTGCCGACACTGGTGAGTTGGTTTGCCTGACCAAGGATGGCCACCACATGGATCCCTCGTTGTGGAGCAAACGTCCGCTGCATCAGCCCACCGACGAGGAATGGTCCACGGGGTTGACGTCTATGCGGCGCGTCATGCGCAAGGCGGCGGACGCCAGAGTCGTGTTGGGAGGCCCCGTCGCTGATTACAAGGGCATTATGCCCGGCATCGCGGAAGAAGCCCTGCTGTCGCTGCAGAAAAGCCAGCCGCTGTTCCTCCTGGGAGGTTTCGGCGGCTGTGCGCGGGATATTGCGGAGACCCTGGGACTGGTTGACCGTTGGGCCGGCTCCCGCCCCGCGTGGCCGGGCCGCGAAAAATTCGAGGATTTCTCCTCCGACTTGAACAATGGGTTATCAGAAGAAGAAAATGCGACATTAGCCCTCACACCCCATATTGACCGGGCAAATGTACTGGTCCTTCGGGGGCTGCATCGACTTGGACTGCGAAAGGAAGAGGAGATGAATCAAGCCAATAGGCACAAGATCTTCATCAGCTTTCACCACGACGATCAGGAGTATAAGGACCTGTTTGTCCGGATGATGGGAGACGACATTGTGGACAGGTCGGTCGAAGAGGGCGACATAAATGATCGCAATATCAAAACAGAAACTATCCGCCAGTATATCCGAGACGATTTCATCGCGGACGCAACTGTGACTGTCGTGCTGATAGGCCCTTGCACATGGCAGCGGAAACACGTCGACTGGGAGATCGGTTCCAGTTTAAGGAAGACGAATAAGAACTCCAGATGCGGTCTGATCGGCATCCTTCTCCCCAATCACCCCGATTTTGGTACAAAAAAGTACAGGCCTCGGTTGATTCCTCCGAGGTTAGCGGATAACTCCAGCGGAGAAGATCGATACGCCCGCATCTATGATTGGCCCGGCCAGCAGGATACGCATAACATCCGGCAATGGATCCACAGGGCGTTTGAGAGAAGGATGGAAACGCCGCCCGACAACAGCCGGGATCAGTTTGGAAGAAATAGAACGGGAGACTGTTCGGACGGGTGGAAGGATTAGCCCAATACAAAAAAAAACAGCAACTGGGCGTCGCGATAAAACCCTTCGAAACGGGGCGTAATCGGCATATATAAGTACATTTTTTCCGTTCACGTCCAGCGACTTGGTGTATCCTGGCAATCCGCCGTCTAATCCCCTTTATTAAAAATCATATATTCGAATTAAGGTCCGCGAAAAAACGTCCAATCAAGGATAGGCCGGCGCCGAGAAGGCTGGGTACAGGTTCAACTTCTGCGTGCGATCAGTCAGTTTTAACCCGCGGCCTTCTGGGTTGGACTCAAACCTGCGCGGCGAATGCAGCGCATCGGTAGATGGAGGACGGCAACCATGGCTATCCCGGATCCTGCAGTCAAATTTACCGTCCAGGACTATTCCAACACGCCGGAAGACAAACGCTGTGAGCTGTTGGACGGAGAGTTGATAACAGCCACCGTTCCAGGAGAAATTCACCAGAGTTTTTCCGCCCAACTGGGGTGGAGATTGGTTCAATTCGCATCTGAGAACAGCCTCGGGCGGGTATATCACGCTCCCTTTGACGTGGTGCTGTCGGATACGGACGTCGTGCAGCCCGACCTGCTCTTCGTCTCCAATGAACGGAGCCAGATCATCACTCCCGAGAACATTCGGGGCGCGCCGGACCTGGTTGTCGAAATCCTGTCGCCCTCTACGGCCACACGTGACAGGACATTCAAACGCACGCTCTATGCCAGGCATGGCGTGAAAGAGTATTGGTTGGTGGACACCACCGAAAAAGACGTAACGGTCCTGCTGCTTGGTGATCGAGGATTCGAGGTTGTGGATGTCTACGGCGGAAGTGAAGCGATGACTTCGCCCACGTTGCCGGGCTTCAGATTGACGCTCGACGACATGTTCTTGACAGTGTGAGTTCGTGTATCGGGGATTCAGCGACACAAGGGTCCTGAAACTGAGACGACGAGGCGCCGGCAAATAGTCCCACGTCTCTTGTCGATCCTTCTGGACAACGCTTCTCATTCAAGTCATCAACAACGAAGCCGGGGCTATACAGTCCCGGCTTCGTTAGTAATTCACCCACGGGCCAACGTCCATCGGCTCGACTACGTCTTAAGCAGGCGCGCCTGCGGCACGTAACCCTGCACGGAATTGTCTCCCGCGTTGAATTTCCGGATACTCCAACCACTGCCTTCCATCCAGCGTATTCCCGCCCGCTTTTGGCGTTCGCCCGCCCCACTGCTTGAAGAAGAAGGCCACGCACTGCGTCTTACATTGATCCCGCAATTCGCGTACCCAATCCGGCTCAACCGGACGGGCACCCGGGCCGCTCTCTCCACCGGCAATTACCCAGTCGATATTTTCCAGATTGACGGTACCCACCGAGCCGAGTAATGGCTCGAATGAGACGAAGCGGACCGATGCGTTGGTCTCTTTGAGATGCCTCAGCCGCGTGAGTGCCGCGACGTTTTCGATGGATACGCCGAGCCAGATTTGTGATGGCGCATCCCCACACGGGTAGCGTTCCTGGACAAAACGGCGCATCAGCGAACTGCGCTTGGTGAGTACCTGATACACATGCCAGTCGGCGCGTTCCATGGTGTCGAATACGCGATGGATGTACTCCGCGGGAATATCCTTGTGGAAGAGATCGCTCATCGAATTGACGAAAATGAGCTGGGAACGCCGCCAGTGCAGCGGTTGTTCCAGGCGCGAGTGTCGCAGCGTCAGATCGAAGCCGGTTTCGAACGGATGCCCCTTGACCCCTCGAAAACGTTCGGAAAGCCGTTCTGCATAGCAATTGTCGCAGCCTGCGCTGACCTTCGTGCATCCGGTAACCGGATTCCAGGTGCCGTTGGTCCACTCGATGGCGCTATTGCGCGACATGGAAACTCCCAAAAAACAACAAGAAACATGGATGCACAGGATGGGCAGGATGAAAAACGCAACGACCCTGATCCCCACCTATCCATCCACCTGAGAAAACCTCGTCAGCTCCCAGAACCAAATCAACAACAATACGACGCGGTCATCGTGTTGTCCCATTCGATCACAACTGGCGGGTTCTGGCACTTATCCCGACTATCCTGTCCATCCGTGTTAATTTTCCACGGCAATCCCAACTTCACCCGATCAGATCCCGGAAACGTTTATTTCACGGCTTAGATACCGGAAGGTTGAAATTCAACCGACGATCTCCTCCCGGTGTGCCTTATGAGATTCCTCGTAAAAGGTCAATACATCCACGTCCGGCACTTCATCGGGCGCAAAATGCCACTTGGAGACGATCTCTTCACCATCGACGGCGATCACTTTGAGATCAAAAAACACATCCTGGTCTCCGAATGTCTTCGAAATCAAATCCCTCACCTGTTTCAAATTCGCCGGGAAAGCGGGCCCTATTCTGGTCGCAGTGAGTTCCACGGGGACGAATCGAGGCATCTGTTGATTGAACTTCGCCAATCCGTGAACCGGCGCGAGCAGGTCGAGGTAATGGCGAATTACCCTGTGCTTGTATTCGTCGACAGAAATCTCGCCGATCAGCGCGCGAGCAAGTATGCGTACAAAACGTGCTAAACCGTCGACTTGATCTCCACTAAGAGTCAGGGTTGTACCCTTCCTGGAACTTGACAGAGTCAATTCGTCTCCAGATACAGAAAAGCTGTTGCTGTGTATAACCTCGTTGCGATAAGGCACCAGTTTGCAGAAAACTGCCCTCGCATAGGTTAAAAGGTGGGGATGGGTATCGAAGAGGCGAGGTAGTTGGAGAATTGATGCTTTATTGAGCATTTTCTCCTTATCGGCAAAACGCCACGGAACCTGTGGGATTTTTCCCAACTTGCAATTCTCTTCGAGGACCCACTCGAAGATCATATCGAGCACCTTGAAGGAACCAACGAAAGTGAGCGGCATCATCGCAAGGATGAGCGATTCATCGTTTGAAAGTGAATCTTCGAACGTCATTTTAATGTTCGCGGGTACAACTCCGCTTGTGATCCTGAGCACAGGGCTTTGGTCGTTCTCTCTAGCCCGATCAATTCGATGTTCCAGAAAACTGAGAAACCAGATCTCGTATTTCATTTTGGCACGAAGCGCCTCGTCTTGCATAATAGCCGTACTCTTGGCCTCGTGTTTTAATCTTGAGTTTTCGTGACGTTGCGCCCCCTCCGGCGTGTAGAGCCGCTCTCCACATTTCATGCATACTTCGGTCCGGACATTTACAGTCTCCCTTACAATCCCCCCTTTCAGACCCTCCTCGACTTCGCTCTCGACAATCGGACCGCCACACACCGGACATCTGTCAAATGACGCCATCACAGGTTCCTCCTGTCGCGCCAGCCAATCCAACGTGCCGGATTCGGACGATAGACGGTAATCAGCGTTGCCATTTGATTGTTCTCATTGTAAGCCCATACACTGTGGATGGGCTCTCCATCTACATTTCTTCCATAAATCAAACAACTGGGGTAGGGCCTGTCGTCCAGGTAATATTCGATAATTTCGCCATTGTTTAGCGCATGAAAAATCTCTTCAAGATTCAGTCGGTCATTTGCGGCTTCTTCCATTGCATGGTGAGTGATACGATAGTTTCTGATTTCTACGGATCTGATGATGTTGCGAATATCCATCCACAGGTCTCGATTTCAAACCGACAGCGTTGGAGTGTTGCGATGCCGGTCAGATCAAATGGCAATAGAACGGTATCATTGTGTTGGGCCCGTGTCAAGTAATGGTTTGACAAGAGTTGAGATTTCGCGGGATTCTACTGAACGAGGGACTTAGTCGAGAAAAGGAGGGTCGTTTCGTGATCAAGAATTATACTGCACATCAGTATAGTATTTTTCAGACTCGATGTCAAGGTCGAGATTGATAGGATGTGGAATAATGAGGAGTATGCCTGCACAGTATGGGCAGGACAAGAACCGGGCAGGATCCTACAGGTTTTCGTCGAACCAGTCGAGAATGGCGTTGCATAGATGCTCTAATTTCGTGCGTTCCCACTCCGGCGTGAAATGGTCTGCCCCTTCATATTGAATCCATTCGACCTTTCGACCGAGTCTCAGCAGGCCGCTGTAGACTTCGGCGGCTTGCCCCTCCGAAGCTGTATCCTCACTGCCATTCACGAGTAAAACGGACGCCTGAACTTT
Source organism: Gemmatimonadota bacterium (assembly GCA_028873695.1). GTDB lineage: Bacteria > Latescibacterota > UBA2968 > UBA2968 > JAAXHE01. Next base: position 117,878 of record JAPPNU010000062.1, on the reverse strand, counting down.
ATCCAGGAAGAACAATGGAGAATTGCGGACGTACGCATCGGAATCACCCCACGGCGGCTTCCCCAGTCCACCCTGTCCGCTTTCGAACCAGAACCAGTTGCCGCGGCCGTAAAAGCTCGACAGATTCGCAATTGGCGCGTTGGATACGGCAGCCCGGAACAGGTCCGACCGGGTGATCAGCGCCAAAACGGAGTAGGCGCCATAGCTGTGACCGTAAAGCCCGATCCGATTCGGATCTATGATTCTCCGGTCGATCAAGTGCTTGATCACAGGCGTTGTCCTCGCAGCAATCTGATCCATCGGGTCCCCGTCAGCAAGCTCGATGTCGGGGTAAACTGCAGCATATCCACGGTGAGCCAGAAAGTGGGCATTGTCTTCGGATACCGACCATGTGAATCCGAATCGATTAATATCCTCGGTGTATGAGTAGCCACCGTAGACCACGGTGATCGCCGGCACGGGGCGCCTCCCGTCGAAATCGGGAGGCAACATCAGTGCCGCCTTGAAACTCTCGCCGCAGTCATTCTTGAATTCAACAAGCTCCGGGGTACCGAATTTGACAGAATCGATGGAAGACAGCGGCCTGTATATGCGTTTAATCTCACCACTTCCGCTTACCTTGATGACTTCAGGAGGTTTTGTCGCAGACTCCCTGGCAATGAAGAGCTTCTTTCCATCGCCGGTCGCCTCGTTAAGCAGCGTGCACGGTTGGATCGCACCATCGATCTTCTGTTTCTCTTGAAAATCTCCACTTTCAAGATCCAGTTCAGCTATATAAAGCGTCTCATCTCTTCCGGTCACTGCAAGGGGCACTTTTGCCGAGCTCAATACTGGTGTCTCTTGCGGCAGAAGCCAGGTGGATACGGTGTGATCCTCAGGTACCGATATCTTTCGTTGAAATTCCCCGGATGCCCCAAAAGCCCAGACGCCATCGGGTACAAGCAGATATACGGCCTCCGAATCCGGACGCCACCTCGGAGGGGTTTCATAAAAAGCGTCAACTTTCTTGACGTAGACATCGCTCCCGCCTGCAATATCGATCGGACTGCACCCTCCATCTATTCCAACCACAAACGGATGGCCGGCGCTCTCCCCGCCCCAGGTCATATAACACAGTCGCGTTCCATCCGGCGACCAGTTGAACGCGGTCGTGTACGACTGGCCGATCCCGCCCGCGACGCAAGCGTGCCTTCCGTTGGTGACGTCGATAACCATCAGATCGCACATGTTCTTCCCGATGACTTCATCGTGTTCGCCCAGACGAAGACAGGCAACATGCGAACCGTCGGGCGACGGCCGCCAACACCTGAACAACCAGTCTTCGGCCAGTAATGCAACTTCCCCCGAACACACGTCAATGGAAACCAGGTTCGCCTTTTTCTCGATTTCCTCAACCGGGACGACGCCCGAAGCCTGAGACGTTCGTCGCCGAATTCCATTGTCATCGGGTCTTCCATCCCTTGCATCCGGTTTATCGGGATCCATCTTCATCAGAATCCGTCGTCCGTCTTCAGTCCATCTGGGAACCTCAAAAGCGTAGTCGCCAGCATATTTCGCTTTGTAGTACACTCGAATCTCCGACGTGCGACTGTCCCATATCGCCAGACACGCGGGGTTGTCGTTTTCCTGGTGAAAGGCTGCAAGATAACGACCGTCCGGGGACCACTGCGACCCCCAGGACGCGTTTGCCTCGCCGAATGGATAGACAAGACTCGAGTCCTCGGTGTCCGCCACCACGACCAGAGGACGCATGACTTCCTGCGGAACGCCGGAAGGTTCCCCGGATTTCAATTCCGACGGGTTACTGCCGACGGACACCATCGTCAGAGCCAGAAAACGCCCATCGGGACTCAAATCGAATGGCACACGTGCGGCCGGCACCCTCAATTGAAGAAGACGATCAACGGTAAAGCGCGCCATTACGGTTCTCGTTTGTAGAGATTTGTACGTTCGCGTCGGATTGATCGCAGGTAATATAAAGGCTTTACTAAGATAAGGTAACAAGCGAACGGATCTTGCAGCAAGACTTCCCCGAAAAAAATGACTCATGCTTCTACTTGCTGCCAGCTATCGGATGGCGTTGAATCCCCCCACCGCATCAGCCGTCGCCGGCCCTTCGACAAGCTCAGGGAACGGCTCGGCTTCTGCGACTCCCCCTCAAGGGGGGAGTAATTGTACGGTCGAATGGGCTCCTGCGTTCACTATCATCCATTCGGTCGCAGACGAACTTTGCGCATTTGGTGTTTCCGCCTTTATCCTGCCCATCCTGTCCATCCATGTTAGTTTCTCTTGTTGTTCCCGAGCCCGCGTGGATCACGTTCCGCTGTTTCGGGTTGACAGGGTGTGTTCCCCGCCGTACTTTGCCATCCGCCTCACTATTTTAATCAAACAACCGGTTCCCCGCATTGTGCCGGTCTGCCTTATTTGCAGCGCCGGGATCAACTCATTTGGAGACGCCATGATCCGACTCGCCACTTTTCAATCCGACGTGACGCCTCCCATCGGGCATCCGCTCTGTGCCGGCTGGTATCCGCCAGCCAGGGGCATCCTGGACCCGCTGGCTGCTCTCGGGCTGGTGATCGTACCGGGCGACCGATCGCCCATGGTCCTGTGCGCGCTGGACTGGGCTGAGTTGAGCAACGGCGATTACGACCGGTGGCGCGAAGAAATCGCCGGGGCCGTGGGAACGGATGCCGACCGGGTGGCCGTGCATTGCACGCACGCGCACGACACGCCCTGGCCCGACCGCGGCGCCCAAGACGTTCTCGACGCCCACGGCCATCCCGACGTCATCATGGCCGGAGACTGGGCCGAAAACGTTCGCACGCGGGCGGCAAAGGCTGCGGGCGAGGCAATGGACAGACTGCAGCCCTGCACGCATATCTCGACGGGCGAGGCCAGAGTCGACAGGATCGCCTCCAACCGGCGCGTGATGGGGCCGGACGGCAAGGTCGCCCATGTGCGCTGGACCAAGACGCCCGATCCTGAAGTGCGGGCCGCGCCCGAAGGCGTCATCGACCCCATGCTCAAGACGATCGGCTATTACAATCAGGAGACGCCCCTGGCCCTCGTTCATTACTATGCCACGCATCCCACCAGCATGGACGGAACGGGGCTGGTGACGCCCGAATTCGTCGGCCTGGCGCGCAACCGCCGCACGGAGGAAAGCGGCGTGCCGCACGTCTACTTCACCGGCTGCGCGGGCAACGTCACCGCCGGAAAGTACAACGACGGCGTGGCCGACAACCGCGAATTGTTCACCGGGCGCATCCATACCGCCATGCTGGAAGCCGAACAGGCCAGTTCGCGCCAACCCCTGGAAAGCGTGGCCTGGACCGTAGAGCCCGTGCGGCTGCCGCCGAGGGAGGACCTGAACGAGGAAAATCTGTTGGCGCAAATCGCATCGCCGGCCAGCCGGTCCAAGGGAAACAGCAAAGCCGCGCTCATGCTGACGTATCTGCGCCGTCGCGAGCGCCCCATTCCGTTTACCTGCATGCGTCTCAACGACCGGGTGGCGGTGGTCAATCTGCCGGGTGAGATCTTTATCGAATACCAGTTGCACGCGCAGGCGAGCCGCCCCGACGCTTTTGTCGCCGTGGCGGGATACGGAGACCTGGGGACGGGGTACATCACCATGGAAACTTCCTTTGACGAGGGGGGATACGAGCCGGTGGACGCCTTTGTGTCAGGGAAATCCGAGAAAATCGTCCGCGCCGCCATCGACAGGGTCCTGCAAGGGGGTTGAGACGCGACCGCGCTCATCGCGCATGTTGAAATCGGGAAACATGGATATACAGGATGGACAGGATGAAAGGCCGCTGGCTCTCTTCCGGCCATCCATGCGAGTATCCTACCTTCATTCCGAATGATGTGTTCGCTAACAGAAAACATATTGAATTATCATTGTTGACAAATAGAAATCATCCGGTAAATTTAGAAGATGTACGAAGTCCGTTATCAGAAGCAGGCCGCACGCCGGCTTTTTGGCATGCCACGCAGCACCGCGCGGCGGATCTGCGCCAGGATCGACGCGATTGCGGCAGACCCGTACGGTAGACATCCGAACGCCACACAGATTCAAGGTAGAGACCGCGACTTTCGGCTGAGGTTGGGTGGTTGGCGCGTGATTTACTCGATTGACGACCACCAAAGGGTGCTGCTGGTCGCGACAATTGATACGAGAGGGCAGATTTACCGATGAACGAACAACAGGTGCAGATCATCGTAAAGGACGGGGCGCCTGAATACGCGGTTATCCCGATCGAGGCGTACCGTCGTATGGCCGCCGCGCTCGAAGATTCGGAGGATGCCGCGGCCATCGACAGGGCGTGGACGGACGACGCGGCGGGCGAGACGGTACCGGGCGACGTTGTAAAGGGTATACTGGATGGAGGATCGCCCTTGCGCGTTTGGCGGAAACACCGCGGGTTGACGCTGGCCTCGCTGGCCGGTCAAGTTGGCGTTTCGAGGGGGTACCTTTCGCAGATCGAGAACGGGCACAAGTCCGGCACCCTCGACCTGTTTCGAAGACTCGCAGGCGCACTTGACGTGTCGATGGACCAGCTGGTCGAACCGGTGTCGGACACGGTCACAGATCGGGATGTGTCCGAGGCCGCAGGCTCTTCTTCTGTCACTTTACCGACAGAAGGACAATGATGTCGGCAGACAGGAATGTCTGCCCCACCTTCAATTCGGCATCCCCACCAGGACGGTATTTGCCATAGTATCGAGACAGGAGGAGCGGTGTTGCGGCGAATCATCCATGGTGCGTTCGTGTTCGTGGTGGCGTTTCTCCTGATGGGTCCGTTTTCGCATGCCATGGTCGGAAAATCGGGCTGGATTCACGCGATGGGGTTGGGCCTGGGTTGGGGACTGGCGCTCGGGCTGATCGTGGGCATGGGCAGCGACGTCAGCACGGGTGTCGGCATGGCGCTGGGCCTCGGCGCGGGGGCCGGAATCTACTGGGGGCCGTTCGACGGGGTGATCATCGGGTTTGTCGCGGCCATACCTGCCGCCATGGGCGTGGGCCTGGTGTCGGTACTGCTGGACTGGAGCGTCGGGGCAGGGCTCTTCTGGGGTCTGTCGCTCGGCATCAGCGCCATATTGCTCGTATTGCTGAAGGGCGGATGGGAGGTCTTCGCCGCCGCCGCCGCCGGGTGCCTGTCCGGTCTCGCCGTCAGGGTACTGCTGAGGACGTGGTCGGTCCGGCCCGCACAAGAGACGAAATGACTCTGTTTGTACAGCGCACGAAAACCACATTTTGAAGAACTTGCCCGGCGCGCTCAGGTTCGATGCGCCGTCAACCGGTGGATCGCCGGCTTTTTTCGGGACCGGTAACCAAATCAACCCGGCAGGAGGACAGCATGCGCCCGCTTGTCATCTGGTTCACACACGTCTTCTTTGTCTCCCTATTGGCCGTCTCTGTACAGGCGGAAGAAACCAGACCCGACACCACAGCGGCCGACACCGCGAAGGTCAAGGCCAAAGAGACAAAGGCAGACACGACCGCGAAGAAAGAAAAGAAGAAGAAAAAGAAGACCTTCAAGGAGGTCACGAAGGACTTCGAAGCCGTCCCCGGGCTCTTTACGTTTTACCGCAAAGACGACGAAGCCAAAGTCTACATGGAAATCAAGCCCAGACAGTTCGACAGGGTCTTCCTCTGCGCCGTTACCCGTGAGGCGGCCGACGGTTATTTCTTCGACGCAACCGCCCTCATTCCGAGCTTCATGAACTACGGCTTCCCCTTCGTTCTCAAACGCGTCGGAAAGAACGTGCAGTTCCTGCACAAGAACCTCTACTTCCGGGCGGATGAAGACGCCCCGATCGCCGGCGCGGTGGCGCGCAGCGTCACCAATTCCATCCTGAGCGTTGCGAAAATCGTGGACAGCCAACCCCACCCCGAAAGGAAAAGCATCCTTGTGGACGCAAGCGGCTTTTTCCTGCAGGACCTGGCAATGGTGGCGGCCGCGTTCAGAAACCGCAAAGTGAAGTACAGGTTCGACGGCAAGAACAGCTACTTCGGAACGGTGAAGTCCTTCCCGCTGAACACCGAGATCGAAGTCGTCCTCCACTTCAACACTGCCAACCCTGAATTCGAGGCGTACACCTTCCCCGACCCCCGCAGTTTTCAGCACGTCTACCACTTCAGCCTGTCCCTCCTTCCCCGGACGAGTTATCGACCCCGGCTGGGTGACGACCGGGTGGGCCACTTCCTGACCATGTACCAGGACTACAGTACGGTACAGAAGGAGACGCCCTACGTTCGGTACGTGGAGCGGTGGCACCTACAAAAGAAGGACCCACGCGCAAGACTCTCGAAGCCCAGAGAGCCGATCGTTTTCTGGCTGGAGAAGACGGTACCCGTAGAGTACAGGAAGGCGCTGAAAAAAGGCCTCCTGATGTGGAATGAAGCCTTCGAGCGCATCGGCTTCAAGGACGCGATCGTCGTAAAGCAGCAACCGGACGACGCGGAATGGGATGCCGCCGACGCGCGTTACAACACGGTCCGCTGGTTTGTGAATCCGCGAAGGGTCTATGCGCAGGGGCCCTCCCGCGCCAATCCGCTCACCGGCGAACTCTTCCACGCGAGCATCCGCTTCAGTGCCGATTTTCCGCGTTCGATATTCCGCGAATACGAGGAGTTTGTGGATCCCGTATCCGAAGCCGGGGGACCGTTTCCGGAGCAGGCTCGAGCAAGGGACTTTTCGCGGGGATTCTGCGACTTGGCGGAAGGCGCCGCCCACCAGGCCGCGTTTACCGGAAACCTGCTGGCGGCCCGGGGAGAAATCGACCTTGCCGGAGAGGGCGGCCGGAAATTCATCAACGACTATCTGACCATGATCGCGGCCCACGAAATGGGGCACACCCTGGGCCTGCGCCATAATTTCCGGGCCAGTACCCTGCATCCCACGGACCGCCTGCAGGACAAAGAAGCGGCGAAGGACGTGTCCAGTTCGGTGATGGATTACCTGCCTCCCAATATCGCGCCGGAGGGAAAACCGCAGGGCCACTTCTTTCCCACCACACTGGGCCCCTACGACAAGTGGGCGATCGAATACGCCTACAAACCCATCGACGCGGACAGCCCGGAGGAGGAACGGGAAGAACTGCACAGGATCGCCTCCAAAGTTGCAGACCCCAGGGTCGCCTACGGCACGGATGAAGACGCTTTCGGCGCGCCCCGGGGCATCGATCCGTGGGTCAACACGTGGGATTTGGGCGCCGATCCGCTGGCTTACCATCGGAACCGCATCGGCCTTGCGAAGGAACTCTGGCGAAAAATGGAAGGCGAGTTCGAGGTCCCGGGCAGGCGCTACCAGAAGCTGCGGAGGGTGTTCGGCCAGGGCCTCACGGAGTACTTCCTTGCGGCGCGCAACGTCACCAAATATATCGGCGGCATCCATCACCGGCGCGACCACGTGGGCGACCCGGGAAACCGGCTGCCGTTCGAACCGGTCAAGGCAGCCAGGCAACGGGAGGCGTTCGACTTCCTCAAAACGCACGTCTTCGGTCCGGATGCCTTCGACTTTCCGCCCAGTGTGATGCGTAAACTCGCCCCTGAACGCCTCTGGGGCTTCACCGGCGCGGTCTGGCGCATGCAGCGGCTGGACTACCCGATCCACAGCCGGATCCTGAGCATCCAGCGCGGCCCCTTGAACGCGCTGTACCATCCGCTGCTGCTTGGCCGGCTGCAGGACCTGGAACTCTGGGCGGGCGAAGACACGTTCGACATGCCGGAACTTTTCGACGGCCTGCGAGAAACCATCTGGGCGGAACTGGAAACCGCCGCGAACATCAACAGCTTCCGTCGAAACCTGCAGCGCCTGCACCTTGACCACGTCGTCGCCCTGGTCGTGAAGCCGTCCCGAGACGCACCGGCGGACGCCACGTCTCTGGCCCGCGCCGACCTGGCGACCCTGGCAGCCGCCATCCGGAACGTACTTTCCGACACGGGCCTGGACCGCCAGACCCGCGCCCACCTGGAGGAGAGCGTCACGCGCATCGATGCCGCTCTCGAAGCGGGTGTACAGCGGCGCCTGGGCGGATAGAGGTCCACCCATCCGACGTCGCACGACAACGCCACCGCATGCCGATCAACGGAGCGACTATGCCTGAACCTTCCGATATCCGCATCCGCAACGTCGAACTCGACTTTGAGTCATACCCGTACCGCACTCCGCTCAAGTTCGGTGGCGTGGTGACGACGCACTGCAAACTGATGAACGTAACCGTCGACGTCGAAAACGGCGCTGGCGGCACGGCGTCCGGATTCGGGTCCATGCCCCTGGGGAACGCCTGGTCCTTTCCGTCTCAGGCCGTCGGATTCGATGACTCGATGCAGGCGATGGTCCGGCTCGGCGAACGCATGGTCGCGGAAACCCGCACCCGTCGGGACAGCGGGCATCCCATCGACATCATGGCCGACCTGGAATCCCGGTTTCTTAGACTCGCCGAGGAAACCGGCGCTGAACTGGACCTGGCGGAACCGATTCCCAAACTCTGTACGCTGGTCACCGCAAGTCCGATCGATGCCGCGCTGCACGACGCCTTTGGCAAGGTCAACCGGATCAACGCGTACGACGGTCTCTCAGCGGAATGGATGAACCACGATCTCTCCCAATACCTGAACGACGACTTCAGAGGCGAACACCTGGACCGGTACACCCTGCGCGAACCCAAGCCCCGGATGCCGCTCTACCATCTCGTGGGCGCCCTCGACCCACTCTCCAACGCGGACGTCGATCAGCGGCTCGACGACGGCCTGCCCGAGACCCTGCCGGAATGGATTCGCGCCGACGGCCTGACCCACCTCAAAGTCAAACTCAACGGGGATGACCTGGCATGGGACGTGGACCGCGTCTGCGGCATTCACGCCGTCACTTCGCAGACGCAGGCCGAACGCGGCGTTTCGGACTGGGCCTACTCGCTCGACTTCAACGAACAGTGCCGTGACGTGGCCTACCTGCTGGACTTTCTCGCGCAGATCCGGGAGAAGAGCGGCGGGGCCTTCGAGCGCGTGGCCTACATCGAGCAGCCCACTGCCCGCGACCTCCGCGCCAACCCGGAGAACAGGATGCACCAGGCCGCCGGAATCCGGCCCGTGGTGATCGATGAGTCCCTGGAGGACTTCGAGAGCCTGCTGCTCGCCCGCGATCTGGGCTATTCCGGCGTAGCGCTCAAGACCTGCAAGGGACAGTCGCAGGCCCTGCTGATGGGCGCAGCTGCGGAAAAATACGGCATGTTCCTCTGCGTGCAGGATCTCACCTGCCCGGGGGCGTCGTTTCTGCACTCCGCCGGTCTGGCCGCCCGGGTGCCTGCGGTTACGGCCATCGAGGGCAACGCACGGCAATACTGCCCTGGCGCCAACGGTGTGTGGGCGGATCGCTATCCCTCGGTCTTCAACATAACCGACGGCACGGTGGATACATCCGGCTTGATTGGAATCGGATTGGGACACTGACGGGCCAGGCTCCCGGAGTGACGGCAAGCGCTGAACCCGTCGAGATCCGCGAGGTCCGATATCTCGAACGTGCAACCGTAAAAGAGCGGGACGGCTGCCGCGGGTCCCGCGCGGAGGATTTGCCATGAAAGCCAGGCAGCTTGTATTTGCCGGGAAAATGGTAGTCGAGACGGTCGAAGTCGACGTACCCGACCGGCCGGCGCCCGGAGAAATACTGGTAGAACAACGCTACGGACTGATCAGCCCCGGCACGGAACTGGCGATGTTTACGCAGACGCACGTGGGTTTCCCGCGTCCCGACTTCGGCTACGCCAAGTACCCGTTCTATCCCGGATACGCCTCAGTGGGCCGCGTTATGCTCACGGGACGCGGCGTGGACGCGGTCAGTGAAGGCGACCTTGTGTACGTGAGGGGGAAGCACGCCTCACACGCGATGATTTCCGCGGACCGACCCCTGCTGAAGCTGCCCGTCGGCCTGGAACTTGAACATGCCCCCTTTGCCGTGCTGGCTCAGATTGCGCTGACTGCTGTTCGCCTCTCCGGGATACGCCTCGGCCACAACGTCGCCGTATTCGGCCAGGGCCTTATCGGCAATTTCGCCGCGCAGTTGATGTCTCTTGCCGGCGCGGGCCGGGTCATCGGTATCGACACGATTCCCGAACGTCTCGCCATCGCAGCGGCTTGCGGCGTCGACGACGTCGTGAACCCCCTCGCGGAAAACCTGGCGGAACGTATCGACGACGTTACGGGAGGCGCGGGATGCCAGGTCGTGGTCGAGGCAACGGGCAATCCGGACGTGGCTCCGCAGGCCATCCGGGCCGCGGCACAGATGGGACAGGTTATCCTCCTGGGCAGCCCGCGGGGCAGCGCCGAAGTCGACCTCTATTTCGACCTTCACACCACGGGCGTTTCGGTGATCGGCGCGCACGGCTCCAGGCAGGCCGACGCCCGCCGGTTCGGCGACCCGGACCCCAATGAACTCATGCTGGACTTCATCGCCCGCAAGCGCCTGAAGGTCGCCCCCCTGCTTACCCACGTCCTGCCCGTCTCCCGGGCCGCCGAGGCCTACCGGGGTCTCCTCGAGGAAAAAGGCGCTTTTCTCGGTGTCCTCCTCGACCTTACCCGCTGGGAGTAGCGCGCGCATGCGAATCGTCCGCGCCGATCTGGAAATACAGCGTCAACCCTTCGCCAGGCCCTTCGCGTTCAAGGGCTCCGCCTTCCACGAGAAGTGGAATCTGATTGTACGCCTGACAGATGAAGACGGTACCGAAGCCGTGGGCGTGGGCGGCACTGCCGTGCTCTGGTCCGACCCCGGCGTGTTTTCGAACCATACCGAAGTCGGCGGCAATATCCTCATGGCCGCGCTCCTGGAATTCGCGCTTCAGCAGGTGACAGACCGGGAATTCACGAACCCGCCCGATCTGCTGGCGGAACTCGTGCCTCTGGTACACGACTACGGCAAGACCGTTACCCGGAACCCCGATCTGCGACTTACGTTTTCCCTGATCGCCCTGGTCGCCCTGGACAATGCCGCGTGGATGCTCCACGCGAAGCGGCGGGGAATCGCCACGTTCGATCGCCTCATACCCCACGGGTACCGGCCCTTTCTTGAGGAACGCCAGTCCCGTCTCGGCCTTGCCCCCGCCGTCGGATACGGGATGCCCATGGACGAACTGCGGACGATTCTTGATACGGGCGTCTACATCCTGAAAATCAAGATCGGACAACCGGGCGCCGAGGACGACATGGTCCGGAAGGACGTCGATTGGCTCGAACGCATCCATCGGGTTGCCGCAGGATACAATACGCCGATGACGGATTCGGGAAGCGTCCTCTACTATCTCGATGCGAATGCGAGATACGGAAAAAAAGAATCTATGGCCCGCCTGTTGGACCATGCGCTGAAGACGGCGATACACGAGCACATCGTCCTCATCGAAGAGCCCTTTGCGGTTCCCGACGAATTCGACGTGGGCGACCTGCCTGCCCGGTTCGCGGCCGACGAGAGCGTACAGACGGTGGAGGACGTGTACACCAGGGCCAATCAGGGGTACGGGGCCATTGCCATCAAGCCCGCCGGCAAGACCCTTTCGCTCGCGTTTCAAATGGTGCGCGCCGCGGCGGAAGCCGGCGTGCCGAGCTTCGTGGCCGATAACGGGTGCATTCCCCTACTTGTCGAGTGGAATAAGAACGTCGCGGCCCGCCTGCCGGGATTCCCGGGTATCCGGGGCGGGATGATCGAGTCCAACGGGCCTGAAAACTACGCCAACTGGGACGAGATGCTGAATGCGTACCCCATCCCGGACGCGCCGTGGCTCACGCCCGAATCCGGTGCATTCGTCCTGGATGAGGACTACTACCGGCACAGCGGCGGCATTTTTCTCGATCCCGCGCCTTACTCAGGGATGTTCCGCACGATATCCTGATTCCCGATTCCGTCGCCGGATCCGTGCGGCGCAGGACACCGGAATGCCCTGAACGGATCTGAATTTCACGACTGACTTCCGGAGAACGCCATGCAATCGCCTCATGGTATCGGTCACCACGCCTTTCGTCCATCCGTGATGGGTAGAAACGGTCTCGTTGCCTCAGGCCACCCTCTGGCGTCCCAGGCCGGCATCACCACGCTGATGGCCGGCGGAAACGCCATCGACGCCGCCGTTGCAACGGCCGCGGCGCTGGGCGTGGTGGAACCGGCCGCATCCGGCGTGGGGGGCGACGGCTTTCTGCTCATCTACCGGTCCGATACCGGCGCCGTTTCCGCCGTGAACGCCACCGGCGCCGCGCCGCGGGCGGCGACACGGGAACGCTATCTGGATCGCGGCGGCATTCCGATGAGGGGTATTCTGAGCGTCTCCGTTCCCGGCCTGGTGGACGGATGGCTAATCGCCCACCAACGCCACGGCCTTCTCGGTCTCGACCGGGTCCTGGAACCGGCCATCTCCCTCTGCGAAGACGGCTTTCCCGTCAGCCACAAGCTGTCCGGCAGCCTTGCCGGCTGGTGCGGAAACTTCGCCTCCGACCCGCTCACCCGAAACGTGTTCACAAAGAACGGCCTGCCCATCGAACCGGGTGACGTCCTTCGCCAGAGCGACCTGGGCGCCACGCTGCGCAGGATCGCCGACGAAGGCCGGGCGGCGCTTTACGAGGGCGACGTCGCGGAGGCCATCGTTGCATTCAGCCGCTCCAGGGGCGGCCTGCTTGCCGTGGAAGACCTCACGGACTACCACGCCCACTGGGCGGATCCCATTCACACCACCTACCGGGGCCACACGGTGTATGAAATGCCGCCCAATTCCAGCGGCCACATCCTGTTGCAGGAGCTCAATATCGTCGAGCGCTTCGATCTGAGATCCCTTGGCTGCAACTCGGCCGAGAGCATCCATCTTATGGTGGAGGCCAAGAAGCTCGCGTTTTCCGACAGGGAAGCCTTTGTTGCCGATCCGGACTGGCTGGATATCCCGCTCAAAGGCCTCCTCTCCAGGTCGTACGCCGAACAGCAGGCGCAACGTATCGATCCCGATCGAGCGGCCACCGACGTCCCTGCCGGACGGCCCGAGTCCCACGAGGACACCACGTGCTTCTGCACGGCGGACCGGTGGGGAAACGCCGTGTGCGTGCTGCAGTCCATCCAGTCCGGGTTCGGCGCCGGCCTGATCGCGGGAACGACCGGCATCCTCCTCAATAACCGGATGACGTACTGGCACCTGGACGAGAATCATCCGAACTGTCTCATGCCCGGGAAACGTGTGCGCCATACCATGAACCCGGTCATCGTCACCCGGGACAACAAGGCCGTACTCGTCTGCGGCACGCCGGGCGCGGATACCCAGGTACAGACCAATCTTCAGCTTATCACACATGTTCTGGATTTCGGCATGACCCCGCAGGAAGCGGTGGAGGCCCCCCGCTGGCGCAGTCTGCAGAACCCGATGGAGTCCACCGTCCCGCATACCTGCGAAGACGTCCTTCAACTCGAGGGCAGATTTCCCGATAACGTCCGTGAGGGCCTCGCCCGGCGCGGCCACGACCTCCGGATCCTTGGCGACTGGGGCGGACCCGGGAGCGCCCAGGCGATCACGATTCACCCGGAGACCAACACGCTCATCGGCGGGTCGGACCCGCGCAGGGACGGCTATGCCGCGGCCTGGTGAGATCCGGGAGAGACGGAGGGAACACCCCATGACGCTCCACGAAGATTATCTGCGCGACGGGTACGTCATCCACCCCCGGCCCGTGATTCCCGATGACCTCGCACGCCGCGCCAAGGACGGGATGGACGACGTGCTGGCCGGGCGTTACGAGACCGGAATTCCCCCTCAGCCCTCCTACTGGAATCCCGGCGACGATCCGAACAAGCAGGGCAAAGTTGAAATGCCCCAGCTTGCCAACAGCGCCATTATGGAGCTTGTCAGCCATCCTGCCATCGGCCGGCTTGCGGCGCAGGTCACCGGCGCAAAGAGGGTCCAGGTCTGGTGGGTCCAGCTCCTTTCCAAGCCGCCGGTAAGCACGGAATCGGGGTCCGGCGTCAGCGTCGGCTGGCACCAGGACCGGCAATATTGGAAAACCTGGAAGGAGGGAAGCGAACTGTTCACCGCGTGGGTCGCCGTGTCCGACGTGAGCGCTGACACGGGCCCCATGGCCTTCGTGCAGGGCTCACACAAATGGGGTCTGCTCAACCAGGGCGGTTTTTACGATGACGACATCGAGGTTCAGCGAGAGCAGATCACCCTTCCGCCTGGCGAAACGTGGTGCGAAGAGGAAGCCATCATGCCGCCGGGGGGCGTCTCGTTCCACCACTGTCTCACCTTCCACGGAAGCCGACCCAACCGTTCCGGCGCTCCCCGGCGGAGTTTCGCCATCCACATGCGCACGGAAAACTCGTGCCCCGTCGCCCCGTCGGAAGGCACGCTCGCCCAGTTCATCCACAACACCGACTACTGCCCGGTGGTCTACAATGCGGGAGGACCGGATTCTCCTCCACTCGGTTGACACCCGCCGACGCCTCTACCAAGAGTGCATAAAAAAAGCAACGGCAGTACATCCTGCCGTTGCTTTCTTGTGTTTACCGTCCAGTGAGAACCAACGCGGCGGTCCGGCCCGCCTCTCAACTACCAGTCGTAGGCCAGCTTGGTGTAGTAGAACCCCCCATTGAAGCCGAACGGGCTGTATTCGCCATATCGCTGACCGGAGTCGTCGGCTGCGCCGGGAAACTCGCCCGGACGGGTGTCCAGCGCGTTCTGGCCACCGACCGTAAGCGTCCAGCTTTCCGCGAACGTGTGGGCCGCCTCCACGTCGATCAACTGGCGCGCCGGATAACGGGTCGTGACATTGGGATCGCCGGAGTAGGGCGCGAAACGTTCGAAGACGCCGTCCCAATGACTGCCCCGCACCATCAGGCGGGTTCCTCTCGGGAACACATGATTGACGGTCACGCTTCCTCTGATGAGGGGCAGCCCCCTCTCCAGCGCGTTCACACGACTCTCGTCCAGCGTTTCCGAGTTGTGCTCGGTCACGTTCGTGCTGGTGACGTTCCACGCCGCGCTGACAGTGGTTACCCCCCGTTCGTTTTCGACGTCGTAGGCTGCCACCACGTCGAGCCCCTGCGTCCGGGTCGAAAAGTCGTTCACGAAGAACTGGAACCTCTTGAGCACGCCGCCCGGCCGGATGATGTTGTCCGCAACCAGGCGCTGAATCTCTTCGTTCGTGAGGTTGATGTTCTTGCTGGTGGTGAGACGCTGCGACACGTCAATCAGGAAGTAGTCCGTGGAAAGGCTGAAATTGCCTTGCTGGAACACGCCGCCGAAAGACACGTTGACCGACTTTTCCGGCTCCAAGGGCCCTCCCCCGTACTCTTTTGCGAGCGCCGACGTCGAGGGGATCGTGCCGTTGTTGGTGAGGTCCTTGAGGACAGGATCGTAGATGGTCGAGATGTTGAATGCGTTCTGCTGCCCCGGGGTAGGCGCTCGGAATCCGGTGCTGGCAGCACCTCGCAGCGCGAATTCCTCGGATAGGCTCACACGTCCCGCGACTTTCCCGTTGACCGTGGTACCAAAGTCCGAAAAGCGCTCGATCCGGCCCGCCACGCCGAGCGTCCAAACGCCGTCCGGTTCACGCAACTCAAGGTCCCCGTAGAACGCGAAGTTGCTGCGGTTCCAGGCTCCGGCCGTAAGCGGCCCGAACCCGGTGAAGCCGTTGGAGCCGGGGGTGAACCCCTGCGAGGCCAGCGGCCCCTCGGTCCAGGATGGATCGTCGCCCTGAACGATCTCGAAACGCTCGTTACGCCATTCCGCCCCGCCCGCGATGTTCATCCTGTCGTTGACGGCATAAGAGAGATCGAAGTTTAAGCTGGTTTCCAGCTGGTCGTAGATCCCAGGGTTGAAGTACGGAGTGCAGGGCTGGTCGGGAACCGCCGGTGAGGTTCCCTTGTCGCTGCACGGCTGATCGGGCCCCAGCGAAGCGTTGACGGTGTTGTACATGTAGAAGTCGAGGCTGGAGTTGCCCAAGGCCGCGCTGGCGTCCCACGACAACCTGCCACTGGCTCCGCGAAGCCCCGCCACCGCAGAGGCGTCGGAGACATACGATCCGAACTGCGGCGTAAACCCGCCAGGGAATATCTTCTGGAAGGTGAAGCACTGGGGATTGGCCATGACTTCCCTCCAGGCCTCCACGTCGGCCACGAGGCCGTCCACGACCCGGACTTCCGGACACCCGGCCGATCCGTCCAGCACACCGTCCTGCGCGTCCAGCAGGTCGCCGACCAGGAGCAGGCCGTCGCCGTCGTTGAACACGCCGCTACGGGTGTTGGGATTGCGAAAGTAGAAGCCCCCCTCGACCTGCTTGGACGCATAGTTGCCGTGCCCGTAGAACGAGAGGTTGTTACCGAAAACGTAGCCCGAATTCACCCACAGCTTGAGGTCGTTCGAGACCTTCGGCGACCCCCAGATCTGCGCAGGTGTGCGCACGTCGGAGTTCCCGGAGGCGATCAGCTTTCTGGCGTCGTTGCGTTGAACGCTGCGATCGGTCGGATCGGCGTTGCCGTATTCGCCGGTCAGGTTCAGGAAGCCGGTCTCCCCCAGCGGCAGGCCGAAGTTGCCCGACAGCGTGTACATGTCGCCGTCGCCCGGGAACAGGCCACCCTCCAGAAGCTCGGTCGTCTCGGCGAGCATGTGCCCGCCCGTCTTGAGTTCGATCGAACCGCCGGAGCGGTCGTTCTTGAGGACGAAGTTCATGACCCCCGCGATCGCGTCGGACCCGTACTGGGCGGCCGCACCGTCGCGAAGGACCTCGGCCTGCTCCAGCGCAAGTCCGGGGATGAGTGAGATGTCGGGACCCTGCGCGCCGTCGGCAATACTGTTGCCGTACCACACGATGACCGCCGAACGGTGACGCCGCTTCCCGTTCACGAGCACCAGCGACTGGTCCGGCGAAAGGCCGCGCAGGTTGGCTGGCCGCGCGAACGTGGCGGCGTCGCTGATGGGCTGGGTGTTGACGTTGAAGGAGGGGACGACGTTGCGCAGCACGTTCGCGAAGTCGACATCGCCATGGTTGACGATCTCGGCGGCGGGGATGACGTCCACCGGAACGGCCGACTCCGTCACCGTGCGCGGTCGGGCGCGGGTCCCGATGACCGTGATCCCGCCGAGCATGACCGCCTCCTCGGACAGGGCCACGTCGAGGCGAGACTCTGAGCCGGCCGTGACCACAACCTCCTGCCTCAGGATGGCATACCCGATCCGCTGAATCTCGACCATGTGGGTGCCCGCGGGCACGGCAGGGACTTCGAAGGCGCCCTCGCCGTCGGACAAAGTTCCGATCCAAAGGGCCGGGATGAAGACTTGGGTACCCGCGAGACCCTCGTTGGTGGCATCGTCGCGGACGGTGCCCACGATGGTGCCTTCCTGCGCAGCTGCCAAGGTCGGCAGAACCATCACCAAGAACGAACCAAGCAGCCATCGTGGCGCGAGTTTGAGGGCAAAACTCATGATGTAACTCCTTTCGAGGTCAGGGACAAGAGAGTGTATACAAGTTTACTCTGGAACAGGACTTAATTGCTCAATTCCTTATTTTTCGGGTTTCGCGAATCGGGCTGATGATGGGTTTGATTCGCCGTGAAAGCGGTCGCCGGCAGCGGCATCGTTTGCGGTGAATCGTCTCATGACGACCCATATGGACCCAACCTGGTGTTGTCTGTCGAGCCCCGGACCGTGTGACTACAGGATCCCGATCGTCATTGCGACAGAAGGGCGAACAAAGACTCTTCCCTCATCACCATAGGCAGTTTCTCCTATTGCGGTGTGACAGGATGTCATTTTGTGTCTCTTGGCCGCTAAGAGATTCCAGGGGAGGTTGTACCTGGCGCGGTTCGGGAATGAGAACCCGCGGGGAAAATCGCACCGGGTCAGTTGAAATTCGCAATTCTGTCTATTAATATAGTAAAATCGCTGCAAATGGCAATGAATGAGCGAAAAAATTTCCGGAATTTTGCGCAATTCAAGGCCGAATTCCGTTTGGCGATAACCGCCCCGCCGTACCGCGTGCGCAAGTGAACTGCCGGATCGGCGAAACGAGCGCCCGCCTGAACGGGAATCCGGTTTATTTCCGGATATCGCCGGGCACGGCGCAACAACGCGGTCGCTTCTTGACTTGCGCCGCCGAAAGAAATATACTACTGCCCGTCAGGTCCGCCGTATCCACTGTCCGGCGCGGCCGGGAGGGGATTCGATCCGCGCGCCTGACCGCGTTATCGCCATTCCGGCGTTTTTTCGTTCTGCGCTCCATGAGGGATTGCAATGTCAACCGTTAAAGTCGTCATGATGGCCGGTCCCTGGACCGAATGGCGGGAACAGCTCGAATCCGTTTCCCCGCGCGTGAAGGCGGTCGCCGCGCACTCCGACGAGGACCTGCTGCGGGAAATTCCGGACGCGGAAGTCGTCTACGGGCGGCTGCCGCGAGCGTCCTTCCTCAAAGCAGGAAGACTTCGATGGGCACAGAGTATCGGCGTGGGATTCGAAACCATGCTCTATCCGGAAATGATAGAAAGCGACGTGGTCATCACCAACACCGCGGGCGCATTCGACGCCGCGATGGCGGAACAGGCCCTGGCATTCATGCTCGTCCACGCGCGCGGGCTGATGCACTTCGAACGCGACAGGAAAGACCGCATCTGGGACCGGCACACGGACAAGGTCTCCCAGATCCATGGGAAAACGGCATGCGTGCTCGGCCTGGGTTCCATCGGACGCGGCATCGCCGCCCGGCTCAATGCCCTCGGGGTCGCGGTGACCGCCGTAGACGCTCAGGTCGCCTCACCCCCCGCCGGCGTGGGACGCCTGTTCAGCGCCGATGAACTCTTGCACGCGGTCTCCGATGCGGACTACGTCATTGTTGCGCTGCCGCAGACCGAAAGTACCACCGGCCTTATCGACGAAACCTGTTTCAGCCGGATGAAAGCGTCCGCCTTTCTGGTAAATGTCGCGCGCGGGCCCATCGTCAACGAGGCCGACCTGGTCCGCGCCCTCCGGGAGAAGCGTATCGCCGGCGCCGGTCTGGACGTTTTCGAGGAAGAACCGCTGCCGGATTCCAGCCCGCTTTGGGATATGCCCGGGGTCGTGTTCGCTCCCCATTCCGCCGGGTACTCTCCCGAAGGCCGCGGAAATATCCTTCGCATCTTCAAGGAGAACCTTCGGCGCTACCTCGCTGAAGAACCCCTCATGAACGTGGTTGACAAGCACAAGGGATATCTCATACAAACATCTTGAAAGCAGCTGTCATGCCCCGCATGGGGCACCCACAATGATGAAAATCGTTGCACTGCCAGGCTGACGCGCAACATTGTGGTTCCGGGCCTCTTGTGGCAATTGATCTCAGCCACGGATTTTTCGTTGTTTCGTCTATTCACGTTATTCGTGATACGAGAATACGAGTAAACGAGAAAACCAGAGAACGGATGATGTATTCCCGCTCTTTCGTAATCTCGTATTTTCGCCGTTTCGTCTTTCGCCGTTTCGTAGTCTCGTCTATTCGTAAGTTTCGCCTTTCGTAGTCTCGTTTCCTCGCAGTTTGTCGTGTTATTCTCTAAGCAGGTCCCGGAAGGCTTTCAAATGCGGTTTTTTTCGGAACCGTACAGGTACTGACACAGCCCGGTACTCGGCCCCGCCAATAGAGGACGCTTGATGCAGTCCCCGCCCGCCTTCTCCGTCAGCGAAGCCGTCGCCCGCGCCTTCGAAGTCCAGCCGATCGTCGATATCCATACACACCTCTATCCGATTCAGATGGGTCCGCTCTGCCTGATGGGGCCCAACGAACTGCTTACCTACCACTACCTCAAGGTCGAAACCTGCCGCCAGCTTCCATCCGGCACCTCCATCGCACAGTTCAACGCGATGCCGAAACCCCGCCAGGCCGACGTTGTCTGGCGCACCCTCTTCGCGGGGAACGGCAGCCCGCTCTCCGAAGCCCAACTCGGCGTGGTGACCGTTATGTCGTCGCTGGGTCTGAACCCGCGGTCGGACAGCCTGGCCGAATTCCGCGCACTGTTCTCGCAGACGGACCCCGAAGCCTACGTCGATCTCGTTTTCAGCAAGTCGGGCGTCTCACGGGTTTACATGACCAACGATCCCCTGGACGACCTGGAGGGGCCCGCCTGGAGGGAGGGCTTTGAGCGGGACTCCCGTTTTGACGCCGCCCTCAGGCTGGACAGCGCGCTGGCCGGGTGGCCAGGGTCCACGGCGAAATTAAAGGCGCTGGGTTACAGCGTGGAAGACGATCTCTCGTCCCGGACGATTGCGGAACTTCGACGTTACCTCGACGACTGGATCGCGCGAATGGACGCCCGCTACCTGGCCATCTCGCTCCCGCCGGACTTCGCCTATCCCTGCGAATCCGCCATCGCAACGCTGCTCGGGGCCGCGGCGTACCCCACCGCCCGCGATCATGGAATTCCGGCTGCCCTCATGGTGGGCGTAAGACGCGGGGTCAACCCCGAGTTGCGGGACGGGGGCGACGGTCTGGGAAAATGGAACGTCGCCTTTCTTGAGAACATCGCCCGCGAATGGCCCGACGTGAACTTCCTGGTCACGCTGCTTTCCCGCGAGAACCAGCACGAACTCTGCGTTGCCGCCAGGAAATTCCCCAATATCACGCCTTTCGGCTGCTGGTGGTTCCTGAACAACCCCAGCATCATCCGGGAAGTCACGGCCGAGCGCCTCGAGCTGCTCGGATCCGGCTTCGTTCCCCAACACTCCGACGCCCGGGTCCTGGACCAGTTGCTCTACAAATGGACCCATTCGATCAATGCCATTGCGCCGGTATTCGTCCGAAAGTACGAAGCGCTCAGGAATGCCGGTTGGCCGCTCACCGAACAGGACGTCCGGAACGACGTTGCCCGCATGTTCGGCGGCGGCCCACTCGGATCCTGACGATCACCGGAAACGAAACGGAGGTCTCACCCATGAAACTGAAGATTCTGGCCGCCGCCAGCCTGGCGGCCAACGTCGTCCTGCTCGCGGTTCTGCTGACCGGCGGCGACGTCAGGGAGGAACGATGGCGGACGGTGGAGGGCGACAGCGCGGATCTCTTCGACGGGGAATCGCTGGAGGGGTGGTGGCGTCTTTCGGAACAGTGGACGGTTCAGGATGGAGCGATAACCTGCCCCACCTCGAATCGGATACAATACCTGATCTCCGAGAGGATCGTCGACAGGCCGTTTCGACTCCGCTACCAGGTGTTGTTCCTCGAGCGGTCAAGGAGCGACGGCAAGATCGTGGGTTTCGTCGACGCTGCGGGCGACAACGTGCTGGTGGCGATGGACGACGACGCGCCGAACACGATACAGATCGACAGCGGACGCAAGATCTTCGACGAATCCGGCATCTACGGACCCTGGAAGGTCGAATCCGATGCGGGCTTCCAGATCGAAGCCGGCAGGTGGTACGACGTGGTCTGCACCGTGGACGGGTCGGACTTCACGGTCGTTGCCGGCAACGTGCAGTTGAGTTATCCCTACAAACCTGAGTTTCCCGTGTCGATCTGGCTGGAGGTGCAGCGCACCGGCGCAAAATTCCGGAATCTGACGGTCGAGAAACTATAGCACTCCGGCGATGTTTTGGAGATCGAAGCGCCTCAACCGGGGTCGCGCGCGGGATTGGGTTCGCCGGGTCATACATCGCGGATCCGGAAGTCAGCGCAGCCACGACCATTGCGCGGGCGCCGTATCCTCCTCACCGAACCGTTCCCTCAGCATCGCCTTTTCGGCGGGCCCCGCGGACAGCAGCCCCACCAGCCGGTCGCACGTCAGTTCCACCTCTTCGCCCGTCATCTCCATCGCATCCACGGTGAAATATCCCTCGTCCGTATGGTGTGCGCGAAGACGGATAGACGGATCGCCCTCCAACATCGCGAGGTTTATTACGGCGGCGCTCAACCCCGTTTTCTCCGCATCCACCGTGACCCGCGCGCGGCTGAACGGGTTGCCGTTCGGATCGGGGTCCACGCTCAGAACAACGCCGTCTATCCCTTCAAGGCGCGCCATCACCCTGTGCATCTTCCGGTCCTGCTCCGCCTCCCAGCCCGCCACGTCCAGACGCATCCGATATTCCAGCGCCGCCATCGCGCCGACGATACCCTCTTTGCCCACCTTCATCGGCCGTCCGATGCCCCGGTTCTGCAGGTTAACCGCCCGTACCAGGTCCTCCCGGCCGCAGACCACGCCGGCCGTGGTTCCCGAAAGATACTTGTGGCCGCTGCACACGACGAGGTCCGCGCCCGTATCCAGAATCTTTCTGATGACGAACGATTGCGCCGCCCCGTCGACGATCACCGGGACGCCGCTCTCGTGCGCGATCTCGACCACCCGTGTGAGGGGCAGGGCGCCGTACCGGACGGTATGGTGCGACACCACGAAGACCACTGCCGCCGTCCGGTCGCCGATGGCGTGCCTCAGATGCGCCTCGGTGGAGCGGTGCACCGTGCCGATTTCCACGGCGACGGCGCCGGCCAGCCGGATCATCTGCGTTACCGGGGCGCCGAAGTTCACCGCGTGGCCCTTCTGAATCACGACCTCGCTGGCCATCCCGGTCGTGTCCGGAAGCTGCCAGACCCGGCCGAGGTCGTTTCCGGTCATGGACGCAGCCACGCCCAACGTGATGCCGGCCGCGGTACAGGCGGTCACGCATCCCCACTGCGCGCCCGTGGCGCGTACGATCACCTCTCCCGCGCGCTCCTGGAGCTCATCCAGATCGTAGAAGCAGGCCATCGCATGCGCCACCTCTTCGACCACCTCCGGCAATACGACCGCCCCCGCCAGATGCGTCATCTTCCCGCAGGCGTTGATGACGCGGGTCAATCGGTACTTCTCGTACAGATCCATTTTCGATCCTCCGAACACCACAAAGGGCGGGCGGCGAAAACAACCGATCCTGTTTCTGTCTGCGCTCCGCCAGGGGTACAATTGAAAGGGCAGACAGGAATGTCCGCCCCACCCTCAATTCGGCTTCCTCATCGTCCATTGTAAGCGCGGCGACGAATTATTCGCGACCGGGGCAGCCTGTACGGCACGTCTCCGGAGTCTGCGAAACTGCCTTCCGGCGGTTAATTTCCGAGGGCCTCGTCCACCGACTCGCCCAACACCGCCAGTCCCTCGGCCACGGCTTCCGCTGTAATGGTCAATGGCGGCGAGATTTTTACCGTCTGCCCCCAGGACCCCACCGGCGCAAAAAACAGCAGCCCCTTGTGAAAACAGCGTTCGACCACGTCGAAAGCCAGATCCGGGTCCGGCTCCTTCACACCCGGCCTGACCATCTGCAGCCCTGCAACCAGCCCCTTTCCCGTGCAGTTGCCGACCACGCGGGGATGGCGCGCCTGAATCGCGCGCAATCCTTCCATCATCTCGGACTCCATCCGGGCGGCATTGCCCGCCAGGTCGTCCGACACGATTTTCTTCAGGCTGGCCAGCGCCGCTGCCGCGCAGACCGGATTTCCAGTATGGGTGCTGGTCATGGATCCGGGCGGATACTGATCCATCACTTCCGTCCGGCCGATCACGCCAGAAAGCGGAAGGGAACTGCTCACCCCCTTGCCGAACGTGATCATATCGGGCGTGACGCCGTAGTGCTCGAACCCCCACATGGTTCCGGTTCGTCCGAACCCGGCCTGGACCTCGTCGAATATCAGCAAAGCCCCGTGCGCCCGGCACCATTCGGCCAGGGCTCGGGCGTATTCAACCGGCAGAAAGTCGGGGCCCACGCCCTGGTAGGTCTCCACGATCACGCCCGCGACGTCGCCGGGATTCATCCCCTTTTCGTTCAGGGTCCTGCAGAAGTGGTCGAAATCGGTATTCGCGGTCCAGTATCCGTCCGGAAAGGCGGCCTGTACGATGGCGGGATCCTCGTTGACGATCCAATCCTTCTGTCCGGGCATGCCGCCGGCCTGCTGCGCCCCGAGCGTCCGCCCGTGGAATCCCCGCTCAAAGCCCACGATACCGATCTTCCGGCTCCCGCCCTGCAGGATCCCCCAGGTGCGCGCCAGTTTGATCGCGTTCTCGGTGGCTTCCGAACCGGTTGTCAGCAGAAACACCTTGTCCAGCCCCTCCGGCGCCAGCCGAACGAGAAACTCGGCGAGTTCAGCCCTCGCGGCGTTGGGGAACACGTAACTGTGCAGAAGTCCGTTGTTGACCTGATCCGCAATCGCCTTCCTCACCTCCGGCATCCCATGGCCCGCGTTGGTCACCAGCACCCCGGAACTCCAGTCCAGCCACATATTTCCGTGCCTGTCGTAAACACGGACGTCCTCCGCCCGATCCCACACGACGGGCGGCTGTCCACGCATGGAGGTCGGCTCGTACGTTCGCAACGCCTCAAGCACGGGAACCGACTCCGGATGCGGCAATTCGGAGACGATTCGCCGGTATTTCGTGTTTACGGCGGGAACGTCCCGGGGTGTGATATCGAACTCCCTTCCCATCGCATCCTCCTGAAAGCCTTTTTCAATGAACAGCGGGCTGCAAGTTGCCGTCCGAACCCGCCGGCGCGGCGTCTCGCGGCCCGCTGTCCCCCTCCCCTATCAGTCCGTTGATAAAGTCGCTCTGCAGGCGAGGCCGAGCCATTGTGGTCGAAGACAAGGCGCGCGACCGAGTCCCATCCCTCGATTCGGCGAGGGAGCGCAACGCAGTATTTCGACCGCAAGGGCCGGCCGTAGCCCGGATGGGCTCTTTCAACGGGCTGCTAATGTTCTGTCCCGGAAATAAGTTGCCTAAATTCGACCGCCGAGTCGCCCGTCTCGCAAGGCGCCCGAGCGCAGACGACCTGCGTAAGGTCGGCGAGCGAGGGGAACGTAGCGAGACGGGATGAATCGTCGGTCGAATGGTGAGGAATTTTTGGGACAGGACACTAAATCGGCTTTTCGTATATTCGCTGAAAGACCGCCTCCGGTCCCTCGTCTATCCTGCATGGATCGATTATGGTGATACCGTCTTCCCCGAATCGGGCCGTTACCGGCGTACCCTTCCCTTCCTGCAGATACCTGAAATTCAGGTCCCGCACCCGCCTGGCCGCGTCCACGATCGCAACCGTAATCCGCCCGTCCGCCGCGGTGGGGTAGATCCCGTCCACGTCCTCCCGCGTTTCCCCCAGGAACTTGATGCGGCACGCGGCGACCAGCCCCACGGTGATGCTGTCCACGCCGTATCCGATATACGCCTCCGAGCCGTCCGGGCGCCTGACGTCGCGCGTCATGTGGTTGTTCACGGTTCGGCTGCCGCCTCCGTTGTACCAGAATCGCAGCCCCCGGTATTGCTGGTCGGACTCGACCTTGCCGTCCGTGCCCACGATTTCATGGCCCTGATTCACCGGTCCCTCGAAATCGTCGGGCGTGATCCAGTTGTTGTGGAAATAGACGCTCATTCCATTGTCGAACTCCACGCGCACCTGGACCGCGTCGTAGGCGTCGATGCCTTCGCGAACCAGCCGTTTCTTCTGCCCCACGGCGGAAAGCGCGACCGGCTTGCTCCGGAAATAGTTGTAAATCAGGTCCGTCCAGTGAGGACCGACGTAGCTGAACGGGTCGCTCTGCTCCGCCCACTTGAACGTGCTGGTGGACACCTCCAGCGGTTCCTCGAGTACCGCTTGCCCGTAGAGCGGCTCTCCGATCCGGGTGGAGAGATCGTGCTGGACGCGCAGATGGTCGGGATCGTACCGCTTGTGCATATCCACGCAGACCACCAGCCCTTTCGCGTCGGCAAGTTCGATGATCTCGTCCGCCTCCTCGATCGACAGGCACATCGGCTTTTCCATGACCACGTGCGTTCCGTTCCGCAGCGCGGCCAGCGTCACCTCGGTATGCAGGTGGTCCGGGGTGACCACGGCCATGACGTCCAGATCGGGAACGTCGCGCAGCACGTCCTCCCACGGCTTTTCTCCCCAGTAGGCGCCCGGCGTCCGGCCCGTGGATGCCCTGAAGTTCTCGCGCGCCCGTTCCGCCGACGCCCGGGACCGCGTGGCTACGGCCACCAGATCGAACTGTACGTCGGCCAGTTCCCGCGCCCACCGGTCCAGCCCCACCCGTCCGAGGTTTCCGCTAATTCCCATCCGCTGCAGATCCGCGAATGCCCTGGCGTGTACGTCGCCGCCGAACATCCCGGCGCCGATCAGCGCGATTTTCATCGTGCGCTGCATTCGTTACCTCACTTTCCACCGTTGTCGATTTCGCCGACGGACGCGCACCGGGAATCGAGACCCCGGCGCAGGTCATCTCGTAAAGACGGTTCCTCTCACGTAGTCCGCGTCGTCAGAAACCAGAAACGCGAGCACCCTGCCCACGCCCTCGGGCTTCCCCAACCCCGCTCTCATCTCCTCCAGGCGCCGCCCCTCCATGTCCGCCTGCTGCTTAAGTACTTCCAGCTTCAGGGGCGTATCGAGACTTCCCGGACACAGCGCGTGCACGCGGATCCCCCTGGTAGCCAGTTGAGGGGCGAGTACCAGAGAAAGACCGTGCACGCCGCCTTTGCTCGATCCGTACGCCGCGGACGAACTCCCTCCGCGCACCCCGGCGCCGGAAGACACCAGCACGAGCACCCCACCGCCGGACCGCTCCAGAACCGGCGCCACGTGTTTGCACAACAGAAAACTGCCCTTCAGATTCACGTCGACCACGCGGTCCCAGGTCTCCGTTTCGAACAGGTCGACCGGGACCAGCGCCCCTTCCAGAATGCCCGCACAGTGAATCAGACCGTCGATCCGTTCGAACGTACGGACCACGTTTTCCACCATCGCGCGGACCTCGCCCTCCGCGCGAACGTCAACCTGGAACCCCCGTGCTTCGCTCCCCGAACCGTCGATTTCACGAACCGTTGCCGCAACGCCGTCGCCGTTGCAATCCGCCACGGCCACGCGAGCGCCGGCTCGCGCACAGCAGAACGACGCAGCGCGACCGATACCCGAGGCCCCCCGGTTACAAGTATCACCTTCTTCTGAAGCGACATCTCAACCTCGAGAGTCGGTTTCGGCATTTCGGTCCGGAGGCCCGCTATTCCGCTATTGCGTAAAGCGTATTCCGTGTCCCGATGTACAGCACCCCGTCCTTCGCAATCGGCGTGGTGTACACCGCGCTGCCCATGTTGACTTCGTTGATCTTCTCGAGCTTCGGCGATGCCTTGAAAATCATCACGTCACCGTCTTCGTCGCCGATGTAGACCTTTCCGTCGGCCACGAAGGGCGATCCCCAGATGGCGGCGTAGGCGTCGTACGTCCAGTGCGGCTTCCCTGTCTTCAGATCCAGACAATAGATGAACCCGCTCAGGTCCGCCGCATACAGCAGACCTTCGTGGATGGCGACCGTAGACATCGTCCGGTTGAAATCCCTGCCTCCCAGATGCCAGACGGCGTGGGTGTCCGTGACGTCGCCCTTACCGGTTGCGTCAATCGCCCACAGATGCCCCACTCCCTCGCCGTGTTCGGGATCCTGTCCCACGCCGATGAAGACCTTGTTGTCGTAGATCACGGGCGTGGCGATGATCGCATTGCGGGTGCCCCGTCCGCCAAGCTCCCACACGGCATCCTTCGGATTGCAATCGAATTTCCAGATCAACTCACCCGTCTTCGGCGCCACGGCGTAGACCCAGCCGTCCCCTCCGGGAAGGATGACCTGCGGTTGGCCGCTGATCTTCCCGTAGGCCGGATTGGACCATTGCCCGTGCAGAATATTGGTGCCGGGATAGGCCTTCTCCCAGACGAGTTCCCCGGTCTTCAGGCTTAGCGCAATGAAACTGGGCGCGAGGGGCGAGGGGATGGCCACGTGGCCTTCATCCACGCCATTGCTGGTTATCACAAAAAGCAGACCCTCCGCTCCGACGGGCGAACAGGTGGCCAGATTGTGCGGGAACACGTCCAGCTCGCCCATCATATCGTATTCCCAGACGATGTCCACACCGTTGGCGCCGGTGACGTCTTCGCCCCGGTACGGCCCGTCGTTTTCCGAGTCCAGAAACCCCTCCGTATCGGCGCAGACCACCCGGCCCTGGTTGGAAACGTAGAACAGACGGTCGTCCTGGATAAACGGTGTGGAGCAGACCCCCTGCATCGGCCAGTCGTTCACCCTCCCGGCCGGCAGTTTCGGATGGGCGGACTGCCAGAGGAACTTGCCGTCGGATTCCCGGAACGCCTTGACCACGCCCCGGTCGCCCTTGATATCGGGATTTCGCTCGGCATGGTTGTTCGTCCCCATATACACCTTGCCGCCCAGCAGCACGGGCCCGGCGTAGGACTGCGAGCCGAGGGCGGCCTTCCACTTGATATTCTTTCCCGTCTCCGTATTCCAGTCCGCCGGCAGGTTCTTCTCGTCGGACACCAGGTTTCGGGAGGGCGTGAATCCCCACATCGCGGTCTCCTGGGCGCGTGCACCCGAGACCGCACAGAACAGCATAACGGCGACGGTGTATTTTCCTATCGATTTCATTGTTGTCGTTGTCTCCGTGTATCTTTGTTCGTGTTGACGCCCGTCTGGCGATTAACCGGACGTCCGGATTGATGCTCTATGCCTTCGCATCCGGAAGGGACTCCGTTCAGTACACGCTCACGTTGTCGTAGTAGATATTCGCCGGCGAATACCCGTATAGCCCGGGGCTGCCTTCACGTATGGGCAGCGGGTCCTCCGCCTCGATCGTCCAGGCCGCGGGCTCCACGTCGCCCCGCTTCCATACCTTACCCCGCACAATCGCCCGACCGCCATCGATATCCACTCGCATCTTCATGGTATACCAGACGTCCGGTTCCCAGTCGAACGCCACGCGATGAACCATCCTCAGATCAGACGACCAGGACCGGACTTCCAGTCGCTTGTATGCGCCCTGCAGGTCCAGGATGTACCGGTGAGCGATCAGGCCCATGTCCGGCAGCCATCGTCTGCGCCGGCCCCCCATCAGGTCGGCCTGTACGGTGTATCCGCTCATTTCAGGCGGCCCGATG
Organism: Gemmatimonadota bacterium; assembly: GCA_028873695.1. Classification (GTDB taxonomy): domain Bacteria; phylum Latescibacterota; class UBA2968; order UBA2968; genus JAAXHE01. The sequence goes on along the minus strand of JAPPNU010000062.1, from coordinate 88,961 downwards.
TACAGATTGGACCGGTCCAGTCCCCGCGCCGCGGGCGGCTTCACCAGGACCTTGTTTCCATCCTTGTCCTCGACCCTGAACCCCCGGCCGCCCCACACCCAGTGGCGCGGATTCTTGCCCGCGGGGACCCCCTCGAAGTCCTCGGTCCAGGGCGGCTCGGGCGCCACCCGCACCCATGCCCGCGCGGTCAACCCCCCGGTCGAGGCAACCACCCATCCGGCCTGTCCCTGGTTCGCCGGGGTGAACCGACCGTTCTCTACCTCTCCCGTCAGTCTATCGAGGGTCCACCCTGCATCGACCTCTCCGATCAATCGTCCCAGCGCGTCGTACGACCGGGCGACCAGCGCCAGCGCCTCGCCCGACGTCAGCGTCATCTCCGCCGGAACGACCAGCAACGCCGCCGGTTCGGCGTCTGAAGGTGCGCGCGGGTGTCCGACAAACGGCGTGGGTCCGGGCTTGAACGGCGCATCCCCGTCGCCCAGGCAGAAGAGTCCCGCTTCGGTTGCGAAGTAGACGCGGCCGTATGCGACAGCGACCGAACCGTAGATTTCCGCGGGCCTCCCGCCGGATATCATGATCTTCTTTTCATCCAGTACCCGCGCACCCTCATCCTCGACCTCGAGTATCCGGACTCCGCCGTTGACTTCGGTGACGTATAATTTGCCGTCGGCCCACGTCGGTGAACCCTTGCCCACCGTGCCGACGTTCCGCTCCCAGTATTTCCGCCCGGACTCCGCGTCAAGGCAGTGCACGTTCGCCGAGTTGTCAATGACGTACAGCCGCCCGGCGTGAAGGGCCGGAGAAGCATACCCCGCCGCGATCCCGTCCTGCCGCCAGATCTCTCTTCCCGTTGCAGCGTCGAGGCAGACGACCCGTCCCATCGTGGTATTGTCCACGTTTTCTTCGCTGTGGGTCGCGTAAACGCGATTGTCAGCGGCAACCGGAGACGTGTTGATACCCCGCCTGCTCAAGGGGAACCCCCATACCACTTCACCCGTCGCGGCCTTGAAGGCGAATATCCCACCGTTTCCGTTCCCCGCGATCAATAGCCTCCGGCCGTCGATGGTCGCAGCTATCGGCGTGGAGTATACGGTCAGGTCGACCTGCCCGCCCCCGCCCGGCCGCGCCATCCAAACGGTCTCTCCGGTCCGCTTGTCGAAGGCCACGTACCGGTGGGAGGGAGGACGGTCCGCCCAGCCCCGGTTTCCCATGCTGATGACCACCAGGTCACCGTCGACTACGGGCGTGTGCAGTCTGCCGCCGTAGCCCGAAAACCGGTTGAACTCCTCGGTCAGCGACCTGCTCCAGAGGACCCGTCCATCACCATTGAAACCCAGCAGGAGACCGTTCACCAGGTGTGCGTACACGTTGCCGGTTTCCCCGTCGGCGCCGAGATTCGCCCAGCCCAGCCGGTTGAACGTGATGGTGGAGTGCCACACGTTGAACTTGTGTTCCCATATCAGCCGGCCGCTCTCCGCGTCGAAACACGCGACGTGTTCCTGCCTGGTGATCCCTTCCCCCGTTCTTCCGATCACGTAGACCCGCCCATTCAGGATCACCGGCGTGGACCGGCCGATAAACTCCGAGCGCCAGACCAGGTTTTCTCCGTCCTGGGACCAGCTGGAAACCAGACCGGTTTCCGGAGACGCGCCAGTCTGCATCGGCCCGCGCCAGTGCGTCCAGTCCGAGGCGGCGGACGTCGCCCATCCGATTGAAAGGAAACCTGCAAGGCAGGCCGTGCGAAGATGCCTTTTCAGCCGATTTTTCATTATTGAGATTCCTTTATTTCGCGGTTCGATTCGCGGGTCGGGATTCAGGCCCGGCGGTGTGGCTCAGGCCACGCTTACCGAAAGGTCCCTTCCGCAATATCCGATTCGCCGACAAACTGTTTGAGATGCTCTATAGCCCGTGCCAGATCGCTCCTGACCCAGGGATCTCTTTCCGTCCGCATTGCGATCTCCAGGGCGGCAATGGCCTCGGGCCGTTCGATATGCATGATTGCGACGGCGGCCTGCTGGCGTAACCGGCGGCTGCGGTCTTTGAGTAACGGCGTCAGATCGGGAAGCGCTTCGCCGGCGCCCAGCATCCCCAACGCCCAGACTGCCTTGGCCCGCACTTCCGGAACCGTGTCTCGCAGGGCCCGCCGCAAATGGGGAACCGCGCCGGCAACGCGGTGCGCGCCCAGATAGGCTGCCGCATCCTCGCGTTCACGGGGCGTTCCGGCCCGGAGCCGCGTAAAGTGATCGCTGTCGCCGCCGCACGCCGGCAAACCGAGCGACAGTATAAGAAGTACCCTTAAGCCACGCATTCTTTGAGGGCCGTGTATTGCGCATTGACCGTTCGGTCGATATCCTCATCGGTATGCGCCAGCGAAATGAACGTGGCTTCAAACTGGGAGGGCGCCAGATACACGCCCTGTTCCAGCATCAGACGGAAGTAACGCGCGAATGCGTCCTGGTCGCAGGCCACGGCGCCTTCGTATCGTGTCACGGCGCGGTCGGTAAAGAACAGGGTCATCATCGACCCGACCCGGTTCAGGCGAAAGGGCAGCCCGAGCGACTTCAGGTTCTCCAGGAAACCGGCCTCCAGCGCGGCGGACTTACCCTCTAGCGCCTCATAGACGCCCGGTTCACGGAGTTGCCTGAGCGTCTCGTATCCGGCCGTCATCGCGAGAGGGTTGCCCGAAAGCGTCCCGGCCTGCGAAACCCCTCTGCCCAGCGGCGAAATATGCGACATGATCTCGCGCCGGCCGCCGAATGCGCCCACCGGCAGGCCACCGCCGATAATCTTCCCCAGCGTGGTCAGATCCGGCGTTATCCCGTACAACCCCTGCGCGCCGCCCGGATGAACGCGGAAACCCGTAATCACCTCGTCAAAAATCAGCACGATGCCCGAATCGAAGGTGAGTTCGCGCAGCCCTTTCAGGAACCCTTGGGCCGGCGGAATCACGCCCATGTTTCCAGCCACCGGCTCTACGATGACCGCCGCGATCTCGTCCGGGTTCTCCGCCACGATCCGCTCTACCGCCTCGATGTCATTGTAGGGCGCCGTGACGGTACCCGACGCCGTTCCGGCGGTGACGCCGGGGCTGCTGGGCACGCCCATGGTCAGCGCCGACGACCCCGCCTGAATCAGGAAGCTGTCCGCGTGCCCGTGCCAGCAGCCCTCGAACTTGATGATTTTTTCCCGTCCGGTATACCCTCTTGCCAGGCGCACCGCGGACATCGTGGCCTCCGTGCCCGAATTCACCATGCGCACCATATCCACGCCGGGTACGAGTTCGGTGACCAGCCCGGCCATTGCGACCTCGATTTCCGTGGGCGCGCCGAAACTCGTGCCATCCTCGCAGACCTTCCTGATTGCCTCGACGACGACCGGCGGCGCGTGGCCGAGAATCAACGGACCCCATGAGCAGACGTAGTCGATATATTCCCGCCGGTCCGCATCGAAGACCTTCGATCCGCGCCCTCGCGTCAGAAAAAGCGGCTGGCCGCCCACCGGACCGAACGCCCGCGCCGGGCTGTTCACCCCCCCGGGAATCACCCGCTGCGCCGCTTCGAATAACGCTGCCGAACGGCTTCCCAAGTATACCCTCCTTTATATGGCGGCTTTGGAATCTTCCGATGTTGCACACCAGCCCTTAACAGCCCGGTAAGGAAGTCCATCCGGGCTGCGGCCTGCAGAGCGACTTTCTCAACGGACTGCTTAATTTTCGGATTTTGACCGGCAATGTCAAGTGGCGATTTTTGGGCTTGCGACCCGGCCCGCGCAACGTATATTTCTTGCGATGTATTTGCGGCACTCGTTCACATCCGGCTTCGGACCGGACGGTTGGGGGTCCGAGTCCTCTCTGAAGCGCCATCCGGAGCCCCGGTCATCCGATCGCGGTTTCGCCTCCCCGATCCTGCATGCCACCCGCCAACGAAGCGATCCGCATTCGGGGCGCCCGCCAGCATAACCTGCGGGACCTCGATCTCGACGTACCCAAGAACCGGTTCGTGGTCATCACGGGACCGTCCGGCTCAGGGAAATCCTCGCTTGCGTTCGACACCATCTACGCTGAAGGACAGCGCAGGTACGTCGAGGCGATGTCCGCCCACGCGCGACGGTTCCTGGAGGTGATGGAAAGACCGGACGTGGACAGCATCGACGGCCTCTCCCCCGCCGTGGCGATTCAACAACGCAGGGCCACGGGAAGCGCAAGGTCGACCGTTGGGACCCTTACGGAAATCCACGACCATCTCAGAATCCTCTTCGCGCGTGCCGGTGTGCCGCATTGCCCCAACTGCGGTAAACGCCTTGCATCCCGGACCGTGGGCGAGATCGTCGACACCGTGCTTGCCCTGCCCGATGGCGCGCGTTTGCGGATTCTGGCGCCGCGGATTCGAGAACGAAAGGGTCGTTTCGATCAGGAACTGGAACGCCTGCGGCGCGACGGATACGTGCGCGTGCGAATCGACGGAGACGAACGTGCCCTGGACGAAGAGATTCGCCTGGATCCAACGAAACCGCACACCATCGACGCGGTTGTCGACCGTCTGGTCGTCCGCCCGAAGATAGAACGCCGGCTGGCCGACTCGCTGGAAACCGCCCTTTCCCTTTCCGACGGTATGGTCGTCCTGGATATCCTCGAAGGCCGCGAGTTGCACTTTTCCACCCGGCTGATCTGCAGAGACTGCGACGTCGGCTTTGTGGAACCGTCTCCCCGTCTGTTCTCGTTCAACAGTCCGCACGGCGCGTGTCCTGCCTGTAACGGAATGGGCGTGAGGACCGATATCGACCCCGACAGCGTCGTTCCGGACCCGCGCCGATCCATCGCCGAGGGCGCCATCGCGCCCTGGGGCGTGCCCAAGGGCCGTGCGACACTCGAACTGCTCCGGCGCCTTGCACAGCGGTATCGTCTCGATCCCGCTGCGCCGTTCACGTCCCTGTCGCCCGAGGCGAAGGCGGCCATTCTGTCGGGCGATCGTTCCCTCGGCTTCGAGGGCGTGATCCCTACCCTGCAAAAACGGCTTGCGGATGCCGGGGCGGAAGACTCGGGGTCGAGGCGGGATCCGTACGCCCGAACCGTCGACTGTTCCGGCTGCGGCGGCGCCAGATTGCGCACGGAGGCCCTCGCGGTCAGGATCGAGGGCATGAACATCGCGCAGGTCTCTGCCCTGAGCGTCGATGAAGCCATCGATTTCATGGAAGGCCTCGAGGGCAGGCTTCGACCTCCGGACGTCGCCGACCCCATTCTTCTCGAAATCCGCAACCGGCTTGTTTTCCTGAGGGACGTGGGCGTGGGCTACCTCACCCTGGAAAGAAACGTCGCCTCGCTCTCGGGCGGCGAAACACAGCGGATCCGCATGGCCACGCAGATCGGCGCCCGCCTGTCCGGAGTGCTCTACGTCCTGGACGAACCCAGCGTCGGTTTACACCCCCGGGACAATCGCAAGCTGATCCGTACGCTCGAAAGGCTCCGCAACCACGGCAATACCGTTCTGGTGGTGGAGCACGACCGGGAGACCATGCTGGCCGCGGACCATCTGATCGACCTCGGTCCGGGAGCGGGCGAGCGGGGCGGCGAATTGATGGCCGAAGGCACGGCGCGGGACATAATGGCCGCCGGTGAATGCCTCACGGGCGCGTATCTGTCCGGACGGAGGACCATCCCCCCGCCTCCCGACAGACGGAAACCCACCGGCCGGATCGTATTGAAGGGGGCGCGAGGTCACAATCTCAAGTCCATTGACGTTTCTCTCCCGCTGGGCGTTCTCGTCTGCGTCACCGGCGTTTCCGGGTCGGGCAAGAGTACGCTGATCAACGGGACGCTTTACGCGGCACTGGCAAACACGCTGCACAACGCCTCCGCCGAGCCCCTCGCGCACGACGGTATCGAGGGCATGTCGCAAATCGACAAGATCATTCGTATCGATCAGGCGCCCATCGGCCGCACACCCAGGTCGAACCCGGCCACCTACACCGACCTCTTCTCGGACGTCCGCGATCTCTACGCACAGTTGCCGGAATCCAGGGTCCGCGGCTATACACCGGGTCGATTCAGCTTCAATCTGAAGGGCGGCCGCTGCGAGCCCTGCCAGGGCGACGGGCTCACACGGATCGAAATGCACTTCCTTCCCGACGTCTACGTGACCTGCGAGGCCTGCGGCGGCAGCAGGTACAACAGGGAAACCCTTGAAATCCGTTACAAGGGCTGTACGATCGCCGACGTTCTGAATATGACGGCGGAGAAGGCGCTTACCTTTTTCAGGGATATTCCGGGCGCAAGCCGGAAACTGAAGACGCTTGCGGAGGTCGGTCTGGGATATATCCGGCTTGGCCAGTCGGCAACCGCCCTCTCCGGGGGTGAAGCGCAGCGCATAAAACTGGCCGCTGAACTTTCGCGTGTGGCAACGGGGAAAACGATGTATATTCTGGACGAACCGACAACCGGGCTGCACTTCGAGGACATCCGGTCGCTCATTTCCGTTCTCGACCGGCTCGTGGACAGGGGCAACTCCGTCGTTGTTATCGAACACAACCTGGACGTGGTTAAACGGGCGGACTGGATTGTCGACCTCGGCCCGGACGGCGGCGATTCCGGCGGCAGGATTGTTGCCGAGGGAACCCCGGAACGCATTTCCGCGGCGCCGTCCTCCCACACGGGCCGTTTTCTTAAAGAGGTGATCGAATCATGATCCGCATCGACTTCGGCACCCTGTACGAATTTGAACGGGAAGACAGCAGTCGCCGGCGGGAAAACCGAAAAAAGATCCAGGACTTTCTCAGCCTGTGCGAGACCCACCAGGCCACCATCGTCGAGCAGCGGGACTGGAACACCCGCGACCTCATCCATTTCCTGGGAATCTCGCCCAACCTCGTCTTCACCATCACGATTTCGGAAAAATACCTGGGCGTCCAAACCAGCCAGATCCGCGAGAAATTTCAGACGTTCCGGGCCGAATACGTTTCCGTACCGGACCGGCAGGCGATCTCGCTCGAGCAGCCTCCTGCGGAAAAGCTGGGCCTGCACGACGTTGTGAACTGCCCGTCCTGCGGGAAGAACACGCCCTACGACGGATACTTTCAACACTGCGTACGCTGCGGCGAAAAGCTGGATACGCTGGTGAAGTCATGCAAGTCCTGCAACAACGGCGTCCTGTACCACCCCTCGTACGCCTGCTGCCCCATCTGCGGCAGCGAACTGCAGCCGGACTACGACAGCCCCCCTCTGAACGAACTGGATCCCCACGGCCTGATCTGGGGCATTTCGAACAAAGAAGAAACCGCCGAAGAAGGGGAAGACCTCTTCGGCGGCGGCGGTCCGCTAGGGTGATATCGATCCGGGTCAGTCATTCCGGCTTCCCTTTCACACACCCGTCGCCCGGATCGTAGACGAAGTTATTTTCGGCGTCGGCGAGCGCAGGGAGTTCCAGGTCCTTCCCTGACAGGATCGGATTGGAAACCGGCCATTCGACGCCGACTGCCGGATCGTTCCACAGGATGCCCCGGTCCAGGTCCGGCGCAAACTCCGCCGTGACCTTGTAGACGAATTCGGCCTCGTCGCTCAGCACGCAGAACCCGTGCGCAAACCCCTCCGGAACGTAGAACATCCTGAAATTGCCTTCCGAAAGCACAACCCCTTCCCACTGTCCGAAGGTGGGCGCATTCCGTCGGATATCCACGGCAACGTCGAACACCTCGCCCTTCACGACCCGCACCAGCTTGGCCTGCGCGCTCGGATTCAACTGGTAGTGCAGTCCCCTCAGAACGCCCCCTACCGAATGGGAGTGGATGTCCTGTACGAACTCGGCGGCAATCCCGTTGGCCTCGAAATCCGACTTCCTGTAGGACTCCATCAGAAAACCGCGACTGTCCTCGAAGACCCGGGGTTCAACCAGAATGAGTCCGGGGATGCCCAGTCTTTGGAACCGGAACGGCATCCAGTTTCCTTTCCATGGGAAGTTCGCGCTTCATGGTTCACGACCGGGTGGTCGATGCCTGATTCCAGCCTTCCTCGTCCACGTCCAGGCGTTTCAGCAGGGGTTCCCACCAGGCCCGGTTATCTGTGTACCATAGCACAGTTTCCTTGAAACCGCGTTCAAACGGGATCCGGGGACGCCATCCGAGTCGCGTGCGCAGCTTGTTCGAATCCAGCAGGTATCTGCGGTCGTGTCCGGGGCGGTCCGGAACGTAGACTTTGCGGGATCCGTCCAGTCCCAGTACATCCAGAATGGTATCCGCGATCGTCTCGACGTCCACTTCAACGCCGCTCCCGACGTTGTACGTCTCCCCGATCTCTCCCCGCTTCAGGATCAGGTCAATCGCCTGGCAGTGGTCCACAACGTGCAGCCACTCCCGTTTGTTCCGGCTGCTTTCGTAGAGCGTCATCTTCTTTCCGTCAAGCAACTGTGTGACGAACAGCGGGACTACCTTCTCCGGGAACTGATACGGCCCGTAGTTGTTGGCGCAGTTGGAAATCGTCACCGGCAGCCCGAACGTGAGATGGTAGGCCCTGACCGCCAGGTCGGCCGCTGCTTTCGACGCGTTGTACGGCGTGCGCGGTTGATAGGGGTCGGTCTCCGAAAAACTCGCCTCCGAATCCAGCGGCAGGTCTCCGTAGACCTCGCAGGTGGAGATATGGTGGAACCTGGGCACGCCGGCGTCGTGCGCCGCCTGCAGGAGCCGCTGGGTCCCCAGCACATTCGTCTCGAAGAAGACATCGGGATTGACCACAGCGCGGCTGTTGTGCGACTCTGCGGCGAAGTTCACAACGCAGTCCGGTCTGTGCTGTTCGAGAAGATCCCGCGTCAGCCCGTAGTCGCCGATATCGCCCTGAACGAATTCGTACCTGCCGGCACAGGTTCCGGCCACGTCCGCCAGGTTTTCCGGATTCCCCGCGTACGTGAGCAAATCGTAGTTGATGACGGTGTCGTCCGGGTATCTGGACAGCCAGTACCGGATGAAGTTAGAGCCGATGAACCCTGCCCCGCCCGTCACGAATATCCCGCCCATATTGGTCCCCTATAAGAACAAAATCCCCGTCAACGCCAGGTACACCCCGTAGAATCCCAGCAGCACAAGGCCTTCGATCCGGGTCAGGCGATGGCCCGTGCGCATCATGAGAAGCATCGCAAAAACGATCACCAGCATCGCTGGAAATGAAAAATGGATTACTTTTTGCGTCACCACGAGTGGATTGACCACCGCGGACGCGCCGGCGATCCAGCAGATATTCAGGATATCGGCGCCCAGGATGTTGCCGACCACGATCTCGCCATGCCCTCGCCTGGCGGCCGTCACGCCGGTCGCGATTTCCGGCAACGACGTGCCGATGGCGATCACGGTAAGCGCAATCACCGCTTCGCTGACGTCCAATGCCTTGGCGATGACCACGGCGGATTCAACGATAAAATGACTGGAGATCAGCACCCCCACCAGTCCAACGCCGAACCAGAGCATCAATGTCCCGAGACCTCGCCCTTCAATGGAAGCCTCGATCTCCTTCAGTTCCTCCATCCGATGCCCCTCGGCCTCGGACGAACGACGGCGCGTCATATAAGTAAAGACCGTGTACGCCACGAAGAGAAGGAGCAGCACGCAGCCCTCGATCCGATCCAGCGTCCCATCGAACGCCATCGCGTAAGCCGCCAGGTCCACGACAATCAGAAAGAGCCCCGTCGTCCGCAGCAAATATGGATTGATGAGGATCGGCGACCCGGCCACGAGGACGCCCAGCGCCAGCGCGACGCCGTCGTCCACAATCACCGACCCGATGGCATTGCCCAGCGCCATCTCGGGATGACCCTCGAGTGCGGCAAGCACGGAAACGGCCAGTTCGGGTGAGGTCGTCGCCATGCTCACCAGCACGATGCCGATCAGCATCTTCGGCACGTTCAGGTATTCGGCGATTCCCACCGCTCCGTCCACGAACCACGACGCGCATTTGGAAAGCACCACGAAACACACCGCCAGAACGCCGACCGCAACCGTTATACTCATACAAAACAATCCTTTTTCAGTTTAGTGCGGAAGCTCGGTAATCAGACCGTACGGCGGGGTCCGGACCGCCGTTGCCGAACGCGCCGCTCATCTCCCGGCCACCCGCGCCACCCAGATGCTGAATTCGTAGAGCAGCACGAGCGGCAGCGCCATCATCAACTGGGAGATCGGATCCGGCGGCGTGAGCAGCGCCGCCAGTACGAAGCCGATCACCACGGCGTACCTCCTGCCCCGGCGCATCCGCTGAGCGGTCAGCAGACCGATCCGGCTCAGAAAGAACGCCGCGACCGGCAACTCGAAAACGACGCCGAAAGCCACCAGCAGCCTCAACACGAAGCCGATGTAGAAGCCGATGTCGAACTGGGGGTCGACCCCGGTCCCTTCGCCGATCAGAATCAGGAATCGAAACGACAGCGGCACCACGCTCAGATACGCGATGGCGCCCCCCAGGACAAAACAGATCGACGATGAAAAGACGATGAAAGATACGTACCGCCGCTCGGTTGTCAACAGACCCGGCGCGACGAAGATCCACAACTGATAGAGAAGAACCGGCAACGCCAGGACTGCGCCGCCGACAAGGGCAATCTGTAATTTAACGAGAAACATCCCCATCGGTTTCAGATATATCAGCTTGACAGGCGGCTCAACAGGCGCCACGCCCAGCAGCTTCATGACCGGGGTCGCCTCCCGGACCGGCAACACGAGCCACCCGAGTATATTGTCGGAAAATATCCCGCAGATCACGGCGCCGGCAACAAGGGCCGCCAGCCCCTTCAACAGGCGCCAGCGGAGTTCCTCCAGATGGTCCAGGAAGGGCATCGCGCTGTCGTCAGGGGCCGAAGACGGTTCCGGCGCGGTTTCAGCGGACGCGTCGGCGTCGGGAGGCAGAATGGAATGGCCCGGATCCACCGCGCGACGGCGGAAAGCCGTAAACACCAGAATCGCGCCCAGGACCATGCAAAGCTGCGCGAAAAGGTCTCCGTTCCTCGTGTAAAACGTCTTTTCGGTTCGCGGCGTCACCCCCTGCGTCAGAACCGCCGGATGGAAGATTCCCGTTGTCCCCGACTTCCGACCATAGGGGTCGATAAACGTGGAAACGCCCGTGTTCGCGCAGCGTACCACGGCCCGCCGGTTCTCGATGGCGCGAAACACCGCGGCCTCGGCATGCTGAAAGGGTCCGGAGGTCCGGCCAAACCAGCCATCGTTGGTGATGATCACCAGGAATTCAGCGCCCCGATCCACAAATGACCTGACAAATCCCGGAAAGACGGAATCGTAACAGATCAACGCGGAGAATTTGGCGTCGGGGCCGTTGAAAACCGTTCGGGTCTCTCCGGAATCCCAGTTGCCGCCCACGAATCCGCCGCCGGTGAACCGGATTCTTCGCAAAAAAGGAAGGATCTCCGGGAACGGCGCCCGTTCGCCGAACGGCACCAGGCGAGTCTTGTCGTAGTATCCGGTAATCCCTTTTCCGGGCGCGAACAGAAAAGAGGAGTTGAACACCTTCACGGGGTCGCCGGCTTCCAGTCTGTACGCGCCTGTATACAGGTAGATGCCGAGCGAGTCCGCCATGGCCTGCACCCGTTCGCGATGGCGCCGGTACAGTTCCCCTTTCAGATAGCCGACCGCCGTCTCGGGCCACACGACAAGCCGCGCTCCCTGTCCCGCCGCTACCGCGGTCATCGGCTTCAGTTTGCCGAAATTGTAGTCGAATCCCTGGTATTCCTTGGCCACCGGCGGCATATCCGGCTGGACCAGGCCCACCGCCACGGCCTGTTCGCCCGGATCGTTCTTCAGCGCCAGATACCCGTTCGCCGCCGGTCCCGCGAAAAGCACGGTCAATGCGGCTGCCCACACCCGGCGCCGCGCCCGGTTCCTCCAGAGCATCATTATGCTCAGATTGACAAGCACAATCCAGAACGACACCCCGTACACGCCCGTCACTTCCGCATACTGGATCAGCCACAGATAGGCCGTCTGCGAATTTCCCAGCACCACCCAGGGAAAACCCATGTCTCCCAGAGAGTTGAGATACTCGAACCCGACCCAGAGGAAGGGCGCGCACCACGTCCCCGCCAACCCGTACCGCCTGACGACGCGGGCGAACGTCCACAGGAACAGACCACGGAAGAGGGACATGTAAATCGCCGCCCCGGCCATGCCTGGCGGCGTGATCGACCCGATCCAATAAAGCGTCGATCCGTAGAAGAGAATCCCCTGGACGAAACCCGCGCCGAAGGCCGCCCGTCCGCGCAGCCGTTCCGCGGAGACCAGCAGCGGGACCAGCGCGACGTAAGACAGAAAACCAAGAGGCAGCGGCGGAAACGCCGCGCCGAGGACAAGGCCCGAGACCGCCGGAAGCAACACCATCCATTTCCAGTCCGTGCCCTTTCGTGCCCCGGTCATCGTGCCGGATCCTCCGAACCCGTCCGCCGGATCTTCGCCGGCCGCGGTTTCACGAGTCATGTTGGACGAAAGAAAAACCGGTTGGCCGCAAGCAGCGAGTCACGCCAACCGGTCAGGTTGAACCCCGCCCCAAAATCCGATTAGAATATAACGGAATGAGTCCCGTTGTCAAACCGGTACCATTTCGTCTCACTCCCTTGACAAGCCAGGGGGATTTCCATAATTTCCGTCCATAATTCACCCCCGTTAACCGCGTAATTCATCGGTATCCTCACAGTGCTTCCCCATCTCGACCTCGAGTTGGACAGTCTCAGATCCCGCGGCCTCTATCGCGGCCTCCGCCTCGTGGAAGGCGCGCAGGGTCCCAGGGTCCGCATCAACGGCAAAGAGCGCCTCCTCTTCTGTTCCAATAACTACCTCGGGCTTGCAAATCACCCGGCGCTCAAGGACGCCGCCGACGCTGCGTTGCGTTCGTACGGGTTGAGCGCCGCCGCCTCCCGGCTCATTTCCGGTACCATGGAACCCCACCGGACACTGGAACTCCGGATGGCGCGATTCCTGGGAACCGAATCCGCGCTCTGCTTTCCTACCGGCTATATGGCGAACCTTGGCGCTGTGACCGCCCTCGTCGGCGAGGAAGACGCGATATTCAGCGACCGTCTGAACCATCGCAGCATCATCGACGCCTGCCGGCTTTCCCGGGCGAAGACCTTCGTCTATCGCCACCGGGACGTGGACCATCTGGAAAGCCTGCTCGGTTCGGGGTGGGAGTACCGTCGCCGGCTGATCGTCAGCGACGGTTTGTTCAGCATGGACGGGGACCTTGCGCCTCTCCCCGGTCTCGTGGACGCCGCGAACCTGCACAACGCCATCCTGATGGTGGACGACGCCCATGGGACCGGGGTCCTGGGCGCTACCGGCCGGGGCATACACGAACACTTCGGCATCGCACAGGGCGTGGACGTTCTGACAACCTCCGGCAGCAAGGCCCTCGGCGCGTACGGCGGATTCGTCGCCGGAAACGCGAAACTCATCGAATTGCTGGTCAATCGGGCCGCGGCATTCATCTACACGTCGGCCCTTCCGCCCGACGCCTGCGCGGCGGCAACGGCCGCGCTGGGACTGATCGAAAGCCGTCCGAAGCTCCGGGAAGACCTCTGGCGTAACATCAGGACCGTAAAAGACGCCCTGGGCAATCTCGGCTTCCATCTCCAGGACTCCCAATCCCAGATCGTTCCGGTCCTCATCGGCGACGCGGCGCGTACCATGGCGATTTCGGACCGTCTCTTCGAGAAGGGCATCTACCTCAGCGGCATCCGGCCGCCAACCGTGCCGGAAGGTGAGAGCCGCCTGCGGCTCACGCTCATGGCCGACCACAGCGAAGATGACATCAACCGCCTCATCCAGGCGATGGCGGAGGTCCGTGCGGCCTTTTTTTGACATTCTCGCCGGCTTTCTTGCGCTGCACCTCGTTCAGGCGAACGCGAACGCGGCGACGCTGAGCGGCACGGTACGGGACAGCGCAACGCGCGCGCCCTTGCCGTACGCCACGGTCGTTCTGCCGGAACTCAGGCGCGGGGACCTTACCGACCTCTACGGACGCTTTGCGGTTTCCGACCTTCCCGCGGGCCCCATACGTGTCACGGTTTCCTTTGTCGGCTATCGAACGGCATCGTACGAGATCGTCATTCCTCACGCCGAATTGCGCCGGCCGGACATCCTGCTTTCCCCGTCTCCGATGACCCTCAAGTCCCACGTTGACATGCCGCGCCCGTCCCTGGACGCCCTTCTCGAAGGTATCGGGCGGGAACCCCGCGAAAACGTCTTCCACGCGCGCTACGCGGACCTCGGGTCATATCGGTTCGCCCTGGACGGGACCCAGACCCTGTTCGCCGACAGCCGCGCCGGAGCCCGCGTACTGGCGCAGATCGACTACGACGGTCTGGGGTATTATCGGAACCCCGGGGAGATCGTCCAGGACATCACGGCGTACCGGTCCCGTCACGCGCCGGCGCAGCAGTTCGGCATGCATCCCGGCGTCATCGTCAATATCCGCAGCGGCCGCCTCAACGGGCGTGACTTCGACGTGGGTCCGCTGCCGCTGGAGTCGGACGCCAGGCGGGACTACCGCTATCGTCTGGTCAACACCGTGCAGATGGGCGACGTGGCGGTGCACAAGATTCACGTTGAACCACGGAAGCGGAGACGCCCCGGACTTGAGGGGGCCATCTGGATTTCCGCGAACGACTACTCGCTGGTGGGCTACGACCTGCGCCTGAATGAAAAGGGCCGGAGTCCGCTCGGCGTCAGGGAACTGCGCACCTATCAGCAGAACGCGCTGTACTACGACCGCTACTGGCTGCCGGTTCTGCAAAGCGTGCGCATTATAACCGACGCCGGCGCCCTGGCCGAACAGACCACGCGCATCGGCGGCTATACGCTGAATCCCGCGCTTGACGACTCCCTATTCAACCGGGACGCTTTTTCGATGCGTCGAGACGCCGCCAGGCGGGGCGCAGCCTATTGGAAAGCCCGCGACGACAGCCTGGAAACCGCGAAAGGGCGGGCAATGCAAATGCTGCTCGAAACCAATACCGTTCCCCAGGGGTGGAAACGCCTGTTGCATCGATAGCGGAAATGAGATTCGCCAGGCACCGGGAGTCGGCTCCCGGGATCGCGACTTCCGATAGAAACGCAGGCCGGGAGTTCAGGCAAGGAGCTACAGATGATGCAGCAGACGACCGCACCGGAAGCGCTGAACCGTATCCGTGTTGTGCTGGCAGGCGCCAAGGAGCCCGGCAATATCGGGTCCGTGGCGCGCGCAATGAAAAATATGGGACTCTCAAGGCTCTACCTCGTGGATCCGCCGGACCATACGTGCGGCGACGCCCGAAAGATGGCCCACGGCTCCGGTGAGGTGCTATACGGCGCCACCGTTTGCGATTCGCTCGAAGAGGCCCTTTCGGGCACGGTACTCGCGGTGGGCACGACCCACCGGAAACGGGAGCACTTCGACGTCCTGTACGGCCCGCGGCACGTGGCGGAAAAGCTGGTCTCCCTGCCCGGGGACAAAGAAGCCGCTCTCGTTTTCGGGAGGGAGGAAAACGGACTGACCAATAACGAGTTGGGGTTGTGCAGCATCATCGCCAATATCCCCACCGCACACAGATATCCCTCGCTGAATCTCTCGCAGGCCGTCCTCATCTTCGGATATGAACTTTATCGCGCGGCAGCAAAGCCACGCGAGCAGCCGGAACTGGACCTGCCGAACTTTGAAGAGATGGAATCGCTCTATACCCACGTCGACTCCGCGCTGGACAAGTTGGGTTTTCCAGCCGACTATATGCCCAAGGCCTTCCCACGGTCCATCCGCCGCCTCTTCGGCCGCACATCCATGGATCGTCGGGACGTTGCCACGCTGCACCGCATCTTCCGCCAGATCGACAAGTTCGTCGCCGTACACAAATCGGACGCGGAATCCGGATGATCCCGCGTCTTCAGGCGTGCTCCCTACGTGCTCCGGGTTGCTTTTGGCATCCAGGCGACGCTGCTCCGTCTCCCGGTCACCCTGATTGCCACAATGTGCCCACAGCTCTGCTTCGTCGTTCCATCAGGACGACGTCCCGCCAGACCCCGTTGAGCTTCCCCAATCGCTCCTGCCGGCCCACCTCCCGGAACCCGAACGCCTTCTGGAGCGCGATGCTCGCGGCGTTTTCCGGAAACACCCCTCCCTGGAGGGTCCAGATCCCCTCGTGCTCCGATGCGTCGATGAGTTCCGCCATCAGGGCCCTGCCGATCCCTCTTCTCCTGAAGCCGGATCCGACGTACACGCTGACTTCCGCGACGCCCGAGTGGACGCACCGGCTCGAAACCGGACTCAGGGCGGCCCACCCCGCAATCACACCCTCGACACGTGCGACAAGCCGGCATACCTCCAGATGGCTTCTGTTCCAGGCGTCCCAATCGGGGACTTCCGTGTCGAACGACGCGTGTCCCGTGGCGATGCCATCCTCGAGAATCCGGCGCACCGTCTCCCAGTCGGCCGGCGTCATTCGCGTAACAATCGGTTCCATCGGCGACATTCCTGTCACTTATTACGGGGGTCATATTATGGTTTACATCCACGTATTCTGACGTACGGGGCATAGACGTCGATCATTTGCCACTTTTGGTAACAGACACTATTCCTCAGGTCACATGTGTACGCGGCCTCGCCGTCAGATTGCGTCGACTATTTGACGCTCCCCGTAACAATCCTTCTGTGACTTGTGCGCTTCTATTGGCCATTGATCCACCAAAAGCAATAGCCACAAAAGGCACAAAAACACAAAATGGGAGAGGTTTTATTCTGTGACCGACTGAGTGGGGGTAACGAACAACGCCCGGATTCCATCCGGACGGTTGGTGCTTCTTCACACGGTTTGCCTTTTGGTCTTTCTGTGCCCTTTGTGCTTTTTGTGGTAAATTAACGGTTGTTTTCGTTCGAATTAAGGCTGGTAGCGTCAACTATTTAAGGCTCCCCGTAATAAGTCTCAAAGGCGATCCGGATGGTACGTGAAGAGATGCGTCTGCCACTGCGACAGGGGGCTCCTGCCGGTCCTTTCGTAGAACGCCAGGGAGTCCCGTGCATTCATGGCCTGAGCCTGTCGCAACGGATTGCAGAATTCGTATTCGAATCCCCCCCTGGATTCTTCTCTCGCGTACACCTTGAGACAATTCAGGAGATCGGTTCGCCCGAGGTCGAAAGGGACGCAAGCGCTCCTGGCCAGGATTCCCTCGTGGAAAAACCCGGGGACGTCGCGTTCCAGCCCCGCAATCCTCCGTCGGCCGTATTGATACGAAATGCTCAGGAAGACCCGGCCGCCGTCGCGCAGAAAATCCCTGGCGCCACTCAGGACGGTCCGTCTGTATCCGAATCCGTCATCGTCGTCGCTCGAGATCGGGTTGGCGATCATGAAATCCGTGCGTCCCCTAAGCGATTCGAGAGAACGTCTGTCGCCATCCTCGAACGGCGAATATGAACCCGACCGGATGAACTTTACCTTCTCCTCGACGCCGTTCAACCTGGCGTTCCTCCGGGCGACGGACACGTTGGTTTCGTCGATTTCCAGCCCGACAACGCGGGTTACCCCGGGTGTCCGCGCGGCCATGATGGACAGGCAGCCGCCGCCGCTTCCCCAGTCGATGCCGATCCCCTCGATCAGGTGTCCGTGACCGGCGATCGCCTCGATGGAAATCATGCTGGCCGGCGTGATGGGCGTCGTACCCGGTGGATGCATGAGCCTGATGTCACCAAGTCCACGGGTGACTTCGTCGCCCAGCGTCGTGACATCGCCTTCCCGTAGAGTTACGTTGCCGTTTCTTGCTGCGGACCGATTCTGCGACTTTCGTTTCGCCATCGAATTCATCCCGTACGAGAATTGCCTTTGCGTTTGAGCGTAATGCCTACCCGCAGGTACCGTCGTCTCGATGGTGGATGCAGAGCAGGTTGCCCCACGGGTCCTTGATCCACGCCATCCGGCAGCTTCCGCTGTCGGCCGGCTCCATCACGATTTCCACGTCCTTCCCGCGCAGTTCGTCCACCGCCTCGTCCACGTCGTCCACCGCAAGCGCGATCCCCGGTCGTCCCGCCTCCTCGTCCCACCGCACCAGCGCCAGGCTGACCGGACGGGTGTCGAACTCCGTCCACGCATCCTGGCTTCCGTCGCCCTCGATCACGCCGTCGTTGATGAAATCCTGATCGATCCCCAGCACGTTCCGGTAGAACCGGACCGCCGCCCTGGTATCGGTCACGTGGGAAATCACGAAGTCGATCGCTTTGACCTTCACGCGTCGCACCCTCCTCCGCTTTTGGGTCTCACAGCGCCCGGACAATTCTCAACTATTCAGTTTCTTCTCCATAGCGACAACATCCCGCACGATCCCGCACGGAAGCCGTCCCGGAGACCGGCCCGCCTCCGTATATCCATGGGCGCGGTAGAAGCGGGACGCGGCGACGTTGTATTCGGTATAACACAGCCGGGCGGTGCGGTAGCCAGCGAATTGAATCTCCTCCTCGGCCACCTGCAACAGCGTACTCCCGATGCCACGTCTCTGGAAGGAGGGATGTACCCATAGATCGGCCACTTCCTGGCCGTCGGTACTCGTCAGACCGAGGATTCGTGACCCGTGTTCCGCAACCGTGACGTTCGGCCAGATTTCCGGATACCGCGTTCGTTCGAAATCACACTCGATCCAATCGCGCACAGCCTCGATCGGCGCCAGTTCGCAGTTTCCCGAAAGCCAGGACCGCTGCGCCAGGTCAATAAGCGCCGGAACATCCGCCTCAACCGCACGGCGTGTTGTCATTACGGTATGGCCAGGTAGAAATCGTCGCACGGGACGGGGAACAGATTCATCAAGAAGTAGACGCATCGGCGAAGAGGCGTGCTTTGGCGGCTTCGAGCACAGCTACTGCCGCCTCTCGGGAAACGGAGGGAAAGTCATCCAGAAAGTCATTGAGGGAAGAGGTTCCTTTCAGGTAGCCAAATAAGTTCTGAACCGGCACGCGCGTACCGGCGAAAACGAGGTCTCCACTGTGAATTTCAGGTTCACGTGAAACGACCTCTTGCAAGTCAATCGTGTTTCGTTCTCGATCCGCCATTGCGAAATCTCCGGTCTTAAAAGCTGTTTTAAAATTCCCAGCGGTCTTCGCGCGGCTGCAAGAGCGCCGGTCGGCGTTGGTCAAACCCACCCGTATAGACAAATATGGGCGGATTTTCCCGCCTTGACCGCCACTCTTTCGCTCGCGCTCGGGGACTCACCGGTTATTCTAAAACAGCTTCTTTGTCAACTCGATTGTCAGACGTCTGAATTCCCCTGAAAATATACTGCCCGACGAATTAAGACACAAGGGGCCAGGACAATTGTTCGAACGGAATTCCGTTCACCACTCGAAACATTACCAGTGAGAGTCCCCCAGATGCCCCTTCATATCGAGACCGAGCGCGCCGGCGATTCTTTCCGCGAAGGCGCGTACGCCGGGGAGTTCGGTATAGTTGTGCGAATACACGAGCACGTTTACCTTTCGGAATTTCGCGTATTCGAGCAGGAAGAGACTCGTTTCTCCGGTGACGTAGAGGTCGACGTCGTAACTCAGCGCGTCTCTCAGGAAGTTCGTGTAGAATCCGGCGCCCGTTACGGTGGCTACTCTCCTCACCGCCCGACCTGCGTCATATACCCTGCATGGCTGCTCCGACATCAATGTGGTCAGTCTCTCGCGCAGGGCGCCCAGTGGTGCGAATTCAGGGCGTTCGCCCACCCTTCCCCCGGCATGCTGAAGGACAGCCACAGGCGCACATCCCATCTCCGACAGCAGCGTTGCAGACGTCCCGAAATCGGCCAGATCCAGCGGGAGGTGCGCCCATACGTGCGTGAGTCCGTTTTCCTTCAACAGAGATTGGACTTCCTCGCACTGCTCGAACATGAAATCCCAGGCGTCGTGGTGCGTAACGATAAGGTCCACGTTCAGATCGACCGCCTTCCCAATTGCCTCCGGCGTAATCGTCGTCGCGTACCCCATCGCTGAGGGGTGGTCGCAATACGCGCAAATCCCCCATTCATCCGGGTGGGCGTCGAGCAGTTCCCTGCCGAACAGGTCATCCAGAATTTCGCGAATCACAGGCCCGCCTCTTGTTTTTCGGTTTCATGTCCCACGGCCCGCGTACTGAACGGAACCATGCCCGTCAAACCGGGCCGGCGCAATATACACACGCAAGTGTGTGTAGCCTCACTGTTCCCGTGAGTCACAGGACCATCCACACGCCGCCCACACAGAGTACCACGCCCGCCACAAGCGGCACGGTCAGCTTCTCCTTGAGTAAGAACACCGACATCAGCATCCCCAGGACGGGAGATACAGACGCAAGTGTGGCCATCTTCGCGGGGCCGATCCGGGCGATCGCCATCACATATAGCAGGGATCCGGCGCCCACCCCCACAATCCCGCTCGCTGCCACGATCAACAGCGCCCGCCGGTCAATATCCCGGATGCGCATTACCGGACCCGCCCATGCCCGTGTCAGGAAGAGAACCGCGGCGGTAAGCGGCACGCGGACGCTGTTGGCCTGTACCGACGTCATGTTTGCGATTGCCGGTTTGAGCATTACCGTACTCAGGCCCCAAAGCAGGCAGGCGAACAGCGCGAGGAAGATGCCGGGGACGAGCCGGTCGGGCCGCTCGCCGGCGGGTTGCCGCGCTCGCCGTGAAAGGAAAATCACCCCCACAGCCACGAGGCAGATCCCAAGGAAGAATCGCCGGCTGAACGGGTTTTGCAGCAGGGCCCACTCGAAGAAGAACGTGGACAGCGGGAAGGTCCCCGACAGCGCCATCGCTCGCGATACGCCGATTTCCCTGATCGCCGCGAGGTACATCGTTTCGCCAACGGCCATTCCGATCAGCAGGCCGCCCACCAGAAGCGCCCACTCCGTTCCGGTTACCAGCGCGTAGCTGGAAAGCGGCGGTCCGAACGGAAGCAGCATCCAGAAGAAGACCGTGGCCACGGCGCACCGGATGCCGTTCATCATCGCGGGCGGAATGGCCTGCGACTGCGTGCGCACCATCAGGCTGTTCACCGCCCAGACCAGCGAACACGACAGGCCGAAGATCTCACCCGCTGAGATTGAGAACCCCAATTTGAAGCCCCACGCACGTTCTGAGAATCAACCTTAATCCGAAAAGAGGCAACGGCGAAACTTACCACAAAAAGCACAAAAGGCACAGAAGGAATCAGCGCAAGAGCGGGGCATCGAGGTCGGACCAAGGCGCAGTCGCCTGCCTGCGCCACCGGAAGATGGGCGGAACGCGGGGAAGCTGCGTTCGCGTCGAATGACAACAATGGGAGGAACGGGCGGGACTGTGCGCCGGTTAGACGTCGTACTTCCGGGTCGTGTCGGGGCCGCCGGGCTCGTTGGCGATCACGTAGAAGACCAGGTCTTCGGAATCACTCCCGTTTCGGATCCGGTGCCGGGTGCCTGCCTGCTGCATGAAGCAGTCCCCGGCGACGGCTTCTGTAGACTCTCCTTCACGATCGACCACGGCCCTGCCCGACACGACAATGAAGAACTCCCACATCCGTTCGTGCGAGTGCACCGGACATGGGCGCGCGCCTGGGGGAAGACGCGTCAGTTCCACGTCGAATGGATGCGGCGATTCCGAAGTGTTCCCCAGGGCGACCGAGACATGGCGACGATAGCGTTCGTAGCTTCCAGTGCTCCAGGTCCACTTCTGATGTTCTTCGGGTACGTCGTCCAGATTGATCTTCCATTGGGTCATGAGTCGCGTACCTCCAGGTTTGGTTTTTTGTTTTTCAATCGGACTTCTCCGAAAACGTCTCCTCGCCACGTTCTCTCTGTTTTCGCCTGATCTCCGCGATGTCATCGTCGGTCAGACGCTCATGGTCCGATACGATTGTCTCTTCGATGAATTTCAGTTTCAATTCACGCCTGGTCAGCCACTCCCAGCCATCGGCATTCGCCGGATGAGGATGCGGATAGATATCCTCAGGACCGATCCCCTCGGAAACAGTATAGAGAATCCCGGGCGTGACGCCATCGTGCTTCACCCGACATTTGTCGGACAGGAACTCGTCGGGGCAAGACCTGCTGACAAGCGAGGGCCTGTGAGAAAACGCCTTCGCAAGGTCGCGGATCTGCGTAATCGAACTGCCAACGCGAAGTTCCGTCAACTTCTGCTGGGAACCATGGTACCAGGTAAGATCGAAATCGCTCTCGGGCATGTCAATCCTGACATCGAGATCGTGGAACCGAAAGCGCCGGCTATCCCCACGTCCCGTCCCTTCGCCGGTGAATGAAGATCGGATCCCCCCGGGATCGGCAATCATGGCTACGCGGCAGGTCGAGAGTTCGTGCGGACCCCACTCAAGCGTCAGGCACTCCCACGTCCTTCTGCATCAGGAAGCCCGCGTCCCTCGGATCGCGACGACAGGTCGTACGATACAGGATCCTGAAACCCGCCGCGGTCAGTTCCGCACGATAGCCCTTCACGCTTCGCGGGCGCCCCATTAAGTATACCCTTCTGCCATTCACATTCATCCAGTGATCTCCGACGCATTTTTGAAATGGGACTCCGGAAGTGTTCGTCCCCGTCTTCCTGCAGAATTCGCCGAACGAGTCCACCGGCCCGTCGTAAGCGTCGGGGTCGTGCGAGCCGAACAGAATGAAATGTCCTCCGTCCCGCATGGCCCGTCTCACGTTTTTCAGGTATTTTTCCCTGTGGGCGTCGACAACCAGCATATGGAAACAACCGCAGTCAACGACGACGTCGAACCCGTCAGCCGGCAACGACTCCGTATCCAGTGCGTCTGCAACCCGGAATCCCGCATCCACGCCGGCTTCGGCGCACCGCTGTCCGGCGCGGTCGATGGCCGCCTCCGAGACGTCGACACCCAGATAGCGATATCCCAGCCCGGCAAGGAAGACGCCGACCGTTCCATCCCCGCATCCCACGTCCAGTATTCCGGTTTCAAGCGGGTCGTGGAGGATTCTTCCGAGCATTCTTTTCAGGCGCCGGAGTTCCCTCCGCGATCCGCCTTCACCAAGGAACGCCAGGCCTTCTTCATACGCGACGCGATAATTGTGATCGTATGCCCTGTAATACGACGTGTCGTCGAATCTCATATGATTTCCCGGTTGCCAACTCACCGGCGACCGATAATCAATGGTCTCCTTCTACCGGGAATGTGAGGCGGACACGCTCCTGTTCCCGATGATCGCAGACAGGATTCCCAGAAACAGGGCCAGCTTCAGGGATGCAAACCACGAGATTTCACCCGCGATGAGCCCCTGTTCCACCGCGCCGGGAAAGAGATCGGGAATCGTCCACGCCCAGAGGATCTTGATCAGGAACAGGGCGGCGAAGATGAGCCCTGCCGCCAGCAGGAGAAATGCCTGAAGCCCGGCCGCCACGCCCGCCGCGATCCATCCTTTTCTCACGCTTTTCTCCTTTTCGAAAGACATCTACCTTCATTTGCGACCTGATTTCAACACAAAAGCGACCTCGACGTGAGGCCGCTTCATCTTACTTCGCAATCCGGTGGCTATGGATTCGCCACACCCGCCGCGATCTCCTACAATGCGACGGGCCTCAGCGAATGGGTGCCGGGTTCAAATTCGCACCCGGTGAGCAGCCGGGAAAGCGTGTTGGTCATCCGGACGACGACTCGATTCTTCCCGGGCTTGAGCCACTCGGTGCTGGCCGTCCATTTGTACGGCGCCCACGCTCTCGTACCGAGGGAACGGCCATTGATGGTCACCTCGACGATATCGGTAACGTCCTTGAGTTCCTCCTCGAGCGAGAAGACGAACGCCTCAGACTCGGGAGGTTCCGCGAACGTCATATCCTTTGTATAGACGACCGTGCCCGCATAGTAGGGCATCTTCTGCTCGTCGAGTTCACCGGGGAAACCACGGTCTACCGGCGCCACCATTCGCTGATAGTGGCTGAGCCAGCGCCTGACGCCGAATTTCCCGAAGAGATAGAAGGCATCGACCAGGCCCTGATTGAGGTCGTCCAGCTCAACGCGGATTGCGAGGACGTTCTTCCCGGTGTTCACACGTCGCACCACCGCGCACGTGACGTTGTTGTGGTCGTAACGAAACGTCGGACGGAATGCCTTTCCGGGCAGGCGCTCACCGTTCAGGTAGATCTGGTATTCCCCGAGAATGGCGCTGCGGTCCATCACCAGGGAGAGCTTGGACGGCACGACGTCGGCTGAGAAAGCCGTTCTGAACCAGCATACCAGGGGGAATTCGATGTCCGGACCCGCATCCTTGCCCGGGCCGCCGCTGTTGAACGTAAAGGGCAGGCCGGAAAGGGTCGGTAGATCTCGAATCTGTTCAACCACCGGTTTGGGGGTTACGGACGTCCAGCGGTTGTCCCTGTAGCCCGGCTTGTGCCAACCCTGCTCGATCCCCTTGTTCTGTGGATCGAGTTGCATCTGGAACCTGTCCATGCGCAGACAGTTGTCCTCTTCGGCATCGACTTTCCACGCATCGTTGGCGTCGGGACGCAAAACGGCTGCCGTTTCCGACGCCGTCAGCCGCTGGGGTTTGTCTTCCGATACGACAATAAGGTGAGACTGCAGCCGATCGAAGTCGAGGTTGAACCTGATCCGGTCGGCCTCCCGCACCGCCGCCAGCGGCGACCGCCGGCCGGTTTCGAGGTCCCACCGTTCTACCTTTCGGCGACGAGCGGAAACCTGTACGTCGATCCGGGACGTGAAGGCGTTTCGATCGGTGTTGGTAAAGAAAAACAGATCTTCTTTTGGCGTTTCTCTTCTTTGCGCCATGATCGCCGATCCGTTCTTCTTGTCTGTCTCCACGATCACATCGGGAGGAAGAATCCGGTGGAGCAGATCGGCCAGCATTCGCGCGCCACGGTTCTTTTCTACGGAACCCCCCGTACGGATGAAGTAGAGGTCCCCTCTCTGTATGAGATGTACGCCCAGTTCGTGGCCGATATAGTCCCTTCGCATTCTGCCGGGTTCCATGTCGGTCAGGCGGGAAAATGCATCTACGACGGAAGGACCTTCCTCGATGTCTTCTATCGGAAGCAGGCCCAGACAGATGACTCTACCGCCGGCGTTGATAAACTGCCGGATGCGTTCGAACGCCTCTCGCTCCAGGTTTGTAATGGGCGGCAGAATGAGTACGTCGTAGCTGGTTCTCCCGGTCTGCAGCCGGTTTCCCTCGACGCGCGCGGCAGCCAGGGTTTCCGGATCCAGGGAGTCGAAATCGCGCTGCATCTGGCAAAGGGACTCGATGAGATACGCCCAATCCGTCGCGAGCCGCTCGGTAAGCTTGGCCTCATCCTCGTCGTAGCCGATATATCGCCATCCGAGACCCGGGCTTCCGAGGTGCGCCCAAAGGCTCGTCACCGGATCCAGAAGGGCCAGATTGGTCCGCCGGCGTCCCTGGCTGAGGGCGTACGAGAGACGGCCTGCGTAGTCCGCCAGAAGCCGGAAGTGTTTCCAGTAGGGATTCTGGTGGAAGATCGACGGTGGATTGTCGTGTTTGCGCAGTCCGTCGAGCGTGTAGGACAATCCCTGCGCATGGAAGAGGTTGGCGCCAAGGGCGCCCATCCGGTCGATCGTCCACTTCATATCCTGGAGCGTCAGCGACCACCCGGTATTCCGGAAGCACGTGTTGAAAGCGCGGCCGCCGTCGTGGATGGATACGGAGAACCTGGGATTGCGTCGGTAAGCGGCGGCGTGCGCGTCCCCGTCTCTGAACCCACCCACCTTTTCACCGCCGCCGCAGGTGCCGGGTATGTGGACGTTCCGTCTGTGGGCGTTCCTGAAAACCGTCACGTCAGACGCGTGCAGCACGTTGTGTTTTGCGCACCACGCCTCGAATACCTTATGGAAATTGTCTCTGAGCATCTCGCTCAGCGTCTGGAAGTAATCGTACCGGATCCGGGCCGTATTCGGACCGAAATAGGTCATCAGCGCAGGGAGGCAGTTGAGGAGGTCATACCCGTTACGTTCCTGGAACACCCCGGGCAGAGCAGGAGACCAGGGCCATCTGCCCGGAATGGAAAATGCCTCGGTGGTCAGAATGCCCTTGATCGCGCCGCCGAAACCGCCTGACAGCCCGCTGGCGTACCTTCCGTGCGTGGTGTCGAGATAACAGGCGACGGCTTCGGCGTTGAACGGGTCGAAGTGGATCCCATGGGGTTCTTCCGCATCGCTTTCCCTCTGGATGAAGACAAGCACTCTCCAGCGTCCCGGCGGCGCCTTCCAGAAAAGACGATGCGTCAGATGGCGGGCGAGAAATCTCTTGTTGTGGTACCCCCCGTCCCCGGCGTGTTCCCTGTAAATTTCATGAAGCTGGTTCGAGCCGATATATTCCCCGATGTCCTCAACACTCTCCCACAGACACCGGTCCCGTTTGAGCGGAACGGCGAGGGCGCGCAATACGGTACCCCACGGCAGTTCCATGTCGACCTGCTGGCCGCCCTGGACCGTGATTTCATCGAAGGTAAGGTGCTGGCCCCGATACTCGGGATGGCCCAGCGATACCCTCCCTCCGCTGATGCCGTGCGGGTGGGGGAATTCGTCGTGCAGCCAGACCTGAAGTCCGCACTCCCTGGCGGTCTCGACCGCGGTCCGGACCCGATCGAACCAGACTCTGGAAAGGTACGGAATTCGAAGCCCCGGCCCCGCGGAGAGACAGAAACCGCCAAGGCCCTTTTCGCTCATCTCCCGGATCTGGCGAACAATCTCACTCTCTTCGATTGTACTGTTCCACGCCCAGGAAGGAAGGATCCGATATGGCGCCGGAGGATTGAGGAATGTACTGGTATCCATAATGTGGCTGTCCGGTTACTGAAACGCGCGGCGGCCTGGGGCCGCCCGGGCAAGAGAACGGGCGGAATATACGGGCGGACGACCCGCCGGTGAAAACGTGTGTACGTCCGCCAGAGTCAGGTCCGCGCCGCACAGGTTTCACACAGATACGTTACGGTTCGATAGCGCTCCGCGAGGCGGGTGAGTTTGATCCGGCCCTCCTTCTCCCCGCAGCGCTCGCAGGGACGCTCGAGGCGGGGCTTCGACCCGGATTCAGCCAACGCTTCGCAGACTTCGCAACGATAGGTGACCTGTTTCTCTCCGTTCAGAATCCGGGTGGAGATCCGTGCGGCGGGACGCGTTTTGCAAGATTCGCAGAGCACCTGAAACGACTTCTTCGGAAGCTGACACTGCGCGGAATTCGACCCGGTCGATATTTCAAAGAAATCTAATGTACAATTTAACGGATAAAAGTCAAGTCAAAGCGTAGATGTATGAGTATAACTATCTGTTTATAATACTTTTATGGATAACGAGGTATCGTTCTCACAGACCCTCCACGGCAAGGCCCCGGCCGGTACATTCATCTTGCCGTCCTATCATTGATTTCACTTGACTGTTGGAGATTAAGTGTTTGTTTTTAAACGTGGAGCAACCGCACCCGCCTGAATCTGCAGTCGTGGATCGGAAGTTGTGGTCACAGCGGCTTTTTTTTATTATACTTGACGTTCAAATGGAAAAACGGATCTGCGCGCTTGTGCCGGCTGCCGGGTTGTCGACACGCATGGGGTCTCCCAAACAGCTGCTGCCGTTTGGCGAGAAGACGGTACTTCAGACCGTAGTCGATACGCTGCTGGAAGCCAATCTGGATGGAATCCTGGTCGTGCTTGGCCACCGGGCGGATGCCGTTCGGGAGAGTCTGGCGGAACGACCCGTGTCGTTTCACCTGAATCCCGATTATCGCAAAGGCATGTTTTCAAGTATCCTTTGCGGGCTTTCCGCACTGGAAAAGTCGGCCGATGCCGCGCTGATCGCCCTGGGGGATCAGCCGAACGTCCGTGCGGGCGTGGTCAGGAAGGTGGCCGCGGCGTATCGGAACGGCAACAAGGGTATCGTCGTTCCGGTCTATCGCGGAAGACGGGGGCATCCGGCCCTGGTGGATCTGGGGCGTTATGCTTGCGAGATCCGGTCCCTGGGCGGCGAAGAGGGGCTCAAACCCGTCATGCGGGGGCACCCGGGCGACACGGAGGAGGTGGAGGTGGAGGACGAAGGCGTCCTGAGGGATATCGATACGCCGGAGGAATACCGCGCGGAACTGGACAGGCTTTGACGAAAGATGCATTTTATCCGGTCCGGTTACGGTCTATGCGGGCGAAAGCTGCGCTCCGCCGTCTACGCGCAGGACCTGGCCGCTCACGAAGCTTGCAAGCGGCGAAACGAAGAACTGCACGGCACGCGCGATCTCATCTGGATACGCGTAACGGATCAGCGTGGGCCGGCTCATCGCTTTCATAAACTCCGGGTCTGCCTGACCCGTGGCAAGAAATCGGCCGCTGGGGGAATCGCCCGGCGCAACCATGTTCACGGTAATGTTGTGTTTCCGGAGTTGGGCTGCCAGGCAACGGGTATAGTGGGTCTGCGCCGCCTTGGCCGTGGCGTAAACCGGGCCTCCTCCGGGATCGCCGGTAAAGCTGTCCACCGAACCGACGTTGACAATTCTGCCTCCCCCGCGCCCAATCATGCCCGGAACGACCGCGCGGCAGCAATGCAGGGTTGTGTCGAAGTTCCGCTTGAACACGGCCTCGACGTCTACCAACGGGATACCGATCGTATCGTTCGGGTTCGGTTTGCCGCCCGCCGCGGCAATGTCGCCCCCGGCGTTGTTGACCAGAATGTCGATCGGACCGAGTTCGGATTCGATGCGTTCAACCGCTCCTCTGACCTGCAGGGGATCCGATACGTCGGCAAATACGGTGATCACGGTGTTGCCCGTCTGCGCGATTTCCCTCGCCGCGTGAGTCGTGGAGGGAGCTTCGTTGAACTCGGCAGCCGTCCTGTCGGATCTCGCGTGAACCACGATCGAAGCGCCGCAGCGGGAAAGGCGTTCCGCAATCGCCCGGCCAAGACCCCGCGCGGACGCCGTGACCCAGGCAACTTTGCCTGCCAGAAGTTCAGGATGTACGTATTCCATACGCTAATGACCTCCGCAGGCGAAAACGCATCTCGCAGCACCGTGTTATCATGTCATTTCTCATTGACGGACTCGGTTGTAACGGGCGGCCGATCGTCCGGAAAAGATACACCGCCGGCGGACTTGGGGCAAGCCTGGAGACATCGGCGGTTAGCGACTCGCCACGGAGCCGGCACGGGTACCGCGGGAACGTGCAACAGTTGAACGATAAGTCCGGGAGGATTCGTCTATGGGCCAACGGACCTGGGGTTTTGCAATGATCGGATGCGGCGTGGTGGCGGATTATCACATCGGCGCCGTGCAGGAAACGGACGGGGCGGAACTGGTCGCCGTTTACAGCAGAAGCGAATCACGCGCCAGGTCCACCGGCGAGGCGCACGGCGTGCCCTGGTTTACCGATCACGAAGCGATTCTCCGCCTGCCCGAAGTGGACGTGGTTTGCATCTGCACGCCCAGCGGCGTCCGTATTCCGATCGTGACGGATGCGGCGGAAGCCGGAAAACACCTGATCGTTGAGAAGCCTCTGGATGTATCCATACGGAACATGGATCGGATCATCCGAGCCGCCGCAGACGCGGGCGTGAAGCTGATGGGCGTCTTTCAACTGCGATATGGGCAGGCGGTCAACCGGGTGCGTAACGCTGTGCAGACCGGCGCTCTCGGCAAAATGGTGCTGGCTGACGCCTATATCAAGTGGTTCCGGCCTCAGGCTTACTACGATGCGGACGACTGGCGGGGCAATTGGGCGATGGAGGGCGGCGGGGCGCTGATGACGCAGGGCAGCCACACGGTGGACCTGCTCCAGTGGATTATGGGACCCGTAAGACGCGTCTATGCCAGAATGGGCACCTTGATCCACGATATCGAGGTGGAGGATACGGTTGTTGCCACGCTGGAATACGAGAACGGAGCGCTGGGTGTGATCGAGGCGTCTTCCGCGGCGTATCCCGGGTTGCCGGCGAGGATGGAGTTTTCCGGAGACCGGGGTACGGTTGTGGTGGAAGCGGACCAGATCACCAGATGGGACGTCGAGGGCGAAAACGTCGAGGAGACGGCGGCGGACGCCACGGACGTGGCCAGGGCGGCATCGGATTCGAAGACCTTCGGAACCGAAGGACACAGGGCGCAGATTGCGGAGATGGTTCGTATTCTGGATGAAGGCGGTGAACCGGAAATCGACGGACCGGAGTCGAAGCGGGCGATCGAGATCATCCTTGCGATTTACGAGTCCGCGAGGTCCGGCAGCCCCGTGGCGCTGCCTTTCAAGGGGTGAACCGGGATTTTCTATTCTTTCGGGAGCGTTCTATGGATCCGATCAAGATTGTGGTGACCGACTATATCGAGCCCGACCTGAAATGGGAAGAGGAGGAGCTCCGGAAATACGGACACGTCGCCTTCGAATATCATCAGCTCAAGTTCAGGCCGGAATCCGAACTTGTGGAAAAGATCGTCGACGCCGATATGATTCTGGTGAATATGGTGAAGATGACCGCCGGCGTGATCGAGAAGCTGGAACGGTGCAAGCTGATCCTGAGGCACGGCGTCGGATACGACAACGTGGACGTGAGCGCCGCGACGAAGAAGGGAATCCGAGTCGCCTACGAGCCGGACTATTGTTCGGACGAGGTCGCTGAACACGCCATTACGCTGCTGTTGTCCGGCTGGCGCAAGCTGAACGTGGGACGGAAGATTCTGGATGAGTCGAGCCGGAACGGAATCTGGGATTTCACGGAGGTCTATCCGGTCTATTCCGTCAAGGGGAAGACCGTGGGCATTATTGGATGCGGCCGTATCGGGAGCCTGACGCTTCGGAAGCTGGCCGGGTTTGAGGTGAATGTCCTGGTCTGCGATCCGTATCTGTCCGAAGAACGGCAGAAGGAACTGGGTGTGCAGGTCGTGGACCTGGAAACGGTACTGAATGAAGCCGACATGATTACGGTTCACGCGTCATTGGACGACGAATCGTACCATCTCATCGGCGAAAGAGAACTCCGGGCGATGAAATCCCGCGCCTATCTGGTGAATACGGCCAGAGGCGGTCTGGTGGACGCGGATGCGCTTGCCCGGGCCTTGAGGGAGGGTTGGATCGCCGGGGCGGCCGTCGACGTGTACGAGCAGGAGCCGCCCGATCCGGAAATGGACCTGTTCAAGCTGGAGAATGCGCTCCTGGCCCCCCACCTCGCGTGGTATTCGGAAGAGGCGAACTGGAGCATGCGCGAAAAGGTGATGGAGGACTTCGTTCGGTTCATTGAAGGGCGGCCGCCGCGGTTCCTGATCAACAAGGAACTCGCATAGGGGGATGCCTAATAGCCTCAGTTCGAAAAAAAACAACAGTCAATTTGGCCACAAAAAGCACAAGAGACAAACAAGGGACCGGTGCCAAACGGGGTATCGCGGTCGTCCATAAAGATGATATTCTCGTGCACGTCCAGTAACCTGGTTTATCCTGGTAATCCGCAGTTTAATCGCCTTTATTAACAAACACATACTCGATTTAACGTCCAGAAAACATACGAATCCTGGTTGAACCTGTCGGGAGATCCGAAATGGCGCTGGCAGCCAACGCGATGACATTGGAGAAGCGGGAAATTCCGGGACCCCGTTCCACTGAACTGCTCGAGGTTTCGAGGGAATACGAGCCGCCCTGCATGGCCGATCAGGTGCCTGTGGTGTGGGACCACGGTGAGGGCGTCTGGGTGTGGGACGTGGACGGCAACCGGTTCCTGGATTTCACTTCCGGCGTACTGGTGACCAATCTCGGTCACTCGCATCCGCGCCACGTGGAACGTATCCGGGAACAGGCCGGACGGCTGATGAACTGTTATTCGTTCCCCACACCTGAACGGGTGACGCTGTCGAGACGCCTGACCGATCTGCTTCCTGACAATATCGATCAGACCTTCCTGCTGACAACGGGCGCCGAGGCCACCGAGGCGGCCCTCCGCATTGCCAAACGATTCACGGGAAAGCACGAGGTGCTCTCGTTTTACGGGGGATTTCACGGACGCACCTACGGGCCGATGAGCGTTGCCGGCAATATGTACACGAAGCGTGCGTTCGGACCCCAGTTGCCCGGTGGAATACTGGCGCCGTTTCCCTATTTCTATCGGGACTTTTACAAGAGCGAAACCGAAGAGGAATGCGCACGACGCTGCCTCGAAAACCTGGACAGGATTATCGATTCCACGTCCACGGGCGACGTGGGCGCCGTTATCACCGAACCCTACCAGGGAGGCGCGGGTTTCATCTTTCCGCCCGCCGGCTGGCTGAAGGGGCTCGAAGCGTGGGCGCGGGAGCGCGGGATGGTCTTCATTCTGGACGAGGTGCAATCGTCATTCGGTCGAACGGGAAAACTGTTTGCGCTCGAGTGGGAGGACCTGCAGCCGAACATGGTCTGTCTGGGCAAGGGTATCGGCAGCGGCATGCCGGCTTCTGCGCTTGCCGGCGAGAGTCGCATTTTCGAGTGCATGGGGACCGGCGAGATGTCCAGCACGTGCGGCGGTAATCCGCTGGCCAGCGCCGCGTCCCATGCCGTTCTGGATGTAATGGAAGACGAAAGACTGCCGGAAAACGCGCGAAGCGTTGGCGATTACATGATGGCGCGGTTTCAGGCGCTCAAGGCGAAGCACCGGGTGCTGGGCGACGTAAGAGGGCAGGGTCTCGTGATCGGTCTTGAGTTCGTCCTGGACCCGGAGGACAAGACGCCCGCGCCGGAACTGACGTCGAGTCTGCTGCTGCGGGCGGGAGAGCACGGTCTTCTGCTCGGTAAGGTGGGGTTGTACGGAAACGTCGTAAGAATCGCGCCTCCGCTGGTTATCACCGAAGCGGAAGCGGGATTGGGCATCGACGTCCTCGACCGTGCGCTGGAAGAACTCGCCGGATGAAGCGGCAGGTAATTTTCGGAAAGCCGGCAGGACGGTCATATCGTACCGATAATGAAGGATCCGGAATTACACGCGCCGGATCCCGGGAGTGCGCCCTTGGATAACCGGTTATTGAAGTCCGCAATCGAGTCTCACAAGGAAGATGCGGTAGGGCTGCTTTGCGATCTGATCCGCATCCCGTCCGTGCGCGGAAACGAAGGTCAGGCGATGCGCGTGTTGCACGCCCGGATGGGAGAAGTGGTCGACGAACGTGAACTCGTGCCCATTTCGGACACGATCCAGGAGGACGCCGACTATTCGTTCAAGCTTACGGATCTCAGTTATGCGGACCGGCCGAATCTGAGGGTGTTCAAAAAGGGCAATGGCGGCGGACGGTCTTTGATCGTGAATACCCACCTGGACGTCGTTCCCGCCTCGTCCGACCAGGCCCGTCCGTTCGACGGGCACGTGGAAGACGGAGTGGTATTCGGCCGCGGGGCGTGTGATTGCAAGGGACAGGCGGCCATGTTGTACCTGGCGCTTGCCGCCCTGAAAGAGATGGGCGTGGCGCTTAAGGGAGACCTGATCGGACACCTGGTGATCGAGGAGGAATGCGGCGGCAACGGAACGCTCGCGTTCGTGCGTGGAAACGACCGGGCCGATGCGGCCCTGGTCCTGGAACCCTCCGAATTGAAGATCCTGCCGTCGATACGCGGCGCGGTATGGTTCACGGTGAACGTCTACGGGCGGGCGGGTCACAGCGGACAGGCGGGGCGCACGGTAAGCGCGCTGAAGGAGGCCATGCGCGCTATCGACATTCTGGAGGGATATCACGGGAGACTGCTGGCTGAATCCAGAGGACATCCGCTCTACGATGCATATGAGAACCCGATGCCCATCACGTTCGGTACGCTGGAGGCAGGGGACTGGCCCGCGATGGCGCCGAGAAAGGCGACGTTCAAGGGCGTTCTCGGATTCCTGCCGAACAGGAACAAGGAAGAAGTGATGCGCGAGATGGAGGAAGCGCTGAAGGAAGAAGGCGGAGACTGGCTCCCTGACTATTTTGATATGGAGTTCATGTACCGTCACGACTGCAACGAGGTGCCGGCGGACCATCCCATCGTAGAAACGTTGCAACGGGCCTGTCTTGCGAGCGGACAGGCCGCCGAGGTGGCGGCGATGCCCGCGTCGTGCGATGCGTGGTTCTATTCCAATCTGATCGGCGTCCCCGCAGTCGTGATCGGCGCGGGAACGCTGGGCGTGGCGCACTCCAGCCAGGAACAGATCCCCGTACAGAGTCTGGCCGAGGGTGCGGAAGTCCTCGCACGCGCCATCGCGGATTGGTGCGGGTGAATACACAGAGCCGGATACCGCGGCCAGCAATGCGCGTCCGGCCGTAAGAAGTTGTTTTAAAATTACCGGTGAGTTCCCGAGCGCGAGCGAAAAAGTGGCGGTCAAGGCGGGCAAATCCGCCTAAGAGAGGCGAGGGGCGCGCAGCCTCGATACATTGGATACGGGTGGATTTGACCAACGCCGACCGGCGCTTTTGCAGCCGTGCGAAGACCGCTGGGAATTTTTAAACAGCTTCTAAAGGAGAATGCGATTCGATGAAGAGGCTCGGGGTTGGGATAATCGGATTTCATCACCTTCATTCCCTGGATTACCTTCCACATTTCGATGCCATCGCCCGGACAGAGGTGCGGGCAGTCGCGGAAGCGGATCCGGCGTATCTGGCGCGGGTGTGCGGGCAGACCGGTATCGACGGGTACGAGGACTACAACACGCTTCTGGCGCGGGAGGATATCGGACTGGTCGTGATCCTGCTGCCGCACGCCGAGTGCCCGGAGGCGGTGGAACGGGCGGCGTTTGCCGGTAAGCACGTGATCGTCGAAAAGCCGATGGCGGATACCTCCGGGGGAATCCTGCGCATGATAGCGGCCACTGACAAGGCCGGCGTGACGCTGTCCTCGCCCTACTGCTGGCGCGCGCATCCGGCGTCCAGAAAGATCAAGGCGCTTGTCGATCGCGGCATGTTGGGGCAAC
Source organism: Gemmatimonadota bacterium (assembly GCA_028873695.1). Taxonomy (GTDB): domain Bacteria; phylum Latescibacterota; class UBA2968; order UBA2968; genus JAAXHE01. The sequence continues at coordinate 54,127 of JAPPNU010000062.1, read as the reverse complement.
TAGTCGCGCTCGAAGGAAGGTGCGCCGCGGGTTCGCCGCTGCGTTACATGGAAGACGGGATTTCACCCTGGCTGAACCGGAGGGCGATTGCCGGCGGCGGCCCGATGCACAATCTGGGAACGCACTGGATCGATCTGTTCAGGTGGTACCTGAAGGACGAGGTTCAGCAGGCGACGGGCATGGTGAGTCACCTGCAACACCGCCTGGACATCGAAGACAACAGCTTCGGTATCGTGAAGTTCAGAAGCGGCGCGACAGCCACGCTGGATATCAGCTATTCCGTACCGAAGGCCTATCCCGCCGGCAGGGATCTCTTCATCGGCCTTCGAGGCAGCCTGGGTACGGTGTCGTGGAGCCCGGCGTGGGGGGGAACGGCGGATGAAGTCTTCGTGGTCAGCGACCATCCCGATTTCGCGGACGGACCGCAGTCGACGTTGAGAATCGCTTCCGAAGCCGCGGAAGGCTACGGCGGCGTATCGGGCCGGGTGTACCTTGAAGAGACGGTCAATGCCATACTGGACGGGAAGCCTCCCGGAATTTCGGGAACGGACGGGCTGAGAGCCGTGGAAGTGGTGGAAGCGATTTATGCCTCCGCCGAAACGGGCAGGGTCGTGACGGTGGCGGATTGCGCCTGAGTACGCCGGACGTCGAAATGAAAAGGGACAGCCGGTTTGGAAACCGGCTGTCCCTTTTTTACGCGCGGCAACGATCGCGATTGACCCCGCGCCGCCGGATCGGGGTCAATCGCGATCAGGCCTCTACCACGCGTCCATAACGATTTCCCGTCCGGTCCGTGCGGACTCGTAGATGGCCAGGATCAGGTCTACGGACTTCCGTGCGGACTCGCCCGGGATGTAGGGCTCACGGTCTTCCAGTACGGCGCGGGTAAGGTCGTTTACAAGAAAGCCATGACCGGGCGCGACGGCGCTGGCGGCGCCAACGTTGCCTGCCGCGGCGATCTGTCTTGGGGGAAACGCGTCGGCGGCGCGACCGTCTTCCTCTGCGGTCGTCGCCCATCGTGTAATCTGCGTGCCGCTCATGGTGATGGTCCCGGAATTGCCATGGAGTTCGATGCGAGACGCCTCTCCCGGGTTGCACGACGTGGCGCCGATGAGCGTCCCGAAGGCGCCGCTCCTGTATCTGATCGTGGCGACGGCGGTGTCTTCCACTTCGATGTCGCGCACCTTGTTTTCGGCGCGCGCGAACACGGACTCGACGTCGTCGTCGATCAGCCACAGCAGCAGGTCCACCCCGTGCACACCCTGGTTCATCAGTGCGCCGCCGCCATCGTCTTTCCACGTGCCGCGCCAACCGGCGCTGTTGTAGTACTCCTGAGAACGGTAGTTCTTCATCAGGGCGTCGGCCAGCACCAGTTTGCCGAGTGCTCCGCTCCTGATGGCGTTCCGGACCTTGATGGCTTCATCGCTGGTTCGGCTTTGAAAAATGCAGCCGAGCTTGACGCCGGCGTTGCGGCAGGCATCGATCATTTCGTTCATTTTCTCGCGGGTAACGTCCAGCGGCTTCTCACACAGCGAGTGTACGCCCGCCCTGGCGGCGGCTATCACATTGTCGGCGTGCATGCCGGACGGGGTACAGATACCGGCGATTTGCACATCGGGATCCGCGACCAGGTCCTGATAATTCCTGTAATATCTGATTCCCCCGGACTCGGCGGCGAATTTTCTTCCCTTTTCTTCATTATAGTTGCATACCGCAACCAGTTCCGCGTCGGGACACGCTTCGATGCCGGACCGGAAATGGCCTGCGATCATGCCGGCGCCGATGATGCCCCAGCCGAGTTTGCTGTCGTTCGCCATTTTTGCATCGTCCCTTTTTGGGTTTTGGTGTGCGGGATTCCTTGCCGTGCCCGCAAGGGGTCAGCCTCCGTGCCGCACCTCGACTTCCCTGCCCGCGCGGGCGGATTCGTAGATCGCCAGAATGAGGTCGACGGCGCCGCGGGCGGACTCGCCGGTAACGTACGGGTCCCGGTCTTCCCGGATTGCACGGACAAGATCATCCACCAGGAATACGTGGCCCGAACTGCCGATGTCACTCGGATCGGCCACCGCGCCTTCAATTTCAATTTCTCTCGGCGGTTCGCTGTCTCCGGCGCGGCCGTCTTCCTCAACGGTGTGCGCCCAGCGTGTGATCGAACTGCCGCTGACCGTGATGGTGCCGCGGTCTCCGTGCAACTCGATGCGGCGGGCCTCTCCGGGGTTGCAGGAAGTGGTGCCGATGAGCGCGCCGTACGCGCCGTTTTCGAACTGCAGATTGGCCGCGGCCGTGTCTTCCACTTCGATGTCGCGCACTTTATGTTCGGCTCGCGCGAACACGGACGTGACCGGACTGCCCATAAGCCACAGAAGAAGGTCCACGCCGTGCACGCCCTGGTTCATGAGGGCGCCGCCCCCGTCCAGCGCCCATGTGCCCCGCCAGCCCGCGCTCCGGTAATAGGCCTGGGAGCGGTAGTCCTTGAGATAGGCGTCGGCCAGAACCATCCGGCCCAGCAGGCCGTCCTGAATGGCCTGGCGGGCCCTGATCATGTCCGGACTGGTGCGGCTCTGGAAGACGCAGCCGAGTTTCACCCCCGCATCGCGGCATGCAGCCGTCATCTCCGTCATGCGGCCGGCGTCGATCTCCAGGGGCTTCTCGCACATCACGTGCTTGCCGGCGCTCGCGGCCGCGGTTACTCCCTCGCAATGCAGGCCGGAGGGCGTACATACGCTGACGACGTCCACCCGGGGGTCCTGAACCAGTTCTCTGCAGTCTGAATACGTGCGAACGCCGGCCGCGCCGCCATTCATGCCGGCGAGGAAAGACCGGACCTGCTTTTCGTCGGTGTCGCAGACCGCCACCAGTTCGGCCTCGTCGCAGGCATCGATCGCCAGGCGATGCGTGGGCGCGATCACGCCGCAGCCGACGATACCGAAGCCGAATTTCCCGTCCTTCATTCGCAGCCTCCGTATCCAGAAGCTGTTTTGGAATTACCGGCGGACGAAACGGGAAGTGCAAACACCGATCCGCGCCGGGAAGATTTCGAGCAGAGTGCAATGTAGGATATGCCCGCCGGGATGTCAACGGGCATTTTACGCTTTTCAGCAATCGGGCCGTGGGTATATTAGGCGGTCGGCGAACCGCCGACCGTCGGGGGCCGGGATATGGACAAAACGAAAACATCCGTGACGAAAACGCAGAGAATCGGTCTGTTCGCCGGACCCGTTCTGGCCGTCGCGCTTCTCCTGTTCTTCGATCTGGAGCCGGGCCGGCCGGCCGTAACCCGGACGGCGGCCGTGGCCCTGCTGATGGCCGTCTGGTGGATGACGGAAGCGGCGCCGCTCGCGGCCACCGCGCTGCTCCCGATCGTGCTGTTCCCGCTGCTGGGGATTATGGACGGGCGGAACGTCGCGCCCATCTATTTCAACCACGTCATCTTTCTCTTTATCGGCGGCTTCATGGTGGCGTTGGCGATGCAGCGCTGGAACCTGCACCGGCGGATCGCATTGCGCGTACTCCTGTGGTGCGGCGTTCGCCCGCGCCGCATCCTGCTGGGCTTCATGGTTTCGACCGCGTTTCTGTCGATGTGGATCTCCAATACGGCCACCACGATGATGATGGTGCCTATCGTACTGGCGGTGGTGTTGAAGCTCGAGGAGGGAGCGGCGCAGGGCGGATTTGCCACCGGTCTGTTTCTGGGCGTGGCTTACGGCGCCTCCATCGGCGGCGTGGCGACGCTTGTGGGCACGCCGCCGAATCTCTCGTTTGCACGGATTCTGAATATTCATTTCCCGGACGCGCCTGAGATCTCGTTCGCAAGCTGGTTCCTGTTCGCATTTCCGATTTCCCTGCTGTTTCTGGTTCTGGCGTGGTTTCTCTTGTGTTGCCTTCACACGGGCGGCCGGCAGGAGAACGCCATCGACCGGAGCGTACTTCGGGATCAGTATAGCGCGCTGGGGCCCCTTTCGTACGAGGAGGCGGTGGTTCTGGCGGATTTCGTTCTGCTCGCGTTTCTCTGGCTGTTCCGGAACGAGATCCGGATCGGCAATGCGGCAATACCGGGCTGGTCGGGGTTGTTTCCGGACGGCGCGTATCTGAATGACGGATCCGTTGCAATGGGAATGGCGCTTCTGCTCTTTCTGATCCCGGCGCGCAGCGGTTCCGCGGAGAAGATTCTGGACAGGCAGACCGTGGGCAAACTGCCCTGGCATATCATACTGCTCTTCGGCGGGGGGTTCGCCCTGGCGACCGGGTTCATGGAATCGGGTTTGTCCATGTGGTTTGGAAATCGCCTGGCGGGGCTCAGTGCGGTGCATCCCCTGCTTCTGGTGGCCATCCTCTGCCTGATGATTACATTTCTTACCGAATTGACGTCGAACACCGCCACGGCCGAGATGTTCCTGCCCATTCTGGCGGCGTTGGGCGTCGCTATTCAGGTGAATCCCCTTCTCTTGATGATACCGGCCACACTCTCCTGTTCATTCGCATTCATGCTGCCCGTCGCCACGCCGCCGAACGCGATCGTGTTCGGAACGGATCGCGTCCGGATTGCGGATATGGCGCGAGTGGGGCTGATATTGAACCTGGCGGGGGTCGCCATCGTCGCCGGCGCCATCTATCTTCTGGGCGGGTCGGCTTTGGGAATTCAGCTGTCGGGCTTGCCCGGGTGGGCGAAATAGATCCCCTGCGGCAACGTGCGACCGGACGGTCCGGGGGGCTCCGGTATCCGGTTTCGGAAATGAGGATTTCGATGTACGAACCCATTGACACGATCAGACTGAAATCGGGCGAACGGGTGGAAGCCGGAGTCGTGAAAGGGCCGGACCCGGATTGGGCGGAACGGATCGAGGCGCTTCTGGAACACAAGGGGGAGACCTGGCGCTGGGGAAACACGATGGTGCTTCGGGAACGTCCGGGCGTCGGTGCGTACTTCTACATTCTGCATCGCGGCGGGACTCCGTTTGCCAATATGTGCACGGTCGAAACGCGGGGGGTGGGGATATTCGGTCACGTGTTTACGAGGCCGGAGGACCGGCGGAAGCGGGCGGCGACTGAACTGATGCGCGTGATGATTGACCATTTCAGGCGGCGGGGCGGAAGGGCGCTCTACCTTGGGACGGGATACGACTCGCATCCCTATCACATCTACAGGGCGCATGGATTTACGGGGGTGGAGCCTCGCAGCGGCTATATGGAATACTATACGACTGCAAAGGATGCGTTCGAGGCGACTTATTTCGCTCGAGGACCGGCGGAAGCGGCAGCGCTGGACTGGCGGGACTGGCCCGCGTCGACGGCCCTGTTTACCGGAGGTTTTCCCGGAGTGACGCGTTGCGCCGGCATGCGGATTTTCGGGCGGCAGTCCACGGAGGGCCCGCTCCTGCCGGTCCTTCGGGACGCGTCAACGCGCAGGGTGGAAGGCGGAATCGAGCGGGTGAGGGTATTGAGGCAGGTGGAGACCACGGCGGTGACGGGCCTGGCGATGTGGTCGCTCGACGGTCTTTGGCCGGAAAGCTGCGTTGTGGACGTGTATTGCCATCCGCATTTCTGGGAACGCTCGCATGACTTACTCGGCGCGCTGGCGCTTCCGGAGGCGGAGAGGTACCTGGCCTATTGCGACGCGGGATTCGGACCGAAGGAAGCGGCGCTGTCGCAGGCCGGATTCCGCCCGTCCGTCACGTACGCGCGTCGCGTCGCCAGAGACAGAGCCGGAACGGCATACGTCGACGTGACGGTGTGGGAGAAATGAGCACGGACGAGCGGGCAGCGGCGACCGCCGCAAGATGACGCGCGTAATGCTGCGGGGCGATCCGACGGATTGCCCCGCTTTTCTTAGTCGGCGGCGTTTTCCCGGGCCTGGGGAATACGCCAGCCGCGCGATATCTCCTGCGTACGCACCATGCGGGCGTAGAGACCATCCTCAACCATCAATTCCTCGTGGGCGCCGGATTCGACGATACGTCCGTCATTGCAGACGAGAATCTTGTCGGCATTTCGCACGGTGGACAGCCGGTGCGCGATCACAATCGTCGTACGGTGGCGCGTCAGGCGCGCAATTGCCTCCTGGATGAGGATTTCGGTCTCGGCGTCCACGGAGGACGTGGCTTCATCCAGGATCAGGATCGGGGCGTCTTTCAACACCGCGCGTGCGATGGAAAGGCGCTGCTTCTGGCCGCCCGATAGCCGGATGCCCCGTTCCCCGACAAGCGTGTCGTAGCCTTCGGGCAGATCCAGGATGAAGGCCTCCGCATTGGCCGTCCGGGCCGCTTCCCGGACCTCCCGGTCGGTCGCCTCGGGACGGCCGACGAGCAGGTTCTCGCGTACGGTTGCGTGAAACAGGAAGACATCCTGGAATACGGTTGCGATCTGCGAGCGCAGGTGGGCCAGCCGCAGGGTGCGGACGTTGTGCCCGCCCACGAAGACGCCGCCGCGCTGAGGGTCGTAGAAGCGTGGTATCAGACTCGCAACGGTCGATTTGCCGGCGCCGGTAGGACCGACGAGGGCGACGATTTCGCCGGCCTCGACGTCGAATTCGACCCCATTGAGTACGGGATTTTCCGGGTCGTAACCGAACGTGACGTTCCGGAACCTGATGTCCCGGTCCAGGGCTTTCGGCGCAACGGCGTCGGGGGCATCATCGACGTCCGACTCGACGGCCAGGAGTTGGAAGACGCGGTCTGTACTGGCCACGGCTTTCTGAAGGATGTCGTTGAACGAGGCGAGTTGGAGGAATGGCTGGTAGATGTGGCCCATATAGACGATGAAAACAAAGAGGTCCGCTACCGAAATGACGCCTTCCAGCGCCATGTTGCCGCCGCTCCAGATCACCAGGACAATGCCGATGCCGCCCGCGGCTTCAATGATTCCGGCGGGCAGAAGGGATATGCGATTGGCGGTTACGCTGCTGTCTCGAAACTTCCGGCTCCGGGCTTCGATCAGGCGGACGCGCCGTGTTTCCTGCGCGAAGGACTTGATTACCGGGATGCCGGAGAAGCTGTCCTGAACCAGGGCGATGAGGTCGGCCAGATGCGCGCGCACGGCGCTCCAGAGGGCGCGGACCTTTGAAACGTAACGGTAGATCAGCAGAGTTGTCAGCGGAATGGGGATCAGCGTGATGAGCGCGAGTTCGGGATTCAGCGTGAACAGCACGACAATCATCGATACGGGTATGATCGCGGCCAGTGCCGTCTCCGGAATGCCGTGAGCGACGAAATCCTCCAGGGCTTCAACGTCGTTGATTGAACGGGAAATGAGGTTGCCGGTCCGCTGCGTGTTGAAAAAGCGATGGGGAAGGCTCTGCAGGTGTCGATAGATCCGTACCATCAGGTCGTGCATCACGCGATAGGCGGCAATATGGGAAAAGTAACCGTAGCCGTATCTGGTTGCGCCCCGAAAGAGATAGACCCCAATCAGAAGCAGACTGATCCGATACAGATCGGCGCCGCTTGCGCCTTCCGTCAACCAGCGGATGAGTTCCCTGATCAGTAACGGCGGCAGGAGGTTCGCGGCGGCAAAGAGGAGCCCGCAGGCGACAGTGAGGGCGATCAGCAGCCGTTTGCCCTTCAGTATGCTGTAGAGTTGACCGGGAAAACTCATGGACAAAGACGATTCCTGCGGGAAAGAGCGATCCTGTATTCGTGCGGGGCCGGAAGCAGGTTGGTCCGGTCAGGGCCCCTGACTGAAGCGGGTGCCCTGACGGCCCGTTGAAAGCGTCCATCCGGGCGACGGCCGGCCCTTGCGGTCGAAATACCGCGTTGCGCTCCCTCCTCTGCGGAGCGACATTATCAACGGGCTGCTAAACCTAGGTTTCCCCGGCAGTAAAGTCAACTCCTTTGGGTGCCGGGGCGTATGCACTCGAATTTTCGGTTGTCTGAGAAGAACTTACATTCTATATTGTTGTCCACTGTACGTGAATTTAGTGCTTTTAATAACTGTGTGTATATTTCTAAAATATACACTAATGGAATTCCGGTTGCGGAAGCATGGGACTTCGTACCCGGTGTACGGGGCGCGCGCGGGGTCTGCTTTTGGAAGCTGTTTCTTCGAGGGAGCGGCGATGAAGACGTCGAAGTTAACCATAGATCCAATCGAGACCGAGGCCGCGCTCGTCGATCGCATGACCGAACCGGTTCCCGAGGTGAGGGACGCGGTATCCGGAATCGACGGCGAGGTAATGATTCTCGGCATCGCGGGCAAAATGGGGTTGACGCTGGGCGAACTTCTGGTGCGTTCAGGCGCCGGCGTTATCGGGGTCTCGCGGTTTTCCAGTCCGGGTGATCGGGAATACCTGGAAGCGAGGGGGGTACGGACGGTACGGTGCGACCTGATCGACGACGATTCGCTCCGCGCCCTGCCCGAGGCCGGCCACATCATCCTGCTCGCCGGGCACAAGTTCGGCTCAACCGGAAACGAGCCGCTGACATGGGCAATGAACGCGCTGCTTCCCGGCAAGGTGATGCAGCGGTTCCCGGATTCGCGAATCGTCTACGTTTCTTCGGGAAACGTCTACCGGTTCGTTGCACCGGATTCCGGCGGTTCGGTGGAGTCGTCGCCTCTGGGCCCGGTAGGTGAATACGCGCAGTCCCGTCTTGGCGGCGAGCGGCTGGCGGCCTTCTACTCGGAACGGAACGGTACTCCGCTCGCAATCGTCCGGTTGTTCTACGCAACGGAGTTGCGCTACGGCGTTTTTCTGGATATCGCGGAGAGGGTCTGGACGGGACAGCCGATCGATCTGAGCATGGGGTACGTAAACCAGATCTGGCAGGGAGACGCAAACGCCTATCTTGCGCGGTGCTTTCCGCTCTGTGAGAGCCCCGCGCGGGTTCTCAACATGACAGGGTCCGAACAGCTGGAGATTCGCGACGTCGCGTTGAAGCTGGGTGTGCTGATGGGGCGAACACCTGTATTTGACGGTGAAGAAAGCCATACGGCCCTGCTGGGCAATGCGAGCGCGCTGTTCGGACTCCTGGGACTGCCCCGGGTCTCGTCCGCGGAGATGATGGAGTGGGTGGCCGCCTGGGTGATGAATGACGGTCCGACGCTGGGCAAGCCCACCAAGTACGAATCCCGGAACGGGCAGTTCTGACCATGATTCGTATGTTTTCGTGGACGTTAAATCGAATATATGCAAGTTGATAAAGGCGATTGAGCTGCTGATTACCAGGATACGCCAGGCCATTGGACGTGAACGGAAAAAATGTCCTTCCTGACGACCAGTTTGGCCCGTATCGGAAAGTTTCTTCGCGGCGCCAGCGTTGGGGTTTTGAGGAATTGAGGCTGGTATTCTGTCCCGAATAAACGGTCTGCAGGAGCGGGTTGGGAGATTTCGGCTATGGTTGAACTGAAGGCCGGCGTTGCCGAGGTCAATATTACCCCGCCAATCGGCATTTCCCTCTGTGGGTTCGGAAACCGGAAGGGGCCGGCCGATACGGTTTACGACGATCTGTTCGCCCGCGCGCTGGTATTGGACGACGGTCGGACGCGGCTTGCAATCGTTACGTCGGATCTCATCTCTTTCGCGCCCGACGTGGTTCAGCGGTTACGGGATCTGGTCGAACGCGTTGCGGGCGTCCCGGGCCAGGGTCTGTTGCTGAACGGATCGCACTCTCATTCCGGTCCGACGGTGATGTCGTTTCGCAGCATGGGATCGCGGGACGTCGCGTACGAAGACGTTCTGTGCCGGCAGGTCGCGGGCGCGGTCCGGATGGCGGCGGACCGGCTGGAACCCGTCTTGCTCAGGATCGGACGGGCTCCCGTGAGGATCGCCCATAACCGTCGCGCCCGCCGCAACGGACGGATGACGATCGGCCATAACCCCGGGGGCGCCGAAGCCCCCTGGGTGGACGTGCTTCGCATCGACGCCCGTTCCGGACCCATGCTCGGGCTTCTGTATATGACGGCGGCCCATCCCGTCAACCTTCGGGGCCTGGCGTTCAGCGCGGAATTTCCCGGATACGCGGCAAGGGCGATCCGGCGCGAACTCGACGGCGCGGTGCCGATGTTCGCGCAGGGCTGTTGCGGCGACGTCAACTGCACGCCGATGGACGGCGCCTTGCAGACAACCGTTCGGCTGGGAGAACTGCTGGGAGGCGCTGCCGTGAACGCCGCCCGTCACGCGGAGCCGTTGCAATCGAACGTCCTGGGGTTGGCGCGCCAGGTGGTTTACCTTCCCACGAGAATCCCATCCGTGGATGAGGCGGAACGCGCCCTGGAAGATCAGAAGACCCGGGTGCGGGAAGCGGAGCGGGACCCCGACGCAACCGACTATCTGATCCGCCAGTACCGAGGACAGATCGAATGGGCTGAAGATTATCTGCGTGCGGCGCGAAGCGGCCGGCCCCGGCCCCAAGCGTTCGAGATCCAGGCGATGAGAATCGGAGAGGCGGCGATGGTGGCGTACCCGGGCGAGATGTTTGTGGATTATCAACTGGAAATGGACCGGACGTCGCCATTCAAGAAGACGTTCACCCTCGCGTACAGCAATGGATGCATCGGATACGTCCCAACGGCGAAGGCTTTTCCCGAAGGGGGATACGAAGTCGACCACGCATTCCGATATTATGGAACGTTAATGATTACGTCGGCCTGCGAACGGATGATCAAATCAGCGACGCTCGAACTGCTGGAAGGATTGAAACGCGGCAACTGATACGGGAGGCGTATGTGCGCTTTTTGATTCTGTTCGGTTTTTTATGTATCGCTGCGGCGCCGTCCGAGGGCGGGGAAATAAAGAAGGAATCTTTCGCCGAAGGGACAGGTTCGGCGGAGGAGGTGTTTGCGAAATATCGTCCGAAACGGATCGGTCTCATGGTTTTGGCGTCTGACCGGGACCCCGATCCCGGACTCCGATACGCGGGTCGGGTTATACTCGGATTCACGCGTGAGTTGCAGGGGGACCCGTTTCGGATGCCGCAAAGGTACGAACTCCGCCTATACGAAGCCATCCGTTCGGCCCTGCAGGACAGGGGATACGAGGTCAGACACGTGGGCGACTGGCACGGATTGCGTCTGGGAGAGGTGATCGACCGGTCAACTGACGTGGACGTGGTGTGTGCCGCGCATTACTACATAAAGCGTAACCACAACATCGGCAATTTCGACGGCTTCAGCTGGTCGTCTCCTTTCGAGGGAATGCACCTGAACGTGCGGGCGGAGTTCTTTCACGTCGGGAGCGGGAATTCGCTTTACCGGTTTGAGGCCGCCGCGCTCGGGACCGAGGAACTCTATGCCAATCTGGGAGAGATCGTGGCCGAGGAACCGCTTTATCCGGACGGTTACGACGAGCACGGAAGTCCCAATGCGTACAAGATCGCGGTCTACCGGACCTCGCTACGGGACTTGAAACTGGCCGAGCATTCGGTTCCGGTGATTCGCACGGCGGAAGGGTCGCTCGATATCACTTACGATGGCGGGTGGATCCGTAAGGGAAGAGTGCGGTTGAAAAACGTAATGGGTCGCCTCAACATCCCCATCCCGGAGGAAGTCGCCAGTCAGAACAGCGTACTCGCAAGGATGCTTGAATACGTTTCATTTCGCCCCAGGGACGACGACAGGGAATATTTCGATCTGCTGGGCGTCGCGCAGATGGGCCGTTTGGTTCAACGCAGAATCCCGGAACGAAGTCCATAACAGGATCCGTGGAACAGTTTTGCTGCGCCCGGCGTCAGAAAAACGCGCTCGCGACCGCGACGTCCGGCTGTCTGCTAACCATTCCGAAGAACTGGATACGGATATATGGATAAATTCAAACTGTCAGAGCTGGAACTGGCGCCGGACGTCTCGGGCATAAAGCTGGACACGGATCACTTCTCGATGGTTGTCGCTCCGGAATTGGGCGGAAAAATCACTTCCCTTGTGAATAAGGCGACCGGGCGCGAGTTTCTTTCGCGCACCAGCATACCCTACCGGAGGCGCACCTACGCGGACCGCTTCGAGAATTACGAACGGGACGGTGCTGACGAGTGTTTTCCCACTGTCGAAGACTGCCCCTATCCCGCCTTTCCCTGGGAAGGGGTGCCGGTTCCGGACCATGGAGAGGTCTGGATGCTGCCCTGGCAGTACGAAGTCAAGCAGGGACGCCTGCAGATGTGGGTAAATGGCGTGCGGTTTCCATATGTGTTTCAACGTGACATCCGTTTCGAAACGCTGGCGCGCGGAGAAAAGCCGTATATCCGGTTTTCCTACACCGTCCGGAACGAAAGTCCGTTTGAAATGCCGTTCGTGTATGCGTTCCACCCGCTGTTTAGAGTGGAAACCCGCGCGCGCATCCTGATGCCTTCCGGTACGGACGTGGTTGCCTACATGAGTACGGAAGACCGCCTGGGGCCGCCGATGACCCGACACGCCTGGCCCAAGGTGACGGATGTGACGCTCGACAAGGCCTATAACCGGTCCTCGATCCGGTCCAGCCGTACCAAAGAGGCGGAGAAGATTTACTCCACGCGTCTGGAACAGGGTCGCTGCGCGCTGGTCTACCCGAACGGGGAGTTCGTCGGCTTTCTGTTTCCCGCCAAAAAGCTTCCCCATCTGGGCTTATGGATTAACGAGGGCGGCTGGAATAACCTCCACCACGCGGCGCTTGAACCCTCGACGTCGCAGGTCGACCGCCTGGATACGGCGTGGGGACTCAAAGCCTGCGGGGTCGTGCCGGCCAACGGCCAGTACGAATGGGATATCAGCCTGATTCTGGGCGAAGGCGAAGAACGCCAGGAATTGCTTGGGGAATTTTGAGGTGCGACGTCTATGGATCGCGGTTCTGGTTGCGTTCGCCCCGGGTGCGGCGCGCGCCCAGCCCTCCGGAGATGAAATGGTCCTGGTACAGTCCGGCCAGGAACGGTTCTACATGAGCAGGCATGAAGTGACGGTCGCGCAGTTCAAGGCGTTCGATCCGGACTATAATCCGGCGTACACCTATTTCGATGACGCAAATATGCCGGCCACGGCGATCTCGTTCACGCAGGCGAAAGCGTACTGCGAAGCGCAGGATAAGCGTCTGCCAACGTCCGACGAATGGGTTGTGGCGTGCGGCGGTCTTGAGGGAACCGCCTACGCCTACGGAAACAACTACGACCCGAACCACGCTCGGGTGGGACGCAGGAACTGGACCGACGGCCCCAGGGCGGTGATGAGCTACGGGAAGAACTGGGCGGGACTGTACGACATGTCCGGCAACGTATGGGAGTGGGTTGACGACAACGGCGGCGAAGGCGGGATGCAAAAGGTGTACGGCGGATCCTGGACGGATGGTCCCAGGTTGACTCGGTGCGGTTCCGCCAGGCGGGCGAAAGTGGATCTGAAATCGCTGAACTACGGTTTCCGATGCGCCCGCTCACTGACGGAGGCCGACCGGATTCGCCTGGCCAGGGCGGAGGCAGAGGCGCGACGCCGGATTCAGGCACGTGTCCGAAGGGAAGCCGCCCGCCGCCAGGCCGCGGTCCAGGCCGCGGAGGCGGCCAGGAAGGCGAAAATCGACGCACAGGCGAAAACGGCCAGGCAGGCCGAACTGGCCGAAGAACGGGCTCAGGCCGCCGAGGCGGAACGAAAGGCCGCGGCTTTCGCGAAAAAAGTCGAAGGCATGCTGAAGATCGAGACCTCCGCTTTCCAGACCCTGTACATCGATCCGCACGAAGTCAGCGTTGAGGCGTATCGGGCGTTTGACCCCACTTACAGGCCGGATGAATTCTCTGATGGTCCTCGAATGCCAGCCACCGGAATCACTCACGAACAGGCGCGGGAATACTGCGGATCCCTCGGCAAGAGGCTGCCAACGTCCGAGGAATGGGTTGCGGCGTGCCTGGGTGAAGGGGGCAATATCTATTCCTACGGCAAGCGCTACGATCCCGCCAGGGCCAGGACCGGTCTGACCTGGAATGCCGGGGCCGGGCAGGTGGCGGGGGGTGACCCGAACGTCTATGGCGCCCGGGATATGGTGGGCAATGTCTGGGAGTGGGTGGACGGTTGGTATGGAAACAGCAGGGAACTCCGCGCAATATACGGCGGTTCATGGCTTGACGACGAAAAGCGGGCGAAATGCACCGGCGCGGGTTGGGCGGAACCCGATGACAAGCGGTCGGACGTCGGGTTTCGCTGCGCGGTGGGAGCCGAATAGGAATGCGTAATTCAAAACGCAGGCGGCCGCGTGTGGTCTGGCAATCCGCCCGGTTCATTCTGATCTGCGTCTGCGCCTGGAGTTGCGGCGTCAGCCGGCAGGAAGTGCAGCTGGCCGAAAAAGACGCGCTGAATACCGTACTCAGTCTCGTTCACAACGACGAACTGGATGGCGCCCTCGTTGCGGAGGCCGTATCGGTCCTGGGGGGTCTGGATGGCGCTGACGTTCGATCCGCATTCCTGGCCCTGCTGGGACATCCGGATGAAATCGTCGTTCTGCGGGCGGTGGAAGCGCTTGGCAAACACGATGGTCCCGGCGTCGTCGACTCGCTCGGCGGCGTGTTCGAAAAAACCGAAAGCGCTTTCGTGAAAGTGGAGGTTGCGACCGCGCTGGAACGGCTGAACGCCGGCACAATGGCTCCCTGGCTGGCGGAAACGCTCGGGAACGGTCAGATGGCCATGGTACGATCCAAAGCGGCCGCCGCATTCGGTCAACTGGAGAACCCGTCGGCCGTCCAGGCGCTCAGACGGGCGTTTGGAGAGGATCCGGACCCGGTTGTCCGATCTTCCGCGGCATTGGCGCTTGCCAGGCTGGCGGATCTGCAGAGTCTGCCCGTCATCGCCGATACCCTGCTGAAGACCCGGCAGCTTTCCACCTCGCTGGTCATGGTGGAGGCTCTGGAGGAATTCGGAACCGCCGCGGCGATCGACCATCTTGAGACGGTTGCAAAACAGACGTCGTGGCAACATTCCCTGCGAATCCGCTGCCTGGAAGCGCTGGGAGGACTGTCCGCCAGGAAGATTGGCGTCTACCTCAAGGAACAGCTGCTGGAAGAAGAACACCCGATGAACCGGTTGCTGGCTGTGGACGGGTTGGGGTGGATTCAGGACTCAACGGCGGTGGAACTCCTGCGATCAGCCTTTTTCGGCCCCGGGAATCAACCGCTGCGGCTCAGCGCGGCCTGGTCCCTGGCCCGCCTCGGCCGCGGGTTCGAGATTTCGGAGGAACTGGAAGACGACCTCAAGGGCAAGCACATTCCGTTTCGAAGGCGCGCCGCGGAAATCCTGGGTATCATTGCCGATGAAAGACGGATCCCGGCATTGAGGGACGCGTTCTCGGAAAACAGGGAATTCTCCGTTCGTCTGGCGGTTGTGCAGGCTCTGGGAAAAATAAGGAGTGCCGACTCGGTCGAGGCGCTCGCGTGGGCGTTTCATCAGGACGCGTCGCTGGAAGTCAGGGAGTCCATCATCGACGCGCTCGGACGGATTGCGCTGGCGGAAGCGAATGAAGCGTTGAACGACATCCTCGCCGGGAACGAAGAAGCGGTCCTTCAGGCGGCTGCGCTGAGAGGATTGGCGCGTTCCGGCGACCTGCAGCAGTTGGAGACGCTTCGCGAGTACATTGAGAACGCCGAACCGGGTCTGCGCCTGGAAGCCGCCCGGGGAATCTTCGCGCTCGCCCGCGGGGAAAACACGCCGGGTTGACCCGGGAATCAATTGTCCCGCATTAGCTTCAATCAGAAAAAACTGCAACGCGCGGCGACGCGATTAAACCCTCCGAAACGGGGCGTTATCGACGTATAGAAGGGCGTTTTATCCGTTCACGTCCAGTGGTCTGGTGTATCCTGGCAATCAGCCGTCTAATCGCTTTTATTTACAAGCACATATTCGAATTAACGTCCCCGAAGACCTACGAATCAAGGTTAGTTGCGGCCATCCTGCTCCGAAGGAAAGATGAGTTTACGCCCCAAAATCCCGGTCTGGTTGCTCGCTTTCGGTATCCTTATATCGACCGCATCGGCGCAGACCACGCCCGATATCGATTTCGACGGCAACGACGTAATCGATTTCGGGGATTACGTTCTCCTGGCGCAGGCATTCGGGACCGGGGACACGCGGTTCGACCTCAACGGCGACGGCGCCGTCGATCTTCAGGACTTTCTGATATTCGCGCGCCTTTACGACAGAGCCCAACACGCGGTGATGCACTCTCATGTTGACGAGGAAATCGCCGTCGGTTCCGTCGATGTGTATACCCTGCCGACCCTGGGAAGCCAGCCGCGGGATATCGTGGTCGACGCCCTCGGCCGCGTCTGGTTTGCGCAGACGGGCGCAAACCAGATCGGCCGCTTCGATCCCTCCACCGAGACATTCGTCGAATATCCGTTGCCAACGCCTGGCGGCCGGCCGGCGCGGCTTGCCGTTGACGGGCGCGGGATCGTCTGGTTCACGGATATTGTTGCGAATGCGATCGGCCGGCTCGACCCGATTTCCGAAGAAGTACGGATGTATGCCGTTTCCACTCCGGGAAGCCGGCCCAACGGGCTGGTTTTCGACCGGAGGGGGTACCTCTGGTTCACGCAGGAATCCGGAAACCGGATCGGGCGACTCGATCCCGATCGCGGCACGTTTGAAGAGTACCCGGTGTTCACGCCGTCGGCCGGTCTGGACCGGATCCTGATCGATAGCGAAGGCATTCTGGTGTTTTCGGAACGAGCGGCCGGAAAATTCGGCCGGATGAATCCGGAAACGAAAGAGATCGCGGAGATCGAAATACCCATCCGGAATTTGACCACGAAACAGTTCGTGCTGGATGCCGGAGATCAGATCTGGTTTGCGGCGAATGCCTTTCAACTGCACGCGTGGGACCTGCTGGCCACCGGGAACTTCACGAGCTACATCCTGCCGGAAGACGGACCCGATCCATCCGCGCTGTCCGTGGACCTTAACGGGCGCATCTGGTACGCGGCCGATCAATCCAGGTATTTCGCCAGATTCGATCCGGAGGCTTCAAGCATCAGGATACTCGAACTGCCGAATTCGGTTTCCGGCGTGGGAGGGCTGACAAGGGACCGGCTTGGAAAGATCTGGTTTACCGATCCTACCGGGAACCGGATCGGAAGCGTGGATGACATCGGGCCTTGAACCATCTGCCTGATCGCCTGGCGCGTACGTCTCAATCTTCCGGATTGCGGCGTTTTTTTGTGGAACGACAGAAAGAAATTGACACACCGGGTTGGCGTCGGTACCATTCCGACCGACGTCGCATGCGTGAACTCAATACTTGAGTGGTGGAGGCGAATGGACCGGCCATGAAGCTCCGAATTCTGCCCCTGTTCTGTTTCTGTATACTCATTTCCGTCGAGATTCAGGCTGCGCCTGAACGGCTGGTTCTGATCTCACCCCATCCGGACGGCGTACAGAACGAGTTTGAAACGGCCTTCAAATCCCACTATTCCAGGCTGACGGGCAGGGAGATTGTCCTGGAATGGCTCGACGTCGGCGGCGGCACGAGCTCGATTCTGAGATACGTCAAATCCGAATTCCGTCGCGCGCCCGGCGGAATCGGCATCGACGTCTTCTTCGGCGGCGGCATGGACCCGTTTATGGAAATCGCCGATATGGGCCTCTGCACGGCTCATCGCCTGCCTGAGGCTCTGCTGGATCGACTGCCGCGAAGAATCGGCGGCGTACCTCTGTACGATCCGGACTATCGCTGGTACGGCGCCACCCTGGCGGGTTTCGGAATCGTGTACAACAGGGCCGTTCTCGACCTTGTGAACCTGCCGGCCCCGAGCACCTGGGCCGACCTTGGAGATCCGGGGCTGTTTTCGTGGGTCGGTTCGGGAGACCCGAGAAGCAGCGGCAGCGTGCACATGGCCTATGAGTTGATCCTGCAGGCATACGGCTGGGAGCGAGGCTGGGAGGTCATCACGACATTGGGGGCCAATGTCCGCAATTTTACCTCGGGCGGCTCGCAGGCGCCCAAGGACGTCGCCGCCGGCGAGGTGGCCTACGGCCTGTCCATCGACTTTTATGCCTGGGCCCAGGCCAGCCGGGTGGGAGAAGATTATATCGGATTCACGATGCCCGACAACCTGACCATCGTCAATCCGGACGGGGTGGCCATCCTGAAAGGCGCATCCAATCTGGTGGCGGCACGGCATTTCGTCGAATTCGTGATGTCGGATTCGGGTCAGAAACTCTGGTTTCTGAAAAAGGGTACGCCGGGAGGCCCCCAGGAAACCGCGCTCAACCGGTTCACGGTATTGCCCGATCTCTACGGGCGGTATCGCGATCAGGCCGCCGTTGCGTTGAACCCTTTCGAGTGGACGTCGGACCTCGTCTATGACTCGGAGAAGGCGTCAACCCGATGGCGCGTGTTGAACGACCTGATCGGCGTCATGGTGATCGATTCCCACCAGCGGCTTCAAGACGCCTGGAAAACGACGATAGAGGAAGGAGTGACGCCTGAGCGTGTTCGACGGCTCGCGAAAGTGCCCGTCAGCGAAGAAGCCTGCGGCCGCCTGGGCGCCCATTGGCGGGATGCGGAACTGCGCAACAGGACCCTGGCGTCATGGACGGAATTCGCACGGAACAAATACGGAGTTTCAAAGCCGCCGTTTCGAAGGCGTCTCATGGACAGGCTGACGCTCCTGTTTCCGTTGGGCCTCGCAGGCGTCATGGTGATCTACCTCGCAAAAAAGTCGCTTCCCTCGTTTAGACGGTAAAGCGTCCCTGGCGTCAACAGTCGTCGGCTGGATTGACACACCGTGAATACCAGAACAGTTCCCAGGCACGTGAGGGCGTTCTATGGTGCGTGTTCGTCTGAAGGATGTCACAAAGCGATTCGGGAGCGTGGTCGCTGTTGAATGCGTCGATCTCGAAATCGAGAGAGGCGAATTCTACTTTCTGCTGGGACCCTCCGGCTGCGGCAAGACCACGTTGTTGAGAACGATCGCCGGTTTCTACAGGCCCGAACGCGGCCGCGTGTATTTTGACGATCGGGACGTTACCGGAGTCCCGCCGGAAAAGCGAAACACCGGAATGGTCTTTCAGAATTACGCGCTTTGGCCCCATATGACGGTCTGGCAGAACGTGGAGTACGGGCTTTCCCTGCGCGACGTTGCGCCGCGGAAACGCGCTGATCGGATCCGGCGCGCGTTACGGATGGTGAGGATGGAAGGCTACCGGGACCGGTCTCCCAACCAGCTGTCGGGCGGGCAGCAGCAGCGGGTGGCGCTGGCGCGGGCCCTGGTGATCGAACCCGACGTGGTGCTGCTGGACGAACCGCTCTCCAATCTCGACGCACGACTGCGTCTGGAGATGAGGGAACAGATCCAGGCGCTGCACCGGAGCCTCGGGATCACCATGATCTATGTCACGCACGACCAGAAAGAAGCCCTGGCGATGGCCGGCCGCGTCGCCGTGATGCGGGCGGGGCGAGTCGTGCAGTCCGGGTCCCCCAGGACGCTGTATTCGAAGCCGGCCAACCGGTTTGTCGCGGACTTCATCGGTGAAATCAACCTGATTCCGGGCAAGGTCGTCCTGCCGGGCGAGAACATCGGCGTGAAAACAGGAGTGGGGGTCCTGTACGGCAGGCCGGGCTACGACGGTATCCGGAAAGGCGACAGCGTACTGTGCGCCATCCGCCCCGAAGCCATGGAATTCCTCGAGGGCAGTCCCGGCGAAGCCGACCACGTTGTCACCGGGACGGTCGGTAACGCGATCTACCTGGGCGAAATGGAACAGTTTGTCGTGGACCTTCCGGACGGCACGCAGGTGAAGCTCGTGGAGAGCCATCCGCTGGTCCAGAGCGCGTTTCCGGGCGATCGCGTGAGCATCCGGTTCGCCAGGGACTCGATATCAATACTACGGGACGAAGGTGAAAATTCTGCTTGATCGATACGACCTGACGTGGTCCAGGATCCTCTTTCTGGGGGGACTGTCTGCCTTTTTTGTGTTTTTCCTGTTCTATCCGCTCTGGTACGCCGTTGTGCGGGCACTGTGGGTGAACGGAGAGTTCTCGCTCGTCTTCTTTGAGCTGATGGCGGGCAATCCGGTCTACACGGAGATGATTCTGAACAGTTTCCGTCTGGGCATGTTCACCACAATCGCGACGACGCTGCTGAGCCTGCCCGTCGCATTCCTGCTGGTACGGTATGACTTCCGGGGCAAGAACGTCCTCAATGGTCTGATTCTGGTGCCCATGGTCCTCCCGCCGTTCGTGGGTGCGATCGGGATGAAACAGATGTTCGCCCGCTTCGGATCAATCAACCTGCTGCTGCTCGAGCTGGGAATCGTCGACCAGCCGATCGACTGGTTCGGCGGCGGGTTTACCGGAGTGGTCATTCTGCAGGTGTTGCACCTCTATCCCATTATGTTTCTGAACGTGGCTGCGGCGCTGGCGAATATCGACCCCAGCCTCGAAGAGGCCGCCCGCAACATGGGGGCCCGCGGTTTCAGGCTGTTTCGCAGCGTAACCTTTCCCCTGATGTTGCCAGGCTATTTCGCGGGTGCGATCATTGTCTTCATCTGGGCGTTTACGGACCTTGGAACACCGCTGATTTTCAACTATCGCCAGGTGGTGATGGTCGAGATATTCAATGCGATATCAGATATCAATGAAAATCCGATGGCGTATGCGCTCGTGGTTTTTCTGTTATTGCTGACCGTGTTGTTCTTCTACCTGTCCAAGCTGATGCTGGGTCGAGGACGGTACGAAATGGTTGCGCGGGGCCACGTGGGATCGGCCACCCGCCGCGCGACGCCGGGGATGACCGCGTTGATATACGGCGTAATGATCTCACTGACGGCCGTCGCGCTGATCCCCCACCTGAGCGTATTCCTGACCTCGATCTCCGAGCGCTGGTTCATGTCGATCTGGCCGCAGGAAATCACCGGCAAGTACTATCCGCTCGTATACCGGCACCCGATCGCGGGCCCCAGTGTAACCATGAGCCTGATGCTGAGTACGCTAAGTACGATTTGCGACGTGGTACTCGGCATCTCCATTGCCTATCTGCTTGCCCGCACCCGGATCCCGTTCCGGGGCGCGCTGGACGCGGTCGCAATGCTGCCCCTGGCCTTGCCGGGCCCGGTGCTGGCTTTCGGGTATCTGGCGGGGTATTCCGGCACGTTTCTGGATGCGAGACACAATCCCGTGCCGTTGCTGGCTATCGCGTACGCGGTGAGACGACTGCCCTATATGGTCAGGTCTGCCTACGCCGGATTCCAGCAAAGCAGTGTCGCCCTTGAAGAAGCGGCCAGGAATATGGGCGCTTCTCCGCTGCGCGCGACTTTGCAGATTACCTTCCCGCTCATTCTCGCGAATCTGGTCGCCGGCGCCATTCTCTGTTTTTCCTTTGCCATGCTGGAAGTCAGCGACAGTCTGATACTTGCGTTGAAGACGCAATATTACCCCATCACCAAAGCCATCTACGCGCTGATGGGCAGGATTGCGGATGGGCCATTCATCGCCAGCGCAATGGGCATGCTGGGTATGCTGCTGCTCATGCTCAGTCTCTTCCTGGCCGGACGGTTCCTGGGCCGCCGCATGGGAGAGTTGTTCCGCGCGTAGTATGGTGTCCGGAAATCGCAGAGGGAGAATACCCGAGATGGTCTATATCGCCGTGATTGTCCTGCTGATGCTCGCGGTTATCTTCACGCTGACGCGTGAGCGCGGAACGCGACCCGGAGAGATTCCGGAAGGAGACGATGCGCTGGCCGCAGACATGGCGGACCTGGTGATCGAAGGCCGGGAGGATTTCCTGCCCGCCGTCAGCCACCCGGAACTGAGCGGCGCGCTTCGCGAATTGCTGGACCGCATGGGCATCGAAGCAGAGCAACTGCTGGTCGATCGCGGCTTTGCGCAGGGCGCGGGGGCGATGCGCGCGGATGACGAAGGGAACCGGGATCTGAAGGTGTTCGATCCTGCCGAAAACATGATGCAGGTTGTCGAACGGGCACTGCTCGTGGGGATTCAGCTGGCGCGCGCCGACGATGACTACGCCGGCGTGGGCGATGACCACCTGGATCTTGCGGCGCTCGAGCGGAAGGCCGAAGCCATTGAAATGGATCTGTTCGGAGACGGGAAGCGCGATCGTTACGTATTCTACGGGAAGGCTGCGCTGGCGCTGCAGGATATGCTTCAGGATGAAGGAGAAGCCGCGCGACGGGAAGTCCTTCGAGGGATGCTGGAGATGGTCGACGCGCAGATCAATGCCTTCCAGGAGGAGCTGGACAGGTCGATGGCGTACATCCCCGAGCCGGATACGTTGAGGTGGGGCGACCGGAGGGATCGGCAGTTGTACTATTTCAAGATGGGCGTAACGAATTCACTCAGACGAAGCGGACAGTCGGACAGCCTGGGACGTCTCTACCGGTACCGCGGGGTGAATTACGACGTCCTGGAAGCATATGACCTGGCCGCCCAGGAGTGTCCGCAACTCTTCGCGGCAGATGTAATGGGGATCGACGGATTGCTCCGGATGGGCTCCGGCGAAGTCCGGGCGCTTGCCCGCCGGGCGCTGCCGGAGGGCGGACGGCGTTAGCGTATTGATTCGGCGCAGAATCAGCGAAAGCCGCCACGCAACGCGTGGCGGCTCTTGTTTTCTATGTACCCCCGCGGGACTTTTCGTAATAGGGCCTCACGCGTTCGATGACTTCAGTATCCAGCTTGCATTCGGACACGATCTGCGTGAATTCCTCTGCCGGCAGGCCGAGTTCCTCCAGGAACTTGCGGTCGGCCGGTCAGGGGTAGACGTAGTCGCCGATGTTGTTCCGCAGCATCGCCCGGGCCTTGTCCGTAATCCTTGGCAGCCAGGGAATTCCGCCCATGGCAAGTGATCTGCCTCGAGGGCGGAATTCGATGGATTCGTGCATGGTATCCATCTGTAGGGCTCCTTTCCAAATAGGGGTTGGATAACAGGAGAATACAGGTATCCGCGTACAAAAGCAAGTTGAACCTGAGGTAATGAGTTCACCGGTCTCCGCACGCCTTCCGGTAGATGGATAACGCAGTGCCGCCGTAGGTCTTCCTGACGCACAGCGAAAGGCGGCGTACTGTTACGGGCGCGTCAAGGTCCGCAGCGTGCTGGATGAGGACGTGGGCGGAAGGAGGAACGAGTACCGATCCGCTCAGGCGGGAAAGAACGGCAAGTGCGTAAGGAACGCCGTTCCGTTGCAGCCGGTACGGAGGATCGGCGTAGATAACGTCGAACGTCCGTTGTTCGGACTCCAGCAGCGGCAGAAGTCTCTCCGCGCGATGGTTCGTGAGGCGGACCTGTTTTTCCGCCCCCCATTCCTTCAGCAGCCTGGAAATGAAGCCGTGCCTGCGACGGTCCGGTTCGTTCAGAAGCACCCGGGCCCCTCGGCTGTACGCCTCGAGGCCGATCTGGCCGGAACAGGAAAACAGGTCGAGAAATTGAAGATGATCGAGCCTGGCGCCCAGCATGTTAAATGCGGCCTCTTTGATCCTCGCCGGCGTGACGCGGGCGTTGCCGTGTTTTCCGACGTCAAAGGGGATGGACCGGCCTTTGAGTTTACCGGTGACAATACGCATGAGAGACAGTGAAGTGTATGACCCGGTCGACGGCGGCGCCCTCCGGACCGTTCAATGTGGCGGAGGCCTGGTGGAATCCGGGTGGACCGGCAGGCATTTCCGAGGCGGATTCAATACCCGGGTGCGCCCCGTCCCGCCGTGTCAGAATCCCTCCAGTCTGCTCAGGTCCGCTACGCCGCTTGCGAGAGACGCGATGCGCTGAACCAGAGCCAGGCGCGCCCGTCGAAGTACAGGATCTTCGTCCATGACCAGGACCTCCTCGAAGAAGCGGTTGATCGGGCCTCGAAGGTCAGCCAGCACCATCGCAAGCGTATCGATCCTGTCGTCCGACCGGTCCATTGCGCGTTGGGCCCCTTCCCATTTCAGATGCAGGGCCCTTGAGGAAGGATCCGGGTCCGCCTCCGGATTCAGGGAAAGGGTTTCATCCAGGTCGCGAACAATGCGCCTGCAGCGCGCGTATGCATGGAGCGTTTCCGTCCAGCTTTCCGAACGGACCGTTTGATCGAGTCCTTCCACAGTGGTTCGAAGCCGGAAGGGGTCGTCGCATCCGCCCTCGAGCGCGGCCTCGACAACGTCATGACGAAAGCCCTCCGCTTTGAGTTGTACGCCCAGACGTCGGAGGATAAACGTATACGCTTCGTCCAATCGATCGGCATCGACCCGGATTGGAAGCCCGGCTGCGGCGGCCTTCAGACCCTTCTTCAGGGAAAAGTGACGACGTTTCCTGACAAGCAGCGCCAGCAGACCCAGCGCGTCCCGACGCAACCCGTAGGGATCGGCGGTCGACCTGGGTTTGATTCCGGCGCAGAACAGGCCGGCCAGGCTGTCCAGCCGGTCGGCTATGGAGACCGCGAATCCGGGCTCGCTCGACGGCAGCATATCGCCGGGAAACCGGGGAAGATAGTGTTCCCGGATGGCCGTGGCCACCGCGTCGGTTTCCTCCGACAGCAAAGCGTAGTAACGGCCCATCACGCCCTGAAGCGACGTCATCTCCACGACCATTCCCGTGGCCAGATCGGCTTTGCACAGGCGGGCGGCCCGCCTGGCCGCAATCATATCCCCTTCCTTCAGCTCCAGATCGGAGCCGACGACAGGGAGCAGTTGCTCGATTCGCTCGCTCTTGTCCCGCACGGAGCCCAGATCGTCCTGGAACGTGAGCGTATCCAGGCGCGGCAGGTAGTCCTCCAGGGCCTTTCGGCCGTCTTCCCGGAAGAAGAAGGCGGCGTCCGCGTATCTGGCTCGAACGACGTTCTCGTTGCCTCTGACGACGGGCCCGGGATCGGCCGGCCGGCCGTTGGACACGGACACGAACCAGGGCAGAAGCCGGCCTGTTTTCGGGTGTACCACGGGAAAACAGCGCTGGTACTTCTTGAGTACGGTGACCAGGACCTCTTCGGGAAGTTCGAGATGCGATTCGTCGAATCCGCCGCGTAGCGCGAACGGCGCTTCGACCAGGTCGGTAACTTCGTCGAGCAGATCGGGATCTTCCGGAACGGCGCCGCCGACCTCGCGCGCCCGCGCGAGTACCTGTTTCCGTATGGTCTCCCTTCGCCGTTCGCGGTTGACGATCAGGCCCAGTTCTTCCATTTTCGGGTGATGGGCATCGGCGGACGCCAACTGAACGGGCGGGTCGCCATCGGGCCTCAATCCGCGGCTGGTACGTCCGCTACGGATCCGCGCGAATGGAAACGAGATTGTCCGGCTTCCGAAGAGGGCGACAATCCAGCGCAGAGGACGGGGATAGGCGAAACCACCGGAATCCCAGCGCATCGTTTTCGGGAAGTTCAAACCGTCGATCAGCCCCGGAAGGCGTTCGGTCAGGACGTCCGGCGTCTCACGTCCGGTCTCGAGGCGCCGGGCATAGACGTATTCAACGCCTTTGTCGTCCTTCCTGTGTTCCACCGAACCGGTGGAGACGCCCTGGCCGCGGCAGAACCCTTCCAGCGCCCGCGTGGGCTTACCGTTGTCGTCGTAAGCGGCCCTGACTGCCGGACCGCGTACCTCGCGTTCCCGGTCGGGCTGGCGCCCCAGGAGATTCCTGACGCGGGCCACAAGCCGTCTGGGCGTGCCCGATACTTCGATTTCGTCATAGCCAAGCCGCTGCTCTCGCAGAATTTCGGGAAGGGACCGTTCGAGTTGCTCGATGCCGGAGCGTACGTCAGCGGGCGGCAGTTCTTCCGATCCGATCTCCAGAAGCAGGTCGGCGCGCTCCTGAGAACGAACGTCCCGTTCGGGTTTCGGCGCGCCCGCCTCCACGGTTTTCCTGATGAGAGGGTGGCCTGACGCTCCACGCTGTTCCAGAAACCCTTCGGCCACCTGTCTCGCGAGGTCGCGGATCCGGGCAAAGTACCGCGCACGCTCGGTGACCCCTATGGCGCCCCTGGTGTCCAGCAGGTTGAAGGCGTGAGAGCATCGCAATACGTAGTCGTGGGCGGGAATCACAAGTCCGCGGTCAATAGCGGCTTTCGCTTCATCGTGGAACAGATCGAACATGGACTGCAGGCGCCCGACGTCCGCGTGGTGGAACTCGTAATTGCAGTACTCCACTTCCTGCTGCCGGAGAATGTCCCCGTAGGAGACCTGTTCGTTCCAGCGGAGTTGCCAGACTTCGCGCACGTCCTGCACGTACATGGCGATGCGTTCCATGCCGTAGGTGATCTCCACGGGCACCGGGTCGAGCTGCTGGCCGCCGGCCTGCTGGAAATACGTGAACTGGGTGATTTCCAGGCCGTCGAGCCAGACCTCCCAGCCCAGCCCCCACGCGCCGAGACCGGGCGATTCCCAGTTGTCCTCCACAAACCGGACGTCGTGTCGCCTCCGGCTGAGCCCCAACGCCTCCAGGCTGTCCAGGTAGAGTTCCTGGGGATTGCCCGGCTCGGGTTTGAGAACAACCTGGTACTGCGTGTGCATCTGCATCCGGTTCGGGTTCTCGCCGAATCGACCGTCGTCGGGTCGAAAGCTGGGTTCGACGTAGGCCACGTTCCAGGGCTCCGGCCCCAGCACCCGAAGCGCGGTACTCGGGTTCCATGTACCCGCGCCCACCTTTTCGCTGAGCGGCTGCCAGATGATACACCCGTGATCCGCCCAGAATCGTTCAAGGCGGAGAATGAGTTCCTGGAAGGTCGTTGCGTCCTTCACGGGCCGATTCCTTTCTGTGTTCCCTGCTGTATATCTCCGGTAAGTCGTTCTAATCCGCCCCGGAGATCCGCTCGATGGGCTTCTTGGAAACTCTGGCTTTTACGTTTTTCTGGATCTGCTTGATGGACCGCTCCACGTTCCTGACCTTTTTTCTGCCGTCGTGGACGGCAACAGTAAGGTCCATCCGGCGGGTCTCGCCGGCGCTGAGACCGACGACCCGGCCCTGTTTGCGCTCGAACGGCTTGGGGTTGGGGTAGTTGGTTGCCGGTTCCAGACCCGCAACGTATCCGTCCTCGGTTGCCGCGGTATTCTTCCACAGCGTAAAGCAGGGCAACTGGTTGAGGGAGCAGTGGAGGCTGGAACCCAGGTCGCCCCTGGCGTTCTTCAGCAAGACCGCCGTCTGTCCGCTGCCCCGCTTTCCGGCCAGTTCGTAAAAGAAGACCTGTTCGATATAACCGGACTCAGGCGCCCCGAACCTGCCATACGTGGAGGCCCCCTTCTGCGCCGTGGCGTCTCTCGGAGATACGGATCTCACGGGCGCCACAAGGGCGCTGCCCTCTTCCAGCAGCGGAGGGCCGTAATTGCAGTGGTATAACATCTGCATTTCGGCGGGTCTGTTGTTGAGATTGGTAATCCGATCTGAAATGGTAAAGCTGTTGGAGCCGGGATTCGTGGAAACGTGCGTGGTCAGCCGCAGCGCGGGACCGAACATCATGGCTTCGTCCACAACGCCAACCACGGTGATGCGATGCGGCGGAGACAGGTCGATGCGAACCTCGACGCGCCGCGCGGGAATGTTCGCGATCTTCCCGTGCAGCGGAAGGAATACCGTGGCCTCGTTCCCGTTGTTGTCGATGACCACGTCGTTCGTCGGCGCGCCGTTGCTTTCCATGCCGCAGCGAACGATCCATTCGTTGAAACCCTTCAGCCAGCCCAGCCCGCCCCGGTCGTTGGCATCGACGTGGGCCGGATGGACCGGGTCGCGCACGGGAGATTCCCAGCCGAGAGGGATACCCCGGTAGACGCCCTTCCAGACCCCCATGCCGCGGGTGGGTACGATGGTGAACGAGAAAGCGCCGTTGTCCACTTCAACAAGGTCGATACCCGCCTGCAAACCGCCGTGAAGGGTTTTCTTCTTTACGCTCCACGCAAATCCGGTCCCCAGGGACAGGGTCTCCTCATCCACGCATCCGGACTCGACCCATTGGCCGCGATCCACGTCGGTCAGCACGTGACGAAACACGCCGCCCATGTCGAACTCCTTGAATAATAGGAGGTTGCAATACGAGATGCGCCTGAAGATCAGCGGTCGAAATATACTGTACACCTGACGTTGTGTCAATGAAAGAAGCCCTGCAATACCCGTCCGGAAACGGTCACACGGCTTCCTCGGCCCGGGCCGCTTGAGGATTTTCGAGTATCGGATTCCCGTCGATTTTCAGGTACGCTTGACAA
This sequence comes from Gemmatimonadota bacterium, assembly GCA_028873695.1. Taxonomy (GTDB): domain Bacteria; phylum Latescibacterota; class UBA2968; order UBA2968; genus JAAXHE01. The sequence goes on along the minus strand of JAPPNU010000062.1, from coordinate 26,091 downwards.
TACGCACGCCGGTCTTTAGCATGGTGTCATTCCGCGTTTTGGTTGTAAGAAGCTGTTTTAAAATTCCTGGTGAGTCCCGAGCGCGAGCGAAAATGTGTCGGTCAAGGCGGGCAAATTCGCCCATATTTGGGTATACGGGTGGATTTGACCAACGCAGACCGACGCTTTTGCAGCCGCGCGAAGACCGCTGGGGGTTTTAAGACAGCTTCTAAGGTGAAAGGAGAGGACGTGGCGGCCCTCAAGACGGTTTTTTTCTGCGGGATCGGGGGAAGCGGTATGAGCGCGCTGGCGCAGGTGTTGCGCCATCAGGGGCTTGCAGTGAGGGGGTCCGACCGTCGCAGGGACCACGGCCAGGGTGCAACGTTGTTCGAGAGACTCCGCGCCCAGGGCATTGCGTTATTCCCACAGGACGGGTCGGGCGTTGACGATTCCGTTGACGAGCTGATCGTGTCAGCCGCGGTGGAGGAACATATCCCCGACGTGCGCGGCCCGTAGGGGGCCCCCCATACGGGGGGAAAGGCGCCCGCCGTGAATGCCGGACGGTAGAAACGGGGGGGGGGCGGCGCCCGGTGCCGGCCCCCGGG
>JAPPNU010000062.1:0-25497 GCA_028873695.1 Gemmatimonadota bacterium | reverse complement strand
CCCCCGCCCCCCCCCCCCCCCCCCCCCCCCCCCCCCCCCCCCCCCCCCCCCCCCGATTCCGGTGCGAAAGCGCGCCGAGGTACTGGCCGAACTGTTCAACGGGGTGGAGGGCGTCGCCGTTGGCGGCACGAGTGGAAAGACGACGGTTGCCGGCATGATCGGCCACATCCTGAAGCAGGCGGGCCGAAACCCCACGGCGATTCTTGGAGGTTCGCTTCTGAACGATTCGTCGCCGCTGACGGGTAACGCCATCTGCGGCGATTCCGGCCTGCAGGTGATCGAGGCGGATGAGAGCGACGGCACGATTGTATTGTACGAGCCCTCGATTTCGGTCCTGACCAATATCTCGCTGGACCACAAGCCGCTTCAGAAACTGCGCGAGATGTTCCTGGAGTTTGTGCGAAAAGCCCGTCGGGCGGCCGTCATCAATATGGACTGCGGGCAATCGGCGGCCCTCGGCGTGGAGGGGATCGGTTTCGGCGTGGACAATTGCCGCGCGCGGGTCTGCGCCGAAAACGTCAGGCCGATGGCGGACGGCGTGGCATTTGAAGTCAGCGGGACCGACTTTCGCCTTACGGTGCCCGGCAGGCACAATGTTTCGAATGCCCTCGCGGCAATGGCCGCCTGCTCGGTATTGGATGTTCCCCTGGCGCAGGCCGCCGACGCGCTGGCGACCTTCGCGGGCATCCGGCGGCGCCTGCAGGTACTGGGTACCGCAGGCGGCGTGACGGTCATCGACGATTTCGCGCACAATCCCGACAAGATTGCGGCCACGCTCTCCACACTCAAGGAAAAGCCCGGTCGGCTGCTGGTGATGTTCCAGCCAACCGGGTTTGCGCCGACGCGGTTCCTGAAGGACGGTCTGGTCGCGGCCTTCGCGGCAGGGCTGGAGCGTGGCGACGTGCTTGCGATGCCGGAGATTTTCTACGCGGGCGGCACTGCGGTGCGCGATATTTCGTCCCGTGAACTGGTCACGGCAATTTCAGAGCAAGGCGTCAACGCGGCGTTCTACAAAAAACGAGCAGAAATCGCGCGCCGGTTTGCGGAAGAAGCGAGGTCCGGGGACCGTGTGGTCATCATGGGCGCGCGGGACGACACGCTGACCGATTTCGCCAGTGGGATATTGAAATCGTTCGCGTGCTGAAATCCCATGCGCGTTTCCCGCCCTTCCGGGTTCGTCCGATTTGAAGTTGGGAGTCCCTTCTGGTTGTTCCACCCCACATACGGCCCGGCGACCTGATCGGCATCGTGTCGCCTTCGGGTTCGTTCGAACGGGAGCGATTGCGTCCGGGCCTTTCGTACCTCCGGAACAGGGGCTTCCGGGTGCGGGTCGGATCGGCGGTTTACCACCGCGACAGGTACCTGGCGGGTACGGATTGCGACCGTGCGAACGATTTGAATGCCATGTTCGCCGACCCGGCGGTTCGCGCCGTCTTTGCGGCCCGAGGAGGATTCGGGGCCGCACGAGTGCTGGAGTTTCTGAACTTCGAGGCAATCCGCAAAGATCCTAAGGCACTGGTTGGGTTCAGCGATACGACCGCCCTGCAACTGGCAATTTACAGTCGCACGGGGATGGTGAGTTATTCGGGCGTTACGGTTTGCGGAGACTTTACGGCATCCGGAATGCCGGAGACAACGGAGACGTCTCTATGGAACGCGCTCAATTTGGGGCGGTTTGACGAGATGGCAGGCGTCACGGCGCTGCGTGGTCGGGTCGCCGGCGGAAGGCTGCTGGGTGGCTGTCTCTCGGTAGTCGCCTCGCTCGTGGGTACCGGATATATGCCGGATACCGGCGGTGCGCTTCTCGTTCTGGAAGACGTGAACGAAGCCCCCTACCGGGTGGACCGGATGTTGACGCAACTCCGAATGGCGGGTGTATTCGAACGCGCGGCCGGCGTGGTATTCGGGCAGTTCGAGGGTTGCGAGCCGGAACGGAACGTGGAGGGTACCGTGGACGACGTCCTGCGCGAATTTTCAACGTCCGTCGCCGCTCCGGTATTCTGCGGGCTCCCGTACGGACATGCTGAGGGTCGGCGAGTGCTGCCGATCGGACTCCGTGCTACCGTGGACGGGAGCCGGGGGACGTTGACAATCGAATCTCAATGAAGGACCGCTCTCATGACGTCAGGGATGATTTGCTTGCATCGGCTGATTACGGTCTGCCTGGTCGGATCAGTGGCGTCGTGCGCGACCATAGGCCGGTTCAACGTATTGAGCACGGAACAGGAAATCGAAATCGGCCGCGAAGCGGCGCGTGAGATCGAGCGGGACCTCAAGCTCTACGACGACCCCGTGGTGACGGCGTACATCAACCGCCTCGGGCAGATGCTTTCGCGGTACTCCAGGCGTTCCGGCGTCACGTACTATTTCAAGGTTGTGGATACGGACGAAGTAAACGCTTTTGCATTGCCCGGCGGCTGGCTGTACGTCAACCGCGGGCTGATTACAACGGCGGAGAACGAATCGGAACTGGCGGGGGTCGTCGGTCATGAAATCGGGCACGTGGACGGCAGACACGGCGCAAGAGCAATCAGCAGGCAGCTTGGCGCCGCGTTTTTTCTGGAGTTGACCCTGGGGGGAAAGAACGCCTCGGCCGGGCAACGGGCGGGAAGGCAGGTCGCCGATTTATTCGTCGGAATGCAACAGTTGAGTTACGGTCGGGATGCCGAACGGGAAGCAGACCGGTTCGCCGTGGAATCAACGTACGCTACGGGGATCGATCCGGAAGGGACGGCCAGCTTTTTCGAAAAGCTGATGGCGATGCAGAAGAAAGAACCCGGTCGGCTGGGGCGTCTGTTTTCCACCCACCCTCCCAGCCGGGAACGGATTGAGAATGTGCGGGCGCAGATTGGCGGACTGCCGCCCAAAGCGGGTCTGATGACGGATTCAAGGCGGTTTCAGGAAATCAAAAGGAGAATTCTGGAGCGCGAGCGGGCCCGTCGCGGGAAGGAGAGGCGGCGACGATAACAACTCGGACCGGGCCACGGGTCGTATCTATCCCCGCAGCTCATCCAGGCATTGAAAGTACGAAGGGAAGGACTTGTCGACGCAGGCCGGATTCCGTATCGCGATACCCGGTGCTTTCAGGCCGATCAACGCCATGCTCATCGCCATGCGGTGATCCTCGTACGTGTCGAGTTCGGCCGGACGGATGTGCGCGGCGGGATAAACCGTCACAGCGTCCGGACGGACGTCCGTACGAACCCCCAGCCTGGTCAATTCGGCCGCGACGGCAGCGATGCGGTCGGTCTCCTTGATGCGCAGGTTGGCGATGTTGCGCACGGTTACCGGCCCGGCTGCGAATGGGGCGAGCGCGCAGAGGGTCTGGACCACGTCAGGCATCGCGTTCATATCGACATCGATTCCGGAAAGCCGTTCAGGTCCGCGGACTTCGATGCCGTCCCGGCGGTTGCTGACGGCGCAGCCCATTCTGTCCAGAACGTCGACGAATCCCACGTCGCCCTGCGCGGACTCCCGGGAAAGGTTGCGGACCTTGACCCGGCCGCCCGTAAGCGCCGCGGCGGCAAAGAAGTAGGAAGCGTTGGAGGCGTCCGGCTCGATGGGATACTCAGCGGGTGCGTAGCGCTGTCCCGCTTTCACGTGGAAGACGCTGGCGCCGCGAGTGCCGACAATCACGCCGAAATCGCGCATTATATTTACAGTCATGTCGACGTATGGCCTGGAGACCAGGTTGCCGGTAACCCGGACCTCAACGTCCTTTTGCGCGTACGGCGCAACCATGAGAAGGGCGGAAAGATACTGGCTGCTCCGGTCTCCCGGCAACTGCGTCCGACCTCCCCCGAGGCCGGATGCGTCGACAACGACCGGCGGACATCCGTTTCCCGCCGGGCACCTCACGTTTACTCCCAGAGGTCGGAGGCCGTCGATCAGATCCTGGATCGGCCGCTCTCTCATGCGGGGCGCGCCATCCAGGGTATAGGCGCCGTTTCCCAAAGAGACGTACGCGGTGAGAAACCGGGCCGTCGTGCCCGAGTTGCCCACGAAGAGTTCGGCGTTCGGAACGGGCACGCGGCCCCCCGCGCCGTCGACCGTGAGAGTGCCGTCGCTCTCATTCACAATGCTGACGCCGAGGGTTGAAAGCGCGCCCGCCATATACCGGGTGTCGTCGCTTTCCAGGGCGTCGAGAAGGCGGCTCCGGCCGTCGGCAAGCGCCGCGATCAACATCGCCCGGTTGGTGTAGGACTTGGATCCCGGCACCGTCAGGTCGGCGTCGACGCGTTGCCGGATCGGATGGATTTCAAGAATATCGGACATCGTGAGGAAACCGGATTGAGGGACGGGTGTCGTTACGACCTCGCCGTGGTCCGGAATAAGGTAACGCAATGGCATGGGAAGTCCAATTGAAAAACGCCATTTGCGCACGGAAGCGTCCCGGACGCCGTACAGTTCCGGACGCGGCACTGCAGGCGGTTTCCGACAGGTTGCGATGATGTGTCCCGGCCGGCGACAGCCGGCTTTGCAGGCATGAAAATGACGTTGCGCCCGTCGATACGGATGATTGTCCACGTGGGACTCGATGAAGCAAACCCGTCAATCTCTCGCTTGACTTTTGGCTGGGCCGGAAGTTAGATTGTTCCATCGCCGGGATATCCGTGCCTGCCGCGATCGACGCAGCGGTCTTCCCCTCTCCCCCGGCACAGTTCCCCGTTCCAGGCATCCCTGTTCTCCCGAGTTAAACCTTTCCGACCTCGCACGTCCGGAGAAACTCCCGATGGCGGATTTCGTGCATCTCCACAGCCACAGTATGTACAGCCTGCTGGATGGCGCCTGCAAGATTGACGCCCTTGCCGCAAGGGCCGCCGAGTGGGGGATGCCCGCTGCCGCCATTACGGACCACGGCAATCTGTTCGGTGCGGTGGACTTTTACCGTGCGATGAAAGAGGCGGGCGTCAAGCCCATTATCGGGTGCGAGGTCTATTGCGCCATCGAAAGCCGGTTCGATAGGAAACCCTCGCGAGGCGTGCCCAGCGGGTCCAACCACCTGGTATTGCTCGCGAAAGACAACCGCGGGTATTCCAACCTGGTAAAACTGGTCTCGGCCGGCTACATGGAAGGGTTTTATTACCATCCCAGAATCGACAAGGCGTTGCTGCGAGAACACGCCGAGGGTCTGGTCTGTCTGTCGGGTTGCCTGAGCGGCGAGGTGCCGCATCTGATCGAGCGCGAGGGCGTGAAGGTCGCAATGTCCGCCGTGGAAGAGTACCTCGACATATTCGGTGAGGACTATTACCTGGAAATCCAGCGGCACGGCATCGATAGAGAACCCGGTATCAACGACGGACTGATCCGGATTCACGGCGAAATGGGCGTGCCGCTCGTGGCAACGAACGACTCCCATTTTCTGGGCGCCGACGATCACGAAGCTCACGCCGTTCTCGTGGCGCTGCAGACCGGAAAAACCCTTAACGACCCTGGCCGGATGTGTTATCCGGAAGACGTCTATTTCAAGTCCGTGGAAGAAATGCAGGCGCTCTTTTCGGATCTCCCCCAGGCCCTGGAGCGAACGCTGGAGATTGCGGAAAAGTCCAATATAGAGCTTGCGTTCGGAGACTACCTTGCGCCGGAGTTTCCGTTGCCGGCTGAGTTCGAGTCGGCCGACGACTACCTCAAACACCTGGCCAGAGGGGGTCTGAAGAGCCGTTTCGATCACGTCACGCAGAATCTGAGGGATCGCCTGGAGTTCGAACTGGACCTGATTGTAAGCAAGGGACTCGCGGGGTATTTCCTCATCGTCTGGGATTACGTCAACTATGCAAAAGAGCACGGAATCTCGGTCGGTCCCGGGCGGGGCTCCTGCGCCGGTAGCCTGGCGGCATATTCGTTGCGGATAACCGACCTGGATCCGATAAAGCACAATCTGTTGTTCGAGAGATTCCTCAACCCCGAGCGCGTGAGCCTGCCCGACATCGATATCGACTTCTCGGACAAGAAGCGCGACCAGGTGATCCGATACGTCTCGGAAAAGTACGGCGAGCACAACGTGTGTCAGATCATTACGTTCGGTACCCTGAAGGCGAAAGCGGCGATCCGGGACGTGGGCCGCGTCCTCGACATGTCATTTGGCGACGTCGACCGGATTGCCAAGCTGGTACCCAACGATTTGAAGATGACGCTGGACAAAGCGATCGAGCAGGTACCTGAGTTGAAACAGATGGCGGACGGCGAGGGTGACGAGGCGCAACTGATCAGGCATGCGCGGGGGCTGGAGGGTCTGGCCCGGCATGCTTCCGTCCACGCGGCGGCCGTGATTATCGCACCGGACAATCTGACGAATTTCGTGCCGCTTTACAAAGCCCCGAAAGACGGCAAGGTGACCACCCAGTTCGACGGGCCGACCTGTGAGGACATCGGCCTGCTGAAAATGGACTTCCTGGGCCTCAAGGAACTTTCGCTCGCGGACGAAACGGTCGATCTGATAAGAGCGAAGGAACCGGCGTTTGACCTGACGAAGATCCCGGAAGACGACGAAAGAACCCTGGATCTGTTCGGACGCGGCGATACCGTGGGCGTATTCCAGTTTGAAAGCCCCGGAATGAGGGAATACCTGGTGCAGTTGAAACCCGATTGCATCGAGGATATCATCGCAATGAACGCCCTCTACCGCCCCGGTCCGATGCAGTACATCCCCAATTTCGTCGCGCGCAAGCACGGAAAAGAAGACGTGGTCTACGACCATCCGAAGATGGAGCCCATTCTGAAGGATACGTACGGGATCATGGTGTACCAGGAGCAGGTGATGCAAATCGTGCAGGTCCTGGCAGGGTTCAGCCTCGGCCAGGCGGACATCCTTCGGGACGCCATGGGCAAGAAGAAGCCCGAAGAAATGTCGCGGCAGAAGGACGCGTTCATCGACGGGTGCAAAACGCACGGCGTGAATACGAGCCTTGCCAGGAAAATCTTTGCCGATATAGAAGTATTCGCGGGGTATGCGTTTCCCAAGGCGCACGCGGCGGCGTATGCGGTTGTCGCGTACCGGAACGCCTACCTCAAGGCGAATTATCCTCAGGAATACATGGCGGCCAGCCTGAACGGTGAGATCGGCAACATTGAGCGAATGGTCGTCGTTATCGAAGAGTGCCGCAGGATGAAACTGGAGGTCCTGCCGCCGGACGTGAATACCTCTTACGTGGACTTCGTGGCTTCAGAGACGGCAATTCTGATGGGAATGGCGGCCGTGCGGAACGTGGGTCGCGGCGCGGTTGAGGCCATCGTCAGCGCAAGGGAAACGGGCGGAGCCTTCAATTCCCTGTTCGAGTTCTGCGAGCGCGTGGATTTGCGCGCGGTCAACCGCAGGGCTATCGAGAGCCTGATTCGCGCCGGCGCCATGGATCACCTGGCCGGACATCGGGCGCAGCTTCTACAAGGCCTCGACCGGGCCCTCGACGCGGGTCAGTCCGTGCAGGCGGCCAGGGAGCGTCGTCAGACTTCGCTGTTCGACATGGAAGCCCTTGCGGACCAGTCGGCGGTCATCAACAACCACGTCCTTCCAGAGCAGCCGGAATGGACCGAGCGTGAAAGGCTTGCGCACGAAAAGGATATGCTTGGATTCTATCTCTCCGGTCATCCACTGGAAAGGTACCGCGTGGACATGGCTGCCCTTGGGATCCGTTCTTCCCAGGATGTCGGCGCCCTGCCCGAGGGAGCGGAAGTGAGACTCGGCGGGCTGATCTCCGAAACCAGGTCGCATACCGACCGAAACGGGCGGCCGATGGCGTTTGGCACCATAGAGGATCTGGACGGCGCCCTGGATCTGGTTGTGTTTCCCGATACGTTCGAAAAGGTCAGGGCTTCGTTCGTGACCGACGCGATGGTGGTCATCCAGGGCAGGCTCTCGGGACGAAACGGTCGACAGTCGCTGCAGGTGGAGAAGGTCCTGGCGATGGAGCACGCGAGGGAGACGCTTGCGGACGCGCTGAACGTCAAGCTTCCGTCCGAAATGCTGGAACTGGAGACACTTGAACGCCTCAAGGCGATGCTTGAAGGTCATCGGGGCGGGTGTACGGTATATCTGCACCTTGAACTGGGCGATGGAAAAACGAAGGTCATTCGTTCCCGTGGGCTCAGCGTAACCCCCTCTGAAGCGTTGATCTCGGAAATCGGCGCATTCCTGGGAGAACGGCGTGCCTGGGTGTCTCAGAAAACCTGAACGCGCCGCATCCGCCGTGCAGGGGTGGGTCCGGGATGAAACCGCGAAAGGCGACCTTACGGTCGCCTTTTCTCGTTGATAACGTGCACGCAAGCCGCCGGCTAATTATACTCGTGCCGGTAGGCATAGATGTTCAGCAGCAGACCGGCGAGTATCATATTGACCACGAGTTGCGATCCGCCGTAGCTGAAATACGGCAGCGGAAGGCCGGTAACCGGTACCACGCCGACGGTCATCCCGATATTGACGAAAACGTGAAAGGTCAACATCGCAGCCAGACCGATGGCCACAAGACTTGAAAATCGGCTCTTCACAATTCCTGCAATATGTATGGCGCGCCAGATGATCAGAATAAACAAAGCGAGTACGAGAATTGCGCCCGCGAAGCCGAACTCCTCTCCGATTACGGAAAACACAAAATCGGTATGTTGTTCCGGCAGGAAGGAGAGTTTGGTCTGCGTCCCCTGCAGGTATCCTTTACCGTCAAGGCCCCCCGAGCCGATTGCCACCTTGGACTGCATGACCTGGTAGCCCGCGCCGAGTCTGTCCATGTCCGGATTCAGGAAAGTCAGAATCCGCCGGCGCTGATAGTCGTGCAGCTTGTTTTCCCACAGGTACGGCGCGCCCACCGCGACCGCGAGATTGACCGCGACAATGGCGGCAGTCATCAATCGACCCGGTCGGACCAGGAAAATGGCCGCGGCGATCATCAGCACCAGGACGACAAGCGCGACGTAGTGGAAGGCGCAGATCACGCTCAAAAAGGGCGAAATCAGGAAGAACAGGACAACGGGTCTCATCCCGGCCCAGTACAACATGGGCAGGAGTACGGAGACGAATACAAGCGCGGTGCCCAGATCGGGCTGTCTAAATACCAGAACCGCCGGAAGCAGGACCAGAAGGAACGGTGTGACCAGCGAGCGAGGCCGGTCCAGATCCAGGTTGCGCGCGGTGAGGTATCTTGCCAGTGCAAGAATGGTTCCGATCTTGGCCAGTTCCGACGGTTGCATGTGAAAAGGGCCCAGATCGAACCAGCGACTCTCCCCGATCAGCAGAACAAGCACCAGCAGGCAGATTGAGGCGCCGTAGAGGATATAAGCGAAGGCATAATAATATTTGGGCGGAACGAACAGGGTCAGCAGGAGCGCCCCCGCGGCGATCGCGCTCCAGATGATCTGCCTTTCGTAGATTTTGCCCGCGGCGCTGTATTCCCAGCTGTAGGTGGCGCTGTAAATCGCGCCGATTCCGAACAGTGTGGCAAGCATCACCGAAAGCAGCAGCGTAAGGTCGAAGTCCTGATTGAGAATGCGGGAAAGGAACACGTGAAGATTCCTGCGAGACGGATGTTGAGAGAGAGGATGCCGGGTTCCGGATGTTCCGCCGGACCCCGCTACCGCAAGACGACTGCCGGCGCCGTATTGCCGGATTGCGCGGACTCGGCGTCCTTCGCTTCCGCGGGAGGCTCGGCATCGCCCTGCGAGGCCACAATGATGTCCGCCTTCCGCTTCGGTTGCGCCAGGTCGAAATACGCATCCAGAACCCGCCCAGCGATCGGCGCCGCAACCGCACCGCCGTGACCCGCGTTTTCGACCACAACCGCAACGACGATTTCAGGATAATGCGCCGGCGCGAGCGCGGTGAACCAGGCATGGTCTTCGCCGTGGGAGTTCTGCGCGGTGCCTGTCTTGCCGGCCACGCGCACGCCTTCCACCCTGGCGCGTTTTCCGGTACCGTACGGATCCTCGACGACGTCCAGCATGATGCTTCGTATGGTCTTCAGGGTCTGCGCGGAAATCTGGACCGGCGCGGACTCGGGCGTCGTTGCTCGAAGGACGTGGGGTCGGGGCAGCTTCCCGACGGCGAGCGCGCTGACGTATCGGGCAATCTGGACGGGGGTCACGGACGTCTCGCCCTGCCCTATGGTCAGATTCAGCATGTACCCCTCCGCCCAGTGTCCGTAACGTTCCTTATAGTACGAACGGTCGGTCACCAGGCCCGCGGCTTCGCCGTCGCCTCCCGCGGCGACGTCGATCCCGGTGGGTTGACCGAATCCAAGCATTCTGGCGTAGCGGCTCCAGTTGGCAATGCCCACTTTGCGACCCAATTGGTAAAAGTAGACGTCGCAGGACCGGACGAGCGCTCCTCTAAGCGACAGCCGTCCGCACCCCCTGGCATTGTGGCAGCGGAAAACCCTGTCCCCGAACTTCATACTGCCACTGCACGCCCGGTAGTGCGCTGTTTCCGAGTCGATCAGGCCCATTTCGAGGCCGGCAATCGCCGCAATCATCTTGAATACCGACGCAGGCGGGTATTCGCCTCTTATGCTGCGGTTCAGCAGCGGATTTGACGTGTCGGCCTGCAGGGTCCGCCATTGGCGCACGTTACGGATGGATCGCGGATGAAACCCGGGTTTGCTGACCATGGCAAGGACCTCCCCGTTGTTCGGATCCATTGCCACCAGGCTGCCTCTCAGCGAGTCGGCGAACGCCAATTCCGCTGCCTGCTGCAATCGCCAGTCCAGGGTCAGGCGGATGTCGTTGCCGCGTACGGGCAGGGTCGTTCTGTCGGGAAAGCTGCCGACCTCCCTGCCGAAGGCGTCGACTTCGATGAATTTCATGCCCTCCCGGCCCCTCAATTCCGGCTCGTACAAGCGCTCGATGCCCCGCTTGCCGATCTGATCGTCCAGCCGGTAACCCATCTCCCGTTTGCGTTCATAGGTCTTCGCATCCATCAGCCCTACGTATCCGATGATATGCGGCGCCAGGGGAAGGCCGCCGTTGTAGCTGAGGTATCCTCTCCGCGACTCGAACTGTATTTCCACGCCCGGCAGATCGTGGCGTTCTTCTTCCACCACAGACACGATATTGAATCCGGCGTCGCGCAGAATTCTGACCGGTTCGTGGTAACGACGGTTTCGGTCGGCGAGTCGTGTGTTGATGTGTTGTACCGGCAGACCCGCAACCTGGCTGAGCCGGTCGACCACGCGCCCGCGGACCGCCGGATCGGTATTTCCGCGCAGTCTCTGCGGAAGCACGGACACGGTGTACGAGGGGCGATTGTCTACGAGAACGACGCCATTGCGGTCCCGAATAAGACCGCGGCCGGCTTCAATCGGCACGACTTGCATCGTATTGTTCCTGGACTGGATGCGGTAGCGTTCACTGTCTGTAATCTGCAGCCGAAACACCCCGATAAACAGAATGGCGAACAGACCGATCACCACCGACATCATCCATCGCGTACGTGCTTTCCGAAAGCCGTTATCCATAAAGTCGTCGTGCATCGAGGTAAATCCCCCTGTTGAAGCGAATGGACAATACCAGCGAAATGCCGACTCCAACGACTGCGGTATACAATGCCGTACCGAACCCGAACCTGAAGATCAGGCCCAATATCGCATCCGGATTCGAGAGAATGTTGGCGAACAGAAAATAGATCAGGTCGTGTAAAATTACCGCCAGGAACAGCAGCAAAGCCTGAACCCGGAAATCTTCGACACTGACGCCCGTCCGAAAGTGCCCGACGGAAAACCCGACCACACTGTTTGCAAGCGCATTGACTCCCATTGTCTCGGGGTTGTAGACATCCAGCAGGAAACCGGATGCGAATCCGTAAAGCGTGCCTTCAATCTGCCCGCCGCTCAGGCCAAGGTAAACCAGCACGATGATTACAAGGTCCGGACCGATATCCAGAATTCGGACCGAGTGCGCCCAGGAAGTTTGAAACAGCAACGCGAGGGCGATAAGAAGAATGTTCCGAAGGACTCTTACAAGCGACGAATGGGCCGTGGGCGAATCCTCCCTTCAGTCCTGTTGGTTGACTCATTCGGCCGACCGGAACCCGGCCGGGCGTATCAGGAGCCGTGCGCCCACCCTGAGGCTTGCGGGTTTCCGGATACGGTTCCATTTCTTGAGGTCGTTGACGCGGATGCGAAAACTGCGGGCAATGTCCCAGAGCGTATCCCCCTGCCGCACGATATAGAAGTCGCCGCGACGCGCGTCCGAAGGATTGGCCGCGGCAACCCGGGGCGCCTCGGGTCTCCGGATTACCAGAAGGTCTCCGGGCGTAATATGCTTCCTGACGTTGTTCCACGAACGGATCTGACCTGGGGTAACGCCGTACCGTCGTCCGATTTCCCAGAGGGTGTCTCCCCTTCTCACACGGTGCGTGACTTTGCCGCGGGTATCCGCACCGGGCGCCGTCGCCGCGCGAGCAAGGTTTCCTGCCACGCGCCTGGATTCTCCATTCGGAAAGATCGGGATCTTCAACAGCGTGCCCACGCGCAAGCGTCTTGGATTCGATATGTTGTTGGCCTCGAGCACCGTGCGGGTTGAAACGCCCCAGTCACGCGCGATGCCGCCGGGGGTTTCTCCCCGGCGCACTCGATGTTCGGCCAGTTGGACTTTCCGGCTGGCGGGAATTCGGGCGAATCTGGCTTTGAACCTGTCGGCGGTACCGGCCGGAATTTTCAGGCTGTAGGGTCCGCGCGACGAATGCGGCGTGTAGCCTGACCGGAGTTCGGGATTGAGGCTACGCATGCGTTCGTACGTTGTGCCGGCGCATTCCGCGGCAACCCGGAGGTGGACGCATTCCGATACCGGTACCAAATCGAATCCTGTGGGTACCTGATAGACGACGTCATAAAAGCCGAACCACTCCGGGTCCCTCGAGATGATCAGCGCCGCCATAAACCGCGGCACGTGCCTGCGTGTTTCCCGCGGTAGGCCCTTCAACTTCCAGAAGTCGTTTGTGCCCGAACGCCTGATAATGCGTTCCAGGCGACCCTGCCCGCAGTTATATGCCGCAATTACAAGGCGCCAGTCGCCGAACAATCCGTACAGGTGCTGAATATGCCTGATTGCCGCGCGTGTGGACTTCTCGGGGTCGCGGCGTTCGTCGATAAATGTGTTGCTTTTGAGACCGTAGAGCCGCGCCGTGCCACTCACAAACTGCCAGATACCGGCGGCTCTGGCTCGTGAATAGGCCCTCGGGTTGAAGCCGCTTTCGATCATTGCCTTATAAACGAGATCCTCGGGCAGTCCCGCTTCACGCAACGCGCTGCGAATCATCGGCGCATAGAGCGTCGAACGCGAAAGCCAGGCCTTGAATGCCTTCCGTGCGGTTGTCTGGAAATAGCGGATGGTCTTGACGACCTCGGCGTTGTAGTCGACCGGAAGGTCGGCGGAACCTGCCAGTTTGCGCACATAGAGATCTTTGTAGTTGACGTCATCGCGCAGGTGCGGCACGAGGCTGTCCGGAATGGCGTCGAGGAGCCGCGCCATAACGGAATTCGGCGGCACGAGCGCGGACGGAGGGAGCATTTCCCGATAGCGCTTGAGCGTCAGGCTGAGCAATTCGAGGTGGCGCGCCGGCGGAAGAGATCTCGTGACCGCGGAATCGGTGAGCAGAATGCCTATGCGCTCCACGGACATCGCCGAATGGTTCCGCCGGACCTCGTTGAGTGTCTTCAAGGCTCGCCGAAGTCGTTCGTTATCCTGACGAGGGCGATCCGTTTCGGCTGCCGAGGTATCCGCGGCGGTCGCCGGAGGCCGGGTCGCTTGCGCCGGCGCTTCCACGTCGGGAAACGTCGCAACCTGCTTCGTGGTCGAACATCCCGAAAGCAGCAACATCAGGAGAAGGCTGCAATACGCGACGCCAGGGTTCAGCGGACGATCATTCATCTGGACATTCTGGAAAAGTCGATCCAATAACGCGGCCACCGGAGACTCCGATGAACGAGTAACGGACCGGTCGCGCAAAGCAGGCCTGCATCTGCGGCGGCCACGGCAGCATGACCGCTCGCGGTCATTCCCGTACGCGTTCAGTTGTCGGTTGTCTGAGCTGTGGATGTTTCGATCTGTGTCCGGACCACAAAGGGCGTATCGTATCCGTACGTCTGAAGCCTTTGAATGAGCCCTTCCGCCGCTTCCCGGGTCCGGAAATTTCCGATTCGTACCTTGAAGTACGGGGGCTCGGATTCTATGTAAACGTCTTCATGTCCCACAGTGTCCTTGACGTTGGCCATCTCGCCTTCAGCGGCCGCCCTGTTCGACGTTGCAAAGACTTGAACGCGGAAACCAACGACCGGTTCCGGTCCGAAAACCGCGGCGCGAGGAAGTTCGATCCTGGTACGTACAATGAACGCTTCCGGATACCCCTGGCTCTTGGCCAGGCGACGCAGGGATTCAACCTCCGTTGCAGTTCGCCCGTTTCCCGCGTGGACCTTGTGCAGTCCGGTGTCCGGGTCGCGATAGACGTGAACCGGGACGCCCAATTTCGTTTCCGCTTCGTTCCTGACGATCCCGGCCCGCTCCCGGCTCGATACGACCGCGATCTGCACGCGAAATCCGTCGAGCTGCACGAGGGAAGGCGCTGCGGCGGCAGTTTGATCGACCGGAAGCGTTTCCGCGCCGGAAGGCGGTTTCAGCAGGAAATCATCGTCGTCGAGCGTCTGCGGATCGAAATCCTCCTTGATGACGGTTGCCGGCGGCACGACGCTCCGGCCGGGAGCCGCGCACGCGGCCTGTAAAGCCAGCAGACCACCCAGGAAAAGATATCCGAGTCTTTGCGAGATTGAACAGGGCACGGCCAACCGTCCCTACATCTTGTGATCTTGAGGAATATACTATACCATATATTACGGCACAAAGGCGGCCTTGTCAACGGATTTAGTGTCGTTATTTACGGAAAATAAGGCATTTAGACTGCTATTTCTTATTCGCCTGAGGAGACGGCGCCGTTATCTGCCCCCGGGCGTCGGAAATCGGACCCGTTGACGGCCCAACCCTCTCCCTGAAGGGCCGGATTACGAGTCGGAGACCGCCGTGGAGAATCACGAATATGCACGGTCGATTATCACGCCGGCAGCGCCAGGATGAGGATCCACATGGACTGTTTGCCCACGGAATAGATCCTCATCGGACACAACCGACCGCTGTGTTCGTCGATCCGGTAAGACGCCAGTTTTCCGGAATCCTGGCCGCCGGCATAGAGAAAGCTGCCCGTGGGGTCGATCCCGAATGCCCTGGGTACCGGTTCCGTTCGCTGAATGCCGATACACGTAAGACCGCCCGTCCCGTCAACCGCAAAACACGCAATGCTGTCGTGGCCACGGTTCGAGACGTAAAGGAATCTGCCCGAGGGGTGCATGTGTATCTGGGCGCAGGTGTTTTCGCCCCTGAAGCCTTCGGGCAGGGTGGACAGCGTCTGCACAGGTTCGAGTACGCCTGAACCCGTGTCGAGGGAAAACGCGGTCACGCTGCTGCCCTGTTCATTGGAGGCGTAGACCAGATCCAGTCCGGGATGAAACGCGAGGTGCCGGGGACCCACGTCGGGTTCGTGGGACGTCCGCGAGGTCTCCCGGAGCGTGCCCGCGTCTTCGTCGAAACGGAATCCGATAATGGTATTGGATTCTCCCACGTGCGGCAAAAATGCAAGACGATTCGACGGATCCGTGAGAATGAAGTGGGCTTTCGGCAAGGTCTTTATTGACTGGACGGGCGAATCGCTCAACGTGCCGTCGTCCCTGATGGCGTGAACGGATGCCATCCCCCCGCCGTACGAAGCGGAGAGCAGAAAGCGTCCCCTTCGATCCGTACTCAGATAACACGCGTCGGCATTCACGGAAACCGAACCGAGCGGGGTGAGGCCGCCGGTGAGGGAATCGATGGAATAGGTTGAAATCTCGCGCGCGCCGCGCCTGCTCAGATACATGCATTTTTGACCCGGATCGACGGCGAGCGGTCCGGGCGCGCCATCCGCGGGGATGCTGTATTCGAAATCAAGATCGCCCGTACCGGGATCCATCCGGTACTTCAGAATCCTGTCTTCGCCGGATATGGTGATGTATGCATGGTAGTTCAATATTTGCTCCATTCAACGACGGTCTTCCGTTCCCGTTCTCCAATTTCTCTCAGGGCTGCAGACCGGTGAAAAAGCGGCGGCGATTGTGCCCCCTGCGGGAGCTATTAATCTGGTTTCGGACAATTATAATTCGTCTGAATCATGCGCGCAAGTGTTTTCTGCATCGGTATTTAGCCGGAATCCGGGTTGTTCGCCGCCCTGTCCCGGCGTGGGGTTTCGGCGGGCTTTGACCCGTCTTCGGCCACGCCTCAGGATATCTCGCAGAAGATCGCCATGGGCGCATTGCCGCTGGGACTGCAGCGTTGGGCGATAGATTTAACTTGACCGCGCTTGTGGGCCATGATATATTGTCCGCTGTTCGGTGACCGATGTGTACGAATACCCGAATCATCTGCGAGTCCATATATAAGTCATTGAAAATAATTAGCATGAAAAAATCAACCCGCGCCTTCAGGGAAAAACCGAAGTGCCCTGGAGGCTGAACATACGGCGGCCTTTCGGAGGCCGGGCCCGGTTGACGGCTATCGCCCGTTGTCGAGGTAATCTCGACAACGGGCTTTTTGTTTGTGCGCCGCAGCCGCGCCGTTAGTCCAGGGGGAAGGAGAACGACAATGCCTCACATTCTCGTTGATCGTCTGGTGAAGACCTTTCGCACAGTTGAACGGAATCCCGGCATACGGGGCGCGCTCAGCAGCCTGGTCCACCGCCGCCACCGCACCGTAAGCGCGCTGGACGGGATCTCGTTCAGCATTCAGCCTGGCGAACTCGTCGGTTACATCGGCCCCAACGGCGCAGGCAAGTCCACGACCGTCAAGGTCCTCTCCGGGATCCTCGTGCCCGATTCCGGGCGCTGCGAGATCCTGGGACGCGTCCCATGGAAGGAACGCGTCTCACACGTCCGCGAAATCGGCGTCGTCTTCGGACAGCGCACCCAGCTCTGGTGGGACCTTCCGGTCATCGAATCCTTCGATCTGCTCCGCGACATCTACCGCGTCTCACAGTCCGGCTACATCCGCACCCGCGACGAACTCATCGCCCTGCTCGATCTGGAATCGCTGCTGGACGTCCCCGTACGGCAGCTTTCTCTGGGTCAGCGAATGCGCTGCGACCTGGCCGCGGCCCTCCTCCATTCTCCGCCGCTCCTGTTCCTGGACGAGCCCACCATCGGCCTGGACGCCGTCTCCAAGCTGGGGGTCCGGGATTTCGTCAAACGCCTCAACGTGGAACGCGGCGTTACCGTCATCCTCACAACGCACGACATGGACGATATCGAAGCCCTCTGTACGCGCGTCATGGTCATCGGCCAGGGACGGATCCTCTCCGACGGCACGCTGAAGGATCTGACGGACCGCGTTACCAGGGAAAGGCGGCTCACCGTGGACCTGGTCGACGGTACGGAAACCGTTTCCGATCCCGAAGCCGAAGTCATAAGGAGGGACGGACACCGGATTCACCTCAGGTTCGATCCGGAGCGGGTCTCAGCGGCAACCCTCATCGGTCGTATCGCGGCCCGGCACCCTGTCCGCGATCTCTACGTGGAAAGCCCGCCCATCGAAGAAATCATCGCCCGGATGTACGAACAGGAGGAGCTATGAAAGCCTATGCAGCCGTGATCAGCGCCAGGTTCCGGATGATGCTGCAATACCGGGCGGCGGCGATGGCGGGACTCGGCACCCAGGTATTCTGGGGCCTGATCCGCATGATGTTCTTCACCGCATTCTACAACTCCGCCACGGCCCCGCAGCCAATGAGCCTGGCGGACGTTATCACCTACGTCTGGCTGGGACAGGCGCTGCTTGGCATGCTGCCCTAGATTATCGACCGGGAAATGCGCGAGATGATCCGATCCGGGGCGGTAGCCTACGAACTCGTCCGGCCGCTGGACCTTTACGCCTTCTGGTTCTGCCGGGACCTCGCCAGGCGAACCGCTCCGACGCTGCTGCGGGCGGTCCCGATATTCGTCATCGCCGGGCTTTTCTTCGGCCTTCAGCCGCCGGCCTCGTGGGCGGCTGCAGGCGCGTGGGCCACCGCAACTCTCGGGGCCCTTCTGCTCGGGGCCTCGATACCGAACCTGCTCAATATCTCCATGCTCTGGACCGTCTCCGGCCAGGGTATCTCCACCCTGACGGTCGCCGCTGTGGCGATCTTCTCCGGCATGTACGTCCCGCTACCGTTTTTTTCGGACTGGGCGCAGACCGTTCTGAACATCATGCCGTTCCGAGGCCTTGTCGATGTGCCTTTCCGCCTCTATATGGGTCACATTTCTCCCTCGGAAATCGTCCCCCTCTTCGCGCACCAGTTGGCCTGGACTCTGGGTCTGATCACGCTGGGACGCCATTTGCTTGCCCGGGGGATCCGTCGGCTCGTTATCCAGGGAGGATAGTGCAATGCGCAACGCCTTTCGACTGTATTTCCGCTACGTCACGGCCTCCGTTCGCGGCCAGATGCAGTACCGCGCCTCGTTCATGATGCTGGCTGCAGGATACTTTCTGATGACCGGGCTGGATTTCGCCGCGCTCTGGGTGCTGTTCGACCATTTCGGAAGCATCGAGGGGTGGACGCTTCCCGAAGTGGCGCTGCTCTACGGCATGGTCAATATTGCCTTCGCCATCGCCGAGGGCACGGCCAGGGGATTCGACACGTTCGGAACATGGGTGAAAAGCGGCGAATTCGACCGGCTGTTACTGCGTCCGCGAAGTACCGTCCTTCAGCTGGCGGGCCAGGAACTCCACCTCCTGCGCATCGGGCGGTTACTCCAGGGGCTCGGCGTACTTTTGTGGGCGCAGTACATGCTGGAGGTTGCCTGGACTGCCGCTACGGCCGTGCTCGCGGCGGGCGCCATTCTGGGGGGCGTCGGACTGTTTATCGGCATCTTCATTCTTCAGGCCACCCTCGCCTTCTGGACCACGGAAGGGCTGGAAATCGCCAACGTACTCACCAACGGCGGCACCGAGACCGCCCAGTACCCCCTGGTGATTTACCCCCGCTGGTTCCGCCGCTTCTTCACGTACGTGGTCCCGCTGGCCGGGATTTCTTACTTTCCCGCCCTCGCGATACTGGACCGGGCCGATCCCCTGGGTTCAACCGCGTGGATGCATTGGCTGTCCCCGCTCGGGGGTATGGCATTCCTGCTCATCGCCCTGCGCGTCTGGAGCCTGGGGGTCCGCCACTATCGGTCGACCGGAAGTTGAACCGCCCGCAATCTTCCGCGTCTGCCGGTGCCAGTTCAACACACCGGTCGCGTTGGCTGGCGACGGATTGGGTTGAAATCGCCTCGGGATTTGGCTAATTTCCATACCTGAAGACCAGCGACAAAGCTATCGGCGATCTCCAGTCAGATAGATGTAGAAAACAGAAGACTGAATTCAAGATCCACATCTCCCCAAATTCCCTGCCTACGGCGTGTTCCTTTTGAAGCGACCAAAAGGAACCAAAAGTCGCCGCTGGGCGCGGGGCCTGCCATATGCATAGCGCGAATAGCCTCACAGGATGCACCGGATCCTCTGTCCTATTGACTTCGGACGTAGTCCAATCTACTGCGATGAACGGAACCACGCGCTCTGCTCTGGCGGTGCTTGGCAAAGGTATCGTGATTGAAAGCCGTGGGGCAATTCTAAGTGCAAGCAGCGATTGGTGCGTGTTTGCAGGGGAGACCGGCCAGTCTCCCCTGTAAAGGAAACAAGAGCGCGGGAACTCGTCCCCCAAGTCCGTTTTCAAAATGCCTCATCCGCTCCGGTGAGTTACAGGTATCTCCCAGATGATCAATCTTTCCCTATATGACACCGTCTGGCTGATCGGCGGCGCAATCGCCGCGGGGCTGCTCTGGGGTATCTTCGTATCCGCTGTAAAGCGCACGGGCACGCCGCTTCCTCTGCTGTTGCTGATTGTGGCGGGAGCGTTGTGGTATACGGGCGATGCGCTAAGGATTCTGATTCAACAGGCGTCGCCCGGCGCGCTTGCGGCAGCCTATGCGTCCCAGATCGCGCGCTTCGGGATGTGCTTTCTGCCTTCCGCGCTGCTGGCGACGGTACTGATATCCGCCGACGAACAGGAAACGTGGATCCGCCGCGGGTTACGCCGTAACCTGGTTGTGCTTGCGGTCGTGCCCGGTCTGATTGTTTTCCTAATCGGATTGTGGGAAATGCCACTCAAGCGCGTGGGTTTCAGCCTGTACACGATTCTGGCGTTGCTGTATTCTGCGTGGCTTTGCAGGGGGTTCGCCAGGCAGCTGAGAACCGAGGTGCAACGGTCGTTCTACCGCCTGACGGCGCTCGCGCTGACCGGTATCGCCGTACTGGCCGGCGCCGCGTATCCAATGGGGGGAATCAAACTTTCTCTCGCAGGACCGGCGCTCGACCTCGCGCTGTTCCTGTCGCCGATCGCGCCTGCCTACATTCTTGGCTATTACATATATAGGTACAGCTTTTTCCGGATCGTGGTGAATCCCGCGTTGCTCTATTCCGCGCTGACCGGTATCGTCCTCACGGTCTATCTCCTTGTCATCCGCCGCGTCGCCGAAGAGCTCGGGCGCCTGGGCGGCGGGTTCAGGGTGGAAGTCGTTGAAGCAGTGCTGATCTCGCTGTTGATCTTTCTCTTTCAGCCGGTCAAGAATCGGTTGCAGGGGGCAATCAACCGGCTGTTCTTCAAAGCGCGGTACGAATACCAGCACCTGCTGGGGACGCTGAGCCAGACGCTGAACGTGCCGGATGCGCTGGAAAGCCGTTTGAAGGCGGTTGTGGACGCCGTCGGTACCGTGCTCAAGGTACACCTCGTTTCGCTGGTGTTGTTTGACAGCAAGGACGGGCGCGTCGATGACGTGAGGGTGATCTCGGGAGGCGGACTGGCCGGATTCGATCCGCCCACGGCGCCCTTCAGCGGGAGCGGGGGGAACCAGGAGCAGGTCCGGCAGGTGGCGGACTGGATGTTGTCCCACCGGAGAGCGCTGGACGTGGGTGAATTGCATCGTCCGGCTCTCGCCGCGGTCCTCGCGAAACATGGCGTCCGGCTTTGCATCCCTGTATTGCATGAGGAAAAACTCGCCGGGTTTCTCTGCCTCGGAGAGAAAAAACGCAGCGTGCCCTTTTCGACAGAGGAGTGGGAACTGCTCGGTACTCTGTGCAATCAGATTGCGCTGGCGGTGGAGAATACGCGCCTGGTCGAGCGCCGGCTGCAGTTGGAACGGCGCATGTACGAGGCGGAACGGCTCTCGGCGCTGGGCCTGCTTTCGGCAAGCATCGCTCACGAGGTGAAGAATCCGTTGAGTTCGATGAAGGCAATTACGACCGTGCTCCGGGAAGACCTGGGGAACGACCCGGACAAGGCCGGCGATCTGACAGTCGTGTTGAACGAAATCGACCGGTTGGGCCGCGTCGTGGACAGGCTCCTCAGGTTTGCGCAGCCGAAACACGGGGATACATTCGAGCCTGTGGACATCAGGGGCGTGCTCGACGACGTTGTCCTGATTCTTTCGCACGAAGCGAAACGGCGGAAGGTGGAAATACGAGCCGAGGTCGCCGGCGGCCTGGTCGTTTCCGGTGATCCGGAGGATCTGAAAGAGGTGTTTTTCAATCTGATCCTGAACGGGATCCAGGCGGTGGACGACTCGGACCGGACGTCGGACCGGCGGCTGACGGTGAAGGCACAACGGTCGAACGGGAACGTCTCGGTGTGGGTTTCGGATACCGGGCCGGGGATTTCAGGGGAGGCGCTCGCGCACGTCTTTGAACCCTTCTATACCACAAAAGCATCGGGGACGGGTCTGGGGCTTGCTACCGTAAAACGGGACGTGGAGCGAATGGGAGGGTTGATTAGCGTTGCGAATGGGGAGCAGGCCGGGGCGGTGTTCGAGGTTCAACTTCCTGGAGCGGACGATGCGGCATAGGATACTGGTTGTGGACGATGAACCGGCCGCGCGGCTCGGCCTGAAGCGCGCGCTCGCGGCGCTGTCCTGCGAGGTTGTCGAAGCGGGAGACGGCGTGGCGGCGCTCGAGGAAATCGCGCGCGGCGGTCCCGATCTGGTGATTTGCGATATACAGATGCCCCGAATGGATGGGCTGACGCTGGTGAAGCGGCTGTCCGAACGGGGAAACCCGCCGCCCGTCATCGTGATGACCGCGTACGGATCGGAGCGGATTGCAGTGGAAGCGATGAAAGCGGGTGCGTGCGACTACGTGAGTAAGCCGTACGACGTGGATGAGCTTCGCTGCCTCGCGCAAAATGCGCTCGAGACCGTTCGTTTGCGGAGGGAGAACGAAACGCTTCGCGACGAGATCAGGCGTCAGTCCGGGTTCGGATTGTTGATCGGCCGCAGCCGCGCCATGGATGCGGTCTGCGACATGATCGACAAAGTGGCCGGGACCGACGCCGCCGTGCTGGTAAACGGCGAAAGCGGGACAGGCAAGGAACTCGTGGCGCGGGCGATTCACGAACAGGGCGGGCGAAGGGACCGCCCGTTTGTCGCCGTGAATGCCGCCGCGCTGCCCACCGAGTTGATCGAGAGCGAACTGTTCGGCCATGAGAAGGGCGCCTTCACGGGGGCCGCTTCGAGACGGAAGGGCAAATTCGAGCTGGCGGACGGCGGAACGCTCTTTCTGGATGAGATCGGGGACATGCACGCCGAAACCCAGGCGAAGCTGTTGCGCGTGCTCCAGGAACAGCGTTTCGAGCGGCTGGGCGGGGCGGAGACGGTGGCAGTGGACGTTCGGATGATCAGCGCCACCAATCGGGACCTTGCCGACGAGATCTCGCTGGGGCGGTTCCGGGAAGACCTCTACTACCGGCTGAAAGTCGTGGATATCTTCCTGCCCCCGCTGCGCGACCGCCGGGAGGATATCCCCCTGCTGGTCCGGCATTTTCTCGATCAATGCAATCAAAGGCATGAAAAGGCGGTAACCGAAGTGCCCCCCGACGTGATGAGGCTGTTGACGTCCTATGCCTGGCCGGGCAATATTAGGGAACTGATGCACGCCGTCGAGCGTGCGGTCATCTTCGCCGAGGGTTCGGTGCTGAGCGGCGACCTGCTTCCGGATGAAATCCGTGCAGAAGGTGCCGAATCCACGGGCGACGGAGCGGCCGGCTGGCACGACGGAGTATCGTTTCAGGACGCAAAGCAGCAGTCGGTGCTGGCCTTCGAAGCCGCGTTCATACGGTCGGCGCTGGAACACCACAAGGGCAATATGAGCCGAACCGCGCCGGCTATCGGCATGAAACGCCAGGCGCTGCAGCAGAAGGTCAGGGAACTGGGGATCGATCCGGAAATATACAGATAAAGGAAGACGGAAGAAGGTAGAGGGCGCACCGCACACCACCGGTCATCAATACGGCCTGGCGATAGCAATTCGTGGATGCCTGGTGTTGGTAGGGGCGACCGGCCGGTCGCCCTCGCAGATTCCACGCTCATCGGTTGACCGTCCCACCTTTCCTATAGTTTCACAGTTGCATCATTCTCCGGCCGGAGACACATCTCGTGTCTCCGGCCCTTTTTATTGTACCAACGGCGCTTTGGATGCAAGAACCGAATTGCAGGTGCAAGTTTCGGATGGCACCTGGTAAAGGTTTCCAGGGGCGGATTTCCGCGGAATCGGCCTGTTTTTGCGCGTTAAAGGCATTGGCACGGGGTTTGCGCAAGGTGTGCTGCAGGAAAGGAGGACGTTATGTCCACACACACATTGACGTTTGCAGCCACCCTTCTGCGCCACACCGCCAACCTGATTACCGTCTTCCGCGTCGTCTGCCTGTTTCTGGCGGCCGCTTTTGCGGTCACCGGAGATACCGTGCTGGCCTGGATTGCGGTTCCGCTGGCGTTCGCGGCACTGTTGATGGACTGGCTGGACGGGTACGCCGCACGCCGGCTGGGATGCGAAAGCAAGGTGGGCGGCCTGCTCGACATCGTGGGGGACCGGATTGCGGAGAACGTGTGGTGGGTGGTGTTCGCGTGGCTGCATCTGGTCCCCCTCTGGGTGCCGCTGTTGGTACTCAGCAGGGGATTCGTAACGGACGCCATTCGAGGCTGCGCGCTTTCGCAGGGTCAGACCGCGTTCGGAAAGGCGACGATGATGCGGTCGCGCATCGGATACGGTCTGGTCGCCTCGCGCACAAGCAGGGCGACGTACGGCATCGCGAAGGTCATCGCATTTGTCGCGCTGTTCATTCTGAACGCGGTGCAACACGCGTCGAGCCTGGCGCCCGGGTTGGAATCGGGCGTGGGGACGGTCGCTCTCGCGGCCACCTACCTGACCGTCGCCCTCTGCGCAATAAGGGGGATTCCCGTAATCACCGCGGCAAAGAGGGTTGTCATCTAACGGATCGGAATTCGAGGAGATGGTGATGAAACAGGAAGCATACATACTGCTCTGGCTGCTGGGCCTAGCATGCCTCGGCGTGCTCCTCCACCAGCTCGGTGAACCCGAGGTGTGGCGGCACGTGGTGATGATGGGCTGGGGATACGTCCCGATAATCGGAATCACCCTGGCAGCCTATATGAACAACGTCTGCGCGTGGAGGGAGAGTTTTGAGGGCGGGACCGAACGGCCTCGAATGAGACCGTTGCTCTGGGTAAAGCTGGTCGGCGAAGCCCTGGGCAACGTGATGCCGGCCTCCCAGATCGGCAAAGAGGTCGCGAAGGTGATGATGCTGAGGGAGAGAATGGGCGTGACCGCCGGGGTGTCGTCTCTCGTGCTCACCAAGACGGGCGAGATGGTCAGCGGCGTTCTCTTCGTCCTGGGCGGCGTTCTGGCGGGTCTTCACCGCTACGTTCTTCCGGAGGAAATCCGATGGGCGCTGTTTGCCGCACTGACAATCGCCATCGTTGGCGCGGTATTTACCGTGGTGAGACAGCGCCGGGATCCCTTCACCGGGCTCGTAAACCTGCTGGTGCGGATGCGTATCACGTTTGTGGCGCCGTACCGCGACCGCGCGGGGGAAATCGATCGGAATCTGGCTGCGTTCTACCGGCTGAACGGGTGGCGTCTGGGGGGCCTGCTGGGTATGCACCTGGTGACCTGGGGCCTGGGCACTCTGGAAATTTACGTGATCTTGCATGTCCTGGGCGAGCCGATGCCGTTCGTTTCGGTCTACCTGTTCCACTCGCTGATGATGGTGATCAATGTGATTTTCGGGTTCGTACCCTACGGCATGGGCGTATTCGAAGGCGGGCACGTGTTTCTCTTCCATCTGATGGGACTGGATTCGGGTACCGGATTGGCCGTGGGCATCGTCCGACGGATCCGGAAGGTCTTCTGGATGCTGTTCGGCCTGCTGCTGCTCCTTCTGGGGTCCCGCACGATCCGGTTCAGGACGCCGAAGGAGAAGGACGGTCTCGAACGAGTGGAGACCACTGCGTCATTGCACCATGGGTAATCACCGCGAGAAATCTTCGATCGCCGCATCGATTCGTGCCACGAGAGACACTGGACCTGAATTATTCATAAAAAAGGTAGTTTCCATACCCAAGTCATTGTATTATATTA
>JAPPNU010000051.1 GCA_028873695.1 Gemmatimonadota bacterium | reverse complement strand
GTGTCCGGTCCGACGGATACGCCTTCCAGATCGAGATGAATTTCCGGTGCTGGCGAAAGGGATACCGCGTGCGTGAAATCCCCATCATCTTCGTAGACCGGCGTTCAGGAACATCCAAGCTTTCCCGGGGCGTGATCAACGAAGCGGTCTGGATCGTCTGGTGGCTGCGCCTGCAACGCATACTGCGCCGATTATAGAAAGCCTCGTATCGGAAACCGCATATTGGAAACCGTAACCTGGAGAATGAAGGAGCCGCGTCATGTTGACCGAACAACAGTATCGGCACTACAAGACCTTTGGTTTTGTCGTCCTGCGGCAGGTCTTCACCCCGGATGAACTGGACATCATCAACAGGGAGTTCGACCACGGGCTGGAATCCGCCTATCGCCACCTGCCCTTCGACGGCACGGTCCGTCACTGGGTCACGATGATGGGTAGATCCACGCCTTTTTTCGGAAGTCTCCTGGAAGATCCCCGGCTCTGTGGAGTCGCCGAACAGCTCTACGGCGAGGATGCGCTGGGCATTGCCACCGACGCGAACCGTTACGTGGGCAACACGGGATGGCATCCGGATACCCACAGCATCCACCAGTACGGCATCAAGTTCGCTTTCTACCTGCAACCCGTAGGGCCGGAAACCGGTGCACTGCGCGTCATTCCGGGGTCGCACCGCAACCCCTTTCACGGCGATCTGAGACGGTTCATTTCCGAATTCGACCGCCAAAAGGAGGTGCCCTGCTACGTCTGTGATTCGGAACCGGGCGACATGGTGGGCTTCGACCTGAGATTATGGCACGCCAGCTACGGGGGCTCCAGCGACCGGCGCATGTGCACCTGCGTGTACTACAACAATCCGAGGACGCCTGAGGAAATCGAAACCACGAGGGATCAGGGGGCGAACAACGGCAAAGCCACCGCCAAGTATAACCGACCGAACGACCCCCCGGTCGACCCGTACTGGCTCACGAACCCAGATCTCAGTCCGAAGCGGCGGCGATGGCTGGACCGCCTTCTCGAGCTGGGTTTTTACCAGGACATGATCACCGACGATTCATGATGAACAGCCGCCTCAGGACACTGCTGGACGAAGGGAAGCCCGCCTTCGGCATACAGCTCCGGTTCGGATCTCCCGCCATCGCGGAACTGGCCGGCCTGGCCGGGTTCGACTGGATCCTGATCGACACCGAGCACGCGCCGCAGACGCCCGTGACCGTCCAGGCCCAGATCCAGGCGGCGTGCTGCACGGCGGCCACGCCGATCGTCCGGATCACCCGCACCGACCCGGACCTGATCAAGCTGTACCTCGACATGGGCGCCATGGGAATCGTCGTCCCTTTTGTGAACACCCCGGAGGAGGCGAAGCTGGGGGCCGATGCCTGCCGCTATCCGCCGCGCGGCACGAGGGGATGGGGCCCTCACCGTGCAGCGGGCTACGGGCTGTTCGAAAAAGAATACACCGCTGAAATCGACGACATGGTGATATACGCGCCGATTATCGAGTCGGCCGAAGCGGTCGCGCGCATCGACGACATCATGGCCGTGGAGGGCGTGGACGGCTGTATCGTGGGTCCGGTGGACCTGTGCATTTCCCTCGGCATCCCCTTCCGGTTCGACCATCCGAAATACTTAGGCGCTCTCCGTCGCGTGCGGGAAGCCGGTCAGCGAACGGGAAAGCCCGTGGGACATCCCCTGCTCGGTTCCATGGATGACGAGGAGAACGTCCGGCGCCAGGTGGAAGAAGGCGTGCGTCTGCTTCTCGTTGGCGGCGACGAGCCGGTGTTGAAGGACGGGTTCCGACGGGCGGTCGCAGAACTGGCAATTTTGCGGCGCTAAAAGTCGGATCCCGCGGTTTCACGACACCACGGCGACGCGGCGGTCTCAGGACGCCCTGGTTCCACGACACCGCGTCTGCGCGTCCGTCATGCCGATACCGCCGGTTTCCTCGCGATCAGCGCCTGGCTCACCGTAGACAGACCCAGGATCATGGCCGTCAGATCGATCATGCAGCTTACACACTTGGTAAAAAAGTTTTCATAGCTGATTATACTGTACATCAAGCCGGCCGAGCGAGGCGCATGGGGTTCCATGCCCAGCTTAATGCGGAGGCTTCCGGGCCAATGGCTCGCTTCGACGATGGCGCCGTGGAACGCGATCTCCAGGTCGCAACCCAGGACACAGGCCGCAAGCGCCTTGCGAGATAACAAATGAAAGTGCCTTGGGGTGTGAAGCGCCAGCCAGTGGTTCTTGAAGATGTAACGGGAAAACCCGTTCAGATCGGGAGTTTCCAAATACACCACCCCGCCCGGCGCGAGATGATCCGAAATCCATCGGACCAGCCGTCCCGGATCGACCACGTGTTCGATGACTTGTTGGCAGATGATGGCATCGAACCGGTCCTCACATTCTACGTCCTCGATAGGTCCTTCGATAAGCGTCACGCCGCGATCGGAAAGGTGTGACCGGGCTTCGGGTTCGAACTTGAGATCATTGGCGAAAAGTTGGAGCGGAAAAGGCGCAAGTCCCGCCAGGTAGGTCAGGTTCCCGCCGAATCCCGCGCCGATGTCCAGCACCCGTGATTCGGGCCGGAGATTCGCGATCACCTTCCTGTTCCATCCCCGATCGAGTACGTTGAGCTTCAACCACCTGAACGGCGCAAGCGCGGGGTACTCTATTTCAGTGACGCGTACAACGTAGTCTCGCGGATAGATACGATCGATGTCCTCCATCCGGACTCTCGGAGACAGGTACACGTGCCCGCAGTCCGCGCACGCGACGAACCGGAACCGGTTGTCGCAGGTACGATACTCGTAGTCGTATCCCTCGAAGACCGGCCGTGGTTCCGTCTTCGCGCTTCCGCACATCGCGCATGCGACCGGAACGAGATCCAGTTCGACACCGCTGCCGATCGGATTCTCCAGTTCGTTCATTCGCAGTCCGGCAGCATGAGACTATCCAGCTGGTCTCTGCTTTCTTGATTCAGTTTTTCGCCCACGCCATCAGGAATACATCCTGTTAATGGATCGTTCCCGTGAATTCGTTAGCACCAAAGCTTCACGGTCCTAATCAGGTATCTCCACGACGACTTCGATACTCGAGGTTACGGATCCCGATTCGGCGGTAATCCGCGCGGTGCCGTTCGACACCGCCGTCACGAGTCCGGTCGAGCTGACCGTGGCGACGGTCGGATTACTGCTCGACCAGGCAACGGACGCAACGGGGATAGGCGCGTTCCCGCTGTCGTACACCTCGGCCTCGAGCTGGACGCTCTCACCCAACAGAGCCAGCGTGGCGGAGGTCGGGGCGATGGCTACACTGACCGCCACCTGCGTGACCTGTACATTCGCATCGGCGGATACGCCGCCGGATGTGGCTCTGATCTGGGCGGTGCCGTTCGACACCACCGTCACGAGACCGCCGCTGCCGACCGAGGCGACGGCCGGATTACTGCTCGACCAGGCAACGGTCGCGCCTGTTAGGACGTTGTTGTCCTGATCCAGTACCGTTGCGTTGATCTGCAACGTCTGTCCTATCGCGGTGATAATCACGGAAGGCGAAGAGAGGACGATTTTTGAAGAAATCCGGGCCGGCTCCGTGGGACTGTCCTTCCCGCATGCCGCCAGGGTCGCCACGATCAGAATGACGACATAGCGTGTAAACAGCAATTTAAAGCGTTTCATTACTGGTTTCCTCTGGGTGACTGTGTTTGGCGTCGTATTGAAAGAAGCTTCAGGGTCGGATCTGCCGGGAAAAACGATTTGATTGGAGAGACTATGGTCTATACAACGATATTAGCGGCTTTAAGTTCCCTTCACCAGCCAGGAATAAACGCCGAAAGCAGCAGGAGGACTACTGCTGGGTCGCCTTGATGCGGTTGAGCGCCCGGTCCAGCGAAGCCCTGGCCCGGCCCAAGTCGACGTCTTCTTCGCCCGATCCCAGGCGCTGGCGCGCCCGTTCCTCGGCTTGCTTCGCCCTATCGACGTCGATGGCGTCCACCTCTTCGAAGGTCTCGGCCAGGACCGTCACCTGGGCCCTGAGCACTTCGACGAATCCGCCGGACACGGTATACTGCGTCCGGCCCTCGTCGTTCCGGATGGTCAGGACGCCCGGCCGCAGCGAGGTGAGCATGGGCACGTGGCCGATCAGCACCTCGAAATAGCCGTCCGTGCCCGGGGCCAGCACGCTGCGCGCCTCGCCTTCGAAGGCCATGCTGGAAGGCGTTACGATGACTAATGGGAACTCGCCTGCCATGATCTACTGAAGCTCCTTGGCTTTGTCGTAGGCTTCGTCGATGG
>JAPPNU010000080.1 GCA_028873695.1 Gemmatimonadota bacterium | reverse complement strand
CGACCGGCGCTTTTGCAGCCGCGCGAAGACCGCTGGGAATTTTAAGACAGCTTCTCAAGCGCGAAACGGGCCGAAAACGGTAACAAAGACGGGAGGTTTTGTCAAGTTTTAAATTTGTCGGTAATGTCCAGGTTCCGCTTCCGGGAAACCATCCGGTACGCGTCGACGGACAGGTCGGGATCGTTCTCCACGCTCAGCCAGACCCTGGTGGACCGTCGCAGCCTCTTGAGACGTTCGCGGCGGTTTTCGAGGATGAAATCTCCCACCGTCGGGTTGACGTGCACGGTAAGCCTGCGTTCCACCGAGGCGGCCCTGGACCGCTTCAGCCACCGCTCGATGCGCGCAAGCGTGGACTCACGGCTGGGCACGCGCCCGCTGCCGTGGCAGTCCGGACAGGTTTCGCTAAAGGTGAACATAAGGCTCGGGCGTACCCGCTGCCGCGTCATCTCCATGAGGCCGAACTCGCTGATCTCCGAGAAGCGGGGCCTGGACCGGTCCCGGCGTACGGCCTGCCGGAATTCGTTTTCGACCTTCTTGCGGTTCTGGGCGACGGCCATGTCGATGAAGTCGATCACGATGATGCCCCCGATATCGCGCAGGCGAAGCTGTCGCGCGATTTCCCGGGCGGCCTCGAGGTTGATCTTCAATATGTTTTCTTCCTGGTTCGACCGTCCCACGAAGCGGCCGCTGTTCACGTCGATGGCAAACAGGGCCTCGGTGTGGTCCAGAACCAGGTACCCGCCGCCCTTCAGCCAGACCTTGCGTTCAGAGCATTTCTCGATTTCACTCTCGACGCCGAATGCGTCGAAGACGGGCGTGCTGTCTCTGTGGTATTCCACACGTTCCCTGAGATGAGGCGAAGTCGATTTGAGATATGCCAATATCTTCTTGTATTCCTGCTTTGCGTCGACCACAAGGCGGTCCACGTCGTCGGTAAACAGATCGCGTATGAGGCTCGACGTCATGCCCATTTCTTTGTGCATGATGCTGGCTGGGTCGGCGTTTCCGAACTGTTTCTGAATGCGCGACCAGACGTTCATCAACTGCTTCAGGTCCCGCATCATTTCCCGGTCGCCCTTGCCGGAAGCCTCGGTCCGCACGATGATGCCGTAGCCCTCCGGCCGTATGTCGCGCCCGAGATCCTTCAGCCTTCGCTTCTCGGGTATATTGGTGATCTTACGGGAAACGCCCACCTTCTCCCCGTTGGGCACCAGCACCATGAACCGGCCTGGCAGAGAGGGTACTGCCGTTACCCTGGGCCCCTTGGTGCCAATGGGTTCCTTCTTGACCTGAACGAGGACGTTCTGGCCCTTCTGGATGAGTTCTTCTATGGGGATGACCGATTTGCCGTTTACGTGGGTTCGTGCGTCGATTTCCTCGAGCGTTTCATCATCCAGTCCCACCATTGAACCGGGCGAACCGGGCATGTCGGAGGCATGCAGGAAAGCGCTTTTTTCAAGGCCGATATCCACAAAAGCAGCTTGCATTCCAGGAAGCACCGCCGTAACGGTTCCTTTGTAGATATCGCCCACCATGCGCTCGTTCTCGGCGCATTCGACGAGTATTTCCACGAGCTTTCCATCTTCCAGAACTGCAATTCGAGATTCGTGCGACCCTACGTTGATTACGATTTCGTTCTTCACTCTCACCTGACCCTTCGTCACTTATATTCATCTTATATTATTATATGTTACGCAAATGTAACAAAAACGCGTACGACAGACAAGCAGATTGTTCCGGCTCAGTGACATATGCGCGTCATCGGGATGCAACACCACCGGACCGCGATCCCTACTTTGCAACGACCCGTCTGGGAAAGATCGTGATCTCCTCGACGATCGCGCGGCCCGGTAACTGAGCGACCATCAGCGCGGCGGCGGCGACGTCTTCCGGCGGGAGCGCGGCCGCCCGCTTGTCGTCGGAGACAGGATTGGGACGTAGATCCAGGATGGGCGTGTCCACCTCTCCGGGAAAGATGCAACACGCCCGGATGCCGGTCTCGCGGAACTCCGCGTTAATGGACTGATTCAGGGCGGCCATTCCGAACTTGGACGCGCAATAGGCAACGCCCGCGATCATGCCGGACCGCTTGCCGGCCATCGAAGAGATATTGATGACCAGTCCGTCGCCCTGTTTCTCCATGTGCGGCATGGCGGCCCGGAACGCGTTGAAGGCGCCGGTGAGATTGATGTCCACGACACGATCCCAGTCCTCGTCGGATATGTCTCTAAGGCCGCGCTGCAAGGTGTTGATACCGGCGTTGTTGACCAGGATATCGATTCGCCCGAAACGCTCGACGGTCCGGTCCGAGAGGGCTTTGACGGAGTCCCTGCAGGTGACGTCGGCCTGTACGCAAAGCGTCCCGGTCCGGGAATTGCGCACTGATCCGGCGGTTTCTTCCAGCACGGCAAAGCGGCGTCCGGCCAGGACGCAGTTCATGCCTGCATTGCTGAACGCGACGGCGATGGCGCGGCCGATGCCCGTGCCCGCGCCCGTGATAATGGCGGTCTTGACGCGTGTATCCGTCATGAGACGTCTGGCTCCGGATGTGATTCAGGATAGCGATTCGACAACAGAAACGGGGTCGGAATCGGCTTCGGTTTCCGGCCCGCCGCGGGTCTGCTGTTCTGTCGCGAAAACGGGGAGATGACGCGGAACCCTTGCATTCGGTACTTCTCGACGTCAATAATGTAGGCATTCCATGGGTTAATGTCAAATGACGGCCCCGGAAGAACGGCATTCCCGTGGAACCGGATGGCAAATTTCATTTGGAAGTGACATTTGTGCGGGGTTTGTATATATTTATCAGCATTGTGAGGGAACTCCGATGGATATGATCACCATGGACGAGGCGATCGACCTCGTCCTGCGTCGTACGACTCCGATCGACAGGACAAACGCCGGCCTGATGGACGCCCTGGGGTGTACGCTCGCGGAAGACGTGCGCTCGGACATCGACATGCCGCCGTTCGACAAAGCGACGATGGACGGCTACGCGGTGGTTGGCGAGGACGTCGCGGACGCAGACCGGGATAACCCCGCCGTTCTCGACGTGATCGAAGAAATCCCTGCAGGATCCGTTCCGCAGAAGAGGGTGTCGCCGGGTCGTGCGGCGCAAATCATGACGGGTGCGCCGATGCCCGACGGCGCGGATACGGTCGTTATGGTGGAGGACACCGTTTCGGAAAGGGACGGGAAGGGCGTGCGAGTGCTGGCGCCGACGGAGCCGGGACGCAACGTCGCGCCGCTCGGGGAGGACGTGAGGCGGAATCAGGTGGTACTGGAAGCCGGAACGTGGATCCGACCCCCGGAGATCGGAATCCTGGCGGCGGTGGGTGCGGTCGACGTACCGGTCTATCGCCGGCCCGTGGTGGGCGTGGTCGCCACCGGCAGCGAGATCGTGGAGCCCGGGAACAGCCCGGCGGAGGGGCAGATCCGGAACAGCAACGGATATTCGATGATGGCGCAGGCGCTCCGATCCGGCGCACAGACGCGGTATCTGGGCATTGTCGAAGACGACGAGGACGCGTTGAAAGCCGTTATTTCCCACGGCCTGGACGAGTGCGACGTGATCCTGCTTTCCGGGGGCGTATCGGCCGGGATTTACGACCTCGTGCAGGGCGCGATGCGGGATTGCGGTGTGGAGATCCATTTCGATAGAATCCGCATGAAGCCGGGCAAGCCCCTCACCTTCGGCGCGCGCGGGAACAAGCTCGTCTTCGGGCTGCCGGGAAATCCGGTCTCGGCGGTGGTCGGCCTGGAACTGCTGGTCCGCCCGGCCGTTCGAAAGATGCAGAGGATGTCGGAGATCCATCGGCCGATGGTCCGGGGCAGGCTGGCGCAGGGCTTCCGGCAGTCGCCCGGACGCAAGCAGTTCGTGCCCGCACGATCCGGGGAAGTCAATGGATGCTGGGAGAGCAATTGGGTGGGTCACCACGGTTCGGCGGACCTGTTTTCGCTTTCGCGTGCGAACAGCCTCTTCGTGGTGGAGGCCGAGATCGAAGCGCTCGAGGCGGGCGCGGAAGTGGACATCGTGCTGCTCGAAGAATGGTAGCGCAGAACGCACCTACCCCTATCGGCGAATTGACTGAATAACTCGCGGGCTCAAGCAAATTCCGTACAATTAACCTCAATTCGAAAAAAGACGACAGTCAAATTGGCCACAAAAGGCACAAAAGACACAGAAGTGACCGGCGCCAAACGGGGTATTGAGGTCGTTCACAAGGAAGATATTTCCGTTCACGTCCAGTGACCCGGTGTATCTTGGTAATCCGCAGTTTAATCGCCTTTATTAACGAACGCATACTCGAATTAACGTC
>JAPPNU010000042.1 GCA_028873695.1 Gemmatimonadota bacterium | reverse complement strand
GGCGAGGCCGAGCCATTGTGGGCGAAGACAAGGCGCGCGACCGAGTCCCATCCTGTGATTCGGCGAGGGAGCGCAACGCAGTATTTCGACCGCAAGGGCCGGCCGTAGCCCGGATGGACTTTTTCAACGGGCTGCTAAGGTGTCGCCTTTAACAAAATGCGTACGTCGGCCAGATCCTCTCGGGTCTCGCATGCACAGATTGCGACAGATCAAACACAACCAGGATGCATCCGGGCCCCGTACATGACCGGAATATTCGCAATGCAAGCACAAGAGTCTGGAGATTGCACGTCAGAAACTCGACGAAAAACCGGCTCGCGAAAATATAGCCGAATCTTGAAATCTGTCAACGGTTTTTCGCTTTGTAACGATTTCAGGAACGTCGGCTTTGTTTGCTCTTGAACGCAACTCCCAAGATTCCCACTTCAGTTGGTTGTGGTAGACCGCCCTTCTGTCAGAGACCAGGACTAAGGGCGGTCAGACTACCCCTGTCCGTCCCCACCAGAAGCCCGGACCCTTCGGGGAGCGCCAGACGGTTCAACACGGTCACGCCGGCTTCCATGCGGTGGCTGCCTGCAACTTCCCCGTCAGGCGACAGGAACACGACCCAACCGTCAGACGTCCCCGCAACGATCATTTCTTCTCCGCCGGCCGCGAGAATGACCAATCCGGTCACGGCCCCGTCGAAGTCCCGGCGCCATCGCTTCCCGCCCTTGCTCGATGTAGGACCACATATCGCCGAAGCTCACGGGAACGCCGAGATTGTCCGTGACCTGAATGCCGTAGTCGGCAAAGGTCCGGAGGTGACCGTTCTCCAGGAAGCGGAAATCGTCCCGCTTCAAATCGTAGATCACCTGGTGATACGGCGCCAGCCAGCAGTAGCCCCACCATCCGCCACCCGCGTCGTCGTTCGGCTTGTAGCTGTCCGCCTGCCCATCGAAAACCGCCCTGGAGAACCGTATCTGCTTCTCGAATCGCGTGACCCCGTAGTAGGATTCGAAATAACCCGCGCAGAACGATCCGCTAAGTCCGGCAAACGTCCAGTGGTTCTGACGGATCTCCAGCGGCGGCGCTTCGCCCTTGAAATAACGGGTGCCGGCCACGTAGTTCGCCAGCCCCCACAGGATGTTTGTGATCCTGAGACGTTCGGCGTCCGTAAACGCATCGCTCTCCTCGATCAGGTCCCAGACCAGGAACAGCCGCCACGCCCAGGAATAGATGAACAGCATATGCTCGAACAGCCAGTTCCCGCCATAACGGTTCCTCACCAGGTCCTCGTAGTAAAAGAGCGCGTCCCGGAACATCCGCGCGCAGTCAGGATCGTGGGTCAGGTGATGGGCCAGACCCAGGAAGGTACCCTGCTCGACAGGATAGTAGCTGAGATTGTCCCGGTACATCCCGGCCACCCAATCGCGGAAGGCCTCGGGCGTCATTTCCGGCAGCAATGTCTTGTGGACCTCGGACCGGGACAGATTCGTATACCCCAATCGCCCCCCGGTTTCTTTCAGTACGCCCTCCAGCACCTCGACCGCATTGGCCGCGCCATCCAACGTGCTGGCCCCCACAAGCAACGCGTTATAGCCGCAGTTCTCCGGATTGTGCACCGTCCGGACTGCATATCCGTCCCTGCCGGGGTAATAGTCGTCCAGGAACGCATACTGCCTCCGATAGAGCGCCATGATGGAGCCGTTGACCATCGCGTTACCCAGCAGCACGCGGTGCCGGCCTTCAGGCAGGGGCGAAAGGCCGGCCGGATCCACGATCGGCAGGTCTACACCAGCGTACGCGCGGATCATCTCACGCAGCCGCCGACCAAGACGCGCCCAGTCCGGATCCGCCGGCGCCACGATCTCCGCCCCGTCCCTGAGGTCCGTGGTCAGGTGCATGTCCTTCAGCCTGTCAAAACGTCCCTCGACCATCGTGCATTCCTTCAGGTGGAATTACAGTGCAGCGGGATTTCACGTTTGTATGCACGGAATGTGCGTGACAGCTTGCGTCAATTCGCGTATCTTAATGGTAATAGTGTCTTTACCTCAATTTGGAGAATCTTTCCAGTGACAATCGAAGAAATAAAAGAAATCGCAGTTCCTGCATGTCGGGAATTCAGGGTAAAAAGACTGGATCTGTTCGGATCTTTGAGCCGTAGCCAGGGAACCGCGATCAGCGACGTGGACTTGATCGTGGAGTTTGAGGATCCTACTACGTTTCCTTCGAAGCGGTTTTTCGGGCTTCTACACCATCTCGAGGACAAGCTGAATTGCAAAGTTGATTTGCTTACGTTCAATGGACTCAGGAACCCCTATTTTCGTCGCAGCATCCTTGACGATAGGGTGAACATCTATGGACGATGAGATTCTCAAATACCTCTACGACATCAAGGATGCGGCCTCGGCAACCTCCGCTCCGTAGCTGGCGTCGTCGCCCGGACTCGCCCGCCACACGAATCCTCGTGATTGCCTACTCAACTGGCAGCTCGACCCGAACGCTCGTTTGATCCGCGGAACTGAAGACGCGTCTGCCGTCCAGCTCGGCAAACGTTCCTCCGTGCAAAACCACCGACCCGCCGCCGTCCGGTCCCCGTCGCACCAGACTGGCGAGGGCGTCCGTGGTCAACCCGCCCGCGGAAACTGCTTCATCTCCTGTTCTGAAGACCGCCAGAGCGGTTCCATCCGGGCCGTCTACCCGGATGCCGATCCCGCCATGCCCCATCACCCTCGTTGCCGAAAACGGTTCCGCCTCAGCGGAACGCAGCGGTTGAAGCAGGTGAAGGTAGTGCACACTCTCCACCGGCCCCGGGCTCGGAAAACGCAGATAGGGCTGCCGATCCGCATCCCGCGGGGCGGGCGTGGAATCGATCCTTACGGCGGACGTCTCAGGCCAGAGATGTCTGATGTGCATCCATGCCGCGTGTCCCTCGATTCTGGAAGTCCCGCCGGCGGCTGTCACCTTGCCGTACGGGCTCAGCAGCCGCCACTCGATTCGTCTGGGCCGCTTTCCGGCGGTTTCGATCTCATCGAACAGCACCAGGTACCGCAGGTCCGGGTCGCCCTGCGGCTTCAGGAACATCAGATGGCGGCGATACGTCTCCAGCAGGGGTCGGTACGCGTGCGCCGCCTCTCCCCTTACGTAATCGTAGTCACTCGAGAAAAAGGTCTCCTCGATCCGGCCGCTCTTCGCTACGTCCTCCCGTCCCAGCCATTGCAGCTCGTACTCACGCGGCACCGGGCTTTCCTCGTGCACCGTCGGCTGTCCCCGCCCATCCACAAGGATGGTATTTCGCCCCGATGTGCCCTGGTACCAGGCCGTCAGATCGTACTGCGCCTGCGTCAGCGTGGCCTCCCCCGTCTTCGGGGTCCGCAGCGGCGCCAGCAGCCGCTCCCCGAACGCGCTGAGCGTGAACGCATTCTTGTCCCCCTGTTCCTTACTCACTTCCGGACCGGACGTAAACGTGACGTGAACTCCTTCCGCGTGCAGCGTGTCGGTGAACTTCACCAGCCCAAGGTCGCGGAAGTGAAACCCGGTCACGTCTCTCTTCGGAGCCGCCGGCGCCAGGCTCCCGTCGTAGAACAGGAACTCCCAGGGCCCGTGGAAATAAAGCCCCTTCGCCGCCGCAACGCCCAGCGTATACGTTCCGTCCTTCTCCTCAACCGCCTTGGCGATCTCGTGTTCATCTGTAAACGCGACGCCCCTTACTCGCCGCCCGCCGGACGTCAGCATCAGCATTGCCTGCCCGGCGTCCGATCGGTACTTACGAAGGGAAGCCCGGATCTCGCCGGCGCGCAGGTTGGCGAATCCGAGGGTCGTCTCCCCGCGTTCATCCGTCAACGTCACCGGTCCGTCCAGGCGATCCACGACGCCCCCGGCGGCGTCGAAGACCTCCAGAGAAACGATCTCGACCCGGTCGCCTTCAACCTGAAGCGTGACCCCGTCGATCCCTTCCACGCGTTCGACATCCTGTCGATCCCGCACGACGCCATTCACTTCGATCTGCATCCCGCCGGTCCCGGCATTCCACCTCAGGGAGACCGTATAGGGGGTTTCAGGCTGATAAAAGACTTTATCCCGGTCATACCAGTACGCCGGGTATCCCTTCGTATCGGGCCGCAGATCGTGCTTCAGGGCCAGCCATTGAAGCGCCGGGTCCCGGAGTCTTCGGGCGTGCGCCAGGAGGCCCGCCCGATCGTTGTAGTGCCCGCGTGACCTGTACATCTCCATCCCGAAAATCAGAAAGTGCGACAGCCGGCGCAGCGGTCCGGTGTCGAACAGGTCCGGCCCTCCGTTTCGGACCAGCGCCTCCATAAACCGGCCTCCGTCGCTCAAACAGACGCCCAGCCAGCCGCGTCCCTCCATCCGCTCTCCGTCTCTCCCGTAGGCCGCCGGCAGGAGGTAATCCCGCGTGAGCACCAGCCCCATATCCAGCCAGTCCCGCGCCTCTTCGACCTCGTAGAGCAGCCCCAGCCCCGCCAGTCCCTCAAGGGGTATGCTCCGCCACCTGTGGTTGTTCGCAAGCGACCCGCGACGCGCCGCCGGGTCCTGCGTCAGCCAGTACGCATCCTTCTCGCACAGCTTCCGCCCCTTCTCGCGCAGTCCCGCGAGAAAAGCCTCGCGTTCCGCCCGGGAGAATCGATCGGGAATCCAGTCGTAGACAATCACCGCTCCCGACAGGATCATAGCCGCCTCCATATCCCAGGGATCGGCCGCCGGACCCCAGTTCTCCCAGCCCGCGTATGCCAGCGCCCACGCCTTGGCGCGCCGGGCGAAGACCTCCTCCTCCGTCAGCAGGTAGGCGAACGCGTACAACGGGCCGTAGTATTGCATCGCGTACGCATAGGAAAGGAAATCGTAGGTCGCCTTCAGAAAAGACTCGTCGTAACTGCCGTCGGGTAGACGGCTGTCGGCCGCGCCGGAAGACGGTTCATCGGGAATCGGGTTTTTCAACGTCAGCCTGGCAGCCCGGACGATCCCCTCGGCGCAAGTCCGGTACGGTTCCCGCCGGGCCATTTCGCGCAGGCGCGGCACGTCTTCAGCCGTGAAGAAAAGGTAGGGATGCGCGCGTTCGGCCTCCAGCAACGCCCCGCTGATCCCCCGGTCTCCCAGCAGGTTCCTGATGTTCACAGGCTCACCCCCGAAAACCGAACTCCATGAAACCGCCATTGAGGCAGCGAGTGCGCAGACCCCCGCCCATCCTGATTTCGAAATGACGCGCGTCATGCCCGACTCAACGCCGTAATCGCGCCGCGGTCCGTGCCTGCCAGGAGGCCCGGTCCGCCGGCGAGATCCAGGGCGGCCAACGCTGACACCTTTCCTTCCAGGAGTTGGTTTCCG
Organism: Gemmatimonadota bacterium; assembly: GCA_028873695.1. Taxonomy (GTDB): domain Bacteria; phylum Latescibacterota; class UBA2968; order UBA2968; genus JAAXHE01. The sequence continues at coordinate 38,205 of JAPPNU010000042.1, read as the reverse complement.
ACGACCTCGCCCTCAAGGGACAGGAGTACGATCCACCCCTCGGAAGTCCCGGCAGCGATCACCGCCTCGTTGCCGTCGTCGAGAAGCACCAGGCCTTTCACGGCCGCGTTCAGGTCCCGTCGCCACCGCCGCTCGCCCCCGGGGCTCAGCAGCGCCACGTTCCCGCTATCGCTCCCCGCCGCCAGGCCGCCTCCCTTCACGGGAACGGCAAAACGGACGTCGTCGCCCAGATTCGCCGTCCAAAGGACGCCTCCGGAGATCGAGTCAACCGCGTAGACGTTGCCGTCCATGGATCCGTAGACGGATTCCTTCACTCCGTCCCCGTCCAGGTCCACGAGCGCCAGCGCGGCAAGACAGGGACCGCCCCGCATTGTCCAGCGAATTGTCCCGTCGGCTTCCAGCATATTGGAAGTATAGTACTCCGTACCCACCAGGACCTCCTGCTTTCCGTCCCCCTCCACGTCTCCGATCACGAGCGATTGAGCCGCGTGGTGTTCGATCTGCCGCTGCCAGATCTCCTTGCCGTCCGGACCGAGGGCCCACACCAGCCACCCGTCCGTGGCGATCACGACTTCCGCCTGCCCGTCTCCCGTCAGGTCCGCCGTCCTCACCGCGTTCACGATCTGGTCGCGCCCGTGAGACCCGATGAACGCCCGCCGCCAGCGGACCGCGCCTTCGCCGTCGAAAAGCGTCAACGCGCAGTCGCGGCCGCCCGCCAGCAGCCCGCCCTTTCCCGGGTCCGCGAGATGCGCCGTGCGCACCTCGGCCCCCGTCTCTCGCGACCAAAGCACCTGTCCTCCCGCGTCCAGGCGTACAACCCGCCCGCCGGCCGTCCCCACCGCGATCGCGTTCCCCCTCACGTCCACGCACCGCACCTCGCCGCCTGCATCCGCCTCCCAGACCGCCCCGAGAGCAGGCTCCTCCATCGGGACGAACCCGTTCACCGCGGGCGCCCGCCGGTGCACGTAAGGCGACCCGGATCCATCCGCATCCAGAAACCCGATCTTGTCATGCGTCGCCCCTGAACCGAGCTTGATCCCGGCAACCCGGACCCCGTCCTCCTCCACGCTGAAGACCACCGGGCCGTCCGGACCTTCGACTCGCACCCTGTCCTCTCCGACCCGATCCATCCGGTAAGCTTCGGTCTCCCCTTCCGATCCCGCAACCAGCAGATTGAAATACCGTTCCACGTCACCTGGCCGGGCGTGAAGTGTCTTGCGCTGTTCGAAGATCCGGATCGGACCGTCGGCGTACGGGTAGCTTCCATACGGGTCCTGTCCCGAAACGCGCGCTTCCTCCGTCTCCAGGGTCTTGTCCGAATCATCCGCGTTCTGAATCCTGAAAGACACCCCCTCCTGCGCCACGGTCAACCCGCACGCACACAGGCGCACATCGCCGAGCGTTCGCCACAGACACCGGAGATCGTAATCGGCGTCCTCCAGGAGCTCCAGCGAATCTGCCACCAGCAGAAATTCCCCTTTCAGCCAGAAGATGTCCCGCGTCCACGCAACCCCGTTGTAATCCGGCACCACAGTCCGGGTAAACGCCGCGTCACCGAAGTCTTCCGCCCACTTCAGCGCCACGAGAGAAGGCATTTCCCTGCTCTGGCCGTCACAGATCGACACGACCGAGGAGTGGTGTTTCGGCCGTTTCCAGATGTAGTCCGTCTCGGCCAGCCACATCCGCCCCTTCCAGGTCAGACGTTCAATCGAATTCCCGTCCTCGTGCCCGTGCGCAAACGTCGAGGTCCCGTCCAGCAGCAGGTAGAGGTCCTCCTCCTCGAAACCGCCCCGCAACGTGAGTTTGTCGAACGCTTCCCGCATGGCCACGTTCGCTCCGCCCGGACCGTGACGCTCGACCCAGTCGTAGAGCGGCCGGTTGAACGGCGCGATTGATATCCCCGTCATGTGATCGGCGACCCGCTTGGGGACGGACTTGAAGAAGCAGTCGTGGCGCGGCGCGCCCCCCATCCAGTCCAGTGCCCAGAGATAGCGCCCGTCGTTGTAGTACCACGCCGCCTTGCACAGCGTGCTCGTTACCCCGGGCGAAGCGCTGTGGCGGGCGCCATAGGCCCCCACGTCTCCGAAACCCACCGGTGACCCCAGGTTGTCCGTAATCAGAATCGCGTAGTCCGCGATCTCCCGCAGATGGCCCCCTTCCAGATAGCGGAAGTCGTCCCGCTTCATGTCGTAAACCATCTGGTGGTTGGGCACCAGCCAGCAGTACCCCCCGCCCCCGCCGTCGTCGTTGGGCTTGTAACAGTCGGCCTGTCCGTCGAATATCGCCTTGCAGAAACGGAGTTCCCTTTCGAAATCCTCGACACCGTAATAAGACCGGAAATATCCCGCGCTGAACGACATGCTCAGGCCGGCGAAGGTCGGATGGTTCTGCCGTATCTCCGGCGGCGGCGGCTCCTCCCCGGCAAAGTAACCCAGCCCGGCCACGTAATGCGTCAGCCCCCAGAGCAGGTTCGTCATCCGGAGGCGCTCCGCATCCGTAAACGCGTCGCTCTCCTCGATCAGGTCCCAGACGTAAAACAGCCGCCAGGTCCAGGCGTAGATGAACAGCATATGCTCGAAGCACCACGCGCCACCGTACCGGTCCTTTACCAGATCCTCATAGTAGAACAGGACGTCCCGGAACATCCGGGCGCAGTCCGGGTTGTTCGTGAAGTGGTGGACGAGGCCCAGCGTCACTCTCTGTTCGATCGGCCCCCGGCCCGCGTTGCCCTCGAACGCCGCCGCCGTCCGCTTTCGGAACGCCTCGGGCGTCATATCGGGCAGCAGCGCCGCGCCTGTCAGAGTCCTTGGAAGCCGTCTTAAAATGCCCCGCGGGATTCCGGGGAAGCTTGTCATTCCGAAAAAATATGCTTACTTTACCCGCCAGATCGCATCGCACGCCGTGGAAGGGCCAGGATGGCAACCGTTGTCCTCAAAAACGTCCGAAAGATCTATAGCGGGAACACGGTCGCGGTAGACGACTTCAGCCTTCGTGTCGAGGACGGGGAGTTCGTGGTGCTGGTGGGTCCGTCCGGATGCGGAAAATCGACCACCCTCCGGCTGATTGCCGGCCTGGAGGAGGTAAACGGGGGTGAAATCCACATCGACGGATGCCTGGCGAACGACCTTCCGCCCAAAGACCGGAATATCGCGATGGTATTCCAGAACTACGCCCTCTACCCCCACATGGACGCCTACCGGAACATGGCCTTCGGCCTGAAGCTGAGAAAATATCCCGGGGCGGAGATCGACAAACGGGTGCGCGAAGCGGCGGACGTCCTGGGAATCGAAGACCTGCTGCGCCGCAAGCCGAAAGAACTGTCAGGAGGACAGCGCCAACGGGTTGCCCTCGGCCGGGCCATCGTTCGGAAACCGAAGGTCTTCCTATTCGACGAGCCCCTTTCCAACCTGGACGCCAGGCTTCGTGTTCAAATGCGCATGGAACTCGGCAAGCTGCATACCCGGCTTGCCGCCACGATGATTTACGTCACCCACGACCAGGTCGAGGCCATGACCATGGGCGACCGGCTCGTCGTCATGCGAGACGGTCGAATCCAGCAGATCGGAGCCCCGGTCCAACTTTACCGGCGCCCCGTGAACCGGTTCGTCGCCGGCTTTATCGGCAGCCCGTCGATGAATTTCCTCGAGGGCGAACTCGTACGGGACGGCGGCCTCGCGTTCCGGGGAGACGGCCTCCGCCTCCCGATCCCGGACCGGCACGGGGGCATCCTTTCAGGTCGCGTCGGCCGCCGCGTCATTCTTGGAATCCGCCCCGAGCACATTCTTTTCGCGTCTTCAGCCCATGGGGTCCGGGAAGCGGAAGCCGTCACAGCGAAAATCGAAGTCGTCGAACCGATGGGACATGAAACCTACCTTTACCTGGCCGTCGGGCGGGCCTCCTTCGTCGCCCGGGTCGCCGCAGACGATACACCGGCCGTGAAAGGCGAGGTCCGGCTGGCATTCGACCTCTCCGCCCTCCACTTCTTCGACCGGGAGACCGAAGCCGCGCTGCTCCGGGCTCCAGCCGGATAGCGAACGTTTGAGGGGCTGAACGCGCTCAGGACTTCACCGCTCCCGACATCAGACCCGCCGTCAGTCGTTTCCTGACCAGCAGAAACAGCAGCACGGTGGGAACCGTCGCCACGACCGCGGTCGCCATCAGCAGGTTCCATTCCACCACGTTGTTCTTTTCCCACGCATACAGCGCCATCGTGATCGGCTGCATTTCCCGCCGGGAAACCAGCACCAGCGCGAAGATAAACTCGTTCCACGCGGTCACGAAGGCAAAGATTGCGGTCGTCGCCAGCCCGGGCCCGGTCAGCGGCAGGGCGATCCTGAACAGCATGCCCGTCCGGGACAGGCCGTCGATCATCGCGGCATCTTCCAGTTCTTCCGGAATGTGCCTGAAGAACCCCGCCAGTATCCAGATGGAAAACGGCAGGGTAACGGCGGTATTCACCAGAATCAGGCCGCTGTAGGTGTCCAGAAGGTGGAGCGCCTTCATCACCTTGAACAGGGGAATCAGAACGATCACGGGGGAAAACATCTGCATCACGAGGATGCCCAGACCGAACACCCCGCGCCCGCGGAACCTGATGCGCGCCATCGCGTAGGCCGCCGGAGTCGCCACCGCGATGTTCAGAACCGTCGTCCCCGTGGCGATGATCATACTGTTCGCCAGATGGCGCGCCATTGGAATCCGGACGAAGACGTCCACGTAATTCTGCCACGCAAACAGCCGGGGCGCCAACGTCGCCGGCGATTGGAACACTTCGCCCAGCGTCTTCAGCGAGGTCCCCGCAACGACCAGGAACGGAAACAGCGCGAAAGCGGCGACGCCCGCAATCAGAAGCGCCCGCAATACCTCGGCCGGCCGCACGCGGAACGGTTTCATCGCTATACCTCCCGCCTGTAGAACACCCGCCACTGGAGAAGACTGATCCCAAGCAGCAGGAAGAACGCCAGAACGGTCAGGGCGCTGGCCTGCCCGAAGTTGAAATAACCGAACGCGCGCCGGTAGATTTCGGTGACCATGATCTGGGTCTGGTTTGCCGGTCCTCCCGCCGTAATAACGTAGATGAAGACAAAGCTGTTGAAGGACCAGATCACGCTGACCAGCAGAACCGCCAGCGTAACCGGTCGCAGGAGCGGCAGGGTGATATGCCGGAACTGGCGGAATTCCGTAGCCCCGTCAATCCTGGAAGCCTCGTACAGATCGCCGGGGATGGACTGCAGCGCCGACAGGAATGCGAACGTGGTAAACGGCAGGGCCGTCCACAGCCGCGCCACCAGCGCACCCGCGAACGCCGTTGAAGCGTCCGTCAGCCATTGAACCGGGGTATCGATGAGTCGCAGGCCCAGCAGAAGCGAATTCAGGTGCCCGTATTCTCCGTTGTACATCCACTTCCAGGTGATCGCCGCCACCACCAGCGGCATGGCCCACGCCAGGATCAGCATGCCACGGACCCATTCGCTCAAGACCGACTCGCGGCTCAACAACAGCGCCACGCCCAGCCCCAGACCCACGTTCATCGCAACCGCCAGGGCAGTCCACAGCGCCGTGTTCTTCAGCACCAGAAGAAACAGATCGTCCTGCAGGAGTCCGAGGTAGTTCCCAATCCCGGCAAACGTCTCTCCCCGGTAGGACGTATGATAGAGACTCGTCTCCATCACGTCCAGAACGGGATATCCCATAAACAGAAACAACCACACCGCCGCGGGGGCGACGTAAAGGTACGCGAGCCGTCGTTTCTCCCGCTCCATTCCGCCTCCTTAGAAGCTGTCTTAATCCTCGCCGGGAAGCGTCGGGTCTTCCAATTCTCTCATCAGACGCGCATAAACCTTGTCCAGCGCCTCGCGCGGAGACGCCGTACCCGCCAGAACCATCTGGATCGCCTCTCCCCATCCATCCTGAATCTTCGTCCATTCCGGGTGCTTCGGCGTCAGTTTGATCAGGTCCGCCTGCGCCAGGTAATTGCGGATGGGCACCGTGCTGTAGTACGCGTGCTCTGACACCGTCCCGGTCACCGGCACGCCCCCGTTCTCCACGTCCATCAACTCCCGGTTTTCCGGCCGCTGCGTAAAGCGGATGAAGTCATACGCCAGGTCTTTCTGATTCGACGTGGAAAACACCGAGAGAATATCCAGAATCAGCAACATCTTCCGGTCCCGGCCCGCCGGCGTCATCAGCGGCTCGCACGCCACGCCGGCATCCCGGCACCGCCCGTACTGCCAGGGCCCGCTGAACGTGAGACCTGCCTTCCCCGCGTCCATGACCGCATAGCAGTCATCCGCGTTCAGATTCAGGATGCCCGGCGGCATGGCCCTGTCCACGAGGTGCATATCCGTGAGAAACGTCACGTACGCCACCGCCTCGGGGCTGTTGATGGCCAGCCTGCCGTCGGCGTCGAAGAAATCGGCGCCAAAGCCCCACATCATGGCGATCTGCTCCTGCATCAGGTGTTTCGGCCTTCCCGCTCCCACGCAGATCCCGTAGCGCTGGGGCGGGCTGTTCAGCTTGATCGCCAGGTCCCGGACCGCCGCCCACGTATCGGGCGGCGCGCTCACCCCCGCCGCTTCCATCCAGTCCCTGCGCGCGTAGAGTACCCGGTTGGCGCCCCACAGCGGTACCCCGTACGTCTTACCCCTGTACTCGCCCGCGCTGAGCGCCGTGGCAATCCACGCGTTGCGTTCGTCAGCCGTCATGTATCCGTCCAGCGGTTCCAGCACCCCCCGCTCCGCGTACTCCGAAATCATCCCCATGAACAGATACCCGAGGTCCGGCAGCGTTCCTCCCTGTATCATGGTATTGTAGACCGTCGGACCCTGATCGTACGGGATGAACTGCTGCTCGATCCTCACGCCCGGATGTTCCGCCTCGAATCCCTTCTTCCACGCCCGGAACGCTTCCCGTTCGGGGCCCATCCAGGCGATTCTGAGCGTCGTCTTCTCACCGGACGAACCGCTATCCGAGCCATCGCATCCGGCAAGTACAACACCCAAAACCAGGACCGCCGTTATCCACTGAAACGATCGCATCTCTCCTGTCCCCTGCCTTTCAATAAGCATGTACGCCGTGTCCCTCACCGCCGAACCAGGTGATGTCCAGCACGAACGAAATCCCCACGTTCAGCGCATATCCGACCATCAAACCCAGAAAAAAGGGAATGGAACGCCGGTAAAGAAAAACGCCGCCCGCCTTCAGCACGATCGCTTTTACCGACCACGCGAGGAATACCGAGAGCACCGAATGCACCGTCATTCCCGACCAGGTAACGGCCAGGCCCAGCGGGTGCAGCGGCCACCAGGGTACCCGGTAACGCAGAAACGTCAGCGCGAGCATCGCGATGCAGCCGGCCCCGAAATACCCGAAAATCTCCGGCTTCACCGGGTCCGGGCTGGACATCATGCTCACGAATGAGTTGAAGGTGGGGACGGTCCGCCGCAGCAGGGCGATGCTCCCGAAATTGTACGCGCCGATCGTATACCCCCAGTAGAGCGTCAGACCGACAGACGTCGCGACGGCCCCGACCATGCCCAGCGCAACGGCAAGGCCCAGTCTGCGCCGGTTTCCCCCGATCAGGTCGCCGATCTTCGCCACGTGCGCGAGCGCCGGCATGAAGAGCCCGCGGCCGTCGTTGCGCAGGGCGAAGGAAAAGGCCAGCGCCGTCATCGCGCGACCGGGAATCGCGGCCGGGCCGACGGTGCGCAGGATCGCGGTCTGCGGGAACATGGGCGAGCTGACGTACAGCAGACCGGACTGCGCCACCACCCGCGCGATGCCCAGATAGGTAATGAAAAAGAGCAGGACCAGCACCATTGAAAGAAGCAGACCCATGCCCGAATTATAGAACCACGCAATGATGAAGATCAGGCTCAACACCGCCCCGGCCACGGCAGTCCGGTAGGACAGGATCTCATCGGCATCGTCACCGGACGGATAGAGCGCCCCTCTGAGGACCTGCCGCAGGTGTTTCCGGGCGGTCCACAGCCCCCACACCACCAGCGTACAGAGCGCGCCGATGCTCTGCCACGACACGGCCGCCCCGCCGGAGATCCCGCCCACTCCAAGGCGCCCGAACGCGAAGACCTCCCACATTGCCATGAAGTGGAAGAACCAGATGCTGAAGAGCACGTCCAGGTTCGCCAGATACGCGAAGCCGATCGTATAGAAATTGATGGTCGTGTGGAGCGGCGGAAACCCCTTGAAAAACGTGGTCCATCGCGACGGGATGCCGAGCGGGATCTCGGGAAATCCCGGTGCGAAATGCGACATCATGTTCCAGGTCATCACCAGGGTGGCCGCCCCGAATCCGAACTTGAACGCGCGGGTGCGCATGAATCCCGGAAACAGGCCACCGTCCCGCACGTCTCCGGCCATGTCCGCGGCCACCTGCGCCAGCGGGTACACCAGGCGCTCGTACTCCACCCACTGCCGGCGCAGAATTACCATCAGGCACATCGAAGCAAACGCGAAGGCGCCCACGAGTGCCATCCACCAGCTCAACGGCCCGGCCCAGGCGCCCAGGGGAATCGGAGCATCCTTCGAAGGGAGGCCTTCGAACAGCATCCGCATCGTGCCGCCGCGGTTCAGGGGAGCGATCCAGTCCGGCATGTGGATATGAAAAAAGGCGCTCCACTGGTTTTCCGGGGTGGCCAGGTAGTACGGGACCGAGATGGTTCCCAGAAGCGTGGTCATCAGGCTGAAGCCGGGTACCATCGCACCGGTCAACCCCATCGCGGCAACCACCAGAATCTCGGACCGCGACAGTCCCCTGCTGCGCCCAAGCGCCCTGAGCGCGGGATTCACGAACAGCGCCAGGAGCATGAACGGCACGAACAACCCCATGGGAAAGTGGGTCACCTGCAGCCAGGAAGCCCGGATCAGGTACAGGGAGTACAGGATCCAGAAATTGACGAAGACCACCATCAGCAAACCGATGCCGACGGACCTTGGCGTGACTCCGCCTCGCGTCTCCCGCGGGCTTTCGGTATGGGGCTCCGAGGTTTGTATCGGCGACGATTCCATAGATGTCATCCGAAATGGGCTTCAGACGAGAGTTCCGGCACAACAACGCGCCATACCGCGCGCGCCTTTAACGGTGGGCAGGTACAGTCAAGGGAGACCTGGCGAACATTGCCGGCTACCACCAGTGCACCTGGTGGCCCTGGCCCGGAAACCAGATGGCGTCCACCGTAAACGCCAGCACAACGCCCGCCGTGTATCCCACCAGCAGACCCAGGAACAGCGGCTTGGACCGGCGGTAGAGGGCGACGCCGCCCACGCGCATGACGACCGCTTTCGCCGCCCACGCCATGAATACCGGCATCGCCAGGCTGTACACGTTGTCCGCGGCGGCCACGGCCAGCCCGATGGGGTGGATCGGCCACCAGGAAAAACGGTACCGCAGAAACGTGAGCACCGCCATCAGACCCGCGCCGATCCCGAAGAACAACACCCGGCTCAACTCGGGCGCACCCGGCGTGCGCATCTGTCCCAGCGTGGTGGAGAAGACCGCTTTGGGATTCCCGTTGAAAAACAGCCGCGAGAAGTTGTACGCGCCGTGGGTATGTCCCAGGTGAAGCGTGAACCAGATCGATGAGACGAGCCCCGCGAACACGCCCACCGTGACGCAGAACAGCAGGAGCCGCCGGTTGCCCCGTATCCGGTCCGCCAGGCGCACTGCCTGCGCCAGTCCGGGCGTGAAGAGTCCCCGCATATAATCGATCAGCGCGTAGGAAAGCGCGATGGACGTCAGACATGCCCCCGACAACCCATACGTGCCGCGCAGGTCCATCACGAAGGCCTGCGGCGTCACCGTACCCTGCGCGTACGCCACACCGGCCTCGGACACGACCCGGGCCAGTCCGATATAGATCACCCCCAGCGCGAACAGGAACATCGACGCCGAAATCGCGTCCATGCCGGATCGATGGAGCCAGAAAAGCGCGTACATCACGCTCAGCAGAAGGCCCACGGCCGACGCCCGGTATGAAAGGACCTCCCGGCCGTCGTCCAGCGGATGGTCCGGCCGCAGCGCCTTGAGGAAGACGTCCCTCAGATGGGTGCGGGCTACCCAGAGCCGCCACGCGACGAGGCATGCCAGCGCGCCGAAGCATTGCCACGCCTCGGTGGGCGGATCCGCGCTGAAGGTATCCGTGGACCGCTCGATCTGGTACCCCAGGCGGTTGAAGATACCGCCTTCCACCACATGCACCAGGAAGAAGAACCAGACGCTGAACAGGACCTGCAGGTTGGCGAAGTACGCGAACCCGATCGTGTAGAACTGCAGGGGCTGGATGTAGACGCCCGGCGAATAGCGGGTGAAGCGAAAGTAACCCGCGTGGGGAAAGAACCGGATGCCGGGCATGCCGTGGAAGAACCAGGAGGTCGCGTGCCAGGCGAACAGGGCGAACGCGAAGACGGCACCGAACCAGAAGAGCCGACCCTTCATGAAGTCCGGAAGCGCGCTCCGGGACGACGCCCCTTCCGCCATTTCCATCGGCACCGCGGCAAGGGGATAGACCAGCTTTTCGTTTTCGGCCCACTGCCTGCGCAGGATGACCATTGCGCAGGCCGAACCGACCAGGAGCGCCGCGACCAGGCTGCTCCACCACGCCAGGGGCGCAAGCCACGCCTTCCACGCGTCAACGCCTGGCGCGCCGCCCTCGAAAAACGCCCGCAGCGCATCCCCGTCGGACGGGACCATCCACGCTTTCAGATGCGGATGATAGTACTCCGCCCACCCGTTCTCCGGCGTTGCGAAATAGATCGGGCTGCCAATCACGCCCACGAGGAAACCGGTGACTCCGGAGGTCGGCACCACCGAGCCCACCATCCCGATCGCCGCCACCGTCAACAACTCGGAAGGGGACAGAATGGCGCGCGGCCGGATCCGACGGAGCAGCGGGTTCACGCCGCCCACCAGGGCGATGAAAATGCTCAACAGCGTCAGCTGGAAAAAACTCAGGTTGAGCCGGGAGGAACGTACGACCGTTTCCGCGTAGGTCACCCAGAGGTTGATCGCCACCACGGCCAGCACACCGATAACCACGGCGCGGAGGGTGATCCCTTCCCTCAACTTCGCCGGCTGCGCAACCGAAAGGGATTTCACCCCGGATTGATCCATACCTGTATTGTCCCATGCTTTGATGGGAGACGTTATCCCTCAGCCGGTAGAATCGCGAACTCGTCGAACCAGAAGTGCTGTCCTTCTCTTGCGTTTCCGTGGGTATAGAACCTGAACCGGCGCAGATGACGGACTTCCTCGATGTGTTCGCGAATCGCCCGCGCATCCAGCTCCGCAGTGTGCCATCGGCCGTCATCCAGCAGCGCGCACGTGTCCGTATCGGGGTAGGGACCGTGATCGCGCGACGACGTCCCTCCCGCAATCACAACCCCCTCCCCGTATGTTTCCGCCGGAAACGGCTGGAGCCACAAGCCCACGGGGACCCCCTCGGGTATCCGATAGGCAAACCGGATGAACGGGTAGGCGTCGATATCCCATTCTCCGGGTGCGAGACTGCAGCCCAGATCGGATCCGTCCGACTCCGCGAAGAGTCGTACGCACCTGCTTCCCTCGAAACCACCGGTAACGAATTCGTGGCCTGTCAGCCGGTTTCCGCGGTAGATCTTGAACCGGTAGCCCCATTCCAGCGTCGTCTCTTCTTCGAAATCGACCACGAGCATCGGCGCGGCGGGATCCACCGGCTGGTCCACCTTTACGAACACCACGTCTACGGCCTCGTCGCCGTCCTCGTACCCCACCCTGACCCGAGTCGGATAGTGGCCGGGATCCGAATACACGTGAACGGTTTCGTGCGCCTCCATCGTGTCGCCGTCGCCGAAATCCCACCGGACGGCCGCGCCGTCCGTTCCCCCCGGATCGACGTGAAACCTGACGTCATCACCGGGTTCCGCCCTGACCGGCTCGGCCCTCGCGATCAGGTTCCCCGGACCCCCCGGTCCGCGCTGGTATGCGCCGATATCCGGCGCGGCGCCCGACCACGGAAGACTGACCGGATCACCGGACTCCCATTCCATCTCACGGTCCAGAACAAGCACGTTGGGCTGGTAATAGTTGAGCAGGACGTTCTTGATGCGGGCGGTCCGATCCCCTTTCCCGATGGCGACCCGGTCTCCCTTCTCGCCTTCGATGCCGAACCCGTCGTAGAAGTATCTGCCATCGTCGACGGGGACCTCCCTGCCCCGCCCGGCGCGTCTCGTCCGCGTCAGCGCGCGTCCCGCGTCGATGCAGGGGCTGTCGGGGCGCAGGCGAAAATCGCGGTTTGCCGGATCCACGAAGCCGGGGTCCGCGTCGAGGTTATCCTCGAATTCCCGCCAGTGTCCGCGGACCACCGAGTCCCGATTGGCTTCGTCCACCGTCAGGAACCGGTCTTCGTACCGCACCACGCGCTGTCCGGCGTGCGAGCCGCGGAACATGTTGTTCAGAAACAGGTTGTCACCCGCGATTCCGGCGCCCCTCGCGATCTGGACGCCGCCCCCGTACCTGTCGTTTCGGAAGAAGATATTGTTGACGAACACGTTCGAGCTTACGTTGATCCCGGTCAGTTCCCAACCGTACCCGAGGTTGTCCGCGATCGTATTGTGGTACACCCTGGAATTGACGAAGCGGAACGGGTCCCGCACGAGGTAGTTGACGGGCACGTAACTCGAGGAGTTGAGCGGCGTATGGCGGTTGCCGTAGACCCGGTTGAAGCGGATGATACCGTCGATCAGCAGATTCTTCGCCCGGCTGTCGGCCGAATGCGCGCTGTCGAGCGCCTCGGTGACGATATTCCCCTCGACCAGAGCCCTTCCCGAAGCCCAGAATTCATAGTTGCGCCCCCACGGGTTGTGAAAGCAATTCGACCGTACCACCAGATTGTTCGTCATGGAAATCTGCAGCGGACAGTGCCCGACCCGCGCGAACGCGTTTCCCTCGATCAGCACGTACGTACACTCGACCACCTGGCACATATTGCCGCCGACGCGGTCCTTGCGGAACACGTTGTCGATGAGACGGACGTGCGTACACCCGGTTAACACGAAGGGCGTCGTGTTGCCCGCTTTCTCCATATAACAACCCGTTACGGAAAGGCGGCGGCATTCATCGGCACGCATCCACGGCCCTTCGCCGGGCGCAATCCGGAAGTCTTCGATGCTGATGTTCCGCTTGTGCTGCAGATCCACGGCCGGCTGTTTTTCGCCCGCGCCCGAAAGCACCGCCGCGTGCCTCGCCTCCGACCGGAATCGGATTGGCGCATCCGGTGTTCCCGAAGACTCCGGCGCGATTGTGCCGTCGTAGGTCCCCGGCAGAAAGACAACGGTGTCGCCCGCCCCCGCGCCGGCATTCGCGCGATCGATGCTTCGCCAGGGAGACCCGCGCCTGCCCGAGCCCGAGTCGTCGCCATCCGGCGCCAGGTAGAACACCGCGCCCAGGCAGGGTACGGCAAGGGTTACGATTAAAACGACCAGATCCATGGACACGAGGGCTGTTTCGGACGCAAGCAGCATTTCCTTCTCCTAACGATGTCCGCGGCGCGACTCATGCGGGACCTCAGGACGCACGGGCCTGGCATTGTTCCTCTTCTTCGATTAGCGGCACGAGGCTGGGGCGTCTGCTGGCGTAGGGGGGTTCCATCAATGCACGCTGCAACGGCGTCAATTCATCCTTGAAGGACTCGTAACCGTCCGGGTGGATACTCGGCCCCGACCCGAACACCATATTTCCCGAGCCGTATCGATACAACAGCGTCCGGCGTTCGTGGGGCGCCGTCCATGGAAGCGTGCCGTGGGTGAGCGCTTCGGTGAAGATCAGCGCCGATCCCGCCTTCATCGGGAGATGCCTGAACCACTCTGGGTGGGTATCCAGCCGCCGCACGTCATTCGGGCAGGGATAGTTCGCCCTGTGGCTCCCGGGAATGCAGGCGAATCCCCCGTCCCCCGGGTTGATATCCGTAAGTTGATAACAGACCGCCATCAGCCCGTTCCACATCCGACCGTCCTGGAATTCGTAAGAATACGGACCCCTCGGCGTACCGCCGCCGTGAAAGAGGAACCCCTCCGCGCCTGCCGTCATGCTGATTCCGTTCGCATTTCCGTAGCGGAACCCGTCGCCGATCAACTCCAGCATGTAGCGCATCGTCCGCGGGTGGGTCAACAGGTCCCGGAAGGGCTGGCACCAGGGTTTGGGCCAGTTCAGGATATTCATGATATCCCCCCGTCCGTGGGAACCCTTCAACAGGGGCGCGGCCTTGCCCCCGTGTTGTTTGGCGGCGCCGGACAACAGCAGCTCGCCCTTCCGGATGTGGACCTGGTCCGGGTTGTGGTCGATCGCCTCGTTCAGCGCCGCCACCTCGTCGGTTGTCAGGATATCCTCGACAACGATATATCCGTTCACGTCGAAATGGTATCGCTCATAGTCGTCCATGGGATCCTCCGTAACTTTGCGGATGCTGCTTGGAAAATAACACGATAAACTACGAATAGACGAGACTACGAGACTACGAAAGAGCGTAAATACATCATTCGTCTTCTGGTTTTCTCGTATTCTCGTACTCTCGCCTTTTCGAAAAAATGAAACTGTGAGAGAACGGGAATACAACATACACTCTTGGCCTCGTCATCTCTTCGTATTTTCGTATTCTCGAATGAACGAAACAACGAAAAATCCGTGGCTGAGATCAATTGCCACAAGAGGTCCAAAACCACAATGTTGCACGTCAGTCTGACAATGCAACGATTTTCATCATTTTGGGCGCCTCATACGGGGCATGACAACTGTTTTGGTGTTCGTTTTGAGATCACACCTGTCCATGACAGAAACCGACCTGGGACCGGTGTGGTTGGCGTTGCCGGGATGTTAGTGGATCATGCCGTGAATTAGGGCAGATTGCCTTCGGTCACAGGGCGCTCGTGTCCGGTGTAGCGACTACAGAGATTTACCGGGTCCTGCTGCAACTCGCCACACTTCGCTGCCGCACGCCACGAGCACGCCCTGGCCGTCCGGTTCGGCTATCGAACACGGCGCCGGCAGACGGCCCAGCGATCGGACGTATCCGGATGAGGCGACCGCGCTGAGATTGCCCTGATCGTCGATCACGAGTGTTTCGTTTCCGAGCGGCGCCAGGTGACGGATGCCCTGCACGAAAAGCCGGTGCCAGATCCGATTCCCGTCCAGGTCGTAACAGAGCAGGAATCCCCGGCTCGTACCTGCGATCACGCGCCGGTCGGGCCCGGGGAACCGGATGCCCGTGACACGTCCACCCAGCCGCTTCACCCAGCGCCTCTTCCATGCCCCTCCCGCATCCAGTTCGAACACGTGCAGGTTCCGCCCGCGGTTTGCGCCGCAACCGAGCAGACGCCGGCCGCCGGTTTCGTCAAATGCGAGCGCCGTCAGGATGCTCGTCCACCCCTCCACGTCGAGATGGGCCTGAAAACTCCCATCCGGGTCCAGGATGCGGCATTTCGACGTGTCGCTGAGCACCTCGCCCCCGACCACGATTTCCGGCTCGCCGCACCCGTTCACGTCGGCCACCCGGATACGGCCGGGCACCCCCTCGTTATAACGCTGGCGCCACCGCTCACGACCCGCGCCGTCGAAACCGCGGATCTGGATGTCCCCGCAGCCCGCGGCAAAGAAGGGCTCTCCCTCGAAGATTCCACCTTCTACCTGTACAGGCGCCGGAGTCGGCAGTTCCCACCATGGCCACGGACAGGGTTCCCGCTCGATGTCCGCCTGCCAGATTCGACGACCCCGGATATCCAGGCCGGTCAGCCTGCTCGCGCCGTGACCGACCGCCAGGATCGTCGCCTCGCCCTCCGCCGCGCCGATGTCGTACAGCGGGCCGTCGAGCGCCGACGTCCAGACCGTCCGCCGAGCCGGATCGAGAAGGGTTACCGCTCCGCCTTCGGCGCCCACCACCAGCGATCCATCCGCCAATGGACGCATCGCACGGATTCGATCGCCGGCGTCAAACACCCGGGCGGCATCCGCCTTGTCCGAACGGCCGTCGTCGTTCAACCGTCCTGCCGCGGGCGGCCGCACCGGCAGCACGTTCATGCGCTGCGACGTTCCGCCTGCCAATAGGCGGACGTCGTCTCCCGATTCATGAATGCGGACCGGAGACTCTCCCGGCCCGACCGCCTGCGCGACGTGTGTCAGCCGCACACCCTCACCGGGTTCCAGGCGTAAGGCGCGCCGCGCCACAAGCGTCGACAGAACGACGTCGTCGGTCTGGTACCGTTCCTTCCACAGGTCCTGATCCTCCGGGTTCTTATACCGCAGATGGACAGGATCTTCAACAACTGCCAGAGAAGCGGTCTCGCAAGGGTTCACTATCCGAAACGTTACGTCTCCGGCGGACGGGCTCCGCCTCTGGCACCGCGCCTCGCGGCCGTCCACGTCCAGCCGCGCCGGGATTCGGAAGCGGGCCTCGACGGCATAGTCACCCGCCTTGCCGGCAATGACCGTATCGTTGAATACGACGCAGCTTCCCGGTAGCAGGTGGACCTCGCGAACCCAGTCCGCGCCCGCGTAGTCCTTCAATCGTATACGCAGGAAAACATTTCCCTCCTCGTCCGTCTCGTTCGCCTCCAGAACCGCGAATCCCGGAATCTCGCCGGACTCGCCGTCCCTGACGACCGTAACGGCCGACATGTGCTCGGGCGCGGAGTGCACGAAGCTGTCCTCCTGCACGATCAGCGAGAGACCCAGCCGGGCGTAGTCCAGAATGCCGCCCGCGTCGTCGTACGAGTGGCTACCGCCGCCCAGACCGTCGATCAGGAGAAAGTCATCATCGGGCTCCCATCCCGTACGCACCGATAGCTTGTCGAAACACCGGTCGATCGGAGCGGACGGCGGCGTGGTCACGACGCCCGGCGCGCCGCGAGGATCCCGTTCCCACGCGTGGTACAGGAGCGGGTCGACAGGTACAATGCTCACGCCCGTGGCATCGTCCGGCACGACAGGGGCCACGCCGGCGTCGAACGCCCGCGGAAGCGACGTGAGGTTGATCAGACGCCGGTCTGGGGGAGCCAGGTCGTGGACGAACCAGTACCGCCCGTCATTGAAATAGGCTGCGGCGGTCCTCAGGCTCGGCCCGGGAAACTGCCGGTTCAGGTCGCTGTCTCCGGCCGACGGAAGCCATCCGCCGTTGTTCACCACGGCCATCGCAGCATCCGCGGCCTGCCTGGCGCCTCCCTGCTCGAAATACCCGTGTGCGGGGTCGTTAAGCCCGTATTCCACCATCACCGGCTGTGACATCCACCAACCGTGGCAAAGCCCGTCGCACAGCGGTTTCCAGGAGGGTCCGTAGGGCGCGTATGCCCGCCGGGCAACCTCCTCCCACCGCTCCGGACCGGGCAGTTCGGGGAAATACGTCCGGAAATAGGCCGCCGCATAGGTCAGCGCCAGGGCCGGGATGAGTTCGTGGTTCTGCCTTGGAACGTGCATGCTCACCACCCTCGGACAGTGCGCCACGTGATGCCAACCCTCCTCGCTTTCGGCCCACCCATAGATGAATCGGGTAATAGCGAGCCGTTCCGCCTCACTGAAGAGGTCCATGTGCTCAACCAGCCGCCAGGGCTGGAGGCGGCTGAGGCTGTAGAGATGCGCCTGGACGATTTTTTCCGACTTCACGTATCCGCTCTCGACAACCGCCTCCCACGCCCGGCGGTATTCGGCGCCGAGTCCGGGGTCTCCGGTCAGATAGTAGAGATATCCCTTCAGGTCTCCCTGCATCGTATTCGCGATCTGCCACGCCGCCGGTAACAGCGGCTCCGCCCGGATCTGAGCCGCCTCGCGATCCGATATTGGCAGCCGTGTAACGTCCAGCGCCGCCAGGTGCGGGATCGGATCGTCCAGGCGTGTATGGAACGCCTCCGCGACCGCCGCCGAACCGGCGTCGTCGCTGTATCCCGCGTGGATGACGTTGCAGCCGGTCCCGAAGGGATTGCAGAGCGTGCGAAGTTCGAATCCCCCGGGGCCCGGGTACCACAGATCCGTCGCGCACAGGAACCGGAAGTAGAGTTCCCGTACGCACCGGCTGTCCGACAGGTTCCCTACGACGATCACGGGCGCCTCAGCCGCCGTCAGCACGTCGCCGGTTGGGTCCTCCAAAAGTTCGGCACGGGCGTTCCTATCACGCAACGCCCGGTGGATACTCCCGGCCGCCGTCCGGCCATGCCCTGACCGGGGCGCCGCCACGAGGACCCCATTCGGCCCGCGAATCGGCGTTTCCGGTTCCAGCGGACGCGGACGTTCGATTTGCATTGCCGGTCCCCCTCAAGAGATTTGCCTTGCGCTATGCGAACCAATCCACGGTTCCGTCCCGCCTGCCCACCAGCAGCCCGCCATCGGGTGACGCCGCCGCAGCGGAGACCTCCGCACCTCCGCCTGACCACCTTGTCTCGCCATCATCGTCCAACGCCACCACCCTTCCGTCGCCAAGCGCCACCAGGCATCCTCCTCCACCTCCCGGTGACAGTCCGGCCACCGGGGCCGCCAGAAAACCGTGCCACGCGCGGCGACCATCCGTGTGGAAACACTGTACATTACCGTTCGAAGCGCCCGCGTAGACGCGTCCGCCGGCAAACGCCACGGACAGCACGGCCCCGCCCACGTCCGCATCCCACAACGCCTCGCCGTCGCCGCCGTAGACAATCAGCTGCCTGTGGTTCGTATCCACGCCGCTGAGCACCTCGTCGACGCCATCCCCGTTCAGGTCCGCTGCGCGAAGACTCTTCGACCAGGACGGAATGGACCAGCTCATGATGTCCGGCCGGGAGAGCGTCTGTACGCAGGCCCCCTCCGCATCGAATACCCGGACGCATCCGTGAATCGACGGATCCGCCATCCCCGCCAGCACCTGCCGGCCATCCCCTTCCCGCAGCCGCGCCACCGCGAGGCACGTGGGCGGACCCCATTGGCAGGCGGAACGCCACATCAACGTGCCGCCCTGATCGAACGCGTAGACGTGACGGTCGGCGCAGCCGGCCAGAATTTCGTCTCTGCCGTCCCCGTCGATATCGCCGCACGCCAGGCTCAGGACCTTGCAGTTCAGCCACGTCCAGTAGTCCCAGTTCATCGGCTGCCACTCGAGTTGATGCGTCCACACACCCTTTCCGGATGCGTCCAGCCGGCGCACGGCTTCGCCATCCCCGCCTGCGACCACACCGCCGTCGTCAAGGGCGAGAACCGTTCGGACGCGCCCCGGCAGACGATGGGTCCATTGCGGTTCGCCGTTCCTGTCGAATGCCGTTACGCCGCCCTCATCGTCCCCCGCGAAGCAGCCGCCTTCCCACACGTCCATCGCCGTAACGGGTGCGCCGCACGATCCACGCCAGGCCGGCTTCGCCACTGCTCCGCCGGCGACGAAGGGTCCCGCATCGGCCCCGTCCAGGACGTGGCACGCCGCGGGAAGGGCCGCCGCGTCTTCGCTGATCCTGGCTTCGACACATTCTGCAGAAATGGAGACGGTCGCGACGCTATCCTCGCCTTCAATCCGGTAGCCGGACGCTTCGGCAGACATCGCAAACGTCCTCGGCTCTGTCCCTTCGTCGCTCCAGAACAAGGTGGCGAATCTCACCCCTTCACCTGGCTTAAGCGTCTTCAGCGACCGCTGGACCCACCGCGTGCCGCCTTCTGCCAGAGCCGATGTCACCGGAATCAGTTCACGGGCGCCGCTTCCCGCGTGCCGCATCTCCAACCGGGCGTCTCCCTGGACTGCTCGAAGCGCCCCGTCCGAGGATTCAACGTCCCCATACACGTGCCAGCGACACTCGATCAGGTACTCGCCTTCGGTCTTCGCCCGGACCTCGTCGATGACCAGGAACCACCCTGCCCGGCTGTTCACGATATGACGATACCAGTCCGCCTGGCCGGGATACCCCATCGACGTCCCCGCGGCGGAGAGGCGGTCTCCCTGCGAGAGGTATCGCAGAGCCGCATAGCGGGACTCAGACCCGGGTCCCGCGCCGTCAACCGCGACGCTCACCCCATTGTGGTCCCGTACCGATGCCGGACCCACGCGACCCCCGAACCAGTTCTTTCCGCGGCCCGTGTACCGGACGATGCAGTTTCCGTCCTGGTAGGAATGAGAGCCGCCCGAGATACCGCAAAGCAGCAGATAGTCGTCGTCATCCGTCCAGCCCGAACGGAAATAGACTTTGTCGAACGTCTGTTCGTACGGCACATCCCGAACGTAAACGCCCTCCGGCGCGAATCCTCCGAAGTCCTCCAGCGAATCGTAGAACAACCTCGAAAGCGGAGCCACCCCCACCCGGCCCATCCGCTCCGGCGTCGCCGCGTGTCGTCCCGTCACCCACGTCCGGAACGGCTCCACGTTCGTCCGAACCGCCTTTCCGGCAAGGGCGCCCTCGTCCGACGTCCCGCAAAGCTGCAGGTACTCGTCGTTTCCGGTCACTGCCGCGGCCATCAACATATAATGTTGCGGCCCTCCTTCGAGATTGCTGTGGGCGACCAGCGCCCGATCCACGCCTTCCAGATACGGCTTGCTGGCGAAATAGTCCATCTTCCCCGAAGCCAATGCATAATCGGCGGTGTTGAACAGCGAGAACGCCCACTGGTGACCCCAGGAATCGCAGACCGGCTTGTTCGACGCCATCTGTGGCGCGAAGAACACCTCCGCCAGTTTCATCCATGCCCGCCCTTCGGCCAGTCCATGCACCTGGTGGAAGTACCTGCCTCCGTAATAGAGGTCCAGCCCTGACATGGTCTGATGGTTCTGCCGCACGCGGTCCACCCCCACGTGCCCGAGGAACCCTGAATTTCCGGCGCCTTCCGTGGACCGGTACAGGCCCAGAAACGCTTCGAGCGTCTCCTCGCGAAGGTCCGGGGATAACCCTGGGTGATTCTCAAGAACGGTGAACGGCAGCAGCATCGTCCTCAGGAATCCATGGATCTGGGGCGGGTCCGGCAGGTGCCGCTCGAACCACCGGGTCCGCGCGAAGTTACAGACCTGCCTGCAGAACATCGACATCAGTTCCTCCATTCCCGTCTGCACCGCCAGCATCCCGATCTCGGAGATGGCCCACATGTAGGTCCAGTCCCCCGGACCGCTCGTGAACTCCCGCTCCAGTTCTTCATCACCCTGATCCAGCCGCTCTCGCGCCGGCTTCAGGTACAGGTCCGACCGCTCACCCAGTTTGACCCGATGCTGATATGGAAGCTTTGAACCCTCCGCCTCGATCGTAATGGCAAGCGCATCCGCCGCGTCGGACACGTCGCCGGCCCTGCTCACTCCGATGACGATCACGTGCCCCGCGTCTTCAAGGGAATGCGGCGCGGTTCGGACAGCCCACCCGCCGGGACCCGGCCAGACACGGTCCGTCAGATCGTATGCCCGAAAGTACAACGTCTTGAGGAACTCATTGTCCATCATGTTGCCCAGCGCGATCACGTGGCGTCCGCCCGCGTCGAGCCGCACGTCGGGCAGAATCTCCACCCCTTCCGAAAGCACACCGTCCAGGGCGGACTGAATGCGCTTCGCCGCTGCCCGGTACGGCTCGGAATCGGGCGCGGAAATACATACGCCAGCGGTGAGGTCCGTCTCGTGAACCGGTTTTCGGAACGTCATATCGAGTTCCTTTCTCCGTGTGCAACTTTGATATCACAAAGCGGGAATTCACATGGATGGACAGGATGAGCAGGATAAAAACCTACCACGATTAACAGGATTAGCCTTGGTTCGCAATTATTCAGGGAGATTTCATCCATTTGAACGACCTCAATACCCCGTTTCCGCAGCGTCACCTTTTGTGCCTTTTGTGCTTTTTGTAGTAAATTGACTGTTGTCTTTTTTGGAATTGAGACATATAAGATGCACAGGCGTGTTCGTCGCCTACCGGTAGAAGTCCAGCGCTCCATTCTTTCGGCCCACCAGCAGGCCGCCGTCCGGCCACGCCGATGCCCAGTCAGCCGCCGTTACGTCCGGATTCCCGGTGTGCGACTTACGGACCTCTCCCGATCCGTCCAGGTCGACGACCGTTCCGCCTCTCAGTACCGCCAGCGACCCTCCGTTTCCACGCGGGGCCAGTCCGACCACCGGTTCGGCCAGAAACCGGCTCCACAGGCGTGTACCGTCCGCCGCGAAACACTGCGCAAAGCCGTTGGATGCCCCGGCGTACACCCGTCCCTCACAGGCGTTGACCGACACCACCGCACCCCCGGCGTCCGCATCCCACAACACCTTTCCGTCCCTGCGATAAACGATCAACTGACGGTGGTTGGTATCCACTCCGCTGAGCACCTCCTCCCAACCATCTCCGTCCACGTCCGCCACGCCAAGGCACTTCGACCACGACGGAATCGACCAGCTCATGATATCGGGCCGCGAGAGCGTCTGTTCACACGCTCCGTCCGACTCGAACACCCGGATGCATCCGTGAATGGACGGGTCCGCCATCCCCGCCAGGACCTGACGCCCGTCCCCTTCCCGCAGCCGCGCCACCGCGAGGCACGTGGGCGGACCCCACTGGCATGCCGAACGCCACAGCAGACGGCCCTCGCCGTCGAACGCGTAGACGTGGCGGTCCGCGCATCCGGCCAGTATCTCGTCTTTCCCGTCGCCGTCGATATCGCCGGCCGCGAGACTGAGGACTTTACAGTTCCGCCACGTCCAGTAGTCCCAGTTCATCGGCTGCCACTCGAGTTGACAGGACCATACCTCGCGGCCCGACCCGTCCAGCCGGTGTACGGCTTCTGCCTCCCCGCCGGCCACCACCCCGCCGTCGGCCAGGGCGAGCACCGCCAGTACGCCTCCCGGTATTGAATGGGTCCATCGTATCCCGCCGTTCCGGTCGAATGCCGCGATGCCTCCGCTGTCGTCGCCCGCGAAGCAGCCCCCCTCCCACGCATCGACCGACGCCACCCTTCCGCCGCATGCGCCGCTCCACACCGGCTTCGCCTGGCCCTGTGCAATGACGAACGGCCCCGGGTCGGTTGCTTTCACGATACCGCCCGCCGTCGGGAGTACGACTGCATCGGCTTCCAGATCCACGCCTTCGCTGTCCGCTGCGAACGAGACCGTCACCTTCCTGCCCTGCTCCTCGATAAGATAACCCGATTCTGCCGGTTCCAGCGCGTACGATCTGGCCTGCTCCCGATCGTCACTCCAGAAGAGTGTCGCGTACCGCACCCCGTCGCCCGGCTGAAGCGCCTTCAATGAGCGCTGGATCCATCGCATACCGCCCTTTTCGAGGGCCGAAGTCACCCGTATCAGGTCCTGCGACGCGCAGCCCGCGTGCCGCATATTCAATGTCGCATTCCCCTGAACCGAACGCAGGACCCCGCCGGACAGCGTCACCTCACCGAGCACGTGCCAGCGGCCCTCAACCAGGAACTCTCCCGCCACCCGCGCCCAAATCTCGTCGACCACGAGAAACCACCCATCCTTGCTGTATACGATATGGCGATACCAGTCGCCCTGACCGGGATATCGCATCGACGAACCTGCAACTGAAAACGCTTCACCCTCCTCAAGGTATCGCAGGGTCGCGTATCGCGACTCACGTCCCGGGCCCGCACCGTCCACGGCGATGTTCACCCCGTTGTGGTCGCGCACCGAGGCCGGACCCACGCGACCTCCAAACCAGTTCCGCCCCCGCGCAGTATAACGCACGATGCAATTGCCGTCCTGATACGAATGGGACCCGCCCGAAATGCCGTCCAGCAACAGATAGTCGTCGTCATCCGACCACCCGGAACGGAAGTAGACCTTGTCGAACGTCTGCTCGAACGGCACGTCGCGCAGGTACACGCCCTCGGGCGCAAAACCGCCGGATCCCTCGAGCGAATCGTAGAACAGCCGTGACAGCGGCGCCACGCCCACCCGTCCCAGCCGCTCCGGCGCCAGCGCCCTCCGCCCGGTCACCCAGGATCGAAGCGGCTCTTCGCGTCCGTCCATGGCTCGTTCGGCCAGGGCGTCTTCGTCCGACACGCCGCAGTGGTGCAGATATTCGTCGTTCCCCGTGGCCGTCGCGGCCATCAGAAAGTACTGCTGCGGTCCTGATTCCAGGTTGCTGTGCGCAATCAGCGCCCTGTCCACGCCCTCCAGGAACGGCTTGCTCGTAACGTAATCCGAGCGCCCGGACGCCAGCGCAAAATCGGCCGTATTGAACAGCGAAGCGGTCCACTGGTGGCCCCACGAGTCGCACACGGGCTTGTTGGATGTCATCTGCGGCGCAAAGAAGACCTCCGCCAGCTTCATCCACGCCAATCCCTCCGCGAGCCCATGCACCTGGTGGAAATAACGACCCCCGTAAAACAGATCCAGCGCCGACCGGGTCTGGTGGTTCTGCCGGACCCTGTCTACCCCCACGTGGCTCAGGAATCCGGTGTTCCCGGCCCCTTCCCCCGATCGATGGAGCGCCAGAAGGGCTTGCAGCGTCTCCTCCCGTTGGGTTGCCGGGATGGATGGGTGGTTTTCCAGGAACGTAAACGGCAGCAGCATCGTCCTCAAGAACCCGTGGATCTGCGGAGGGTCCGGCAGATGGCGCTCGAACCACCGCGTGCGCGCAAAATGGCAGACCTGCCGGCAGAACATCTCCATCAACGCCTCCTGTCCGGTCCGGACCGCCAGCATCCCGATGTCCGCGATCGCGCGCATATAGGTCCAGTCGCCCGCCCCGCCGGTATGCTCCCGCTCCAGATCCGCATCGCCTGCCTCCAGCCGCTCCCGCGCCGGCTTTAGATACAGATCCGACCACCTTCCCGGCTGCACAAGGTACTGGAACGGAAGCATGGCGCCCGCCTCGACGATCGCGTTGCAGAGGGCATCCGCAGCACCCGTAACGTCCTCCGAGCTGCTCACGCCCACGACGACCACGTGTCCCACCTCGTCCAGGGAATGCGGCGCGGTGCGGACCGCCCACCCGCCGGGACCCGGCCAGACCCGGTCCGTCAGATCGTATGCCCGGAAATACAGCGCCTTCAGGAACGCACTGTCCATCATGTTCCCCAGCGCGATCACGTGGCGTCCGCCCGCATCGAGCCGCGCGTCCGGCAGGATCTCCACGCTTTCCGATAGCACACCGTCGAGGGCGGACTTAAGGCGCTGCGCCGCTGCCAGGTACGGCTCGCTACCCGGCGCCGAAATGCAGACGCCGGCAGTGAGATCCGTCGCGTGAACGGGTTTGCGGAATGTCATTTCCCATTCCTTTCTCCGTGCCGGCTTGGACGCAAGGGGGTAGTCGGATTCGGCGCGCCTGAGTCGAACGTGGCTTCTACCTGATTGCCCGAAAGACTTGCGAACGAAGCCCTGTAACGGTTATCTTGTACTTTCACGGGTGTATCCGTCTATTTCATCGCGTTACGGTGATTTTGTGCAATCAAAATACAATGACCCGGGCATAGAAACCACCTCAAACCGTACTACAGGTCCACAGATAAGGAGAGCGTTGTGTCGCAAAGGATTCGCAGTGTCATGATGGTCGCACTTGCCGCAGGTCTTGCATGGAGTTGCGGCCGCGAACGCGTATTGGAGTCTTCCGGGTCGGATGACCGGATTGGCCGCGCGCTGAGCAAGGTGGCGGCAGCGGGCGATGGTCGTGCATCTGGGGCGCTGGTGGAGGCGTCTGTGTCGCGAGATGGCGCGCCCGCGGCACATGTGATGGTCGAATTTGCGCGTTCCATTGCCGGGCGGAAGCCGGATTATCGGTGGTCGGGAACGACCGATGCCAAGGGGCGCGTTACAGTGGAGATATCCAGTCCGGCGACGGGTTATTTTCAAGCGCGCGCGTCTCAGGATGGCGCCGTGACGGGCCACTGGTCCAGCATCCCGGTCAATGATGGTTACAGGACATTGGTCGCGTTGCCCGTTGGCGGAAAGGCGCGGGTGGCGCGATCATCCAGGAAAGGTGTGATTGCCATCGGTCTTGTTCCGCATCTGAGCGGTGTGTTCAGTTCGCCCCGTCCGCCAATGAGAAACGCGTCTGAAATGGCTCTTGAAGAGATCAATAACGCGCACGGTGAGCCGAGATTCGAGTTCATCATTGAGGATAGCCGCAGCACGATAGATGGTGCCGTTGAGGCTTTTAAGAAGCTGATTCATCGAGATGGCGTCCTCGCCATTCTCGGTCCTCGTACTTCAAGTCAGGCCGTGGCGGCCTTTCCCATCGCGCAAGAAAACCGTGTTGTGGCACTCGGTCCGACTTCTGCCGCACGAGGTATCAGTGAGATGGGGGACTTTCTCTTTCGCGCGAGTCTCACCGTAGATCGGTACGTGCCCGGCGGCATCGAGAAGACGCGGGAGGCGCTCGGCTACAAGCAGGTGGCGACGATATTCGATGACGCGGATGTTTTTTCCCGAAGCAGCGACGAGGTCATTCGGAACGCGCTCACGGAAGGCGGCGTTGACATTGTGACGACAGAGACTTTCCAAACCGCCGATGCCGATGTTTCCGCGCAACTGACTCGGATAAAAGCGTTGAATCCGGATGCCGTCTTTATTTCTTCTCAAGCTGTAGACATGGCTGATATTCTGATTCAGGGACGGCAAGTCGGTATTCCTGCCGAGGTTCCCTTTATCACGTCTTCGGTGCTGACGTTAGACGGCATAAAGCGTGCAGGCGTCGCTGCCGAGGGTGTTATTGCGTTTACGGCCTGGAGCAGCATGGCTGATACACCTGGTAATCGCGCCTTCGTCGAGAATTATACGTCAAGATACGGGGTTGAACCCAATGTGATTGCCGCACAGTCCTACGCCAGTGTTTATATCTTGACGCAAGCAATTTCAGATGCCCGCTCTGCATCGGGATCTGAGACTCCGGAATCCGAAGATATTCGGGATGCGTTGCGCAATATTAGGAATTTCGACACGGTGCTGGGTCCGTTTTCTTTCGATAACGTTGGCGACGGGGTCTACAACCCGACGGTATTGACTGTCAAGAACGGCGCACTTGCTGTTTTCGATCCAACGCCTGCCGCGGTTGCGACCGCGATAATCGGCGAGACGAATGACAGCGGTTTGACCGGAAGAGCGACTTTCGCACAGTTCGGCGATAATATCAAACTGGTCGTCTCGCTGGCGAATGCGTCCGCAGGCGAACACGCCGTCCATATCCATGCAAAGGGCGATTGCAGTGCGTCAGACGGGACATCGGCCGGCGGGCATTGGAATCCCACGGGCGTAGCGCACGGCAAATGGGGAGAAGGTGAATTTCACCTCGGCGACATCGGCAATGCGAGCGTCGATGACCAGGACACAGGAAGTATTGAATTGACGACGAATCTCTGGGAGATCAATACGGGTTCAGCAATTGATATCGTTGGCAAGGCGATCGTCGTCCATGCAGGCGCGGATGACTTCGTCTCACAACCCTCGGGCAATGCCGGCGCGCGTATCGGTTGCGGTGTGATTGTGTTGGACCAGCAATAGGAGGTCGAGTCTGACAACCTTGATTCGTCACTTCTTCCGGGACGCAAAGTCGAATACAGGCAAGCGGATAGAGGCGAATTGACGTCAAGGGTCCCGGATACTTGACGTCACTGGGCGTGACGGGAAATCTCATCCATTTGAACGACCTCAATACCCCGTTTTCGCACCGTCACCTTCTGTGCCTTTTGTGCTTTTTGTGGTAAATTGACTGTTGTCCTTTTTCGAATTGAGATTAATCAGATGAACAGGCGTGCTCGACGCCTATCGGAAGAGTTCGAGCGCTCCATTCTTTCGACCCACCAGCAGGCCGCTGTCCGGCCAACCTGATGCCCAATCTGTAACCGTCACTTCCGAGTTCCCTGCGTCAGTCGTCCGGATTTCTCCGGAGCCATCAAGGTACACCACGCTTCCGCCCTTCAGTGCCGCCATGCATCCTCCATCTCCATCAGGCGCCAGGCCGGCCACGGGCTCGACGAGAAGACGATACCACAAGCGGCTGCCTGTGGCGTCGAAGCACTGCACGAATCCGTTGGACGCCCCGGCATACAGGCGCCCGTGGTGGACCTCCGCGGCGAGCACGGCGCCGCCCATATCCGCGTCCCAGATCACCTCGCCGTCCCGCCCGTAGACGATCAACTGCCGGTGATTGGTATCCACCCCGCTGATCACCTCGTCCCGGCCGTCCCCGTCCACGTCCGCTACGCGCAGGCAGCGCGACCAGGAGGGAATCGACCAGTTGACGATGTCCGGCCTCTTAAGGGGCTTCCAGAGCGTCCCGTCCTTCCCGAAAACCAGCGTGTGCGCGTGAATGGCCGGGTCCGCCAGGCCGGTGAGCGTCTCCCGCTCCGGCCCATCCGTCAGCCGCGCGGTATCCAGACACACCGGCGGTCCCCATTGGCACGGGGAACGCCACAACGGACTGCCGCCGGCGTCGAATGCGTAGACGTGACGGTCCGCGCATCCCACAAGTATCTCTTCCCGTCCATCCGCATCGACGTCGCCGACCGCGAGGCTCAATACCACGCAGTTCTTCCGGGACCAGCTGTCCCAGTTCATCGGCTGCCATTCGATCCGATAGGACCAGAGCGTCTCTCCGGATGCATCCAGCCTGTAAACGGTTTCCCCGTCGCCTCCCGCGGCAGCGCCGCCATCGGCCAGAGCCGCAATGGCGCGGACCCCGCAGTCGATCTCTCTTTTCCATAACTGCGCGCCGTCAGAACTGAACGCGGTCACCCCGCCGCCGTCGCCCGCGAATCCTCTGTCATTCCCGATATCCAGCGCCCTCACGGCATCCGCGCACCTCGTACGCCAGACGGGCCTCGCTTCGCCGCCGGCAATCTGAAACGGCGTGGAATCGGACGCATCCACAGCTTGACCGGCCGTGGGCAGCGTTGCGATGGATCTGGTGACCTCAGGGGTTTCAATACCCTCTTTCAGTACAACCGTGACGCGTTCGCGGCCTCCTTCGATTCGAAAGCCGTTCTTCTCCTCGACCAGCCTGAAATCCCTGCCATCATCCACCGGGTCGGTCCAGAAAAGGGTGGCCATCCGCGTCCCGGTTCCAGGTCGGAGCGCCGCCAGGGAACGCTGGACCCACCGCGAGTGGTCTTCCGCGCACCAGTAGTCCGAAGGTACCAGGTCCTGGCGCCCGCTTCCCGCGTGCCGCATGTTCAGCTGCGCGTCTCCCTGAACGGACCGCAACAGGCCATCTGAAAGGGACGCCTCACCCAGCAGATGCCACCGGCACTCCACCAGAAATTCCCCGGCGACGGCGGCCCAGACCTCGTCGACAACCAGAAACCACCCGTCGCGGCTGTACACGATATGCCGGCGCCAGTCGCCCTGCTCCGGATAGGTCATTGACGTGCCGGCCACAGCGAGGGTCTCCCCCTCGTGCAGGTACCGCAGGGCCGCGTACCTGGACTCGCACCCCGGCCCGGCGCCGTCCACCGAAACGCTCACGCCCGTGTAGTCCCGGACGGTCGCCGGCTGGTGGCCACCGGCAAACCTGAACCAGGACGCGCCCCGGCTGGTGTAACGCACGATGCAGTTGCCGTCCTGATAGGAATGTGAGCCCCCCGAGATGCCGTCCAGCAGCAGGTAATCGTCCTGGTCCGTCCATCCGGAGCGGAAGTACACCTTGTCGAACGTCTGTTCGTATGGCAGATTCCTCAGATAGACGCCGTTCACCGGTGCAAACGTGGTGTATTCTTCGAGCGAATCGTAGAACAACCGCGACAAAGGGGCCACGCCGACCCGGCCCAACCGTTCCGGCGCCAACGCCTGGCGCCCGGTCACCCAGGTCCGCAGGGGTTCCTCTGCGCCTCGAATCGTCCGTTCCGCTGTCGCGCCTTCGTCGATGGATTCACAAAGCTGCAGATATTCGTCATTCCCCGTTACCGCCGCGGCCATACGGCAGTATTGCTCCGGCCCGCGCTCCAGGTTGCTGTGCGCGATAAGCGCCCGGTCCACGCCCTCCAGATAGGGCCGGCTCGAGAAGTAGTCCATCTTCCCGGCGGCCAGCGCATAGTCCGCCGTGTTGAACAGCGAGGCCCCCCACTGATGGCCCCACGAGTCGCAAACGGGCTTGTTCGATCCCATCTGCGGCGCAAAGAAGACCTCCGCCAGCTTCATCCACGCCAACCCCTCCGCGAGCCCATGCACCTGGTGGAAATAGCGGCCCCCGTAAAACATATCGAGCGCGGAACGGGTCTGATGGTTCTGGCGTACCCGGTCCACGCCCACGCAGCTGAGCAGCCCTGCATTACCGGCCCCCTCCGCCGATCGGAAGAGTCCCAGCAGCGCCTCCAGCGTCTCCTCCCGCTGTTCGGCGGGAAGGGAGGGATGGTTCTCCAGGATCGCGAACGGCAACAGAAGCACGCGGATGAACCCGTGGATCAACGTGGGGTCCTCCAGCGTCCGCTCGAACCAGCGCGTGCGGGCAAAGTGATGAATCTGATGGCAGAACATCGACATCAGCGCCTGATTTCCGGTCTGCACCGCGAGCATCCCGATATCGGCGATAACCATCATATAGGTCCAGTCGCCGGACCCGCCGCCGATGGATTCCTGCTCGATATCCCGGTTGCTTTTGGCCAGCAACTCGTTCGCCGGCTCCACGTACAGATTGGACCACATGCCCGGATGCACTTCGTATTGGAACGGCAGTACAGGTCCGTTTTCCGCAATCGAACGACCCAGCGCCCCGGCCGCATCGTCAATGTCTTCCGTGCTGCTCACGCCCGCCACCACGACGTGCCCAACGCCGTCCAATGAATGAGGCATTGTGCGCACAACCCACCCGCCGGGACCCGGCCAGACGCGGTCGGTCAGGTCGTACGCCCGAAAGTAGAGCGTTCGCAGGAACGCGCTGTCCATCATGTTCCCCAGCGCGATCACGTGGCGTCCCTCTGCATCCAGCTTCTCATCCGGCAGCACGTCCACACGTCCCGAGAGGGTATCCTCCAGGACCGCCTTCAGATTAACGGCCGCATCCTGGTAGGAATCCCCCGCCGGCGCCGAAATGCAGACGCCTTGCCCAAGATCCGTCTCATGAATCGCAGGTGAGAATGCCATGGTTCATTCCTCCGTTAGACTCGAAAACCGCCTTCGAACAAATGACGACCCTTCGCGTACCCAGACCGACCCCGTCCTGCCCTATATCAAACCGTAGTCCACCAATGTCCGGAGCGATGGCATCCCTGCCCTCGCACTTCGTGTAACCCATCATTTCCTACATCGAGGGAAAGGTGCATTCAATACATCAGAAACCAAATCTGAAACCTCGGCGCCACGGCCTTCCGCATTTGCCACCGAGGGCAACCATGCCCTCGCTCCCGGGAAAGGCATTCACGACTTCTGCGGCACCGCCCCGCGCATTCCTCGCCACGGGCAGGCGACATCGATCCACGGAAACCATCGATCCCGGGAACACCGCCAAAAGACGCCAATTTAAGGCTAACGCTTGGGCTTCTTGCGTTCGCTTGGATCTACCTCGCAGGTGGGGGAGACACTCAAGAAAGCCATTCGTGAGACTCCCACGACTGGCCAATTGACCTATGCCAGTGCAGCAGATTTCCGACCAGAGAAACTCTCAGTCAAATGTGAACCTCCGTTTCTCCTCGCAAAACTTGATTTCGGATAGCTGTCGTTCTATGTGGTCCACGAAATCGCCATACGTGTCAAACTCGACCCCAAAGTCTAGCCCGGCGCTTGAGGCGTGTGACCAAGCTACGTAGTAAGTGGCCGCGATACCCCAAAGGTTTTTTATTTTTTCTTCTCCGAGTCGCTCAAGTACAGCACGAATTCTGCTATCTGTATCAGGATGGGTTCGTGACGTAAGGTCTTTTCGGAGGAATAAGAGACATGCGAGCCCAGCAATGGCACCAAAACCTACGGTTTCTTTATTTTCTGGAGAGTGTTTGACGCCTCGAATAACCCTTTCTAGCGCCCACGCGTCGGCTTCAATCTCACCCTCCTTGATCTCGTAACTGGGAATGAACTTCCCCTTCGAACGCGCTTCAGCATCCTTCTTCAGATGTCCACAAGCGGCATGTCCAAGTTCATGGCACAGAATGAAGTCCACTGCAGCCACGTAGATGCCGTTTGCTCGCTGGGGATAATAGGTGTCGTCACCCCGGTACCAGTTTGGATCTGGATTAGGGAGAGAATTGGGCCATCGTTTATAGCTTCTTCGTAGGTAAAGGCCGTACTCCAGGACATCGTAGCCGAATTGCAAGAATTCTCCGATTTCCTTTCCGTGCCCAGGCTGTTGTCCAGTACGCGGTCCGTGGAATTCCTCATCGAAGATCACCATTATGGAATAGCTTAATGCCCAAACATAAGAAAGGAATGTCTCATGGATGCAGATCTTTCCGTCCTCTGTGATATATGGTGTTCTATATCTGCCGGCCGTACCGAGAATTGGTACTTCATCACAGTTGTAATCTATTATCCTCGATGCTCCGCCGGCATTGACGATCTTCGCAATTTCGCACTTGAAATCGGGAAATTTGCTTTCGAACCACTTCAGCATTTGCGTCTCGAGGACGCGAACTGGCTGGTTTCCGATCGGTACAGGATGCTGAACGACATGACTCCGCTTGGTCGACACGTGTGCATTCCTCCTAAGAAACCTCACGGGTTACTTGGCCACATCGGCACGGGTATTTCCCCATTGAAAGTTGGCGACTGACCTGCTATGCGGTATGGTTTTCGTTTCCGTTGAATGGTATAGCTATTTTGACGACTCATTTCCGATTGCGGGAGCGAAGTCCTCCTCCTCCGAGTAGAGCGTCGACGCGTAATGCAAGGAAGCGGAGGCTAGATCATCTCGATCCAGGTCGCTCCACGTATCCTTTTGGTCCAATTTACCGTAACTCGACTTGGATCGCTCATGCAAAGGTGTCTTCTTATCTAACCAATGACTCTCAACAGATCCAATGCTTGACAACAACGCCTTTAGCCGACGGATTGGAAACCAGCTGTACAATTTGGCCAATCGTGAACTCCATATGGCTTCGCTCCCCAAAACGAATTCAGGGGGCACTCCCATAGCACCCCCACCCGCACGGGCATCCCGCCCGCATCATCCCTGGCTTTTTTAGTCCGCAAGCCCAATATCGAGTTGTCGCGTTGGGCGACCACATTGACCAACGCCTCGATCACAGGCCGCCCGGCGATCGGCGGGCATTCAACCCGTGCCCGTCGCAGGAGTTGGATCATCTGGCGGCTTCCACCGTGCCGCGTCCAGAATCGACCAAAGGTGGATCAGCCACCCCAACAGGAAAACCCACAGTACGGCGGCCAGGCAAAACTGGATCAGTGCTATCAGTAATCGTCCCTGAAGCAACTGACCCAGGCCTGGTATTATCAGACTGCACAAAGCTGCAAGGACGTTGCCGGCCGAACCTTGCCCTGGCATCGATCATCCTCCTAATAATATGTCATCGCACGGCTTTGCCCAATAGCGACCAACGAGGCTATTCGACGTCGACTGATCGCCCAGGTTTCATCCTGGTTTCCTACGACTCCTCAAACCCGTGGCTCTCGAACTTCAGTGTCTGGCTGTTCTCCGTGACCGTCCGCACCACGTTCTCCGGGGCGCCGTCCGGTATTTCCGCGTGGATCTCCAGCGTGACGCTAACTTCGGAACCGACGATACCGGACAGATGTGCGATCACCTCGTCGGCGATCTGGCTTGCGTCGCGACCCACCCGCTGGGCGTTCAGCGTTACCGCGCCGTGGTATCGCCGGGCTTTCGGCTTGGTTGGCTCCGGGGATGTTGGCGCCGGGTCTACACCAGGAACTTGAACGCCAGGCTGGCCGGGAGTCTCTTCTCCGGTTTCTGGAGTCTGTTCTACTTTCAACTGCTCGCTGGCAACATCCGGTTTCACGACAAGCGCACTGCTTTCGGGCGTAATGGTGACCGACTCCTGCACTCGTAGCCCAAGATAACGATTCTCCGCCTCGTTGTAGCTTTCGGCAAAAGCAAAGCTATCGAGTCTCCAGGTAATCAGTCCCACACCGTCCTGAATCGCACGCGTGAGGACTTCCGGATCTGCGAGCCGGGGCAAGTAAAGGAATTGACCGAAATCCTGGACGAGTTGCCGCACTTCCACGTGATTGCCACGCCAGAGCGGAACATCGTCAAGGTGTTTTCGCAATATCGTAGCGCCAAGCGAGGAAATCAGCATTTCGTCGCTGCGCAGGCGCTTCGAAGCGCGTTCGGCAAGCCCTCCCGATGCCGTCAGTCGAATCGCATTCCACGACATCGCCGACTGTGGATTCGACTGTTCCGGCACGAGTAACCAATGATACGCCTCCGGAAGTCGCGCCGTGACGGTGTCGCTCGCCGCATTCCTCTGAGTTTCGGCCTGGCGGGCCTGGTGTGGGTCCAGGTTCAGTTCGACCTTGTCCCGGACGATCGATTCCCACGCAAGATACCGGCGCAGGGCTTCGTCCAGATCCTGCCATCGGACCCCGTCCACCGCGAGGAAGACAAGGGTGTTTCTGTAGAGCCTCGGCGTGTTCCCGCGCATTTCCAGGATCTCTCTTGCGGCAGCCTCGGCTGGATTGTCCGCTTCTTTCGAATACGGTTGCTCCGACGAAAGTACCACGAGCCGTGCGTCCAGGTCGTCGGGAACGTCGGCCCCCGATACGGGCAGCAAATGAATACGCTCGAAGTCACCTGCCGCGTTCAAGTCCACTTTAAGGCGTTTTTCCAGTTCGGCCGCCACCTCGTCGGGTTGGCCCCTCAACAGTTCAGCGCGGTCTTCGGCCAGCTTGGTGACGGTGGGCTGCGTGGCATACCACACCCGGGCGCTGTCCTGGTACAGATAAGTTGCGGCCGCCGCCAGCCGGCGCAACGCGTCGCCGAATATGGCCGGCGCCTCCCCCGGCATCACGCAGCCGAGCTTGACGCGGGCATCATCGATCCCGCGGTGGGCCGCGGCAGAAGTCGGCGCGGAGCCGATATATACGGTGCGCGCCACGCGCCGAGCCGCGGCGAGTTTGCCGAGATTCGGGGTTTCTGCGTCTATCCTGAGCGGTAACGCGCTGTGCCCGTCGACGTCTTTCTCAATGACAGGTGTCCAGTTCTCCGGCAGGTACCGCGTCAACTCATTCTGGACGCGCTGATCGTCAATGGGAATCGTGGACGGCAAAATCAATGGATTGCGGTCGCCATTCTCCCACAGGCTATGGATTACCGCAGCCATCAGTCGCAAAACGCCGCGTGTTCGCTGGAATCCGGCCAGCGCGGACCAGTCCGTATAGAGCCTGTCGAATATCTCTGGGTGGATGGGGTACGCGGCCTGAATGCGGCGCTGGTAGTCCATCGTCCGGCAATCGGCCGGAAACTCCACCTGCTGCGTTCGGTAGAGTTCAGCAAAACCCCGCACCGTCACATCCCGCTGCTTGTACGCGTCCGTTCCCGCCAGGGGTTCGAAAAGCCGTCTGCGGACGATCTCGAAACTCTCCTCCGCGCTCGCCGGCCGCCACGGCGAATCCACCCGGCCGAGTACATTGCGCAGGCGTTAGAGTGCGCTTCGCCCGCGAATCCCGCCAACTTCCGCATCGTCAGCCTCCGTGTGCGGCGAACCTGAATCCGAAGTATCAGAGGCCGGAAGCGAAATCACCAGCAGGCAGTTGGCTGTGAGTTTGACCGATTCTGTGAGCGCCTGTGCAAAGGTAAACTGGGTCTCAAAAGTGCCGGCGGGCAGATCGCCTTCATCGTGGAGTTGCCGAGCATACGATACCCATTCGTCGATGAGAACGACGCAAGGTCCGTATTCGATCAGAAGCTCCCGCAACGTATCCCCGGGATTCGTCGCATGTTCGTCATCCGCCCGGACCCACTCGAATGCTTCGCGACCGCCAAGCTGGTATGCCATTTCGCCCCACAACGTCCGTATCACTGTACCATCCGGTTTTTCTGCCGGATTCCCGGGTGATATCCGGTTTCCAACCAGTACCACGCGCCGTACGGACGGGATCTTGTCGACCGGCGCGCCCGCCAGCACCTCGTCCATCCCCTCGAGTTTTTCGGGCGCCATTCCGGAAAACAGGTGGTAAAGCCCCAACATGGAATGCGTCTTGCCGCCTCCGAAGTTGGTCTGCAACTGTACCACCGGATCGCCACCCTTGCCAGCCAGCCTCCTAGCAGCGCCTTCCAACAGACGTCTCAAGCTCTCGGTAAGGAAAGTGCGGCGGAAGAACTCCTGAGGGTCGCGGTACTCATCCGAGCCCTCTCCGAGATGCACCTGCCACAGGTCCGCCGCGAACTCCGCCTGCTGGTACCCGCCCGTGGCCACGTCGTTATGCGGCATCGCCACCTCGCGCCAGGGCTTCAATGCACCGGCGCCCGGGGACTCAATGAGCGTACCCGCCGCCTTGCGTTTTTCTCCTCTCGCCTGCTCATCCATCACCAGGCGGCGAAGCTCTATCTTCATGCGATTCACTTCGCCCGCCTGAGATGCCGAGACCGCCTTGAGCAACCGCTCCGCGGAGTCGAGCGCTCTGTCGGTGTCTTCACTGGAAAAGTGTTCCTGATGCGCCCACTTGTTGCGCCATTCGCGCAGTTCGGAGACAAGACTGCGGTCAGTATGTCCGAGCGTATATCTGAACACGTCGTTCCATATGTCCCACATCAACTTCAGCAGTGCGGACGCATCCCACTCCGTGACGGACTTGCCTTTGAGTTTCGGGTCATCGTGAAACTGGTGGAAGCCGTATTCATCCAATCGCTTTGCTTTGATTGCATTCTTGACTTCGCGATCGGCGAACGGACCGAGCCCCGCCTTCAATAGATCAAGCGCTTTGCCGACACGTTCACGGTTGGTTACTGCCATGGTCCTCTTTCCTCATCCAACGGTTGATGGACAACGCGCATCCCCGATCAGGGGATTTCGCCATAGGTCCTCGATTCCCCTTAGAAAAGTGCGGGAACTAGCCGACCTATTCCTGTCGCGGGTCAAATGGCAGGCAATGCGGCGAGCGCCCGAAACCTTTCGGAATTCAGGTACGAGCTTTCGGACTTCGGCAGATGGTCTGACGACAGCGTCCGGATCGCGAAATCGCGCTTTTTCTCCGATCATCCGCAGCTTGTCGTTAGCGAACGCCTCCGCCATTGCATCCGGATCTCCCAGATACCAGGCCTCCAACTCCTGGCAAGCAATGCGGATCAAGGTGTCACCCCTGCCACTCGACTTGCATAGTGCGAAATGCCTTTCCTTCAGTGCGTGACAATCGCCACTATCGTTGTCCCGAATCACACAGAAATGTACGCCCGGCTCGCGCCACGCCTTCAATTTGCGAGGGATACTCCTATCAAGGTCTTGCTTACCCTCGTGGGGCACGCACTGAAAGGACAAATCTGGAAAAAATCTCGGCAGCAAGACTTCCAGAAAGCCCCCCATTGAGAACTCTTCTAAGAGGAAGACAATGCGCCTCATCGGAATCCGACTCCCTCAAAAAGCCTTTGCTTCCATAGGGAACCTGGCAAATCCCCTTCGTCGACGAGGTTGCGCAGCAACTCGATATCGGATGCCCGACGCACCGTGGTGAAGCCATTTTTCTTTACCAAATAGAAGATCTCTTCGAGTTCCACACCGTTCAGGAAATCAGGGGAGTGCGTCGAAACAAACACTTGACCGCCTCGATGCGCATAGTCCCGAAACTCCTCAGCCAACTCTATCAGCAACCATATCGCTCTTTTAACACAATTGATCCCGAAGAGACAACCTGCTCGCTATCAAATGAAGGATGTCCTTTGTCTTGACGTTCGCGTCTTAGTACAGCTGGTGGGTATTGGCGATTTTCCATTTTGTCAAACGTTAAATCGGGTGTGCCGAGGCCAAGCGCCTTCGCCCAAAAAGAAGCGTTGTCCGACAACGAGATCTTCGGTCTCGAAATGAAGCCGGCGACGTGCCAAATGAACGCGATCAGGGTCGTTCGTAGACGGTTTTCCCCTCCCGGAGCGCAGAATAAAGCACGTTACCGACGACATGACCGCGACGGTCGATCTCCTCCGGGGTGGTTACGACGATATCCTTGGCCACGGGTAAATCGCCCAGCGTCCGATAAATCTGGACGGCGGCCTGACGCTGATCTGTACCGTTCGGCAACACGACCAGGAAATCCACGTCGCTCCACTTGCCGTTTGTTTCACGCGCATGTGATCCGAACAGGATCACGCGATAGGGGGCGAAGCGCGCAACGATGCGCTCCAACATGATCGGTATGAACGTCTCCTAGGCTCAAATTAAGCGAGTATTTTCAGATTTAAATGTACAAAAGTACCGGAAAG
>JAPPNU010000036.1 GCA_028873695.1 Gemmatimonadota bacterium | reverse complement strand
ACACTTGTCGGGTGGGACTCTCACCCACTGAAGTTCCGCGCCTTTCACGGCGCACTGCGGAATTGAGGTTAACATGAGAGTCGGTTTCATCGGTCTGGGCAATATGGGGCAGCCGATGGCGGCCAATATCCTCGACGCCGGGCACACGCTGACCATCCACGATACCCGCCGTCGGACCGGCCGCGACCTCGAGGCGGCGGGCGCGTCATGGGCTGAGGATCCGAGGGCGGTGGCGGCTCGATCCGAAGTGGTGCTAACCTCCCTGCCCGATACCGGTGCGGTCGAGCAGGTCGCACTGTGCAACAACGGGGTGTTTTCCGGCCTGGCCGGAGGGTCGACCTACGTCGACACCAGCACCATCGCACCCTCTGCCATGCGCCGCATTTCCGCCATGGGAACGAAACGGGGTTTGCATGTACTCGACGCGCCGGTCAGCGGCGGCATCCATGGCGCGACGGATGCTGCGCTCACCCTGTTCGTGGGTGGTGACGCGGAGGACCTGGAACGGGCGAGGCCGGTGTTGGAGGCTGTTGGCAACAGGATCGTCCACGTGGGACCGGCCGGATCCGGGCACGAGATCAAGCTGATCAACAACCTGATGATGTTCGTCAACTTCCTCGGTGCGTGCGAGGGTGTGGCGATGAGCGCCAGGGCCGGGATCGATCTGCGCCTGTTGCTGGATACGATAACGTCGAGTATGGGTCAAAGCAGGATATTTGAACGCACCGTCTCGCTGTTCCTGAACAGCGGTCGAATGGGCTCGACGACCGACCTGGCGGCAAAGGATATGCGTCTGGGGGTTGAGCTTGGCTCGGAACTCGGCGTTCCGATGGAGGTCAGCCGCCTGGTCAGAGACCTCATCGTCCGGTTTCGCGACGCGGGTGACCGCGGACAGGGAGAGTTTACCGACATGATACCCGATCTGCTGCGGCGTTCGGGCGTGGATGTGTGACCGATCGGCCGTGCTGCATCGCACCTGTTTTTTGGCGCACGAAGACATTACACCCACCATGGAGCGCTTCCATGAACATTTGCATCGTCGGCGCGGGAATCTTCGGCATGGCCGCGGCGCTGGAACTACGCAACCGGGGACACGAGGTATCGCTGTTCGAGCGCGGGAAGATCCCCAATCCGGAGGCGTCCAGTACGGATGTGTCCAAAGTGATCAGGCGCACGAACTACCCGAACCAGGTCTACGTGGAACTCGTGACCCGGGCCGCGGCACAATGGCGGGAGTGGCACAACCTCACGAGCCGGTCGATATACTTCCAGCACGGCAAGCTGATCGTATCGCGTGACCTGGAAGCGGATCACGAAACCCACGCGGGATGGGAAACCCTGAACCGGATGGTGAAGGACGTCTACGAGCTCACGGCCAACCAGGTCCGGGAACGGTTTCCGCAGTTCACCGTGAGCGACGAGGACAGTCTCTTCTTCGACCCCTGGGCCGGCTATCTGCGCAGCGGCCAGGCGCTGGAGGACCTGGCGAAGCTGGCGGCTGACGCGGGAGTTACCATCCGGGAGAATACCCTCGTCACGGCGGTTGAAGACACACGTTCGGGCGCCCGGGTCCGTACGGAAACCGGCTGGAAGAACTGCGACCGCGTCGTGGTGGCGGCCGGGCCATGGGTGGCCCAACTCCTGCCGGTCATGGAGAATGTCGTGCGAATTACGCGGCAGCAGATGGCCTTCTTTGCGCCGGAGGACCCCACTCCGTTCGAGCGCCAACGATTTCCGGTCTGGATGATTTTATCACCAGGCAACCTGTGGTACGGGTTCCCCCATCTGCACGAGGGATTCGTGAAGGTGGCGGAAGACAGCAAGTGGGACGACGCCGACGTGGACGTCTCCCGGGAGCCGACCGACGAATTTCTGGCCTGGGCCCGGGAGTTCGTGGCGCGTCGCATACCCGGCCTGAGCGCTGCGCCTCTGGTTGGCGGCAGGTCCTGCCTTTATACCAACATGGCCGATATGGCGGACGAGGAGTTCGTCATCGATTGGGCACGGGGCTACGAACGGGTGCTGATCGCCGGATGCGGGTGCGGCCATGGTTTTAAGTTCGGCGGCGCCATCGGGCCCGTCATCGCCGACGCGGTGGAAGAACGGGAGAACCCGCTGGGCGATCCGTTCAGGATAGGTAGCCGCTTTGAATGAGGGAGCTGTTCCAATGGCAATGAATCCGAGGCAGATCTACGACGATGCGCTGGTGATCGACGGATTGAGCGTGTGCAACTGGAATAGCGACACCGTTTTCCGACAGTTGCGGGCGGGCAATTTCACGGCAATCAACGCCACCGTATCGACGTGGGAGAACTTCATCCAGACCATGGCTCATCTCACGGCGTGGATGCGGCGGTTCCGGGAGCGCGACGACATCCTGCAGGTGAATTCGACGGCCGATATACACGAGGCCAAGCAGCAGCAAAGGACCGGGATTATCCTGGGATTTCAGAACGCCTCGCCGATCGAGAACGAGTTGGGCCGCCTTGGACTGTTCCTCGCGCTCGGGGTACGGGTGATTCAGTTGACCTACCACGAGACCAACCTTCTCGGCAGCGGCTGCTGGGAGCGGAACGACGCCGGTCTCAGCAATTTCGGCGTGGATGCGGTGAAGGAGATGAACCGGCTCGGCATTCTGATCGATCTGTCGCACGTGGGTCCCCGAACGACAATGGACGCCATCGAGATTTCCCAAAAGCCGGTCGCCGTCACCCATGCCAATGCCCGGAGTTTCTTCGACCACCCGCGAAACAAGGAAGAGGAAGCGTTGAAACGCCTGGCCGAAAATGGCGGCGTTGTGGGCGCGACGTCCTACACGCCCTTCCTGCCAAAGGGATACGATTCTACCGTAGAGGATTTCGTCGACGCGATCGACAATATGGTGGACCGGATCGGCATCGACCACGTCGCCATCGGCACCGACTCCACCCACGATCAACCCCTCGAATTCTGGCACTTCATCGCAGCGCAGCAGGGAACCAAATTCCCGTCCACCTTCGCTGACGGTTCCATCCCGTACACCGAAGTGAGCTTTCAGCCCAGGGGTATGGCCACGCTGGCAGAATTTCCCAACGTCGCGGACGCGCTCGCCAACCGGGGATACAACGCCGGAGAAATCACAAAGCTGCTCGGCGGCAACTGGATGCGCCTGTTCGAGCAGGTGTGGAACGTCTGAAACACCAGCAGGATTGAAAACTGCCCGTGCGCCGCACTGAATCCCGCTTACTGTTCCCTGCCCTCACTCATGTTCCCCTATTCACCGGGTTTAACGTGTTATCGAAGGAACAAACCGCACGCTTGTATTTTCTCGTTGCACATTGTCATACGTTGTGATATATTCTAATACATGAATACGACACTCACAGTACGGACCGACCGGACCATGCGTGAGGCGCTGGAAGAACGCGCTCGGGCACAGGGATTGACGGTTTCGGAACTGGTGCGCCGGCTGCTTGCGGAAGCCATCTCGGATCGTCCGCTGGCACAGCGCGCCGGACATCTGAAGGGGCGCCTCGATCTCTCCGAGCCCGGCGCGGACGCGTGGCGAAATCGCCTGCGTGAACGAAACTGGCGCACATGACGTCCTGGCTGCTGGACACCGGTCCGCTGGTCGCCTATCTGAACGCCGCGGATCCCGCCCATGGGGACGTGAGCCAACCGCTCGATGGCTTTACCGGACAACTCTGCACGACCGGCGCGGTCATCACCGAAGCGATGCATTTCGTGGCGGGAAGCCGGTCCGGTCCCCGCCTGCTGACGGAATTCGTCACGACCGCTCGTATCCGGGTGTTCGAATTCGCGCAACCCGCCGCCTTGCGCAGGTGTGCGACACTGATGGAAAAATATGCGGACACACCGATGGACTACGCGGACGCGACCCTCGTGCTCTTGGCCGAGCAGCTTAAGTGCTTCGACGTCCTCACACTGGACCGCCGCGGCTTCTCGACCTACCGGTCCAGTGAGAATCGCGGCTTCCGCCTGGTACTTGAATCCTGATAAACGTAGAATAAATGCGACACCGACGCCGGTA
Source organism: Gemmatimonadota bacterium (assembly GCA_028873695.1). Lineage (GTDB taxonomy): Bacteria > Latescibacterota > UBA2968 > UBA2968 > JAAXHE01. The sequence continues at coordinate 39,585 of JAPPNU010000036.1, read as the reverse complement.
TTCTGATCCCGGTACGCGGTACCGCTATGGAGGCTAAAGACTCAATCTTCATTGACTGCCATGTATAGCGCAAATGTTCAGAGATCCCACGGGATTTTGCGACTCTCTTCCGCGAAATGTGCCGCTTCTTCCACTGCCGCGGCGTTTTTGCTGTCATTTCATGTCATTTTACCGGTTCTCTTACCTGGTACAGGCACCCACGCCATTGCACAGTCCCGGGCAGAACACACCGTCAGCGGGTACGTCTCGGATGCCTCGAACGGAGAGAAGCTGATCGGCGCCTCATTGTACGAACCCGCCCTGCGGGTAGGCGCCACGACGAATCGGTACGGTTTCTTCAGTCTGACCCTGCCTGCGGACTCGCTTCAGATTGTCGTTTCCTACATCGGGTTTCACAGCGATACCCTGTCGATCCGTTTGAACCGCGACCTGCGGTTGGATTTCGCCCTGAAGCCGCTTCCCCTTGAATTGCAAGCATTAGACGTGCAGGCCGAACGGCTTGATCCGATCCAGGAACAGACACGGATGGGTGTTGTCGACGTGCCTGTCCGCCAGATTGAGAATGCCCCGGCCCTTCTGGGCGAAGTCGATCTAATGAAGACCATGCAGCTACTTCCGGGAGTCCAGTCCGGCGCAGAAGGGACGAGCGGCCTTTACGTTCGCGGCGGCGGACCGGATCAGAACCTGATCCTGCTCGACGACGCCCCGGTGTACAACGCTTCGCACCTCTTCGGTTTCTTCTCGGTCTTCAACTCCAGCGCAATCAAGAACGTACATCTTACAAAAGCCGGGTTTCCGGCGCGTTTCGGCGGCCGCCTTTCTTCGGTTTTGGAGGTTGCCATGAAGGACGGCAACATGCAGTCGTTCGAAGTGGAAGGTTCCATCGGCCTCGTCGCTTCTCAGGTGACGTTGCAAGGTCCGATACGCAGGGACCGAACGTCATTCATTGTTTCGGCGCGACGGACGTATATCGATCTGCTGATCCGTCCCTTTCTGGATCCCGGCGAGCGGGGAGGCTATTTTTTTTATGATATCAATGCCAAAGTCAACCACATCCTGTCGCCCCGAAATCGTATTTTCCTGAGCTTCTACGGTGGCGACGACCGTTTCTGGAGTGACATAAAGGACGAGTACATCTCCGGAGCCTATCGAAGCGAGCAGACGACGTCGGCGGATTTCGGCTGGGGCAACTTCACCTCGACGGTGCGCTGGAACATTCTCTTCAACAACCGGTTATTCGGCAATCTCACCGGGATCTTCAGTCGCTATAAACTTACCTCGGACATCGACGATCGCTCCACAACCCGAGACGAGGATGTACACGAGAACGAGACGCTGAGTCTCCGCTACCACTCGGGCATCCGCGACTTCGGCCTTAAGCTGGACCTCGACTACGTTCCCAATCCGGACCACTATATCCGCTTCGGCGGCAACGGCACGTACCACACCTACAGCCCCGGAGCGGCCCAGTACAGGTTCGACCCCGCCAGCGGCGCACCGGAGGATACGACACTTGGCGCTGCCCGGGCGACAGACGCCGTGGAGTTCGGACTCTACCTGGAGGACGACGTCCGTCTGTCAAAGCGGATGAGCGCCAACGTGGGCCTTCACGCCTCCGGATTCTCCGTGGGCAGTTCGCTCTTCGGATCGTTGCAACCCAGAGTTTCGACGCGTTTTCTGATGAATCCGCGTTGGGCCCTTAAAGCGTCCTACGCCCGGATGCGCCAGTATATTCACCTCCTCTCCAACAGCACAATCGGGCTCCCTACCGACCTGTGGCTACCGGCCACCGATCGTGTGCGTCCCGAGGGTTCGCGCCAGTTCGGCCTGGGCCTGGCGGGCACCCTGAAACAGGGACAGTACGAATTCAGGCTGGAAGCCTATCACAAGACGATGAGCGACCTGATCGAGTACCGCGAAGGCGCGACTTTTCTGGCGGGGTTCGGGGAACACCAGGACTGGCAGGACAAGGTGGAAACGGGGCGTGGCTGGTCTTATGGCGTCGAAGCATTTTTGCAAAGGAAACGCGGCCGCACCACAGGCTGGATCGGATACACCCTTTCGTGGACGAGACGGCGTTTTGCCCAACTGAATGAGGGGCGCGCATTTCCGTTTCGGTACGACCGCCGGCACGACGTCGCGCTGGTCCTGAACCATCGACTGACTCGCATCACGAACGCCTCGTTGAACTGGGTGTATGGAACCGGAAACGCAATCACCATTCCGGTCGCCCGTTACTATGATGAATACGTCAGAGGATCGATTGGCGGACACGAGATTTGGACTCCCAGCGTGCTGCCGTATGAAGCCAGGATCTACGAGGACCGCAACGGCTTCCGAATGTCTGCATATCATCGCATCGATATCGGTTTCAACTTTGACTGGCGCAGACACGGATTCCGTGTGGGCGCCTACAATGCTTACAACAGAAAGAACCCATTTTTCATTTATTTCGACGATTACTATGACTCCGGAACGGATTCAAGGGAGTACCGGGCGAAACAGGTCACCCTGTTTCCGGTTCTGCCATGGATCAGTTACCGGTTCAAGTTGTAAAGAGCGGCGCGACTCAATGAAAGACATACGTTTTACACTTGCGATTTTCGTTATCGCTTTCGCGGGTTGCGAATTGATCATTGAACCGGATTTGCCCAATCACACGCCGAGACTGGTGATAAAGGCATTCTTCACACCGGACCGGGGATGGGCGGCGTCCGTCAGCCGGTCAGCAGGTATTCTGGACCCCTCACCCGGACCCGAGCGACTGGTGACCGGCGCAAATGTGGAACTGCTTTCAGAAGGCCGGATCATCGACCGGCTGTCCTTTCTCCAGCGAGAGCGGGTATATGCAAGCGAAAAACACCTGCAAGCGGGCCGGTCATATTCCTTGCGGGCGTCAGCGCCGGGCTTCGAAACGGTTCATGCGAGTGACATTATACCTGGAATGGTACCGACCTCCGTTGTATCGTATCACCTGGAGACCTCCGATTCTGACCATGGCGACCCCGGTGTGATTGAGATAACCGACTTTCTGATCAAGCTCCGGATTCAGGATCCGCCGGGCGAGGAAAACTGGTATCAGATTCGCGTTATCGTTCCGGATCGATGGGGCAGACACGACAAGCATTTCTCCACGAGAGACGCCTCCATCGTCGCCGACAACCGGATTGAAGATCCCGTTCTGGAAGGCGTCGAGCCGTTTGTGGGTTCCGAGCCGTTCTTCAAGGATATTCTCTTCGACGGTGAATCCCACGAAATAGAGCTATCTTTAACACACTTCGAGATTGAAGCAAGCCAGGAACGGAAAATCTGGCTCCAGATCCGCCACATAAGCGAGGTATACTACAAGCATCTCAGAAGCGCTCTTCTCCAGAAGACCACTGACGACAACCCGTTTGCCGAACCGGTGAGAATCTACAGTAATATAGAGAACGGGTACGGCATTTTCGCGGGTTTCAGCGCGCGCACCTTTGAACTCACATTCTAACGCGAGTCTCCCAAAACGGGCCTTCGGACACCTGGTTGTGGAACGATACATGCGTCTTGCGCCGGAAAGAACTGCTGAGCGGGTCAAAGATGACAACTACTGAGATAAGATTTCCGGATACATTCACGTGGAATCAGAAGTACCGGAACGAGTGCAAATTGAAACATGCTGTTCAGCGTAGGTTCGTTGGCGCCTCCTGGTATGGATCCGGAACGATCTATGGACGATTGAAAGCCAGATTGATCCGTCTGGCCGTCTGCCTGCTGCTGACCGGCCAATTGCCCGTACCCGTGCTCGCTGATACGGAGGCAGGCGGCAAAGCGGTGTCCGCGCAGATCGGATACATCGGGGACCTGCTGCACAACGCCTCCGGCGGGATAAGAAACGGATCCGCCTATCTGCAGAACGTCGATGCGGTATTCACGTTCGACCTCGGGCGGTTCTTCGACGCGCGTGGCGGATCGTTGTTCGCCTATCTCCTCTGGAACGACGCGTCGACGTTTTCGGACATGTACCCCGGCGACGCGCAGGGGGTCTCCAACATCGATGCGGAAGGGGCCCTGCGCCTTTATGAACTCTGGTACGAGCATCGTCTTGTCGACGCGTTGAGTCTGAAAATCGGACTCTACGATCTCAACAGCGAGTTCGACGCGGTCGATTCGGCGGCGTTATTCTTGAACAGTTCACACGGAATCATACCCACCTATTCCCAGACCGGAGAACGCGGGCCATCCATATTTCCGGTAACGTCCCTGTCGGCGAGGCTGCAATGGGAATTTGGCAAAGGCAATCTTTTTCGTTACGCGATCCTCGACGCGGTGCCGGGCGATCCGGAAAACCCCTCGGCCACCGCAGTCAAGCTGAGCAGCCGAGAAGGCGTTTTGCATGCCGTGGAGTACAACCGCGACTTTTCCGATGCCTTCCGTCTGGGTCTCGGCGCGTTTTCGTATAGCGCCGAATTCGAGGCGATTCGTGAGACCGACGCCGGCGGGAATGCCTTGAAGCGCAGCGGTAATAACGGTTGGTACGGATTCGCCGAAGGCACGGCCAGCTTCGGGGCCGCCAACCGGCAGACGCTATCGGCTTTCATTCGCTATGGGACCGCCAATGGCGCGCTGAATCCCTTCGATCGCTACATCGGTGCCGGGATGATAATGTCCGGGTTCGTCCCCCAAAGGCCGGACGATCAAATCGGGGTATCTGTGGCGATGGCGGGGTGCGGTGCGGACTTTCGAGCCGCCAACAACGCACAAAGCCACGAGACCGCCCTCGAATTCACGTATGTCCTGCCGATCACGGACAGGTTGCAGATCCAGCCTGATATCCAGTATATCATCAACACCGGCGCCGACCCGGGACTTGAGAACGCCCTTGTGATCGGCGTCCGGCTCGAACTGAACCACGGGTTCCACCATCGATAGCGTTCAGCGCATCCGCCTGTCTTTCGCTCCGCGTCCAACCCATCCTCGGATCACGACTACGTATCATTTTCAGGACGCACACTCCTGAAGTGTGTCAGCAAGAGTGGAAATACGGAACGCTCTGTACAGTTAAATTCTGCTCCAACTGAGACGGTATACTTATCTGACCAGAAGGAGTTCTTGACATGGAAGTCAAATATGTGTATAATTGTATGTTTCTAAATGTGCTAATTTATATGAAAGTATTCGGAGATAGTCATCGGCTTTGAATGGGATGAACACAAGGATCGCCTTAACCAGCGCAAACACGGCGTCTCTTTCGCCAGAGCCCAGCAGACGTTCATGGGCCCGAATCGTGTGATCGCCATTGACCGTAAACACAGCACATCCGAGGAAACGTGGTATTTCTGTTTTGGAGTGGTTGATGGTCGAATATTGACCGTGCGATTCACGTACCGAAAAGGCAGAATCCGTATTTTCGGCGCAGGTTGTTGGCGCGAGGGAAGGAAGCGTTATGAGCAAGATGAAATATGAAAATGCACCGGCAGAACTTGCGGAAGCAATCGAACAGGCTGAGGTGATTCAGGACTTTCTGCCGTCACCCAACCAGCTTGTGTTGAAGGAGGAAACCGTACGTGTGACCCTTAGTCTAAACAAGAGGAGTGTGGATTTCTTCAAGTCAAGCGCGCGGGAGAACGGCGTACCCTACCAGAGAATGATCCGGAGAGTGCTCGACATTTACGCTGAGAGATTTCTGGGAGCGCGGTCGTGAACGACAGGGATTTCGGTCGACTGCGTGAGGAACCGGCACAACCAAATGGGTGGAAGTGAACGCCTTAGCCCGTTTGACGGTCCAATCACTCCCCCTGAAAGTTGTCGCGAACGCCAAGCCGTTCCCTGAGCTTGTGGACCCTGAGCGCTTGTCCTGCTTATGCTGAGCTTGTCGAAATGTCGAAGGGCTGTTGAATCGCGTGTATTTCGACAAGCTCAATGACCACGCGTAATTCAGTTTTTGGGACGTCATTAAGCCGCTGTTATCTGACCCCTGTCGTGCTCAGAGCCGCTCCGTGAGTACTTTCCCTGCTTGCGGTGCCTTTGATGAGTCTGTCGGAATGGCTGGTCGAAGCATGCTTGTCGAAGGGACCGGCGACGGCTGGTGCGGTGGGGGGATTCCATCGCTTTAGCGTACGCAAACCGCGTTAATAAACTCGTACGCAATTTGCATCGAAGTCACGCTGGAAACGTCTAACCGGCGATCCAGGCAGTCTGCAAGGCCTGTTCGAACTGACGAAAAAGAGGGAGTTGAAGGCGGTTGCCTTCAACTCCCTCTTTGATTTCCCACGTAAATAATATAACAAAAACCGATCCGAAAGTCAAGAGTATAAATTATTTATAAATATTTACTTAAGTGTGGTTTTTCCATTGAAGACGTGCGATGCATGAACTATCTTTGTCTGACTTACCGCCGGATGGATTTGCGCGATAGTCGAACCCCTGTACGGAGCCTCTGATGATGCCGAGATCCGACCTCGAATACTGGAACCGCCGCGAGAACGCAGTAGCGATTCTCGCCAATCTGCGCTGGACCTGGAGCCACATCCGGGCGCACGCCGGGACGGCCGGGCTCTGCCTGATTGCCATCCACATCCTCCTCGGCATACAACCGGCCCTGCTCATCCACGTGACCAGGTACCTCGTCGACGCCGTTGTCGATGCGGCGGGAGGCGGTCCGTCCGGCTTTGAGGACATCCTGCCGTGGTTGATTGTATTCGGCCTGATGCAGTTGGTGACCAACGATGTCATGTGGCATTTGCGCGACGTCGTCTACCTGCGCATGGAACAGGTTCTATCTCATGTTCTGGGCCGCCGCCTTCTGAGACGTTCCTCTCGGCTGCCCCTGCTATTCTTCGATGTCAGTGAGACGTACGACCGCCTCGAACGCGCGCGCGATCCTGGCCGCAAACTCGCACGGCTGTTCCTGTGCACTTTGCACTTCTCCCAAGCGGCGATCACGGCCGTATCGGTGGCAGCGATGTTCGCGCCGGTTTCCATCTGGATCCCCGCGGCCATGATCGGAGCGCTGATTCCGCTCGTCCTTCTGGAGATCCGACAGAGCCGGATGTTCATGGCGTTCACCTATGGCGAGACGCCGGAGGAGCGCCGCGCCGGGTACGTGAACCGGATCCTGACGGGTCGGTCGGAACAGAAGGAGATACGGCTATTCGGCCTCCACGTACCATTGACCGATCGATGGCGACAGATGCGTCATGTACTGCGGGAACGTCTGCTGGATCAGCGGCAACGCCAGGTCATCGTGAGCGTACCTGTTACGGGATTCCACGTGGCCGTAGGGATGGGCGTCGCGGTCATCCTTGCGTTCCTGCTGGGCGACCGGGTCCTCACGCCCGGGCGATTCGTCGCGCTCTTTCAGGGTGTGGGCGACATGCTGCGCGCGGGAGGCAGTCTCGGTTTCAGTTCCAGGGAGTTGCAGGCTCGTTCCGCGGAGGTCGACTATGTACGGGAGTTCTTCGATCACCAGGATGGCAACGTCCCAGAAGACGAAACGACGGACGGTACGTCGGAAACAGCGCCATTTCCCCGACCCCTGCGGGAAGGTCTGGTCGTGGAAAACGTCCACTTCATCTACCCGGCGCCCATTGCCGGTGACGAGGCGCTATCCGTACTGAACGGCGTCACATTTTGCCTGGCCCCGGGCGAACGCGTCGCCCTCGTCGGCGACAATGGCGCCGGAAAGTCCACCCTCGCGAAGATCCTTCTCGGTCTCTACGCCCCCACCTCCGGACGAGTGACGGCTGATGGCATCGACTACCGGGATATAGACCCCGACGGCCAGGCCGGAGCCGTAAGTGCGGCCTTCCAGGATTTCTCCCGGTTCGAGTTCACGCTCGGCCAATCCATTGGTATCGGAACGCTGGACAGTTTGAGCAAGGGACCAGGCAGCGAACTGTGGCCCTCCTGGCTGCAGCCGGACATGGCAGTGGTCCAGGAGGCGGCGCTCCGTGCCGGCGTTGACAAGATCGCTGAACGGCTTCCCGATGGCTACGAAACGCCGGTCGGACACGTCTTCGACGGCGGGCAGGGTCTCTCCGGCGGCGAATGGCAGCGAATCGCCGTCGCGCGCGCCTTCACCGGGGATCCGGAACTGCTCATCCTCGACGAGCCGGCCGCAGCTCTCGATGCAATGGCGGAGGCCGAACTCTACCGGCAGTTCGCCGAACTCCTCCGGGGACACACCGCCCTGCTGATCAGTCACCGGCTCGGTTCAGCACGCATGGCCGAACGCATCCTCGTACTCGGGCAGGGCCGTATCGTGGAGGAGGGCTGCCACGACGACCTGGTGGCGAAAGGGGGCGTTTACGCCGGTATGTGGGAGGAACAGGCTTCGTGGTACAGGTAGAATCCGATCCTGTAAAGCTGCGTCCGCGCGGTCTCCGGACACTCATCAGGTTCCTTGGTTGGATGATCCGCATCGATCCCTGGCGGTCGGTCCTATCGCTTTTCCTGGAGTTCACGTGCGGCCTGCTGCCGGCCGTGACCGTCTGGGTCGTACGTGAATTGTTCGATCAGAGTGTGGGCGTTTACGAGGGCAGGGATCCAGTCAGTTCGATGCTGCCCTGGCTCGCGGGCTGGGCGTCGGTTACGCTCGCCGAAATCGGCCTCCGGACGTGGTCGCGTACAATTCTGCTCGAGCGGCTTAAGCAGGAGATGGAAGACCGGCTTCTCGAGCAACTCCAGATCAAGTCCCGTTCTCTCCGTCTGGTTGTCTTCGAGCGGGCTGATTTCCACGACCTGATACGGCGCGCGCAGGTGGCAGCGACGCCCGGCTTTTTCCTGAACCTGCTTGGTGCGATCTACCGGATCCTGACCGGCGGGCTGACGGTGGTTTCCGTTGGCATCGTCGTCGGGTTCTGGGACCCGTACCTGCTCGTTGCAATCCTCCTCGTCTCCCTACCGCCGCCGCTTGCCGGCCTTTACCATAACGTGCACGAGTTCTACCTGGAACGTCGCCAGACCCAGGCGCAGCGTTTGCGCGCATACCTGGAGCGTATCCTGACAGAGAGAGAGGACGCGAAGGAGGTACGGGTGTTTCGGCTCGGGACGGTCCTGGCCGGATGGTGGGATCACCTGTATTGGCAGGTCGCGGATCCCCTGTACCGCCAGCGACGTAAACATCACGCCACCGGTGGCTGCTTGTCCGCCGTCAGCCTGTCGGCATTTGCCGGCGCCGTCGGCTGGTCGGCGTGGGCGGTCCTCGGGGGCGGGCTGTCCGCGGGACAGTTCGCGGCAATGCTGGTCGCCCTGCGCCAGGCGCGAACGGGCGTCGACCATCTCGTAAACCGCATGAGCTTTCTTGCTATTCAACTGATGAACATCGCCGACCTGTTCGCCTACCTGGACCTCGGCCCCGAAGACCCGTCCGGCAGCGTCGGGCTCGCCACGCTAAATTCTGAGGCGATCACAACCAAAGACCTCTCCTTCCGCTATCCTCAGGCAGAACAACACGCGCTTACGGAAATCACCTTAACCGTAAGACCCGGCGAAAGAGTCGCCCTGGTCGGTGCAAACGGCTCCGGCAAAACGACTCTGGTCAAGCTGTTGCTGGGCCTGTTCCGTCCAACCGGGGGCGAACTGAACTACGGCGACCTCCCGGCGAACCAGGTGAGCCGGGACCAGTTGTGGAACCAGTCCACGGCCGTCTTTCAAGACTACACCCGCTTCGCTTTCACCCTGGGTGAGAACATCGGTTTCGGTCGCTGGGAGCGGATGCAAGAGCCCGGCGAAATCGAGCGTGCGGCGCGCCGGGGCGGTGCGGACGCTGTCGCCAACAGGCTTCCGGAGGGCTATGAAACGCCGCTTGGCAGGGAGTTCGAAGGCGCCACGGAACTCTCAGGCGGGGAGTGGCAGCGGGTCGCGATTTCCAGGGGATTCATGCGGGACGCCGACCTTGTCGTCCTCGACGAGCCGACCGCTTCCCTGGACCCGAAGGCCGAGGCCGACGTATTCAGGCGCTTTCTCGCCATGGCCGGCGGTCGGACCACGATCGTGGTCTCACACCGGCTGGGCTCGGCCCGGATGTGCGACCGGATCCTCGTCCTCAAGGATGGGCGGCTCGTGGAAGAAGGGTCCCACGACGAACTGATCGTCCGAAACGGAGAGTACGCCCGGATGTGGGCGCTGCAGGCAGGATGGTATGAAGGGTAGGAGTCCTATTGACTCGGGATTCACTCTGCGCTTCTTCAACGCTCACACTCAACCCCGAAGTTGGTCGATAGCTTCATCCACCGAATAAATCGATCCAGTTGCAGGCTCGTTTTTCCTATGGAGTATAATGACATTCCACCGAATTTCACGAATCAATGCTGCAAGCGATTGAAGATTGTCCATGACCCCCGTTGTTGCGTCGAATAGCGGCTCATCGAATTCCTTGAATAACTCTAACAACGGGAAAATCTCATCGATCAATTCCTTTGCCGTGGATTCTCCGCTATTCATCCCCTCGATTGCAGTTTTCGCATCACCATTACACAGAGCCAGATATTCTTCCGGGTCTTTCTCCAGATGGTCCAATCCCCTCTTTAACTCTCCGATGACTTCGAGGGTCAGAGAATCAAGCCGGCTTAATGCTTTCCTGGTCCGGGAAGATAGTTCTCTGAAACTGGCCATCTTCCGCTTCAGATCTCGTATCTGCCCCTCTTTCCCGCTAATGGGAAGCGATGCATCTTGCGCCCATATAGATGCAACCTGCGACATACACGACATATCCAAAACCTGGGGCATCATCTGACTCCTTTCGCGGGAAAACGTCTCCGTCGGATACAAAAAAGTATGTCTACCGATCCCCCATGTCAAGCCATTTTACCTGAAAACGTTGCATATCCAAATGACATCCTTGCGGCATCCGAAAGTCATGTATTTCAGTCGACTAAAATCCGAAACGGCGGATCATCTGGTCAATCGCGGAACGACGACCAAGGATTGAACCCGCTGCGACCGCGAAAAAGCCCATGGCACTGAAGTCTGGCACCTCACTTGATGCGTACTACCTCAGGCTTCTCCACGCCGGCATCGGAAGCCGCGTTTTGGAACAGCTCGACGACCGTCGGATGGCAGGTAAAGACCAGTACCTGGTTGGTTTTGGAAAGCTCCGTGAAAGCGACGGCGGCCCGAAGCGCACGGTCGGGATCGAAGTTCACCAGGACCTCGTCCACCACGACCGGCAGCGGCTCCGTGCGCTCCCCCAGTTCGCGGATCAGCCCGAAACGGAGCGACAGGAACAACTGCTCCCGCGTGCCCCGGCTCAGTGCCGACGGCTGCTTCGTGCGCCCATCGGCGTCCGTCACGGTAATGGTCTGTTCACCGAGCGGCGCGTAGACCTGCCGGTACCGTCCATCGGTGATCGCGGTGAAGAATCGCTCAGCGTGCCGTACGACTCCCGGCTGGCGTTCCTGCTCGAACTTTCGCCGTGCTTCATCGAGCAGGTTACGGGCGATCGTCAGCCGGGTCCAGCCGCGGGCGTGGCCCCTGAGTTGCTCCAGGAGCACGTTCCGTTCCATCCTTAACCGGGACGACACCTCCTCACCTTCGAGCCCATCCAGTTCGGTGCGGATGGATCCACGTTGAGTCGACAACGCCTCGCGCCGGGCGTTTGCAGTCGTCCGCTCTTCCTCCAGTCTTGCGATCTCGTCGGCGATGGCCTGAGGGTTCGTGCCGGCAAGGTCCGATTTCAGCGTTTCCAGCGGTTCACCCGGCCCGCTGAGGCGCTGCAACCCTTCAAGTGCTCTCGCATTCTGTGCCTTCAACTCTTCCTGTTCGTCAAATACATCTGCCATTCTCAGGAACTCTTCCCGGCTGTGGGCCCCCGCAACCCGCAGCAGTTCCTTGATCTTGACATCGATCTGGGCCAGGCGGTCTTTGCGACTGACGAACTCCGCTCCAGCGGCCGTCAACTCGTCAAGGGCATCGTTACGCTTACGTGAGGCTTCCACGACGATTGCGTGCATCTCAATGAGTTTATCCGCGGTATCGGCCACCCCAATCCAGTCGTCAGTATCCATCTCGAACCCGTGCGAGGACACGAGCGGATTCACGAGTTCGATGAACTGTTCGATATCGGTATGAATTGCAGCAATTCGGTCTTCCATCTGAGTAACTTTGGAGTAATGAGTACGTCCAAGATCGACGAGGCCCCTCAAGACTTCAATATTCTCTGGCGAGAACGTCTCCAACAGAGCACGTCCTCTGAGCCAGGTTCGCCACTCGTCATCGGTTGTCCGGAATCCGCGTTCGGCTTCTTGGTGGTCGTTTCTTGAATCAACAAGGCGCGCCTCCCGACGTGCCGCGCGGTTCTCGATTTCGGCCAACGTTTTCTCCAATCGATCCATCTCGTCCAGGCGGGATTCTTCAACGTTTAGCGACGCTTCTGTCTCTTCCAGCGCGTGCAGGTCTATCGAGTCGATGCCGAGCGCCGATGCGTGTTCGGAAAGGCCCTCTCGGAGTTCAGTGGCGCGTTCTTCAGCTTCCTTACGCTGCCGCCGGATCCGTTCCAACATGGACGTCTCAACAGTCGGTAGAACCGGGCGGCCAAGAGCAAGCAAATAAGCAGCGGCGGCAATCAGGGTAATGCCAAGCAAGACGGAGACGATACCTGCAGCGGTACCCCAGCCGTCTACATTAATCGCGAAAAGTACACCGAGCAGGATTAGAGCAGACCCGCCCATGACGGAAGGCGCGATCCTTCTCCAGTCACGACCAGCCGGTGAGGCAGGAACGTCCGATTCTTCATCAAGTTGATCGCCCAGATCCCTGGCTCGCTCTACACTGAGGGAGAGCTCATTCAGGGTCTCCCTGGCGGCACGAATCTGGCGCCGCTTCTGATGCACCTCATCTCTGTCAAAGCTGGCCGGAGAAACGTTCGAAAGCTCGTTCCTGGCGTGTTCGAGCTCCAGGACTGCTTCTTCCAGCGCGATCTTATCCGCAGCGACGGCTGCTTCCGTCCTGTTCACGGCTTCTCGCGCTTCACTGAGGCGGTTACCGAAATTCGCGATTTCTTCCCGGACGATGATGGACAGGTCGAATGTCTTAAGCAGGTCGACGTCCCACTCCTGACCCAGATCGGCAAGTGTGTTTTGCAAATCGACGCGCATGGCCGAAAGTTCGGCCCGGCGCTCCGGTATGTCCTTGACCGATTGATCGAATGCGCTTCGGCGCCGTTCAATTTCACGTACCCGGGATGATTGTTCGAGTATTGCCAGATGGTCTATCCGGAGATCAGCCCTCGCCTGAATATCCTGCATCTGTCGCTCAGCCCGTTCGAGCTCTTCATGCGCGTTTGCCGCCAGGTTTTCCAACTTCTCCAGTTCGCCTACACCGTTACGCGGAAACTCGTCGATGTCATTCAGTTCACCAAGTCGCTTTCTCGCTGCAAACAGGTCATTCCAGTCGTCCCAGGCATTCTGATACGTTATCTGACGATTATACCGGGATTGAGTCTCCAACTGCCGGGCAGCCAGATCTCGAAGTTCGACTTTGACCCTGTGAAGCCGGTCGGTCAGTTCGCCGTACTTTGTCGCGTTTTTGGATACTTCACGCAACCTGTTGTCTATTTCCTCGATTCTGTTGTGGATCTCGTAGATTTTCTGGGTACTCCCTCCCTTGAGAAAGATACCGACGCGGGAGGACTCGATGGACTTGACGGCGTTCGGTAGTGACGTGACGCCCATGCCCGCGCTGTAGATCTGGCTGTTGACGTTCGCGTCGCTCAACAACTCGTCGCTGTAGAGATCGTCCAGGGTGAACGCGAAGATTCCCTCGAAGACGTCCTTCGAGTGGTGACCCAGCAGCGACGCCAGTTCGGATTCGGGCAGAATTTCGCCTGTTTCCGAAGTCAGGAGAACGTCGCCGCTGTAACTCTTTCCCGTCGTTCGTCGTACGTCGTACACGCGACCGTCCGCATCTTCGACGGTGATCCGGCCGCCATAATTGCCCCCTGCCAGGGCGGGATACGCGTTGACCCTCCCGCTCTTGCGCGGAAATCCGAAGAGCACTCTTCGGACAAATTCCAACAGTGTGCTTTTTCCCGCCTCGTTCGGACCGGAGAAGACAGTCAAGGGTCGCCCCAGTGCCCCGAACCGCTTGTCGGCGAACTGTCCGAAGCCATCAATGCGTATCTCGCGGATTCTCATGACTCTTCGCCTTCGCCGAGCAGGTTTACGAGGATCGCCTCAGCCTCGTCGATGATCGTGGACAGGTCATCGCCGGTGGGGACGTGGTCGGACAGGTGCCGGCGATAGAGGCGGTGCTGGTAGAGGTCCGAGAGTCCGTCCTGCAGACGGGCCGGCAAGTCGGCGTCTTCCTTCGCCCGATCCGCGGTCTTGAGCACCTCTGCCAGGAAGTCGGATCCTGCCATTCGTTCCTCCCGGTTGAACGGCGCCGAGGTCTCGTCCTCAATGCGCTCACACCACGCGAATTGGGTACGTCTCGCCCATTCGTCGTTAACAACCTCCATCACGTGTTCCAACAGGCCCGGTTGCCGTAGCGATCCGTGCAGACCGCCCCTTCCAAGCAATGCGACCCTCAGCACGACCGACATGCCGGCGGCGCCATTCAAGACCTCTTCAATTCTCTGGTGGACTCCGTCGATCAATTCCTGCTCCCCGTCCACTCGGGAAATGTCCATTACGGTCCGTTCCCAGCGAACGGTATCCACGGCTCTGAAATCCAGGTGGACGTCGCCGTCATCGTCCACTTCGACGAGATACACGCCGCGTGCGCCGGGCTCGTTCGGATGCCTGCCCTGGGGGTTGCCCGGATAGACCACGGCCGGTGACCGTTCGCTGAGTACCCGTCTGGTGTGTACGTGTCCGAGCGCCCAGTAGTCCATTTCCGATCGTTCGAGATCTTCGAGAGAGCACGGCGCGTAATTCCCGTGGGTGGCGTCGTCACCTACATTGGCATGCAAGAGGCCGATCGAGAACGTTTCGTGATCGCCCTTGCCGAGACGCTGCGCCAGGTTGTCGGAGACTTCGCCGGTCGCGTAACTGATCCCATTAACGACTCCGCGGCGTGGATCGTCTTCGAATACCGGGACCGACTCAGCCTCTCTGCCAAAGCGGGTACAGCTGTGGGGATATTCCAGCCGCGCCTCCCAACCGTCCAGCGGGTCGTGATTGCCGTGACAGACGAAAGAACGTATATCCGCTTCGTCCAGCCGCTTCAAACCCTCGACGAACTTCAGTTGGGCTCGCAGGCTCCGGTCGGCCGAGTCGTACACGTCGCCCGCGACCAGCAACGCATTCACGCGCTCGTCGATGCACAGGTCGATGATGTTCTCGTAGGCACGGAAGGTCGCATCCTGCAGCGCGCTCGCGACGTTGTCGGGTGCAACGGCCCTTATGCCGACAAATGGGCTATCGAGATGCAGATCAGCGGTGTGTACAAAGCGGAGACGAGGCATGGATCTTTACAGGCTCCAGATGGATGGATGAATATTGACAATGGTTCGATGCAATGCTTACGCGGGACGCCCTTGGACAAATGGGAGCGCCAACTGTTCGCGAAGTTGTGCAAGCAAGTTTAGAGCTCGCTCATTGAACTTCCTCATTCTCCTTCGTCTCCTGCCAACTCCCGCGTCACCTGTTCCAGCACTCTCTCTACAAGCCTCAAAGCGCCTTCACGATCGATCGGTTCGGCATCCGGGCCGATACCCTGATAGCGAAATTCAACGGCGTAGGGCGTGTAGTCGATTAGCTTCTCAAAGGGTACAGGAGGAACGTCATGCTCGGCGAGAAGGTCAAGAAGCGCTTCAATATTGTGGGTGAGTGGGTACTCCACGCCCAAAATAGCAAGGTGGGCTTTGAGCATTTTCTCGGCGGCCTGCTGCACGTGAAAACCGAAGACTTCGTCGGAGACCTCATCCGAATCCCGCATGAATCTGAGCGCGGCGATATCGCGCTCCGCTGCACGAACAAGCATCCTGGCACACTTAACGTCGCTCATAGAGCACCTTTCCCTCCCGCAGCGCCCGTGCCAGCACATGATTCAGGGAGTCGCGCCAGTAGTCGACGTCGTCACGAGAATAGACAAGGACGTCGGCTGCGACGGGAAAGCCGGCCACGGCATGGTAGAGCCTGACCATTTCTTTGTGGCGACTTCGATTCCGACCGAATGGCTCCGCTTCCACGACCACCAGGTCCACGTCCGAGTCCTTCCGTTCTTCGCCGCGACCGCGAGAGCCGAAGAGGATCACCTGCTCCGGATCGACTTCGTCGACGATCGCTCTTACCATCCGGTCGATGAGCGCGTCGGTTACCTGTGTCATTGATCCAACCCACGTTTCCATGAATTCCGAAGATCGCGCTGTAACTCAACTGGGTCGTCGACGTCGCTAAATGCCCTGACTTTGCCGGCGAGACTCATCAGGTGTTGATGGGTTTGTGTAATTTGAGCCTCGTCATCTTTCAGGTAGACAACGACGCGGACTTTCCGACCAAACGCTTCGCTGAAATCCTGTGGCAACGAGCCGACCTCCGGAATCATGATGTTTTTGTCGATTGATTTCATAATTGCACCTCTCTTGCGGAAGACGAGATTGTCGCTGCTGTCTTTGGAAAACCGAACCTGTTCGCCGTTCTCCTCATTCGGCACGGACGCCGGAAACAGGTGGCGCACAACCCTGGAGATTCAGTCAGATCAGTAGCCGCGGTTTGTTTTCTTGGTGGAAACTCAGGTAAGCTCACGAAGCTTGTCTCGGAAATAGCAGAAGCTGGGCGATGCATTGTTCTCCACGTCCATCAACGGCGCGATTCTTTCGGCCCATATGGATTTTTCCCTCCCCACTGCCCGCCAACCACGGTTCCTGAGCGAACGTGCGCCACCGGCATATACGGCATCGGCCACGACCTCCCACGTGCCGCAAATGGCATCGTTTTCGTAACTCTCCAACACGTCGCACCGCAATTTCGGATAGGCTGCGGTCATCGCCGCATCGTCTCCAAGCAGCCAGGCTTCGCCTTCCTCGATGGCGATACAGAATCGCGTCAACGGTTTGGGGTCGCAGGCGTTCAAGACCGAGAATAGTCTCTGACGAAATCTCCTCAGACACCTGTCGTCCAGGTCGCAAACCAGAATCACGGCTGCAGGATGGTCCGTTCGATCTCCCGCATACGTCCGCCCATAGGCCCTGAGTAACCTCGGAAGTTGATTGAGCAGGAGGCGGTTTGTCGCCGAGGTCCCACGCTTCAGGTTTCTTGGAATGTGGCCAATTCCCCTGAATCCGATTACCCTGAATGTATGTTGATCTCCCACGATCTTTGGTACCAAGACATCAAGCGCCCTTTTTCCGGAAGTGTCCTCGACGAGTATCTCAAAGTGCATCCGATCACCTCTCGTCCAGATAATCACTGAACCAGAGGCCGCCCAACGGCAGACCCTCTTCAACCATATTGTTCACAATCGGATCGTCGCTCGCCCTGCGAATCGTTGAGAAACCGTCCGTTCCTTTCTCCAGGATCCAAACTTCACTTGGCTCCAGAGCATCGACAAAATAGGGTTGGTGAGTGGTAATAAAGACCTGCGAACCGGATCCGGATCCACTGGCGTGCTGGCGGAATTCGTGGGCAAGCGTCTCCAGCAGTTTGTGATACAGGCCGTTTTCAGGCTCTTCTATACATATAAGCGGAGGCGGGCTGGGATCTTCAAGAAGCAACAGATAGGCAAAGATCTTCAGTGTTCCATCGGACATCTGCTGGGCGTAAAACGGATCCTGAAAGCCCTTGTCGTTGAATCGGAGCAGTATTCGCCCGTCATTTGACCTTTCCGTTTCGATACGGTCAATACCCGGGATCTTGTCGGCGATCCTTTCGAGGATTGTTTCGAATCGCCCGGGATGTTCGCGCTCCATGAATTGGACGACGTTTCCCAGGTTGTCACCATGTACGTGTAGCCGGCTCTGGGGTCCGGCCAGCGGAAGGCTTCGGGCGGCATCCGGCGTGAAGTAGCTGAGATACCATCCTTCGATGAAACGGCGAAACGCGGATATTCGAGGGTGCTGTTTTAGGGCTCCGAGTGTTGCGACACCGAGTTTGCGATGGTCTTCCAGTTCGACAATCTGCGCGTCTTTGAACTCTACTGATTCTTTCTCCTCCAAAATCGAGTTTGCTAACGACACAGCAAACTCCGAAAGAACGAATCCTCCCTTTGTTTTATCGAGCTGACTACCCGCCTGGTCTCCCTTCCAGACCACACCTTTGCCTCGACTGAGCAATAAGAACGAGAGTGGCGGGTTATTTCCCGTATCTTCCTCGAGGATTTCACGCAACACATAAGGGCGTGCGTCCTCGTCCGCGTCAATCGCGATCTCGTAAGTAACCGGCCGGGTGCTTCCGTGCTCTCTGTAATAGATCTCGAA
Source organism: Gemmatimonadota bacterium (assembly GCA_028873695.1). GTDB lineage: Bacteria > Latescibacterota > UBA2968 > UBA2968 > JAAXHE01. The sequence continues at coordinate 21,251 of JAPPNU010000036.1, read as the reverse complement.
CTCAATGGGGCCTGTTTCTCCCTGCGCTCGCAACTTCCCAAAGCCGCCCCGTCCGCGCAAATCGCAAGCTTCCTCCACCCCGTTTTTCAGAGCATCAGCAAGAAAACCGAACGCATCGATCAGCGCGCTCTTACCCACGCCGTTCTTGCCGATTACGGCCGTCATCGGGTCGAGTGGCTTAAACTGTCTCTGATTCCAGAGCCGGCCCAGTGTCACCTCCTTGAGCACCTTAAAGTTCCTGATCCTGAAACCTTCTATCCGGGGCATTTTACGTTCCTGGTTGAATTCACGCTATTGTACAATAAAGCTCTGGTTCTCGGTTCGCTTCCCGCCATCCCCGATGAGGAGGAGATCTACGTCACTGTTCCGCGTCATGTCACCTCGGGCGATGCTATCTTTGATCTGCCAGAGTTCCTCGATGATTTGGTCAGGCATCTTCAGCTACTCCCATGAGTTCTTGAGGTGTGCATATTTCAGGACTGGTATGCTCGTGTATGCTACAAATGCTGCGCACGATGGGGCGTAGCCGCTGGCTGAACTCATTTGTCCAATTTCTGGTCATCACTTTCTCTTGCTCTTTGAAATAGACTGTTGATCGGTCAATTATGGGCAAGTATGGTTTCCTGATGGCTCCACTATAACGTCAACGACTCAATCATCACCGCGCCATTCTCCACCACGTCCACGCTTAAGCTGTACCCTCTGAGCAACCCCATCCCTACAAGAGGATCAGTTTCTGCCGCAGCCACTTCCACCGTGCGGACCTCGTCATTCCACAACACTGTTCCGATGTACTCATCGAATATATGTATGCTGCCATCGGCGATTAACCTTGATTCGTAAGTCTTCGGGGACGTTAATTCGAATATGTGCTTGTAAATAAAGGCGATTAGACTGCGGATTACCAGGATACACCAGGTCACTGGACGTGAAGGGAAAAAACGTCCTTCTAAACGTCGATAACGCCCCGTTTCGGAGGGTTTTATCGCGTCGCCGCGTTGCTGTTATTTTCTGATTGAGGTTAATGCCTGACTACGACCCTTCCAGGATAGGGCCAGTCGGTCTATCAACGGCATCGGAAGCGTTAGCTGGCCGGTGAAGCCGGTGTCGATGATGGCCTCGATTTCTCGTTCCTCTCTATCAACGCCGCGAAGGGTCAGGCGGATTGTCGTCTCGTAATCCTCGTTCACTGTTCCCTCAATCATGTCAAGCCCCTGGCATGTGAGGCTCCGAACCGATGTAGCGCACGGTGACCGATGCGGATCAACCACGGCTGCGCATCCGGACAACGCGCGAAGAGCTTGTCAGAGGCGCCAAGTGGGTCGTCCGCCACCTCGAACTCACCGGTCTCAATATCAATCGCCACAATCCGGCCGATATTGCCTTTTTCTACCTGCGACCTCACCCGTTGCTCATAGATCGCCTGACCACGCCGGGCGAACTCTTCTTTGCTGTAACGCGGCTGTCGTACTCCCATTCTATTCTCCTTTCTCCAGTCTCGATCGCATCCGCAGGCCCTTGAGCCTCACCCCTGGCAGCTCTACTTGCATCCGGTTGCGCGGGTCCACTTCGACACCCACTGCTTCGATTAACGGATCGACGCAGTCTGCGCCTGCGAAAGAAGAGGGACCGGATTTTTACGTTCCATTGCTCAAATTCCCCACACAGTGACCCTCGCGCCGCACGAGCCAAAGCGTTGAGAAGCGCCAAAGGCTTTGAAGTTGGCGATACTGAAGGCTGTCAGGTTCACGTTCACTAACCCCCAGGTGTCGCGATTTCTGCAACATCCGCAATTGCGTCCAGTTTGGCACAAATCTCCGGATCAATTTCGGTCTCGGGAACGTGCTCGGCCAGTTCGTGAAAGTTCCTATTCGCCATCGGGTTCGGCAGATTTAGCTTCCTGAAGTACGAAGCGAACACCGGATCCAAGAAGTCTTCGCTCGCCTTGATGTCCTCGCACCATGGCGACGGCTTACCCGATGCCTTCAGCGCCGACTCGACTTCCGCAATCGCTTCTCGCATGGCGTTCCGGCGCATGCCGACTTCAGACGCAGCAAACAGGAGTCCCGCCGAATCGTCCTTTGCGGTACCAGCCGCGTATGCTTCGAGCGTCGCCCGCGAGCAGACGTAGTTCTCAATCTCTCTACGCCTCCACGTCAAACACTCGATGGGGGCAATATCGGGAAGCTCCAACTCAAGGCGATCGAAGAGGGCAATGCCCCGAATTTCGGTATTAGCCTCGCGCAGGCCGTGGAAATGACGCTGAGCGGTCGCCGGCTGATTTTGCACGTATTCCACCAGGGGCCTCTCGAGCGCCCGGATCGCGCGTTTGTGTCCCAGTTTCCTGGCAAACGCCTGCAGTATCGCCAGGTCAGTCGAGTTCTCCAGGTAGAGCACCCAGCCGGTGCGTATGGCCTGAAAGTACTGGTCGAAACTGATTTCATCGTCCGCCTCGACGACCTCGCTTCCGCTGTCGTCAAACGGATCCGGCCCTCCATCGAACGATACCACCACATCCCGACCTGCCAAGTCACTGAACCGCAATTCTGAGTGGCTGTCGGAAACGTTCTGACTGCCACCGTCGCTTGCGGGCGCGTCAGTCGATTCTTTCCCGGACGTCGCGTGCTGCGACCGGTCGGGGCGGGACTTTCGAGGCTTTCGGCTCATGTACGATTCCTCCACAGTATGATGTCATCACGATTTAAAGGTTGTCGATTACCGCAACCCGGCCGTCGTCAATGGTCAAGGCTCCGACTTCCCGGTGAGCGCTATCTTTGCGGTTTCGAGGACCTTGATCGCCTGGTCACGTGACACTGTGGGGTAGCTATCAAGAAAATCGTTGAGACAGTCTCCTGCTTCCAAATGTTCGATCAGGATACGTATCGGAACCCTGGTTCCGGAGAACACAGGTGTTCCTCCGAGGATCCCAGGATTCCTGCTGATTGCCTTGTCGCTCATTGATTCGCCTGCGTGGTTCCAGTCTTGCCTTTGTCAAGGGCCAGTTCCTGCAGTTGCAGTATTGAATTCTTGCTTCGCAATCGAGTCCGCCATCTGGCGCCTTCAAATGAACTTCTCGGGAGACACTTGAAATATCTGTGCCAATTTTCGCGCGGTTTTCAGGCTGATCGACCGGACCTCCCTCTCCATATTCGAGACATGCTGTCGAGGAACACCGCCGAGTAACTCACCCAGCCTCGCCTGCGTCAACCCGCGATTCTCCCGGTAAGTCCTCAGATTATCTCCAGGCGCCATTCCTGATTTGACGCTTCGGTACCAGTCGGTCTCAAATACATCGACGAGATCGTCGGTGTTGGCTCCGGAAAACCGAATCTGTTCACCGTACTCCTCATTCAGCACGGACATCAGCTTGTCAGGGATTTCCCCTCTGATGAGAATCTCAATACGGGGCGTTTTCACGACTGCCTGCATAGTAGACCTCTATTGTTTGAGAGTATTTCTTGTATTTCCAACAGAGGACCCAGCCACGCGTGAGGTGGCAGTGATACTCATCTTGTCCAAGTTTGCTATAGTTGGGCCAATCGTTTCTGACCGGCCCGCTGTCCCGCAGGTCCTCGACCAGGTTGGCTGCCTTTCATTGAACCGAGTCTGGCAGCCTCTGAATACGCCGCAGCACACTTCTCCTTATCAAGATCTGATACATCCAAAGTAACCAATTAGTAGTTACATGTCAAATTAAAGTCATCTCCTCATCCATCCGTTCTGGATTCGTCTCACTTCGACTCCTCCAGTGGAAGAAAACACTTGCAAACCGCGTGCCATTGTCCGCTTGCACGTGTCGTCGATTTATTAGTCACCTTGACGAATCGAACTGATTGCCTGGCTTGCCGCCGCGTTTTGGATCTCGCGCGAAAACCAGCGTTTTCACCCCGTCCAACATCCCGAAACCAGCTTCGGCCAATCGAGCGGTTTCGTCTCCACCGCGTATGTCCAGGCGACGGTGTACAGATCTTTCGCCCTGACTGGCACGAGCACGCGGCGATAAAGACTTCGACCGCCGGCGCGGAAGCCTTCCAGGCGGTCGATATCGGGCAATTTATCCAGGATTTCTGCAAAGCCAGCTACGGCGAGGGCAGCTGTCTCGTACCGACCAACTCAATACCCTCTCGTTCCTGCTCAAAACCAGCCGGTGGATCACCTCCATATTGAGACCAGCGATTGTCGTATTGGTATCGATCCATCAATGCAAGATCGTCCGTAGCACTTTCACCGTCCTTTGCTTCGTCAAGGCCAGCGCTAAAGATCACACCGCCTCGGTCTGTAAGAATATATCGATTATGCAGGCTTTCGCCTCCCGGTTTCTGCCTCAGGCGGCGTACGAAGACTCGCATTCCGAGCGGCACCCAACTGGGGAGTTTCTTTGTACACTGTTCGTAAAAAAACTCTTCAGAGCATTCATATTTCGTCGATGCGTGTATTTCGATACGTTCTGGTGCCTCAACGGGACGCGGCCCAGCTATCTGATCGAGAAAAGCGCCAAATGCGCGCTGATATCTTCGATCCTGAGGACGAAAGTAAGGGTCTACAAATATCACTCGCAAACTGCACCGTAGTAACGGTGCCACAGCGTCAGCCATATCCGTTGCTTTCCTCGCGACAACCAGCCGATTGCTCACGGTCCAACGGTCGGATTCGTCAGAATCAAGTTCGCCCTCGGTGAGCACATGCTCCTGGCCCTGGGGGTTCTTTCGGGCAACGATTGCATGAAAGGGAAACCGCTCGTGTTCACGCTCAGCATTCTCCAACCAGTGTCCTGAGCCACTATCCCAATCGTAATTCCGACGCCGTACCATCTGTTCAGACAGTCGGTTTAGCAATTCTGTCAGACGCGTCTGGGCAATGTCGCCAGTACAGTCAAATGACTGCCTAACGAGACGCCTCCAGTGTTTTGGATACCACGAGACTCCCCGCCCTTGACCGAAATCGAAACTCGACATGAAATAACGAAATGCCTTTCGCTCAGTCCAGGTCGCTACGAGTTCCGGTTCCAGTGCGTATTCGTAGATCATACTCAGAAGAGCTCCTCCGCGCGCTCAGTGAAAAAACCACCGGGCCACGTGCGCTCAAACTCGCCTTCTGGAGTGACGGGAATCTCAATGACTTCCGTGTCGTGGGCTCCGGGCTGAACGAAGAGTACCGCGACCTGGTAGGGCTGGACCGGCAGAGAACCTTCCGGAAGCTCACCATCAGTTGTCTCGCGAATTCGTCGAAGAATTCGCAGGAGGAGATGTTCGCTATGTGTTTCGATGAGAAACGTGTTGCCGTTGTCACCCAACGCCGACTCCAGAAAGACATCACCCAGTTCGGCTTGAAGCGCGGGATGAAGGTGAATCTCGGGCTGCTCGATTGCAAGAAGTTTGTTATTCGACGCATAAGCAGACACTAGAACTGGAAGCACCTGGCTGACGCCAATGCCGACATCGCGGTGACTTACGGGTGTTCCAGTCCGTTTGTCGACGAGTACAAGCTGTTGTATGGCGTCCGACCGTGCCGCCACCATCTCCTCCACCCATCGATCGGAAATCTCGCCCTCGTCACTCATCGAGGACAATAGTTCCTCAATATCGGGGATCAAATCCTCCTCATCCTCGGGGTCCAGTTCCGCAATCTGCTCAGCACGACGATCTGCGAGGACCTTCAAGTCTATAAGTTCCCGTGCGTCCATTCGGCTTAGAAGTGACGCGAGAAGATCGTGCATCGCCTTCCGAAGCTTCGCTGGAACCTCACCTGACACCATGTCTGCCTGCAGCAAATCGCGTACCTGGAGTTCGTAGGGTGTCTTCAGCCGTTCTGAGTCGCCCAACCATTGATTGACGAGACTACGCACTTCGGGATTGTCACGAACCACGTCCCACGCGTAGCCGCCACCTGCGAACCGGTTGGGGTCGTGATGCTGCGAAAAAGCCAAATGTCTGGGCGTATAGGATCGTAACGGCCCGAGATAATGAAGTCTACCTAATTCATCCTCGAGTGCAACGCCGATACCCTCCATCAGATCACGCAACGCGTCAAGCGGTATAAAGTCATGCACGACTCTGTCCCGGACTTCGGCATGTGCTGCGTTCGTTTCGGGCACGTTTTCGATTCGAGGGAAGAGCCCGCGGTTGCTGGCGGTAACATTGGGTACCAGGAAATTGAGCGCTCTTTCATAGGTATCGAAAGCAACTTCCTTAGATTCCTGCCCGATATTGAATTGGTTCAAACGCCGCCGACACAGGTCACGAATAATTGCATGGCCGGGTTCGAGCCGATCCATGCCCAGGAGTCTGCCGCGTCTCGCACTCATGGCCAGCAAAAACTCTCCGTCGACATCCAACGCGAATCTCTCCACACGCGTAGCACCGTCAGGATCGAATGCGCGCGCCTTGTCCCCAAAGAGTGTCTGTTGCTCACTCGCAAACCCCTTCCCTATTGCTAACTCTACCCGAATCTCGCGCGCCGCACTAACAAGCTCCGCGCCACTGCCGTTGAGGCGCGTCGGATCAAGTTCGAAACCAAGCTCGACCTGACGAGCCCACTCGCGCCGATGAACGTACTGCCGGAAACCACCAAGATCGATGGCCTCGCCGCCGATTCGGGGCCGCTGTATGTCGAGGTCACCGGTCTCGATAGCGTGGTGCGCCAGTGCTAGCGCATGTATTGCACTCGATTTGCCTGAACTGTTGGCGCCGTAGATAAGCGTGATTGGCCGCAGTGGTATTCGCTGTGAAGCAGCAAAGGCCTTGAAGTTGGCGATACTGAAGGCAGTCAGGCTCACGACGGTTCTCCCGCTGGGGACGCGGCTTCCGCGACATCCGCAATTGCGTCAAGTTTCTCTTGAATTTCCGGATCGATTTCGCTGTCAGGAACGCAATCGACGAGTTCATAGAAGTTCTTCTTGGCCATCAAGTTCGGTAGTTCAAGTCTCTTAAAATAGGAAGCGAAAAGCGGATCAAGAAACTCGTCACTCGCCTTAATGTCCTCGCTCCATGGCGACGGCTTTCCCAACGCCTCGAGCGCGGACTCGATTTCGTCGATTGCCGCTTGCATCGCTTTAACGCGCCGCTGTCTCTCAGGCGCCGCAAACAGGGGTCCTGGAACGTCGCCTGGACTCAGCGCCTCAGCGAAAGCTAAAAGTGTAGCCCTTGAAGAGAGATAGTTCTCAATCTCTTGACGCTCCCAACTCAGGCATTCAACCGGGGACAAGTCGCCAATCCCGGATTCGATACGGTCGAACAATGCAACCCCCCGAAGCCCGGGGAAAGCTTCCCTCAATCCATGGAAGTGACGGCGAACGGCGGGTGGGCGGTTTCCTACGTAATGCACAAAGGGCCGCTCAAGCGCCTTGATTGCACGTTCGTGGTTAAGCCGTTTTGCAAATGCCTGCAGTATCGACAGGTCCGTTGACCCCTCCAGGTAGAGTATCCACCCGGTCTGTTCCGCCTGGAAATATTGTTCATACCCGATCTCGTTCAGCGCCTTTAGCACCTGACTACCGCGGTCGTCGATTCGATGCGGCGGGCCGACAAAAGCAACGACCAGGTCTCTACCGGCAGCCTCGTTCAACAGCACTTCGGAATGACTCGCAGCAATTATCTGGCTGCCGCTGACGCGCGCTACTTCGGTGAGAAGACTGTAAATCTGGCGTTGTCGAAGAATCTCCAAGTGAGCATCCGGTTCATCCAGCAGCAGCACAGCACCCGGGTTCGAGTACATATACGCCAACAATAGAAGCGTCTGTTGGAGCCCCCGCCCGGCTGACGACAGATCGAGCCGGACGTGCTGCTCACGGTAAGTCATCGCGATCTCTCCCCGTTCTGGGACGTAACGGGGTGGATCAAGCCGTGATCCGAAAAGGGTCTGTATTTGCTCAACAAGCACATTCCACTGATCCGGCTGCGACTGATGAACCTGGAAGCACAGGTTACGCAGAACTTCTGCGGTACGACCCTCGCCAATCCGTACGTTGACAGCACCCTCGTCGAGGCGCGTCTCTGTCGCCGCCAGACCCGACATTGGCGGCAGAAATGCAATTCGTGTGCTACCGGCCTCGTCTGGAACGGGCATCCGATCTGGCGTTTTGCAATCTGATAACCGTAGCGGCCTGCAGTAGAATGACTGGTCGTTCGCATAGTCGAACTCAAGGCCGCACTTCCAGTGCTTGTCCTCCGTAACGCCCTCTACAACGATATCAATGCGAACATTGCTGGTACGCTGCTTGCCATCGACCGTTCTAACGTCACGCACGTGAAGATCGCGCCAGAGAAGATTCGCCTCAGGAATTGGAATCGAAACAAGGTCTCGCCTATTGATGGTGACTCCGGGACGCTTTTCGGGCGTACTCTTGCCGGAACGCTTCTCATTCCAGCGCATGAGTCCGATATCCCAGAGCGCCAGCGCCTGCATGGCAGAGGTCTTCCCGGAGTTGTTAGGACCGATGAAAACCACCGGACTCCCGAGTTCGATCTCCACCTCACCGAAGCGCTTAAAGTTGCGGATGGTGAGTTTGGTTAACATTATTAATATCCCTGTTGGATCTCATCTGAATCTCGCGCTGGCGGTTCCGACGTCTTCGTAAACCTGGCACGGCCATAGGCCACTGAAGAACACAGTCGTACCAAAGTTCAATGACGTTCGAATTGACGAATTAACCTCAATCCGAAAAAACAGCAACGCGGCGACGCGATAAAGCCCTCCCAGACGGGGCGTTATCGACGTATGGAAGGACGTTTTTTCCGTTCACGGCCAGTGACCTGGTGTATCCTGGTAATCAGCCGTGTAATCGCCTTTATTTACAAGCACATATTCGAATTAACGTCCCCGAAGACTTACAAATCAAGGTTAAACTGGGAATCGGGCTGGCCGCCACGGACAAAGTACGGCAAAATCGCCCTGCCTGTAGGACGGGTGTATCTTAGTTGATAGTGATTCTGTAGCCTACTTGAATCGAACCCGACAGAGATTCCGACAGACGACAGATGGTCGTAATCTTCAAAATCCTGGCCGGAGTCTCAATCATCAGGTGTAATGTTCTTTAGTCGTAACCATCGTTCATCTCGACGAAGTCGTGGCTTTGCTTCCGCGATCATCTCCAGCGCGGCATCCAGTTCGTAAGGTTTCTCGAGAGGGTTTTCGGGGACAAGCTTGTCTATGAGCGACAACGTAGCTTCGGGAAACCTCTGCGGAAATCTACGAGGTCTCCTCTTAATTGACGCAATTAAACCATATACGGACCAATATTTCTCGATTGGAACAAGAAAAGGAAGAGTTGTCCTAACTACGTCCGGAAAGAAATCACCGGCCTCTTCTGCAAGATTCACAAATTGGCGCGATGTCTCCGCAGTCTGGAAACGCAATTCCCTTGGCCACGCGTTTTCAATGAATCGCTTGCCAAATCCGTTCCAAACATGCTGTTTGCCCCCGACAAGCCGTCCGAACGAATCGAGAGCGTTAACACGTCCAACGTCGTTGGTCTTCTGCAGGACCTCGCGAGTCTCTTCAAAGGTGATGTAGGCATCACTTTCTTTGTGCCAGAAGCAGCCAAGAACCAAATATTCATGTAGTCGATGAAGTGACTGATCGTCCCAGTTCGAACTTGTCGCGTGCAAGACCGTGTCCATGAAGTCGGGTTTAATCAACAGGAATAAATCCGGCTTCGGCTTCGAGTCATACAACAACCCATTCCATGCGGGTTCTGACCGCGGATGATCCAATTGGAACCAGGGTAGAATTGTAGAATGTGCCCAACTGCGGTCGATATGTTCAAGCCAAAGGAAATCAGACGCTAGTAAACAAACTGCGTGGTCAGCACCCTCGCCCGGAGCGGTAATAAGTGTTTCTAACCTCGACTTGATTTCTGGTTGAATGGACGATCCCTTTCCGGGGTTTTTTGAATTAAGAAGATCGAGAAGTAACTGCGTCACCGTTCCGACAGGGCTGTTTAATGCGTAACCAACTGTCCTTCGAGAATGGTTTTGACGGACGCCGCCTACAAATGTGTCACCCTGTCCGCTCTCCGTTGCCTCTGGCCCACGTTCATATAGCTTGTCCAAAAGCGCGTCAAGTAAATTCAAGGCGCGAGGTTGATCCTGCGCTGCCAGATTGGGAAAGTGATCCGACAGCCAGTGAAATACCTGGTACTTCAACTCGACGATAGTCTCGGACGGTAGTCGGGCTATTCTAGCGGCAAACAAGCATGTAAGTCGAAAGCGTACGTCCTGCGGCCAGGTTTCAAGTGCAGAGCGCCAGAATTCCAGCGGAAACTCGCCTCGTTTTGCTTCCTGTGCAAGGGCGGTGACTGCTCGCAAAGGACGCTCGGCAACCAGGCCGTCGAATGGCTTGTATTCGGTCAATTCGCCGATTGGGCGTCGAGTGTGTTTCTTTGCCAATTCAACTATTTGACTTACCGGCGCCCCGATAATCTTAGATGGATCGGGGTCAACATTTACGACACCTCCACGGCCTGAGAGACTATCGTCGGCCATTTCGTCCCACTCGGGACACCAGCTTGGATCCGCACCGCGCAGGCGAGGCAGGATTTCGAGTGTTTCCTCGCAAAGCTCGCACCCCTGTCCTGATAGCCATCCGAGGATTATCGCTGAAGTTATCGAACGAAATCTCTTGTAATCCTCTTCCGGTTCCGAATGGTGACGTTTCGGACCATTGACTATCCTCTTTTCCAGCAATTCCTGCTTTTCGGACGGAATATCAATCCAACGACGTCTCAGTAGATGAAGTAACTCACGGCGGTATCCATGATTCCAAAACGAATCGTCGGAAAGCGAAAGCAGCCCATCAGCGACCTGTCTGCCCGAGAAGAGTTCATGGAACGACCAGGCATAAAGGTGAATCTTGTTGAAGAAGAATGGTTCATCCTTGGGCCACAGTGCTGAGTCGGCTCTAGCCAACTCAGGATATGACTTGACCAATCTGTCAAACAATCCACGGAACCATAGTAGATATTCACTCTCTTCCGTGAGGTGGGTCTGACCCGGCTTGTCTTCTGGATAAAAGGTCTCGGTCTTCAAATATGGTATTCCGATATCCTCCAGAAATCCCGCCGCCAATTCCAGGTGCCTGCGAACGATTCGATAAATCTTCGGTAAAACTGCATCGGGAATTTCCGGCCGTTCTGTATCATGACCTGGAAACGCGACCTCAAAATGGGAAATGTCAGACAAGCGAAGCTGTGGCCACTCTTCATCCGGCGGACGAGAAGATGCAACGCCAAACGGTCGTTCGGTCCTTACGTAGGGGGTCGCCTTTCTATCGAATTCACGAATTACGATGTTTTTCCATCCCTCGGCCTTTATACGACTGCACATATTGTGCCAATGTCGGTCTTGGTCATCGGAAGTCGTATGAAACTTCTCCAACAGGATTTGCCAAGTCCGTTTGGCGGCTGTCGGAAGTTCATCATGGTCAACACGTCGACTAATTTCGTCGAGAAGGAAGGGATGCAAACGATCATACCGCGCCACCCACCACGGGACGACGGGTTGATGCACTACACTTCCAATCCATTGGGCAAGGTGAAACATCCGTGGGGACAGGTGCCCAATACACTCAAGACCAGTTCCTGAGAGCCTTGTTCTTTGGTCTGGATGGTGTTCGATAGCCGTTGAAGCCAACAGATCGTCGCCTGGAGGTGAACCGTTAAATCTCAAGTCTTCCGCTGGACGAGGAGGATCATCGTCCAGACGATAGTTTGTGAAGGGGTCGAACGGAGGAGATGACTCGTCAAAGCTTGTCCCAACCGAGCCATATCTGACGTAGTGGTCGAAAACGCACAGCCATTCACCGGGCGGTGGTGGATTTGAATTCGCGAACCGCTTCGAACCTGTATTGGTTCTGATGAGCGATGCAACTTGACCTCGTTCGTATGCCGCAAGACCTCTCGGCCCTTTCTTGGCCAGATCAACTATTCGCTCTCGCCAGGTCTCGGGATCGTCTGCACGGTCTGCCCACGCTGAGAGTGTGTCCCATAGAGCGGAGTGAGCGACGTCCGTCACAGGATACGCGAGCACCCGAACTCCACTATCTCGCCAACGCGGCTGGACTTCCACTTCGGTCCCACTGTCGAACGTGAAGAGCCTCGCTCGATTCCCGTGACGTCGGGTATGCAAACCCTGAAGCAAGTATCTGACGGGCGGATCGTTTGCGGAATATCCAAGTAGAACAACTGTGTATTGGTCGAGAAGATCTCGAATGAAACGCGTTGCCCAGCCCTCTGCAAGGTAGGCCCGCCCGAAATCCGAACTGCTTACAATGAACCCTTGCCGACCTTCACCACGTTTGATGCTGGAGTTAATCCGGCCGTGGAGATAGACGAGTCCGTTCAACGATTTTCCATTGGCCAAATCGGGCAGCGCTGGCGAGGTATCGGTCTTCAAATTTCGGGCAGCGGCTCGCTCGAAAAGAAGGTCGAAGTTCGTAGTCACGATTTGTGGTTCGTGGTCAGCACCTTTAGACAGGCGCAAGATCGTCTTATGCGCGTTTACGTTCACGTCAGGTTTCGTCCTCAGCCGTTTCGCAATTAAGTAGTCTATCTCACTCGCCGCGTATTCCTGCTGCAAAAGGTTGAATATCTGATCGAGCGAAGGATGTGCGTCTGTTGGTATTTTCTCGTCGTCCCACCTCGACAGCATCTTACGCGATGGCGCGTCTTGTGGTGCCCCTAGCTCTTCGACCACATATCTTGCCAATCCTTGGAAATCGGGCATTCCGGCGGCGTACGAAACCCCGGCACCGCAAAGGAATACCACGTTTCCTTGGTCGCGTGCTTCAAGCAGTTCGTCCGGAATATTCAGTCCATTTGGAAGGAAACGCATTTCAGGTACCGGTTCCGCTGAGACATCGTCTTGATTTGTTTAGCTTTAGCGAGATTACGAAGATACATCCCCATGGCATTTCCTCTGCTGTTCCATCTCCTGGAGTAGCTGCTCCTCATGTGCTTCGCACCAAGAGGCGGTGAGGTCGCCTGTAAATGCTCGTGTCAATAGCACCTCGAAAAGATCGGCAATGCGCTGCGAGGATTGGATTCGATTTTTATCATTGGCCATCAGTTTCATCAAATTAGCTCGGAAGTGCTGTTGGGTTTCCATGGACGGAACAGGTAGTCTAATCGACTCGACAATGCGTTTGGAGATCTCTTTAAAGGTTGCTCCTTGACCGAGTGATTGGAGGAAGTTGCTACGAAGCTTGCACCAACCAAACAGATACCAGGGATCTACCTCGGAACCACAAACAAGATTCTTAAAGCCCTGATTTGTGCACATCGGAACACCCGCGAGCGCAACGAGACCAATTGGTGCACGTGATGAAAGTAGCAACGACTCTTTGGGAATCATCGTCGCAGAACAACTTGCCAATCCTTTCTCGGTCAAAGTTCGTCCGGTCTTTGCGATAGACCAGCCTTCGAGGTCGGAAAGGTCCTTGGGAGTTGCCCAGGGGACCCCTCCGCCCCAGAACTCTGGTTGGTTTGTCTTGGGTGTCGCCCCCGAAACTACATTACACACCTCGCCGATTCTTTTGACCCGCCACCCCATCGGATTCGTCGCCGGATCGCCGAACATCTTGATGAAGAGCGCCGGCAGTATACGTGCCGCTTTGGCATCGGCTTCGGCGCGAAGCCCACGGAGGCGCTCGGCCTGATCGAGGATGTCGACGATGCGGCGTTGATCGGAAATGGGTGGGAGCGGGATGGACTCGCCCAACAACTGAAATGGTTTGATTCGGCTTCTGCTCTTAGTCGCCGCTTCAGTACTCGGAGATAGTCGTTCCCTGACACGTGGTGTTTGCAAGTAATACCGGAGATAATATGGATCGAGTACCGATTGATCCATAACCAGCGGCCAGAACTCCGTAGATGAGATCTGACGAAATTCGGTCTTCGGTGGTACTATCCAAACACGGGGTATGCGTGGGTTCAGCTTCGAAAAGAGAACATCACCAGGGAAAACGTTGGTCTTGTTGCTTTTAATGTTGGCCCCAGACAGTACTTCGGGCTTGCCTATGTCGAATCCTGGGATCGAATAGAGTTCGAATGTTTCTTCCGCATAACGCGCCGGAGTTGTTGTCCCCTTGCGAATCTGAACTACACTGTCAAGTTTGATCAATGGTAACTTCATCACGCCCCTACTTCTGCCAACTGCCAACGGTTCTTTTCCGGCCACGTATATACAAGTGCGAGCGCACCCTCTCTTTCGATCGGATCGGGCATGAATCTGAGCGCTACGATATCGCGTCCGGCGGTTCACGCATGAGAATCCGGTCACACCTATCGTCGCTCATAAAATACGATGCCCTCCCTCAGCGCCCGCGCCAGCACGTGGTTTAGGGAGTCGCGCCAGTAGCCCACGTCGTCACGAAAATAGACACTGAGGGATCTCAATCCCATAAGGACCTGCGGCGGGATTGGATCGAACAGGTGGAGAGAATTACGACTTTCAGGCCAGATCTGTTTGCTCGGGCAGACGCAATGCTCATTCTCGCGCAGGGCGGACACGCAGCTACTTTTCCCAAGCGGTCAACTCGACCTCTGGCAGGGGATCGAAAAAACCGTCGTCGACCACAATCCTGCCCTTCATGGCGCCGAATTGCCGCGTACCCTTCTGATTCCCGTACGGGACAAGCCGCGCGACAGGTTTTCCGTCGCGAGCGATTACGATTTCTTCACCGGCGTCTACCTTCGCCAGTAGACAGGAAAGGTTTGTTTTTGCATCATTTACATCGACAAACGACATTGTCGTACTCTTTCGAGGACAAAGTTCCATAGCTATAACCGCAAAAACCGCGTTACAGTTTCGGATCATTCACGTCGAGTTAATTCTCCACTTCTTTGAGAAGCTTTTCCAAACCCTCTGCGATCTCACGTTCAATCGCCAGAACTTCGCGGATGAGATCGGCCGGATCTTCGTCTGGAACGGGCTCCGCGACCCGGGGTTTGTATCTGGAAGCGGCGAGGTTGTAGTCGTTTTCAGCGATGGTTTCGAACGACGACCACCAGCAAGCCGGCTCATCCATTCCCGCCTCAAGCAGCGCGTTGGCCTCCTCGCCGGGTGGCTTCTCAAAACTCGATGCCTTGTATTCGTCCCATGCCGCGAGCAGCCCGGGAATGTCGTTCTTGTCCGGCGTTTCAGGCCGAACACCGCCCTGAATCTTATCGGGGTCGTAACCGTCGTTCCCGATCTCGTAGAACCAGACATTCTTGGTCGCAGCATTCCCTTCGTCCGGCTCGTCCGCCGGACGTCGGAATACGAGAACTGAGGTCTTGACGCCCGCATAGGGTTTGAATACGCCCGCAGGTAGCGAAACGACGGCCAACAGTTCGCACTCCCACAACAATTTCTGCCGCAGGTCCTTGTGCGCCCGCGTCGAGCCGAAGAGTGCGCCTTCAGGTACCACAACCGCGCACCGTCCGCGCGGTGCAAGCGAGCGCAGCATCAAGCCCAGAAACAAAAGTTCACTCTTCCTGGACTTCGAAGGCAGATCCTGGCGAATCGACTCGCTCGGAATCTGTCCGGCGAACGGCGGATTTGAGAGAATCACGTGGTAGCGACGGTTCAGATCCTCCTCGGTCAGGCCACTCATCTCCGAAAGCACGTTTCCGCGCTTGAGGTTTGCCCGCCGAATCCCGTGCAGCACCAAGTTCATCATGGAGATCCGCATCATCTGGCGCGAAACGTCGGTGCCGTAGATGGATGCCTCAAACAAACTCCAGTCCGGGATCTTCTCACCGGCGCCCTTCCGGTACGTCTGAAGTTTCGGCATCTCTTTTTTGACCTGATCCAGCGTCTGCCCCCGTTGTTCGAGCCAGTCCTCGCCGTAAATCGGCACCTCATGGGGTTCTTCGCTGTACCGGGCGAGGATGTGATCCACCACGTCTATAAGAAATCCGGCCGTCCCGCATGCGGGGTCGTACACGGTGTCACCCAGGTCCGGATTGACCATTTCAACCATGAAAGCGCGGATCTGGCGCGGCGTTCGAAACTGACCATTCAGCGCGGACTGGCCCAGATGTGTCAACAGGTACTCGAAGATGTCGCCCTTGATGTCGGGTCCGAGCCTTCGGAAATCGATGCCGTCCAACTCGTCGACCACCTGTTTCAGCACGTTCGGATCGACGATTTCAAGCACCGCGTCTCTAAAGTACTCCGCCACCTGCGGATCGTCCTTGACCAGCGACGCCATAAACGGAAAGACTTCATCCCGGACAAAGTTCCTGAGTTCTTCGCCGCTTTTGAAATGCCAACTGGACCAGCGGAACCGATCGGTCTGGAGGGGGAAGAGGCGCGCATCGTCGCCGGCGCCGAGTCGACCCTGGAGCTCACGGACCGACTCCTCTTCGTCCAAGAGCTTCAGGTAGATGAGGTACGAGATCTGCTCGATGTACGTAACAGGATTGGTTACGCCACCGGCCCACAGAATGTCGGTAATCCGATCCAGCTTTCTTCTCAGGTTCTGGTCCATTAGACAAGTACACCCGTAAACCAAAGGATAGCTGCTTCACCGTCTTTCCGAGTAACTTCGTCTACGTCACGGCTATGCCGGATACTGTTTCTCAGTTCCGCCAATTGATGGAATCTCATCGCCAAACCTTCCTTTGTGCCGAAGCGGTCGGAAAAACGTGGCCATAGACTCTTGTTTGCAATAGTATCCTGTAGTTCTCGCAGATCAGCGAATTTCAATTGATCGGTTACCGTTATATAGCCACTCAAGTCAAGAGCCGGATTTGTCCTGATTGCGATTTGTAGACGTTCCTTGATTTTGGCATGAACGTGACCCGGTAGGTTGGTAGGATCATCATTAAGCCCATCAGCAACAAGCTTTCGAAGAGCTAATTCGACCTCTTCAATCTGTGCGTCCATCTCCCGCAGACGTGGCGTTAGATCCAATCGAGACTTTACTAGCAAATCCTCGATGGCGTCTTGTATCGTTCGCTGACGCTCAGTCAGGAACTGGTCGAAATCGTGTTCCGTGAATGGGTCCCTCAACAGGATATCGAAGGCTGCGGGCGAGATGAAGTGGCTCTCAAAAACCTTGCGGACAGTAGACTCTCCGTTCTCTGACATAAGCTTGTGGAGATATTCGTTGGGTAATTGGCTACGAATGACGTCTCGGTTGGTCGCTCCCGTTATGGGTGTTCGATTAAGAATACAATCAATGTGGTTTCCTAACCGATTCTCTTTTCCCCATGACTTTGGGACGATGTGATGGTCGTCCAATTCGTCGTGCTGGGGAACATTGCCCGTACTCCAGTCCCTTGCACCGTGTAGGACCAGCAGATTGAAAATTGCGTTATACACTGACGTGCCACTTCGAGTTTCGCGTCTCAAATCAATCGTGCGAAACCTCTCTCGAAATTCACCAATCAGCTCAGGCTCGGCGGTGTCGTTATCAAACCACGCCTTAACATCCTGGTAGTCACGTGCGCTCGTAGACTCGACTGATCCCGAGTAACGATTCAGAAAGACACTTGCCCAATACCATTGTCGTATTTTTCGTTGAGCGTCTAGCTGACTAAAGTCCGGCAAATTGCGTGCTTCGGTCTGTAAGGCAGCGAAAGCTGGAAGAATGGCAACATACGGAAGATATCGTGAAGCAACTGCACCGAACTCTTGAGGATGCCGCAACAGATCAATGGCCTTTTCCAAAGCAACCACTGCTTCGTTCCAGCTTCGCTCGAAATCCGCTTTGTCGGGAATCAAGACCTCTCTGCGTAAAGTGCCGTCTGGTTCTCGAACCTGTCGCTCCTGACCAGGCAGAAGATAGTAGAGGTATTTTGGTGAGCAGTAGGCTTGTCGCAAAATCGACATTACCTGCAAGACATATACATTCATACGATCGGTGTTTACGAAATTTAACCGTGGCTCCGCCTCACGCCACATGTAGCGCAATTGTAAACCTTTAGGTCGCAACATCGCGTTTATTAGGTCAAACACGTCGAGCCGAACCCCACGGCTATTGACTTGGGTAAAAATGTCACAGACTTTGTCCAACTCAAGATCGCTATCTAGTTCAATATAGGCTACCTGATACTGCTCGGTGATTCCTCTCAGATGATCCCCGAAATAACGAGCATTTTCGGTATTCCGAACAGCTTCTCGCTCGGAGTCGGATTCGCGCCTTTCGTGAGCGTTCCTGGCCTCGTTCTCCCAGTACCGTTCATAGGCTTGTACCCAATTGGGCAACGCCCAACCGGTTTGTCCGATTACAGACAGCGGAAACATATGCTCCTGATACTGTCTCTGGGGATCTTTGATGAGATTTTCTCCACGCTGAGTCCAGTAGTAGGTAAATGCATCGTCAAAGGCTTCATCGACAAATTTGTCCACACGGATAAAATATCGAAATCGATTTGCTCTTCGAGGTGCTGGTGCTTCTGGTGCCATAAACGCATAGTACATCGCCGTAAGTCGCTGTTGGCCATCGAGTACTATATATTCCGGACTACCGTCGCCGAAGTAGGCATATATCGGCTCACATGACAAGGCATCGAAGTTCTCATCCTTACCCTTCCAGAGCAATAGGCTACTGATGTAGTAATCTCGAAATATAGAACTCATCAATGCACTGATGTCCCACGGCTCCCATTCAAAATCTCGCTGAAAATCAGGAATAACAAATCGGCCTTCCCGTAGCCGATTGACTAACGTCGTGAGGTTAATGTGATTTGGTTTTTGAGCGTCTTTCATTGCATGCAATCCCCGAATTTGTGAGTCGCTTTTGCGACTATTCAGTGCGTGACCCTTTATCCATTTATACAGCCGATCTGAATACCTCCTCTTCCAGCCGCTCGACGACCTGCTTAAGGCCCTCCTCACCGAAGAGTTTCACGCCTTTGCCTGCCGCGTCGAGGATGGAAAGCGGCGGTTCGAAAAGGTCATCGATCCGAACATGGCCGGTCGCGATACCGCGGTTCTTGAGCAGACAAAGATATTCGGCCTGCGGAGGCGTGAACTGGCGTGACACTAGCCAGGCCCGGAAGGCTTCCTCCCGCTCTTCCTCGCGGCTCTTGATGGTCATCCGCCCGAGAGCGGCGCGGATGAAGTCGACGAGGTTGCCTCCGGGGTCTCCGTAGGCGCGGCGAAGGTTGTCCTCGTTAAAGTAGAGTTCGGGTCGATTGAGACGCCCGATAAGCTCCTCCTCCTGCGCGGGAGTTAGAGGCGTCTCGTCCCTCACTTTGCCAAGTATCGGATCATCGTCTACGTCTGCGCGAATCGCCTCTTCCCAGCGAGTGACGTAGTCAGTCTTGTCGATGCGTTCCCCCTCGGGGCCAACCTCGATGTATGAGACCGCTTCGAGCCATTCGTCTTCGAGTCCCAACTCCACGAGTTCCCGTTGCGGATCGGGCTGCTTCTCATCTCCGCCGGGGGCAGGACCGCCGCCTGCACCCGTGAAGACGTCGGTATCGCTATCATTGAAGTACTGGTGATTCCGAAAGAAATCGTAAATCACGAACCTTCTCTTTTGTATATGCGTCGCGGTACGAGTGCCGCGGCCTCGCATCTGCTGGTAGAGAATCGGACTCCGGACCCTTCGACAGAGCACCAGATGCAGGATCTCACGGCAGTCGAAGCCGGTGTCGAGCATGCCTACGCTCACCGCGACCATGGGATACGTCTCGCGCTTGAACTTCCGGATCAGGGTATCCGGATCGGCAACGTCGGAAGTGATGACTTCCGCATATTGACCCCTGTGTTCAGGATGCAACTCATTGAGATACTGCGCGAGTCGTGCGGCGTGGCGCTTTGTGATTGCGAATACGATTGACTTCCCAGGCCCCGGATCCTGCCCGGGCGCCAATTCGGAATAACTCTTCCAGGCCAACCGGTCGAACTCCTGCATCATGAGCCGGTTGGTGTCCTCGTTGGTCCAGCGGCGCTCGAACTCAACCGGGTCGTAACGTTCGTCGTCAACGTCGGCTCCTTCGGCGAGAATCTCTGTGATTCCCGTTGCAAACCGGTAGGGAACCAGATACTCTTCGCGAAAGGCATCCTTGATCGAATAGGCAAAGTCGGGGCTGCCAGGTTCGCACTGGTAGAAGTCGAAGGTATTTCGTTCGATGTAGGCAGCCGGTGTTGCTGTAAGGCCGATATGGAAGGCCTCGAAACGGGTGAGAGCGGCCTGCCATGCGCCGTAGATCGAGCGGTGACACTCGTCGGCGATGACGACGTCGAAGTAGCCTGCCGTATATTCGTCCATGCGCCCGATCATCGTCTGAAGCAACGCCACCGTGATCTGCTGCTCCTGTCGAGCTATACCAGGACGCAACCAATAACTCGGATAAACGGAAAGTATGTCCTGGATCGCTTCCACGGCCTGCTTCGCAAGTTGCTCACGGTCGACCAGAAACAAGACGCGTTCAGCCCGGCCGGCCTCGAACAGGCGTTTGAGGTAGAGGCAGATGAGATCCGTCTTCCCAGTACCGGTGGGAAGTTCGATCAGGAATCGCCGCTTGCCCAGTTCCAGCGCATGGTCAAGCGCCTTCATCGCCTCCGCCTGATAGGGCCGTACCGCGCGGGTCTCACCCTGGCGTATGTAATGTTCCGGTATTTCAACCGTTGCCAGGGCCCGGCGGCCAGTGCGCATCGCGACCAGACGCTCGAGGTCGCGTCGCGAGAAAAAGCCTGCGATGGGTCGCGCGTCGGCGTTCCCGTAGTCCCAGAAGTAAATTAACTCGCCGTTGGTCAGAAAAATAAAAGGCGCATCGAGTGCCTTTGCGTATGGCAGTGCCTGCTGCTTGGCAACGTAGGGATTAATGGCGTTTTTCTTCGCCTCGACCACCGCAAGCGGGCGGCCCCGACCGTCGTAGAGAACGTAATCCGCGCGCCCACCGGTCGAGACGCCCGTGCCTTCACGATCAATTCCTGACGCATCCGTTTTTCCGGGCGAATCTCCGTATTTGTCGGCCGACTCTCTTACGCCTATCGCTTCCGATAGAGACACCTCAGTGCGAACCATCGACTTATCAGCAGGGTCCCACCCAGCTTGCCTGAGGAGTTCGTCGATCGCAATGCGGGCATCCGCCTCGCTCTGGTGCGGGCTTATTTGGCTTTTCTCATCCATTAGAAACATCAATATAGGCAAAACAGATACCATTGTCCACTTTTGCCAATTAAACGCAAAATTCCCCGTGGGACTCATCCAATTTCAGGGTTACGACCGGCTGAAAACGGTAAGAACCTGCCTGAAATACATTAGGGGGGGGGGGGGGGGGGGGGGGGGGGGGGGGGGGGGGGGGGGGGGGGGGG
>JAPPNU010000023.1 GCA_028873695.1 Gemmatimonadota bacterium | reverse complement strand
AGTCGCTGTGCACCGGGAATTCCTTGTAGTACATGCCGTCCCGGGCAAAGGGCACGTCGACGGTCTTCGCCTCGGTGTACTGGCGGATATGGCCGTCCTGCGCCGTCTTGCACAGGTCCAGGATGCGGTCGCCCCCGCCGAGCAGGAAGACGACGGGCCAGCTCGCCAGGTTTTCGATGGCATCGTCCGGGCCGTCGAGGGCGCCCCAACGGGGCACGCATTCCAGATAGCCTTTCTCGTCGAAGTACTTGTCGTAGAACTGTTCGAGCGCCTGGGACATGGAACGGATGAGCGCGCGCTCCAGCAAGGCCCACTGCGGCGGGGCCATGGGGGTGTCGATCCGGATCGTGCTGCGTGTGGGCATGTATGGCATCCCCGCGTTTCGCTTTTGAATGAATGTTATGGGATTGACTTTTGTAGAAATAGTGACAATAACCAGGCTATGCGGTGCGCTTCCGGATTCGGATCCGGAGCCAGGCCCGTCGTTCCGGGCAGACAGGCTATTTTATTGAACGGACTGCATTTACGTTCGATTTGAATGATCGACAGGAAGATATGGTTTCAAGTACCCATCGTCAAGCGGATCATGGGCCGCACTGGAAACGCCCGGCCACAGCCTTGCGCATTGAATTCCCCTGCGTCGTGCATCCCGATCCGTGTACCTGCAGTGAGATTAACTGCCGGATATCACGAGTCCAGTTATTACGTAAGGAATTTCGTATGATCTGCCGCGTCGTGTTTCTGTTGACCGGACTGTTCCTGCTCCTGGCGTATCCGGGTGAAACGGCCGGGCAATCGCCGGAATCGGCCGACCGGTCCAACCTGGTCCTCGAGTTGCTGTTCGACGGCGACGCCCGGGATACGAGCGGTAACGGCCACCATGGCGAGGTTTTGGGCCCGGTGCTCGCACCCGACCGATTCGGCAGACCAAACGCGGCCTATGCCTTCGACGGCGAGAACGACTATATACGCGTCGCGCCCCCGCCCGCGCTTTCCGCCGAGGCATTTACGCTCTCTGTCTGGGTGAATTACGACGACGACGCTTTCTCCCGATTCTGGACCAATGGCGTCATTACGCAGGACGGCGGCGGCGCTAGCGAACGGCGTGTCTTTCAACTCAGCGCATTCGGCCCTTTGCCCACGTGGCACATCATGGGACGCGGCCGCGATCCCCTGGTTACCCGTCCCGCAGGGACCACCGTCTGGCGGCACCTGGCCGCTACCCACGACGGCACGTTACACAAGCTGTACATGGATGGGGTACTGCACGATCAATCGGAAGCACCTTTTCCGACGCACGCGGAAGAACCCATCAATGTCGGACGCAAGGGATCGGGCGAGGCGAGTTTTTATTTCAAAGGCGTGATCGACGACGTGCGTATCTATACGGAAACCCTCTCCCCGGAGGCCATCATGGCCCTGACCCGTGAGAACGGATGGCAGCCTCCGCCCCAGCTGGGCATCGAAGTGCCGGATCCACCGGAGTCATCGCTCGAAGACGCCCTCGTCGCCCACTGGCCCATGGAGTCCGCCGAAATGCGAGACGAGTCGGGCAACGGATTGAAGGTTATCGTGATGGGGCAGCCCAAGCCCATAGAAGGTCGAAGGGGCGGGGCGCTTCGATTCGATGGCAGCGATGACTGGGCGGTGGTCAAAAACCCGTCGCTCGGTCTCCTCCACTACCTGACCATCACGTGCTGGATAAGTGGGTTCGACGCGGAAAGAGACTACCGCCAGGTGCTCTGGTACGGCGATGGCGCCTGGGGACAGGATCCCTATTCCGTGTCTATACAGGAGGGAAAGATCGGATTCCGCGTGGACGACGTGGCGACGCAATGGGAAGTAATGAACGAATCGAAGATCGAACCCGACACGTGGACATTTGTGGCCGCGACCCTGAATACCCGGCCTGACGGACTCATGGATCAACGAATCTACATCAACGGTGCGCTTGTCGCGGAACAGGTGACCCCGGCACCCTACCGATACATTGAACTGGACCTTATGTGGCTGACCTTCGCTTCCTACGGGAGTGGGTATGGCCTGACGCGCCTGGATCTGGACGACGTCAGATTGTATAACCGCCCACTGAGCCAACCGGAGATCGAATCCCTTTTCGAAGAAGCAGTACAGGAGTAACGGAATGAACCGAAATACGGGTCCCGCAGAAGAAGTTTCGCCCGGTCGGACGGAGTCGGACGGCGCAGCACAGGACAACGCAGCGCCTGACGAACCCGGTAGTCGCCGACGGTTTCTCAAGGGGAGTCTCGCGGCGGCGGCCGGTGTCGCGGCGACCTCGATGTGGGATGCGACGGCGGCGTTCGCACAGGAAAACGAAGCGCCTTTCCCCGGCCCGGCCACCCGAGTCGACGATGAGTCCTACTGGGAGAAGGTCCGCGCGCAGTTTCACCTGAATCCCGATACCATCTATCTGAACAACGGAACCCTCGGGCTGTGTCCGAGACCGGTCACGCAGGCGGTCTACGACGGGTATGCATATCTTGCCGAAACCGGCAGCGAGGGAAGGTATCAGCTCTGGGACGAAGTGGAAGAAAGCCGAAAATCGGTTGCGCGTTTTCTGGGGGCGGGCGAGAAAGAAATCGCCCTGACCCGGAATGCGACGGAAGGGCTTCGGTTCATCGTGAACGGGATCCGCATGGAACCCGGCGACGAGGTGCTCATGACCTCGGACGAACACATCGCGGGCTTCGCGCCATGGTCGCAACGCGCCCGGCGATACGGTACTCGGTACAACCAGGTTCTCATTCCGAGTCCGCCCGGGGACAAGCAGGAAGTGGTGGATCTCTTCGAACAGGCGTTAACACCAAGAACGAAGGTGTTATTTTTCTGTCACGTTACCCGGGGACCGGGGCTCCTCTATCCGGTCAAGGAACTGTGCGACATGGCCCGCGAAAAGGGCATTGTATCCGCCGTGGACGGCGCCCAGACGCCCGGAATGACGCCGGTGAATCTGCACGAGATGGGATGCGATCTCTTCGCCACGAGCCTGCACAAGTGGGCGCTGACGCCTTCCGGATCCGGATGTCTGTACGTACGGGAGGAATTCCAGGACAACTTCTGGCCCGGTTCAGGCGGGAACGGTCCATGGAATGATCGCGAACAGGGTCTGTGGCACATCGGCCCTCACGGCACCTACGAAAGACCCATCCGGGCCGCGATCAAGACGGCCTTGAACTTTCTCGAATCGATCGGGATGGATGCCATCTACGCACGCGACCGCATGTTGTCAGACTACCTGAAGGAACAACTCCTGGAAATGCCCGGGATCAGCCTGGGAACTTCCAAAGACCATTCGCTGTCGAGTCCCGGAATAACCTCCTTCGGCGTAGAAGGATGGGACACCAGTCTACTGCAGGGGATCCTGAAAGGAAAGGCCGGCATTATCGTGAGCCGGGATCAACGTAGATACCACAATCTCGTCCGGGTATCCACGCACTTCTACAACACGCCCGCGGAAATCGACCGATTGATCGAAGTGTTGAAGGAAATCCTGTAGTCGCCGGACCGGACTGCGCCGGATGTATACCTCGTTCGTCGCCACGCCTATACCCGTTCGTTGAAGTACTCCGCTCCACGATCCCGCAGGAAACGCTCCACACCCTTTAAATCAGGTATGCCTGCTCGTCCCCCGAGCCGGGTGCAGCTCAGTGCGGCGACGGCCGAGGCGAATTCGGCGGTCTTCTCAAGACGCCATTCCTGCAGCAGCCCGAAAATGAACGCGCCATGAAATACGTCGCCCGCCCCCGTGGTATCGACGACCTCCACGGGGAAAGTCGGCGTGTGGAAAGACCGGTCGCCTGCCAGCGTGTAACTGCCTTCTTCTCCGAGGGTTACGACCGTGACGGACGATCCGTAACCGGCCAGGGACTTCGCGGCCTCTGCCGGATCGGTCAGCCCGGTCAGCGCTTCGGCGAACACCCGTGAAGCGATCAGGTAGTCCGTCGTCCGCAGCAGATCCTCAAGGTCTTCCGGCGGGGACACGGTGTCCGCATCGAGCACCACGGGCACGCCGGATTCGCGCGCAATACGCGCGGCGGCCAGCGCAGCCTGTCGATTGGTATTGTCGAGATGAAGGAATCTCGCGGTGTCGACCAATTCCGCGGGAACTTCCGAGGGTGACAGATCCACGGCCGAACCGCCGGCCATGATGGTCCGCTGGCCGGTCGGTTCATCGACGAGGATCATGCTGACAGGGGTCGAAGCGCCGGGCTCCATGATCAAATGGGTCGAGTCAACCCCGAACCGATCGAATTCCTCCTTCACGACGCGGCTCGCCGTATCGTTTCCCACTTTGCCCGCGAAGGCGGTGGAAACCCCCAGCCTGGAAAGCGTAACCAGGGCGGTGGAGACCATCCCGCCGCCCTGCTGGGTCGAGTCGCTCATCCAGA
>JAPPNU010000065.1 GCA_028873695.1 Gemmatimonadota bacterium | reverse complement strand
GGCGGAAACAGATAGGCCTCTCCTAAACCACCGCGCCACATCTCGACTCTACGCTTTTTTCGATAGGAGCTTTGAGATGATCAAGACTGTGGATTTACAGAAGGTTTACCGAACGGAAGAAGTCGAAACGACCGCGTTGCGAAACGTCAACCTGGAGATCAGCGAAGGCGAGTTCGTAGCGGTGATGGGGCCGTCGGGTTGCGGCAAATCCACGCTCCTGAACGTGCTGGGGTTGCTGGATAACCCGACGGATGGAGAGTACTTTCTGAATGACGTGGAGGTTTCCGGACACACGGAGCGGCAGAGAGCCGATACGCGGAAGGAGAATATCGGTTTTGTGTTTCAGAGCTTCAATCTGATCGACGAACTGACCGTGGCCGAGAACATCGAACTGCCGCTCCTGTACCTGAAGATGCCGTCAAAGGAACGCAGGAAGCGCGTGGACGAATCCATGGAATATATGGGCATCAAGCACCGCGAGAAGCACTTCCCGCAGCAGTTGTCGGGCGGCCAGCAGCAGCGCGTGGCCGTGGCGCGGGCGGTCATCTCGAATCCGAAGATCATCCTTGCTGACGAGCCTACCGGGAACCTGGACTCCGCCAACGGCAATGAAGTCATGGGATTGCTGACGGAACTCAACAAGAACGGGACGACCATCGTCATGGTGACGCACAAAGCCCACGACGCGGGATTCGCCCATCGCGTCGTTCACCTGTTCGACGGCCACGTGGTGTCGGAGAACATCAAGGAGCAAGCGCCGAATTAGCCGTGATTCGTATACCGTCCCGGAAACAGATCGACACAATTCAGCCCTGCCTTCGTCCGCACAACGGGAAGGCAGAAGCCGAGCCGGATTCTGAGCCTGGGGTCCCTGAACTTGTCGAAAGGCCGGCAAAGGCTGATGCGGTGGGGGGATTTTTACGCCTTACCGTGTGCAAAGCCTTCTCCTCCTCATCCCAGTCTCCGCGAGACCCGTACCCTTACAACGTCCCCTGGTGCCCGGCGCGGATGGCCTCGCACAGGCGCATGGTCTGTACGGCGTCGTCCAGGGTTGACAACGGCGTACGGTCTTCCAGGATACAGTCGACGAAGTGAACGACCTCGTTGAAACCCGCCCCGCCAACGGCCTCGATTTCGTCGTCGCCCACTGAGAACGGCTCGCCCCGCTCATATCCTTCCACCGTCGGCGCCCTCGTCAGATCCAGATAGACCGACAGGTCCTCCGCGTGCACTTCGGCCCGCTGAATGCGATAGCCCACGCCGTAGTGGCTCATCAATACGCCGAATGCGCCCGTGTCGAAACGCACCACGGCATTGTGGCGATGGCACACGGGGCGCTCGCCGTCCTGCACCATCCCCTGCACCTCCACCGGTATCGCCGCTTCCTCCGGGCCGGAACCCGCCAGCCAGCGGATGAGGTCCACGTGGTGGATGGCATCACAGATCACCGGATCGGGCGTTGCGGCTTTAAACCGCGTCAACGGTTTGTTGTACGTGGCCGCGACGTGTACCGCGCCACCTCGGCCCTGGATGCGCCGCCGGACAGCCAGCACATGCGGATAGTATCTGCGGTTGAAGGACACGATGCCCTTGCCGGCGCTATCCCGGGCGGCGCGCGCCATCTGAGCGGTCTCGTCCACGTTCATTCCGGGCGACTTCTCCACCGAGGTGTGGATCCCGCGTTCCAGGCAATCGAGCACGATGGGCAGCAGATGACCCGGATTCGTCACGACGTACACGACGTCCGGCGCGACCGTATCCAGCATCTCGCGATAGTCGGCAAAGGCCTGCTCCGGCGCCCAATCGGCCCGGTTCCTGCGCAACCGATCTTCGTCGAGTTCCGCGATTCCCGCCAACCGAAGTCGCGGTTCGTCGGCGATCATCTGCAGGTGCGACTGCGCGTGGCCGCCGCAGCCAATCACCGCCGCTTTCAGATCTGACATGGTGAAATCCTTTCAAAAGGAAGAAGGAAAAAGGAAGAAGGAAAAAGGAAAAGGGTAGAGGTGAGACGGTAACGCCAGTGGCCGGGCGCCCACAAGGGACGCCCCTACAAGACCGATCTCCCACGAATCTAGCCTTGCTGGTTCCGCGCCGTCCTTGTATTTGTAGGGGCGTCCCTTGTGGGCGCCCGTACTACAGGTGTCCACCTTCAAGGGTAACATCTGCTCAGGCACATAGGTAACACTTTTCGCGGCGGCCCCTGCAGGCGAACACGTGATCCCTGAAGTGAAAAATGTCGATTCACGGTCCGGTCGCATTCCGTTTCTTGTTGACACCTCCCGATATCCACAATTACCATGAATACTGCATATTAGCATGTCTCTGTAGATTATCCAACATACAGGAGGCCGGAAATGGATCGGCAAGAGATGAGCCACGAGGAGAACTATTGTTTCGATGTCTCGGGATACCTGATTCTGCGAGGCGTCTTGACTCCTGAAGGAGTTGAAGCCTGCAATCGCGCGCTCGAGGGTGAAGGCCGCGTGAACGGGATGCTGGGATGGCCGGCGCCGCACAGGGAGCCGTTCCGCGATCTGATGGTCCATCCCGTTCTGGTAAATTACCTGAACCAGCTGATCGGATACGGTTTCCGTCTGGACACGGAACCGGAGCTTATCGGCAATGAGGATGGGGATAACGGCAGCCTCGCCGGCGGCAACGAGCCGATGGACGCCGGCCGGGCCTACTACATCCTCAACGGCCGCCGGCACTGCCAGGGTATACACGCCATCTGGGCGCTGTCCGATACGTGCCCTGGAGAGGGCGGGTTTTCGCTGGTCCCGTGCAGTCACAAGAGCAACGTCGAAACCCCTGAAGACGTGTTAACAGGGAGGGACGACCTGGGACTCACCGTGCAACCGAAACTCGAGGCTGGCGACCTGTTGTTGTGTGCGGCGACCCTCCTGCAGGGCGTACGTCCCGGTCCGAGTGAGCGGTCGCAACGGCTGCTTCAGTACAGATACGCGGGGCACGCGGCGGTGCAATCCGTCGGCACCGGACCCAAGACCAAACGGGAAGATCAGCCCGAATGGATGGCGCAGTTGACGCCGGAGCAGCGTGTTATGCTTCACAAGCCCGGATACAGAGATATGGACCCACCTCCCACGCTCAGTTCGGATGGAGAGAGCTGTTGGGTGGACCCGGAACCCGATCTGTCCCACCCGTCCATCTATATCAAAGATCCGGATACGAACATCGACGAGAAGGAGTTCTATTTCTGGGACCTGTGCGGTCATCTCGTCCTCCGAAACGTCATGACCGCGGAAGACCTGGCGCTGGCGAACGAGGCGATCGACCGGTTTACGGAGCGCATTGTGGTTGAAAGCGTGGACCTCGCCATGGGGTCGAAAAGCCTGGCCGGGACCGGACGCCCCACCCTGACCGGCCTGCTTGAATTACCCAGGCCCTTCTGCGAACCGTTCCGGAAGATGCTCGCCCACCCGGCGGTTGTTCACCGCCTCACGTGGATGGGCGGGAAGGGCTTCCGGTGTTCGGGCTTTGAAGCGATCTGCACGCCCAGGGGAGGCGCCGGACATTTCCTCCATGGCGGCAACGAGCCGTTGAGCCCGTCTCGCAACTATACCTTCCAGAACGGCCGCAGCTACGCGTTGGGGGGCCCATCCGTCGGCGTGGCATGGCAATTGAGGGACGTCACTGAAGACGACGGGGGGTTCGCCTGCGTGCCGGGAAGCCACAAGTCGCAGTACGGCATCCCCAGGGGCGTGTGGACCTGCGACGACGACATGGGGCTGGTGACACATCCGCTGACAAAGGCCGGCGACGTCATCTTCTTCATGGACGGCCCGCAAGCGCACGGCGCGCTGGCGTGGAAGAGCGACGTGCCTCGCCGCGTCATTCTCACGCGGTACTCCTCGCGGCACTTCAACGGCGGGGCTGCAATGGCGACGCCGGAGGAACGATGGGGGGACCTTCTGGAGGGCATGGGCGAGGCGCAGCTTGCGGTGATGCGGGGACCGGACCGCGATGAGAAAGCCAACAACGTGCCGCGTCTGGTTTCGAATAACGGAAGCATCGAGGTCATCTACGACCGGAGTCGGGGCGGGCTTTACACCAAGGCCACCCCAAAAAAGGCGCCGTCATCAAGGCGGTGAGAAGGAAAAAGGAAAAAGGAAGAAGGGTAGATAACTCTGCCATATGACGCCCTCGAAGCCGGGCTCTCGCATACCGCTAAACCGAAATGTATCACGAGAGAGGGCGCGAATTCGGCTGTGGCGCGGTGCGGTCCTCCGTGCGAAACATATCGAACCGCGGCGTGGTAACCCGCGCCGGGATTCACTGACTCTTGACGGCAAGGGAGAGAGGTCACGCTTCAAAACTCCTCGCCGAAGGAAAACCAATGTAATCAAGCTCGAAATGCCTTTCACGAGGATTGCCAGAGCAGGGCGCGTTGATCCGTCCGGCTCCGAACTACTGAATCCATCGAGGTTGGCAGGCCAGCGTATCGGGTGCGTCCTGTGAGGGTATTCGCGCCATGCATAGGGCAGGCCCCGCGCCCAGCGGCTACTTTTGGTTCCTTTTGGTCGCTT
>JAPPNU010000010.1 GCA_028873695.1 Gemmatimonadota bacterium | reverse complement strand
GAGGCTGCGCTTGCTCGCCTCTCATAGCCGGATTTGCCCGCCTTGACCGACACTTTTTCGCTCGCGCTCGGGAACTCACCGGTAATTTTAAAACAGCTTCCTGCGGTTGCAGTTTGCCGGCCGGACGCCCACTGCCCCCCGCCGGCTGACGTTCCTCTTCTATTTCCAATCGTAAAGACGCCCGAAGTTCCAACTATCGGCTGGTCAATCGTGAATCCTGATGAAGGCCGTGGATGAGGTAGTCCGTAAGCGCCTGAATGACCACGTCGGTCGGGAGGACGAGCAATCCGTCCTCGGGCTTGACCCCCTCGGGAAGCTTCAAATAGGCGGCCATCTCCTCCGGGAGGTAGGTCATTTCGTCGCCGAAGAACGTGGGCATCTTGGTACCCGGCTGGAGCTTCTGCGGATCCCACAGCCAGTCCCTGATCCACGCCGGCTTCAACCGCTCCCTGCCCAGCTTCAGGTCGGGCGCCCAGCTTGCCGGGTCGCCCGTGGGTTTGATATCGCCCTGCTGGTGGCACGTGAAGCAGTTGTAGACGTCCGGGCTGAACAGCTTCTTCGCGCCACTCAACTCCCTTGAGCTCAAACGCTTGTGTACAAACGTCGCATAGGGAAACTGCTCCTTGTCCAGCCGGGAGAAATAGGTGACCAGGTCGATGGCCTGCTGGTCTTCGAAACCGAACGTGGGCATCCGGACCTCGAGCCACGGACGGATGGACTCAACGTTCTTGAGAAACGCGAAGAACCAGTCCGGCTGGACCTTCCGGCCCTCGCCATTCAGCGATGGCGGTACGAAACCCACGGCGTCGGCGGCCGAAACGTCCTCGGCGCCGTATGCATTGACCAGCGGCTCCTGGATGGCCCCGCCCTGGTTCTCCACCACGTGGCACCCTTGACAATTCCTGTCGTACACCAGCCAGCGGCCCTTTTCGATATCGACTTCGGCGGGCGTCAGACGTTTGACCGCGTCGGTGCCCGCCTGGCTCCGGTTCATGCTCAGCAGCGCCGTCGTCACCGCGTGCGCGTCTTCATCGTTCAGACCGAACTGCGGCATTCGCAGCTTGTCGTCGTAAAGCCGGACCTTGCCCTTGTCGAAGACCCTGGGCTGTTTGAGCTTCTTGAAGAGCCAGTCGTGCCGGGTATAGGGAATGGCGTCGGGATCGGTGTTGTAGGAACCCGGCTTTTCGGCCAGCAGACCGAAGTCCAGCTTGTCCACGTCCTTGCTGCCCTGCTCGGTCAGTTCCGTACCGATGGGCTGCGCGTCTTCGAATCCCTGGATGAGGTGGCACCCGAAGCAACCCTGCCGGGAGATGATCCTTTCACCCAGCCAGATGTCCCGCTCGTGACTCGACATCCGGGCCAGTCGTTCCTTCGCGGACTTCACCGGCAACCTGCCTCGCAGATAGTCCAGGGCCAGATCGTCGCGCACCTTCGGGTCCACCGGCGCCGCCTGGCGGGCTTCGAACTCGGTATTCCGAAGGGTGAGCAGATAGGCCGCAACGTCTGCCGCCTCCCGGTCGGTCAGCCTCAGATTCGGCATGCGGGTATCCGGGAAATAGGCAGTGGGCTCTTTCAGCCACGCGAAAAGCCATCCCTCGGACAGCTTGCTGCCCACGTCGTTCAGGTTCGGACCGAAATTCCGGAGTCCGTATTCCTGGACCAGATTGTCGCCGGCGCCCACCACGTGACACGCTTTACAACCCACCAATTCGACGAGTCGCTCGCCGCGCCCGGCATCGCCCTGCACCGGCGGCGGGGGGTATACCGGTCGTTCGGACTTGTCGAAGATATACGTCACCACGGCGTTGACCGCGGCCGTATTGCGCGCGATATCCTCGGGGCCGCTAACGTTGGCCAGATCGAAGATCTTCGGCATCCTTGTGGATGGCCGGAACCCCTTTGGATCCCGCACCCACTTTATGGCCCAGTCGCGATCCAGCTTGCCCGCCGCCTTTCGCAGGTCCGGTCCGACCTTCCGCTGATCCTGCAGGGTATGCTTCGCGATTTTGTGGCAGCCGGCACATCCCAGCGTGCGAACGAGATGGATACCGCGATTCAGCCGGCCCGCCTCGGGTACGTCCACAACGCCTGCGTGGCATTGGGCGCACGAGGCTTCCAGGTAGCGGCCGGGCAGCATCGGGTGGTCCCAATATTTCATCTTCTTCCAGCCGTAGAGTTTTTTCCAGCGGGCAGCCTCGTCGTCGTCACTCGGGGTATGGGCCGTATTGTTGAACGTCACGCCCCGGTCCCGTCCGAGGTGACAGGTGGTACATCCTGACTCGGCCATGGGATGGGGAGAGCCGCTGCTCAGGAAAAGGTCCAGTCTCGGATGTGTGGCGAACGTCATGGTGCGTCCAAGCCGGACGTCGTCGTCCGCGTAGACCGTTTCCATGTATGTACTGAGCGTTTCATCCCTGAACCAGCCGGTTTCCGGATCGAGCTCGTAGCCCGGCCGATCGATGTTCACGTGGCACGTCGTGCAGCGGTCCACCCGGGGGACCCGGGTAAAGTTGAGTTCGTTCCTCAGGTCGGAAAGCACGACCTGCCTCACCTTGATGGACGGATCGATAAAGTCGACCATCGGCAGGTTTCGGAACACGTTTGGGAAACTGGGCACCAGGCCCGACAGCTTTCGCCTCAGGTTATCTTCGTCCTTGCGCAACGAGCGCCGCCTGGACTCCAGGGCCTGCCGCTTCCCGGCCACCTCATCGATGATCTTCTGCTGCGCGGCCTGCTTTTCCTCCACGGCCTCCCTGGCCAGCCGGTACCCGTAGATCCGGGCGTCCATCGCCTCCATCTCTGCCTTTTTATTCGCCGCCGTTTCGTCGCGCCCGGCTTTTGCCGCGTCTTCGTACTCGAATTTGACCACGTCGTACTGCGCCTTCTCGAATTTCAGCTTCTGATCGGCGCTGTACCATTCCGCCTGCGTGAGCCGTTTCAACTCGTTCGTTGCCGCATTGAACCGTTCATGATGGGCCTCAATCGCCGCCTCGATCTCCTCGAGTTCTTCTTCGATCTCCTTCAGGGCGTCCTGATCGACGATCTGCTGCGCCAGCCTGATGTCCGACTCGGTCTTATAGGCCTCGAGCGCCATCGCTTCCTTCTGAATACCCTTCCATTCGCGGTCGTAGTCGTCCCAGACCATCCAGAGCACGGCGAGGACCAGCACCGCGCTGGACACGGCGAAGATCATGTTCATCTTGTCTACGTTGTAGACGAAATCTCTGAAGCGCTTCGGCTCATTCATCGGACGGCTCCAGGGAGGCGGCGAACACCCGAACGCCGGACGTGCAACGCCACAGACCCCTTCACTTAATGCACACGTTGCTGCTGCGGCGCCGGAAAATCAAAAAAGACCCTCAGATATTGAAGAAATATTCCGGAATGGCGACGATGTATTTCAGGTTGAAGAGCCAGCGAAGCAACATCTTGATGGGGAGGGCGACCATGCAGAGGAAGAAGAAAATCATTACGCTGTAACGTGCGAAACCCATCGTCTTGTAGAATTCCTTGAACACCGTCTGCGCAAGTACAGGCGGCGGCACCAGAAAATACAGAATGACAAGCAGGAATCCCCAGATTTCGCGCGTCAGCCAGAGGGATGGCAGACCCGTGCCAAGCCACTGGACGTAGATGTATTCGGACAGATTGACGTTCACCAGCGCTTCCAGCTTGTGTACGTCCCAGAATTCGTACGGTCCGAAAAAGTTCCAGTTCGGGCCGCGCAGAAACGTACCGATCATGATCAGAACCACCCACAACACCACAAAACCGAATAGAAAGACCGTAATGGCGAACCGGCGTTCCCTGAACGTGTAGTAGCCAAGGCCTTTGGGATTCCGGTCGATATACGGGATTGCCATCAGGCCCACGATCACCAGGGTGGGCAGGACGACGCCGGCGATCCATGGATCGTAATACACGAGCATTTCCTGAAGACCCAGAAAATACCAGGGCGCCTTGGACGGATTGGGGGTCTTCGCAGGGTTGGCCGGCTCTTCGATGGGCGCCTTGATGAGTACGGACCAGAGTATCAGGAAGACCGTGGCCAGGGTCAGGCAGATCAACTCCGTGTAGACCAGATGGGGCCACGTGAGGACCTTTTCCTTGAATTCGGCCTTCTCTACCGGTCCTTCGCCGCGCGCGATACGCTCGTCGTTGTCGTATCCCTGCTTCAGGCTGTACCAGACAAAGAAACCCACCAGGAACAGCAGCATGACGATGGGGATATTGTCGCCCTTGGTCACGATGATACGAAAATTCTCATCCTGGAAACTGACGATGAAGAATACGATCGATGCGATCAGGGCGGGGAGTCCGAACCGGACCGTCCATACCCAGCGGGTCCGCAATGCCAGAAAAAAGAGAATGGCAAACAACGGCAGGAAATATTCAGGCGTGAGAAGCCAGTTGACGAAGCCTTTCAGAACGTCCATCGTCTTCCTCGAAGATTCCCCGGATCTGCCGCACCGGGGACGCTGCTACATTGGCCCGGAAATCCCTCCGTCTTTTCGGACCCGCCAGAAATGTACGGCCATCAGCACAGCTGCAACAAACGGGATGAACAGGCAATGCAATACGTAGAATCTCAACAGCGCGCCCTCGCCGACAAACCGTCCCCCGAGCAACGCGAACCGGGCGTCGTTGCCGGCGTGCACCAGATTGATGTCGCCGAGTACCAGTAACGCCGCACCGGGACCCTCGTGACCGAGAAACGGGGTTGCCCGCGCCATATTCGCGCCTACGGTAATTGCCCAGATGGCGAGCTGATCCCAGGGCAACAGGTACCCGGTAAAGCTCAACAGCAGCGTCAGGAGAAGCAGAATGACGCCGATTGCCCAGTTGAATTCCCGGGGAGGTTTATAGGAACCCGTCATGAACACGCGCAACATGTGCAGCCAGACGGTAATCACCATCGCGTGGGCGCCCCACCGGTGAATCTCCCGCATGATACCCAGCGGCACCTGTTCGCCCAGGTCGATTATGTCCGTATAGGCGTATTCGAGCGTGGGCCGATAGTAGAACATGAGCAGGATGCCGGTTATGGTCTCAATCAGGAAAATAAAAAAGGTGAGCCCACCCATGCACCACGTGTAGCGCACCCTGATTCCCGACTTCGGAGTCCGAACGGGATGCAGATGAAGAAATACGTTCGTCAACACCACCTGCGCCCGACCGCGTTCGTCTCTCGGCACGTCGTGCCGGAAGATGGACTTCCAAATTTGGGAGCGTTTTGTCCGGTCCAGGAGGCCGGAAATCTTCGGCATGCCGTGTTCTCCAGATTAAACGGCTATTGTACCGCTATATTGAAACCGACAATAAAAGACGCGTTCACGACAATTCCGCCGCCTGCGATCCATCCGGTTCAGATCCGCAGAAAGGACTCCGGGTTGTCCCAGTGCCCTTTCTCGTACTGGAATTTCCGTGTCTTGTCGACCAGTACCTGGCCGTCTTCGGCCAGCACGATGCGGGCCCTTTCGAGCGGGCGCGGCGCCGGACCCTCGAAATTGATGCCCGACATATAAAAGCCGCTGCCGTGACACGGACACTTGAATTTCTGTTCGTTGCCCAGCCAGTTGGGCGTACAGCCAAGATGCGTACAGACCGAGATCAGCGCGAACATGTCCCGCGTGGACTTGACGATCCAGACGCTGAACTTGTCTTTCCATCGTTCGTCCACGCCCAGGTCGTAGTCTTCCGCAAACCCGATCTTGAAGGACTGCGGCGGCTCGAACAGCACATTCGGGAACAGAAAACGCCCGAATCCCAGGAGACCCGCCGCTGACGCGGCGGCAAAAGACGCCCAGGCCAGTGTCAGCCAGGTGAAAAACCCGCGGCGGGTGGTGATGCCGCCCTCGGCGACGGACTGGGTTCGCTCCGGGCCTGGCCGGATTGCGGGCGGCGCCGGAGACGTCTGGACGATCACGCGCTCCGCGGCCGGCTCGTCGGTTTTCTGCGTTAACGCGCGAGCCGCTGCGGCCCGGTCCGCGGTGGACGCGGCCTTTCTGACCGGCGCGCCGGACGGCGCCGGTTTGCCGCCCCCCCGCGCCTTGCGCATCAGTTCGGCCTTTGCCTTTGCGCGGGCGACGCGGTCCTGAATTTCGTCCAGGGACGAGAGGTCCACTTCGGCGGCACCCGAATCGTCTCCCGATTCCTCCGGAGCCTGCGCGGAAGCTCCGCCGGCAGGCGTCGCCGGTGCTTCGCCCGCGGCGGCCTCACGGGCCTTGCGCAACGCCTCCGCCTTGGCCTTCGCCCTGGCCACCCGGTCGGGAATTTCGTCGAATTCCGATAGATCGATTTTTTCTTCCGACATGGCACACCCCGGAAACCGGCCTGGCGGTCTCGGATCGGAAATTCCTCAGATCTGGATAATATATGATATAAGTTAAGAAAATACCGGAAATTGCATCACTTACGGCTGCTGAACACACCGCGCCAATATATCCAAACCACCCCTGATTGTCAAGCGGGATTTTCTCCAGATTCGCACCTTCCGGAGGCAAGGAAAAAGGGACCCGAAAAGCGCCCGATCAGGCAGGATCCCTGGCTGGATTTCCGTTGATTCATGCCGCTCATTTCTCTTCCCAGCCGTTCAGAATTTCAATTGCCGCCTGCCTGACCCGCAGGTCCGGGTCCTTTTCACGAAGGCGCTGCAACTCGGGGGCCAGGGACCTGGCATCCAGAATGCCTACGGCTTTGATTGCTTCGATCAGAATATTACGCCGCCGAATGGTTGGAGATTGCTGTTCCGACAGTCCAAGGACGGACCTGATCGTTTCGAACGGAAGATTACGTGTACTCTGTCCGCTATTCAGACCTAAACCTTCCAGGTACCCCGGGGTGAGCATCTCGCCGAGCACCTCCAGCCCCGCGTTATTGCTGGCCGCCGCCAACTGCAGGGCGGCGTTCCATCGCACGTCGGGCGCACGGTCGTGAAGCGCCTGTTCCAATGCCGGCGGCACGAGAGGGTCGTCCAGTCCTCCAAGGCCGTATACCGCGGCCTTGCGCAGTCCCGCATCGTCGTTCGACGCGATCCGGATCAGGTGCGGCACGGCGTCCGGGTCACCCTGCGCCCTCAGCGAAAACATCGCATTGATCCGGGTTTCGTCGTCGGGGTCGTCCAGCGCGGCGATCAGAACGCCGACGAGTTCGGGGTCCCGCATCCTTCCCATGGCCGCGGCGAGATAACGCCTGACGCGGGGATCGTCCGGCCGGGACGCCTCGAACACCCGGATCAGCTCTCCGACGAACCTGCGGCCGATCCGTCCTTCCCGCTGCTCCTGCTCCAGTACGGTGGCCAGTTCGTACGCGGCCTGCC
Source organism: Gemmatimonadota bacterium (assembly GCA_028873695.1). GTDB lineage: Bacteria > Latescibacterota > UBA2968 > UBA2968 > JAAXHE01. The sequence goes on along the minus strand of JAPPNU010000010.1, from coordinate 40,037 downwards.
ACCGGCTGTTGATTCCGCCCACGCGAATCGTATTGAGATAGTCCTCCGCCGTTTTTCGCTCGACCGTCAACAGCCCCAGCCCCAGATATATCGCGAGCGCGACCAGAATGATCGCCACGGGAAAAATGACGAACTGCGAGACCAGTCTCGCCCGGGAGACATCCGCGTCCGAAACCGGAGCGGTGGCGTCTTCGGCGATTTTTCTGAGTTCCTCTTCGGGATTCGGTTGGTCCATGCTAAAGCCTCTGTTTCGATAAACGCCTGACGCCTCTCTTCCTGCCCATCCGAAAGAACACGCGGTCCAATATAACCAGAGGCCGCACGCGCTGTCAAGATCGGTGTCCGTTCCCGTGCTTTGCCCCGACCCGGTCCTTCCTCCTTGACAACCCTTGAGAAAGACCTTATTTTAGCCCTGGATCAACTGAGTAACGCGGGCACGTGGATTTCAACAGGAGATCGCGAACCAGTGAACGTCGACCTTACCCAGTTCGACAATATCACCGACCGCGTGGCGCGGGCCAGAGCCAAGGCCGAGGCCATGCGGAAGGCCAAGGAAGGCGCAGGCGACGCCGCGGATGCCGAGGCCGAGGCGGCGGGAGCGGCGCCGGAAACCGCCGCCGCTCCCGCTGAAGTCGAAGCGGAGCCCGCAGGCCTGACCATTCTGGAATTCAGGCCCGGAATCCATTTCAAACTGAACGGGCGAGCCGGGCGCACAGTGGGCATCCGTTACGACCTGGTCAGTTTCGTCTACGACGACGACCCGGACCAGCTCGTTACCGCGGACCGGTTTCGCCTCAGCCACGCCCACGCGGAGGGCACGCTGGAATTCGCTCCGAAGTCGGAGGTCTACCGTCCGGAGCGGGTATCCAGGAAAGAACGCGTCGATTACCACGAACACCTCTGGCTGGAGTCCCGCTCCGGCATGACGGCCAAGAAGAAACGGCCGCGGCATATCGCCATTATCAATCCGGACTATTGCACGGGCTGCAATGCGTGCATCGAGGTCTGCCCGACGGACTGTATCGAGGAGGTCGACGTGGCCGACGCCGGGCTGGACGGTATCGGCACGTTCTGCGAAGTCCGTTTGGAAGACTGTATCGGATGCATTCAATGCGTGCATATCTGCCCGTGGGAAGCCATTGAAATGGTGGACACCCAGCAGGTTGAAGAGGCATACGGTATCCCGGTGGGGACGCTCTAGTCCACCATCGTCCAGCGTGACAAATGGCAGAGCGTCAGCCCGATCGGGTTGACGCTCTTTTTCGTGCCCTGGCCGCCGGTAACCGCTATCCCGTCAGCCGTCGCCGGATGACAGCAATTCGCCGACGCGGCGCATGTCCTTCGGCAACTCCGCGCGGAATTCGAGCGCATTGCCCGTGACCGGATGGACGAATCTGAGCGTCCCGGCGTGCAACATCTGCCGGTTCGCCGCATTCAGGACCGTCCTTGCCGCGTTCCGGTGCGGCGGCGAAATGCCTCGAATTCGTTTCGCACCCCCTCCGTACACGCTATCGCCAAAGACCGGATGACCGACGTGGGCGAGATGGACGCGAATCTGATGGGTCCGCCCGGTCTCCAGGTTCAGTTCCAGCGTCGACGCGAATCCATGGAACGCTTTTACTTCGTACCGGGTGGCGGCCCGGCGCCCACCGGTTTCCACCACGGCCATGCGCCTGCGGTCCGCGGGACTCCTGCCGATGGCCGCCTCGATGCGGCCGCTTTCCGTTTTCAGTTGACCCCATACGAAAGCGGAATAACGCCTAACCACGGTCCGCGACTCCAGTTGCGACGCAAGCCCCCGATGCGCCGCGTCGTCCTTGGCCACCATCAGCAGGCCCGTGGTCTCTCTGTCCAACCGGTGGACAATTCCGGGGCGAAGCACGCCGTTGATTCCTGAAAGACCGTCGCAATGGGCGAGGAGACCATTTACCAGCGTGCCCGACCGCACGCCGCCCGTCGGGTGCACGACCATGCCTGCCGGCTTGTTCACGACAAGCAGATGCGCGTCTTCGAAGATCACGTCCAGTGGAATGCGCTCGGGATCGAGTCCGGACGGCTCGGGATCGGGCAGAAGGACCACGACCCTCTCGCCGACCGAAACCCTGTAGCTGGATCGAACCCGTCCGCCCGTTACGAGAACTCCCCCCGAGGCGATCAACGCCTGGATTCTGGACCGGGAAAGCGGTTCGCAGACGCCGGCCAGCATCCGGTCGAGTCGACAGCCCGCGTGTTCCGGAAGGACGGTAACTTCAAACTGCCTCATCCTTTCCGCCCTTGAGTATACCACAGCCGAGTATCAACAGCACGGCGCCGACCGTGACGGCGGCGTCGGCGACGTTGAACACCCACCAACGAACGGATCCGAATCCGAAGTCCAGAAAATCAATCACCGCGCTGAAGCGGATCCGGTCGATCACGTTTCCGACGGCGCCGCCCAGCACGAGCGCCAGACCGGCCGAAGCCAACCGCTCATGGGGGGGCAGTCGGAGCCACATCACCGCCACCAGAATCAACGCCACGCCGGCGAACACCAGGTGCGCGACGTTTCCGCCCAGCCTCAGGCCGAACACGGCGCCGGGGTTCTGAATGTAGGTCAACCTGAAGAATGAGCCCATTACCGGAATCGAGTCCCCGAGCATCATCGATTCCATTACCATCCGCTTTGACGCCTGGTCCAGAAAAAGGACGACACCCGAAATCCAGAGGCTTCGCACATCGCCTCCCGTGACAACGGTTCGCTTGAGCCGTTTGCCCTAAACGTGCAGCGTTCGGATTAGTGTCCTGTCCCGAAAATTCCTCACCATTCGGCCGCCGATTCATCCCGTCTCGCTGCGTTCCCCTCGCTCGCCGACCATACGCAGGTCGCCTGCGCTCAGGCGCCTTGCGAGACGGGCGACTCAGCGGACGAATTTAGGCAACTTATTTCCGGGACAGAACACTAGGTGGCGCGAAAACCCTGCCGCTGTTCGTTTTCCTTGCAGGGTACGCAGAGCCGGGTTGTGGGGACGGCTTCGAGACGCGCTTTCGGGATCTCCTTCTCGCAGACCCTGCACGCTCCGAAGGTCCCGCGCTCAATGCGTTCAAGCGCGTCCTCCACCTGTGTCAGATACGCGCCGTCGCGCGAAGCGAAAAGGAACGCCTTCTCCCGCTCGATCGAATCGCTGCCCAGTTCCGGCATGTGATCCGAATAGATCTGCCCTCCGGATGCCTCTTCGGAGGTCGCGTGCATGGATCGCTGCTCGAGCATCCCCAGATCCTCGACGATGGACAACCGCTTTTCTTCCAGGATCTCCCGGAAAAATCTCAGATCTTTCTCGTTCATCGTCCTCTCCGCCTGTCAGTTCAGACTGCGTACACGAACCGGACGCCGCTCGCAGTCCCGCGAGCGTGAAATCCGGAACGCATATTGCTCCATTGCTTTCGGGTATCAGTTGCGCGAAACGCCGATTGTGCCGCGCAGCCCGTTCACCTGCCATTCCCGGGTGAACGGGCGGGAGTCCGGCAGTCGACCCACCAGCAACTCCTCCGCGAGCGTCTCGCCGCGGACGTATGCCCGATAGCGGGTGACCGCGCGCTCCAGGCGGCCTTCTCCCGATACCCCCACCTGAATGCGGTCGACAACCTGTAATCCCATCTCCTTGCGCATGTTCTGTACGCGGTTGACGAATTCCCGCGCCGTACACTCGTCGACCAGGTCTTCGTCGAGGTGGACGTCCAGCCCTACGCACAGGTTGTTCTCGACGGCCACAACGAGGTCGTCTTTCTCCCGCCGCTGGATTTCCATATCCTCAAGACCGATTTCCCCTCCCGCTACCGCCAGCTTCTCCCCTGTTCGAAGGCGTTCGACGTCCCGCGGCGCCAGTTCGGCGATGCGTCCGGACACCTCTTTCATTCGTTTCCCGAAACGCGGCCCCAGCGCCCGGTAGTTGGGTCTGTATGTAATCTCGCTCAACTCCGTCTCATCCTCCACGAACACCACTTCCTTGATGTTCAGCTCCTCGGCGATCAGACCCTGCATGGACGCAAGCGCCTCCCGGCCGGCCGTATCGGGCGGAAGCAGGTAGACCCGGCGCAGCGGCTGACGCACCTTGAGGTCGTGACGGTTGCGGAGCGACCGGCCCAGAGCCACCGCACGCATCGCCAGATGCATCTGCGCCTCGAGTCCGGGGTCCCGTAACGTCTCATCCGCCTGCGGCATATCGCACAGGTGTACGCTATCCGGGGCCTCCCTGTCTGCTCTTCTGACCAGATTCTGATAGATCTGCTCGGTCACGAACGGAAGCACGGGCGCCATCGCCTTGACAAGCATAACCAGCACCTCGTAGAGCGTCTCGTAGACAGCGGCCTTGTCCTCGTCGTCTTCAGACTTCCAGAATCGGCGGCGGCTGCGGCGGATGTACCAGTTCGTCAACTTCTCGACAAACGAAACCATTACCGGCACCGTCCTGTACAGCCGGTAGGCCGCCATCTCCGCGTTCATTTCATGCAGCAACGTCTGCAGTTCCGACAGGATCCAACGGTCCAGTTCGTGCGTGCGCGGCGCCCCCCGGGCCCGCGCAGGCGTCCAGCCGTCTATATTCGCGTAGGTGACGAATATGCCGCCGTACGCGTTCCACAGCGGGATAATGACCGAACGCAGACTTTCCCGGATTCCGCGTTCGCTGATTCTCAACTCCTCGGCCTTCAGCGCCGGCGAGTTCAACAGATAAAGCCTCAACGCGTCAGCGCCGTACGCGTCCAGCATTTCGGTGGGTTCCGGATAGTTCTTCAGGCGCTTGCTCATCTTGCGTCCGTCCTCGGCAAGCAGCATACCGGAAACAATGCAATTCCTGAACGCCGGCTCCCGAAACAGCGCCGCTGCGAGAACCGTCAACGTATAGAACCAGCCCCGGGTCTGATCGAGGCCTTCGGAGATGAAATCGGCCGGGAAATTCGCCTCGAAAAACGACCGGTTTTCAAACGGATAGTGCGTCTGGGCATAGGGCATGGAACCGGACTCGAACCAGCAATCCAGCACCTCGGGCACACGCGTCAGGACGCCTCTTCCGCTGGGGCTGGGGATTTCGACGCGATCGATCAGATGCTTGTGAAGGTCATCCACCCGCTGCCCGCTCAGGCGTTCCAGTTCTTCCCGGCTCCCGACGCAGATCGTCTCCTTCGTTTCCTCATTGCGCCAGACGGGCAGGGGCGTGCCCCAGTAGCGGTTCCGGCTGATCGCCCAGTCGCGCGCATCCGCCAGCCAGCGGCCGAATCGTCCGTCCTTGATGTGCTCCGGCACCCAGCGGACCCGCTGATTCGAGGCGATCATCTCTTCCTTGATCGGCTCGATGGCCACGAACCACGTTGAGATTGCGCGATAAATCAGGGGAGAATCGCACCGCCAGCAGTACGGATAACTGTGAACCAGCGTGCCGTCCGAAAACAGCAGACCTTCCGTCCGCAACCGCCGTACGATCCCGCGATCCACGTCCTTTACGAACTGACCCGCGTATTCCGGTACCGCCTCCGTAAAAGCGCAATCCTCGTCGATCGGACACACGACCGGGATGCCCTTTTCGACACCCAGCCGATAGTCATCTTCACCGAATCCGGGAGCGACGTGTACGATCCCGGTACCGTCGTCGGTAGACACGAAATCGGCCGCATGCACGCGATACGCGCCCTGATCGGCAAGGTCCGGGAAATAGGGAAACAGCGGCTCGTAACGCATTTCCAGCAGGTCCGGGACCGGTTCCGTCTCCACACGCTGCACCTCTCTGCTGCGACTGCCGAACAGGGCGTCGAAACGCGGTTCCGCAAGGATCAGCTGCTCTCCGTTTTCCATGTGGACGCGCACGTACGGGATATCTTCTCCGACCGCGAGCGCCATGTTGGAAGGCAGCGTCCACGGTGTGGTCGTCCATGCCAGAATCGACGTGTTCGCCTGCCCGCGAACGCGGAATCGCACCGTGATGGAAGGATCCCGGGTATCCCGGTAGCCCCCGAGATTCACCTCGAAATTGGAGAGCGGGGTGGCGCACCTGGGACAGTAGGCAAGGGAATAGTATCCCTCATACACCAGGTCCTTCTCCCAGAGGCTCTTGAACACCCACCACACGGATTCCATGAAGTCCGGATCCATCGTCCGGTATTGGTGGTCCCAGTCCACCCACCGTCCACACCGCTGGATTACCCGCTTCCACTCGGCTGTGTATTGGAGCACCTGTTCACGGCAGAATTCGTTGAATCGGCCCACGCCGAATGCAAGGATATCTTTCCTGGACTTCAGCCCCAGTTGCCTCTCGGCCTCGTTTTCTACCGGAAGCCCGTGACAGTCCCAGCCGAAACGCCGGTCCACCCGGTATCCACGCATCGTCCAGTACCGCGGTACGACGTCCTTGATGATGGAGGCCAGGAGGTGCCCGTAGTGCGGTAGCCCGCTGGCAAACGGCGGCCCGTCGTTGAAGATGAACGGTTTGGACTCCGGTCGGTTTGCCACCGACTTCGCAAACGTACGGTTTTCCTCCCAGAACCGAAGGATCTTCTTCTCCATGCAAGGAAAATCCATCCCGCCGGAAACGTCTTCGAATGCCCTGTCTGTCTCTGTGACCGTCGCCATGAACGCCATTCACTGTCGTTGTTGTATTCGGGAAACCGCGGGTCATTCCGGTCTGGTCATCGATACGGTACGGCGGCCCTGCGCTCCGCAACGCAGACCGGTTCGTGCGGAAGCACGGCGCCGGAAGTTACAGGGGCTTTCGAGTCGACCGGCCATTCACCATCGCGACAATCCGATGCTCGTTCTCCCTCAGCAGCGCTTTCTGTTCCGGCCACGTCATCACGGGCAGCCGGTGAATCGGAAACCAGTCCACCACTTCGTGGTATTCGACGTCGGTGGGCACAACGTCAACCTGCTCGGTCCGATACAGGAAATAATGCGTGGTCTTCCACTCCGTTCGATGAAAATTCATCCGTTCCCGAACGCCCATCGACCGGATCAGCTCCAGTTCCGTAAACCCCGCTTCCTCCTCGATTTCCCTGCGGGCGGCCTCCTCGACGGACTCGCCCCTGTCCACGTGTCCCTTCGGCAGTACGTACTCCGCGTAGGACCGCTCGCGAATCAGCGCCACCATCACCTGTCCGTCTTCCACCCTGACGACCACACCCCCCGCCGAAACGGCTTCCGGTACGCCATCGGGTCTTCTGTACCAACGTTCGTCGATCATCCCGTCCCGTCCAGATAGTGTCCATAAAGGACGCTCAACCGCTGTTTCGCCTCACTGGAAATGACGTCCGGCGCCGTTATAATCGCATCCCGCGCCGCGCGCTGGCATTCGCAGTCCGACGCTTCCGGCAGCAGCCCCGAGATTTCCTTCACGACCGCATTGGCCGTCCGTGTATTCGCCTTCAGGATGGCGAGAACGGACTCGATATCGACGTCCCCTTCCTGTTCGTGCCAGCAATCGTAGTCCGTGCCCATCGACAGCGCGGCGTAACACATTTCAGCCTCACGGGCGAGTTTGGCCTCCGGAAGCGCCGTCATTCCGATCACCGTGGCGTCGGCGGCCCGGCGATAGAAGTGCGACTCCGCCCGGGTGGAAAACTGCGGCCCTTCCATGCAGACGTACGTGCCGCCGTCGTGGACCGCGGCGCCCCTTGCCTTCGCAGCCTGTACAACCAGTCTGCGCATCCCGGCGCAAAACGGGTCGGCGAAGGACACGTGACCCACAACCCCGCCGCCGAAGAACGTGGACGCCCGATTCCCCTTGGTACGGTCGAAAATCTGGTCCGGGACGACCATGTCCCCCGGACCGATGTGTTCTTTCATGATGCCCACGGCGCCCACCGCGAGGACATGGGTAACGCCCAGCTGTTTCAGCGCATGTATATTGGCGCGATACGGCACCTCGGACGGCAACAACCGGTGTCCACGACCATGCCGGGGGAGAAAAAAGGCCGTGCGTCCGTGGACGTCTGCTTCCACCAGCAGGTCCGAGGGCCGGCCGAACGGCGTGTCCACGTCGTGCTCCCGCACAACCCTGACGCCGTCCATCTCGTAGAACCCGGACCCGCCGATCACGCCCAGGCGCAACGGCTTCGCGTCTGTCATGGCACCGCTCCGTCCTTCCGGAAATCCGACCCTACGACGCGCCCAGTCCGAAGACAGCGAGAACCGCGCTCTTTGCGAAATTCAACAGCAGGATCAACAGAATCGGCGAGAGATCGAACATCCCAAGCGGCGGAATCATGCGCCGGAAAGGCGCCATGACGGGCTCGGTAAGCGCATACAGCGTCCAGATCAGCCGCCCGCCTTGCAGAAAGGGCATCCAGGAAACAATGATGCGGGCGAGGATCAACACCAGAAAGACCGAAATCGCACCGTAAAAGAGCCAGCCGATGACCTGAAGAAAAGCCACGTTCATCAATGCCCGAACCACCCCTTCCAGCGCCAGCAGCACATCGTTGCTGACCCACTTCAGAAAAAACGCGGCCAGCAGCGCTGCCAGAATCACGAACAACGGCGCAATGCTGAGACTGTTGGACGCCGGCAGGCTCTGCGCAACCGGCCAGATCATGGGGTCCGTCCATTCCCGAACGACCTGAGCAAGCCGTCCGAAGGGCTGCGCCCTGAACAGTATCCATCGCAGGACCATCAGGACGACGACAACGACGACCACCGCGAATGCCGCGAAATCGACGGCTGCACGCAAATAGTCAATGACCTGCAACAAGACGTATAACATCGCAATCCTTATCCTGGCAGCCCCGGCGCCGACCGTCGGGCGCGCGGTACTTGCGTCATTGCCGTGAACCGAAGACCGCCGAACCGACGCGCACCATCGTGGCGCCTTCCTCGATTGCCGCCTCGAAATCCCCCGTCATCCCCATTGACAGGTGTGTCATCGACACACCCGGTATTCGCGCCGATTCAATCTCTTCACTCAGTTCCCGCAGCTGTACGAAACATGGTCGAACCGCTTCCGGATCCGGTAGGAACAGGCCTATCGTCATCAACCCCTCCACACCCACGCCTTCCACCTCTGAAATCCGCCCCACAAGGTCGACCGCGGCGTGAGGCGCGGCACCGAACTGCGAGTCCGCCCCGGAAGTATTCACCTGTACGAGCGTCCGCGCGGAAATCCCGGCCTGTACCGCGCGTTTTCCAATCTCCTTTGCAAGCCGCAGACTGTCGAGGGAGTGGATCAACTCGAACATGCGCAACGCACTCTTCACCTTGTTGCGCTGCAGGTGACCAACGAGGTGCCATTCCACGGCATCCGTGACGCTGCCCACCTTCGTCTCGGCTTCCTGTACGCGGTTTTCGCCCAACACCCGTACCCCCGCTTCCACCGCTTCCCCGATGGCCTCGACGTTCTTCGTCTTGGAGACCGCGACAAGGGTCACGTCCCGCGCCTGCCGCCCCGCTCGCTCCGCGGCCCGGGCGATGCGCTCCAGGACCCGCTCCAGATTCTCGGAAATCGACGTCATTGGCGCGGTGCCGAAACGAAGAATGGTGAATTGCGGTTCCGATACAGAATGGTAAATTTACAACAAGAAGGGCTCATTGGCAACCGATTCGCTCGCCGGTCAATCCCAAGTTCGACGAAACGCTGAAGCGATATTATCTCAAATAATTAAAAACAAGGAGGTTATACGGAAGTGTGTCAAGAACCGTCGTGTCCGGCCGCCAATCCGGCCCGGTCTGCCGGATCGCAGGATTAATGGGACCCGCCTCCGTCGACGAAAATTTCGACCACACCGCGACTCCCATCCACGGTAACGCGGTCTCCGGTGCGGATGCGCCGCGTCGCGCCCGACACCCCGACCACCGCGGGGACCCGGTACTCCCGGGCGATCACGGAACTGTGGTTCAGGACCCCGCCGATTTCCGTGACCACCGCGCTCGCCCGCCGGAAGAGCGGGGTCCATCCCGGATCCGTCCCCAGTGCGACCAGCACCTCCCCCTGCCCAAGCGTCCCGAACGCCTCGGGTCCGCGTATCAGCCTGGCGAATCCGGTTGCCGTTCCGGGGCTCGTTCCAACGCCCTGCAACCGGTGCGCGTCCTGATCTTCGTCGACGACGGGATTCTCGCCGCGACCGTCAATCCAGAAATAAAACGGCTGTCTGATGCGCGCGCGTTCGAAATCCGCGATCCGTCGAAGGATCTCGTCTTCGGACGGCGCGGGGCCGCCACGGAACGCGTTCTCGACCTCGCCACAGGTCAGGAAGAACACGTCATCCTTCCGTCGAAGCAGTCCTCGGGATACGAGATGGTCGGCCAGCCCCAGAAAGACAGACCGGTACCCGGCGAACAATCTGTCGAGGTGAAATCGCAACTCCTCACGAAGTCCGATATAGATCCTTGCGTATCTCAGTACGTGCCGAAACACCACGACGCGCACCGATCCGAAGGGCGTTTCGGACAGACGCTCAAATACCTTCGATTCCGCCGCCTGCATCGTTTCCCGGGGCTCTTTCCGCAGCGGCACGGATTCGGCGCAGAGATTCTGCCGGAGCATCTGCACGACGATTTCCGGCCGTTCCCGCCAGCGCGCATACGTGAAATCCCGATTGGCGGCGCGTTCCCCGTACCCCTGGATGAACGCCTCGAACCTCGAAGCGAAGCGGCCCTCGCCCGCCGTCATACGCCTCAGGAACGCCCCGTCCTCGCCAGTTTCCAGGATCCGCCGCAGCCCTGGGTCGTTCCGGACCTCCTCTGTCAATTCCTCAAGAGCGGCATTGGCCTCCGAAGTCTTGTTTCTCGCAGGGACCAGCAGCAGGTCCTTGAAGACTTCCATATCGAGGTCCGCCCAGCGGACCACCATCGTTCGCAGCGCCCAGATGCAGTTCATCGCGAACGCGTAGCTCCACTGGTTGACGTCCCGCTGCTGGCGCATGGCCAGTTCGGTCAGACGATTCGCCGCACCGAGCAGCGCATCCGGAGCCCGCGCCGAGGAAATCTGACGCTCGATGGCATGAATCCGCCGGCAGAATACCGGGAAAAATGCCTGCCTGACCCGCCGGTGATTGCTGTGAATCAGACCGTAGGGTTCGGTCATCAGCAGGCCCGGCAGACGCAACAGCGCCGGGACAATCCGCCACCAGGACCGCGGCGAGTCCTTGACCTCATCCCGGAGGCTCCGGGGCAGAATTTTCAGGGCGTCGTCTGCCGTCAGGCGCTCCGGGATCAGCCGGAGCACCTGCGACACGGCGTCGGCGTTCACATACATGTAACCGTCGATTACGTTCATCATGTCATCGCGAATCAACGCTCTCAGCCCCAGGCGCCGCGCGGCACGCTGGAAGGTGTAGGCCTCGCTCAGGCGACCCGCAATGATGGACGCGGCCATCGGACAGAGGGCCTCGGACCAGAGGTCGTCGCAGATGCCCCGCGACCACGTGCCGCGCGGGCGGGAGACCGTCGTGGTAATCGGACGCGTCTGCAGAAGATAGAGCCTGCCGCCGGAAAACGCCCACTCGATGTCCTGGGGCCGGCCCCCGGAGAACGCCTCGATCTTCCTCCCTTGCCGCCAGAGCATGCGCAGCTCATCGGGTGAAAGCGCTTCGGCTCGACGAAGGCCCTCCGGCATGGGTTCGGCGCGGCGGTCGCCCGGTCGCAGCCGCCACAGCTTCTCTGCGATATGTTTCTCGACAACGTTGCCCGTTTTCCGGTCCAGCACGTAGGAATCGGGCGAAACCTCCCCTCCGACCACCGTCTCGCCGAGCCCCCAGTTGGCCTCCACAAAAATACCCGGTGCGCCTGACGCCACCGGGTTTTGCGTGAAAACGATGCCGGACTTCTCCGCGTCAACCATCTCCTGTACAACAACCGCAATACGGGGAATCACGTCCGGGGCATAGGTTCGCAACCGGTCGTTCCATGCAGACGCCCAGCACATCCGGACGTGTTGGAGTACGGAAGCGACATCCGTGAGATTCAGGTACGTCTCGAACTGACCCGCAAACGCGAATGCGCTGCCGTCCTCGGAGGCGCCGGACGACCGAACCGCAACCGGTCCCGCGCCCTGGCGGAGGAGCAATTCGGATGACGTCCGGATAGCCCGTTCCACGTATTCGGGAAACGAACCCCGGGCAACCGTCTCCTCGGTCGCGCCCGCGGGATCCAGGCCATTGTATTCAAGAAACCGTGCACAGGCGTCCGCTGTCACGCAGAACCCGTCCGGAACTCGGAATCCCCCGGCAAGCAGACGCCCCAGGTTTCTCGCCTTTCCGCCCACCTGATCGAGCGATGCACAGGAGGCCCGCGCAAGATCGACAACGATTTCCGTCGTTTCAGCCATGGAAACGCTCAGTGTCATCTCCCGGTACGTTTGCGTTCAACCCGCTGAACATCGGCCGTGCAAGGCGTCTTCCATAATGTGCATCACCCGTCAACGTTCCGTTTCGAGCGCCTTCAGGAATCCGTGCATCTGCCCGACGCATAGTGCTATATAGGCCCGCCCTTCCGCGTCGCCGGCCAACTTCATAATATGGTCGTAGTCTATGGCGCCCTCGAAATCCACTTCGTGCAATGCCCGTACCACATGGAACATGTTCAGGTCTCCCAGATCCGGACTCACCTCCTCATACCCCCCGGTTTCAGGAATGGTTCCCCGCACGTTTCGAAAATGCACGTGGAAGATTCTCCCCTGCCCGCCAAACCGCCGGATTCCCTCGAATACGTCCTCGCCCGACTCGTACCGCGTGCCGACGCAGAAGGTCATCCCGTTTGCAGGCGACGGCACCTCCGAAAACAGCCGATCGAACGACGCGAAATCGTGCAGGATCTGAGGTACGCCGTACAGGCTGGACACGGGAGGGTCGTTCCCATGCATCGCGACCCGTGTTCCGCACGCTTCGGCGACAGGCACCGTCGCCCGGAAGATCTCCAACGTCCGTTCCCAGAGTTCCTCGTGCGTTGGCGCGCCGTCTCGCGGGGGTCTGTTCAGCGCGTCCCGCAAATCAACCCTCAGGTGCCGATAGCCGCCCCGGCCTTCCACCCACTCGAATACGCCTCGAGGCAACCCTTCGAACTGGGCGGCCTGGAAACACTGAATCCCGACGACGGGAAATCCGTATTCTCCGCAGAGCGCGACGTTCGCCACGAGATGATCCAGTTCCTGTGCGGCGCCGGATTCACCCAGGAAGACAGCGCGCATATAGTTGTTCGTGGCGTTCGCCCGTTCGATCCTGAGGCCGGCGCCGTCCACCACCTCCACCACGCGCTCCAGGCTTTCGCGACGCAGTCGCCCGGACTCCCTGTACCCCGGGAAGATATCCAGCGTCACGTCCACGACGTCCACTCCGATCTGCCGCAGGAACCGCAGGTCCTCCGGCCGGTCCAGCCAATCGGGATCGATTCGCGTACCTATTTTGATCATGGGACTCCCTCTATGAACATAATCGGATATACGTAACCGCGAATGCCGCCGGTCGCCGTTTCACACGTCACCGAAACCTGCCGGCGCGGCATCGAAGTAGCCCTCGTCGCCGAAGAATGGAAACATCCCGAACCCCGCCGCCAGGTCGCGTTGCTCCCAGACCAGGCCCGTCTCGCAATAACTCAGCGATCCGTGCGCGGGTGGCGAGAATTCCGGTCGCCCCAGCAGGTCGCTCCGGAACCACACGCTCCGGTGCCCGAAGCACACCCCCTTCTCCAGATTCTCCCGCGCGAATTCAACCATATGCGGAAACGTACGCTGGTACTGTGCGCCGGGACCGTATTCGATATGGGTTTTCAGGCTCTCTCCAACGGCCTGCACCTCGCCCATCGACATGGGTACCCCGTTCCTGACGAACAGGGCATCGGTGTTGGGATCCACCACGGCCCACTTGCCATACTCCTCGAACCAGACCTCGGCCACGAAATGCCCGTTGAAACCGTTGACCGCGTCGGTAAGGACGGCGCATCGGGCGGGAATGCCCGCCGCCTGGGCGCAACTGACGAATGCCGCCGCATAGTGAACGCACATCGCCACCGGCCGTTTGCCGTTGTGTCCGACCTGCCGGGGTGCCCATGCGAGCAGGGTTTCCGCGTCCCATGGCGCGTATTGACCCGCCCGGAGCGAATTGGTATGCTCCCAGCTGGACGCCAGCCAGGACGATAACGCCCGGACCCGGTTGATCAGCGGTCCCTGGTCTCTCGCGACCGGCGGCAGCAAACGCCTCAACGAGAGCAGCCTGGGCGAGTCCTCGACCTCCCAGACCATGGCGGGCGGCGGCGGATCCTCTCCCTCGGACAGGCGCACCCGGACGACGTATTCGCCCAGGACCGAGTTGAGATAGCCCATCCGGTCGCTCCGCCAGGTCTCGCCGCCGTCATCGCTGAGGGCGCTGCCGGTTTCGGCCCGTCCCGCTTCCATCGCGAGGGACCAGCCGTCCATCGCCGTTCCGTCGGTCCACAGTTCGAAGGTATTGTCGCCGGCCCTGAGATCGGTCACCGGGAATTCATACCAGGAATAAGCGCCGGGCCGTTCGGGCGCGATCGGCGCGACTTCGACGCCGTTCACGGCCACCCGAAGCGGCGCCGCGTTCTCGGGATAGGGCCGGGCGAGGATATAGACCTGCCCCGGCGCATCCGTGGCCGGCAGCGCAAGCCGCTTGCGGGCCCGGCGGAACGTCGTCAATTCCTCGCAAAGCGTGGGCATCACCCGCCCCTCTTCGCTGTAATACAATCGGCTCATCAAGGCCTCTCATTGTGATAGGAATTCAACGGCCGATATACTCCGGAAGGGCGAGCTTCCAGTTCTCGTAGATGATATTGTGGATGACCTCGTCGGGGACCGTGGGGAAATTTGTCCCCCTCACCACGTCATTCACCTTCCACTGCCCGGCAATGACCTGCGCCGCCGTGGCCGATGGAAAATCGGATCCGAATATCAGTTTGTGTTCCACGCCGTATTCGATCGCCGACATGAAGGCCTGGTAGTGCCGCCGCGGCCGGTAGTGGAGCGCGGATACGTTGGTGTACAGGTTGGGATGCTTGCGAATGAGCACCACGCACTCGTCTTCCCACGGATGCCCCATGTGGGAAATGACGATGCGGAGATCCGGACACGCGATTGCGATATCCTCGAGCTGAATCGGATTCGCGTACTTCAACGGGCCGAAACGGACGAACGAGGTTCCCTGGTGGATATTCAGCGGAATGCCCAGCGATTCGGCCTTCTTGAAGAACGGCAGGTGACAAGGATCCCGGGGGTCCCAGTTCTGGTAGATCGGCGCCACCTTGAGCCCACTCAGCCCGAGGTCCTCCACGCAATATACCAGTTGATCGATGCAATCCGCGTCGTTCGGGTTGACCGAACCCCAGCCGAAGAACCGGTCCGCGTTTTCATTCACGAATCGCGCAACGAGTTCCTGCGGCACGTCGATGCCAACGTACGGGGCGCGCAGGCCGAACACGATCGCCCTGTCACAGTCTTCCGTGGCTGCCAGCAACTGCTCGGGCCTGGCGTCGAACGCGTTGCGCTCGTCCTGGGTGTCGCCGGCAAAGTACACGTCGCGCGACAGTCGCATCTTCGCCTTCTTGGCCGCAAGCGCGGACTCGACGAATTCATCCGACAGATGGTCGGGATACCACAGCAGATTCGTATGCGTGTCGAAAAGCATGCCGCGCTCCGCAATTACGTCAGGAAACGCTTCAGCACGTTGCCCGTCAGACGGGAGAGTTCATCGCTGACCAGAAGGGAACTGATATAGGTGATCGACCCCGTCGAAAAGACGGCGCCGCCGCCTTCCGGCTCGTGAAGGACCATATGGGCGCCACCCTCGTTGTCGTTGGTCCCGCGGGCGAGCAGCTTCACGTTTTCGGGCGAGAACCTGGGCGAGATCTTGTCCGTTTCGTGCCCCGACGCCCCGCCCGGGATTCGCATGTGTTGATACTCTCGACCGAAAATATCCCCGTCGGCGAGACCCGTGCCATCGAATGCCCAGTGACCGGCGCTGACAGCCCGATACGGCGCCGCGGTCATGATGCCGGCATCGGTAAAGACCACGCCCAGCAGGTTGGCCTCGGATTCCTGGCGCATGTGCATCCGGCTTTCGAATCCTCCGTCACGCTGTTGACGCCGGTTTCCGTTATGCACGATCATTGTTTCCTCGTCCGGGAACTCCACCTCGCAGTTCAGCCCGTTGCCGCCCAGATACATCAGCCTCCCGCCCCGGTTGAACACCCAGTCCTTTACGTCGTAATACATCCTGGCGGACCAGTATTCGGGATGGGGTCCCAGAATCAAAACGGCGTAATCGTCCAGATTGAGCGCACCGAAGTGCAGCTGAGTTTCCGAGTAGACGTCGTACTCGAACCCTTCCCGCTCAAGCCATCCCATCAGCCGCCATTCCGCCGGCGCGACGTGATTGGGCGCCCGGCCCTCGATCGGATCGGTAACCTGTTCATCCTCCGGCACGACATTGATCGGCTCCGGACGCTCGAACGACAGCGGCAGGTATTCCTCCGCATCGTAGTTGATGTGCTCCGGATCGGTGTAGCGCTTCAACTCGAGCCGCGCATTGATGGTCGGCGTGGACGGCATCCTGTCGGGATGGATGTAGTTACTGCGCCCGCCGAAGTTGTTGTAGCAGTTCCAGTTGATGTTCGACGCCAGCACGGCCACTCTCGCCCGGGGTTCCGCCGGCGCCACGACCCACGGAAACGAAAAGAACAAACCGGATTCCGTTTTCGCGTGAAAATAGTAAAGCCCTGACCGTTCGGGCGCCGTGACCAGCTGCTTATGACCGGGGCTGGTATACCCGAATTTGTTCCACTGCGCGCCTATCTGCGTATAGTCGCCGTCGGGCGTCAACTGCACGGTGGCCCGCGGCCCGTGCTCGTCGTACCACCCGATAGGCCTGATGAGTTCCTTCTTCCAGCCGTAACGCCACAATTCAAGCTTGTATTGTTCGTGTGAATGCACGCGGAATTCGGAGCGATCGCCCGACTTGACGCACTTGGGCCATACGTAGCCCATGAGGCAGTCCTTCAACAGGCGAAACTGATGGGGTTCATCCGGTTTCACCTCCATGTCGACGATCTTCGACCCGTACCCGTTCAGCGCCAGAACAACCTGATAGGACCCCGGCGTAACGTCCGCGTATACCGCACCCGATGCCGACGAACGCGCGGGAACCGCGTTTCCCGACGCGTCCCTGAACTCCAGAGCCACGTCGGACAACGCGATATAGCGCTCATCACTCACGTAACCCACCAGCATATCGCGCTCCCCCCTTTTGAGTCTCCGTATTGATTTCAAATCGTCAATCGATGCGCCATCGAAGCCTTACGAACAATAGCCGGGCGGGTGCGACATGCGCCAGTCCGTTGCCTGCTCGTACGCGTAGGCCAGCCGGAGAATCGTCGCCTCGTCGTACGGCTTGCCCGTCAACTGCAGACCTACCGGAAGTCCCTCGGACGTAAACCCGCAGGGTACGGATACCGCGCACAGACCCAGCCAGTTGACCAGCCGCGTGAGCAGGCGGTGGGGCTCACCGCGGTTCAGATCGCGCAAGCGCGGCGCGGGCGACAACATCGTGGGACCGGCGACGGCCTCCACGTCCGTCAACCTCGCAGCCGCCGTCCGCATCATTCCGGCGCGTTTGCGCTGAATCTCCGCAAGATCGACGGCCAGCAGGCCCGGCTCGACCTGGAGACGCGCACGGACGTCCGGGCCGAAGGAATCCGGCGCTTCTGTCAATGCCTCGCGGTGGACGACGACGGCCTCGGTCCGAAGAAGCCTGAGGTTATCTTCCTCTCTTTCGGCCTGAACCGCCTCGGGGAACTTCATTTCACGCACGTTTGCGCCCAGGCCGGCAAGGACCTGAATCGCGCCTTCCACAAGCGAGACGACTTCGGGGTCCGCCCCATTGAAGAACGGCTCGCGGACCACTGCGAGCCGCAGACCCCTGACATCCTTCTTCAAGACGCCCATGACCTCGCCTACCGGCAGATCGAGGGCAGTGGCGTCACCGACCTCGGCGCCTACGATCGCCGTATACATCAGCGCGGCGTCTTCAACGCATCGGGTCATGGGCCCGATCGTATCCAGCGTCCAGGATAGCGGCATGACGCCCGCCGTGCCAATACGGCCCGTTGTGGTCTTGAGACCGACGATACCGCAGTATGCAGCGGGGATACGCACCGACCCGCCGGTGTCCGTTCCGATCGCGGCTGCGGACAGACCGGCCGCGACCGCCAGACCGGATCCGCTGCTGGACCCGCCGGGAACCCGCTGCGGGTCCCATGGATTCGGCGGCGTGCCGAAGTGAGGGTTGATTCCGAACGGACCGAAGGCATATTCCACAAGATTCGTCTTGCCCAGCAGCACCGTGCCCGCCGCCGCCAGTCGCTTCGCCACCGTCGAGGAGGCCGCCGGCACGCGGTCCTTCCTCGCCAGCGCTCCCGAGGTGGTTCGGATGCCCGCGGTATCGCAGAGGTCTTTCAATGCGATCGGCACGCCGTGCAACGGCCCGGCGTCGTTGCCGGACCGGAGCGCCAGTTCCGCGGCTTTCGCATCCGCGCGCGCGCGATCGGCGGTTACCGTAATGAAGGCTTTGGCACGGGGCTGATACCGATGGATGCGCTCCAGATACGCTTCGGTTATCTCTACAGGCGATACCTGCCCGCTGCGGTACAGCCCGGCGAGTTCGGTTGCCGTCAGAAGATGAAACGCGTGCTTCGGCCTATCCACAGCCGGGCCCTCTGACCTCGTGCCGCGCAACCTGTTCCGGCAGCAGCCCGCGCGCGAACCCGCCGGGGTCCGCACGATGGCCTTCGACGAGTTGCCGGATCTCCTTCAACACCCGCTCCCGGTCATAGAGTCCGTACCGGTAGATGTCGATCGGCCCGATCAGTTTCAGATAGAAATGGTTGCCGGCGTCGTGCTCCTCCGCGCATGCGCTGGGCTTGTGAGCAATTTCCAGCTGCGCCTGGAATGCGTCCGCGAAGTCAGCCAGCAGCGGTTCACCGCGCAGATCGGCCGGGATCTCCGGAAACCGGCTTACGAGTTCCTGAACTGTCATCCTCCTGCTCCTCTCTCTGATCCGTCCCGGTTTCCCGAAGCAATTCGTCGGGAATCCGTTTGCGCCCCTGATAGCCCTCCGTGGGACCGTGGTAATGCGTGACGGCCGGCTCGTCGCTTCGCCAGCACAATAGCACCTCCTCGCCGTCAATGACGCCGGGAAAATCCACAAGGCCGAGGCTGAAATTGGGATCCTTGTACGAACATCCGATTCCCTCCAGTTCCTCGAAGAACTCATTCAACGACGCAATCAGCTTCCTGACCTCGGCATTGTCGGCCGCTGCAGGACCGAGTTCCCCGGCAAGCTGCCTCAACCGCCGTCCGGACGTCTGGATGTCGGCAACGATGCGTTTCACCAGCGGCAGGGCGCGGTTGGCCTCCAGCGGCGTGAAATACCTGACTTCGTTCATCGACGCCACCTCCGTGTCAAAAGGCGTCGGGCTTCGCACCCGCGTCTGCGCGGGTGCGATCCCGTCCGCCCGCGGTTCCCCGCACGAATTCCTCCAGCCGTATCAGCGCTCCCCCTTCGGAGGCGGACGCGTTCGCCCCCAACACAGCGGCCAGACTGTTCAATGCCTGCGGGTACCCGTTTCGAAGTTCCGATGCGTCGCCCGAACGGATCGCGTTGACGAATTCACGCGCCTGACGGGCGAACGCATTGTCCGCGCCGGGCGACTCGAAAACCGCCTCCCCGTTTTCGATGACCGTCTCCGCCGACCACTCCAGCAGCGAATCGTCGCATACCACCAGCACCTCCCGCCTCGACGCATTGACGTTTGTCAGCACGCGCGAGGTGGTCACACTGGCCACGACGCCGTTCTCAAATCGGTAATTCACGTCGTACACGTGGGGCAGGTTGATGGGATGGGGGCCTTCCCCGGGCTTGCGATAGTGATAAAACGCGGAGACCTCCGCGATGTCTCCCAGGAAAAACCTGAGCAGGTCCACCATGTGAATCGTATTCTCCACAAACGATCCGCCGCAGAGTTCAAACCGGCTTGTCCAGTAGCGAATGTGCCCGCCGCTGTACAGCAGTTGCACGAGCGCGTGTCTGGGCGTCCGTTCCGAGACCCGATCCCGCATGAACTCCGCGGTTGCGTAATACCGACTCATGAAACCGACCTGGGAAGGGACGCCCGCCTTCCTGATCGCCTCGCTGAATCTCACGGCCTGCGCGACGTCGAGCGTCTGGGGTTTCTCCACCATTACGGGGATCCCCTTCTCCGCGGCGATAAGTTCGGCATCCGTATGCAGGGTGGGCGGAATGCAGATGTAGACGCCGTCCAGATCCTCCTTATCGAACATCTCCCGATGGTCCGTATACACGGCATTCGCCCCGAAGGTCCGCGCCCGGCCGGCGGCCGTTTCACCGTCCACGTCGCAGAATGCCTGCAGCGTCACGTCGCCCTTTTCCGCCAGTGCGGCCAGCGGCGGCAGATGGGCGTTGACCGTAATGTGACCCAGACCTACAAAACCCAGTCGCGCGGCGGTCATCCTGAGCCTCCTCGACCTGCTCACCTTACGTCGCGATAGAGGCGACGCAACCGTTTATCGGAAACCGAACACAGATACAGGATTCGTAACGTCCACATCCGGAGAATCGTGGGTACGACCCCCCACCGGCGCCATCGGCGCGTGGACGCGCGGACGCTGCCGTCCAGCAGAACGAAACGGCCCAGCTTCCTCACCGCGGCGCAGAACTCCGAGTCTTCGAAGAGCGCCACTTCCGGAAAACCGGACACGCGGTCGAAAACGGCCCGCCGGACGTATATTCCCTGGTCTCCGTACGTAACCCCCAGATACCTGGACCGCATCGTGGAGAGGAAGGCGATCGTCCGGAACATCCAGGTATCTTCGGAAAGCCCCATCCGGAAACTCCCGCCCGCCACTCCAGGATCCTGGAGCGATTCCCGGATCATCCGGATGGCGCCTTCAGGCAGAAACGTATCCGCGTGCAGAAACAACAGCACGTCGCCCGAGGCCGACCTCGCCCCGCGATTCAGTTGCGCGGACCGGCATGTTCTCGGCGACGTCACCAGCCGCGCTGTTCCGGCTGCCCGGGTCCGGTCCTGCGTACCGTCCCGGCTGCCGCCATCGACCACGATCACTTCGACGTTCCGTTGTCCGCGGAACTGCGCCAGGCACCCGGCTATCGCTTCCGCTTCATTGACAACGGGAATAATGACGCTGATTTGCAACGTACTCTCTTGGAATGAATAAAGCCTGCCGCGTTATCGCCGCTGCTTCAGGTATATGCGCGCGTAGCTTGCTGACGAAACCAGAAGAAGCAGCGCCGACAGGTACAGAAAAGGGACCTTCAGCGGCTGCGCATCCATTGCATAGGCGATCAGCAGGACGCTCATCGCGCAACTGGTCAGCTTGCCCCAGACATTGGAGGAGAGCACGATTCGGTCCCGGTTCAACAGAAAGACACCGGCTGCCACAATGGCAACGTCCCGTCCGACAGCCACGGCGACGACCCAGAGCGGCAATCCCTTCACAATCGCCAGCACGATCGCGATCGCATCGATGGCCACCTTGTCGGCAAGCGGGTCCAGGATCTTGCCCCAGCGGGTAACCGTCCCCCGGCGCCTTGCGAGATATCCGTCCAGAATATCGGTTATAATCATCGCCATGACAACGGAGAACAGATACCACTTATACGCCGGACCCATCCAGATCATCCAGAGAACCGGGCCGGTCAACGCCGCGCGGAGCAGGCTCAGTCCGTTCGCGATCGTCCAGAATGGATTGGACGCACGATTTCCGGCCGGCGAGGCGGGACGGCTTTTCTCGTTCATTTTCAGTCCGCTGTGCGGGGCGAGAGCACCACGCAGCCCATGTTCGCCAATTCGCAGAACGCCTGCTGTGCGGGACCCCACGTGGTGAGATGATACGTTCCGTCCGGCAACTTCTGGCTTCGCGTGAAATTCGCGAAAATGCACGCCATGCCATCGTGGCGCGCCCGGCTCACTTCCGGTACGCCGTCCCAGGGAATGGCCAGTTGCGCGCACCAGCGTCCGTTTACGCCCACTTCCCCGACCGTCCATTCCAGCCCGGGAACGTCGAATTCCGCCATCGCCTGCCAGTCGGCCTCCTCCTCACGCGGAAAGTAAAGGTCCAGAACGGCGCCGAGGGGGTTCACCTCGATTTCGTAGTAGCCGCTTCCCGCTCGAAGGAAGACCTCCACCGCGCATTCGTTGAACAGGTCCCGGTCCCGCTCCCGCATCGTCACGGGAACGGGAGACGGATCGGATACGAGACACACGTAAAGGGCCTTGTCGTCCCAGAGCGCCGCGGCTTCCAGGAAATAACCTGGCGGATCGGCCCGGGTTCCGATCAGATGGAACGCCCGGCTGACTTTCTCTGCCGACGCCCACGCCGTTCCCGCAATGTTTCCATTCAACGGCGGCGGAGTGGAGACTTTTCTACAGCAGTAAACGGGTCGCTCTCTCATCCGTTTTTCCTTCCTGAATGGGTACAGGCGAAGCGTAACGCCCACAAAGCGTACTCGCGCGCAACGTTCCGGCATGACAGCGGCGCGGGTCGACGGCGAGGGTCTCAGTCCCGGTCGACGGCTACCCGGTTCCCGCCCGTCCGCGACGTGGATACCAGGTGTTCGAATACGCGGTCCCACACCGTTCCCGGCAACGCCTCCGGGTGAAACTGCAAGCCAATGATGCGTCCGTCTTCCGTCTCTATCCCTTCGATAACGCCGTCATCGCTTACCGCGTTGACGCGGAGCCCGCTACCGGGCCCCTCGATGGCCTGGATATGGGAACTGTTCACCTCGAGAAACTCGTACGACCGGCCGGTCAGGCGGGCGAGCCAGGTATCCGGCAGCGTCCGAACGCGGTGCCGAACCGGAAGCCGTTCCGATCGTTTGGGAGAATGGGGCCCCTTGCGGAGCTGGACCTGTATATCCGCGTAGATCGCGCCGTCGAATCTGGCGTTGATGAACTGCATTCCGTAGCAGATGCCCAGCATTGGCAGATTCCGCTTCCGCGCATCGTGGTAGATCCAGCTGTCCGTCCGGGCCCGGATCGGATCTACCGGCGGCAGGTCGTCGGGAAGCACGCCGATCAGACGGTCCGTAACGCCCGGACCGCCGGTTATGATCAGCCCGTCGATCAGATCGAGCACCGGCGCAAGCACTTCCCGTCGTTCGACCATGGGAAGAATCACGGGACATCCGCCAGCCCGTTCCACGGCGCTGACGTATGCGCAGCCCACGGCCTGGCGCGCGTTGCGGCCCTTCGAATTCTCGATGCTGGTGGTGATGCCGATTACCGGTCGTGACACGCTCTCCTCCGCTTCCGGCCAGCAACCGCCGGCCGCACGGAATCCTAGGATAACATCAACCGGACCCCGATCGCCAGGACGAGGACCAGAATCGCCCTGTTGAACCATACGACCGACAACCCGCGATTCATCAGGATTCCCAGGCCCACGCCCGCGGCAAGCGTCGGCAGCATAAAGAGATCCATGCGCCACACTTCCGCGCCCAACAACCCAAGGTGTGCATAGGCCAGCGCCTTCATGGTATTCAACGCCAGGCCGACAAGCACCGCGGTTGCCACAAACACCCGACCGCTCAGGCCCTGGGGTATCAGATACAACATCAGAATGATGCCGCCGGAATGGGTGAGTACCGAAACGACGCCCAGCGCCACGCCGGCGGCGACGGCGGAAACCTTCGGCACGCCCGGAAGCCGGTCTCTGAATGCCTGCAACAGGCCGAATACGCACGCCAGTCCGCCCAGCACCCGCCTGAACCAGAGTTCGGGAATGGCATCCAGCAACACCCAGCCGACCAGCACACCCACCGCCATCCCGGGAATCAGGCTCCCGACGACCCGGGACACGCGGTACTTCCAATAATACCGAATCGCGATCAGGTCCGCCGCGAGCGAAAGCGGCAGCATAACGCCCAGCGCCAGCTTGGCGGGTATCACCAGCGCCAGCAGCGGCGTGACGACCACGCCCACGCCGCCCCCGAACCCGGCCTTCATGACGCCGATGAGCAGGCCCGCCAGCGCCAGCACCAGATGCGTAACGTCCAAACTTACCCCTGTTTACGCCGGGAAGGCCTACCGGCCGCGGCCGAACACGGTTCGTTTCAGTCTCCGCAGCACGCAGAACAGCCAGCGCGCGTCTCTGACGAGCGGCAAATTAAAATAGACCCCGAGTCGGTATTTCCGTCGGACGCGCCAGACCGCCCGGTCGTCGGACTCCCTGCGACTGATATTGGCGTCGTGGATCCGATAGAAGTAAAGTGGTTTCGGTACATAATGGCCGCGGCCGTGCTGTCTCAGGACGATATTCAACCACAGGTCCCAATCCTGATAACGCCGGATGGATTCGTCGAAACCCGGAAATCTGTCTGACCGCAACAGCGAGGCGACGTCCACGTAATTGCCCTTTCGCAGCCTTTCCGGCTGGAAGGGCCCGGATTTCCTGACTCCGTCCGGCTCGTGATGCCAGGAGCCGTCCCCGTGGGTGAAGTTGATGCGATCGCAATATACGAAATCGATGCCAGGACGCGATCGTGCCGCGCCATGTAGCACATCCAGGAATTCGGGCGACATATAGTTGTCCGCGTCGAAGAAGACCACCCATTCGGCCGATACGTGGTTGAATCCGTAGTTCCGGGACCTGTTCCCGTTCTGGAATTCCACGCGACGGTATTCCATCTCCGGAAACTGCCGGGCGACTTCCCCGGTTTCGTCCGTGCTTGCGTCGTCCACCACCAGAACGAACGCCGGTTTCAGCACCTGTGTTTCAATCGAACGCAGGCATTGCCGGAGGTAACGGCCGTAATTGTGACAGGTGACGATAACGGCAATATCGGCCTTGCGCTTCGGCTCCATTCTTGCGCGCCCCGTGCTCAGGTCCGGGATGGGGATTGCGCTCTCGCCAGGCGCAACAGTTCGACCTGGTACTCCAACCCCAGCAACCCGTCCGCGCCCGACACGACGGGCCGACCGCCCGAGCCCCGAACGCATGAAACAAAGGCATCGACCAGGATGTGCAGAAAGTCGTCGCATTGCAGAGATTCGCTTCCGTGAACGAGGCGGGCGCGGTAGATTCCATCGTCGTCGACGTACCCCTCCCAATCCACGGTAAAGCCGTTGACGCCGAACCGGCGCGCCGGTACGCCCTCGTCGATATCGCGCAAAACCAGATCCACGCCGCACGGTCCTCGGGGGCTGACGAAATCGAACCGCGCCCGGTTCTCACGCTCTTCGATTTCGCATACGGCGGTCGTCGCATCCATCCTGCCATCCGGAAGGAAGCCAATGACCAGACTCAATGCGTGCGGAGCGACGTCGGCCCAGATTTCTTCGCGGCGTTTCGGCCCTTTTCTGCCCTTCACCTCCATTTCCATCGTAATCCGCGTCACGTTGTCCCAGGTTCCGCGGACCCGCTCATAAAGCGCCCGGTATTGTGGTATACCCGCCGGATATTGGGCGGAGACCCCCAGCAGACGGCCCGCGTCCTTCGCCTTCGCAACCACCGCCCTTCCGTCGGCCAGGATCTCATCCAGTTCCTTGTCTCTGTCCCAGCAGAACGGCTTCTCGCAAAGCACGTGGGCGCCTGCGTCGAGCGCGGCAATCGCGTGCGCCCTGTGCATCGGGTACGGACTCGTCACCGCGACGACGTCGGGGGTTTCGTCCCGCAACATCGCCTCCACGTCCTGATACGTCCTGCCGCTGAACCCGAAGTACGACGCCAGCCGTTCGCGGGTGCGCTCGCACGAGTCCTTCGATGTACCCGCGAACGCAACCACGTCGCAGCCGGAGAGATCGTACCACCGGGCGTGATGCTGACCGATACCGCTGGCGCCGATAACGGCGACTCTGAGTGGCGTGATGGACATGACGACTCCTGAATAGAGAAATCGTGGACGTTTCCCTGTAAAATAGAAATCCTCCGTACCGGGGCCAATCCCTTTTTTCGGGGCTTCACCTCCAGAAACTGCGGCACACGATCTCGGGATAGCAATCGTCCGGCCGCCGGCGCCCGTTGAATACAGACTCGGCCGCGCCTCCTGATCCATCCACAATCCGGTCTCCGCGGACGGCCATTCTGCGCTTAAGCGGAATGGCCGTTCCTTCATCGAGCATTAAAGGAAACCCTTGTTTTCTTTTCGCTTTTTGATATAATTATAGTTCCGCTTCCGATACCGGATCGCCAAAGAGACTCGCCGGTCCTCCAGGCGCGGCGCATCCCGGATTCGGCTCGATAACGTCCCGTCAGTCCTGGTCTCTTGTTCTCAAGGAGGGCATCGATGATAAAGGAAACCGTACAGGTTGCCTTGAATCAACAATTGAATTCAGAACTGTACGCCTCGTACTATTATCTTTCGATGTCAGCATATTTTCACGCCACGAATCTTACGGGTTTCGCCTCCTGGATGCGCGCCCAGGCCCAGGAAGAGCTGATACACGCAATGAAGATTTACGACTTCATCAATGACAGGGAAGGCGAGATTGCGCTGACGACTGTTGCGGCGCCGACACGTCACTGGGACGATTCTCTCGCCGCGTTCGAAGATGCCTATCGGCACGAAAAGGCGGTTACCGCCCAGATTTACGACCTGGTAGACCTGAGCGTCGAAGAACGCGACCATGCGACCAACACCTTCCTTCAGTGGTTCGTGACCGAACAGGTGGAAGAAGAGGCCACGGCGAGCGATATCGTAAACAAGCTGAAACTGGTCGGCAACGACGGCAACGGCCTGTTTCTTCTCGACAGAGACCTGGGAACCCGAAACCAGGTATCGGACGGGAACGAATAAGTGGCCTCGCCCCGACGCAACTGTTGCACCACCCTGTTGACGTCCGCCGGCCGGAGCCGGTGGCGTATCCCTGAAAAAAAAACATGATCGCGTATTGACAAATCGCGATTCCTATGTTATCTTGTTATTTCACAGGGCTTTCTGTAAGCAGGAAGTCGCAATTGAAATCGGAGTCAGCCGCCACCCCCTGGCAATGAAACGGTGATTCCGGCAAGTCGTACGGTCCGGCGGTACAGAACCCGGGGCGGAAAACCTCGGCCTTCCGGATCGAATCGTAACATCGGGAACCGGTTCCCCTGATCGGCTCCCGCGTGAATCGTCAGCATTCCCCGCGAGTTCAACGCCTCGCCCCAGGAGGGGTTGAACTTTCCGATTTTCCTTTCTCCCTTTTCCGTTTCCTCCCCTTTCCAGATTGTGTTGTTCACGTTCACGGTCGGCACTGCCGAACCTGAGTCTCGCGGTTCGCGCATTCTGCACCCACGGGATCTGTCTGTGTACGGATTCCGGGCGGTTCCCGTTCGATCGCAATGACCCCGGGAACCGTTACGCAGACGTCCGCACCATTGTCCGGGGGAAAGTAATGCCTGCAACGGTTATGCGCCAGCAGAACGGAATTTCGTCACGGGGGAAGAAGCGATCAGCGCTTGAACTCTATCTCAAGGATATCGCATATAACGACCTGCTCACGCCGCAACAGGAAGTTACGTTGGCCAAGCGTATCAGAGCCGGAGACCGCAAGAGCCTGGAAACGATGGTTGAATCCAACCTCCGGTTCGTTATCACGATCGCCAAGGAATATCAGGGGCGGGGATTGCCCCTTGAAGATCTGATTGCCGAGGGCAATCTCGGTCTGGTTCGCGCGGCAACGCGGTACGATGAAACGGTGGGCGTCAAATTTACAACCTATGCGGTCTGGTGGATCCGGCAGGGCATCCTCTCTTCTCTGGCGGAGAAAGCCCGCATGGTCAGGCTGCCCGTAAACAAAATCAAACACCTGTGCCGGCTGGAGCGCATCGCTTCAAGCCTCAAGCAGAAACTCGGGAGGGAGCCAAGCATCGACGAGATCGCGGTCGAGGCCGATATGCAGCCCAAGCAGGCGCAGGATCTGCTGAACGCCTCGCGTTGGCACGTATCCCTCGATATGCCGCTGGAGGAGGGTCCGGACTCATCTCTGCTCGAGGTCCTCGAGGATAAAGACCAGGTCTCACCCGAAAACGAAGTGATGGAACAGGCGATGGCCGACGAGATCCGGGCCGCGCTTGAAACCCTGTCTTCCCGTGAGGCACGAATATTGCGGCTCTACTTCGGAATCAACGGCGAAGACACCATGACGCTGGAACAAATCGGCAATCAACTCAGTTTAACTAAGGAACGCGTTCGGCAGATTCGGGACAAGGCGCTTGCCGCGCTGAAACACCCGTCGCGGATGCGAAAGATCCGGGCGTACCTTACGGAGAACTGAGAACCGTGGCACACGATACCCTCAAAAACCCGGAATTTTCCCTCAGGGGCGCCGTCACGCCCGTACTGGATATCGTGGGCGTACATCACATCACGCTGGTTGCGCGCGATCTGGATCGATCCAGGTCCTTCTACGAGAAATTCCTGGGTTTAAGCCCGATACCACGGCCCGATTACGATTTCGAAGGCGCCTGGTACCAATGCGGAAGCGTGGAGATCCACCTGCTGGTGGCGGAAGAACACCGCGACCCGTCCCGGCGGCATATCGCGTTCGAGGTTTCGGACTTTGACCGCGTCGTCAAGTCTCTGGACGGCGGGTGGGTACACGTTGTTGGCGGCCCCGGCGTCAGATCCCACGACGGCAGCCGCTTTGTGTTCCTCCATGATCCCGATGGCAACCTGATTGAAATCACGTGTCGAGGGGCAAAAGGCAAAGATTGAGCCGACGTTGAGTCGAGACGAAGAACGGCCCGCGATGGATATCGCGGGCCGTTCTTCGTCTGGCGGGATCCTGCCAGAGGCGTCATTCGCGTCCGGTCGCTCGCAGCACGGGTTTGCGCGCCGCGGTCGCTTCGTCCAGCCGGCGCACCGGCGTGTGGTGCGGCGCATCGTGAAGCAGATCGGGGTTTTCTTCCGCCTCGCCGGCAATCTGGATCATGGCTTCGATGAACTCGTCAAGCTGTTCCAGGCTTTCCGTCTCCGTGGGCTCGATCAGCATCGCTTCCGGCGCCACTCTGGGCAGCGGAAAATAGATTGTGGGCGGATGGTGGCCGTAGTCGATGAGTCTTTTGGCGATGTCCAGCGCACTGACCCCGCTGGACTTTTTCTGTCGCGACGCCGAGAACACCATTTCGTGCATGGGCTGCGCGGACTTCGGGCGGTCGTAATGCCCATCCAGCCTGCTGGCGATGTAGTTCGCGTTCAGGACGGCCATCTCGCTCGTGCGCCGCATCCCTTCCGCGCCCAGCATTCTGGCGTAGACGTAGGCGCGAATCACCATCCCGAAATTCCCGAAGAACGTACTGACCTTGCCGATGGACCGAGGACGATCGTCGTCCAGTCCGAAGCGGTCGCCTGTCTTCGTGACGACGGGGACAGGCAGGAAAGGCAGCAACGCTTCCTTCACGCCCACGGGTCCGGACCCGGGACCCCCGCCTCCGTGCGGGGTCGTGAAGGTCTTGTGCAGGTTGATGTGGACCACGTCGAAGCCCATATCCCCCGGCCGGCATTGTCCCAGGAATGCGTTCAGATTCGCTCCATCGTAATAGAGGAGGCCTCCGCCGTCGTGGACCACCTGCTGGATCTCCTGGATTTCGTCCTCGAACACGCCGAAGGTGTTCGGATTTGTCAGCATCAATCCCGCGACCCGGTCGTTCATCTTGGCCTTCAGGTCCGCAACGTCCACGGTTCCGCGGCCCGTAGATTTCAACGTTTCCACCCGATAGCCGCACATCGCCGCCGTCGCGGGGTTCGTTCCGTGTGCGGAATCCGGAATCAGCACGACCTGCCTGTTGTCCCGGTTCTCGCGATGGTACGCGGCGATGAGCGAAATGCCCACGAATTCTCCCTGCGCGCCGGCGGCCGGTTGAAACGTAAACCCGTCCATTCCGGTTACGGCTTTCAAGATTCCGTCCATCTCCCACAGGACGCGCAATGCAGCCTGCGATGCCTCCTCGTCCGAGAACGGATGCAATCCCGCGAAACCGGGCAGGCGCGCGACGCGCTCATGTACTTTTGGATTGTACTTCATCGTGCAGGATCCCAGCGGGTAGAACGCCGTCTCGATACTGAAGTTCATGGACGAAAGATTCACGTAATGGCGCACAAGTTCGAGCTCGCTCACTTCCGGCAGCGCGGGCGCGTCATTCCGGTACATCCCGTCCGGTATGGGTACAACCGCGTCGCCTGCGTCCGGAAATTTCGCGCACCGGCGCCCCCGACCGCCTCTTTCGAAAATCAGCAGATCCCTGTCCATTAACCTTGATTCCTCATTTCTAGAGGACGTAAATTCGAATATGTGTCAGTTAAAAAGGCGATTAGACTGCTGTTTACCAGGATACACCAGGGCACTGTACGTGAACTGAAAAAATGTCCTTCATGACGACCATTTCGGCCTGTTTCGATGGGTTTCGTCGCGGTGCCGCGTTGCGGCTCTTGCGGAACTGAGGTTAAACGTCTCTCCAGGCGTCAACCAGGCGCACCACGTCCGAACCGGTCTTCGTTTCCGTCACGCAGGTCAGGACACACCGATCCATTTCCGGATAGAAGCGACCCAGGTCGATACCGCCCGCGATGCCCCTTCGCCGCAGCGCTTCGAGCGCTTCACGCGCGGGGCGGGTCGTTTCAACCACGAATTCGTTGAACGACGCGCCGGAAAACTTCAGAGTAATCCCGTCGATCTCACGCAGCGCGGACGCAGCTTCGTGGCTCCGGTTCCAGTTCAACATGCCAACTTCACGCAGGCCATTCGGCCCGAGCGACGCCAGATAGACGGTCGCGGCTGTCGCGCAAAGCGTCTGATTCGTGCAAATATTCGAGGTTGCGCGCTCCCTGCGAATGTGCTGTTCGCGTGTCTGAAGCGTCATCACAAAACCGCGCTTCCCGTCCGAGTCGGTGGTCTGTCCAACCACGCGCCCGGGCATTCGGCGAACATGCTGTTCACGGGTGGCGAACATACCCACGTAGGGGCCGCCGAAGGACAACGGCAGGCCCAGCGGCTGACCGTCGCCGACCACGATGTCCGCTCCGAAGTCTCCCGGCGGCCGGATCACGCCCAGTGAGATCGGATTGACCGACGCGACAAAGGCCGACCGGTGGTTCCGCAACAGGCCGCCCAGTGCGTCCAGGGGTTCCAGTACACCCAGGAAATTCGGATTCTGCACCACGACAGCGGCGGTATCGTCGTTCAACTCCGCCTCGACCCGGTCCAGATCGAGCGTCCCGGCAACCGACCAGGGAATCTCCACCACCTCCAGCCCGATTCCCCGGACATAGGTCTCGACGACCCGCCGGTAGAGCGGGTGCAGGCTGCGCGGCAGCAGTACGCGCGAACCGTCATTGATCCGAACCGCCATCATCACCGCTTCCGCCAGGGCGGACGCTCCGTCGTACATGGAGGCATTGGCCACCTCCATACCGGTCAACTCGCAGACCATGGTTTGAAATTCGAAAATCGCCCGCAACGTACCCTGGCTCACCTCCGGCTGATACGGCGTATACGCGGTGTAGAACTCGCTGCGTGAGATCATCGCGTCGACGACGCTGGGCGTGAAGTGTTCGTAGGCGCCGCCGCCCACGAACGAAAGTTCCGGGGCCTGCTTCCGCGCCGAACGGCCGAGTTCCTCGATCAGTCGGACGGCCTCCATCTCGCTGATCCCGGCCGGAAGGTCCAGGGAAGCCAACCTCAGGGATTCCGGGACGGGATCGAAGAGCGCAGCCGTTGAATCGATCCCGATCGTATCCAGCATCGCCCGGACGTCCTGATCCGTATGCGGCGTATAATTCACAAACACGACCTCGAATTTTAAACGACCGAAACGTACCTATTTCTTCAAGTACGTATATTCCAGACCATCCCCGGGCTGCCACCCCAGAATCCGTTTCGCCTTCTCGTTGGTGAACTGCCCGTGCGGGCGATCCCCGAAAATGTTGAACACCTCGCACCGCGATGGCAACCGGTCCGGTTCGATGGTCAATCCGGGCAGGAACGCAGCGGCCGCGTCTCGCCACGAGACCAGAAACGGCCAGTCCCGAACCGGCTCTGAAGCCGCGTCGTGGTCTCGAAATATGCAGAACAGATAACACAGTACGTAAACGTCGCAATGAGACGCAAATATCCGGCAGATCTCCTGGCCCAATCCCTTCGACAGCGCGTAAAGGTTCGTACTCGGCTTCGGCGGCACGTCCGGGCCGATCCCGTAGTCCCACGCCGTGTAGGGTTCGCCCTCCACGGTAAAATGCGGCCCGGTGTTGATGACGCGGCGGATACCATGCGTGACCGCCGCGCGCATGACGTTGTAACACCCCAGCGCATTCACGTCGAACGCGATTTTCCGGTGCGGCCTAAGCACCGAGAGGTTGATGATCGCGTCCATCCCCTCGGCCGCGCACATGACGGCATCCGGGTCCGCCACGTCCACGGCCATCGTCTCGTGGGGGGTTTCGAATGGTTCCAGGTCCGTTATTCGCAGCGAAACGCACCCCTCCAATGCGTTCACGACGTGCGGCCCCAACATTCCGTTGCCACCGTATATCACGACTTTCATATCCGTCTCCAAAGGCGCCCCGTACCGTGTCCGGAGACCGGCGGAATGCCTGTTCCGTTCAGGACGTTCGGCAGGCATGCCCTAAATCTTCGCCGGCCCGCGCCGGTCGTCTATTTTTTCAGGTACGTATATTCCATGCCGTCCCGCGGTCGCCATCCCAGAATCCGTCTGGTCTTCTCGTTTGTAAAATGCCCGTGCGGCCGGTCGCCGAGAATATCGAATACCTCGCAACGCGACGGCAGACGCTCCAGTGGAATTTTCAAACCCGGGAGGAACGCGTCGGCGGCGTCCCGCCACGTGACCATAAAGGACCGGTCTTGAGCGGGTTGCGACGCAGGATCGTGATCGCGGAAGCTCCAGAACAGGAAACACAACACGTACACGTCAAAGTTCGCGCTGAAAACCCTGCAGATTTCCTGGCCCAGTCCCTTGGAGATGGCGTACAGATTCGTCCCGGGCTTCGGGGGTACGTCCGGACCGATGTAATAGTCCCAGTCCACGTAGGATTCGCCCTGCACGGTAAAGTGCGGCCCCGTGTTGATGACCCGACGGATGCCGTGCCTGACCGCGGCGCGCATGACATTGTAGCACCCCAGCGTATTCACGTCGAACGCGATCTTGCGGTGCGGTCGCAAGACGGACAGGTTGACAATCGCGTCCATCCCCTCGGCCGCGCGCAGGACGGCCTCCGGGTCCGCCACGTCCACGGGCATCATCTCGTGGGGCGTTTCGAAGGGTTCCAGGTCCGTGATCCGCAGGGACACGCGCCCTTCAAGCGCCTTCACGACGTGCGGCCCCAGCATCCCGTTGCCGCCGTAAATCACGACGTTCATACCTGTCTCCAGCGTTGGTCAGCTTCGATTACTCCGGTTTCTTCATATACGTGTATTCCAGCCCGTCCCTCGGCTGCCACCCCAGGATCCGCCTGGCCTTCGCGTTTGTATAGTGCCCGTGCGGCCGGTCGCCGAGAATGTTGAATACCTCGCAACGCGACGGCAGACGCTTCAGTGGAATTTCCAGTCCGGGGAGGAACGCGCCGGCCGCATCCCGCCACGTCACAAGAAAAGGCCGGTCGTGAACAGGTTGGGAGGATGGGTCGTGACCGCGAAAACTCCAGAACAGATAACACAGCACGTACACGTCGAAGTTCGAGGTGAAGATCCGGCAGATTTCCTGGCCCAATCCCTTGGACAGCACATACAGACCCGTTCCGGGCCTGGGGGGCACGTCAGGACCGAAGTGATAGTCCCAGTCCCTGTAGGGGTCGCCCTGCACGGTAAAGTACGGCCCCGTGTTGATCACGCGCCGGATCCCGTTCCCCACGGCTGCGCGCATCACGTTGTAGCATCCCAGGGTATTCACGTCGAACGCGGTTTTTCGATGCGGTCGCAGAACGGACAGGTTGACGATCGCATCCATCCCTTCCGCCGCGCGCATGACCGCCTCCGGTTCCGCCACGTCCACGGGCATCATCTCGTGGGTCGTTTCAAACGGCTCCAGATCCGTAATCCGAAGGGACACGCGCCCTTCGAGCGCCCTCACGACGTGCGGCCCCAGCATCCCGTTGCCGCCGTATATCACGACGTTCATATCCGTCACCAGGGTCACGCGGATTTAAGGATTCAAATTCCAAGGGCTTCCTTGGCCTGGCCGATGGGAAACCTCGCGTTTTCAACTTCGGACTGCACGTGGAGCACCCGCCACATCGGCCCTTCAATCGTCAGCGCCGATGCGATGGCCCTGACCGCGTCCGTCACCGACAACGCGGTGTCGCCGTCGCCGCCGACTTCGCCGAGTCGCAAACACGTGACGCGCACCGAATGTTCCCGCGCGAATTCTCTGCACGTGAATTCACCCAGGTACTTCCCAATGGGTCCCGCGTCCGTCGACGGCCTCGGCGCCCACTGCTCCGTCACGTTCCAGTTCGGATCGCACGTCTCGAAAAGGCTCAGCGAACTGAGGTACACCACGTGGCCGACCCTTTTTTCCCTGGCGGCAACCATGATATTGTACGTACAGCGCGTCTGGAAATCGATCTCGCGCTCGTCACTCTGTTGGCATTGGGGCAGTTCCGCGACATGCACGATCGCATCCATCCCTTCCACCAGAGATTCCGTCTCGCCGTCGTGGCCCAAATCACACGGGTGAAATGCCAGATCCGTGGATACGTCCACGACGTCTGTCAATATCACGTCGTTTTCCAGCGACAGGTCCGCCGCCAACGCCCGAGCAAGCGCCGTCCCTGCCGAAGTAATCAGAACTCTCATGAATCCTACTCCTGTAACTAAAACCACATCCGTCCGTGGATAGGAATACTTCTCCCGCAAAATAAGGTTGGCAGTTCGTCCAGAACAACCTCATCTTACCAGCATGCAAATCGCACCCTAGACGGCAACCACGCGTCGTTGTCCCTCCCTGCTTGCTGAAGGGATGATTCGGATCTCGATATCGCGATTCAGGCGGGTAAGAAAGGTCATCAGACGCTCTACGCTATAGTGATTGAACTTCCCCCTCTTGAGACGGGATATCTCAGGTTGCCGCACGCCCAGTATTTCCGCTGCTTCCGCCTGTGTCAGCTTACGTTTTCCTATAATTTGAAATACCTCAAAGCCGAGCGATGCCTTCAGAAACAACTCACCCGCTTCGGGTAATTCCAGATCCTCGAAGACGTTGCCTGAACTCTGCTCAACGGTGATCTCTTCGTTCATGCTTCGCCTCCAGTTCTTGTGCCACTTTCGGGCGTCTCCTCGATAGATCAACCTATTTCACGAGGACCTTGCGGAAAACTTGCCCAAATATAACCAATTGGATATAAATTGTCAAGGTCTTTGCTGCTTGTACCACGATAAACGCCCTTTCCGGTCGACCTAAAGATATCGATAATACGTTACCTGAGGCTGGGCGATGTTGAAACCCGCTTTTTCGTATGCGCGGCGCGCAGGGGCGTGACCCTCGTCCAGACCCGTACCCACGCACGCAAAGCGGAGGCCCTCAGACCTGAAGCAATCCAGGGCGTAGCGATACATCGCCGTTCCGAGCCCCTTACCCTGTGCTTCAGGCGCCACGGCGTTGTTCGTTATCCTGCCCAGGGATTTCTTCCGGTCGATCGAGAACGTCAGGAATGCAACCACACGCTCCGTCTCCGCGGCGACCACAACGCGGAACCACTCGGGATG
This sequence comes from Gemmatimonadota bacterium, assembly GCA_028873695.1. Taxonomy (GTDB): domain Bacteria; phylum Latescibacterota; class UBA2968; order UBA2968; genus JAAXHE01. Next base: position 4,339 of record JAPPNU010000010.1, on the reverse strand, counting down.
CGCCTCCAAGTGGCGCCGGACGGCCTCCGTTTTCTCATCCTCCCAGTTCGCGCACAGCACGGCGTGCATTTCCTCGCCCATGATTTCGGCCGCGCTGGCATGGATCCTCTGCCACGCCTGGCGGGCGATCTCACCCACGCGCTCCATATCCTTCAATACCGCCCGCCGTATCTGAAACCCGGCGGTGAGTTCAGAATCCTGAAGGCTCATCCTTCCCCCGATATTGTCCCTGCAGAAACGGATTCGCCCTTGTCTCTTATTCAGGAAACGTTCATTCACTTCAGGTTCGAGACTCGTTACCTTCGGCGGTTGTCCTTGCCGCGAAACGACGTCAGTATATGACGCGCAGCCGACGACGACACTCCCGAAATACAATAGCGTTGACTTTCGGCCGGAAGCCGATATCTTGAAATCGAAGCACAAAACCAACCCGGCACGAAAGGAGCGCTACCGATGAAGCTTGGAATCGTCACCTACCAGATCGCGAAAGACTGGGATGTCCCTGCACTGCTCGACATGTGCCAGACCACGGGTATCCACGGCGTTGAACTGCGCACCACCCACGCCCACGGCGTGGAGATCGAGCTTTCATCCGCCGAACGGAGCGCCGTTAGACGCCGGTTCGAAAACGCCGGTGTCGACATCGTCGGCCTGGGCGGCGTCTACGAGTACCATGCCGCGGATCTGGAGACCGTGCGACAGAACATCGAAGGGACGGTCGAATACGCGAGACTCGCCGCGGATCTGGGCTGCCCGGGCGTAAAAGTGCGTCCCAACGGGCTGCAGACGGACAAAGGCGTTCCTGAAGAACAGACGCTGGAACAGATCGGGCGCGCGTTGGGAGAATGCGGTGAAGCCGCCGCGGGCCTGGGCGTCCGGATACGTGTTGAGGTCCACGGCAGAGACACGTGCGAACCCCGGCGCATGCGTGCTATCATCGACCACGCAGACCACGAAAACGTCCACGTGTGCTGGAACTCGAACCCCCAGGACGTCGTCAACGGCTCGGTCAGAACGGGTTTCGACCTGCTGAAACACAAAATCGGGCTCGTGCACATCAACGAACTGCACAAAGCCGAATACCCCTGGCGGGAACTCTTCGGGCTGCTGAAAGCCGAAGGATACGACGGATATACCCTGGCCGAAATCCCCGACAGCCCGGAGCCGGAACGCCTCCTGCGTTACTACAAAGCGCTCTGGGAGGCCCTGGTTGCCTGAACCAGCGTCCCCGCCGGGAACGAGCGGCATACACGGCGGAGAGCATACCCGTCACGGCGGTGGGCGCTTCCGCTACACGCCCGGCAACCGGAAGCTCCAGACTTCGGAACCGTGGGTGAAAAAGAGCCGGCCGCCCTGAATTACGATTCCCGCGCTCGCGCGCACCGGAGGTCTTCCCAACAACTTGTGCTCGAACGAGCCGGGTTCGATTCGGACGATCGCGTCCCTGAACAGTGCGTAGATTATGTTGCCGGGACCCATCGCCAGGATCCTGGGCGCCTGCTGGCCCGCCAGATTGCCGTACGGCAGCTTCTCCTCAAAGTGTACGACCTCGCGCGATTCGGGATCGAACACGAAGAACGCGGACCCGGAGGCCAGGCCGTAGATCAGACCGTCTGGACCCAGGATCATGTCCGGAATCGCCGTGGCGCCGGGCACAACCACTTCGCGAAACAGCACACGGCCTGCATCCGGATCCAGAATATAAAGTTCCGCCTCCTTCGCGTGCGCCTCGCCTCCCGTACCGGGACTGATCGTCGTCCCGCACACGAGTTTCCCGTCCGGCAGCGCCGCAATCGATACCGTGCTGTGGTCTGGAATCAGATCCTCGTGGGTAAACAGCGTATGGCTCCCGGACCCGGTATCCCAGATCAGCATCCCGCCGCCCGTCAATCCATAGCCCGGCGTTCCCGTCATGATCAACCGCCGGCCGTCCGGGTGCGCCAGCAGCGCGTGCGGGCGGATAATTGTCGGACTCACTGAAATCAGGACCCTCGGGTTCGGGTCCTCCGGCGCCCGATCGTCCCACGGCCGGGCGGGGTCGTATTCCCAGAGCCTGCCGCCGGAATACTCCCCGCAGTAAATCTTTTCCCCCTGAACGGCAAGCGCGTTCAGGTGTCCGCTCAGGTCCCACAGGCCCCGGTCGAAGATCGTATCCGCCCGCGCATCGTACGTATAGAACCTGAGTGGATGGCCGGTCGATCCGTGGATTCTGCCATGGGGACCCTCCGCGATCGACAGAATGTGCGATCCTGCCGATTCATAGTCTATTTCCAGACGCCTCACCGTTCCTGCTTCCCTGACTTCGACGAACTTCTCCGGCAGGTTGATCTCTTTGAGCGACCAGCCATCCGGGAAATTGTCCAGGACCGCCTCCTGGCTGCCCTCCAGAATCGGCTGCTTTGCGGCTGGCGCGTCCACTTGCGTCACCTCGCCTTCGAGCATCGCCCACCACGGTCCGCCGTTGAACGGTCTCCCGTACACCCTGCCGTCCACCCCCCGGTAGACGGTCGAAGCGCCGTGCCGCCGGTCGGACTCGGGAATCAACGCGTTACGTTCGCCGGTTGCCGGATTGAATGACACGATCTGCCCGCGCGTGGCGCCGATGCCCGTGTAGATCCATCCTGAACCGTCCACGGCGATCGTCCGTGGGTACTGCGGCCAGGTTTCGTAATTCAGCGGGCCGTGGTTATCCAGCTTTCCGCTGTCCGGAACGTAACTCAGCAGTTCGCAGTTGGGATACGCGGAGGTCCAGATCACGCCATTGTCGTCTTCCGTAAACGACATGGCGAAGTTCCGCGGCGCGTCCGACCAGAACGTGAAACGCCGTGACTCGGCGTCGAACTCCACGAATTTATCGAAATAGGAATAAAACCGGTTGCGCGTGGACAGCAGCACGGCAAAAGGCGTGGAGGCCATGCCGAACGGGGTCGGAATCTGCTCCACATTGCCCGAACGAGCGTCGATCACGAGAATCGATCCGCAGCCGCGATGGTCCATCGGCCACGCCAGGACGATCGGCTGTCCGCTCCCGCCAACCGTTGCCGCCACGCCTCGCGCACGGGACACGGGGGCGGCCACGCCGTGGCATGCGAACCCGTCCCCAAAGTCACGGGTCGCAGCCTCAGCCGGACGGCCGTGTGACAGCAAGACAGCCGCCAGAAAGGCTGCAGATGCCACGAAGAGAAAGAGGCTAATGTCTGACCTCCGGATGGACTCGCGATAACGGTGTTGTTCCCATCGAAGCCGCGATCCCTTACTCGTCCCCGCCAGACGGTTTCGACTTCGCGTGGGACTTGCGGATGCCAATATGACCAGCGCGTTCCGGAAAGTCAAGGGCATGTACGGAGCCCTCGCGGCTCATTCGGAGAAACGCGGCAATCGTAAAGAGGCGCCCATCAGCGCATACACCAGATACATCCAGTTTCCGCACGGGCGGATTCCTTCGACAAACGGAAAGAAAAAGGCCGGATCGACGTAGTAACGGGCAATCCGTCCGTATTTCCAGTATCGAAGGACTTCCACAAACATCAACGCGCCGAACAGAATTCTGAACACTGCAATCGGGGCGCCGTCAACCTGCCTGGTCAATGCTCCTTTCCAGTTCATTCGACGTAGACATCGGTGAGGCCGGTCAGGCTTCTTTCACTGCGACTCATCGCTAAAAACTCGCATATTGGAGAATTCTCATCCATCGAAACGTGGAACGCGGCGCCTGGTACGCCTCCTTCTCGGGATGCAGTCCGGATCAGATTTCACGCGGGTCAGGACACTCGAGAGACGGCCGGCGTAAGAAACGCTATCCGGCGCAATCAAGAAAACCGCGCCAATGACGGAAATGTCACCTAAGGTTTGTTGAACGAAGCCGCGAAGATCAGAAAGTCCTGGAAGTCAACGGTACCGTCACCATTAAGGTCGAACCGGGCATCGTAAGTACCGAAGGCGCGTGCGAAACTTATAAAGTCGCTGAAATCGACCGCGCCGTCCCCATTGAAGTCTGACCGTTTCTCCGTTTCCGTCAAAGTACCGGTGGCTTGTCGTGCGGCGTTGTTCTCGTCGCCCTCATCACCCTCGTCATTCTCGTCGCCCTCATCACCCTCGTCATCCTCGTCCCCCTCGTCCCCCTCGTCGTCCTCGTCGCCTTCATCGTTCTCGTCCGCCTCGTCGCCCTCATCGTCCTCGTCGCCCTCGTCGTTCTCGTCCCCTTCATCGCCCTCATTCTCGTCGCCCACATCGCCCTCATCATCCTCGTCGCCCTCGTCCCCCTCATCACCCTCGTCATCCTCGTCGCCCTCATCGCCCTCATCGCCCTCATCGCCCTCATCGCCCTCATCGCCCTCAT
>JAPPNU010000049.1 GCA_028873695.1 Gemmatimonadota bacterium | reverse complement strand
ACTTTTGGTTCCTTTTGGTCGCTTCAAAAGGAACACGCCGTAGGCAGGGAATTTGAGGAGTAGGGGATTCTTGGCTTTGCATTTGATCTTAGCTGACGACTGATAGCTGTCTTTGCTGCTTTTTCTTTGTGTCTTTGTGCCTTCGTGTCTCCGTGTGAGGCCAGTCCCGCGTTTGCTACCGCTTTCCTTCCAGGAGCGGTGGATGGGGGGAGAGGTCTCCTCGGCGTCAATGTGTGAGGTCTTTATGAAAACGATCCTTTGCAGAACGCTCGCCTGTCTCGCCGTTCCGGTATTCCTTGCGGCCTGCGGCGGGGAGGAAAAGCCCTCCTCCACGGCGCCGGAGCCGGCGCCCGCCGAGACCACTGAGAACACCCCCCGGCAGCCCAGGCCCCTGCTGTCGGACAGCACCTTCGGCGCCGACTCGAACCCCACGGGCAACCCCATCGGCGGGGGTGAAGGATACGACCGACTGGTCGAGGAACACGACTATCTCGTCACCAACCGGGCGGAACTGCTGGACGCGCTCGAGCAGGCGACGGCGGGACAGGTGGTCTATCTGGCGGACTCCGCAAGGGTGGACCTTACGGGCGACCAGAAGATCGAGATCGCCGGCGGCGTCACGCTGGCCAGCGGCCGCGGTAAGCCCGATACCGAGGGCGGCCTGGTTTACTCAAAGGAACTGGAGACGATTCCGCTCTTTGTCGCCACCGGTCCCGGCGTGCGCGTGACCGGACTCCGGCTGGAGGGCCCGGACACGATGAGGCGCACTGAGCAAATGAGGCAGCTCAGCGCGGAAGGGCGGTACTACAGCATCCCCAACTCCCGGGGCATCGAAACCTTTGAATCCCGGCTGGAAGTGGACAATTGCGAACTCTGGGGCTGGAGCCACGGCGCGATTTTCCTCCGCGCCAATTCCACGGACAACCATATCCACCACAACTATTTCCACCACAACCAGCGCCACGGTCTGGGCTACGGCGTGGTGATGGACCAGTCGGAAGCGCTGATCGAGGCCAACCTCTTCGACTGGGGCCGGCACCACATTGCCGGTACGGGCAGGCCCGGCACGAGCTACGAGGCCCGGTACAACCTGGTCCTGGAAAACGCCAACAGCCACAGCTTCGACATGCACGGCGGCAGGGACCGGGGCGACGGTACGGACGTCGCCGGCACCGTTATTACCATACATCACAACACGTTTCTGGCCATCGACGTGGCGGCTGTCGTCATCCGGGGCGTACCCGAAGAATACTGCGACATCTACAACAACTGGTTCATCCACTTTGTCCCGAGCGTCGCCGTCAAACAGACCAACGCCAAGGGCAACGTCCGCCACTACTCGAACCAGTACACCAACGATCGGGTCGCCAAGGACTGAGAAATATGCGATTGACGGTCTGTGGAAAAGATACGCGATGGTGAGCGGATCGATCTTCACCGCGGGATGAGGTACGATATGACAACATCCGTTTACAGGCTGATTGCCTGTCTCGCGGTGCTGTTCTTTGTCGCGTCCTGCGGCGGCAAGGAAACGCCCCCTGCGCCCGAACCGGAGCCCACCGAACCGACGGGCGGACGGGACCTGAGCAACCGTGCGCTGCTATCCGACGACAAGTTCGGGGCCGACTCGAACCCCACCGGCAATCCCATCGGCGGAGGCGAGGGATACGATCAGCTTGTTGAGGAGTACGACTACTTCGTCACCAGCCGCGCAGAACTGCTGGATGCGCTGAAGCAGGCGACGGGGGGGCAGGTGGTCTACGTGGCGGATACCGCGAGGGTGGACCTGACCGGCGACACGGACATCGAGATCCGGGCGGGCGTCACGCTGGCCAGCGGCAGGGGCAAGCCCGATTCCGACGGCGGCCTCATATTTTCGGAACAGCTGGATACGGCCCCGCTCTTTGTCGCCATCGGTCCCGACGTTCGGCTGACCGGCCTCCGGCTGGAGGGTCCGGACACCATGAGGCGCACCGAACAGATGACGCAGCTCCTGTCGGAAGGGCGGTTCTACAGCATCCCCAACTCCAGGGCTATCGAGACCTTCCAACCGAGGCTGGAAGTGGACAACTGCGAACTCTGGGGCTGGAGCCACGGCGCGATTTTTCTCCGGAGGAATTCAATGGACAACCACATCCACCACAACTATATCCATCATAATCAGCGCCACGGCCTCGGTTACGGCGTGGTGATGGACAATTCCGAAGCGCTCATCGAAGCGAACCTGTTCGACTGGTGCCGGCACCACATCGCAGGCACGGGCAGGCCGAATACCAGCTACGAGGCCAGATACAACATGGTCCTGGAGAATGCCAACAGCCACAGCTTCGACATGCACGGCGGCAGAGACCGCGAAGACGGAACCGACATTGCCGGAAACGTTATTCTCATCCACCACAACACGTTTCTCGCCGTCGACGTGGAGGCGGTGGTCATCCGGGGCATACCACAGGACATCTGCGACGTCTACAACAACTGGTTCATCCATTGGCTCCCGGCGACGGCGATCAAGCAGGTCTACGCCACGGGAAATATGAGAAACTACTCAAACCAGTACACGCACACCCGGGTCGTGAAGGACTGACCGAAAAGAATCTTCATTCCACACAAGTGAATGTGAATGCGACGTAGACAGCCTGGGAACCGGGGCGATTCAGAGCCGGGATGCACGTATTCCGACGTAAGGGGCATAGACGTGGATCATTTGCCACTTCTGGTAACAAACGCTATTTTCAGGTCACATGGGTACGCTTCCTCGCCGTCTAATTGCGTCAATTATATGACGCTCCCCGTAATAATCCTTCTTTGCCTTATGTGCTTCTTTTCCCCATTGATCCACCAAAAGCAATAGCCACAAAAGGCACAAAAACACAAAATGGTTGAGGTTTTATTCTGTGACCGCCTGAGTGGGAGTAACGAACAACGCCCAGATTCCATCCGGACGGTTGGCGTATCATCACACGGGTTGGCTTTGGGTCCTTCTGTGCCTTTTGTGCTTTTTGTGGTAAATTAACGTTTGTTTACGTTCGAATTAAGGCTGGCAGCGTCAACCATTTAATGCTCCCAGTAATAACAGGAGTCCAGAGAATGTCGAAACGATGGAAGGTGTACCTGGCCGGCGAAATCCACAGCGACTGGCGGGACCGGATTGTAAGCGCCGCGTCGGAAAGGGGGCTTCCCGTTTCGTTCACGGCGCCGGTGACCGACCACGCCGCCAGCGACAACTGCGGCGTGGATATGCTGGGCCCCGAGGCATCCTCTTTCTGGAAGGACCACAAGGGCGCGAAGATCAACGCCATCCGGACCCGGACGCTCATTGGCGATGCCGACGTGGTGGTGGTGCGTTTCGGAGGCGATTACCGGCAGTGGAACGCGGCATTCGACGCCGGCTTCGCCGCTGCCCTGGGCAAACCCATTATCGTGATTCACGACGCCGGCATCGCCCACGCGCTCAAGGAGGTCGACTCGGCGGCGCTGGCGGTGGCGGAGACGCCGGAACAGGCTGTTGACGTGCTCACCTACGCGATCCGGGAGACCTGAAAGGCCCATTCCCCGTCATTGTGCCATCCGGACCGTCTGGCGCGCCTGCACAAAAAACACCTTGAAAGATGAACAAAGATGCACTATATTATAGTGCTACCTTTCCCCTTTATTTCCCCACAGTTAGGTTCTTTTTAGGACCCATTCCGACCTGAGCCCCCGCCAGGTTCGCCTTTCTCCCCGGCTGTACGTTCGCCGCGCGGAATCGCGTCTTCCAGCGATCCCGAAAGGTGGGTTATGCCTGAAACGAAATCGACATTGCGCAGTCCGGGTCAGCTCTCGCTTTCCATCAACGGGAAACCCGCGTCTACCCCGGCGTCGTCCCGAAAGCGAGAGAATGGCGCGTCACCCGAACACGGGTACGACGAGTCCAAGGTCAAAACGCTCAGCTCACTGGAACACATCCGCCTCCGCACGGGGATGTACATCGGCCGTCTGGGCGACGGTTCGAATCCGGACGACGGCATCTACGTTCTCCTCAAGGAAGTCATCGACAATGCCGTAGACGAATTCATCATGGGCTACGGGAAAAAGATCGACGTCAGCATCGAAGACAACCGGGTCCGGGTCCGGGACTACGGCCGCGGCATTCCCCTGGGCAAGGTGATCGACTGCGTTTCCATCATCAATACCGGCGCGAAATATAACGATGACGTGTTCCAGTTCAGCGTGGGCCTCAACGGCGTGGGCACCAAGGCGGTCAACGCACTGTCTTCCGACTTCAGGGCGGTTGCCTTCCGGGAAGGAGAATACTTCGAAGCCCGCTTCGAACGCGGCCGATTGAAGAAGAAAATCAGGGGCCTGAAGCCAGGCGAACCCGACGGCTCCTACTTCGAGTTCCTGCCCGATGTTCAGATCTTCGGCGATGACTTCGCGTTCAACTTCGATTACGTCCGGCAGAGACTGTGGAACTACGCGTGCCTGAATAGCGGACTCTCGCTCGTGTTCAACAGGGAACGATTCGTATCCCGAAACGGATTGCTGGACTTCCTCACCCGCGAAGTCGGCGAGACCGCCCTCTATGAGCCATTGTATCACAAGACCCAGTACCTCGAGTTCGCGTTCAGCCACACGGCCAGCTATGGGGAAACGTATTTCTCATTCGTCAACGGCCAACACACCAGCGACGGCGGGGCCCACCAGAGCGCCTTTCGCGAGGGCATCCTCAAGGGCGTGAATGAGTTCTTCAAGAGGAACTACAACGGCATCGACGTCCGGGAGAGCATCTCCGGCGCCGTGGCGGTCAAGCTCAAGGCGCCTGTTTTCGAGTCGCAGACCAAGAACAAACTGGGGAATACGGATATTCGGGGGTGGATTGTCGCGGAGGTCAAGAGCGCCGTGGTGGACCTCCTTCACAGGAACCAGACCGCGGCCCAGCGCCTGTCCGAGAAGATCGAACAGAACGAGAAGTTGAGAAAGGAACTCAACGCCGTCAAGAAAGAGGCCAAGGAGGCCGCCCGGAAAATCGCAATCAAGATCCCCCACTTCAAGGACTGCAAATTCCACCTCGGGCACAAGAAGAACGGCGAAGACTCAACCATCTTCATCACCGAAGGGCCTTCGGCGGCGGGGTCCATGGTCGCCGCGCGCGACGTCCACAGCCAGGCGATCTTCGGCCTGAAGGGCGTTCCACTGAACGTATTCGGAAAGAACAAGGCCGCGGTGTACAAGAACGTGGAATTGTACAATCTCATGATGGCGCTCGGTATCGAAGACGGCATCGAAAACCTGCGTTTCAACAAGATCGTCATTGCCACCGATGCCGACCACGACGGTTACCACATCCGGTATCTGCTCCTCACGTATTTCCTTAATTATTTCGAGGAACTGGTGCTGGCCGGCCATCTCTATATCCTGGAAACACCGCTCTTCCGCGTCCGAAACAGCAAGGTCACGCGCTACTGTTACAGCAACCGGGAGCGCGACAGCGCCCTGGAAGAGGTCAAGAACCCCGAGATTACACGGTTTAAGGGGCTCGGGGAGATCTCGCCGAAAGAATTCGGTCAGTTCATCGGGGAAGATATGCGGCTGGTCAAAGTCAATATCCGTTCCATATCCGAAATCGCCAACACGCTCCGCTTTTACATGGGCAAAAACACACCCGAACGCAGGGACTACATCATCGAGAATCTGATCTGAATATCGGGTTAACCCCCGTAAATGAAGGGGTCAGGAGCGTGCCGCCTGGCCCCTGAAGTCTTGATGTCGAACGGTAAAGAGGAGAAACCGTGGCATACGTCGATACGCTTTACGACAAGTACTATCTCGAGTTTGCGTCCTATTCCATCAAGAACCGGGCGATCCCCAGTATAGACGACGGCTTCAAGCCGGTTCAGCGGCGCATACTGCACGCCCTCCACGAGATGGACGACGGCAAGTACCACAAGGTCGCCAACGTCGTGGGCCAGACCATGAGGTACCATCCCCACGGGGACCTTTCGATCTTCGGCGCCCTGGTCAATCTGGCCAACAAGGAGCTGTTCATTGACAGGCAGGGCAATTTCGGCAACATCTTCACGGGCGACGAGGCCTCCGCGGCGCGCTATATCGAGTGCCGGCTCACGCCTCTGGCAAGAGAGGTCCTGTTCAACCCGGAGACGACCGAATTCGAAGATTCGTACGACGGCCGCAACCGCGAGCCGCTGGCCTTTCCCGCGAAGATCCCGGTCCTGCTCGCTATTGGCTCAGAGGGCATTGCCGCGGGCATGACCACCCGGATCCTCCCGCACAACCTGATCGAACTGCTCGAGGCGCAGATCGCCTGCCTGCAGGACAGACCGACCAGTCTCTATCCCGATTTTCCAACGGGCGGGATCGTGGATGTCTCTCAATATGACGACGGGAACGGAAAGGTCCTCGCCCGGGCAAAACTGGATACAAAGGACCCGAAACGCATCATCGTGCGCGAACTGCCTTTCGGCACGACAACCGAGACCCTTATCGCCTCGATCGAAGACGCTTCCAAAAAAGGCAAACTGAAAATCTCGGGTATCAGCGACTATACGACCGATCAGGTGGAAATCGAAATCCAGCTGGCCCGGGGCGTGCATACCAAAGATACCGTTGACGCACTCTATGCGTTTACGGACTGCGAGACGTCGATTGCGGCGAATCTGCTGGTCATTCGCGAGAACCGGCCGCAGATTACCACCGTGACCGATGTGATCCGATACAATACGGACCGTCTGGTCGAGCTGCTCAGGACCGAACTCAAACTCGAAGAGCGCCGGTTGAACGCACGGCATCACGCGAAGACCCTCGAACAGATCTTTATCGAAAACCGGATTTACAAGCGCATCGAAGAGGAGACCACCTCCGAGGACATCTACCGTGCGGTGTTCGACGGGCTCGAACACTTCAACGAGAACATAAGGAAGGAGGTCTCGCGTGAGGACGTGGATAACCTGCTCAAGATCCCCATCAGGCGCATCTCGCTCTACGATATCAACAAGGCCCAGGAGGAAATGCAGGAAATCCGCAGGCGTCTGAGGGAGGTCCGCGCCAACCTTCGCGGCATCCAGGCCTACGCCATCGGGTTTGTCGAAGGGATCATAGAGAAATATCGGGCCGATCACCCCCGGAAGACGGAGATCGCCAGCATCCGGAAAGTGGACGTCCGGGAGGCCGCCCAGCGCAATCTCAAGCTGCGCTACGACAGGAATTCCGGTTACCTTGGCCACGAGGTCAGCGGCGTCGCCCTTTTTGACGTGTCTCCGTACGACCGCGTTCTGGTAATCCGCAAGTCAGGAACGTACTCCGTGGTGGACGCCCCCGAAAAGCTCTTCGTGGACAAAGGCATGCTGTTCTGCGGATTCGTGGACGAAGACCGCGTCTACAATATCTTCTACAAGGAGAACAGGACCGGATATCTCTACATCAAACGGTGCAAAATCGACAAATTCATCCTGAACCGGGGGTATGAACTGGCGCCGGAAGGCTGCCGTATCCTGAAACTCACGACCGACTCCAGGCGTACGATACAGGCTAACTTCAAGCCCAAACCACGCGTGAGAATCACGGAAGAGGAATTCGCCATTGCCGACTATCCGGTCCGCGGCAACAGGGCCCGGGGCATCCGCCTGGCCAACCGCGAGGTCCGGAGCGTGAAGTTCATCTGACCCCGGGCGAGGATCCGGATCGGTCGACGGGGACCGAGGTGTTTTTCGCCTCCGGACTTCACGCAAATGGAGTATATTATGCCGCCGAAAACCCTTGCCGACCTTCTGGACCTGTCCGGACAGGTCGCCATCGTCACCGGCGCAAGCCGGGGCATCGGCAGGAGCATCGCCGAGGTCTTCCATCAGGCGGGCGCCGGTCTCACGCTGGTCGCGCGCACCGCGGATCCATTGGAAGCGGTCGCCAGTGAGCTGTCTGCCGGAGGAGATGTACTCGCAGCGCCGGCCGACGTTGCGGACGAGACACAGGTCAACGCCTTCGTACAAAGGACCATGGACGCGTTCGGCCGCATCGATATCCTGGTCAACAATGCCGGCGTGTCCAGCCCGGGACCCTATACCGGCGTGGACCATGCCGAGTGGCAGCGGGTGATCGGCGCCAATCTCACCGGCGCGTATCTCTGCTGCCTGGCGGCGGCCCCGCACATGGAAAAACAGAAAAGCGGCCGCATCATCAACATTTCATCCATCAGCGGCCAGACGGGCGGGGTTGCCGGCGGGGTCCACTATGGCAGTTCGAAGGCCGGGATGATCGGGATGACCAAGACGCTCTCCCGCGACCTGGCTTCGAGCAACGTCACGGTCAACGCCATCACCCCGGGCGTTATCGAAACCAGCATGCGAATCCCTTCCGAAACCCGGAGCCGCATCAACGAACTCATTCCTCTGGGTTACGTCGGCCAACCCGAGGAAATCGCCTACGCCGCCCTCTTCCTTGCATCGCGGATGGGGGCGTACATCACCGGCGCGACGATCGACGTGAACGGCGGGATATTGAAACGGTAAGGAAGCTATCAGCTCTCAGCAGTCAGCAATCAGCTAAAAACGAAAGGCAAGATCAGAAGCTACCCCTTCACCCAGCCCCGCAGACCTTTCCCCCCGGCCCCCTCTCCTAAAGGAAAGGGGGAGAAAGGCTGGCGTCGCGCACCGGTGATCTAAAAACATTCTGATCGATGGTACAGCGTTGTCCCGTCACGACCGCAAACATCGAACCGTCACCATTTCCCCTTCCTTCAGGAAGGGGGCAAGCGGGGCAGGTCTCGAGAGTTGAGAAAACCAAAGGAGATCGACATGACAGATCGACAAACGCAATGGAAGCCAGGTCCCGAGACGATGGAATCTCTGTCCTCGCTGATCCGGTCGAAGCCAGAGGAAGTGCGGTGGACGGACATCGGCTGGGAGACCGATCTCTGGGCGGCCCGTCGCCGCGCTGCCGCGGCGGGGAGACCGCTGTTTATCTGGGCGATGAACGGAAACCCGCTCGGCTGCGTCTGAAACAACGGCATCGCGGGCCGTGAGTCCGTTTTCTCCCATCCAAAGATTATCCGGATCCTCAACGAATCGTACATTCCCGTTGCGGACAATTGCAGCTATACCCAGACGCAGAAAGACGCCAAGGGCGAGTTCTTTCGCCAGGTGGCCGAACAGGGCCACTACGGTGGGCGCACCGAGCCTACGGCCACCCGGCAGGGCCTGTACGCGTGTACCTCGGACGGCGAGTTGCTGGGGTCCATCAACACGCGGGATGCCGCCCCGCTCCTGGAAGTGCTCGAGCGAGGCCTGGAAAAGTGGCGGGAACGCCCTGACAACGCCGAATCGCCCGACGTCCCCGAAACCTATCCCGTGGATCCCAGGCTCGGATGGTCCCATCCGGAAAACGGCCTGACGCTCAAGGTCACCGTTCGCGACCTGCCGAGAGATTCCGACGACGTCGACCCTAGGCACAACATCGATTTCGCGTGGTTTACCGAAGAGGAAGTCCGGTCTCTGGCGCCCGACGACCCCCTGCCCGGCCGTACCTGGAGCGCCCCGGATTTCTTCATCAGACGTCTCGCCCTGCGCCACTTTATCGACACGGTGCGCGGACAGTCGCCCGGATGGCGGGACGAGAACCTGAAAGAAGGGGAGATCAGCCTGACCGTCGAATCCGTAGAAAACGGCTGCATCCGGCTACGCATGGAGGGACGCATCCACCTCGAAGGAGAACCGAGCTTCGATTCCAACCCCTTCAGCGGCATGACCGTGGACAAACCCCGGGGCCTGAAGCTGGACCTGTTTGGGCAGGTCGCGTACGATCCGCTGCGGCGGAGCTTCGAGGCCTTCGATGCCGTCGCGACCGGCGACCGCTGGGGATGCACGACCTACAACGTACGGTTTGACGACCCCGGCCCCGCGCCCATCGGTTTCGCCTTCGAACTCGCGTCGGACAATCCCATCGAACGCACCCCTCCCGCGTCCATCGGTCGGAATTACTTCCTTTGACGATGCCTTTCGGGATGCGTCAGAAATATCGGATTGTTGCAGCTTCCACTATCGAATATAAACGTGAAAAGCGCCCCGGTGAAGAGCCGAGGCGCTTTTGGTGTCAACTATTCAGATTGAAATATCGGCCCGTATCCTAAATTTCGATAACAAGATCCGCATGAACGAAAAGCTCTTTCGCTATCTGCACATCGCCTTTTGGCTTTACAAGAAAAACACGTAGCCCTTCAACTCTGGCAAGTTTCAATGCGGGAACAAGATCACCGTCCCCAGTAATAATAACAACAGCACCCACAAGTCTTTTTAACGATAAAGTGACCATATCAATGGCCATCATTACATCTATTCCCTTTTGCACCAGATTGGGCCGTATATCACTCGCCGAAATATACCGTTGTGTGCCTTTCTGCGGCAACTTGCCTAAGACTCGATGTCTAAGCCTCCATCCTCTATTTGCTAATTAACCGAGACGAACAGCAAAATTAGGTTGTAACTTCAAATCTTCTATCAATGTTTCGTTTTGCTTAAATTCCGTTGTCTGTCTATACGTCACCGCAGTTCCATTTAATGGATTAGTGACTGTCTTGGCATAAGGAGGGGCAGTATAGTAAAATATCCTATAGGGTCTGAAATCCTCGGACCAATTCGTATCTTGAAATATCGGCTCCAATGCGTTTCGAATATCCAAAGCTGTTGGAATTTGTCGTTGCGGATCTCTGTCCTGCAATACCTTTTTAAACCATTCACCATCAATGAGAATGGCCACTCTATCTGTCATACTCGCAACAACCCCCTAAAATGCGAATGGCCCTCGCGCCTCGTACGAGATAGGCTAACAGAAGCGTCCTTCTGCAGAATCTCGTTTTGGGATAGGAGACGAAGCGCGAGGGCCTAGATTTCTATGAAAATGTCCGCTTGTTAAATATAATCGCCTTCGCAAAAAAAACAACTGGTTTTTTCTATCTTAGTGACTCCAGACGTCAATTGTGTCAACTGGCATTCGGGAGAGTCCAACGACCCCGAATCTTCTCATCTCTACCGTCCCTCTATGCTGAACCTCGTCTCCAGCACGGCTTCTCCGCTTCCTCCGAACGGTACCTCGAGCAGCCAGGGCGCGGGCTGACCGCGGCGGTGGGCGTTCGGCCGCAGCCAACTGACGTTCCGCCGAAGCCGCGTCTTCCCCAACCTGTTACTCACGAAATCAATGCCAACCGCCGCGTCGCCGCGAACCGCGCGAAATCCGGCGCCCGATCCGCTGACTTCCACACCGTAGTCGAAGTGGAAGAGGGCCCTGTGGAACTTTCTGCTCTTGCTCCGTACACTGTCCGTTAGCGCCCACTCGTCGTCCGGCCCAAGACGTATTTCGCGAGACCACGTAACGCCGTCCGCCGTCGTCAGCGTTCCCGTCAGTACGGATTCCGCGCCGGCCTGAAGTGAACTCTCCACCGAAGCGGCGGCGACGCCCCACACGTCCGCCATGGCCTCCGGACGGGACCTTGGCCGACCGTGAAGGAGAACCACGGACTTTGAGAGGTCGGAATAGGGATAGCCCCGTTCAGGTTTCCCCCGATACCGGGGTCCGTTGACATGGACGTAGAGTTCGTTCGACGGGAGCCACAGGATCGGCGCCCCGCGCGCCAGAAACGTGACCGCAAGCGAGTCGTCGTGCGCGTGCCCGGTGACGTCGCACTCGCCGTCCGGGACGTTCAACGTGATGGCGGCGGCATCCGGTTTCCACGAACCGCGAAGAACGGCGATTCCGGTCGCGGGCAGCCGGACAGCGGAGGGAAGCGAGGCCGGGGGTTTCGGAGGAGGGGCCTGCAGCAACGAAGGCAGATGACCGTTCAGTCCCATGCGATGCAGGACTTCAGCGCAGATTGCACTGTCCAGGGCGAAGCAGGCCAGGCCGAGGAGACCTGCCGTCGCCGATGCCCCGGGAGGCGCCCCGTCGCCTACGGGAGGAAGCTGGCCCGAGGGAAGGACGGTGAGCGCTATTTGCTCTATCGCCCGGCGTATGACCGCGCTATCCGCGGCATCCATGAGCCGTACGCGGTTCAACTTTGCGATCAGAAGCGGCGCGAGGAACATTTCCAGCGTGACCATCGCATAGCTGCCGGACCGCTCGACGTAACAGCCGTCAGACAGAAAGCTTCCCGCCGCGTGCCGCTTCAGGTTCCTTCGGGCCAACGTCAGCAGGCGTTGTAGGCGCGGTGTCTCGGGGAAATACATCGCCATAACGGCAGGGACGTTGCAGGTCCGCATGATATGGTGGTTGTTGCGCGCGTAGCGGGATTCTTCAAAATGGACATATGACGCGCAGGTGTACCACATGGCCTTGATGAGCGCGAACGCGGTTTCGACGGGTACCTCACGTGCGAATAGGATGCCGCTCTGAATGCAGGTGATCCAGTTGAAGAGCCGGTGGCCGCTCGGCATGGACTTCTCTCCGGTGGATCGACAGAAGACTATGTCTTCACCGGTGAAGTCCGGATCGAGCCTGAACGGCCAGTCCGTCACCCAGCGGGCGGCAAATTCGGCGAACTTTTCGGCGTAGGCGCCCTCACGGGAAGCGGCGTGGGCGATGGCGAGGTCCCGCATGAAATGACAACATTTGAAGGTATTGCCCGGGACAAAAAGGCTGATCGTATCGGGCGTCACCCAGTCCAGGTCCCTGCCGAA
The DNA here is from genome assembly GCA_028873695.1 of Gemmatimonadota bacterium. Classification (GTDB taxonomy): domain Bacteria; phylum Latescibacterota; class UBA2968; order UBA2968; genus JAAXHE01. The sequence goes on along the minus strand of JAPPNU010000049.1, from coordinate 36,021 downwards.
CCGGAGTTCCAATCCCGGCGACATCACGAGGATGTTCCTGAGCGCGAGATCGGCGCGTTCCTTGAAATCCTCAATATCCGGCTTGAGTACCGGGGGCCAGAGATGACCCATTTCACCGTTGCGTCCATCCCTGAGGTCGAACGGCCAGCGCGGCGTCTGTCGATTGCGGAAATGGTTTACGAGTGCCGTCCGCGCGGCGTTCAGATCGCCTTTTTCCGCAAGCGTGGTTGCGCGCCTGAGCTCTGCAGACGATCCGTCGAACTCGATAAGGAAGTCGCGATCGGTGAATTGTTCGATGTTGCGCGGGAGTTCAGACATGGCGCACCAATCTTTCTCCGTAGCGCACGCTCGCCGCGTCCAGCTCTCCGCGCACCTCGGCCGGCAGCTTCAGCGTCGCACCGGCGATTGTCTTATCGACGTTGGCGGTGCTCTCGGGGCCGGCCAGTACTGACGTCCAATCAAGGAGATTGTCCATGAATGTTCCACCGAAAGACGGCATACGGGTTGCCGCTGAAGACCTGCGGCGCCTCGTATGTGCGATCTACGAGGCCGTTCCTCTGCCCGCGGAGCACGCCCGGCTGATCGCCGATCTGCTGGTCGACACCGAACTGCGCGGCGTGGTCAGCCACGGCGTGATGCAGGTGGAGCGTTACGTCCGCTCGTTCCAGGAAGGACGCGCCAATCCCGATCCGACCATCCGGGTCCTGCACGAAGGCCCGGCGACCGCGGCGCTCAGCGGAGACGGCGGCCTGGGGATGATCGTCGCAACCCGGGCGATGCGGATGGCTGTTGCCAAAGCCAAAGAATCGGGCGTCGGCGTGGTCACCACTGTCTATCACCACCATCTGGGTAGCTCGGGGAAGTACGTGCGTATGGCCCTGAAGGAGGACCTGGTCGGCATCAGCCTTTCCGGTCGGAACGCCGCGCCGTCTTACAATCGCGCCGACAGCATCCGCGGCTCGATCCAGGGCAGCCCGCCGCTGGCCTTCGGGATGCCGGCGGGTACCGGTCGGCCCAACTTCCTGCTCGACTATGCCAGCCATTTCGTGGCGGCCGACGAGGACGTCCGCAGGAATCCGGCGGTATTCGTGAAGGCCATCGGCATGTCACACGTGGCCAACATCCTCTCGGGGACCCTGGGGGGACAGATGCTGCCTGAATTCGACAGGCGGACCACGAGGTTCCAGGGCGCCGACCAGTCCGGATTCCACATGGCGCTGGACGTGAGCCGCTTCACCTCACGCGACGCCTTGAAAGCGGACATGGACTACCTGATGGACGAGACCGCCAAGATGCAACCGCTTTCAGGACTCTCGGATGCGGGTCTGCCGGGACAGAGGGCCTGGAAGAAGGAGGCCGACTATCGGGAGAACGGCATTCCCGTCAGCGCGGAGGCGGTAAGGTCGCTCGGTGGCCTCGCCCGCGAGTTCTCGCTCCCGGTCCCGTGGGCGTAGGGCCTGGCCGCGCGATCCGGAACCCAGGTCCATTTCTCTAGCGGAACCAGTCGTAGTTCAGTCCGAGAGACCGGTCCTCGAGCGGCAGTTCCACGCGCTCTCCACCGCGGGCGGATGAGAGTTTCAGCGCGATCTCGACTTCCAGGGCCACGGCAATCCGCCGGCCCGAGTTCTTCGGCTCGTCCAGGCGGCCTTCCATGCAATCGATCACGTCGTTCAGCGAGTAGACCGCGCCGTACGGATGCACGAACTGCGGCTCCGGCCACGGCATTTCGACACGAATGTTGCCGGTCGTCTCCAGCTGCTGTCTCAGCCGCCATTGACGGCCCCCGAACTCGATCTCTCCGGTGCTCCCCTCCAGCCGGACTCCCGGCGCGCCCGCTCGAAAGTGCACGACCGTCTGATCCGACGTCACCACGATTCCCTGGCCCCTGAATTCGTCGCTTCCGCCGGGGCCTTTGAACTCGTCGGTGCCCGTTCCGCGGCGGGGAAGGTCTCCGATTCCCGATACCCAGGCCGGCGCGCTATCCAGGAAATACGACCAGTTCTGATGTTGCGCGAACGGCGAGTCCGCCTCGATGGACCGGATTTCGCCGATGGCCCCGCTTTTCACCAGTTCCCTGGCTTTACCGAAAGAGGGGTGGGTGGTCGTAATCGCGCCGCAACTGAGAGGTACGCCCGCATCGGCGCAGTTTGAAACCATGCGGTCCGCCTCCTCGAGCGTGTGGCACATCGGCTTGTCGGTTACGATGCCGCGCGCGCCGTATTCCACAGCGAGACACGTCAGGTCGGCGCGTCCCTTCGTATTCGTGGCGATGGCCACAATGTCCGGACGTTCGGCGCGCAGCATCGCTTCGGCATCCTCGTAAGTCGCCTCGATCCCGTAGCGTTCGCTGAAGGCCGCGAGACGCTTGGAGTCCCGGTCGGCCGCCGCCGCCAGTTCCACCTCGGGACGGCTGTGCAGCGCCTCGGCATAGGAGGTGGGGTTCCCTTCTGTGCCCGGATGGTCGTGGTGATAGAACCGGCGATGGACGTCCAGTTCGGGCGTGGGACGGTCCACGTCGTCCACGTCGAACAGGTCGGGGATTCGCTCCGCCAGATCGTAGAGCATGCCCATCCATCCCAGGCCGATGACTGCTGCTCGGTATTTGGCCATGGTATCTCCTATCGTTATGATTTGAAAAGAAGCCGTCAGCTATCAGCGGTCAGCCGTCAGCCAAAAGCAAAGCCGTCTACACGTGCACTGCACCTGTTGCGCATCTGTAGGGACAATCTCTGTGGTGGCCCGTTTAGAAGATGAAGTCTGCTCTCTTTGATGAAACCAAGCCAGCATCGAGCGCGATGACTTTCGAGAGCACTTCCAGAGCAGGGCGCGTGGTTCCGTTCCCCACCGATTTGCGTTGTCCACCGGTGTTGGCAGGCCAGCGTATCGGGTGCGTCCCGTGAGGGTATTCGCGCCATGCATACGGCAGGCCCCGCGCCCAGCGGCGACTTTTGGTTCCTTTTGGTCGCTTCAAAAGGAACACGCCGTAGGCAGGGAATTTGGGGAGATGTGGATTTCGAATCTTGTTTTCGCATTTGCCTGACTGCTGAACGATGTTCGCCGATAGCTGGATCTCGATGTGGTCCTCTCCTGTCTTGCGTCTCGCGTCTTACCGATATTCGGCCATCCACGTCAGAAGATGCTGGTATTCACGCCGCGTATCCCGTATGGTATAGCCCGCCAATTGGTGAATCCAGAACCATTTTACCGCCCGGTTTGACCCCGGCCGGTTTCACGTGGACCGGAAAACGTCATTCCCCACGTCAGGAGACCCGAGAATGAGAAAAAGCAAGCTGCTTGCGAAACTACGCGATGGCCGGCCGGCACGGATCTGCGGACTCGGTCACTTCATACCGGCGTATATCCGCATGGCCGCGAATGCGGGCTACGACTGTATCTGGCTGGACGGGGAGCATCGCTGTTTCACGGACCGGGAAATCCAGTCCATGCTCGCCTACTTCCACCTGTTCGACGTCGACTGCATGTTTCGACCGCCCACAACGGAGAAAACGAGGCTGTATCGTTACCTGGAGGACGGCGCGACCGGCCTGATGATACCCCACGTCTCGACGCCGGAGAAAGCGCGGATGCTGGTGGACGCCGTCAAGTTTCCGCCGGTTGGCGACCGCGGCCAGGATGCGGCCGGGCTCGATGCCGACTTCTATATGTCAGGCGGGGAAACCTACGTGGACGATGCCAACCGCGAGACATTCCTCGTCGTTCAGATCGAAACGCCCCTGGCTATGGAAAACCTGGAGGCGATCGTAACCGTCGAGGGCGTGGACGGCCTGTTCATCGGGCCGGGCGACCTCGGTCTGAGGATCGACCGGATGAATCCTGGCTTCACACTTGACGAGGCCATTCGAAGGGTCGCGAACGTAGCGGGCGAACGGGGGTTGGCGTGGGGCTGTCCGGCGGCATCCCCGGATCACGTAAAGGCACTCTACGACATGGGCGCCCGGCTGATCGCCCACGGCAGCGAGTTCTTCGCGATGACACAGATGCTTGAAGCGTGTTCGCGCGACCTCGACCGGGCCTACGGCAGCGTCGACTGAAGTCCGCGGCCCGTACGTCAATTCCCCTCGAACCGGGCCAGCAGTTCGGTCGCCCTTTCCCTCATCTTCGGGTCGTTGTGCCGCGCGATAATGCGCTGGAGCGCGGAGATGGCCGTCTCGTCGCCTTGCTCGGCCATGTCGAAAGCCATACGGTCCCGCATGTCGTGGTACTTGCTATCGTATTCCCTGATCTCCAGTTCGTATTTCTCCCAGTAGTATTTCAGCGATTCGTTTTTCCAGCCCCGATAGATGTTCTCCCAGGTGTTCGGCTGGCTGTGGGGGAGTATGCTGCCCGGCGCGATAGGATCGCTGATCCTCTGATATCGCGCGTCGATGGACATGCGGAGACCTTCGGAGCGGTTCGGAAGGCCCTTGTGAACAAGCATGCTGTGGAAGAAGAGGACGTCCCCCTGCCTGAACGGACTGTTGACCCAGGCGCCTTCGAGGGGATCGGTGATCTCGATTCCACCGGCACCCATGGCCGGCTTGAAGTCGTACACGCCCTTGCGATGAGAACCTGCCGCGACCTGCAGACCGCCCATCTCGGGCGGCAGATCGCTGAGGGGAATCCACGCGGTGTACGTTTCGGCTGTCCCCTGGATGGGGATGAAGTCCTGGTGAGCGGGGGTCGTATAGGCCTCCCGTTGAGGAAAGATCGTCCTCGCGATGATGCGTGAATGCGGCAGAATCGGCTCGCCGGCAATTCGCTCAAGAAGCTTAACTATATTCGGATGATGCTGGAGCGCGTGAAACGCCTCTATGCTGTACATGTCCGCGTACACGTCCATGTAGGCCGGCTCGGGCTCGACCCAGAAACCGTTCAGGTCCGCGATTCCGTCCTCCGGCGGCGTGTCTTTCCTCGCCCATCCGGCTTCCCTTGCGATCTCGAGGAATGCCGATCGCAGTGACTCCAGGATCTCTGCGGGCAACAGGCCCCGGATGAAGAGGTATCCGTCCTCTCGCATGCGTTCTCGCAGCAGATTTCCGTCTTCCGCGATGTCCGTTGAATCGTTGAATGGATTCAAATCCAGTCCTCCCCTGTCGGATGCGTTTGAGACGCCTCGCCGTGTCTCGTGCGCTGCTTACGCCGAGCCTGGCGAATTGCGTTTCGGTGCGGATGTCCTTCGCCGACCCTTCGACAAGCTCAGGGAGCGGCAAAGGGTTCAGGTTCGATAATCTGCGTGGCGTGCGATCAAGTCAGATTGCGGAAGAAGAAGCGCTGCGCCGTCCCACAAAGGATGGCGTCTTTCTCGGCAGGGCTGAGGAAACTCGCGTGGTCCCGGATCAGCGCCACGGCAGCGGGGTAGTCGGTCATCGGATCTTCCATCTCAATGGGTCCGCCGCTGTCGGACTCCCACATGCAGCGATGGGCGCCGTACGCACCGACCACCCGCCGGATCAGCGGCAGGACGTCCAGGTAGGGCGCGTGGCGCGAGCACAGCGCCTGGAGCGGCCCGATTTTGACCATTACTTTCTGATGTCGGGCAAAACGGAGCAGCGCTTCCAGATCTTCTTCGCTGTAATCGGCTTCCCTGATGCCCACGTGGCACACGTGGTCGAGAATGACGGGCGTGTCCGGGAAGCGGGCGCACAACCGGCCCAGGTCGGGCAGCAGATCGACCTGCATATTGAAGCTGAGGGCGAGTTGGTGTTCCGCGCCCGCGGCGAACATCCTCTCGTATGCCGGGTGATCCAGTGCTGAGGGAGGCTCGCGAAAGGCGAAACATCCCTGTTGCGAGAGTTCGAACATGGTCCTGTCCGGCTCAGGATCGTCCAGACTGATCATGCCGGTGCCTGCGTACGTCTCCGGATCGCTGGCGATGAGATCGAGGATGTAACTGTGGTCGTAAGCATACCAGATCATCTGGACCAGGTTGATTCGCACATTGCCGACCGTTCGGCTGTAGCTGAAATACTCTTCCGGCGTGAACGTGGGATGCCAGAGGTCCTCTTCCTTGACCCCGGGTGAGAGAGGGTAGCGGCCGAAATCGTCCGTCCAGACGTGGATATGCGCGTCGACGATCCGGTGGGAGTATGACTGTTCAGCCATAGATTCGCTTCCCTTTTTGATTCTGGATGGGTCTCGAAGTATCCGCGACCCCGTTCATCCTCTTCCGCCCGTTTTGCGTTGTGCGAACGGATTGGCTATATTTGTCCGTTCCGAAAGAATCTGAATCCCGTCACCCGGAACCCGAAATGGCGAAAGAAAAATTCGACGGCGTCTGGCAACCCGATATGCTGGACCGTTTTCCGATGAATCCGAACGTCATGGCGCGGGACCTGGACCGGGAGCGGCTGGACCTTCTCCTCGCGTACGTGGCGGAAACCGGCCGAAGCGAGTCCCTTTCCGCTATCATATCGGAGATTGTGAATCGTCACCCGAAATATCTGCGCGTGAAAGAGCTCTTCGAAACCTTCGAAGCGTACAGGCGCGTCGGCCAGGCCGTCTACGAACAATGGCGCGAGGGCAACGTCGAGACGATTTACGACCTGGCCTGCGGCCACGGTCTGCTGGGCATTCTCCTGGCCTGGCGGTTTCCCGCGCTTCGCGTGGTCTGCGTGGACCGGGAGCGACGGCCGGCCTTCGATCATTACCTGGAGATCGTGCGCGAACAGGCCGTGCCGATGGAGAACGTCGAGTATATCGAATCCGACTTCAATGACGTTAAACTGGGCCCGCGATCCTACGTCATCTGCATCCATGCCTGCAATGAAGGCACCCGGGATGCCCTGGAAATGGCCGGCGGGGCGAACGCGTGTTTCGCGGCCATGCCCTGCTGCATCCGGGACCGGCTCTACGTGCGACGCATCAACCATCTCGACGACTATGCCCGGTACGTGGCGGCCGTGGGCGTGATTGCCGGCAGGTACGGGGCCTACAAGATCACCGCGATCGACGAGCGCATCACCAATCGCAACCTCATCATCCTCGGCGCGCCCGCGCCGGCACCCTGATCCACGAAACGAAATGTCGTCCCGGCCTTTCGAGAGCGCATTTCTCCCTTCGGTGCGCTGACACCGTTTGAGCGCCGTTACTCACCACCGGTAATCTGACTCTCCGGCCTCGAACGCCGCGGCCGACGCCATCATCGTCGCCAGGTCTCCTCTAGGGCGGTAACCGATAAGCGTTTTGGCTTTCGTAATGTCGTGATCGTACATCCAGCGCACCGGCAGCGTCATCTCCAGGGGTTCCAGTCCCCTGATTTCGCCAAGCAGCCGGGCGCCCTCGGGATACGTGAACGGGGCCGGGGCGCCGCCGTTGAACGACTCGCCGACCGCATCCGGAGACCGCAGCGCGCACACGATGCAATGCGCGATGTCCCGCGCATCGTTAGGCTGGTAGTACCAGGGCCGTCCGGCCTCGTCCCGGGCGACGCACGGCTGCTCCGGACTCTCGGCCCGGGCTTCGACTTCGTGCCACAGTTCGGTACCGTCGGGCATATACATTTCCGTACCCGGCCCCGCCTGTCCCGCTTTCAAGATCGCGCAGACCCGTCCAACCGTGAACTGATCGAAGATCGCGCTGCCCGACAGCACGTGACTGGGCCGTACGATGGAAATCCGCAGTCCGGTTTCACGTGACGTCCGTTCGGCCATCAGTTCCCCGATATACTTGGACAGGGAATACTCGTTGTCGGGACGCTTGGGATGCAGCTCGTCCACGGGATGGTAGGCGCAGGCGATGTTCTCGCCGTTATTCGGAAAAACGCCGGATGAACTCACGTAGACGTAGCGCTCCAGGCTGTCCGCATATTGCCCGCACGCCCGCGATACCTCCAGGTTGATCTGCGTGTTGATCTCGAAATGGGGTCCCACCAGGTTGGCCGTGTGGATCACGGCATCCGTCCCGGAGACCGCCGCTTTCGTGAAATCTCCGTCCGTCAGGTCGCCTTCCACGAGTTCCACGTCCAGACCGTCCAGCCGGCTCAGACACGGATCGTCCGGCAATACGGTGCCCCTGACGTCCAGGTTCAGGTCGAGTAGCTGACGTACCAGCCGGCAGCCCACCTGACCCGCCGCGCCAGTCACGAGTACCTTCATTACGGATCTCCCGATCGATATGCGGGACGACAGAAATTTCCTCTGCAGTCGCCCTGGGCCGGCGAACGACTCCAATATATCTTCCTCGTTCCGGTATCGCAACCCCGTAGCCCCCGCGCCTTCATTGCGTCTGTAGGGGCGACCGGCCGGTCGCCCCTGCGAATACCTGCGATCGTGCGTCCCATCGCGCCCCTTTCGTTGTAATGGAAAGTGTCTATCCGATTTGCTAAATTGGCTGGATGTAGCGCACGGATCTTCGCCCATTCGCAACCGTAGCGGATCCAATATGTCCCCTGCCGTTCGTCCTCGCAGCCCCACGCCCTTCCCGGAGCGCCGCCCATGTCCACCGCATCTCGCTTCCGCCCCGCCCACATGCACGCCATCTCCCGCAGTCTGCTTACGGCTGGCGGCGCCCCGCGCCACGTTGCGGAAACCGTGTCCGAAATCCTGGTCAACTCCAACCTGTCCGGCCACGATTCCCACGGCGTGCTTCGCATTCCGACCTACCTGGACGGTATTGCCGGCGGTTCCATCGTGCCGTCCGCCGAACCCGAGGTCGTCCGGCAGGGTGGGAATACGCTGATTGTAGACGGTCACAACGGGATGGGAATATACACCGCGCGAAAGGCCATCGACCTCGCCATTGACAACGCGGAGGGGTCGGGCGTGTGCTGCATCAGTTTCAGACGCGTGGGCCACTTCGGCCGGCTCGGCGAGTACGCGGAGGTCGCGGCGCGCGCCGGATGTATCGCCATCATCACCATCGGCGTGGGAACCGTGGAGGCCGTCGCGCCGTACGGCGCCACCCGCGGCCCCCTGGGCACGAATCCCATCGCCGTCGGCGTACCCACAGGCGACGCAGCGCCGTTCATCCTGGACATTGCCACGAGCGTCGTGGCCGAAGGCAAACTGCAGGTGGCCCGCGCCGAGAAGTCGTCCATTCCGGAAGGATGTATCCTGGACAAACATGGAAGACCCAGCACGAACCCGCTGGACTTCTACGACGGCGGATATCTCCTGCCGTTCGGGGGCCACAAGGGCTCCGGTCTCCTGCTGCTGACCTGTCTGCTGAGCGGCCTGTCGGGCGTTCCGGAAGTGGAACAGGGTACGCTTTCAGGCGCCTTCATGCAGGTGATACGCGTCAGTTCCTTCACGCCGCTGGCGGCCTACCAGCGCGGCATCCGCGCCTTTCTGGACATGATCAAGGCCATCCCCCCGGCGCCCGGCTTCGACGAGGTCCTCGTGCCTGGGGACTTCGAACACCGCACCCGCGTGAAACGCCTGTGCGAAGGATTCGACGTACCGGGGCCTATCGTGGAGGCGTTAAGGGACCGGGCGGATCGGCTGAACGTGTCCCTGTCGGAAGACACGGTTGAACCGGGCGATGAGGAAAGGTATATAAAGCGGTGAGAAGGAAGAAGGATTGGGTGGATGTACCGCTGATGGCCGGGCGCCCACAAGGGACGCCCCTACAAAACCACACATTCACGAATTCAAATCTCTGGGATCCGCACCGACGTTGCAGTGGTAGGGGCGTCCCTTGTGGACGCCCGACTCTCCGGTGTTCCTCTCACAAAAAATGAAAACGGGGGCGATTGATCTCGCCCCCGTTTCACTGTCTTCATCTTTCATGGCGCCTATACGTGCGGGCCGCGTTCCCTGATGATCCGCAGCGCCAGGTCCGGATCGATCTGCACAATCATCTCCGGTTCGATCTTGCAATGGCCCGGCAGATCGAACCCCGCCACCGCGCTCCGGGCGTGCCATCCCGACAGCGACGCGTCCATCCCGTCTTCACCGAACCGGGAACCCGGTCCTCCGAACACATCGTGGAAAACCGTGCTGTACCCGTCCACGACCTGGGGCGACTTCGAAAAGGACCCCCCGCCGGCGGAATTCACCATCCCGATGCATTTTACGCAATACCACACGTCGTTCAGCGTGCCGAACGGGTCCAGCGCCCAATGCAGCGTCACAACGTGTGAAATGCCCGCCTCCCTGCCGGCCTCGAAACCGGCTTCCACGTCCGCGTCGTCATTGGTCACCGCGCCGACACCACCTCCCGTGCCGGATGTAAACACCAGCCCGGAAGGCGTAAACGTAGCCATGCAAATCCGCCTTCCCTGAGGCGCCGGACACGCGTCCTCCCTCGATCCCAGATCGATCCCCAATTCCTCCAGACGGTCGTAAACGTCAAAATCCCGATGCCACGAACTGTGCAGTTCCGCCATTTGCTCTCCTCCGTGTGAGTTAGCGTTTTTCGACAATGCCCATTCAAAATACAGTCTGCATACGGGATGTCAAGCCCCGAGAAAGATACGGCGTCGGGAAACTCTCTACTTGGAATCGCCGCGGAATCCGGCCTTTCTCCATGTTCCCGTTACCAGATCGTGGCGGCGATGTACCGCTCGCCGTCGGGCTCGTCGTCGTAGTAATACGCTGAAACGACCCTGCCGTCAGGCCGCTGCACCGCGCGGGGATAGCCGACGTCGTGGTCCCCGCCGTCGTCCCTGAGGATAATGGGATCGGACCAGGTCGCCCCTTCGTCTTCGCTCACCACCGCCCGCAGACCAGACGGCGCGTCGCGGTATCCGTACACGAGACAAACGCGCCCGTCGTCCAGCAGCATCATCGCCGGCGGGTTGCCCCCGGTGCCGGTTTCGGCCACCGGCCGGTTGACGTAGCGCCAGTTCGCCGCGTTGTCGTCCGAACGGTACAGGTCGATCCAGTTGCCTTCCCTGCTCCCGTCGCCTCCCCGGCAACGCACGGACACGAGGATGCGCCCTCCGGGAAGCCGGACGCTGGCCGGCATGATGGCGAATCCCTCAGGCTCTTCTCCAATCCAGGACAGAAACGCGAACGTCCTCCCGCCGTCCACGGTGCGCGCGCAGAACACCCTGCCCTCGCGTCCGTTGGATTTGGCCGACGTGAGGAATAACGTGCAGGTGTCCTTTCCCTCTGTCAGATAGTCCGTCCGTGCGGCGATGCCCGGCAACCCGAACATGGGCAGGCCGAACGGTCCGTCCCATGAACGGCAGCGGTCGGTCGACGCGTAGAACCACGACCGCGCGCCCGCCGAGAGTCCCGTCCGGGCGCACATCAGCGCGATATCCGGACGGCTGAAGTCGATCCCGTCGGGATGTCCGGGCGGCAGCGCAGCCGCCACTTCAATCTCCAGCGAGCGGCTCACATGCTCGTTCGCCGATACCCCCTTGCCTTCCGGAGAGGCGATCGGTATCGGTTCGACGGTCCAGTTCAGGCCGCCGTCCAGACTGCGTGCCTGCACGGTTTCGAAGGGCCGGTCCCGGTCGCGCCGGTGAAATCCGCCGTCCGACTTGTGATGCCCCACCGTGAATCCCACCACGATCTCGTCCCCCCACGACCAGATCCCGTAGTTCGCCGGCCACCCGGCGTATCGTCCCTTTTCTCTGTAGATGACGACGTGTTCCATATTTTGTACTCCCATCTTCGGTGATGTGAAAGACACCTGACCGTTGTTGGCGAATTCGATCCAATCAACCGTATGGCGACCGCGTGGTACGACATTGGCGGATTTTACAACTCCCGCCCACGCAATTCCGCCTTGTGCGCCGTGTCGGACGGCATTATTCTATACCGGCCGTGGCATACAGATTTCCTCGCCCATAGCAGCCCGTTGAAAAAGTCCATCTGGGCTACGGCCGGCCCTTGCGGTCGAAATACTGCGTTGCGCGCCCTCGCCGAATCGCAGGATGGGACTCGGTCGCGCGCCTTGTCTTCGACCACAATGGCTCGGCCTCGCCTTCAGAGCGACTTTATCAACGGACTGTTCGCGTCCGGACCCGATTAAAGAGAAAGGATTCCTCGATGGATACACTGCAGCTGGCGGCGCCCGCCAACGCCTTTATCCTGTTCAACGGCAGGGACCTCAGCAACTGGACCGCCCGGGACGGCGGCGATCCCGGATGGACCGTGGAAGGCGGCATCCTCCACGTCGTGCCCCGGACGGGTGACATCATCCACACCGAGCCCCTGACCGACTTCTATCTCCACCTGGAATTCCGCTGTCCGGACATGCCAGAGGCCACGGGACAGGCCAAGGGCAACAGCGGGGTCTTTTTGCAGGGCCTCTACGAGATTCAGGTCCTGGACTCCTCGCACGTCAACATCCCCGGCACCGGCGATTGCGGTGCCTTCTACCTTGAGTCCGCTCCTCTGGTGAACGCTTGCCGGCCGGCGATGGAATGGCAGACGTACGATATCTGCTTCCGCGCGCCCCGCCTGGACGACTCCGGTGACGTGTCCGAACACGCCCGCGCCACCGTTCTCCAGAACGGCATCGTGATCCAGAACAACGTGGAGATCTCAGGCCCCACAGGTTCGGCCTCCGGCCTGACGGTCGGCACTTCCGGGCCCCTGCGCCTGCAGGACCACGGAGACTGTGTTGCCTACCGCAACATCTGGGCCGTTCCACTTCCGACGAAGGGGTCAGATACGTACGATCCGCAATAGCATTCGCGACGGGACGCGCGCGGTATTGTATCCAACACGGCTTGCATGCAAAGACGATCCCATGAACGACACCATCGACCTCGCCGGCCTTGACACGGATCCCGGCCTCCTCAGGTTCGCGCTGAACGGAAGCTGCGTCGACGGCCCGTCCTTCGAGACCTGGAGGCGGGCGCGAGCGTTCATCGCATCCGAGATCCATCGTCCCGGAACCGTGCTGGATATCGGCTGCGCGAACGGTTTTCTTCTGCGTTGTCTCCAGGAATGGTCCGATCACCCGCTCACACCGTTCGGTATCGACGCCAGCGCGGGCAGGACAAGCGACGTCGCCAGGTTCTTTCCTTCGCAGCAAGACCGCTTCGCCCGTCTTCCCGTGGAGCGGCTGGGCGAAATCGGCGCACATGGTCTTCCCGGAACCTACGATTTCATCTACTGGGCCGTCTGGGACAATTACGGGTTCGACCGCCAGGACCGGATCGATCTTCTGCGCAGGGCCTACGATAGCGTGAAAGACGACGGACGTCTGATTCTGGGCTTCTACGACCGGGATCCCGAGACGATCGAAAACAAGATCGCCCGGATTCAGGGCCTCGATCTCGGGCACGCGATCCGTGTATCCAATCCCGACGGGCCGCAAGAACTGCTGAGGATATCGAAATAGCAGATGCCGGGCTATCAGCTATCAGCCATCAGGGAACAAGCTCTCAGCAATCAGCTTTCAGCCGTCAGCCAAAACCGGCTAGCGATACGGAAACGCAAAGAGTGTCGACGATGTCAACGCCATGAATCGGGCAACCACAAGGGTTGCCCCTACAAATGCAAAACAGGCGCATTAAAGCGGGCGACCGGCCGGTCGCCCTACCAAAGCCGTGCAGCCACGTATCGACATCGCCTGGTCATATCGCTAACGGCGGGGCCGCGGGGGGATCCTCTTCCGTCTACGTTCCGCCCCGTTTCATTCATCTTCTGATTACGTCCTCGAATTCCTGGAACATCTCGATGCTGATGCCGTCAGGATCCAGCGCATACATCGCGCGGGCAACCACCACACCGTCGCGGTCCACGTCCGTGGGCGGATTGATGGAACCAAAACCCGCATCTTCAAGTTGCGCGTGAATTGCGTCCACGTCGTCCACTTCGAAGGCCACGTGGGATGCTCCGAGATACCGGTTTTCCTGTGGCCGCGCCTCCACCTCCGGATGAACGTATTGAACGAGCTCCAGTATGAACTCGTTTACGGGATGCCGCAGGATCGCAATCTTCAGATGGACCTCATCATAGCCCAGAATCGTATCGTACGAAGGCAGGTCCTTCCGCTCCGATATCCGCACCAGTTCCAGTCCGAGCAGGTCCCTGTAGAACGCAACCGAACGATCCAGGTCCGATACCGTAAATCCGTGGTGGTGCCCCATTACGATGCCCATATCTCTACACTCCCTGATTGTCGACGACCGCGAGGACTGTAGTCGTAAACGAAATGGTTTGTGAGCCAGAACACTGACCAATATAATATCGGTATCGACAATTTCAAGCGTCCGTTCGCTGCCGGGCGAACTGTTCGTGCGGCGTTGACTCCGGACGTCTTCCGTGGTTTGAGGGAACCCGCGCCGCGTAACGGTCGTATATATGGCATCGGTCGCGGTGACCCGTCGGCTGATCGGAATGCTGCGGAACCGGTCTGGCAGACGTCAGGCCGTCCGGCGCAGATACTTGCTGACCCTTCCGTAACCGTAGACGGAACGTAGCGGCGGTAATTGCGTCGATTCCGAAGTCCGTCCAGGCAAGGCGCGCGTCCACCACCGGGATGCCGCCGGCCTGGTCCGTTTTCACACCGTATCGAAGGAGATGGTCCATGCGCATCCGAAGCACGCTTTCCCTCGCCGCCCTTTCGCTCTTTCTCATAACCGGGTCCAGTCTTGCAGGTACCGTGGAGGTGCCGGGCGACGGCGATCCCTCCCTGTACGTTGTCAAGGTCCACGCGGACTGGTGCGGCGCCTGCACGGCGCTGATTCCCGTCCTGGACGAGGTCCGGACGTCTCTTGCGGACAAGCCCGTCCTGTTTCTTGAGCTCGACGTGACCGACGCGAAGCGCACCGCCCAGTCCCGCCTGCTGGCCGCCGCGCTCGGTATCGAGGAGCCGTTCAAGGCCAACAACCAGACCGGCCTGGTCCTTCTCATCGATCCCGGGAAGAAAGCGGTCGTGGAAACCCTGACGCGCAAGAATCCCGCGGACGAGATGACGGGCAAGATCAAGGGACACATCGCCGCGAATGGCAAGTAGCGCCAAGCCTGCGCATGGAGTCAGGTGACAAAAGCATTGCGGAGACGCGTCCCACGGGATTTATTTCTGATCGCGATATTCAAACGTCAGCCCGTTCCGCGCATCCGGAAATTTCCCGTCCCCGTCGACAAGGATTCATGCAATGATCATCAAGAACATCACCGCGACCACGGTCAGCATCCCCTATGCCGCGCCCGTCGGGCCGTACGTCGGTCGCGGCGCCGGCGGCGGCACGCTCGGTGGAACCGGCCTCATCGTCAGGATCGAATCCGACTCGGGTCTGGTTGGATGGGGCGAGGGCACCGGCGGCTTCGCGACGGACCCGAACACGGTCCTTGCCGGTACCCATATTTCCGACATCGAAAAGGCGATCGGCCTCATGGAGAGCGCGGGCATTCCGAGGGGTCCGATGTCCGGCATCGAAATGGCGCTATGGGACCTCCTCGGCAAGCACGCGGGGCTGCCCCTGTGCCGCCTTATGGGCGGTATCGTACGTACGGAAGTCGATTTCACCGCGTGCATGGGCCTGAAGGAGCCCGATCAGTCGGCCGCCACGGCCCGTGAATACATCGACCGGTGGGGGTTCCGCGTCATCAAGACGAAAGCCGGCAACGACCCCGCGCAGGATTTGGCCATTGCCGAAGCGGCGCAGAAGGAGATTGGGGACGAAGCCGCGTTCCGGCCCGACGCGAACGGCGGATACCCCCCTGAAGAGACGCTGGAGATCATGAAGAAGATGGCGGACCTCGGTGTCATGCACTTCGAAGACCCGTGTCACACCGAACACGTTGAAACGCTCGCGCGGGTGCGGGACGAAGTGGGCACCCACGTCCTCGTGAACGGCGGCGTGGCGCTGCCCGGCAGCATCCGGCCCTTTCTGGAGGCCGGCTGCGCGGACTCCCTCATGCCGGACACCCCGGCCGCAGGGGCGCTGCTTCGCGTGAGAAAGATCGCCGATGCGGCCGAGCCCTGGAACGTGCCCTGCCTGATGCACTGTTCGCACGACCTGGGACTCAAAACCGCCGCCATTACCCATATCGCCGCTGCCACGCCCAACTTCTCGGGTCCCAACGACACCTGCTACCACGGGCTGGTCGACGACGTTCTCGCCGAACCGCTCAAGTTCGAAAACGGACAGTTGAAAGTACCCCTCGGACCCGGCCTCGGCGTGGAAGTCGACGAATCCAGGATCGAAAAGTACCAGGTCTGAATCGCGTTCGGACTTGCTCCCGCGTCATGCCAGGGTGAGCATTGCCGCCCTGGTATTTTTCTAATCCAATCTGAAGAGACCGGCATGGATTCCGTCCGCGTCGACGACCGCGACTGGTCTAAACTCACGCTGGGCGAACGCATTCGCCAGATCGAACTCGACGGATACGTCGTCCTGCCCGATCTGCTTGATCCCGGACACGTTGCGGGGCTGAAGGCCGAGACCGCCAGGCTGGAGACCCGTGCGGTGGACTACAGCGTCCACCAGCAGGTCTGTCCGGACCTGCAGTTCACGGGCGGTCCCATCACCGACCTCATCGCCCATCCGCCCACCCTCGCCTTCCTGAACGAACTCTTCGGCGGCGAAACCATCTTCATGTCCTGCACGTACGCCCGCTCGGAGCCCGGCCATCCCGGTATCAGTCTTCATACCGACGGCCAGCCCTACGGTTCTCAGATCTTCGGTTACGGCGGCAGCGTGCCATTCATGGTGAGGGTACTCTATTACCTGGACGATCTCACGAGGGATGTCTCGCCCTTTCGCGTGATCCCCCGTTCCCATCTCTCCATGCACGCGGACGCAAACCCGTACAAACGCTACGGGGACCATCCCGAACAGGTGATGGTCCCCGTTGAATCCGGCGGCGCCGTTCTGATCAACCACAAGGTCTTTCACGGGAACTTTCCGAATACCGGCTCCCACGCCCGTGAAATGATCGCCATTGCCTACCGCCCGGCCTGGGCGGGACCCATCGACGAAGTCCCCGCGTGGGACGAGGCCGACCTCGCTGCCCTGCCCGTTGCCGTGCGGCCGCTGTTCGCCGATCCCAACACCCGCCACTGGGACTTCCACGGCGGGAACAAACCGGCCAATATGGCCAGCGAAGCCCCCGGCATCAATCCCAGCCGGTGGGATCGCCGATAGGGTCCGCCTGAGATCGGCAGGAGGCAGTGCTCAACTGGGGTTCACGTCAGCGAGTTCCACTCTGCTCCGAGCGCATCGAACTGCCCGTAGAACGCCTCCAGGACGGGGTCCGCGAGAGGTCCCTTTGCCGTCAGCGCCAGATTGTGCCGGGCATGGTCCGGATTCGTGGTTCCCACGATGGCCGTGTCGACAGCCGCTTGCGAAAGTGTAAAACGCAGCGACAGTTCAATCGGATCCTCCGGGGCTCCATCCGGAATCTCGAGTTGCTGCGCCCGCTCCCAATAGGCGTCGGCGTAACCGTACGGCGACGCTGTCTTACCGATCGCTCCGTTGGCGATCGGCCTCTTGACGATCACGCCCATCCCCGCCGCCTTCGCCTCCGGCAACACGTCGGCGCGACCCTTCTGGTCCACCAGGTTGAACGACGTCTGCAACGTGTTGAATACCCCCATACGGATGGCCACCAGCGCGTCCTGACCGTCTCCGCTGTACCCCACGTACCGTGTCTTGCCCGCTTCCTTTGCCCGCATCACCGCGTCCACGGCCTCGCCCGTCCTGAGTACGTCGGCCGAACAGGTATGAAGCTGTACAAGGTCCACGTAGTCCGTCCTCAGCCGTTTCAGCGACCGGTCGATGCTCTCATCGATCACTGCTCCCGACCACGGCTCTCCGGTCGCGTCACCGGTCACGTGGCCGCACTTGGTGGCCAGTACGTATTCGTCCCGGCGAGCGCCGATGGACCGGCCGATCAACTCCTCACTGTTGTGATAGCACGCCGCCGTGTCGATCAGCGCGATCCCGTCATCCAGGACACGGTTCAACAGTCTGCCGACCCGGTTCGGGTCCACGTCTTCGAGTCCGATCCTGGCGCCGCCGAACCCGAGGCGGGTCACCTCCATGTCCGTCCTGCCAAGCGTGCGCGTTTCCATTCTGAAACCTCCAAAAAAAACGTAAGTGGACCACCCCCGTCCCAATGCCCGGCCATTAGCTGTCAGCCATCAGATATCAGCCAAAAGCAAAAACCGAATCAGGTGACGTGAACGCCTTTATTCGGGCAACCACAAGGGTTGCCCCTACGAATACACAATTGGCGCGGGTGATGATTGTCCCGCGGATTGTGAAGATAACGTGAGGTGAATGGAATTGCAACAAGTTACCCTGTGATCCCGTTTTGGGTTGACACCAAAGCCCATGTGGTTTAGGTTTGGATATTGCGATCCGGTATGAATCGGGTCGAGAACGGTTAGATAATTTCGGGGCACGATACCAGGGAGAACACCCAATGGAGCAGACCCGTGAACGGGTGGCCTTCGACAATTACGTGAATGACGGCGGCTACACCGCGGACCTCTACGAATTCCACGAAACCGACGAGGGTATCGAAAGTCTGGATGCCGCCACCGATGCGGACGTGGATTTCTTTCACCGCAACGGCTATCTGGCTGTCAGGAAAGCCTTCACGAGCGCCGAGGTCGACGGCATGCTCAACGGCCTCATGGATCTTATCATGGGGAAGAATCCGGAATTCAAGGGCGTTCAGTTCGAGTCAAGCTACAAGGACACCCTGCACGCGCTTTCAGACGACGAACGGTGGGACGCCGTGCGCAAGCTCCAGTATTTCATGGGTTACGACCACCGGTTGACCGCTGTGGCCGAACACCCGAAAATCCTGGACATCATGGCGCGGATTATCGGGGAGGAACCGGCGCTTTATTCGCACCAGGCCATCCTCAAACCGCCGCGGGTGGGGCGTGAGAAACCCTGGCATCAGGACCACGCCTATTTCAATCTGCCCATGGGTACGCAGATCGTAAGCATGTGGATATCACTGGATCATGCCACGCCCGAAAACGGATGCATGAGGGTGATACCCGGTACGCATCTGAGGGGTCCCGTGGTCCATTTCAAGCGCCGCGACTGGCAGCTTTGCGATACCCACGTGGTCAGAGACCGCGTCGTGGCCGTCCCGCTAAAGCCGGGCGGTTGCCTCATCTGGTCCGGCATGATCCATCACGGCACGCCCGCCAACACCACGGCCCAGCGGCGACGGGCTCTTCAACTCCACTATTTCCCCGCGCGCGTGAAAGAAACCACGTCACAGGAACGCCTGGCCGTATTCGGCAGCGAGGGCAAGGACGTCACCTGCTGACGCAAACCACGATTCTTGCGCCCAATATAAAGAGCCCCGGTGAATTTTCCTCCGGGGCCTTTTTCGCCTTTGTCCAGATATGGATACCAAACTCCACGTCCTCGTTCGGATCCTCCTCGGCGGTCTGGCGCTCTACGTCTTTTACGGCGCCGTCCTTTTCTTCGCGCAGCGCCGGTTCATATTTCCGCGACACCTGGTCCGGACCCCGCCGATGGATGCGACGGACACATCGGGCATCGAACGCATCTGGTTGACAACGAACGCCGGCCGAACGGAAACCTGGCTGCTTCCGCCCGATTCCGCCGCGTCCCCCACACCGGCGATCATCGTCGCCCACGGCAATGCCGAACTCATCGACCACTGGGTGGGCGAAACGGCGGCGCTCAGGCGTCTGGGATTCGCCGTCCTTCTCGTGGAATATCCGGGATACGGACGTTCCGAGGGGTCGCCGACCCAGGCCAGCGTCACCGAAGCCTTCGTAGCCGCATACGACATGCTGGCGGCGCGGGACGGCGTTGACGCGGACCGGATCGTATTTCTTGGCCGCTCGCTCGGCGGGGGCGCGGTGTGCGCGCTCGCGGCTGAACGTCCCCCCGCGGCGCTGGTGCTGATTTCCACCTTCAAGAGCGTCAACGCCATGGCCGTGGAGAAATTCTTCGTCCCTCCATTTTTCGCCAGGGACCCGTTCAACAATCTGAAGACGTTGAGAAACTATCCGGGTGCCGTTCTCATCGCGCATGGCACACGGGACAATCTGATCCCGTACAGCCACGGCGTCGCGCTGCGTGAGGCGTCCAGGCGCGGCCGTCTCGTTACCTACGAGGCCGGTCACAACAACTGCCCTCCCGACTGGCAGGCCTTTTGGGCGGAGGTCGAACGCTTTATGCGCGAGGAAGGAATTCTCCCGTAGCGGCCGCGCCGGCCGGTCCGATTGCGATTCCGCCTGAGACCTCCGCGCGCTGCGTGCGGCTGAGTTTCTTCACATGGGCTTGGCGCTACGTGCCGCTTAATCTCAATTCGAAAAAATACAACAGTCAAATTGGCCACAAAAAGCACAAAAAACACAGAAGGGACCGGCGCCAAACGGGGTATTGAGGTCGTTCATAAGGATGATATTGCCGTTCACGTCCGATGACCTGGTGTATCCTGGTAATCAGCAGTTCAATCGCCTTTATCAGCTTGTAAATATACGATCTAACGTTCCCGAAAAACGACGAATCAAGGTCAAACCCTGCAAGGGAACGGAGGATGCACGCATGCAGGCCATCGACTTCCACAACTCCTACCTCGGCTGGCGAACGGACTGGGACGTCCTTCCTCCCAGAACCGCTTCGCACAGACCACCCTGGACGCTGAACGACGTCCGGATCCCGATCGAAAGCCGGTGCCGAGTCACGGAACAGGCGTCGGGAACGTCGCGGGAATTCGTCCTTGGGGCCAACTGCAAGACGGAACGCGTCGGTGTGCCGAAGGATATCTGGACGAGCCCCAACGCGGATTTCGTACCCATCTTCACGCATGACCGCTTCCTCATTGTCAAGACCTACGACCGCGTCGGACGGCGAGTACCGGCGTACCCTCCCTCGCTCGGCGATCAACCGGAACGACAGACCGGCCTGTCCGCGGAGACGTTCGTGGACCTACGCATCGATATCGCATGGAAGCAGGGAAGGGTGCTGGGCAATGCCGAAGACGTCATCCGGGCGGTGTCCGACAACAGACAACTCGTCGCCCGCACCGAATTCGAGAATGCGCGGTACCTGGCTGCAATCGATTATCCGGTCAGGACGATCAACACGAACGAGCGGGATGGTTTCTTTCAGACCGACACAGGGCCACTGCTTTTCCCGGACCTGAGCCGGGAGCCCGACGAACTGATCGAAGGGATGGAACTCGCGTTTTCGGCGTTCAACTCGCTGGACTGGATCGAGTTTATAGTAAGAACTCCGACGCCGCTGACCGATGACATCAGCGTCTGGCACTACGCCATGCCCGTCAGGCTGGACTGCAGGAACACGGTCATTCGGATCTGATCATGGGACCAGTGGGACGGCGGGCGTCCGGAGCGATTACCGCTTGAGGTGGAGTCACAGAACCCGAGCCGGTTCGCCGTCACGAGCCTGCCTGCATTGAGCTTGTTGAATTGTCAAAGGGTCGAGGGGGCGGGCGAAGGCTGGTGCAGTGGGGGGAAATCAGACGTCTCTATTGCCGCCAAGACCGGGAATCGTCTCGATCTCTACGTCAGCTGCAAACCGTCGTGTCGGGTCTCTGCCACATCTCGTTCGCATGCTTTCATAACCAGTCTTGGCGGAGGGAAGTCTGAATGAATTGGAGTTACGTCAGGTTGACATGATCAATGTTCTTAGCTATACTTTTCCAAGTGTATTTTGCACATGTGACGGTAAGTCGGGATCGTGGGAAGATGGATGTATGAAACAAACCGCAGGGAGTGAGACATGGGCGTAGCTGTCATAGATGTGCCAGTGGCGGGAACAGTGTCGTCTCTGATAGATCGTTCAGCGCGTGAAAACATGGTTGCATTGTCGCGCTCTTCAATTTTGAGCAAGATATACCGAAATTTCGAAGATACCAATGATGCAGTATTGAATGCCATGTCAGATTGGCGCGAGTTTCTGAAGCTGCTTGAACAGAACCCGGGAAATTACAAATCTATGTGCCGCAATGGTGACGTGGAAAGGTCCATTGCCGGCCTGGATGAAGCCGGGAAGACCGTGCGCAGAAAAACTTGGCTGGCTCTTGGAGAGAAAATCAAGGAGAACCACCCGGGCATTTACGAAAAATTCAAAGCGGTGGATGAGAATATTGAAGCCTATGGCGCCCTGCTCCAAGAGGTGAGCTGGACCCTGTTGATTTTACACCGGGAAAATCAGTCCGCCACAGGGAAGTCGTTTTCCGTAGACGAGGCAATAGCCGATCTGTGGAGATAGACGTGGCTGGATCGTTTCTGCCACCGGTACAAAAAAGCCGAGGTGAATACCTCGGCTTCTGTTTTATCTGTATTCTCGTGGCGCGGCGGCCTGATTGCTCTTCCCTCTCTGCCCCTTTCTCCCATCACGCTTCCTTGATCGAATATTGATCTACCAGTGAATCATCAGCTTCTCTCTGGCTCTGCCTGTTCAATTTGTCATTGACTGAGATATCAGCCCAACCAGGAATGCTTGTTGCCCTTTCGCCAGCCTCGATAAGATCCATCAGTGTGTTGTAGGCTTCGTCGTTGCCTATTACGTTGTTTTCTATCTTCGACCACAACGCTTTGTGTTTATCCTGCAAGTCAAAACACAACACGCTGACCGCATGAAGACTGGCGGACTTTCTCGCATGATTCCCGAGTAAACCGAACACACTGACAGCTATAATGCCCAAATCGACGATGACTTCGGCAAGCCGGCCAATGTAGTCCGAAAACATAAAGCGACCGGCTCCGGCTATCGCGCACAACGCGAGTCCGACCATGACTGCATTGTGCCGCCTGCGATACTGGCGGGAGAGTTTATCGTAGTATCTGGCCGCACGCTCTACGTCCAGATACTCGTTCCAGGCCATCCTTCGAGTCGCGTCACTGACCATGGCAGACCTCCGCAGGCAACTGCAGCCAGTCACAGATATAAAATACGATTCTCATCCTCTCAAGTACATTTACAAAGTACCGGACCGTACCCGGCGAGTCAAGCCGTATCGGAGATACGTACCTGTTTTCTGAAACCTGTTCACCTGTTGACCAATCATCAACCTGTCTTCAGCCCGCTGGCAATACCACGCTTCTCCCGCATTCCAGGTCCATCGTAACGGCGCGGAATTGAAAGCCGTATCGCTCCACAACGTCCCTGCGCGTGTTGCCATCGACGTCAAGCAGCAACACTGTCGCGCCCTCTAAGTCCGCACCCGCGGACACCTCCCAGGCGCCGTTATCGCGATGGCCGAACTCCACGGTACGCCTTGCGCGTTCCCATGCGTCGATCCGCGCCGCCGTCCACCATGGCATGCCCTTGTCCCTTGTGTACCCGACGATCTCCCTGAGCCCGCCTCGCACGGCCGGTTCCCAGACGTGGGCGGGATGAAAGAGAAAGTGGGCGATGCCGTGGTGTGTGAACGCCCGATCCGCGAAGCAGTGCGCCAGGCAGGTGGAGCACCGCTTGTGGATATCCTGCACGGTCAGGTTCACCTCCAGCACATCGATCGGCGGTCCGCCGGGCGCTTCGTCGTTAATCGGAAACCAGGGGTGGCAGCCCCCGAAGGGAAAGCCGTTGGTATATGGCGTATTCGGCCCCCGGCTCTGTTCCAGAGTGATGCCCAGGCGTTCGCACCAGCGGAAGAACTCCAGCCGGCCCTGCCAGCGAAGCGTGTGGTTCTTGTTGGTGGTGACCGGCCGTCCCGCCGCTTCCGTGACCGTCTTCAGTTGACCCGCCAACTCTTCATAGCCCCATTTCAGATGGGCGGTGTCCGGCTTCTGATCGTCCGACGCCGTCTGCCAGGTCTGGGCGTCGTAGTGCAGGGCCACCTCCGAGCCATAGTCCTGGATGGCGCGGTAGAACGCCGGCTGATAGTGTCCCGCCATGTTGCACCACGTCGTACGGATGTCCGCCTCCTGCGTCAGGCGGAGCAACGACCAGCCCAGCGCTTCGTCTCCGCCGTCCGAGTCGTGCGACATGTGCGCGATCGCGGGCAGATTGTCCGGCCAGTACCACAGGACGGGCAGGGAGACGCCGCACTCCCGGCAGGCGTACAGGATCGCCTTGATGATCAGTTCCCTGAATTCGTCAGCGATCGGCTCCAGGAAGACCAGGTTTTCCTCTTCGCCAGGCACGGGCGACCGGTCGCGGTCCAGGTCCAGCGCCAGGCCCTGGATCACGTCGATCCGCGTAGGACCGGCCGCGGGGGGAATCGTGTGCCCCTGCTGGATCTGCACGACGGTCCGGACCACGTCGGGGCCCACGGCGATTGCAAGGCCATTCCCGGCGCGATGCGCCACCACGCCGTCGCTGGCGCCCATCACGCGCGCGAGCGACGTTCCTTCCACGGCCTTGATTCGCCGGCCTCCGAAACAATGCAGACTGCTTTGGAATCCGGAAGTGACCGGGTGGCTCGTCGCCGCCACCTGCACGTATCCGTCCGCCATATCGCCTCTGTCCGCGGCGCCGAACACGTCATCCAGTCCGGACGTGCCTCCCAGGCCGATCAGCGCCCCGCCCGATTCCACGAATCCGGCAAGCAGCGTTCGCTCCGCGTCTGAAAGCGGCATATGCCAGGGCAGCAGAACCACGCGATAGCGATGCAGCGCGGCCAGGGGACGTTCGACCTCGTCAAAGGGAATGCCCGCGTGTGCGAGGATTTCCCTGATGTAGAACCCGCCGTAATACCGCGACCCGTCCGGCGCCGCCACCCCATCCGAATCCGTTACGACGCACAATGGAAGGTTCACCGATCATCTCCAGGTGTGAGAACGGGTCGCCCGAACTGCTGTTCACGGCGACCCGCTGCGTTAGAAAAGGCATTCAGTTATGGAATCCGGCAGCCATCCTCGCTCCCTTTCCGGGACCGGACATCATTGTTCAGCCATATCCTTCAACCGGTTCAACTGACTGTCGCTGCCCAGCGCGATGAGCACGTCTTCCTCTTGAATCGTAATGCCCGATAGCCCGGCCGAAGCCGCGGGGTCGACCCGGGGTTTTCCGTCCGGACCCTGGATGCCAACGACAATCGCCCCGGTCTGCTGGCCGATATCCGTGTCTTTCAGTTGCTTACCGACCAATGGCGACCGCTCGTCTACGTGAAACTGCTCGAGCCGCATCGCCGCATCGCCCTTGCCCACGACGACGTCGAGAAAGTCCACGATCGACGGACGCAGAAGCACCGACGCGATTCTCCGCCCCGCCAACTGGTAGGGCGACATCACCCGGTTGGCGCCCGCCGTCATCAGCTTTCCGATGGTCCGCTCCTCCGCCGCCCGTGCGACAATCGTCAGGTCCGGATTCGCCTGACGCGCTGAAAGCACCACGAACACATTGAGCGCGTCCTCCCTCAGCACGGCAATCAGGCCCTTTGCACGGTGGATGCCGGCTTCGACGAGCACCTCGTCGTCCTCCGCGCGGCCCTCAACGAACAGAACGGTTTCATCCCGACCCAATTCAGAGCGTGCGGGGTCCTTGTCCACGATCACAAAAGGCATACCCGCCCGCTTCAGCTCCTGCGCCACCTCCTTGCCGACTACCCCGCCGCCGCAGATGATGTAGTGATCTTTCAGGTCTGAGATCAGACGTTTCATTCTGCGCCCCCGCATCGCATGGATAATCTGACCTTCGAAAACAAAACTGATAAACGTCGTTACCGAATACCCGACGGCGATAAAACTGAACATCAGAAGCAGAACCGTGAATCGCTGACCCGCCGGCGTAAGCGGATGCACCTCTGCGTAGCCGACGGTCGTAATCGTGATCACCGTCATGTAAAGACCTTCCCAGAACTTCCATCCCTCGATCCACACGTAGCCCAGCGTGCCGCCCAGTACCAGCAGAATCGGGACCATGAGCGCAGCCGCAAAGCGAACGAACAGCGACATCCGGAAACTCCGGAAAAGAATCCGCCAACCGGGAGCCGGTGAAGGCGGGCCCGACGGGACGACGTGCATCGCGGCGTACACGGCGGCCGGTCCACGTTCCAGGCGGCGCGGGCGTCGTAACGAGAGAAGAAGGCGGGTTTACAAAACAGCGGCGGAATTATTCAGGAACCCACGTCGGCATTCGCGACCAGGACCGGATCCACGAGCCCGTAGGCGTTATTCCGGACCCGTGTCTTTCCGTCGGACCGTACCGACAATTCATCCGGTTTCTGGTAGAGCCAGTTGTGGTGGATATCCACGCCCTCTTCCGGGACGCCCCGTATGACGACGGCGGTTTTGGGGCAGCGGAACGTGTTGTGATGTACCTTCATCCATGTGCCTGCGACGTTTGTCCCGTCCTTCCGGTCCCTTCCGCCGTGCATGTCGAAGCAGTGGCTCAGCGACTCGCCGATTTCCACGTTGTGCCGCGCCTCGTATCCGCTGCCCGATCTGCCCGTTCCCGCCAGTGAGTGCCGGTTGTAGTCGAACCGGTTGTATTCGATCAGC
Source organism: Gemmatimonadota bacterium (assembly GCA_028873695.1). Classification (GTDB taxonomy): domain Bacteria; phylum Latescibacterota; class UBA2968; order UBA2968; genus JAAXHE01. The sequence continues at coordinate 9,753 of JAPPNU010000049.1, read as the reverse complement.
GAGAACGCCTCGTCGTGGCTCACGCCGTACCCCAGGCCGTTGTATTGATTGTGATGGATGAAATTGTGATGGACGCGGTGACCGTCTCCGGCGGTGAGATAGACCGCCGCATGGCTCCAGCCCGCGAGTTCGCAATTGTCCACCTGCAGGCCCGCGTGTCCGGTGGAGATCCCGTCGGACGTCGGAAACTTGTAGTAGTATTCGTGTCCCCTGCCCTCGCGGAACGACCGGTTGTGGTGTTCGAGGCACCGCTTGGGGTTGGGACCCTTGATGCGAAGCCCGGAGATCCGTACGTTCGGTCCCGACACCCGGATCAGCGGTTTCGTATCGAACGTGTCGCTCAGGATCATCCCGCCGTCCGAGCCGTCAACGCCCCTGTCGCTTGCCAGGGTGACGCCCTCTGGGATTTCCAGCACGAGGGACTCGATGTATACGCGTTCGGTGCAGTCTATTTCCGCCGCGCCGTCAATGTAGACGACGTCTCCCGGTTTTGCCTGCGCCAGCGCCTCCAGGAGGTCGTCCAGTGTGGATACGGTCTCCGCCGGTGCGGATACCGCGCACTGATATCCCTCGCCCCCGCCGATGGGGCCGCGTTCGTCTGCCCGTGCACCGCAGGCTTCTCCGTCGATTTCGGTCCAGGTCTGACCCAACGGTTCCATTTCACTTCCGAACATCGCCAGCCTCCTTTTCGGTACGGCTACTCATTCAGGGAAACCACGTATCCCCTCTTGTTATCTACCACATTCAACAGCGGTTCGCCGTCCCGGAACCGCCGTATGTTTTCGAGAATCAGGCCGATCCGTCGATCCTCGATCCGGTCCGAGATTGCCGCGACATGCGGGGTGATCATCACGTTCTCCATCGCCCAGAGCGGATGGCCCTCCGTCAGCGGCTCTTCCTCTAAGACGTCCAGACCGGCGCCCGCGATTTCGCCCTTCTGCAGCGCCCGCGTCAACGCGGCGAGGTCCACCACCTTTCCGCGGCCGATATTGATGAGTATCGCGCTCGGTTTCATCGCCTTCAGCGCCGCGGCATCGATCATCCGGTCGGTCTCGCCGGTGTGCGGCGCGCATAGCACGAAGAAATCCACTTCACCCAGCATCGCGTGCAGTTCATTCACGCCGTAGATCCGCTCGACGTGGTCCGGGCGCGCTTTCGGCGCCGGGTCCAGCGCGAGCACGCGCATGCCAAATGCATGTCCCCGTTCGGCAACCGCCAGGCCGATGCCGCCCAGGCCCAGCACGCCAAGCGTAGTGCCGGCCACGTGGATTACCGGTACGGTCTCTCTCTCCCATCGACCCTCCAGCTGGCTCCGGAAATAGGCCGGAATGCCTCTGGCCAGGGAAAGCAGCAACGCAAACACGTGTTCCGCAATAACGTCGCTGTAGATTCCGCGAAGGTTTGTTACGGTAACCCGGCTCTCATGCAATTCAGGGAAATAGTACCCGTCGAGGCCTGCGCTCGTCGCCTGTATCCAACGCAGCTTCTCCCCCGCGGCCAGCAGCGCCGGCGTCATGCGCCCGTAATACGCGTCCGCGTCACCGATCAGGTCCAGCGCCGCCGTCTCGGAATCCGCTTCGCACGCCTCTACGCCCAGGTCCCTGACGCGCGCCATCCAGTCCGGCATGAGCGCCGGCCAGAATACCATTTTTGCAGCCATTTCAGAGCTCCTCCACAGGAGTGTACTCGCCCCTGTCGTCAATCGTGATGTATGCCCAGACCTGCTCCGGGTCGTGCGGCCACGCCACCAGCCAGCCTTCGCCGGCCGCCTGCTTCAACACCTGCTGCCTCACCTTGAATGTCTTCCTGGGATAGAGATCGAACGCCATGATGTAGACCGGGTGCAAATGATGTCGCGTGGGGACCAGGTCCCCAATGAAGCAGACGGCCTCGCCACCGGATTGAACCAGGACGGACTGATGGGAACGGGTGTGTCCGGGTGTGAGAAAGACGCGCACGCCGCGGCAGACCTCCACGTCGCCCTCCACAAGCTCCAGTACGCCCGCGCGTTCCAGCGGTAACAGGTCCGACGCGGCGTTGTACCCGCGAACGGTCTGCCGGTCCGCGCCCAGGGCGTCTTCCCATTCCTGTCGTTGCACGATGTACCGGGCATTCGGAAACGCGGGCTTATATCCTTCGTTCGTCCGAACCGTCGTCCCACCCGCGTGATCCATGTGAAGGTGGGTGAGCACAACGCGGTCCACGGCCTCGGGCGCGATGCCCGCTTCCGCAAGCGCGTCGATCACGCCCAGGGACGGGTCCGCTCCGTATATGTTCCTGTACCTGGTGGACAGCTTCGCGGCGCCGATACCGGTTTCCACCAGGACCGTCTCCGCTCCCGTTTCCACAAGCAGGCAGTTCAGGCCAAGTTGAATCCGGTTCCGCTCATCGGGCGGGATCTTCTTTTCCCAGATCGACCGGGGGACCACGCCGAACATCGTGCCCCCGTCCAGACGGAACCGCCCCGCGTCCAGCGCGGTCACGCGGACGTCGCCGACGGTTCTCGAATCGAACGTTCGATTGGAATTGCTCACCCGACTCCGGCGGTGAAGTGACTGCGTAGTGATTGGACGTTGTCGCTGGTTTCCGTCCCGAGCACACGGGTTTGACCGGTGTCATTATGCAAGCATCGTTCGTTGGATGTCAAGCGCAAAAACAGCGCCGGTATCCGCTTCAAGCGTTGTATATCAGCGGCGCGGCTGGGGTCCAGCCTGACTCACTTGATGGGAAATGAAGAAATACAGCGAGAATTCGGTTTCAAAAAAATACCGTACGCGTGTATTGTAGATCGAGACGGGTACATCCGTTACGAAAAAACCGGCCTGAGCAGCGATGTCAAGGCATCGATCAAAGATCAGTTGACGTGGGTGATTGGATTGCCTGCGGCCGAATAGCGGAGGGTCGTAGGGCGAAGATTCGTGACAGGATAAGGCGTAACGAAAAGCGGAATCCGTTTCCGACATTTCTATGACATGGACGCTCCTGAGAGTAGGGGACTCGGGAGCGTTTCTTGTTTTCGGTCGTTTTCGCGCGAAGTTGCATTGTCAATTAACCCTGTTTATATTGAAATTAGTCGAACTGATGTTTCTGTAGGGTATTGACTCAGCCAACAGGGTATCTCAGATGAACCTGCAGCCGCGTTCGATCCGGAATCTGAATCTGACATTCAAGTAGCGTTAGAAACCACACCTGTCCAAAATCGTCTTTTCCAATTGCAATCAAGACATGATCCACCTGTAACCGGAGCGAGGGCATCCTGCCCTCGAACTTCGCGTTACCCATCCCTATTTGCGCCGAGAAACTGACGTGTTCATTAAATCCGACACCGGTTCGAGGAAAACATCGTGTGCGACGAGTTATCCTCCGTCGAGGGCAGGATGCCCTCGCTCCCGGGAACGCCAACCGCACTGGTCCCAAATCGACTCCTGTCTCTGACAGCCGCGGCCAATAGAAGGCGACCTGCATTGGCACTTCGAAACGACTTTCAAGAAAACCAGGTACTTACGCACCCAGGATCGTCTTTTCCAAACTATCATGGACAGCAGTGATTAGAAACCGGAATGGAGAACACCAATGAGCAGGGTTCGCACCTATATTGATTCGAGCTCGATATTTCCCGTGCGCGTCTTACTGATCGCTGGCGCGGTCATGGTCGGTACTATTGCCGGGTGCGGCGGCGATCGCGTTTTGGAAGGGATTCTGGATGAAGAGCGCATTCCCGAAAGGCCGTTGCGATATGCAGGGAAAGTGGCGCTTGAATTGCAAGAAACCTTCGAGCTTGGGTTTGATAAGGATATGCCTGAAATCGGGCGTGTTGATTGGATGGGTATTTCACCCGAGGGCACCTTGATGGTTACGGACCTTGAAAGCCGCCAGGCGCACGAAATCAACTACCGGGATAATGAGTACATTCGCTCATTCGGGAGTACCGGTTACAGTCCCGGGGAACACACGTCGGCTTACAATATGTCGATAGATCCTGAGGGCAGGGTCTATCTCCTTGATGGGCGTGGCGGGCAGATCCTCCGGTACGATCGCAAGGGCCGATATCTGGATCGGACCGAATCTATCGGCGTATCGAAGATTCACGCCGGTCGCAAGGGAGAGGTATTTTCCCTACGCGTAAACACAACGAGTCTTATCATGGAACTACAGCGCCGGGACCCTGCGACGTGTGGCGTTTTAAGCAGCACGCCGCTTTCAGATCCGAATCGGAGTTTTGTGTCGTATCGTGTGTCGAAATTCGCGAGGTTGTGTTACAATGCTTCATTACAGGTGTTTTATTATCTGGGCCCGAATGACTACATGGTCAAAGAGATCGATGCAGCAACAGGTGAGGTCTCGGCGAAATTCGGCCGGCCCCCGAAAGGATTCGTTGCGTTGCCCGATCGCTACCATGATATCGGGCGTGGAACTTTCGACGATTTGAAGCAATTGGAGATTACCATTGTGAATTCTATGACATTGGTTGAGGACCGATATCTGTTCGTCTCCTTCGGCCACCCAAGACCTCCAGTGATCGAATGGGTCGTCTATATGATAAATCCGACCGGGGCGTTCGATGTGTTTGATCCGGATGACGTTACGAGTGAACTCCTTTATCCATTCAGCGATCGAGCCCGTCTGCGTCGGGCTGAAGCCATCACCGCCGCAAACGAATCCGTTTACATTTGGAGACCGCCTCCTGGCGAAGTTGCGGACAGATTCATCGGTACGATAGAAAAATACACGGTTGTGTTGGTTCGGAATTAAGAAAGGACGTTGGGCCACTCAGAAATTTCGCGATGATTTCATGAATCCTCCAGTGTGTCAACACGCGATCCGCAGGCCGATAGGTCTGCACGAATCGAAATTGGCATCGCTGCTATTTCCGGTCGCCCGCCGACATTGCGGCGAGCCTTTTGAAAGCGGCGGGTCGAGGGCCGTGCTTCAGATGCTTCAATATTTCTCGGCCGCATTCCTCCGGACGCATCTTCGAGGTATCGACCTGGAGGTCGTAGATGCCGGGGTTATGCACTTCGCGGTCCCATCGATGCACGCTGTAGGGCGGAGGGGTGTCATCCGGAATCTGCTCTTCCCTGAGCCACGTGTTGCGCCGGCGTTCCCATACGATTTCAACGGGGCAGCGCACGCCAACGAACCAAACGGGCAGGCCCTCCATCCGCCGCGCACAATCGTACAGGATTCCCATCGGAATATCGTAGTCGCCATGGTGACCGGCGTCGACAACGACGTTCAAACCCTGACGACTGTGTGCCGCAATCGACTCATACATCGCTGCATACATTGTTGGCACCAGGGCTTCGATCATCTCTCTTCGCGCAAACGGTCTTTCTTCCATCCGCTCAATCCCGGCCGGACGGAGCCCGATGCCCGGACGGTACTGTTCGGGTGTAATGCGTATGTAACGATCTGCGCCCAGGTTCATCCACAGTTCGTCCGACGCTTCCTGGATCGCGGTGGCAATGCTTGATTTTCCAGATCGCGGAGCGCCGTTCAGAATGACGATCTGCCCCAACCGTGTTTCTTTTGCCATCATTTATTTTGCCTCGGTTATGGTCGTTGAACCCGTGCTTTCAACCTCGTATGAATTGCCTCTCGCCTTAAAGAAACCGCGCATGCGGGCTTCTTTTTTGTTCATCCACAGCATTTGAATGTAATTCTCCAGAATACCAAAATTCCTGCTTGACAGATCGTGTCCACTTGACGTAATTTTGAAAAAAGATGTGCAAATGACAAATGCCATGAGCGCGCGATGATCGGGAAATTTCTTAACAATGACAACATTCGCATGGCTATCTTGCTGCTAACCATTCTGGGTTCCTGGTGGAACCTGTCGTCAGAAATCAGCAGACAAATAGACCGCGTGGATCGAAGATTGGATACGGTTGATCGAAAACTGGAAAGAATCGACGAACGCCTGGATTCATTCGGTGAACGAATTGCCGCGAACGAAACAAGACTAAGTACAGAAAAATAAAAAACCTGTGTCCTTTAGCTACGTCAACGACCCGCCTGCCGGCTTGCTTCACTGGCAGGCTTTTTTACGTCTCCTCACCACCTCCACGACCCCTTCAGCCGGGCGCATGCGGACGGTATCGCCGGTCCGGATGGTCGCCAGCGGGTCAGGCTCGAGTTCGTGCATCAGCGCCACGTTCGCCAAAACGGCGCCCTGAACCATCACCGGATTGGTACGACCGAAGATGAACCCCGCGGGGCAGGTTCCCCTCTCAGCCATATCCAGCATCATCCAAGACGTGGCCACGCCGCCCTTGGACGTGCGGAACACGACGATTTTTCCGGAGATCGACTGACCGTATAGCGGATGGGTCTCCCGGCTGATCACGCCCCGGTACCGGTCATAGTCGTAACGGGCGCTGAAGCCTTCGTCGCACACCAGCGCGACCCCTTCCGTGTTGGGCCCGACACCCGGATGCCCGCGAAGTACAGTGGTCTCGGTCATGATTGCTCTCTATCGACCAACTGGCGAAGCGTCGCAGGGAAAGTTTCCGTCGCCGTCCCTCTACGCGACTCTTCCGGTCACCGCCGCATCGATACAAGTCTCCACCGGCCGGAATACCGGATTGTATCCATATCCGGAGATGATATTCGCCAGCTTCGCCGAATTCGTCACCAGCGTGCGGTAACTGAATCGTTCTTGTAAGACTCGGGCGTTCATAATATAGAAACAGACGCCCGCAAGGATCCTCCCTCCCGCCTTTTCCACGATTTCCGTGTATCCCATCCGGTCCGCCAGCGCTTTGATCTGATAATTGGTAGTGAGATACAGCGTCGTGTCCGGGTGTACGCGCCGTCCCCGCAGCAGCTCCGCGATCGACTGGAGTTCGAAGAGCGAAAGTTGCGGTGTGCCACAAACAACCAGGTCGACCGCCTCATTCTCAGGTTGGAAGGAATCGTACGCCGCCAACAGCGTACCGGGCGATATCACGATCGTATCGTCCGGTTTTCGACCCCCGTACGCCTCTTTGGCCGTTCGGGCCTCGGGCGTCACGCCCACCATGTGGAACATCGCCAGCGACCCGTAACTCGCCAGTGCCGCGCCGAGGTGTTTCAGGTCGTCGGTCGACGGCTCTTCCTGAACGCCCTCGATCACCGGTACCCGCCAGTAGTCGTCCACCTGCCGCCCCACAACGCAGCCCAGCGCGCCCCAATCGCTGTTTGACCGCGGCTGATCTTCAACTATCACGCGCACGGTCCCCCGCCGCCTCTCGGGAAGGTGGAACCCGTAGCGCGACACCCGGCCCGTAAGACCCGCCCACACGGCCGCCGGCCCGGCCTCGAAGTTCGACCGGGCGCCGGCAACGGAGTTCGCGAAAATCACCGTGCCCGTATCGCCCCACCCCAGGTGTTCGCCGAATCGCGGAGGGTCCACGGTCTGGTAGTTGATGCAGGTGTTGCACGGCAGCGCGCCCATCGCCGTCAGCGCATTCACGATACGGCGTTCCCTGTCCACCGTATCTTCGTCCTGTCCTACGTCCCGCCACAGCGCAAAGTCCACGCTCCGGGGATTGGTGGTCACCGGGACCCGGAAGCGCCCGCCCGCGGCGGCGGTTTCTTCCAGGAATTGGAGCCCCGGTTCCGCCAGCGCCTCGATATCCGCCATCGCGTGTACCGTTCGTACGGGCACGAAATCCTCCGCGCTAAAGAACGCGCCGACCTTCATCTGTTGCGCCAACGCTTCGCCTGCGGCGGGCCCCATCTCTCCTGCCAGCATCGCCTTCTCCTCACGCGTCAACTTCATTGAAGACTCCGGTTCATTCTTGACGATACCTTAGATTGAATCTGCGAAAAGGCGGGCGACCACAAGGGTCGCCCCTACAAAGGCAATGACGGATCCGCGAGGGGAGTATCACCGTCTTTCGTTTGCGCTTATACCTGACCTACCAGTTCAAACTGACGGCTAACGGCTGATAGCTGCTATTGCTCGCCCTCAGAGTGGCATTCGCTCGTCAAACGCGAGGTCTCTCGCGAGTACCTCCAAAGCAGCGCGCGTTGTTCCGTCCAGCATCGAGCAATATTGTTCTTCCGTGGCTGGCAGGACAAAGTCCGCAGTAGGACCTCGAAGGGTATTCGCGCTATGCATATGGCAGGCCCCGCGCTTTGTGTTCTGTCCTGGAAATAGATTGCCGTAATTCAGCCGCCGAGTCGCACGGCTCGCAAGGCGCCTGAGCGAGCCGACCTGGGCAAGGTCGGCGAGGGAAGGCAACGCAGCGAGACGGGATGAATCGGCGGCTGAATGGTAACATATTTACGGGACGGGACACGTACGGCGACTTTTGGTTCCTTTTGGTCGCTTCAAAAGGAACACGCCGTAGGTATGATCTAAAAAGAAAGTCGAACGACGGGTCTTGCCTAATACGGGACTCTTTTTTGAATCAAATCATTATTTTTCTTTTTTTTACGTCCTTTTTCTTATCCGCAAGAAAAAGGACCAAAAAGAAGCGCGCCCTTCGGCAGGGGGCCGGTTTTTCCGTGAATCACTCCGGAGGCCTAAACGGAATTTGTGTGGCCTGCCAACCCTACAGCCGTTCCAGGACAAATGCGCTGGACGGATACGCACGGAGAACCTGCCTCCGCCCGCGCAGCGGGTGACCTGTTGTTCCAGCGGTTTTTCGGAACAACAGGGGACGCGTGGTTCTGGCGTCCGAGGCTGCTGGTGAGCGGCGCGCCTTTTGCCGCGAACAAACCCCCCGTACCCCCGGTCGCCCAGATGTGAAGTCCATTGATTGGGCGAGACCTGCCTTTCCTCCCTCTCTCCTTTAGGAGAGAGGGCCGGGGAGAGAGGTCTGGGCGGTGGGGAGACGTGGTTTTTGAATTTGGTTTTCGCCTCTGTCTTTTGTCTTAGCTGACAGCTGACCACTGAGAGCTGACAGCCGTCATTCCAGGATCTTGACCATATCAATAAGGTCGCACGTCTCACCGGAATCCATCAACACCCAATCCGGACGGCGGCCGGATTCCACGTAGCCGACTTTCCGGTAGACGTGGACCGCGGAGACATTGGCGGACCAGACGGTGAGATACAGCCTGCGCGCGCCGAGTTCCCGGGACTCCTCTTCCAGGATCTGCATAAGGCGGGTGCCTATTCCACGACCGCGTGCTCGTGCCACCAGGGCAAGTCCGATTGTGCAATAGTCGTGGCCGCTTCGAAGGGTGAATCCTTCGCCCACCAGAACGCCGTCCTGTTCGACAATGAGGTAGCTGGACCGCCTTTGTTTGAGCCCGATCAGGGCCTGTGAGAGTTCGCGGCCCCCGGAGGCAGCATCGAGTTCAAGGCGTCGGCACATCACTTTCTCGTGCGTAAGCGTCCGGTGCATGTCGATGAAGGCGTCCAGGTCGCTCCAGCGAGGATACCGGAAACGCGTTTCGGTCCCGTCAATCAGGAAAGAATCAACAACGTGGCCTTCTCGCATGGTGAATGTCCGCTCCGGTTTGATCCGGCCCCCGTCCGACCGCCGTCTATTTCGCGCTGAAGCTGTTGAGTTGTTCCGCAATAATAAGGCATTGGCAGCGCCGGCGCAAGCGGGGTCTCTGAAAGTGCGTTTTTGCCCTTGACGCTTACGATTCGGCGTGTTAAAATGCATCTCTCCCATCCCGGAAGTGCCGGCACGGAAAGACTGAGCCGTAAATGCCTGCGTTGCGGGGCGGGGTGCGCTGAATACCAACGTCAATTAGAAAACGCGCCGATACGCTTTTGGACTTGACAAGTGGGGCTGGATGTGTTATCTTGTA
>JAPPNU010000016.1 GCA_028873695.1 Gemmatimonadota bacterium | reverse complement strand
GGCGGAAACAGATAGGCCTCTCCTAAACCACCGCGCCACATCTCGACTCTACGCTGACAGCTTTCTCAATAAATCCCCGGAATAATCCGATACTTCACGCGCGCCCGGTACTCCGCCCACTTTTCCGGACCGTATTTCTCGGCGCAGCGGCGGTCGTCCTGAACCTGGCGTATGGTGAACAGCGTGACGATGAAGACGAAGTAGGTCCACGCCCAGGGAATCGTAAAGTGGCCGAATACCAGGGCGATTGACAGTGAAAGGAACCCCTCACCCAGATAGTTGAAGTGGCGTGCAACGCCCCACAGACCGCTGCACAGGATCTTGCGGTGGCCGGCCTCGATGTACTCAGGCTCGATCAGTCCCAGAAACTTGCGCTCGGGCCAGCGTTTGAACGTGTATTTCTGCATATTGGCCCCGCGCGAGATGCCCCAGCCAATCAGAAACAGGGCGGGTGTCCCGATGAGCCACACCTTCGTCCAACCCGGCGGGAATCCGGGGTCCGGGTAAGCGGCCATGCCCCACAGCGGGAGGATGTAGAGCCACCCGTAGACGATCAGGCCGCCCCAGAACATCTTGAAACCCATATGTTCATGGATCAGGTCGTACGTATATAGCTGCACGCGCTCGAAGACGAAGTAGTCCAGGACGTAGAACGTAAGGAACGCCGCAAACAGCACGACGCCCGGATTGGCGTTTTCGCCGAAAAGATCGTAGTGATACACGGCCCCGGACATCGCATTAAGCGACAGCATCGTCCCGCCGACCACGTAGAAATACATCTTTACGTCGAAGCGGTCGTTGAAGAACGACAACTCCTGCACCCGCCCGATCCACAGCGCAATGAGCGGGTTCTTTATCCTCCCCCGCGGCTGGGTGAACACCGCTAAGATTGTCAGGATCGTGGTGACGACCGTTCCACCGGCAACCGCATAGATCGACGATCGGTAGAACCAGTCGCGCGGCATCCCCGTGAGCTCGAATGCCCACACGAAAATCGCGATTACGAATACCAGAATACCGTTCAGCCGATATCTGCGCGGCTTCCCGGTTTCGGGATTGATGACGTAACCGGGGACCCACCTTCCGGGCAGAATGAGCTGCACCAGAAAAAACACGACGAAGACCACCAGCGGGGTGAAGAAACCCGCAATCGCTTCCGTCCGGGAAAGCTCGAACAGGTGGCCGATACCCATCCATTCAATCATGGTCGAATTCCCCCTTCTCCGGTGACGCGGTTAACCATGATTCGATCGAGGTCAGCAACGTCTTCCACCCCTGCTCTGCCCGCTCCGTGTACACCGCGAAGCTCGCAGGCATCGTATGGGTGAGCCTCGCCGTGCAACCGCGCGCTTCAGGAGCGATCTCGATCCTGACAACCGATGATCCCTCCCTCTCGGACAACTCCTTCGTAAACCAGGTGCACTGGATGACGGAGGGACGCTTCAGGGTCAGGTAGGCGCCCCAATGTTGCATCTCTTCGCCATCCCGCATGTCGCTGAACAGGAAGGCGCCGCCGGGACGAGGATCGATCTCGATTCGAACGATCTCTCCGGAAAGACCGAACGTGGTCAGGGCATGGCTCATCCACCTCCGGACGTCCTGAGGTGTGATCCAGGCATCGAAGACTTCGTCCGCCGTCGCGTGCCTGAAATGATGCGCCACCCTGACTTCGACCGCCTCACTCATTCTGTCACTCCTGCCCCAGGTCTTCCCCTCCTGTGGGAGCCCAGCTTCGAAGTCAGCGTTCAGTTTCCGCAGATCGTGACGGCTCTGGGAGTCTGCGCTCTTTCGATGCAGCCGTTCAACAGGTCGAGCATCAAATCGAATGGATAAGCCTCGACGTCCTCAGAAGAGCTTTTCCCCGGGACGGGCTGCCGCCTGCTCGATCCAGTTCGCCAACCGCTCTTCCTCAAATTCGTCATCTTCGTGAATGTGGAGGTAGCGGACGTTCTGTACCTTCGACGGCCCGGGCGGCAAAGGATCCAGCTGCGCGCCGTTCAGGAAGGTCACCTGCACGTAGCGCTTGTAGCAGTAGAACGCGAGAAACCACCCCTGTCCTTCGATCCCGTAGAAGGGCGTGTTCCAGCGTATCGCTTTTCGGACGCCTGGCGCGTGCGTTTCCACCAGCGCGTCCAGCCGCCTCCCGATCGCCTGTTTCCACCCGGGCATAGCTGAGACGTATGCCTGGACAGAGCCGTCCCCGTCTCCCCTTGGGATGTAGGGGTTGCCCCCCGCGTTTCTCCCGGGCTTCGTGCTTCCTTCCGTCTTCGGCGTCATCCGTCCCCACTTCCCTCTGCCGATGACCCGTGCGCAGGAGAATAATGAGAAACGTGGGCTTCCGGATTGCAATCCGCCACCAGATTCAGGGCGATTCCGTGCTCCAGCCATGCCTTGAGCGCGGCGAGGACGAGAGAGAAACCGCCCATGGCGTCGAGCGCCATGCCGACGACCTCCTCATCGGTCCCCACGAACCCGGTGTTGGTGATCTGAACGAGAGTGGCTTCCGCTCCGAAGGATGTGAGCCGCCACTCGACGGTCGTCGCGGGCTCGTCCCATTCGATGAGTATTCTGGAGGGCTGTTCGATGGCCTTGACGCGGACGTCCGCGGAGACGCCGTACATCTCCCATTCCCATGTCACCTTCGCGCCCGGCTCCAGCCTGCCGCTGCTCCGCGTGAACCAGAATCGCGTGGTGACTGCGGGGTCGATGAACGCGTTGAACACTTCATCGATCGGACGCCGGACGAGCATCTGCTTCTGAACAGTTGGATCGATCACGTTGGCCCCCTGAGGTTGGCGCCCGGGACAGACTACCGGCCCGACTCGCGCAGCGCCTTGAGCACCGCCGCGCCGTGGCCGGCTGCCCGGGCACGCTTCCACACTTTTATCAGGAGCCCGTCCGGGCCGATGATGAACGTTGACCGCGTCATGCCCTCGAAGCGGCGGCCGTAGAGGACTTTCTCGCCCCAGGCGCCATAGCGCGCGGAGACGCCGGCGTCGGCATCCACCAACAGCGGAAAGGGCAGCCTCTGGCTTTCGCGGAAATCCCGGTGCGAGTCTGCATCGTCTCGCGAAACGCCGAGGACAACGGCGCCCTCGGCCAGGATTTCGGCGTGGTGATCCCGAAATGAGCAGGCCTGAATCGTACAGCCCGGGGTGTTATCGCGCGGATAGAAGTAGAGGACGACCGTCCTGCCCCGGTATCCGGCCAACGAATGGATGTTGCCGTCCTCATCGGCGAGTGAGAAATCAGGGGCTGTATCGCCTGCCGCCAGCGTGATTGGCATCGACTTTCCTTTCGACTGCGATCTTGTACGAATGTGCTCCCCGGTCCGAAGCGCGACCTCCGGCGCCCGATGAGATCAGGCCAGGTCGAAGCGATCCAGATTCATGACCTTGTCCCAGGCGTTCACGAAGTCTCGGACGAACACGTCCTGTGCATCGTCGCATCCGTAGACTTCCGCGTAGGCTCGGAGTTCGGAGTTCGAACCGAAGACGAGGTCCACCCGGGTGGCGGTCCACTTGAGTTCGCCGGTTCCGGCATCGCGTCCCTCGAATTCGTTCTGCGAACCATTTGACGCGTTCCACTCCGTATCCATGTCGAGCAGATTCACGAAGAAGTCATTGGTCAGGGCTTCCGGCCTGCCGGTGAACACGCCGTGTACGGACTGCCCGGTGTTCGCATTCAGAACGCGCATGCCGCCAACCAGCGCCGTCATCTCGGGTGCGTTCAGGGTCAGCGTGCAGGCCCGCTCGACCAGCAGGTCCTCGGGTTTGCCCTCCTGCCCCGCCTGGAGGTAGTTGCGGAACCCGTCCGCCGTGGGTTCGAGCACGGCAAAGGACTCCGCGTCGGTCCACTCCGGCGTCGCGTCCGTTCGCCCCGGGGCAAAGGGGACCTCAACGTCATGCCCGGCGTTCCTGGCAGCCTGTTCGACACCCGCGCACCCGGCGAGGACGATCAGGTCGGCCAGAGAGATCCGGGTCCCGCCGGTCTGCGAACCGTTGAACTCCGCCTGGATTTGCTCCAGTGTCTCAAGTACGCCGCTTAGGGCGGCCGGGTCGTTGACTTCCCAGTCCTTCTGCGGGGCGAGGCGGATGCGCGCGCCGTTCGCGCCGCCGCGCTTGTCGGTGCCGCGGTACGATGCGGCCGACGCCCACGCGGTGGAGACCAGTTGGGAAACGGACAATCCGGACGCAAGGACCTTCGCCTTGAGATCCGCGACGTCCTGGTCGCCGACCAACTCGTGGTCAACTTCGGGGACGGGGTCCTGCCACAACAGCGGCTCGGATGGAACCAGGGGGCCGATATACCGGCTGCGCGGCCCCATATCGCGGTGGATCAGCTTGAACCATGCCCTGGCGAAGGCGTCTGCAAATTCCGACGGGTTCTCCAGGAAACGCCTGGCGATCGGCGCATATTCCGGGTCCATTCGCAGGGAGAGGTCCGTTGTGAGCATCATGGGCGCGTGCTTCTTCGACGGATCGTGCGCGTCCGGCACCGTGGCCACTTCAACCGCGTTCTTCGGCGCGTATTGGCATTTGCCCGCCGGACTCTTCGTCAGTTCCCAGTCGTGCGCGTGCAGATTCTCGAAGAATTCGTTGTCCCACTTGACCGGGTTGCTTGTCCATGCGCCTTCCAGCCCGCTGGTGATCGAATCGCTTCCTTTGCCACTGCCGTGGCTGCTCTTCCAGCCGAATCCCTGCTCCTCTATACCGGCCCCTTCGGGTTCGGGACCGACGTGATCCTCCGGTGCGGCGCCGTGCGCTTTGCCGAACGTGTGCCCGCCGGCGATGAGCGCCACGGTCTCCTCGTCATCCATCGCCATGCGTTTGAACGTCTGTCGAATATACTGTGCCGCCGCGCACGGGTCCGGATTGCCGTTCGGCCCCTCCGGGTTCACGTAAATGAGGCCCATGTGGTCGGCGCCCAACGGCCCCTGAAGCTCGCCGTCGGCGTCGTGGCGTTGATCGTCGAGCCACGTCGTTTCCTCGCCCCAGTCCGTCTCGTCGGCCTCCCAGACGTCCGGGCGTCCGAAGGCGAATCCGAAGGTCTTGAAACCCATCGACTCCAGAGCGCAGTCGCCGGCGAAGATGATCAGGTCGGCCCAGGACAGGTTCCGGCCGTACTTCTTCTTGACCGGCCAGAGCAGGCGGCGGGCTTTATCCAGGTTTCCGTTGTCCGGCCAGCTGTTGAGGGGGGCGAAGCGCTGATGGCCCGAGCCGCCGCCGCCCCGGCCGTCGCTGATGCGGTACGTGCCGGCAGCGTGCCAGGTCATGCGGATGAAGAGCGGACCGTAGTGTCCGTAGTCGGCCGGCCACCAGTCCTGCGAGGTGGTCATGACCGCTTCGATGTCCTTCTTCAACGCATCGACGTCGAGGGACTTGACGGCCTCGGCGTAGTTGAAATCCCCGTCCATCGGATCGGACGCGGGTGAATTCTGGCGGAGGGGCTTCAGGTTCAACTGATCCGGCCACCAGTCCTGGTTGGATGTCATTTCGATCCTCCTGTGATGAGTTCAAGGATTAATGCAACCTTCTTCCTCGCAATCCCTTCGGATTCTCGGCGAATAGAGAGAAATAAACAATCAGTGTCGTTCACAGGCAAGGGGAATCTGGTTCCATACATACGTCATTCCTCAGCCTCACCGCTTCCACCCGAACCGAGAAAGAAAGGACTGAATCGGCTCCATGGCAGACTCAACCCTGTCCGCAACCGATTGCAACGATTGTACAATCGCGTCGATCTTCGGGAGCGCCGGATTGAGAGCTTCCAGCATCACTTCCACCCTGCCGGCGACAGTCTCGACCTGTTCCAAGAGATTCATGTATTCGACGTAAAGACCGATGGCGCCACCAATCAGAAGAATGAGGATCGCTGCCAGGAGCCACATTATGACGACCAGAATCCGCTTTATGTCTTTTAGATATTGCGTTGTTTCGTCCATTCTTATCTCCTCCGGATGTTGAGGTTAACATCTCGCAGCGAACTCGGCGGCGCCCTTTCTCTTTCCGGCGCACTTCGTTCTACAGGTATCCTCGCCTGTTCTGTCTATACATACCGAAATGATCCTACAGTCTGGCGAACGCCTTCGTGAAGTCTGCGCACAGATCCTCGGCGGCCTCGATGCCGCATGCCACGCGGACCAGGCCATCGGTTATTCCCAACTTCGCCCGATCTTCCGGGCTCATGCCGCTGTGCGAAGTGACGGCGGGACGGGTAATGAGGGTTTCGACGCCGCCGAGGCTCGGGGCCGTTACCGGCAGCGTCAGCCCGGACAGCAGCCGCGCGGTTGATGTTACGCCGCCGTGCAATTCAAAGCTCAGCACCCCGCCCGCACCGGAAAACAACCGTTGTGCCCGCTCGTATTGCGGGTGGCTCTCCAGCCCGGGATAGTTCACCCGGGCCACCTGCTCCCGGCCGGTCAAGAAACGCGCCAGCCGCAGGCCGTTCTCATTGTGCTGGCGCATTCTGAGCGCCAGTGTCTTCATGCCCCGCTGCAGCAGAAAGCAGGCGTGCGTATCCAGCGAACCGCCCAGATGATTCAGCTTGTGCCTGATGGCCTCGACGTGTGCGGAGGACCCAATGATCGCTCCCGCGACCATGTCCGAATGACCGTTCAGGTACTTGGTCGCGCTGTGCAGTTCGATATCAAACCCGATTTCCAGCGGACGGAAGTTGCACGGCGAGCCAAAGGTGTTGTCGATCAGGGAGACCAGGCCGTTTTCCCTGGCAAATTCCACGACCGCTTCCAGGTCGGCGACCTCCAACAGCGGGTTGGTCATGGTCTCCACGTAAATCGCTCTGGTCTCCGGACGGAGCTTAGCCGGCCAAGTCTCCGGCGCGTTCCCGGCGATAAAGTCGAAGCTCATCCCCAGGCTCGGCGCATCCTGCGTCACAAAGCTGTGCGTGCCCCCGTAGAGACAGTCCTGTATCAGAAGATGATCGCCGTTCTCGAGCACGGTTATCAGAGCCGTGGTGATCGCGGCCATCCCGGAGCCGGTTACGAGCGCGTTCTCACCGCCGCAGACAGCGGCCAGCTTGGCATGCAATGCCCGGTGATTGGGCGTGTTGTTCAGGCGGAGATAGCGGATGGCGTTGTAGTCCCCCTCGTCTTGCGAGACAAAGGTCGAGCTCTGAAAGATCGGCAGCACCACCGCGCCCTCGATACGTTCCTCGCCGGCGTGAATGAGACGGGTTTGGATATCCATTCACTCTCCCTCGGAAAATTACAGCGTGACTTCTGCGTAAAATGGATGTATGTATCTTGAATAGAACAGTAAACATGGATAGAAGCGACAAGGCGGGCGCCTACAAGGGACGCCCCTACGAATTCAACGCCGGCGCGAAATCCGGATCGTTCAATTCGTAGAATTCTGGTATTTGTAGGGGCGTCCCTTGTGGGCGCCCGGCACTCCAGGGATCATTCCATCATCCAGGCCGGTTGACGCGGTTCTTCGATCGGTGTGTCGCCAAACCCATTGTAACCTCTAACGCCTACGGCGCAAAAAGGAATAACCATGCCCGAGACTAACGATTTGAGAGCCGGAGCGGCGATGGTTGACATCACGCCGACGCTGGGGACGCACCTGGCCGGAAGCGGGGCCGGCGAGCACCGTCCGGCCGAGGCCGTTCTGGATCCGCTCTTTGCAAAAGCGATCGTCTTCGAAGCCGGAGGGCGGCGCATTTGCATCGTGGTTTTGGATCTGACGATTGTCACTCAGGACTACACGGAGAGGATCCGCGCCGGTATCACGGAGCGTACCGGCATTGCGCCTGACGCGATCATGGTCCAGGCCACCCAGACGCACTCCGCGCCAAGTATGGGCTACTTCATGCTGGATCCGGATTTCCCGCTGGAGACCAGCGAGGCGACTGAGTATCTGCGCGGGGCCGAACGCGCCTACGGCGACCGGGCGGCGGCCGCAGCCGTGGAGGCAGCGGTGAAAGCGGCGGGCGGGCTGCAACCCGCGCGCATCGGTCTGGGCCGCGGCGTGTTGGGTGACCTGGCCTTCAATCGCCGCGGCATCCGACGGGACGGAACCATCACCATGCCCGCCCCTCTGGGCCGGGAAAAAAGGCCGTTCGGAAACACGGACGTCTGCTATCTCGAAGGACCGATGGACCCGGAAGTCGGCGTGTGCTGCGTCCGGGATTTGGATGAGCGGCCGTTCGCCTTTCTCCTGCACTACACCTGCCACCCCGTCAATGCGTTCAGTCATCGCGACACCTACCGGGCGGTATCGGCGGATTGGCCCGGCGCATGGACGGGTGAGATGCAGCAACTGTTCGGTTCGGACGCGGTGCCGCTTGTGGTCAACGGCTGTTGCGGCAATATCAACCCCAGGCATCCCTTCGACTCGGATTACCGGCCGGACCACCGGCGTATGGGTCGCGAACTCGCAGAGATGAGCGAACGAATCGTTCACGGTATGGCGTTTGCCGAAATCGATGCGCCGTCCTTTAACATCGAAAACGTCCGGCTGCCGTTCCGCAATATTCCGATCGAGCGCCAGCGCGAGGTCGAAGCGATCCTGTCCGGGAGTCCCGAACCGCCGCGCGGCGCAAACGGACAGGTGGACCCTCAGTGGTTCCGGGCTGCTTCGACCCGCAGCGTCGAATTGTGCCGGGAACCGGACGACGAATTCTCCTATGAAATCCAGGCGTTCCGCATCGGCGACCTGTGCATTATCGGTCTGCCCGGCGAGCCCTTCGTCGAAGGGCAACTCGCACTCAAGACGAACTCGCCGGCGCCGTATCTCTTCCCGGCGCACCTCACGACGCACCTCACGACGCACTACGTGGGCTACCTGCCTACGCGGGAGGCCTACGCCCGCGGCGGACACGAGGCCAACGAAGACGTGACCTACTGGGCCAAACTCGCCCCCGGCTGCCTGGAAACAGTGGTCGAGCGAGCTCGAGCAATAGTGGAAGATCTGTTCTCCTGAAGGAATTAACGGAGGCGCCGCCGTACACAGACAACCTGAACAGTGGAGAATGACCCATGCAGAAAATCGTCACCAATCTGTGGTTTGACGGCCGGGTGGAGGAAGCGCTCGAACTCTACACCTCGTGCTTCGAAGATGCGCGCGTTACGAACATCACACGCTACACCGAAGCCGGCATGGGCAAGGCCGGCGACATCATGACCGCGGTGTTCGTACTGGCGGGGCAGGCGTTCTGCATCATCAACGGCGGTCCCATGTACACCCACAGCCCGGCGATGTCGCTGTCCGTAAACTGTGTCGATCAGAACGAGGTGGACAGATTATGGGAACGCCTGACGTCCGATGGCGGCGAGGAAGGCCGATGCGGCTGGCTCACCGACCGCTTCGGCGTTTCCTGGCAGATCGTGCCCGCCGCGCTGGGAGAAATGATGGCGAGTGACGATGCGGCGGCGGTCGAACGCGTGACCGCGGCATTTTTGAAGATGAGCAAGCTGGATATTGCCGGGATGGAGAAGGCGTTCCGCAATGGGTAAACCGTCACGCGCCAACGGACGCCTTTGACCGGCTGGCGGCGGGCGACGCTTCAGCTAAAGTTCCAATCGACAACCACGGGGAGGATGTATGACCGAAAGCGACCGCTACGAAGCTGGCCGCAGAGTGCTCTCGTCGATGCTCGGAGAGGCCGCTGCAAAGGCCTCCGCCAGGAAGATGCGCACACTTCATCCGGAATTCGAGCGACTCGTGATGGAGCAGGTGATGCACGACCTTTACGGACGGGACGGGCTGGACATCAAGACCCGTCTGCTATGCACGATCGCGGCCCTGACGGTTCTCGGCAGGCCCCGGCAACTTGCTGTTCACATTGACCGGGCCCTCGGTTGCGGCTCCACGAGAACGGAAATAGAGGAGGTTATGTTGCAGATGAGCGCTTTCGGCGGATTTCCGTCGACGTGGGATGCACTGACCGTTCTCCAGGGTCAGATCAAGGAGGAATAGCATGGAGGACTTCGCCCGCGTGTATAGCCCCTGTCAGAAACGTTGCGCCTGAGTCTCGTCTGCAAGCGCCAGTTCGTAGCAGGCGGCCTCGCTATCCGTGCGCACCAGCAGATAGGGCGCGGCAAAGGACGGGGGATTCCAGGTTTTGCCGGAGAAAACCGTCATGTGCGCCAGTTCGACGTGGCGGTCCGAGCGGGCCTCGACCAGTACCACGTCGCCCGATTCGCTCATGATCAGCAAGACGTCGTCAATCAGGATGAGCTGGCCGTGGCCGTACCGCCCGCGCTTCCAGCGGCGCTTGCCGTCTCGCGGGTCGAGGCAGACCAGCACCCCGTCGTCGAGTCCATAGACAAAACCGTCGTGTTCGACCATGTTGGCGAATTTGGCCTTGAGCCGCGGGCTTCGCCAGACGATCTCGCTTGTCAGGCCGTCGGGCGCGGCGTTTACCTGATAGAGCCTGGCGCCAATGCCGTAGCCAGAGGAGACCAGAACCCGGTTCCCGGGCAAGGGCAGCGGGTTGGCAACGCACTGGACCTGCTCCCAGGGCTCACGCCAGAGGGGAACTCCGTTGCGCGGATCGTGCCCGACCACGCTATAGCTGTTGAAAATCAGGATCTGCTCGCGTCCGGCAAGTGTAACCAGCCGCGGCGAGCTGTAGCCGGCCCTGTCTTTGCCTCCGCCCCAGACAAACGCGCCGGTCTGGCGGTGATAGGCCACCAGCGAGCGTTCATCCCGCCCTCCGGCGCTGACGACCACCAGGGTGTCGAGGACCAGCGGCGAACAGCTGTTGCCCCACATACTGGCCTCAGCCCGGTTGTCGGCGAGGATGTCCCGCGACCAGATCTGCGCCCCGCCGGCCAGATCCAGGCAATTGAGGATTCCTGTTGCGCCCAGGGTGAAAACCCGGCCTCCAGCGATCGTAGGCGTAGCGCGCGGACCGACCCCGGCGATGGCGGACTCGTAGCGAGTAAAATCGGCGTGCTGCCAGAGCTTGCGGCCCGTTGCCAGGTCGTAGCAGATGACCTGCTCCTCGGGGCCGTGCTGCTCCTGGGTGACGGCCCGGCCGCCGGCAATCGCAAAGGAGGACCACCCGGCGCCGACCGGACGACGCCAGATTTCACGCGGCGGGCGCCTGGTCCAGTCGCGCTCGAGGCGGACGCCCCGGAGGCGGTTGTTGCGCTCGGGGCCGAGGAATTGCGGCCAATCGCGGGCGTCGAGCGCGGTGGCGGCCCCTCCTTCAGGGGCGAGGGCTTCGCCCGCAGCGCTCCAACGCCATTCGAGGACCGGCACGAAATCGCCGCTCAACCCCTTGATGCGAAGAAACCCGATGCCAAGCGCAATGACAACGACGATGCCGCCGAAATAGCGCAGGCGCCGTCCCCAGGCCAGCCGCGATGCAAAGAGCAGCCAGAGCAAAGCAAGGATAACGGCGAGGATGAAGAGGCCCATGGTGCGCATGACCTGTTGCTGGCGATGGAGGGATTCGGGCAGCCAGATGAGCAGGAGCGCCAAAACGACGATGCCTGCGAGCAGATAGAGAGGCCATAAGCGAGGGCCGGTCGAGGACATAGGTTTATACGCCTCCGGTAACGGTCTCCAGGCGGACTCCATCGCCGCTGGTGACCGATCGGGGAATCGGGTCGTAGCCCGTATGGGCTTTTTCAACGGTCTGCCACGGTCAATTGATGGCGTAGGCCTCGATCTCGACGACCAGATGCGGTTTGAGCAGCGCGGCGACGACAACCAGGGTCGAGGCCGGTAGAATCTCGCCAAACACCTCGCGGTGGGCACGGGTGACGCCATCAGCGTGTGCCACGTCCGTAATGTACACAACCGTCCGCACCACGTCTTCGATCCCTGCGCCGGTCTCGTCGAGCGCCGTGGCGATGATTCCCAATGCGCCCCTGGCCTGCTCGTAGGCATCGCCCCGGTCATGCGGCGGCTGGGCGCAGGTACCGGCGACGTGAACGTGACGGTCCGCACGCACGGCGCGTGAATAGCCAAACTCCGCGCCAAACGGACTGCTGGTCGGTATGCGTTTGCGTTTCATGGTTTTTCCTTTATTTACAGGTTGCTTCGACCGCCGCCCACTCCTCCAGCAGGGCTACCGCCGGACCCTTGCGTACGTCTGGCGTGCATTGCATATTGCCGATGCCCGTGCGATTCTATCCTCTGCGTACCCGATGGATCACAAGAAGAAAAAGCGGTCATGAGAAATGCCCTGGGGTTCACTCCACGTCCAGGATGTAGCGTGCGAGCGGCGAGATCCGGCGGGCGGTTTCGGGCCGCAAGTACTCGCGCTGGTTCGTCTGCTGCGCGTGTTCGCGGGCGATAAATGCGCAGTGCAAGGTGCGGCGTGGGGCGTCGCTGAGGTTGCGGTACGAGCTGTGAAAGAGGCTGCCGTTGAAGGCGGCGACCGAGCCGGCGCGGCCCGTCAGCTGCACTTGCTCGGGGTGATCGGCCATGCCATCGGTTACGTGGTCGCGTACACCGCCGGGCTTGCGATGGCTTCCGGGTACGCAGCGGGTCGCCCCGTTGGCCCTGGTGAAATCGTCCAGCATCCACATCGAATTGACGACGTGGTACGGTCCTCCCGGAACGGTGGGCCCGCCCCAATCCGTGTGCAGGCCCTGCAACCCGCTCCCGGGTAGCGGATCGTGTCCGTTGAGCGAGTGCAGCTTGAAAGGCCGCTGGAGGACGTGCCAGACCGCAGTGAGCAGCGTCGGCTGCAGGTACACATCGTCGAAGACCGTACCCTTGTTCACCAGGTCGGCGAGGCGGCGCACGCCCTCCATCTGGGCGACCTCAACGCCGGCTTTGTCGCCCTCGCGGGCGAAGATCTCGTCAAAGGCCCGGCGCAGCCCGGCCAGCCAGTCGGGAGCGATGACGTTTTCAAGGATGACGAAGCCGTTGGCGTCCAGCGCGCTGCATTGCGCGGGCGTCAATGGACCGGGGACAAACCCCCGTTTCAACAATTCGCCGTCCATCGTGGATGATCCTCAGAAACTTGCATTATGCCGCGAAAAAGCAGGATTCTCAGCGTCGGCGATACCGCCCCCTTGTTCACGCTCCCGTCGCACCAGCTGCGAGAAGTGTCGTTGGCATCGTATCGTCAGAAGAAAAACGTCGTTCTGACGTTTTTCCGAGGGACCTGGTGACGCAGAAGCCGTCGTCAGTTGGCGACCGTGCAGGAACATACCGAAGCGTACGCCGAACGCAAAGCGATATCAATTGCCATCGGCGCGGGACAGCCGCTTTGCGAAATCCGCGAATACGCTGAAAGCAACGGGATCACTTTTCCGCTTCTGGCGGACGAGGACTGGAGCGTCATCAGGAGCTATGGGGTACGCCACTGGTTCGCCCTGGCGATGCACAACGTCACCTACTATGTCGTCCGTCCCGCGACGTTCGTCATCGACAGATTCGGCTTTGCCCTGCATGAATGGACCGGCCTCGCGAATCGCGGGTTGAGCAACAGCATTGCCCGTCCCGCGACGTTCATCGTCGACAGCAGCGGCGTGATCAGATATATGTACATCGGATCGAGTCAGTTCGATCTGGCCGAACAGCAGGAAATACTTGAACTCCTGGATTCGCTGGCGTAGCGAGGCGCGCAAAGCAGGACGTCTTCGCCCGGTCCCTCAAAAGGAGCTGTCAGCTATCAGTTTACAGCCGTCAGCCAGCACCAAAAAACCGAATCAGTTGATGCCAACGCCCTGATGTAGGCGATCACGAAAGGCGCAGACCTCTCTCCCCGGCCTCTCAAAAGGCGCTGTCAGCGATCAGCCGTCAGCCAGCACCAAAAAACCGAATCAGTTGACGCCAACGCCCTGATGTAGGCGATCACGAAAGGCGCAGACCTCTCTCCCCGGCCCTCTCAAAGGGAGCTGTCAGCTATCAGCCATCAGCCAAAACCGAAAAACCGAATCAGTTGACGCCAACGCCCTGATGTAGGCGATCACGAAAAGGCGCAGACCTCTCTCCCCGGCCCTCTCTCCTAAAGGAAAGAGGGAGGAGGGCCTGACGTCGACTCGCTTCCTTACAATAGAGACTCTCATTGAAAGGAAATCGCCGTCCGCGAGACGGGAAGTTGAGCTGAGGATTGGGTTAACTCAAAGGATTGTGAAAATGTACAAAGACATCATCAGTTACAAGTTGGCGGAGAGTGTCTCGGAGGAGCATCTTCTGGCTGTCGCACGCGACGTTTTGAACAATTGGATGAGCAGACAGCCAGGTTTCAAGAAGTGGGAGATTCATCGGAATCGTGCCGGAGGCTATACCGACGTCGTTTACTGGGAATCAGAGGGCGACGCGAACAAGGCACAGGCGGACATGGTGAATATCCCGAACGCTGAAGACTGGTATGCCTGCTACGAGGAAGGTTCAATTTCCAGCATGAATCTTGATCACGTCGCGACTCTCGGATAACAGGGTGAGCCATAGGATTAATTCAATTCCTCTATCACGGCATGATCCACTGGTATCCGGAGCGAGGGCATCCTGCCCTCGGACCTCGTGTGGTCCACAATACCCGAATCATTGAAAATGACGGCGCCAGAGCCGCGCGAATCAGCCGTCGAGGGCAGGATGCCCTCGCTCCCGGGAACGTCAACCACACCGGTCCCGGGTTGGTTTCTGTCCTGGACAACAGTGATCCTTTAGTGACGGATTGATCTTCTGAAATGAATTCAAACCATCCAGGAGATATTTATGCTTACACAAGCGGAATTGGCGCAATATGACCGGGACGGGTTCGTGCTGGTGTCCGGGTTGATACCTGAAACGACAATCGCCGGGGCGGAGGAAGCGATGTGGTCTGTCCTCGGTATGGATCGCGACGATCCTGCTTCGTGGTCTCCACTACCGGGCGATACGGACGGGGTGATGACGGCCGCCCGCCAGGGTGTGATCGAACATTTCGGGCTCAAGGATCCCGCGTTGCTGGCTTGTTGCACACCCGCGTTTTACGACGTGCAGAGCCAGCTTGCCCGTGAAAATGCAGACGCATTTCACTGCCGGAGACCACAGCCCGAGGCGGTATGGGCGCGGAGTGTATTTCCGGTCTCCGGTGATTGGAATCACCACAGCGGGCACGCCGATGGCGTTCATCGACCGTTCAGCGTGTTTCCCGGATCATTCCGCGTCTCGTCGCTGACCTATCTCGATTCAGGTGTCGCGCGGGGCGGCGGAACCACGGTCTGGCCGGGGTCGCATCGTACGCTCAGAGAGGCGGCGGTCCGGGACCCTGACAGGTATCGCATGCTGCCGGATCTGCAGAACCCAACGCAAAAGTTCGATCTGAGCGCGCCGATCGAGTTAACGCCGTCCCGGGGTGACGTTTTGTTCTTCCACTATCTGCTGGTCCACGCAGGATCTCTCAATACGGGCCACAAACCGCGTTTCGCCATCCGGTGGATGTGCAGTTGCGAAACGTGCCGCATCTGGGAAAAGTACGGCAGATGGAATATCTGGATGCCGTGAAAGTTGACAGGTAACGCCACGTAACGATCCGAGGCATTTCGACAGCCGCCGACCGTGCCGCAAGCTGCCAGTTTGCGCTACCCGATCAAGCACGATCGGCCTTGAATGAACCGGGACTACCCCTTCTCCGCCATAAAGGCCTCGTACAGCGCCAGCGGTTGCGACAGCGACTCGTCGATTTCGGTGACGGCGAAGCGTACTTCCACGGTCCTTTCATCTCCGACGCGGAAATCATCCCCGAACAGCGAGAGGTAGAGCGGGTTCTGGTCCCTGAACGGGTCCTTCATGTTATCGCTCTGGTAACCGCTGATGACCGCGTAGCAGTCCTGAGGCCTGGACATCAGCACGCCGGCAATGCCCTTGTCGAGGTTCGCGCTCATGATCACCGGCAATTCGAAATAGCGCTGTGGATTCCACTGGTACAGGCCCCAGATCCGGTCCCATCGCCCGTCGGTCGAGCGCCGCGCAGCGTGCTGGTCCCTCGAGAATACCAGTCCCGTTCCCACGAACACGTCGTTCACTTCAGGCGCGATCCATCGCGCCCGGTCCGCCGGGATATCGAACGGACTGCCCTGAACGTACACGTGCGGCCGCAGCGACAGATCGAAATAGTTGGACAGGAATACTTCATACGCCGGGTACGGCCAGTTGGACTTCACATGGATCGACAGGTCCACCGCATTGGGTTCGACGACTTCGTACCTGGCCGTCATCTCGGCCTTGTGATCGTCCGTCGGCGCCCAGTACACGTCGATCGCGTTGCCGTCGGACGTAATGCTGCGCTCGTTCTGACGAGCCTGTCCCATGCAGTGGTTCTGCGAAAACATGAAGAACAGGTTCAGGAGGTCGTACTTCGGGTGAACCACCTGCGCGCCCGTCGGCTTGTGTGTCAATTCCTTGATCCCGTGCCGGTCCCCGTCGGGCTGAATGTGCCCCGCCATCTGCTTCGTCTCAAAGTGCCAGACGTTCTGCCCGGCATCGTGCCTCAGCGCCATTTCAAAGCCTCCCTTCAGAAGGACAATCCAATGTCAGTTGCCCGCCGCATCATCTGATCTCGAGACACCTGGAAAATCCGTACGGATGGACCGGAAGCAGGGGTCCGGGCATCGGCGGCGTATCCTGTACGATGGTCTGCCTGGCGGGCGCCTCGTACCCGGCGATCCAGGCCTTTACCGTCAGCGCATTCAGGTCGTCACCCGTGATATCCACCGTCACCGAGGCCCATCCGCTGTCGTGAATGTTGAAGAGATAGTCGTCACGTTCCCGCGGCCCCACGGGGGGAAGGAACCTGGCCGAGCCGTGGCTGCTTCGACCCTGCCGGTGGATGCGCTGGGTCACGTACGCGTACCGCGCCGGCACACCTTTGTACCGCGACCCGCCGGCGCGGATGCTCAGGCCATCCAGCACCTCCTCGGGTCCGCACAGGACAACCTGCAGTTCCGGACGCTCGAACCGGTGCGGCACCGCGACGTACCACTGCATCGTGTGGGTTCCGTCATTCAGGTCGTCGCAGGTCGCCTCGGCGGAGAGACACGGGATCTGCATATCGGGATGTACCGCGGGCCCCACGTCGTCCGTAAGCCGCCGGTCTCCCGGAAACAGGTATTCCCATCCGCTATCGGACAACCGCGCCATGAACGGCGCGCCCGGAACGGGAGAAACGTCCTCCCGTCCGTCTGCGTAGATCTTCAGCAGGCGGACTTCGTTACCCAGCAGCGTCACCGAGCCTTTCAGGTCCTGCCAGAACGGATAAACCTGCCGGATGGTTTCCGGCGCATACCCCAATCCGAGGTCCGTGTGTAGGTCCACCGCCTGCGGCTCGACGGAAGCGTTTCGGAGCAGGAGCCATGCGCTTCCGTCCGAAGGATGCAGGAAGCCATAGACTTCGCCAAAAGCCGGATTCCCCAGCACCATCCGCGTCTCCTTCGTGCCCAGTTCGTCCGCGTTGAAACGCATCCAGTCCATCATCGCCTGGAGTTGTTCCGCGCGGTCCGCCCTGAGGCTTTCCGGATTAATCGGCATCGGCATATAGGTGGTGCCGCGGCAGGACGCCAGCACGAGATTGTCCAGCCACGTATGGGGCGGATCGCCGAACGCGTTGGTCAATGCCTGGACGAATTCGTGATTGTCATACGCGTCGAAGAAGATGGGCGTTTCCGCCCGGCGCATGATCTGATAATAGACCGTGTCCCGATGCGTCAGGGCGCGGTCGCGCTGGGTGCGAGCCGGCCAGGACGCGTATTCGCAATCTCCCGAGTGGATCAGCCACGTGTGGTTCGCCAGGCACAGCCACCACGGGCTGGGCCACCATCCGTTCCGCGTCACGAGTTTGGGATTGATTGCCCGCAGGCGCCGGTCGATCCGGTTGAACGCGTTGATCGAGGCCTCGCGCATGTGATGGGGCGAAGGGAAACGTACCTGGAAATCGGGATGGGTGGCGCATTCGTTGTCCCAATCGATTTTCAGATGCACCGCGCCCACGTCCCTCACCAGCCGCTCCCAGCGCCGCGCCACCGCCTCCTCGAAGGACGGCTGCGCCATGACCACGAACGTCCCGCTTCCGTAGGAGCCGGGGCCCTCGCCAACCCGCCATCCCTGCTCCTGAATCCAGTCGGTGTCGAAGCCCACCGGACCGTTGTGCGTCACCCACAGCGCCAGCGAAAACCCCTTTTGTTTCAAGTCTTCCGCAAACGCGATGAGCCGCGAATCCTCCTCATCATCGCCCTTGTGCCGGTAGATGGACTTCCTGTCGAACCAGCCCGCGTCAAACGAGAGTGAATCCGGCTTCAAGCCCAGGTCCGATACTGCTTCCGCATAGGCCTGGTCCCCTTCGAACGACTCGATATATTCCCGATTCCCCAGATACCGCGTCGACCAGCCGACAGAAAGGTGGAAAATCGGCTTCGACAACCTGGGAAGGCGAATCTGCCACAGATAGTCCATGAACGCGTCCCGCACCGACTCGTGACGCTCTGCCGCGCCGAAGACCGCCGTATAGCTCTCGATGCGCCGCTCATCGTCCCAGACCGGATGGTGGAAGAGCTCCAGCCTGTCTCCCGGAACCGCAAACCCCACCGGATGCTCGAGCCCGGCAAACCAGTCACCTGCCCACACCGGATAGCCGCAACCGGGTACCGGCGGGGCGTATGAGTCGAGCCCGGACTGTTCTTCCGCGTCGGGCCCGCCGCGGACGCTGTATCCCACCCGCCGGATCGGACGCGGGGGACTTTCCTGAATGTCCACCCAGAGCCGGTCCGGGGTTGGCGCGCTCGGGCTGTTTGGCGCCTCGAGCGTCAACTGCTTCCTGAACCAGGGATCCTCTCCCTGGATCCAGTACCGCACCCGGGCCCGAATGCCGGTCGCTTCATGCCGATAATCGAATACAACCTCGTCCGCTCCGACCTGCATATCGGTCTGAATGAAACGGTCCGCGTGGACCTCCACGTCGCCCAGCCGGATCATGAACGCCGGAAAATCAAAGGTGCGGCGAAGACCCGATCGTCGATTCTCGACCTGGAGATTCCCGCCCTCCCACTTGAGGGAAAGGGCGCTGTTCCGGAGTATGCAGTGATCGTTCACGGACATGTCTCCTCGTGTTAACCCAAATCAAAAAAGGCAACGACGAAACTTACCACAAAAAGCACAAAAGGCACAGAAGGAATCAGCGCAAGAGCGGGGCATCGAGGTCGTACAAATGGATGAAATTTCCGTTCACGTCCAGTGACCTCAAGTATCTGGGAACTTTGACATCAATTCGCCTCTGTTCTTCTGTATACATTCGACATTCAGGTCCCAGAATGGTTGAGAATCAAGGTTAAACCTGAGCGCAATCTGCGTGAGGTCATCCATTATTCGATGCGTATCGTCCTTCCCACGTCGATCGTCAGATTCTCGCCCGCACCTGCTCCGCTCGCGATTTCAACCTCTACCCGTTCGGAACCGGTATTCGTCACATAGATCCCGCCGCCAGACGCCGTATCAACCGTAATATCTCCATCCACGCGCAGCGAGTGCGTCGCGGCCAGAAGGCAGGCGCTCACGCTGTTGAGCGGTACGTTATACCGTACATTGTCTCCATTCGCAACAACCCCGGCGCCCGCATAGACCATGATTTCCTCGGACCTGGCCCGAGCGAACCCGCACATCCTGCGGTTGGCGGCGAAATTGGCGGCCGCGAGGTACCCGTCGGTAACCAGGCAAGCGCTATTTTCCGGCCCGCTCAGCACATCGAGACGACTGAAAGGCGTGTCTTCGTGGGCCTGCTCGGGTATCAGCAAGGCCGTGAGACGTCCGGCTTCCTCGCCGGCCCCCGCCGCCCGCTCGTTTGCCTGACGGGAAAGCGTGAGATCATCCGCGATCGCGCGATAGGGCCGGTAATAGTGACGATTGAGATAAACCGCGTCGCCCGTTCCCGAATAGACGATACCCAGCCGGTCGTCGATATTGAGCCATGCCGGCCTGCCCAGGCGATCTTCGATATCGTCCTCCTCGCGATCGCCAAGCCAGCCTCTGTAGTCGGTTGACCCGTCCGGGCGGTAGAGTGTGCGGACGCCGCGGCAGTTCGGATCGAGGAGGGGAAAATGCTCATTGGTAATCCGCAGGAATCCCTGGTCGAGCGACTCCACCGCAAGGTCTTCCAGGGCCGTGAACCGCTCGAAGGACAGCGCACGCCCGTCCGGAAGGCTGGCGAAGAGCACCTCCTGCCGCAATGACTCCTGGCACCGGTCCAAGACCATCGCGGCGGCGAATCCGTCGTCATAGTCGGTCACCCGTACCTGTTTCAGCCGATGGCTGTCCGGCCGTCCCTTCACCACCGGCCGGCCCAGCCAGCTGTCCGAACAGGGGGCAATCGTATAGATTCCCTCTCTGGTGAGCGGCAGCGCCATCACGGAATTCCGCCAGGAAAACGAAGTCTGCCCTTTGAATGCCGGTGATGGACGAAACCCGCGTGCGGGTACTCACGTACCGCGGCCAGCCGCCGTTCGAGTTCATCTTCGGGTGTGGGGGCGGCGCCCGGACCGAACAACCGGTGAAACAGGTATTGGTGCGCGACCCCGCCGATGGTGACTTCCCGCATGATCATGGGGTCCTGCTGGTCGTGCGCCCGTTCCGCGAAATCCCTGTCGTACATGCGCCCGCCGTTCCCGTCCTGCCGCAGTTCGGCGTTCCGAAGCCCTCTGCGCAATAGTGCCGCGGCATCCGGGTCGTCAAAGAACACGGCGGCGGCCGAATGCGGCGTATCGATTCCGGTGGTTGGCAGATAATGCCAGTCCATCCCCTGCACGGCCTGGGCGTATCCGGACCCATCCGTCATCGCCTTCAGATTCTCGTAGACCCTGCGGCGGTTCCAGAACAATTCCGGCGGCAGTTCCCGACCCCAAAGCTTCAATTGCGCTCCCGCCGAGGTGAGCGGGCGAACGCCGGACGAGGTGTAGTTCGGATGTACCATCCCGTGGTTTTCCGCCCAGTAGTCCGGCAGCGCAGTGAAGATTTTTCCGGCCAGCGCACCCGCTGTCGTCCGGCCCACGGTCCCGCGGTCCTTCGCGTCCTGCGGCGTTGCGCAGGTGGAATACATCCAGCGCCTGCAGGTCGCCTCCCATTCGGCGGCGCCTTCGTGGCGTTCGAGGAACAGGAAACACGACGTCAGCCCGTTGGAGGTCCAGGCGTTCTCCTCCATCTGCGTATCGACGTAGATCCCGCTCTTCGGCGCCATATTCCCGAACCTGCCGGCATAGTCCGCGTGTACCCGCGCCATCATCATCCACGTCTCGTCGTCAATCCGGTCACGCAGCAACAGGCATACCCGCCCCAACAACGAAATGCCATGGCCGCACTGGCTTTCCTTGAAGAACCCCAGCCCGCGCTCGCCCCACTTGGTGCCGCAGATCTCGGGCCGTCCCATGCCCTCAAGGGGCCGCACGCAGTCCGGCGGCCCGGAATCGTGGGTGAAACACAGGTAACGCAACCCCATGATCGCCATGCGCTGAAGGTCGCTCCGGGAGACACCGACGCCAGTCTCGTCGTACTCCGGGGAGACGCTGGCCAGCGCGAACGTCTCCACCGGCGGCGCGGTCTCGCCGCCGTACCAGTGACACCCGCCGAAGAAATGCCCGCAATTCGGCCTGTCGGGCCATTCCTGAAAATACTCGACACCGGTCGGGATCCACTTCTCGATCATCCGCAGGTAGCGGCGGCTGAGTTCGTTCTCCTCCGCCGGCAGAAACGGCGCTTTCAATTCCGTTGTGTCTGACATCGTGACCATTTCGAAATCTCCTTGCATCAAGAAAGCTATCAGCTGTCAGCGATCAGCCGTCAGCTAAAAACGAAAGGCAAGATCAAAAGCAAACCCACCCTCCATCACCCCACAGACCTCTCTCCCCGGCCCTCTCAGAAAAAGCTGTCAGCGATCAGCCGTCAGTCATCATCGGTCAGCTTGAACCGGTCAGCGATACGGATCGGCTATATCAACCGGTGATATCCGTGCCTGTATTGGATTTGTAGGGGCGACCGGCCGGTCGCCCGCCATTCTTCAGGTGTCAAGAATCGGCTCACACAAAGGCACAAAGCCACGAAGACACAAAGGGAAAGACGTCAAATCAGGTCTGCCAGCGCCGAAATGCGGGCAACCAAAAGGTTTACCCTACAAATGCAACGTCTGCGCGGCGATGGCAGACAGGAATGTCTGCCCCACGTTCAACCTAGCTTCCTCAACGACTCGACTTGACTCGATGTCTCACGTCCATGATCTCATATCTGTTCTCGCCTGACCAGGACCGGTGGGGAAAATAGACATGGCGGCTCGATCCGTCTGGTTTCATTTCGAATCCGGGATCGTCATCGAGTACGAGAACCGTCCGCCCCTCCCGTTCGATGACCTCCGTCAACTGAAGGCCCAACGTAAACCCGGCGCCGTCTCTGACCAGAACCGTCAATCCTTCCAGCCCGTCTCCCTCAGGAACGCCGCCGTCCACAACCAGGCCGTTTACGTCGGAACCGGTCTCCTTTCGCAGAACGCCCAGAATCGCGCCATCGAAGATGCCTTCCCCCGCGAGGCTGACGCCTCCCTTTTTCAGCAGCGTTCCACCCACCAGGGTCATCCTTTCCACCCCGCCGTCCCGAACGCGCACAAAACCGATCCGTCCATCCAGTACGATGTCTCCCAGAGCGATTCGTCTTCCGTCCCGGCTATGGACAAGATAATCCGTAAAGTCCTTTCCTGTGATCTTAAGCGCCAAACCGTCTGAATCAATGTCCAGCCGGTCCACCGAGCGCAGGAACGGCGCTTCGCCGAACGGTTCCAGCACGTTCACGAATACGCTGGACAGGTCCTTGCCCACCCGCCGGTGAATCAACGCGGGCATGGTACAATCGTCGAGGCGGCCCTCGCTCTCCTCCGCTCGCCTGACGGATGGCATGCTCCCGAATAACAGCTCTCCATCCAGACCTGAAATACCATGAATACGGACCCCGCCCTTCGGTTCGCCCTCGCTGGTGACGACCACGTCCCACGGCGCGGAGATTTCAGCCCGGCGCACGTCCCGCACGTACGCGTAAACGAAGTTGTGTCCCTCCGCGTATCCCGGCACGGTCTCCCCGCTGGGCAATACGACCTTTACGTCGGGCGGCAGCAGTGTTTCGCCGTATGGCGATCGATCCAGTTCGGTCTCGATCGATCCGTCGTTGTTTGCGTCGCCCACCAGTACATACTCGTGCCGTTCTCCCCCGTCTACGCCAAATACGTCGACCACGTAAGCATCCTGCGCTGAAACGCCGATCATCACCAGCAGGCGCCGGTAATCCCTGACGACGCCGGGATACGCACGATTGCCCCGGGCGGCCACCGCCTGAAATCCGTCGTCTCCCGGTACAAACAGCAGCAGGTTACCGTCGGACGGGTTGTTTTCATGGCCCCGCGCCTGGTCCTCGCCGTCCACAACGACGGTGTTGTGCGACAGCGTGCTCGACGCCCACTGCCGCTGGTGGGTCCAGGTATAGCCGATATCGGACAGCCGCTCCTGTCCGTGCGCAAACAGGGTGATGCTCAACAGGTCCGCGTGGGCGTGTCCGTACGCTCCCGAAAAGTGCAGGTGCGCCTGCATCTGGTTCGCGCCGGTGCCCCGCCCCAGCCAGGCATGCCCGACGCCGGCCAGCAGGTATGGCGCGCTCTGTGCCGTTGGCGCCCTCGTCTGCCAGGCCCAGGTATCGTGCACCGCGACAAGGCGGCCGTTTGGATACCGCAGGAGGTCAGGTATCCGTCTGGATTTTTCAAAAAACGGGAAGCTGTCCAGGAGATCCAGGGCGTCATAGCGCTTCCCGTTCTCCGGATTCACATAGCCCTCCGGATCGCTGTATCCCTTCAACAGGTCCATGACGGACACCAGGCCTTCCACCGTCTGATTGTGATACGAAACGGCCCCCTCCCGCCACATGCCGTCCTTGAAGAACTGCTTCCTGATCAGGTCGCCGATCCATTGCACCGCGTCGTGCACGTACGCCGGTTCGGGCAGAACCCGCCCCGCCGAAATCAACCCCCTCAGGATCGCCGGGTCCATATTGCTCAGCGTTATGGGATACGATCGCACAAAAGAAACGCTGCCACGAAAGAGATCATCCTCGATTCGCCGGCGCATTCCGTCGTTCAACTGACCGCTATCCCGTACGAGATCGTAGGCGAAGACCAGGTTCGACGGGATATCGCCATAGGCCCAGTAGTCCCACTTCGCCGCAAGGTACGGAGAAACCGGAAAGGGAAACGTGTTGTCGCTCTCGAAGACCACCTTCGGGCGGAACGGGGCGTCGTACCGGGCGCAATACCCGGGATAAACCCGGGCGAACCGGTCCAGAATCAACGCCGACCTGCGAGCGAACGCCGCATTCCCGGTCAGATAATAAAGCTTCCCGAGATGATGGGCCGCATCGGAAAAGAACATCCGGGCGACGTACCATCCCTTCGCCCGGAAGTAGTGCCGGTACTTCGTGTCGGGCTTTATATGAGAAAGCGTACCCGGCAACTGCGCCGGCGGGGGAAACGGCGCCTCCCAGTAGGGGTATTCCTGGACCTCGCCACGTGGATTGGTCACCCGCATCACGCCGTTTTCGGGGTAGGCCTCGTTTGGAAAACGCATGTCGCAGAACTGGCAGAACACCCGTTCGGGATCCGCGATCGACCACGACAACTGATTCTCCTCGGCGCCCCCCTCGCAATTCGGACAGTCCACGAACCGGAAACCGGACCGGTCCGGAATCAGCCGCGCCAGTTCGTCCTCTGACAGCGCCATGACGGGGGCCAGGCTTTTCTCCAGACCCGCAACGTGACTCCGGTCGACGTCGGGCCGAAACACCGGCTCGGCGTTCAGCCGTTCGGGTATCAGACACAATAGAATCGCAATGGCCAACGCCATCAGGATCAACATCATCTCCGAGTCCATCAAAAAGAGAACACAACGTCCTCGTCGAGTGGAAACACGGGCCGTTGAATCCGCCTGTAGGACAACGTCTCCAGCGCCAGGGTCGTACACCCGGGGCTGACCGCCATCAGCGAGGTTCCTGCTATCTCACGAAGTTCAGGCGCGAGGTATCCATGTTTCACAACCACGATCTCGTGTTCCCGAGGGTTTACGTCCGCCTCTTCAAAAGCCCGTAACTCCAGGAACGGCATCCGGTCGGCCGTCAGGACCACCCTGACGCCGTCCACCTGGAATACCGCGATCCGCGGCGGATTCATCGAAACCACCCGGCCGGTCACCTCGAGCGGCGATCCATTGACCCTGTCGAGATTGCCGCCCACGGTCAGGGTCAGCCCGGCGCCGACACCGGCGTCGATACACCGCTGGACCGCCCTGGCGTCCGCGATCCCGGCGACGACCGCATCCCGGGCGCCGGCAGCAAGCAGCGTTTTGAGGACGAGGGGGATATCGCCGGCCGCACCGGCGGTCACATTGTCTCCCGAATCGGAGATGAACACCGGACGCCGGGTCTCGCGGACCGCACGACGCGCGACGTCTTCCACGGGAAGCGTCACCGCGTCCGGCGCGAATTCGTCCCGCCGCCGCCAGATTTCCTGCGCAAGACGTTCCGCGTGCTCCCCGGCTGCCTTACCATTCTCCGAAACCACGATCGCGGCCACGGACGTGAACGGCGAATCCGTCCACGCGCACCCGATCATGATCGAGGCGTCCACAATCTCCGGCTGCGCTTCCACCTCCTGAAGCCCCGCGTACAGGGACCGGGCGGGCTCCACCCCCGTGGCCGCGCGTTCGCCGGGAAGCAGCATGGGCAGCCTTACGATGGCGTTCACGGGCCGGATATCCTCTTTCACGCATCGGACGAGGTGTCCGATCGCGCGCACCCGTGTCTCGTGCCCGTCCACGTGAGGCGCGGTCCGAAGCGCCGTCAGGACGTTGGTCTTCTCCACGACTTCGGGCGCGAGATTGCCGTGCAGGTCCAGGCTGGCGACGATCGGAACGTCGTTTCCGACCGCCTCGCGCACACGGCAGACCAGGTCGCGTTCCCCGTCGCCCAGACCTTCCACCTCCATTGCGCCGTGCAGGTCCAGGTACACACCGTCCACGGGGGTTGCCCGGCGCAGGCGGTCCACGAGTTCGGAGGCCATGGCCTCGTAGGCTTCCCGGAGGACCAGACCGTGCGGCAAAGCCCTCGCAACCAGCGTGGGCGCCCACTCAACGTTGCCAAACGCCTGCCAGGATCCGTCGGCCAGAATCTCCTCCCCTCGCAGGATGAGAAAATCCTCAATTCCCGCGCGCAACGGGGAGAAGGTGTTCGTTTCGTGCCGGATTCCGCAAATCGCCAGCCGCATCTTGCTATTATCCATTCAATCGGCCTGTGGGTACGGACCGTTGGCAATCCTGCCTGAATGCCAACCCGGAAGTCAGACGCGCGCCACCTGCGACGCCTCCATCCGCAGGTCCCGTGCTCTGCCGTCTTTCTGGATATTCACGTCGACCCTTCGCCCCGCTTCATTGGTGATATACGCGTTGCCGCCCGGAACCGTTTCGATGCGAATGTCCCCGTCGCTGCGGACCTTCATGACTTCCTTCATGTAGACGGCCTCTCCGCCCTCGATGGGCATCGAATACTCGACGCGACCTCCGGTGACACGCGTGGCGCTTCCGAAAACCGGGACCGGACTCCCGCCGGCGGTCCCAAACACGCAACCCTTACGCTTCGACCCGAAGTTACCCGCGCACAGATAGCCGTCCACGAGTACGCAGACGGTATCTTCGGACGATTCGGCGACCGTGAGAAACTGGTCCGGCGTTTCCTCGTGCGGCTGCTCGGGGCAGATCAGCATACCGAGCGCGCCAACCTGCTCGCCGGCGCCGTATTCCTTCGCGGTGTCTTCCAGGCTGAGAAACAGATCGTCCGCGACCGCCCGGAAGCTGAACGGCGGGAAATAGTGGCGATTCAGATAGCGGGTCCCGCCGGTCCCCCTGAACACGATCCCCAGTTGATCGTCCACGTTCAGCCAACCGGGGTCGCGCAGGTCGAATACCACGTCCCCGTTTGGATCGCTGCCGGGAAATCCGGGAAATGTCTTCGCTCCGTTCGGATGATAGAGAATTCGCATCCCGTCGCACGCGCCCCCGACCAGGGGAAAGTTTTCGTTGACGATTCGGATAAACCCCTGGTCCAGCCTTTCCACCGTACAATCCTGAACGGCGTCGAGTCGTTCATGGCACACCATCCGCCCATCGGGAAGCGAGAAGCACAGCACGCGCTGCCGGATTGTGTCCTGTGCCCGGCCGATTTCCATCAGCGCCGCGAACCCGTCGTCCTTGCGATTGACCCAGTTGACGCGCAGGTCATGGCTTTCGGGTCGATCCCTTACCGTCACGTTGGCCAGCAGGCTCCAGCGGCTGGGCCCCACCGTGTGCACGCCGTCGCGCGTAAACGGCAGCGCTATCAGGTAGTTGCGCCAGGATAAGGAATTCTGTCCCTTCCCGTGTCGATGGTGCACGAACCCGGAATGCGGGAACAAACGGACGCCGTTGAACTTCGCAGCAATCTCCTCCTCCGACGCGGGCGCCGGCGCCTCCGCGTCCATCAGCCGGTGCAGGAGGTAGGGTTTGACGATCCCGGCGATCATCTCCGATTCCTTGATTTCCATGGGATCTTCCACCTCGTGGCACGTCGCCGCAATCAAGGGATCGATCAACCGCCCTCCGTTCCCTTCCTGTTTCTTTTCCCGGAGCGCCAGCGAGACCTCCTCGAAATATCCCGCATCCGGGTCCTTCAGAAACAGGTATGCCGATGCGTGCAGGGCGTGTTGTTCCCCCAGATAGAGGCGGTCCATCCCCTGCGTGGGCATGGCCGATCCCGTCGCATCCGTCAACAGCTTGATCGCATCGTAGACCCGCTGCCGGTTCCAGTACGCCTCCGCCGGTTCAATCTTTCCGTACATCCGATAAAGCAGGCCCAGGCTGGCTACCGACTGCACCCCGGAAGCAGTATAGCCGGGGTGTACCATCCCGTGGTTCTCGGCCATGTAGTCCGGCAGCGTGGTGAACGTCTTGCCAGTCAGCGCCGCGGCCGTCGACCCCGATTCCAGCGTCCCTTCGTTGAACCGGTCCTGGGGGGCCGCGCAGGCCGAAAACATCCATCGCCGGGCGCAATCCTCCCACGCTTCCGCCCGCTCGTGTCCGGAAACGAACAGATAGCATGCCGCGAGGCCGTGCGCCGTCCACGCGTTCTCCTCCATCTGCGTATCGGCGTAGACCCCGCTCTTCGGCGCCATCTCTCCGAACCGTTCGAGATAATCCAGACAGATCCCCGCCAGCATCATCCGCGTTTCATCGTCAACGTAAGGCCGCAACATCAGCGCCGCGGACGTCATATTCGCAACGGTCCCGCCGCACTGGCTTTCCGGGAAGAACCCCCGGCCCCGTTCCCCCCACTTCGTGCCCCAGGACCTCGGCATTCCCAGTCCTTTTGACGGCCGCAGACATTCCTCGGGGCCCGTATCGTGCGTGAAACACAGGTATCGGATGGCCTTGATCACCACTTCCCGGAGGTTGTCGATCGACAGTCCCGTAATATGCTCGTCGTATTCCGGCGACGTGCTGACCGCTGCCAGGGCATGCAACGGGACGGCCGTCTCGATACCGTACCAATGGACCCCGCCGAAGAAGTGCCCGCAACGGGGACGCTCATCCCAATCTTCAAAATAGCTCAGCGCGGTGGGAAGCCACTGCTGTGCGATCCGCAGGTAGCGCCGGCTCATCGGCGTTTCGACCGGGGGTATGCAGGCGCCGTCCAGCCCGGTTATCAAGTTGGTGGTGACCATGCGTCGAATTCCCCGAGTACACTCAATTCAACATCCTTTCAGCACGTTTGTAACAGATCGCTTCCAGTGTTTCGTCATCCACCGGCAATACCGCACACTTGACCCTCGCGGCGGAAGGATAGGAAAACGGCGCGTGCGTGCCGAACACGAGGTGATCCGCACCGCCCTGATCGATGAAATCCGCCAGATCGCCCAACTGGTTCACGTTTCGGCTCAATGAGTAATGGACTTCCGCGAGAGACAGGTCGAAATACCAGTCACGGTCCCGGATTTCATTTCGGCGCCACAATGCGGAACCTGCAATCCCTCGCGCATTGGGGATCACGATTGTCGCTCCTGAGACCGAGGCGATCAGATTCGTCACGCCATTGAGGTCCAGCATCCGGCCGGGATCCATCCAGTGTCTCTGTCTGACGTCCTCGATTCTGTGGGGAATGAATACCGGAAGACCCCGCTCCGCGCATGCGGATACGACCCTTCGGGCCTCGGGTCCGTCAATGGCAAATTCGTGGTACGTCGGGAACAGACGCGCTCCTTTCATCCCCAGATCTTCGTGGCAACGGCGCAGGTCGCCTTCCCAGTTCCGATCGGCCGCATTGATCGTCGCCATCGGAATCAGTCGATCCGTAAACCCCTCCAGGTCCTCCGCCAGCCGTTCGTTTGCCGGCTGTACGCTGCGGTGCAATATCGCTTCGATACGGGACACGGCGGCTTTGTCGATTCCGGCCCGGCCCAGCCTTCGGATGAGTGTTTCGGGCGTATTGTCCCGCAATGCCCGAAAGGGCCACGAACCCAGCCATGCATTGAGATCGAAGTAATTCATGCCAGCGCCTCCTTCCCCGTTCGGATCGGCGACGCGCCCTGCGCGGCCAGGATCCGCTCCGCGTTGCCCCAAAAAATCAGGTCCTTTTCGTCGTCCGTCAACGTTGCGTCGATGACCTTCGCCACGCTGCCGGACATGGTGCCGTCCGTGCCGAACAATACCCGGTCGGCGCCCATTTCCGCCACTGCGAGTTCGACCTGGCCATCGTCCAGGTTGCTGCCGCTGACGTCGCAAACCAGGCTGGTGGACGTGTCCCGCATTGCACGGATGGTGTTTTCCCAGTCACCGCCGCCGCCGATATGCGCGTGAATGACGATCGCCTCAGGATACCGCCGGTTCATCTCCGCGAAGTGGGGTCCGTTGGAAATCAACGGCTGCGCGTCCAGGAATTCCCTGGCGGTGGGCAGGCCCGCGTGCTCGAGAAGCGGCACCCTGCGCTCGCTGATGCGTTCGAGAACCGGATACACCGCCGGATCGTTAATGCGGTACTGGTTGTAGAGCTTGACGCCGATCATCCCCGCGTCCAGGCACCGATCGATCTCGTCCACCGCGTCCTGGTAATGCCCCGGAATGACGAAACACAGACCCCGGATATGGTCGGGAAACCGTTTCATGGCCCTCAGCACGGCATCGTTCTCCGCGCGTACTTCCTCGATACCGGCCAGACGCCCGCCCGTAATGGGCGACGAACACCAGAATTCCGTGATGCCCAACATGTCGCCCGTGGCGATCAGCCGCTCCGCGGACTTCGCCTCGTCCGCCTCGTTCCCCAGATTCCAGACGTGGGCGTGCACGTCGATCTTGGGCCGGCGGAGCCATCGTTCGATATCCAGATTCATTTCGAAACCTCCATAAGTGTGAAAGCGAAAAAAGCTATCAGCTGTCAGCCGTCAGCTATCAGCAAAAAGCGAGAGACAAAATGCAAGATCAAGAGCAACACCTCCACGCTGCCCCGCAGACCTCCCAGATGAAGCTATCAGCTGTCAGCCGTCAGCTATCAGCAAAAAGCGAGAGACAAAATGCAAGATCAAGAGCAACACCTCCACGCTGCCCCGCAGACCTCTCAGATGAAGCAATCAGCCATCAGCTGTCAGCCAAAAGCGAGAGGCAAAATCAAGAGCAAGAACGAAACCAACCCCTGCTCCCATCCCCGCAGACCTCTCTCCCCGGCCCTCTCTCCTAAAGGAAAGAGGGAGAAAAGGCAGGTTTCGCCTCGAGGGTCATGCGCCTTTGGGATGGGTTGAGCGGGGAGCTGACGGCTGAGAGCTAATGGCTGACAGCTATCTATTCCCGATCCCACGGAAAAACGAACGTCGGCTGATTCGCATACCGCTTCATGGTGACCTCGAGCCGGCTGCCGCTTCCGGGCGCCAGTAGAACCGTGAAGAACGGACAGTCCAGGGATTGGGTCTTGCCGTCGATCCGAACCGCGGTCACCCGGTGTTCGCCGTAGGCGCCCGCCTGCAGGACCACCGATCGATGATCAACCGGATTCACGTTCACCAGGGAAACCGTGGCCGTTTCGTCGGTCAACCCTTCCACGAGCGCCGCCACGTCCTCGGGAATCCCCGCCCGGCGCCGTTCCGGGTCGAAATAACGCAGGCGGCAATGCAGAGGTTCGCCGTATCTCGGCGTCAATCCACCCAGCATCAACTGGGTCAGGCAGCTGTTGATGGCCGGGTTATACTTCAGCGTATCGTCCGACATCCGGGTATCCGGCGTGCTGGTATCCCGGCGCATGCCGTTCATCTTCTCGCGGATGGACGCGAACTCCCGTCGAAGCGACGCCTCCGCGAATCCCTCGTTTTCGCCATCCAAGAACCTCAGCCACGCGTTCCGCGGGACGTATTTCAGGTCCTCGCGATCCATCGACCAGTAGTAGACGTCCAGGGCGCCCTGGCTGTAGGGCTCTTCCACGTATGCGTACCAGCCGTCGTCGCCGTACATGTGCGGATACAGGGTTTTTCCGTCCACTTTCCTTGAATTGGCATTCACCGCGTTGAGCATCCTGCGCCAGACGTCCACGTATTTCTGTTCGCCCGTCAAAAGCAGCGCGTTGCCGAAGCCCGCGACACCCCTGTACGTCGCGTTCCGGTTTGACAACGCACCCGTTTGCGGCACGACCACCGTGAACCCCCAGCCGTAGCATCCCCCGTACCATTTCCCATCGCATTCGCCTCCGATTGTGCCGTTCAGTCCGATATTGCTGGGGAGGATCCCGTTGTTCCCGGCCGCCCGTTCCGCCCAGGCATCCACGTATTCCACAACCCAGTCCAGGTATTTCCGTTCCCCCGCCACCATAAAGGCGTTCAGGCCGAGGGTGGTAGCCGCCAGATTGATGGGGTGGTCGCCGACCACGTCCGTATAGTCCTCGAAATGCGCCAGCATCTCCTCGAAATTGCGCTCGCCGTGCGCCGGGTCGAACCGCCCCTCCACTTCGATCGGGTCTCCCGCCCAGTCCAGCGCCGTCGCCTTCCGGAGCAGGGGCCCCCGGCTCCCGGTGAACAGGCTCCGGATGATCCTGTGCTCAGGATCGTAATTCTTCGCCTGCGGGTCCTCATCCATATAGAATCCCGCGTAACGTCGCGCCCGCTGCTGAAAGCGGTTATCGTACGGATCGGACAATCCTTGGAGATTGAACACAGCCAGGCTCTCACCGTGGTGGAACCAGTCCAGGCTTACCGGGAACTCCTTATAGATCATCCCGTCGCGGGCCAGCGGCACCTCCACGGTTTTTGCCTCCGTATACTGCAACAGGTGTCCTTCCCATCCCAGCTTGTACATGTCCAGAATGCAATCCGGCGCGCCGACCGCGTGCAGGATCGGCCAGCCCGTCAGGTTTTCGATCGCGTCGTCCGGCCCGTCGTTCCCGCCCCACCGGGGTACGCACTGGAGATAGCCCCGCGAGTCAAAATAACGGTGGAAGAATTCATCGCACGCGTGCGTCTGCGCCCGGATCAGGGCGCGTTCGAGTAACGCCCATTCCGGCGGCGGCATGGGCGTTTCAATCGAAACGGTGCGTGTATTGGGATTCACCTTGGACATTGCAATTCCTTTCAATCGACTAAAATCCACGATGGTGCGGATCAACCCGCGCCAACGTTGAAATTGTAGGGGCGACCCTTGTGGTCGCCCGCTTTTCGGTTGTTTCCCTTTGTGCCTTCGTGTCTCCGTGTGAGGCTGGTTTTCCCGCCGACCTCCCTCTTTCCTTCAGGAGAGAGGGCCGGGGAGAGAGGTCTGCGCTCTTCGCGGTCGCCGACATATTCGCGATGATGTCAACCGATTCGGTTTTTGCCTCTGGCTGACAACTGAAAGCTGCCTTTTAAAAACCGCCGTAAAATAGGGAATGCGTGCCCGGCATACAACGCAAAAGGACGAGGCCGCGAAGTGGACGTCGCGGGTTCGAAGAACGAAATTCTTGACCGCGAAACAAGGCTTACCTAATTTTACGCCGCATTCAGTCGCATCCGCGAGAGACTGAGGTCTCAATCGTGGCGCCGATCCGACATCCTGTTGTACAGCTATAGATCGCCATTTGCAGGACAGACAGAACGCGCAGCACGGACAACTGGAAACGATAACGCAATCGACCGGAGGTTTCGTGAAAGAACAGATCGAACACTACGAAAACAAGCTGAAATACGAGATCGATTCGTACGATGTTTTCGAGGCGCTGAACGACGGCG
Organism: Gemmatimonadota bacterium; assembly: GCA_028873695.1. Taxonomy (GTDB): domain Bacteria; phylum Latescibacterota; class UBA2968; order UBA2968; genus JAAXHE01. The sequence goes on along the minus strand of JAPPNU010000016.1, from coordinate 16,142 downwards.
GCGCCGTTATTGTCGTGGACGCAAGATCACCCGAAGCGTACGCGGAACGACATATCCCGGGCGCCATAAGCCTGCCTCACCGGGCCATGGACGAGAAGACAACGTCCCGGCTGGACAAGGACGCGCTCCATGTGACCTATTGCGACGGCATCGGCTGCAACGCGTCGACCAAAGGCGCGCTCAAACTGGCCAGGCTGGGTTTCAGCGTCAAGGAACTCATGGGCGGGCTGGACTGGTGGATCAGGGACGGTTACGCAACCGAAGGCCTTCACGCCACTGGAGGGAAAGCGCCGGTGTGCGGTTGCTGAACAGCCGGTTTGGCAGACGTTGGTCCCATCTTCGTGCTCTGCCGTACGAAAAATTTGACTTGAGGGACCAACTTATCTATCTTATGCATCCAATGACACCAATGAACAACATCCCGGTCATGCAGCGTGGACCGAGCGCTATTCCATCCGGTTCTCTGTACGCCCATACCGCCCATCGTAGTGCCCATCATACGGGTTCCGCGACGCTTCGCGCAATCTGCTCGGCGGTGGACTAGACCTGAACTTCAAGTGTTGAAAATGAAGGCCCGCTGTCGAGAGACAGCGGGCTTTTTTGATGGGTACGCCAGGCATCGCGCGATGCGCCGCGAGAATGAGGCGGCGCTTCAGGTCGGGCTTATCACGGAGGGATTACTGAAAAATGGCACGCAGCGACGACGCTTACGGACGAATGATGTGGGATTTGCATTGCGGTATACCCGCCCGGGAAATCGTGGAACGGGACGACGGGTGTATTTCCGCGGGCAAATCGCGCGTTTATTTCGAGCCCTTCAGCGAATGGCCGGCTCACCATCAGGAATCGATGAATCACGTGTCGGGGCGCGTGCTCGATATCGGCTGCGGACCGGGCCGGCACGCCATTCACCTTCAGCAGGAGGGATTCGACGTCATGGGCATCGATGCATCGGCCCTGGCCATCAAGGTGGCCCGCGAGGGCGGCCTCAGGAAAGCCGGCGTTCTGAACGTCACTCAAATATCCTATCGCCTGGGCGAGTTCGACACCCTGCTGATGATGGGCAACAATTTCGGATTGTTCGGCAACCTGAAACGCGCCCGGTGGCTGTTGAGAAAGATGCGCAATATGACGCCATCCAGCGGCAGGATTATTGCAGAATCGCGGGACCCTTATACGACCACGAGCAAGGCGCATCTGGATTATCACGAAACCAACCGGAGGCGCGGCAGGTTCCCGGGCCAGCTCAGAATGCGGATCCGATATGAACGGCTTGTCGGCGCCTGGTTCGATTATCTCATCGTTTCCCGCGAGGAAATGGCGTACATACTCGAAGACACCGGATGGCGGATTTCCGGATTCATCCCCGAAACGGGACCCGCGTACGTCGCTATTATCGATAAAACCTGAAGGTCAACCGATCCCGTGCAGGAGGGAAATCACCATGGACATTGAAAACGCACTCGAAGAGGGCGCGGAGATCCGGCTCGACTTCGACAAGCTGGCCAGAGTTGCGAAGACCGGCCATAACGTCATTCCGGCGGCCGTGCAGGACGTGGATAGCAAAGCCGTTCTTCTGATTGGCTATGTGAATGAAAGGGCGCTGCGCCACGCGCTCGAACACCGCGTGGCGACGTTCTGGAGCACGTCGCGCAACGAACTCTGGATCAAGGGGGCGACGTCCGGCGATATGCTCGACCTGATCGACGTTCGCGTCAACTGCGAGCAGAACTCGCTGCTCTATCTGGTGCGCCTGAGTGGCGAGGGGTCGTGCCACACGAAAGTCAACGATCGATCGCGCTACGGCTGTTATTACCGCAGCATAGCCAATGGAAAACTCGAATTCGTGGAACCTGATACCATCCCGGAGTAACCCATGGACTTCACGCTCGGTCTGCCCAACGGCAGCATGCAGGCTCCGCTGTGCGACCTGCTCTCCCGAATCGGACTCGACGTCCGTCCCAGGGGACGGAACGGTCATGTCACCGTGGACGGGCTCGATCTGTTCAGTCAGGCCGTCTATATGCGTCCCCAGGACATTCCCGCCGCCCTGATGAAGCGGCAGATCGACTGCGGCATCTGCGGGCTGGACTGCGTGGTCGAAGCCGAACTGGCGCAATCAGGCGAATTCGACGCCCGGATTCAACGGCTCCAGGAGTTGCGCATCAGCCGCGATACCCGCGATCCGGCCCGCGTCGTCCTGTTCGGTCGCTCCGACAGCCCGCCGCTGTCGCAAAATGCAACGGTTTCGATCAGTTCGGAATATCCGGCGATCACCCGCGACCGGTATCCCAATGCGGAGATCGACTTCTCCCACGGCAGCACGGAAATCAAGGTGGCGATGAAGCTCTTCGACTACGGCGTGGGCGTTACGATTACGGGCGTCAGCCTGCGCGAAAACGGTCTCGAAGTCGCCGATGAGTTCATGGTATCGCCTATTGTCGTTATTGCGCGCAGCCGAAATCCCGAATTCGTCGCCCTGGGAGACCTGATGGCCGGCGCGCTCGATGCCGAAAACCGGCAGCTCATCAAGTTGAACGTGGACAACAAACAGAAGAACGCCGTCCTGGATGTGTTGCCGGCCCGGCGCGCGCCCACGCTCAGCCGGCTATCGGATTGCGCAAGCGCGATCGAGACCGTCGTTCCAAAATCGCAGACGGCCGGGCTTCTGATCCGCCTCCGGACCCTGGGCGCGACGGATATCGTCGTTCAGGACATCAATGCGATTGTGGGATAGCGTTGGCAGGTCGAACGGTGGGATGGGTCGGGTAATAGCGGGAGAGAAGGGACACGCGGAGAGTCGTGAGGATAGGCGACTACGTCGGCGGGACGATCTCGCCGCCCCAGAGCCGGTCGAGGAAATCCCGCCATGGCAGGATCAGAATACCGTCCGCGGTCCGGCGGGGCGCCGACTCCCGTGAGACGACGATATATTGGGCCATTTTGAACTCTTCCTTAAATGCCCGAATGCCCTTCAGGTGCCTGTCCTGGATCCGGAACGTCGACTTGACCTCAAGAGCGACGTCTTCAAAGATAAAGTCGACCTCATGGCCTGATGTGGTACGCCAGAACGATACAGGAAAAAACATCTCGGAATAGCTGGCATACGCAGACACTTCCATGTATATGAAATGCTCAAACGCCCGTCCGAACAGCTCCGATCCCGGCTGGACGTGCCCGCGTCCTGTCAGGTGCGCCACAACGCCGACATCGAAGAAATAGAACCGGGGTGCGCCGACAACCCGGCGCTTCGCACGCCTTCGAAACGCCGGTACGAAACTCCCGATCAATGTATCTTCCAGGATCTGGAAATACCCCTTCGCGGTTGGCGCGCTCACGCCGCATTCCGAGGCGATCGTGTTGAAGTTGATCAACTCGCCATTCGAAAGGGCTGCCACTTCGAGAAACCGGCTGAACGCGGGGATATTTCGCGTCAACGCTTCGGCCGCGATTTCCTCCCTAAGGTAATCGCCTAAGTAGGCCTGAATCAACCGGCGAGGCCGGGCGCTCAGGTAATGCCGGGGCAGCAGACCGGCATTCAGTGCCTTGTCGAGCGAGAATTCCGGGATCTCGGCAGCAACCAATGGATGTAACTGATACCGGACCGCCCTCCCGCCGAGCAGATTGCCGCCGCCGCGTTTCAACTTCCTCGCGCTCGAACCACACAAGAGAAAACGCAGCCCCCTGTTTTCCGCGAGCCAGTGCACCTCATTCAGCAGGTCCGGAATCCTCTGGACTTCGTCGATCACAATGGGATCGACCTGCGAATCGCCATCCAATCCCGCGGCGAGACATTCCTCACGAATCAACTCGGGTCGGTCGATCAGCGCACGATATACGTCGGCCAGCAGGAGGTCGTAACGCCTTGCCCGGGGAAACAGCGAACGGATGAGCGTACTCTTCCCGGTCTGACGCGGACCCCACAGAAAACACGTCTGCTGACCGATAAAATCCAAATTTAATATTCGATTATACATGAATATCTAAAATAGACATTTAGATATTCAAAGTCAAACCGAATGTTTGATGCCGTTTCCGGAGCGGTTCTTTTATGTTCAGCCGTACCGGAAACTGTTACGCCAGGATATGAATGAAACCCTCGTTAACATGATTGTTCGGACATCTCGCAGCCAGGAGGCCCCGTCAGCCTGACAACGGGTCTTCCCTCACCCTTATCCTGGACCCCGCCGCGGGTGACCGGCCCGTGTCCTCGCTCGACCTCCTTCCCCAGATCCAACCCTATCATCCTGAATCTCCGCAGAGTCACTGAGAGTCAATCCCGCGAATAAGGCGTACAGACAATAGCAGGTAAGGCATTCCCCCCGCGTCGGTCGATTCCGCTACCCCTTCCAACGTCGCGTCTCCGGTCTTGTGCTGCAGCAGCCTGAACGGCGAACTTCACCAGGGTCTATTCGTCCTCCGTGATGAACTCCCTCCCACCCTTCTTCTCCACCGGAAAAACCGTACCCACTCTCTCTTCTCGATGGCAGATCGACGCCACCAGGCGCGCCAACTTCGGATTCACCGGCATTTCCGGATGAGATTCGGGCAGGCCAGGACGCCGTGCGTGGCTGTGTATGTCCGGCACCCTAAGCGGTTCGTCCATGAAGGCGAATTAATCGAACAGATACCGGATTCCCTGCCGTCGTACCAACCCCTACGAACTTCAATTGGACCGGGTGATCAAATAGTCATAAGAAAATTATATATAATACTCTGTATGTCAGCAAAAAATCATAAACGAATCTCGAAGATTTCATTATCATTGTTCACAATTGCTGCCTTCCAAGATCGGACGGTTGCTGAGACATCCCGGCGGTAAATCGGCGCATTGTGCAGAAGATCGACCAAAGGCGGCGATCTGAGGATCGGCTCAGCCAGACCCGTTTCAATCATAGATATGGGCCCAGGGGGCATCCCCGGGATCGGTCACCAACCGAGGCCGATTGAACCGGGAACGAACAAAATATCCCGTCTTCGCCCGCCAAACCTTTATTCTTGCCGATAAAGTCATTATTCGACTCTCATATCGAAAAAAAAGTAGCCCGAAACAAATACAGGACGTTTCGACAATCATTAGGTATTGACACGATCGGCACAACCTGAGCATTGTACCTAAAAGCAGGAATCACGTCTGTCCCAAATCGGCTTGTGCCCTGGACAGTATCCGGCTCGATTCCGAAAACCGGCGCCTCGACCCAGCTCGCCTGAATAGCACGAATATCATATTTTACGGGATCAATAGAACAGAAAAAACACAATTGTGGCCGCTGGTAAAGTCACTTTGTTCGCGGACGGCATTGCGCAGACGATGGCAATTTCGTCAATCTCACGGTTCCCGGACAGCAGTGGAATACAGCGAAATCAATGTACGTACAAACGTGAATTATTCCGTCATCGAACCGCCCGACACTTTGCCGTGGCCGCACGGGAGATTCAGTGGACTCTTTCGGGTTTATCGATGCGTTCGACACGCAATCCACAGGTCATTCGTTAGCGATAGCCATTCGCCGGGTCCGGAATGGATCCATTCAGGAATACTCGAATACCGCCTCAGGACGACTCGCGACGGGAACGCAACGGCATTTCAATGGACGCGATGGGAGCGGTCCGAAGGCGGCCTTGCCGTTGGGCGTCAGCCGCCATAAGGGCATCGACGTGCCGGCAGAGGTGGCAACCGGGATGCCGGCTTTGCCCTGCCGCTCCCAGGCGTATCCCGGCTGATTCGCAGGAGGCGCCTTGATGAATTCGTTCGTCAAGAATTCGGCTCTTCATTTGCTGCCCGGGCTGTTTCTCGTCTCACCCGCTACCGCCAACGATGCCAGCGAGAGCCGTTGGCCCTCGGCCGAACGCCCGCTGGGCAAATCTGAAGCGGCGGCGCGCAAGGCGGTGATGCAGTTCGTTCAGGAACATCTCCGCACCCCACCCGCGTCGGTGCGCGCGCATTCCGCGGCCGCGGACTTTCCCGGCTCCGTCCCTGCCGATGCACCGCGAATCACGCGCACCCTCAATATAGACACGACCGAGCCCGTCGGGCACGCCACGAGCGTCTATTCCGAGCCGCACGAGTATCGCTGGCATTCCACCGGCCTCTACGCCACGCCGGGCGAACTGGTTAAGGTGACCGTGCCATCCGCGGTCGCAAGTGCCCGGCGCTTCCACGTGCGCGTGGGCGCACACAAGGGGGATATCTCGGTCCGCGAAGAATGGACGCGCATGCCCGTGATCAGCCGCCGCTTCCGGGTCATCTCGGTCACGACTCTGGTCGCCAATGCGTTCGGCGGCCTGATCTACATCGAAGTTCCGCACAAAGCCAACCTCGGAGAGATCGCCGTCAGGATCGAAGGCGCCGTGGCCGCGCCGCTGTTCGTGCTTGGGGAGACGGATCCGGTCGCCTGGCGCGATCAGATCCGCCACGCTCCAGCGCCGTGGGCGGAGATCGCCGGGAGAAACATGATCGTCACCACGCCCTCTTCCGAAGTACGCGGTCTGGACGACCCGGTGGCCGTGGCGGAGACCTGGGACCGTATACTGGACCTGAACGCCGAACTGGCCGCGTGGCCCTCGCCCGCGCGCCTGAGACGGGAGCGACTCGTCGTGGATCGTCAGATCCCCAGGGGCTATATGCTTTCCGGCTATCCCATCAGCGCCCACCTGGACCAGCAGGCCAACCTGGTGGACGTGGAGCACCTGCGTACGGAGGGCAACTGGGGGTTCTTCCACGAGGTGGGACATAACCATCAGAGCAGGGACTGGACGTTCGACGGCGCCCTCGAAGTCGCTGTCAACCTGTTTACGCTGTACGCCTACGAGTTTCTTTGCGGGATCCCGGTCACCGAGAGCTACTACGGCTGGATCGATGCGCGATCGCGGGAGATGGTCGAGCGTTACGACTACGAAAACCCGGACTTCGAACTGTGGAAGCGCCAGCCGGCTCTCGCCCTGTTCATGTACGTGCAGATGCAGGAGGCGTTCGGATGGGACGCTTTCCGGCAGGTATTCGCTGCGTACCGCGCACTTAGGGACGCCGCTCGACCAACGAGCGACGATGAGAAGCGCGACCAGTGGCTGGTGCGCTTCTCCCGTCAGGTGGGCCGCAACCTCGGCCCGTTCTTCGAGGCGTGGGGCGTGCCGACGTCGCCGTCCGCGCGTACCTTGATCGCGAACCTGCCCATGTGGCTGCCGCCCGGTTTTGCTTCCGGGCTGGAGATTGTCTCCGGCGCCGGCCAGCAGGGCCCGTCCGGGGAGACCCTGCCGCAACCCCTTGTGGTGGTCGTGCGCGATCAGTACGGCAATGCCCTGCCGGATGCAGTTGTCACCTTCACGGTGACGGTCGGCAACGGCAGGCTCAGCGACCGTTTCAAGGTTGAACGCGTGAAAACCGATGCCAGAGGAAGGGCCGAAACGTCGCTTACTCTGGGTCCCCATCCGGGTCGGAACATTGTCGTCGTGTCCCTTGGCGACCGGGAAGTGGGGAGGATTATCGCCGAGGGCGTGGGCGTCGGCGTGACGGAATTGGACGGAGACTACCGAACCTGGCATCTGCCGGCGTCGGCGACGGCGCGTCTGGGAAAGGGTGCGATGGGGGAAGGCGACCGTGCGGTGGCCCTTTCGCCGGACGGCCGCACTCTGGCCGTTGCCAGCAACGTTGGCGTGTGGTTGTACGAAACGGGAACAACCCGAGTTCGTTCGCTGGTGCCCACGAGGCGTTCGGTAATCTCGGTGGCGATTTCGTCCAACGGCATCCTTGCGGCCGGAACGCACCATGGCGGGGTCGTGTTGTGGGCCGTGGCGACGGGCACGCAAATCGGGAGACTCAGGCATTCCGGATACGTAACCGCGGTCGTCTTTTCGCCGGATGGAACTCGCCTGGCTTCCGGGTCGTGGGACCATACCATCAAGATATGGGACGTTGAGTCGAGGCGCGAGTTGAGCGAATGGGAAGTGCAGCCGACGAACGAAATCCATTCCTTCATCTCGGTGGACTTCTCGCCGGACGGGAGGCGTCTGGCATCGGGATTTCAGGACGGCACCGTCAGACTGTGGGATGTGGCTACCCGGAAGGAAGTGGCCAATATGGAGGGCCACACAGACCGGGTCACTTCGGTGTCGTTCTCTCCCGACGGTGCGCAATTAGCATCGGGTTCGGGAGACCGCACCGTCAGACTATGGGACCTGTCAGGGCAAACCGAGGTCGCCGTACTAAGAGGGCACACGGGTCCGGTGCGCTCCGTGTCGTTTTCTCCCGACGGCGCCGCTCTGGCATCGGGGTCGTGGGACCGTACGGTCCGGCTGTGGGACGTGGCGACTGGAGGCTTGTTCTCTTTCTTCGACGAGCACAGGGATGCGGTCCATTCGGTGACGTTTTCTCCCGACGGCGCCGCCCTTGTCTCGGGCGCCGCCGATGGCACAGTGCTGCTGCGAAACCTGGAGACGGGCAATGTAGCCGGGCTGTCCGGTCACCTGGCGCTGTCCTCGGCGGCGCTCTCGCGCGATGGCGCAACAGTGGTATCGGGACATTCGGACGGCAAGCTCAGGCTGTGGGACGCGGATAGACAGACATGGCTCGCCACCCTGGAGGGGCACGCGTACGGAGTCAGTTCCGTGTCGTTTTCTCCAGACGGTGCTTTCCTGGCTTCCGCGTCGTGGGATCGCACCGTCAATCTGTGGGACGTGCGGACACGGGAACTGATTGGGACCCTGGAAGGGCACCCGGATCAAGTCACTGCAGTCGCGTTTTCGACGGACGGGAAAATGCTGGCGTCAGCGCAACGAGACGGGTCGATAACGTTGTGGGACACGGTGATGAGGAGCCGGATTTCCACGCTTGAAGGGCATACGGATCGTGTCGTTTCCGTCACGTTCTCTCCTGAGGGCGTCCTCCTGGCTTCCGGGTCTTGGGACCGGACCGTCATGCTATGGGATCTGAAAACGCGAAAACTGGTGAATACGCTGGTAGGTCACACGGGTTCAGTGCATTCGGTGGCGTTTTCGTCCGATGGAAAGACGCTGGCGTCGGGGGCGGGCGATGGAGACGGTAACGTGCGACTTTGGGACATACGAACGAGAACCGAAATCGCCGCACTGAAGAACCGGTACGGGGTCTATTCGGTGGCGTTTTCGTCGGAAGGATCCGTACTCGCTTCCGGTACCTGGTTTTCCGTGATGCTGTGGGACGTGGAGACACAGGAACAGATCACCAATTTGAGCGGGCACACGGGCCACGTCCACTCCGTGGCGTTTTCAGACGACGGCCACGTCCTGGCTTCGGGCGCATCGGATGGCACAGTGCTGCTGTGGGATATATCGCGTTACATCGGCCCATCCGTCGCCAATCCGGACTTCGACGGCGATGGAACGGTGGGTTTTACGGACTTCCTGCTCTTTGCGGGCGCGTGGGGGCTGGGTCGAGGCGATGTTGGGTACGACGCTCGATTCGATCTGGATGGCAACGGTACCATCGGGTTCAGCGACTTCCTGATCCTGGCGGAAAGCTACGGCCAGCGTACGAACTGATCGTTGAACGCGACAACCAACCGCCTGTGGTCGTTGGCGAATTCACCGCACAGGACCGGACGGACGACCCGTTTCAGCAGTCGCGGTTCAAATGTTCGGCGAGGTGCGGCTCACCTCACAGGACAGGACCTACGAGCATGCCGTGCCTGAGAAGGCTAGCCGGACTTCCGCGCGTATAACGACTCTCGTCGGCTGCTTGCTCGAGAACGACGTCACGGGGCGTCGCTGGGGCAGCGTGGTGCCGTTAATTGAGATTGGCATCAACCTTCAGCAAGTTATTCAAGGCGAAAGTTGGTAGAAATCCGACTACGTATCGCAGAAATTGGAAACCGGGACAAATCCAGGACGTCCGGACAAACCTTAGGACTTGAATTCGGTGTTCCGTCGCGGGTTTTTTTGTAGACCGGTTTACGATTGCAGATTTCGAAATGTCGGTGCGCCGCTCAGGTAAGAAAAAAGGAGGCAGTTATGTGGACTCGCGTTTTTGCATCCATATGTACGGCGTTTGTGCTGTGGGGGCCGGCACTTGCCGGCGATATGATCCGCGGGCTGACCATTACCGGAGGCCGGAACGCCAATGCAACGCTGAAGCTGGAGCGGGTGAACGACCCGGGAGCGGACAGCGGCGTTCTGAAGATACACGTGTCGGTGGCGCAGACCGATGACCTGAAGGGATACGGGTTTTCGTTTCAATACGACCCGGTTAAGTACGAGTTCGTGAACGCCACGGAACTGGAAGGGAACCTGCTGAAATCCGGCTCCGGGCAGGAGACGCTGTTCCTTTCGTCGAACCTGACGCCGGGGCAGGTGGATATCGGCGCGGTGAAGATCGACGGGCAGGGCGTCAGTGGCGACGGGAAACTCGTCGAGCTTGTGTTCAGGACGAGCGGAACACCGGTCTCATCGGACTTTCAGGTGTCGGAAAGCGTCCTGGTGGGTGTGGACGGCGCCGTCGACATGCTCCACCACGCTGAGATCGGAAATCTGAAGCCGCTGCCGGATCGATTCAGCCTGGAGCAGAATATGCCGAATCCGTTCAATCCTTCCACCGCGATCGGCTACCAGTTGCCGGAAGCCGGAATGGTCAGGCTGGCGATTTACAATCTGATCGGACAGGAGGTACGCGTACTGGTGAACGAGCGGAGGAACGCCGGGACGTTTACGGCAACGTGGGACGGAACGGACGCGCTGGGCCGGCGCGTCGCCAGCGGCGTCTATCTGTATCGGATACAGGCGGGCAGTTTCTCGGCCACCAGGAGGATGCTGTTGTTGAAGTAGATCACGCGGCGAATGCCGCCATCTGGCGGTTGCTCAGGAACGTCTCGACGGCGCCAGGCATCGGCAATGCTTTTGGCGGTTCAAGAAGGGCCTGTTTCGGTGGCTTACCGCCCCACAGGCGAATTATCCAAACGGATACAAGGGAGGACTTGCCATGAATCCTGTATCTCGCCTGTTGTTGATTGCGGTTGTCGGCCTCTCCGTGTTAACGGGCGCGGTTCTCGTCGTGTCCAGCGAAGACGGGGTCTCGTCACTTGCCCTGAATGCCGGCGGTGTGTCGGCCACCGGCCGGGATGGTGACTCCGTCAAGGGTACGTTGTCGGAACACAGCGCGAAAATCGCCCTGGGCAACAATGCAAACGCGGTTTTGTCGCTGGACCTGATCGTTGACGGAGGAGCAGGCAACCGGAGGGACGACGGTGTGACCGCGGGCAACGTCTCGGGTCGCGGCACGAAGATCGCCCTGGAAGTCTTCGCTACGGGGGTCACGACGACGCTGCGTGGCCTAATTCTCAGATTCGACTTCGATGCCTCTCTCGTGTCTTTCGTCAAAGCCGAAAACAGCACGTTTTCCCTTTCGCTGCCCGAGGGGTCCGTCGGCACCGCGCTCGCCGCCACTTCGCCCGCGACACTGGCGTCTTCGGGATTCCTGGCGCGCGCGGAATTCGAGACGGTCGTGGATGTCTCGGGGAGGGCGTTTTCCATCGGCATCGAGTCTGTCACGCTCGCCGAAAATTCGACGTCCAGCGACGTACTCAGGATGAGCAGTGAGATCTCGTTCAACTCAGCGCCGTCCCCCGACTTCGACGGTGACGGGACCGTCGGATTTTCAGACTTCCTGACTTTCGCGGGCGCGTTCGGATCGAGTCAGGGCGATGGGAAGTACAATGCCGCGCAGGACCTGAATTCCGATGGTTCGATTGACTTTACGGATTTTCTGATCTTTGCCGGCGATTTCGGCAGTCAGGTCCCGCCCTCCGGCGGCGGGGGGACAACAACGCCGCCGTCCGGTAACCCCGATTTGATCGTTGAATCCCCTTCGGTCGACGACAATACATTGACAGCCGGGCAGTCGTTTACGCTGAATGCCACGGTTCGCAACAATGGCACCGGGCTAGCCGCCGCGTCGACGTTGCGCTACTACCGTTCGGACGACGCGACGGTTTCCGCGCGTGACACGGAAGTAGGCACGGACGCGGTCAGCACCCTGTCGGCCGGGGCCACCAGCGCCGAGTCGATCAGGCTGAATGCGCCATCCTCCGCGGGGACCTACTATTACGGCGCGTGCGTTGACGACGTCAGAGGCGAGAGCAATACGAACAACAACTGTTCTTCAGGCGTCACCACCACCGTCAGCGGCGGTGGCGGGGGTGAGACTGTAACCATTGCGGACGACAACTTGCGCGCCGTGATCGCGGATAGCCTGGGCAAGCCGCCCGATGCGCCGATTACCCGTGAAGAGATGGCGACGTTGACACGTATTTGGGCACAGGACTCGGATATTAGCGATCTGACCGGGCTTGAGTTTGCAGCCAATTTGACGCAACTCTTGCTTGGTATGCCTATAGGAGTTCCTTACTACGCCATCAATGTTGCGGAGCAAAACAGCAACACAGTTTCCGACCTCTCTCCCCTATCGGGCTTGACCAACCTGACAACTCTGGGCCTAACCGGCAACGCAGTCTCCGATGTGTCTGCGCTGGCAGGAGTGACCAACCTGAGATGGTTGAACCTTTCACACAATGCAATCTTTGATGTGTCTGCGCTGGCGGGATTGATCAACCTGACACATCTAAATCTTAATAACACAGTCTCCGATGTGTCTGCGCTGGCTGGATTGTCCAATTTGACATGGTTGTACCTTAACGACAACTCCATTTCAAACATTTCCGCGCTTTCCGGTTTGACCAAATTGAGATTCCTTTTCCTTGCGAACAACAATATCACAAATGTGTCCACGCTATCTGGATTGACTGAGCTGACGTACCTTTCTCTTCTGAACAACAGTCTCTCAGATGTATCCCCACTATCCGGATTGACTAACCTGACAGATCTGGAACTTCAGAATAACTCAATTACTGAACTTTCCCCGCTATCGGGGTTGACCAACCTTACAAGGCTGTTTCTTCATTCAAATAGCATCTCGGATTTATCGCCATTGGTGGCAAATACGGGGTTGGGCGTTGGAGACTGGGTAAACTTGAAAGTCAATCCGCTAAGCAGTACATCGCGAAACACGCACATTCCTACCCTTCAGCGCCGAGGCGTTAAAGTCGAATTCGACGGTGGCACAACGCCGCCGCCGTCCAATAACCCCGACCTGATCGTCGAATCCCCCTCGGTCGACGACAATACGCTGACAGCCGGGCAGTCGTTCACGCTTAGCGCGACGATCCGCAACCAGGGCAACGCTTTGGCAGCGGCCACGACCTTGCGGTATTATCGCTCGTCCAACGCGACGATTTCGACGGATGACACGGAAGAGGGCACGGGCGCGGTAAGCGCTTTGTCGGCCGGGGCCACCAGCGCCGAGTCGATCAGCCTGAATGCGCCGTCGGATGCCTGGACCTACTACTACGGCGCCTGCATTGACGACGTCAGCGGCGAGAGCAATACAAACAACAACTGTTCTTCGGGCGTAAGCGTCACCGTCAGCGGAGGAGGCGGAGGAAGTGGTGGCGCTTGCAGGGCCGGGTTGGTCGTGAATCCCGGCGAAACCTGTACTTACAAGGGCAATGCCTTCTCGGTATCCAGTTCCGGAAGGGGATCCATCGCGTTCTTCAGCGCCGGTACCGGCATAGACGCCAGGGGTACCACCGTAAACGGTGTACGGTGGAACTTCCATGCCACGAAAAACAGTGGCAGCAACAGTTGGACAATTCACGTAGCGGATTAATGACCGAGGCCGTCATACAGCGTCCACCGGCCTCACCTCCCAATGCTAGCTGTACCGTAGGCGGCGGGTCGTTCAGAAATATCGGCGGAGGATGTTACAACTATACGCCGTTCGGATCGGGAAGGATTTGCAGCGCGAGCTTCAACCTGAACGGATTGCAGGGCACACGTGCGGGCGATGATTTTCGAATTACCGCGGTGCCTTGATTGCCGTACAAGCGGGCCTGTTTTGGTGGCTGACCGCGCCTCAGGCCGATTATCCAACCGGATACAAGGGAGGACTTGCCATGAATCCTGTATTTCGCCTGTTGTTGATTGTGATTGTTGGCCTCTCCGTGATAACAGGTGCGGTTCTCGTCGTGTTCAGCGAAGACGGGGTTTCGTCTCTTGCGTTGATTGCCGGCGGTGAGCTGGCAGCCGGCGGAGATGGTGACTCCGTCAAGGGTACGTTGTCGGAACGCGCAGCGAAAATCGCCCTGGGTAACAATGCGAACGCGGTTTTGTCCCTGGACCTGATCGCCGACGGAGGAGCGGGGAACCGGAGGGACGACGGGGTGACCGCGGGCGCCGTATCGGGACGCGGCACGAAGATCGCGATCGAGGTATTCGCGACCGGCGTGAGGACGACTCTCGCCGGCGTGAGGATCAGGTTCGATTTTGATGCTTCCCTCCTTTCGTTCGTCAAGGCCGAGAACAGCGCGTTCCCCCTGTCGCTTCCGGAGGGGTCCACGGGCGCAAGTCTCGCCTCCGCGTCGCCCGTGACATTGGCGTCTTCCGGGTTCCTGGCGCGCGCGGAGTTCGAGACGGTCGCGGATGTCTCGGGTCGTGAGTTTTCCATTGGCATCGAGTCTGTCACCGTTGCTGAAAGTCCGACGTCCAGCGACGTCCTCAGGACGAGCAGTGAGATCTCGTTCAACGCGGCGCCGTCCGCCGACTTCGACGGCGACGGGACCGTGGGGTTTCCGGATTTCCTGGCGTTCGCTGGCAATTTCGGGTCCAGCCGGGGCGATGCGCGTTATGACGCGCGGTTCGACCTGGACGGCGATGGGACCGTTGCCTTCTCGGATTTTCTCATCTTCGCCGGCGCCTTCGGCAGTCAGGTTCCGCCATCCGGTAGCGGTGGAGGCGGCGGGACGCCGCCGGTGGGTAGCCCCGACTTGATCGTTGAATCGCCCTCGGTCAACGACAATACGTTGACCACCGGGCAGTCGTTTACGCTTGGCGCCACGGTTCGCAATCAGGGCAATGCTCCGGCAGCGGCCACGACCTTGCGGTATTTTCGTTCGTCCAACGCGACGGTCTCGACGGATGACACGGAAGTGGGCACGGACGCGGTGAGCACGTTGTCGGCGGGGGCTAACAGCCCGGAGTCGATTGTCCTGAATGCGCCATCCTCGGCAGGGACCTCCTACTACGGCGCCTGCGTTGACGACGTCAGCGACGAGAGTGATACCGGGAACAATTGCTCCGGTAGCGTGACGGTAACCGTCACTCAGGCGACCCCTTCCGGCTTCGCCCCGGCCAACCAGAATGCGTTCAACCGTCTGGCCGTCGGTAAGCGAATCCTGGCCGAGGCCTTCTTTGTCGACGTCCCGTCCGCCGGTCGGTTTACTGAAGGTCTCAGCAGACATGGGGGGCGCTATACGTACACGAATACGGGTCCGAATACCGGAAATCTCACGCAAATCTACGACGATTCTGAGTTGTTCGGGGGCAGGTGCGTAAGCCAACTGACTTTCACCTCTGCAACCTCGGGTAATGCGGATACCACCTGCGACGATGGAACCGAGGGTAGTGCAGGGACCTGGGAAATCTCCGATCTTTCGACTCCGATTTTTGTGCGCGCCTCTGCCGATACGCTGCATTTCGCCATTCTGGCCACGTGGCGGGCGGGACAGACCAGAGCCTATGACCTTCAGTTGAGGACAGAGACCCCTCAAGGGCGCTGGAACGACGTATGCGTGACATACACAAACCGGTCGGACGAATCCTTTACCGCCTACGCTGGTCCATGGATCTACTCTCCGGATCTGGAGCCAAGTACGACCTACGAATTCCGTTATCGCTACAGAAACTCGTCCTCCTGCGATACCGGCTCTCCCGGACCCTGGTCGCCCATTGTCGAGGGTACGACGGCAGACAGTGGTACGGGTGACGGCGGCGGAGGTGGCGGAGGAAGTCTTGGCGCTTGCAGGGCCGGGTTGGTCGTGGATCCCGGCGAAACCTGTACTTACAAGGGCAATACCTTCTCTGTATCCAGTTCCGGAAGGGGATCCATCGCGTTCTTCAGCGCCGGCACCGGTATAGACGCCAGAGGTGCCACCATAAACGGTGTACGGTGGAACTTTCATGCCACGAAAAACAGTGGCAGCAACAGTTGGACAATTCACGTAGCGGATTAACCTTGATTCGTAAGTGCGCCGTGAAAGGCGCGGATTTCCAGTGGGTGGGAG
>JAPPNU010000075.1:2042-5216 GCA_028873695.1 Gemmatimonadota bacterium | reverse complement strand
TCAGCGACCGGGATGGTTGAAACATGCCGGTCTGCACCCAGGAACATGCCAGTTCACACTGCATGCACCCGGTGCATTTTTCAGGGATTATGCGTAGAGATTTAGCCATACCGACTCCCTTCTGTTACGACGAGTTGGGTTGGGTGGCGTTACTTACAGGGTGATGTAACTATGACGAAAGCGTACAGGACGGGCCGCCGGATTGTGTTTTGAACCCGTCGTTGCGTAACCATAACGATGTGGTTCGTTATGGTGATTACCGAAAACTACAGGGGCTATCAATACAGTATAATAACACGAAATTTGATTGGCAATAGTAAATCTTTACGACCGTTCGATTTATCGGTTACCGACGAAGTCCTGCCGGACTATATCAGGCGCCGGGCAATCGGTACGATACGCCCTTGCTTACCGCTTCGTCGATCGTTTCCGGTGAAATCAGGACCGTGGTCGAGACTTCTAGCGCGCCCGCCGCGGCCACGTTGAGGGCGATCGCCGTCGCGGTCGCTTCGTCGGGAATCTCGGCGATCAGGATGAGATCGTCGTCCCCCATGGCGTAGTAGAATCCTTCCAGGGTGCCGCCCATCCCTTCGATCGTCTGCGTAAGGGCCGCGCGCCTGCCCGTGCCGCCTTCTTTCAGCAGTCCCTGCAGGCCCGACTGCGTGTACTTGGTGCGATACATGTATTTTGCCATGGCACTCCTCCGCCGATGCGGTTCCATGATCCGTGCCGCGCCTCCCTGTGGCACGGGCGTCGGATGGATTCTCAGACGTTTGTACCTGTTAACAAGGCACGATCGCGCGACGACTGTCAAGCGGATTTTGAAGTCGTGGAACAGAACCCTGCCTGCATGCCGGGGATGTACTGACGGGGCAGGTGGACCTGCGCACTTGCGCCGATGATCCGCGCTGGTCTATATTGATCAGGATCAGCCGAAACGCCTCCTGCGGTTAAAGCCATCCGGACAGGTCTCGCTTATGTCTCCGCCGTCCGATCCGACGACCAATCATCCGCACGAATCCAATCGCCGTCACTGGGACGCAGCGGCCGGGTGGTGGGCCGAAAATCGCGAGCGGGACGGTCTGTGGCGCCGTTGTCCAGAGGAACCCGAACTGGGATTCGCGGGCGGCGCCTTCAAGTTGATCGGCTCCTTTGTCAGCAATCTGGAAGGAAAGAAAGTCTGCGTCATCGGCAGCGGGGACAATTATGCCAGCTTCGCCCTCGCGGGCATGCAGGCCCATGTCACCTCCACAGACATTTCCGAGCGGCAACTGGAGACCGCTTCACAAAGGGCGAAACAACTGGGTCTTGCGATCGACTTCGTCCAGGCCGACGCGATGGATCTCAAGTCGCTTGGTGACGGAAAGTTCGACCTGGTCTGTTCGACCAATGGTTTCTTCGTCTGGATCGCGGATCTGCGTGCGGTTTACGGGGAGATCTTTCGTATACTGAAACCGGGAGGATACTACGTCTTCTACGATGTGCATCCCTTCCAGAGGCCCTGGAAAGACGGGGCCGCATCGATCGAGGTAGAAAAAACCTACTGGCAAACCGGTCCTTATCGAGACGAAAAAGACGGGACCTTTGAATTCAACTGGACACTCGGCGACATCTTGAATCCTCTGGTGGATGCGGGGCTTGTCCTCCGGCGCGTCCTGGAACGTCCCGCCGGTGATGAGAATTACTGGGGGGGATCCTCATTTCTGCCGTGCAACGACAAGCGGCTTCTGGACTGGAAGGAGAATCCCAGGGCCGCCCTGCCGGTATGGCTCTCGGCGGCGCTACAGAAACCGGTGTGACGCCGGAGCAGTTCGTCAGGTACGACGACCGGAGAACAGGCTCATCCCTCACTCAGGGGCGGTAATGGCTATTGGTGCTCGGGCAACTTTTCGCGGCGTCCCCTTGGGGAGCAGGATCCACGTCACCGGAAACAGTTGTTCCGGAAAGAGCGCCCTGGGCCGACGGATTGCCATTGCGCTTAACGTCCCCCACGTGGAATTGGACGCCCTCAATTGGGAACCGGGATGGGTCAGCCTCGCCGAAAAGGCTCCCGAAGAGCTGGAACGGCGAATTTCCGACGCGACGTCGGGTGACGCCTGGGTGGTATCGGGTTCGTATATGGGCTTTTCGATGCGGACTTTCTGGCCCAGGGTAGAAACGGTCATCTGGCTGGACCTGCCGAGATACCGGCTTATCTGGCGCGTGCTGATTCGGAGCTGGAAGCGCTGGCGGTCGAAGGAGTTGCTCTGGGGAACGAACGTTGAACGATTCTGGCCCAACCTAAAGATATGGAACCGGGAAGATGCGCTCCTGTGGTGGGTCATCACCCAGCAGAAGAGAAAACGCAGGCGCATGCGCTCGCTGATGGAGGATCCCGCCTGGCGGCATGTAACATTCCTCCATCTTCAGTCATCGTCGGAAATCGCAGCGTTTTCAAACGACACGGGACTGACCGATCATCAACTCTGAACTCAACATGAATTCATACGGCCTTCCCGACGCCGGGAATATACTCCACTGGGCGATCTGCTTGATCATCGCGCTGCCCTTGAATCATGGAGTCGCCGCTCAGGAAGAAGTGGAGGACAACACCATGTTCTGGTCGACGACGCTGAAGATGATCCGTGCGAAATTCCCCGGGGTCGCCCAGCTTTCCACCGACAGCCTGCAGACCTGGCTGGACGAATCCGGACAAGCGGAGCGCCCCCTGCTTCTCGACGTGCGCGGACCGGAAGAATACGAGGTAAGCCACCTGCGGGACGCGATTCACGCTTTGACGAAGAAGCAGGCGGTGCAGGCGCTGGAAGGCTCCTCACCGGCCCGGCCCGTCGTGCTCTACTGTTCCGTGGGATATCGATCGTCGGAAATGGCTGACTACCTTGCGAAGAAAGGATTCAGGAAGGTCTACAACCTGGAAGGGTCGATCTTTGCCTGGGCAAACGAGGGACATCCGGTGTTCCGCGGGGACGAGCAGGTACAAACGGTCCATCCCTACGACCGGGTATGGGGCAAGTTGTTGAAGAAGGCTCTGCGGGCCCGATAAGCCGTAAACCTGCACGCCGGTCAGCGCGATCTCACGGTGCGGCCGGTTTCTTCCGCCCCACCAGGACCAGGTTCGCCGGCATGTTCTCCAGCGGCGCGCCGCCCTCCCAGTGCTGACGCCCGTCACCGTAC
>JAPPNU010000075.1:0-2032 GCA_028873695.1 Gemmatimonadota bacterium | reverse complement strand
CCTTCAAGCAGCGCGCGGATCATGTCCGAAACCGCCCAGTGGAATTCATAGCTGGGGAGCGGCCCCGTAACCTCGGGCAGTTCCTCGGACCGGTCATAGGTAAAGGGACCGTGGTCGAAGTAGTGGAATTCCTGCCTCAGGGGTCCGGAGCCGTGCTTCCACAATCGGCGGAAGGGATGGTACTCGTTGACCATGAAAAGACCGCCGGGTTTGAGAATCCGAATTCCCTCGCCGTAATAGCGCTTCAGATCGGAAACCCACACGGCGACGTGGCCGCCCGTGTACACGATATCGAAATGACCATCCGGAAGACCGCCCGGACCGCCCAGATCGATCACGTCCGCCCGGTGAAAGGCGATTGAGAGACCGAGTTCGCCCGCTCTTCCGGCGGCGATTTCCAACTGGACCTCCGAGATGTCCACGGAAGTGACCTGCGCCCCGGCTGCGGCCAAGGTAAAAGCCACCAGGTTGTCCCCGCTGCCCAGCACGCAGACGGACCGACCGGACACGTCTCCGAGGTATCTCAACTCGACGTCGTCCAGAACGAGTTGGATGTTGGCCGGAATGCTGCGCCAGTCCACCCTGGCGTCGATCTCCGCCTGCCACTGAGCGGAAACGGCGTCCCAGCCCCTGCGATTCGCCTCGTGCATGGGATGTTGACTCATGCCGTGTTTCCTCTCAGGTCAGGCCTTTGTGGCCACCCAGACCTGCTCGTGTCCATGCTGAAACGGTCCGCGGCGGAAGTCCCCGTACAACGCTTCGACTTCGAAACCGCAGAGTTCGAGGAGGTACTGCATCTCGAAACGGTGCACGTAGCGAAGATAGAGCGGGGTGATGGTCTTCGAAGCCACCTCGCCCTCCTCGTCCACTTCTTCGAAAAACCGGTGTTCCTCGAGGGTCTGCTCCAACGGATCGTACCGGCGCGTACCCGATACCATGACGCGGCGTCCGGTTTCGGGATGAGTGAACGATCCCATGTGACACATCGCACGGCCGAGTGGTTTCATGTAGGCGGCGATGATCTCGATGCTGGGATCGAACACGTTGAAGACCAGTTTGCCCCCGTCCGCCAGATGTTCGCGTATCCGTGTCAAGGCCCGCCGCTGGTCGTCGGCGTTCATCATGTGCAGAAACGCGCGGTACGGGATGATGGCCAGCGGGAAACGTCGTTCCAGGCCGAACGTCCGTATATCGCCCTCGACGATCCGGATGCGCTGTCTCGTTTCCTCCGGCAGTCCGGCTATCTTGCGGCGCGCAACCTCCAGCATGGCCGGCGCCTGGTCCAATCCGACGATGGGCACGCCGGCTTCTGCAATCGGGATCATGATCCGGCCCGTTCCGCAACCGATCTCCAGCACGGGGCCGCCCGCCTTGCGGGCTTCCTCCACGTAGAATGCTTTGTCGCCGTCGAGTCCGGTCGAAAAGCTGTCGTATATACCGGCGTCCGTCCTGTCATATTCCGACACGTGATCACCTCCTCTTAGAAAAACAACCCTATCGTTTGCGCACACGTACGCGTACTACAACCCCAAATGTACTGCGGTCCGCGACAACACACCGGTGGATGCAGCATGTCCCCGTACGCTCCCAGCGCGCCATTCATCATCGCAATCATACATATATCGGTATTATATCGGTTGATTTCGCTATTGTCCCAACTTTACTTCATTCCATAGTTCATCCAACTGGGCACGACAGTCACGTAACAATCAAGGATCACCTATGCCTGACCCATTGCGCATCGTCATACCTGGCGACGACCCGCCACAGATGCAGGGATCGCCCCACCTGGAACGGCTCGAAACCCATGGAGAAGTCGAACTCTACACCGATCGTCCGGAATCCGCGGAGGAGAAAATCGAGCGCGCCCAGGGAGCCGCGGTGATGATCAACTCCCGGGGACTCGTGACGTGGCCCGGGGACGTACTGCGCGCGATGCCCGATCTCCGCATGATCGCGACCTGTTCGATCGGCGTGGACTGTTTCGATCTGGAAGCGGCGCGGGAATGCGGCATCGTCATCTCCAACCAGC
>JAPPNU010000073.1 GCA_028873695.1 Gemmatimonadota bacterium | reverse complement strand
CCGCAGCCCGGGGCTTTTCTGTGTCCGGCTTCGTCACTCTCGTATATAATCCCCAAAAAAAACACAGAAGGGACCGGTGCGAAACGGGGATTGAGGTCGTACATAAGGATGATATTTCCGCTCACGTCCAGTGACCTGGTTTATCCTGGTAATCAGCCCTATAATCGCCTTTATTAACTGGCGCTTATTCGAATTAACGTCCACGAGAACTTACGAATCAAGGTTAAAGGAGGTAGAATGACCCACTGACACCATTTCCTGCAGCAATTCAAGTCTGGCGCGTTGGGCAAACGGACGGGTTGAATTATCGACCCCAAGTCTACGACAAAACTCGATTTATCGGAATTAACGCTAACCAGCCGGGGTAAGGATTGCGTTATATGACACCAAGAGAGAAAGTTGCATTTGCTTGCATAGTAACGTCGCTGGTATTTGTTTCGTTCATCGCCGCGGGTTCGGACGCGCGTGCCGATCAGACGACATTACAAGAGAGTACGGTCAATTCCAACGACGAAGACGCAACGTTCCTGCCGGATTTTGACGGGGACGGGACGGTCGATTTCAGCGATTTCTCGCAGTTCGCGGCAAAATTCGGACAAAGTGAAGGCGATGACGGATATGAAACCCGGTTCGATCTGAACGGGGACGGTGAAATCGGGTTTTCGGACTTCGTGTCCTTTTCGAAGAACTTCGGGAAGAAGTTTTCATTCGGGATGCTCCTGCCCTGGGACCTGTCCGGAATCGTGCCGATTGAGACGGTCCGGAACACGCCCGCGGGGACGCGCGTCTTTATGCGCACCGAGTTCGACAGAGGCCGGCTCGTCGACCTGGAGATGACGTTCATCCAGGTGGTCGACGATTTTCTTCCGCCCATGCCGGTCTACATGGTGGAAGCCTCCGATTCCGTGCTGGTGGCCCTGGGTGGCGTCGCCAAGGGCATGAGCGGTTCGCCCATCTTTTCGCCGCAGGGCGCCTGGGGCGCAATCGCGTTCGGTTTCGTGGCCCAGGACAACCCGCCCTACTACTTCTTCGCCACGCCCATGGAATGGGTCATCGGGAGTAGGGGTACCGTTCCACTGGCCAAACGCGCGGCCACGTGGGGCGAGAGCAACATCACGCCTCTGGAAATTCCGCTGTTGAGTACCGGTCTCAACCGGATCCAGCAGCATCCGGAAGGCAGTTCGTCTCCTCTCAGCCACGCGGTTGCGGCAGGCCTGACGCAACAGCGGCAGACGAGTTTTGCGCCCGGCAGGCCGCTTGCGGTCGGTCTGCTGCTGGGCGAACTGACGCTTGGCGGCTTTGGGACCATCTCCTTCGTGGACGGCGACCGCGTGTATGGTTTCGGACACTCGATGTTCGATTCGGGGCCTGTGGCATTACCCATTATCGAAGCGGTGGTGCTAGGAGAAATCTCCAATCTGCAGTCGCCGGTCAAGTTCGCAGCGCTGAACCCGACGGTACGAGGCACGCTCACCGAGGATCGCATTCCAGCGGTCCGGGGAAACCTGGGCGACGGGCCGGAGTTGGTTCCGATCAGAAGCGCGTATACGTTTCCTTCGGGCGCGGAAGAGGAACTCCTGCATACGATGCCCACGGTTGGCGTGAGCCCGGATATGTCTGTCGATCTGGTCGCGGGCGCGTTCTTCAGACCGCTTCTGGGCAGGATTGAGAACGATCCGGACCACAGCATCCGCGTTTCGGCGGAAATTGCCTTTGACGTTACAGACTCCACGCTCGCCCGAACCCGTCTTTACGCGTCACCGGAAGGCCGGCTCCTTTCCCTGATCAGGAGTGCGACCTCTGACCTGTCCTTCTCACTCGCCCTGCTGATGGGGAGGGACGACTACGCCTTGCAGGTGACGGAAGCCAGCGTTGACGTTGAGTTGATCGCAGAGCCTCGTTACGCCAGGATCGTCGAAGTGAACGCGGACACGGTCGCCAGCCCCGGGGACACGCTGGACGTTACCGCGTCGTTGCGGGTGGGGCGCCGGATCGATCGGGACATCGATCTGAGGCTCGGCGTTCCCGAATCGTTTCCGCACGGTGTGTACAGTCTTGTCCTGGGTTCGGCCGCGGAGCTGGCCGCGGGCGGCGGACCCGGATTCGGCCGTTTCCCTGTCGAGCAGACGCTCGAGGAAGCCTTTAACGACGTCAATAGCGAAGACGACAACGTCGTGATAGAAGCCTTGCTGACGTTTGATATGCCCTTCGCACCGCCTGGCGGTCCGGGGGTCCCGCCCGGCCCGGGTCGAGGTCCGCGGCCATCCACCTCGGTCCGGAAGGAAGTGGATCTGGTTCTGCGGGGACTTGAGAGCGCGCTCGTAAAGGTCGTTGCGCCGACGCAGCAGTGAGATGGAGGACGTTGATATCCCGGATAACGACCTTGGCATCGGAATCATCGGCGGCGGGAAAGCGGGGCGGAATTTCGCCCTGGCGATCCGGTCCTGCGCGGGCGCGGGAGTGCGGACGTTCTGCACGCGGAACGAGGATTCGGCCCGGGCGGCGGCGGAATCCTGCGGGGTCGCGGGATGGACCGCCGACTATGCCGAGATGTTGCGGGACCCGGATATCCAGGCGGTAATCGTGGCCACGCCCGATGAGTTCCACTGCGAGCACACGGTCCTGGCCGCACGGGCGAAAAAGCACGTGCTGTGCGAGAAGCCGATGTGCCGGTCTCCCGAAGAGGCCGACCTGATGATCCGGGAAGCACGGGAGAACGGCGTGATATTGATGGTCGGGTTCACCGAGCGGTACAGCCACCCGTGTATGGAAGCCAAAAGGCGGATCGACGCGGGCGAGATCGGCACGCCCAGGATGATGCTCGCCAGGAGGTGTCATCCGCTTTCCGTGCTGAGAGGCCGGAAATGGGTGAATGACGATGAGACCGGCGGGGTTCTGAACTATGCCGGGCCGCACAATATCGACCTGGTCTGCTGGCTGATGGGCGGGCCGCCCGAGCGCGTCTACGCGGAGATGGGGCAGCTTATCCTGAAAGACCAGGACTTCACGGATTGCGCGGTGATGACGTTCAGATTCCCCAACGGGTCCATCGCGACGCTCTACGAGACCTTCGCATACCCGGGGACCTATCCCCATGGCGTGGACCGGAATATCGAGATTCTGGGAGAACGGGGCGTCCTGCACGTGGACTTCATGTCCCAGCCCCTGAAGGTGTTTACGGATGCCGGTTACCAGGTGGCCGATTCGGTGACGTGGCCGATGGGGGAACGGGGCATCCAGGGGACGCTGCTGGCCGAAGTCGAGCATTTCATTGGATGCGTACGAGAGGGAAAGACGCCGCTGACAACGGGCGAAGATGGCAAACTGGCCATGAGAATTGCGCTTGCGGCGAGAGAAGCGGCCGATACAGGCAGGGCAATACCCATTCAGGACGCGTAAGTGATCCTCGGGACATCGTGGGAATACGCTCGGAGGTGACGCCAATGTTGTCTGTCGATCCGAAGGCGCCGGTCCCGCGGCCGGGACGCTCCATCTGGTACACGGCGGATGCGATTCGGCGGGCGCGGGAGAATATCCATACCCAGGCGTGGGCCGCGAAGGAGTGGGCGCGGATCAGTGCGGTTGCGGAGAAATGGGTCCGTGTGTCCGACGGGGAGATACACGCGCTGGTACCGGCCCGGGGGTCGATCTTTTGCAGCGGGCGGAACGGAAGTCCCTGCTGCAAGGCGACCTGGCGGTGCGACGTGTCAAGGCCCGGGCGGGCTTCCTGCGACTCGTGCGGGCGGGAGTATCCCGAGAACCGGAAGGGGTCTCCGTTTCACGACGAAGGACACGGTTTCTACTACGAGGGGAAATGGTTCGCGCCGGTGCCCGTATGGAACAGCTTTATCGTCAGTATGCTCAGCACTTACTCGTACGGGTCGGGCGGCCCCACGGACAACGCGCTGCTGAATCTGGCTCTGGCCTTCGCGATTACCGGTGAGACCCGGTTCGGCGAGAAGGCGCTGATGATCTACGACGCGCTGGCCACGCTGGCCCCCACGACGATCGGTCCGTTGGATATTCCCGAGGGTCAGGAGCGGGAGATGGGCCGCATGCACGCGGAGACGTGCCACGTCAACCGGCAACGGTTTGTGGACATGCAGGCGTACGACCTGATCTCCGGTCTTCCCGCGATGGACGAGGTTTCGCCCACGCGGGAGAACGGGCGCATCAGCATCCGGGAGAATATCGCGGAGGGTATGCTGGAAGATTACGTGATGACAGAGGGCGGCGGGTACAATCTGCGCGGGGGAAATCTGACGCACTTCCAGAACCACGAACTGGACGGATTCCGGGCGCTGCTATCGATTGGACTGGCGACGGACAGACCCGATTTCATCACCTGGGCGGGCAGCGCGTCCCGTGCCTTTCTGGACAACGTGATCGGAAGGGACGGGGGATATTACGAGAACTCCGAGATGTACGCGTATTTCTCCGGTACGCTGATGCAGGACGTGGCGGAACTGTTGTATCACTACGATCCCGCAAAGTACGCTTCGCCCGAAGACTATCCGGGAGCAGAAGCGCTGGTTGGGCTGAGCAACGCCTTCGATCACCCCCGCCTCGTCCGGTTGTGCCTGGAATACCCGGAGCTGACCCGGGCGTGCGGGCGCATCCCCTCCTATGGAAATACGAACGCGTTACCCGGCTACCGGCCGCCGTCGGAACGGCAGGTGATGTCCTCGCACTGGTCCCTGCTGGAGCGCCTCTACGTCCGGAGCGACGACGCGCAGACAAGGCTGAAGGCGAGAGAACTGATGCTGGATCTGTCGGACGGCGCGGCGGAAAACGTCCGCAACGGCGCGTGGGCGCTGTTCAATTCGGAACCCGGGCCCGCGGGGGAAGACCGGGCCGAGCCGCAATCCGCCTCTTCGTTCGCCGGTCACAAGGGAGTGGTGGTGCTCCGAAGCGGGACAGGAGACCGGTCGCGCGCGCTGGTTGTGCGCGGGGGCGCGAATCTGCTCTCACAGGACGATCAGTTGGCCGTTTTTCTGTACGATAAGGGCCGGACGGTGATCGAAGACGTGGGTTACGCGCTGGCCGGTTCCCACGTGCATAAAGGATGGGGCATGCGGGCGATCTCTCACGCGATGGTGACCGTGGACGAGGACATTCCCACGTCCCAGGGTTACGAATTCGTGCCGACCGCGGACCTGGTCGCCTTCGAGGATCTGGGCGATGTGAAGATTGCGGAGTACTCGGCACCGCTCTCGCGGATTCACCAGGGCGCAACCGAGTACCGCCGGGCGCTGGTCTTCTGCGACGTGGACGAGACAACATCCTATACGCTGGATCTGTTCATGGTGGCCGGAGGGCGGATTCACGACTACGCGATGAACGGGCCCAGGTTCTTCGAAGAGGACTCGGGGTCGTATTCGCTGGAAGGCGTGTCGCCCAGGGCCCTCCCCGGGGTCTGGACGCTGGCGGGGCTGGGGACGCTGGACGGTTCCGAGGAAGCGAACGCGTCCGGCGAGAGTTGGGGGGAGCGGATCGGCCCGAACGACCGTATACAGGGCGTGGCCGCTCCGGATGGAAGCCCGTTGCCCTACGGATGGCTGCCGCCCCCGGGCAACGGGTACGCGTTCATTCACGACGTCACAGCCGTCCCGCTGGACAGGGACGCGTACGCTCTCTGGCGGTTCGGGGACGTGCGGGACACCCGTTTCGGCGTATGGCTTCCCTCCGACCCATCGGCGACCCTGGTGGCGGCGAAGGGTCCCGATCTGCGAGGCGAGCAGCAGATCCATCGTCTAATCGTCCGGAGGGAGGGCGAGGACCTGAAGAGCCTTTTCGTCAGCGTTTTCGAAGCGTTTTCCGGTTCGCGAAACGTGACGGGCGTTAGGCTCAAATTAAGCGAGTATTTTCAGATTTAAATGTACAAAAGTACCGGAAAG
>JAPPNU010000014.1 GCA_028873695.1 Gemmatimonadota bacterium | reverse complement strand
CGCACCAAAAAGCGCCTTGCTGCACAACAAACAAAAATACTCGCTTATTTAAGGGTTAGGGTGCTTTCGCGCGACGCGGAAACAGGGAGCGCGGCCGTGCGCGTCGAACTGGCGGACGGCCGGAGGGACACGCATTTGTTCTCGAGGCGCGGAAGGATGGAGGTCCGGGATGGCGATGGGGTACCGATCGCGCTCGACGGACGGTTCGGAGTCGTTCGCGAATGCCGCGGAGAAATGGCGCTTCACCTTGTGGAAGGGACGCGCCTGCAGTTTGGCGACGCCGAAACGAGGCTCGCGCAGTCGCGTTTCGAAGCCCGGATTGCCGGAGTGGACGCCAACGCGGAAACCGTATCAATCGATCGGGGCCTGCCGGAAGGGATGCGGCTCGAGGGACGCCTCTGCCGGGTGGAATCGGGCGAAGCGGAAACACCCTATTCTCACAGTTCCGCATATCGGGTTGCCGCCGCGGAGGACGGGAACAACCCCCGCCTCCTCCTGCACCAGGGCGATCCCCGGCTGGCGAGAGGAACGATCGCTTCGGTCGAGCCTCCGGACGTTCTCAACTGCGATGTGCCGCTTGCGTTTGCATGGGGGTTCAACAACAGCGGAGACAAGGGCGAATATAGAGGTAAGTTGCTGCGTACGGAGGACGGCGCCTTCGCGTCGCGGATCGTCGAACTGCTGGCGTTCAAGAAGATCAGGCTGGAATCTGTGGCAGGGCTTCGGGCGGGCAGCCGGTTCGAAATTCTGGACTCTAAACCGGGCGATCGGATTTCGATTCCGAATTCCGGAAGCGAATGCCCGGTACGGCGGACCTGAGATCCGAAGGGAATCGAGTCGCGGAATTGTCGCAT
The DNA here is from genome assembly GCA_028873695.1 of Gemmatimonadota bacterium. Lineage (GTDB taxonomy): Bacteria > Latescibacterota > UBA2968 > UBA2968 > JAAXHE01. The sequence continues at coordinate 55,699 of JAPPNU010000014.1, read as the reverse complement.
CGGGGTTCGATAACACGGCCCGGGGATCGGACGTGGTAGGCCCTTTTCCCTTGAAAATTCAAGATATTTCCATATTATGCGCGTCATGGGCGCCCGTTTTCCGTAGCAGTCAGGACGGCAGGCCGTCGGGCCGACCGGGCGCGTGAAGACCCGGCCCATATTCGGCGCCGATAAACCCGGAGGGAGATATGCAGCAAGCGCAACCGGATTCGATTCCTGAATCGGCGCCAGGCCTCGCAACACGCGGCGTAACCATGCGGGCCGTCGCCATCGGGCTCGGCGTCGCCCTGTTCATACAGGGCTGGGGTATCTTTTCCAGCCGGGTGATCCGGTCCTCCGGCGTGACGGCCGGATTTCTTTCGCCCGCCCTGTTTATCGCGATCCTCCTGGTCCTGTTCATCCTGAATCCCTTCCTGAAGCGGGTCGTCCGGTCGGCGGGGCTGAGCCTCGCGGAGATTCTGACGATATTCGCGATGGGACTGATGGGCGGCGCGCCGATCTCGGCATTGTATGCCTTTATAACTATACCGTACTACCTGGCCACCCCGGAAAACCAGTGGGGCAGCCTGCTTCACCCGCACCTGCCGTCGTGGGTCGCGCCTCTCGACGTGGACGGCGCCGTTACGCTTCTGTTCAATGGCCTGCCGGGCGGTCAGGGCACGATTCCCTGGGGAGCGTGGGTCGTTCCCATGTTCTGGTGGGTGCTTCTGTTCTGCGTGCTGGCTTTCGCCGCAGCTTCGCTTTCGGTGATACTCAGGAAACAATGGGTGGAGCACGAGCGCTTGCGATACCCGGTCCTGGAACCCATCGTGGAGATGGCCTCCGGCTCCGACACGGGCGGTCTGTGGCCGAAATTCGCTCGGGGAAAGCTGTTCTGGTTCGGGGCGGGGTTCGCGTTCGTCTTCATTTTCTGGAATGCGCTGCCCTGGATCTCCCCCGCCTTTCCCGAAATGCCGGTTCGGGGGCGCGTGTACGCCTTCTTCGGGCGGGATATGCCGCCGATGTTCAGCTATATCGATCCGTTCACGTTCGCGTTTTCATATTTCGCGAATCTGGACGTTCTGTTCAGCGTGTGGTTCTTCTTCGCGGTTTTCGTGCTGGAATTCGGGATTTTCAACCGGCTGGGCTACAGTATCGGCGGGCGCGGCGACCGGTACGGCTCCTATGACGCGGCATCGAGCTGGCAGGGCCTGGGCGCGTTCTGCGTCTTCGTGCTGTTCGGTCTGTGGATGGCCAGGCGCCACCTGAAAGACGTCGTGATTAAAGCCTGGCGGTCCGATCATTCCGTGGACGATTCGCGCGAGATGTTGTCGTACCGCACGGCGGTCGTCGGCATTCTCGTTGGGTTCGTATTCACGGTCGTGTGGCTGAACCGGGCGGGCATGGACCTGCAGATGGCCATCCCGCTCGTGGCGATGCTGTTCATTCTCTATATCGGGGTGGCGCGGATTATTGCCGAGTCGGGCCTTCTGTACGTGCAGGGGCCGATGACGGCGCAGAGTTTTTCGGTCTATCTGCTGGGCGCCAAAGCCGTGTCGCCGTCCAGCCTGACCACGCTCCTGTTTTCCTACCCGATCCACGCGAATTCGACCTCGCAGATGTCGCACGTGGCCAAGGTAGGCGAACAGGTCCGGGACCGTGGAAGGCGCCTGTTCTGGGCGGTGGCCCTGTCCTTCCTGGCGACAACCCTGGTCGTGATCATCGGGACGCTCTTTCTGGGCTATACCCGCGGCGCCGAGAATTTCGGACACGGCTTCATCTGCGGGGGCGTGCATAATTTCCCGGATACCGTGAGCAAGATCAAGGAGCCGTTCGACGTCGACTGGAACCGGATCATGTTCTTTGGCATCGGCGCCGCCGCTATGGTCGTCCTCACGTTCCTGCGCTACCGGTTTCCGTGGTGGCCGATCCACCCGGTGGGGTTCGCCATCATGGGTACGGACCTGGTACGGAATTTCGCGCTGACGCTGTTTCTGGCGTGGTCGTGCAAGACGGTTATCCTGCGGGTTGGCGGGAATTCGCTCTTTCGGCAGGCGCAGCCGTTCTTCCTCGGCCTGCTTGTGGGGCACGTTCTGGGCATAACGGGGGCGTTCCTGGTGGACATGTTCATGTTCCCGGGAGCCGGTCACAGCATCCACCCGTGGATCGAATAGTTCCGCGCGTAAGGACCAACGATGATTGACGGTATCAAGCGAGCGCTTCTCGTTCTGCTGACGCTTGGCGTCCTCGCGCTCGTGGTGGTGTTCGACCCCGAGAACGTGTCCGACGTGATACGGGATACGCTCGACATCCGGCAGTCGCCGCCGCCGGAACGGGTTCGGGGGGACCTGTCGGCCGCGGATCGGGCGGTACGCCGAATTGTGGATGGAATCACGGAAGACGACGTCCGCTCCCATGTCGCGGCCCTGACCCGGATGCCGTCGCGCGTGGTGGGATACGGCGGCGAGCGGCATGCGCGGGACTACATCAGGTCTCAGTTCGAGACGCTGGGTCTGGAGCGGGTCACCACCGAGACCTTCGACGTGACCGTGCCGGTCGACCGGGGCGGCGTACTGAGGGTGGCTGCCACCGGGGAGGAGATCCCCGTCTACGGCCTCTGGCCGAACGACGTCCGTACGCCGACGCTTCCGGCCGAAGGCGTCGACGGGCGTCTGATCTATGGACGGCGCGGGAATTTTTCGGATTACAACGGGTCGGTCGTGGACGGAAGCGTCGTATTGATGGATTTCGGCTGCGGACAGAATTACCTGAACGCGATGACCCTCGGCGCGAGGGCCATTCTGTTCTTCGACGACGGGAACGTAACCCGCGGAGAGGCGGAGGACAAGTTTCTGGAGGTGCCCGTGAACGTGCCCCGGTTCTGGGTGAACCGGGAGGATGCGCAACGCCTTCTGCGGGACGTCGAGCGCGGGGACGTCAGGGTGCGTCTCAACGCCCGGATGGACTGGGAGACGGTGACGTCGGCCAACGTCTTCGGATATCTGCCGGGATCCGAGGAGCGCATTCCGGGCGGAACGGGCGCCAGGTGGAAGGACCGGCTGATAGTGGTTGGCGCCTATTATGACGCCATGTCCGTCGTGCCCGCCCTCGCCCCGGGCGCCGAAAGCGCCTCGGGCGCCGCCGCACTGCTCGAGGTGATCCGTTCGCTGAAACGGCACGGTTTCCGGCACTCCTTCCTCTTTCTGGCGACGTCGGCGCACTTCGAGGGGCTGACGGGAATCAACGATTTTCTCTTCAGGCATTCCCGTCGAAGCGACTATTTTCGCGACCGGATCCCCGACGGCGACCGGATCGACTTCAGCCTGTTCGTGGGGCTGGATCTGTCCAGCCGCAGCAGACAGGTGGGCGGATTCGCGATGGGCACCTTCTACAACGCCCGCAAGGGGACGGACGAATACCTGAAAAACCTGCTGACGCCCTACTCGCACCGGTTCCGCGAGTACACCAGGGCGCTCTTTCCGGATGAAGCGCGCTACGTGGACGTCGTGGCCCCGGCCAAACGCCCATGGACGTCGTATATGCCGGTCCCGCTGGCTTTGGAGAGCGAGGCCGCCGTATTCGTCGGTCAGGAGGCGATGACGCTGGTGACCCTGTACGACGGTCGCGTCCGTACCGACACGCCGCTCGATCTTCCCGGTGCGATGGCCTTCGACCGCCTGACCGACCAGGTGCGGTCGGTGGCCGCAATGATGATCAGGGCGGGTAACGACCCGGGCTTTTTCCGCGAGACCCAGCTTCGGCTGATGGACCGGGGGCACCGCCTGTCCGGTCGGATTCTCTGGTTCGACCGGGACGTGGACTTCGCGATTCCCAGGGTGCCGGTTCCCGGAGCGCTGGTGACGTACAAACAGCCGGGCCCGGGCAGCCTGGCCGGCGTCAGGACACTGATGGTCACACAGACCACCGGAGGTCCGATTTACGAGGGCCCGGTCTCCAGAGGCGCGTTGTACGGTTCCAGGAAAGCGGTCGCGCAGACCGGCCGGTTTGAATTCGACATTGTCAGAAACCGCTTTTCAAACCAGGTCCTGGCGTACGAACTCGACGCGGAGGGGCGGATCGTCTCTGCGCCGGACATGGGAATAGACGGCGCCGGTTCGGATGGAAGAAACGGGAAGTATCCCCTGGTTCAGGGATACGGGTGGTGGGACAACGAGATGATGGGCGTGCTGTTCAGGTGCCGGTCGCTGAGCCTGTTCGAGATTGTGGATTCGAGCTATCTGTCCGTGCTGGACCACATGAAGGTACTGGGAAGGGATAACAGCGAACCGATTGAATACGGATTTCGTTACGTGGCCAACCAGGGCCGAAAGGAAGGAAAGGTCACGCAGGCTTCGGTGGCATTCGCGCCGCCGGGCGAACGGATCAAGATCCTGATGAGCAGCGGGCTCTTCGGCATCAAGTACCTGCTCATCAACGCGCCTGAAGACCTGTTGACCGATCCGGTTTCTCCGCAACAGGTCAACGCGGAGACGGTGAAGCGGTCCATGGGAGCCGGGTACGTCCCGGACGGGAATGCAATTACCCTGCCTTCATACCGCGCGGCGCGGGATATGTGGATCGTGGATGACGTCCGGATGAAGCAACTGGCCCGGTACGGCGTGGAAAACCAGAGGCTTTCCCGGCTTCACGACCGCGCGCGCGCGTCTCTGCTCGAGGCGAACAGCCACCTGGAAAACCTCCGGTACGACCGGTTCATTGCATCGGCGAGGGAGGGCTGGGGGCTCGAGGCGCGCGGCTACCCGGAGGTGAAGGAGACAGCCAACGACACGGTTCGCGGCGTCATCTTCTATTTCGTTCTGCTGCTGCCGTTCTCGTTCTTCTGCGAGCGGCTGTTCTTCGGGTTTCCCGACGTCCACAAACGGATTATCGGATTCGCCGCGATTCTCATTGCCATGTTTCTGGCCCTGCGGTGGGTGCATCCCGCGTTTCAACTGTCCGGTTCTCCGTACATCATCTTTCTCGCCTTTGTGATTCTGTGTCTCGGCGGGGTGGCAATGGTGATCGTGGTGTCCAGGTTCGCCGACCAGGTAAGACGCCTGAAGCAGTCCGCAACGGGTGTCTACGAAGAGGACGTGGGACGGATCTCGGCGACCATTGTGGCGTTTACGCTGGGGGTCTCGAATCTGCGAAAACGCCCGCTTCGGAGCGGGCTCACGGCGGTTACGCTGACCCTGCTCACCTTCACGGTGCTTTCGTTTACGTCGGTTCAGACGTACTTGCGTTTCTACAAGTTGCCGAGGGACAACCGGCCGCCCTACCAGGGAGCGCTGGTGAGAGACCGGAACTGGCGGGGCATGCAGCCCTCCGCACTGACCTATATCCAGAGTCACTTCGGCGGTTTCGCCCGGGTTGCGCCCCGGGCGTTTTATATTTCCGAAAAGCGAGGCGAGCGGGCGTATATCGACTTTGAGGAACCCGAAAGCGGCCGGCGGAGTTTCGCAAACGGGCTGCTGGGCGTGACGCCGGAGGAGCCCGGGGTGCTGGGGATGGACGGGCTGCTGACAGCCGGCCGCTGGTTCCGGGAGGGCGAACGGCACGCGGTCATCCTGCCGGGCGAACTTGCGGAACTCGTGGGGATCACCGGTGCGGACGTGGAAGCCGGCCGGGCGCGGGTGCGTATGTTGGGGGTGGAACTGGCGGTGGTCGGTATTCTGGACTCCCGGGCCGTGGATCGGCTTGCGGATATGGATGACGAACGCCCGACGCCCATCGACACGACGATGGAGACCGCGGGAACGAGCGACTGGCGCAATCTGAGCCAGGACCCGAGGTTGATGGGAGCGGAGCCGATCGAGGCGTTCATTCACCTGGACATGAGCAATACGGCGTTGCTCCCGTACGAATTCGTCATTGAAATAGGGGGCACCCTCAGATCGATCGCGATCACCGATTTCAGAGACGCTCAGGGCAATCCCAGCCGGGACGTCCGCCGGCAGATCGAAGACTTCATGTCCAGGGTTGCGCTGACGATGTTCGTCGGGATCGACGACGAGGTGACGGTATACAGCTCCATAGGCACCACCTCGCTTTCCGGCATCGCGAATCTCTTCATCCCGCTCGTGATCGCCTCGCTCATCGTCCTGAATACGATGATGGGCGCCGTGTATGAAAGATTCCGCGAAATCGGCGTATATTCTGCGGTGGGCCTGGCGCCAAGCCACATTTCCGCGCTCTTTCTGGCCGAGGCCGCCGTGTTCGCCACGCTGGGGGCGGCGTTCGGTTATCTGATCGGCCAGACGGTGGCGATGTTCCTGTACGAACGGGGGGCGCTGGGCGGGCTGTCGTTAAACTATTCTTCCCTGTCTGCGGTTTCTTCCACGCTGCTGGTGATGCTGGCCGTGTTCCTGTCCACCCTCTATCCGGCCAGGAAAGCCGAACAGATGTCCGTACCCGACGTGACGCGGCGGTGGCAGTTTCCGAATCCGGACGGGGACGACTGGTTATTCGACTTTCCGTTTACCCTGGCGGGATCGGAAGCTTTGGGGATGTACACCTATCTCTTTCGGTGTTTCGAGTCGTTCGGCGAGGGTTCGCTGGGCCGGTTCGTTTCAAGGGACGTGCGTTTCGGGTCGGATCCGCTTCAGGCCGACACGGGGTATACGATCGCGCTGCGGACGTGGCTGGCGCCATACGATCTGGGCATCAGCCAGGACGTCCAGATGCATGCGATTCCCACGGGAGAACACGATATCTACCGCATCGAGGTCCGTATTCATCGCCTGAGCGGAGACGTGAACTCGTGGCAGCGGGTGAACAGGGGCTTCCTGAACGACCTCCGGAAGCTCTTCCTGGTATGGAAGACAATGCCGCCGGAAACGAAGACAGACTATGCACGGCAGGGCGAGGCGGAACTGGAGTCGTCTGTCCGGGAGGTGGCGTCCTGAACGGTCAATCTGAGGAAAACGCGGAATGGCGAGTCCTGCCGGGCAACGCGAAGCCGGGGAAGCCGGCACGAAATCGGCGATACGCGGGGTTTCGGCGCGTGCCCTGAGCGTAGGTCTGGGAATTGCCGTTCTGCACAATTTCTGGAGCCTGCACTCGCTATATATCATCAGGGGATCATGGCTGAACCGGACCCATTTCCCCATGGGCGTGTTCGTGCCGTTCCTGATCCTCGTCCTGGCGACTCCGGTGCTCCGGCGGTTCGTTCCCAGATTGGCGATGTCCGGCCCTGAACTGCTGGCGGCGCTGTGTGCGGGTCTGGCCGGGGGTATGGTGCCGACGTTCGGTCTGTCCACGACCTGGATCGGCATGCTGGCCATCCCGCACTATCTCGCCACGCCGGAGAATCAGTGGGGAGAGTACCTCCTGCCCCACGTGCCCGGATGGATGGTGCCGTCCAACGCGCAGGGAGCCATGAGATGGCTCTTCGAGGGTGTTCCCCCGGGCGAAGGAATTCCCTGGGGGGAATGGGCGGTTCCCCTCTTCTGGTGGACCGCGCTGCTGGGCGGGATCGCGCTGGTTTCGTTCTGTACGGTTGCGGTATTGCACCGGCAATGGTCGGATCACGAACGACTGGCCTATCCCATTCCCTCGGTGGCCGCAGACATGGCGGAGGGAGCCGTGGGCAGAGGCGAATGGGCGGGGCTGTTGCGGAACCGGCTGTTCATAGCGGGATTGGCAACCGCGCTGGCGATCAAAGTCTGGAACCTGGTGCCCGCCTTCGTGCACGGATTCCCGATGATCCGGCTGTTTCACCAGCAGTTGTGGGTGTACTTTACGCAGTACTCGATGGTCCACGTCAGCCTGAATTTCTATACGATCGGGTTCGCGTACATGACGGGCCTCGATCTGCTGCTGAGCATCTGGCTGTTTCATCTGTTCTACATTATGGAGATCGCGGCGTTCGCCAGGATCGGACTGGGCGTTGCGGGATTCTCCGGCGGGGACGTGTCGTGGCAGGGCGGCGGGGCGATGATGTGCTACGTGGGCCTGGCGCTGTGGACGGCCCGGGGGCATCTCAGACGCGTGGTTCGCCGGGCGCTGGGTCGAACGGGCGGAGCGGAGGACGCCGGGGAGCTGATGCGGTACCGATGGGCGGTCTGGGGCCTGATTCTGGGAGTGGCTTTTGTCATCTGCTGGTTGCGGATGGCCGGTATGGGACTGCTTCTGGCCACGGCATTGACCGTGGCGCTGTTCATCAGTTACCTGGGTCTGGCGCGGATCGTGGCGCAGACCGGCCTGCTCTACGTCAACCTGCCGCAGAGCGCCCAGGGGCTTATTCTGGGCACCGCGGGCGCGGCGTCCATTCCGGCGCCGGGGCTTACGGCCATGGCGTTTACCAACGTTTTCGCCAATGACAACATGGGTCTGTTCATGCCGGCCTTCGCGCAGATTGCCAAGCTGGCTGAACGGGTGGAGCGCCACCGCAAGCGGCTGGGGTGGGTTGTGGGGCTGGGCCTGTTGACGAGTATCGCGACGTCCGTGGCCCTGACGCTCTACTGGGGATATTCCGGCGGAGCGTACAATTTCGGCAGTATCGCGCTCTTCCGGAGAACGGTCCCGAGCGTGAACGGATACGTGAGCCACATGCGCAGCCCGGATCCGGTTCACGCGGCGCCGTTCATCCTGTTTGCGGCCGGCGCCGCGGGGATGGCCCTGCTGGCGTACCTGCGATACCGGTTCAACTGGTGGCCGGTGCATCCGGCCGGGCTGGCGGTGGGCTACACCGGCATGACGAGGCACGCGGCCTTCAGCATCTTTGCCGCATGGGTCTGCAAGTTTATCGTGATCAAAACCGGCGGCATGCTGCTTTACCGGCGGACCGTGCCGTTCTTTATCGGGACCATTGTCGGATACGCGTTGGCCGTTCCCCTGGGGTACGTGCTGGACGTGATCTTTTTCCCGGGACAGGGACACGGCGTACACGCGTATTGATCCGGGAACCAGGCGCGAAGTGATCGTCGCCTGTATTGGAGGGAATGATCCGATGCGAATACCACCTGTGTACACGGAGCTGAAGGACCTGAATCTCGATACGGAACTGGTCCGGAACGGCCGGCCGAACGCAACGATCGTGGTTCCGGAGGACGGGCGTCACGCCGGGGCCGCGAATCGCGTCCAGGCGGCGATTCAGGCGAAGACCGGAGTACTCGTACCCGTTGACGATGACACGTCCGCGGCCGGCGCCGTGCCCATCTCCGGACATCTGATCGTGCTGGGCAACCGGTCCAGCAATCGGACCATAGAATCGCTCTACAACCTGTATTACACGCTGCTCGACCTGCGCTATCCGGGCCCGGGCGGGCACGAGGTCCGGTCGCTTCACAATCCGTTCGGCAACGGGCGCAATGTGATCTCTGCGGGGGGCAGCGACGTGGAGGGGGTGGAAGCGGCGGCCGACGTGCTGGCGGGGAAGGTGTTGGACGCGACGACCGGGGAAGGCGGGCTTACGTTGGGCCGGCTGATGGAGATCGAACTGGGGCGGGGGATCCAGGTACCCGATGACATCCGGGAATTCGAGACCTGGGAGGCGTCCGCCGGGTACGGTTCGGTGGGGTATTTCGGCTGGAACAGTATCAGCAAGCGCATGGCGATGTACTATATGACCGGAGACGCCTTTCACGCTCGGGAAGCCATCCGTCTGGCCTTCCCGGACGACCGTGCGATGGCGGAGATTACGGAAATCGACGGAGAGCGGATCGAGAACAAGGACGAGCCGCTGAGCGGACCCTACCACTATAACGCGCACATGATGATCCTTTACTGGGATCTGATAGAAGAAAGCCCTGTGTTTACCGACGATGAACGCCTGCGTGTGACCAACGCCTTCGCCGCACAGTTCGGGCACGCGCAGGACCAGGGCGCCCGGCGGCAGGTCGTTGAAAACGTGCAACGCGGCACGAGTGGGTTCGGAGATCCCCCGCGCAGCGTGGGGTCGCGGCACGGGCAGTGGTCCGCGATTTCGCTGTATTGTCTTGGACGTTACTTCCAGACCTATTACCCGGGCGCACTCTGGGAACAGTCCATGGCGGCGGCCAGGTGGCATTTCGAATCGCTGCATCACCACGCCTGGGTGGACGGGGAACACGACAATCTGTTCTGGTACAATACGGGAATGGCCCCCGTTCTGAGCTATATGCTGCTTACGGGCGACCGGAAGCCCATTGAAAACGGCGTGATGGCCACCCTGCTTCGCGGGCAGGAGATCCTCGCCTCGGGGCGCGAACCCGACTGGGCCCTGAACTCCGCGTCCATCGGGTTTCTCAACAAGGCCGCCTATCTGACGGGTGACGGCCGCTACCGTGAATACCTGCGGCGAACCGGGATGGACGTGGACGTCTTCCGGCTGGGGCAGTCGTTCTGGCCGGAAGCCGATATCGAGCCCCGCCTGCCCACGGACATGGTGAACCAGTGGTCCATCCACCCCATCCCCGAGCCGCTGTGGCGGGAGCGTCAGAGCGGGCTGCCGCTGGCGGACTCCTTTCTGTTCGGCAGTTTTCGGAGCGCCGCCGACTCAACCGGCGATTTCATCCTGGTGAAGGGGATGAACGGCGCGTCCCGAAACGCGTATCACACCTTTGTCGTCCTGGAACTGCGGCTGGATGGAGAAACGCTGCTGGAAGGCTATCTGAACCAGGTGCTGACCCGCTCCGAAGGGACGGTGGAGCCGGTGGTGGCGATGGATTCCGCGCTGAAGTACCGGGACGTGGTCGGGGGGACGGCCGTGGTCGCGGCAGAGGTGCCGAGGGCGGCGTTCTGCAGTTGGCACAGGACGCTGGCGCAGCGCGCAGGCCGGTACGCGCTTTTTGTGGACCGTCTGACGTTCCGGGCGGACAGCGAGGAACTGGAGGTGGAGTTCCTCTGGCAGGGGAAAGGCGCGTGGGCGGCATTGCCTGGTGGCGGCGCCGCGCGCATCCGGGATATCGCTCAGGTTTGTATGTCCGATCCGGTAGAGACCGCCGTTGCGGAAGGCCAGGCCCGCATGCTGTGGCGGGGGGCGGTGGAGCAGGGAGGCGGGGGATGCTGGTTTTCGCTGCTTTCAGGAGACGGGACGGCGTGCGCGCGGCTGGCCGAAAACGCAGCGGCACTGGCGCTCCCGGAGCCTGGCGTGGCGGCAGCGGGGGAATACGAGGGTCTGAACGGCGACCTGGTCGTGCTGGCCGGAGACCATCTGCACGGCGTCAACCTGACCGCGGCTGAGCTGGGCGCCTCGCTGTTCCGCGCAAGCGCGCCGGTTCAGGTCGACTGGGACTTTCACCGTGGCGCGCTGGAGGTGGTCGCGGATGAAGAGACCGAGGTCAGGTTGCGTGTTTCAGACCCACACGACGTTCGCGTTGGTGGAAGCGAACCGGAGTACGAGGCGGATGGACCGGGGACGGCGACCGTCCGAATTCCCGCCGGGAGACATTCGATTACCGGCGCGGCACCCGATGCGGCCGCGCTTGAAAGGGTGACGGCGCGGCTCTCGGGCCTTCTGGAGCAGGGCCGGGATGCCAGACGGCAATCCGCGGCCGCGCCATCGCCCGCAATGCCGGATGTCCCGTCCATATCGCCGGTTTTCGCTTCCCCGGTGGGTGGCGGGGTGGTGGACATGGTCACCGCGGATTCCGGCGGAAACACGCTTATCTGTGCGGCCGATGACCGGAACGTCCACGTGTTGTCGCGTGAAGGAGATGGGCTCCGGACCCTGCCGGCGGACGGTCCCATCCGTCTCCTCCACTGGTGGGGGGAGCACGGCCTCCTTCTGGCCGGGTGCGAGGACGAAAAGGTCATCGCGTACGATCCGGTTTCGGGCGACCGGAGATGGGTCTTCGTCTCGGAGGAAGACCCCGCCGTGTTCAGGGCCGCGAAACCCTACTGGTTCAAGACGGCGCCAGGACATGCCGGCGTTCACGGGCTCCATTCCGGCATCTTCCTTGACGGCAGGAGCCAGGCATTCGTGGGCAGCGCCTGTACGCTGGAGATACTGGATGAGGACGGTAATCTGGTGAAACGGCTTCCTGTATTCTGGGGGCCGGGTTCCAGGTTCGCCCTGATCGACGGGCCCGAGGGCAACATCGATCTGCTGATTGCAAGGCAGCCCACGGATTCCCACGCGATGGCCGTGGTGAACAACCTGGAACTGGACCCGAAGCAGCGCGCCTTCCGGGACGTGCCGGACGGCCATACCGATATCGGCGGGTGGGCTTGCATGAGCCGCAAGCACATTTTTCATGAAGACCTTGACGGAGACGGCAAAAAGGAAGTGGTCAGCGAGATCAACGGGACCTGGAACCGGGTGACGGTCTGGACGGAGGACGGGCGCGCCCTGCACAACGTGCATCTGGGCCCGGGGCAGCGTATTCCCGCGGACAACGTGCGGGACTTCGACGTTTTCGACCTGGATGGCGACGGAAGGAAGGAGCTCCTCGCTGCGTTGTCGGGCGGGCTGATTCTCGCCCTCGATCACCGGTGTGAGAAGGTGTGGTCGAGGCGGCTGCCGTCACCGCCGGCGGTAATGGCGGCAGTTAGGGCCGAGAGCGGCGCGAGGGTGGTGGCGGGGTGCGAAGACGGGACCCTGGTCGTCCTGGATGGCGTGGGAGAGGTCGTCCGATCGGGCAGATTGACCGGGAGGCCGACCTGCATCGAAACATTTGACGGAACTGTTGTCGTGGCCACGGATGAGGGACAGGTCAGCGGGTGGCGCGTGGACGACGGCCGGTAAGCCGGAAGCGCCAGGAGGAAAAATGGACGCGAATCGAGGGTCGGTTGGCCTGAAAATCGACAAATTGAAGGACATGCACCTGGAGACGGTACTGGCGGCCGGCGGCCAGCCCGGAGGGAAGATCGTCATCGGGGACGGCGCGTCTCAACAACATCTGGCAGACCGGATCGTCGAACGGATCGAAGAGACCACTGGCGCCCGTCTGCCGGTCGTCCGTGCAAATGAGGTGTCGGCTGCAAAGGCACTTCTCGATACGCACGTGGTCGCACTGGGAAATATGGCCGACAATCCCTTTATCCGCTGGCTGTATTACCAGTGGTGGTCCATTGAAGACCTTTGCTATCCCGGCGCGGGAGGGTACGCGCTGCGGACGCTTCACAACCTGCTGGGAAACGGAAGGAACGCGGTCTTGTTGGGAGTCAGCGACGAAGCCGGACTGGACCGCGCGGCGTCGCGGTTTCTGAAGGGAGTCGGCACGGACACGCGTTTGAGTTTCGGATGGCTGATGGACGTCGAACCGGGTCCGGCTTTCAAATCAGTCGAACATCCGCCGGACGGCTGGCTCGACGAGCGGCGGGAGGACTACAACCGGCAGGTCAGCCAGCCGCATGCTTCGAAAGCCGGGGCGGGCCACGGGATGGTTACGGAGGCGGGAAGGCAGGGGTTCGCGTATCACCGGACGGGTTTCGAGGTCCACGCGAAGGCATTGCGCGAAGCGGTGGACGCGCACCTGAAAATGGGCGAGCACGGCGTGATGGCGCACTTCAACGTATGGTGGCTGGCGGTGATCTGGGACCTGATCGAGGAGAGTCCGGTTTTTTCCGATGAGGACCGCCTGCGGATCACCCGCTATCTGCTGTGGCTGATGGATTCGCACGAAGGCGCGTACAACAGGTTTTTCCGTGAAGGCGTGGGTCACAGGATGGTGCGCCAGAACCACCAGACGCTGGTGGGTCTTTCGTCCTGGTTCGCCGGTCGATACTTCGCCACGCATTACAGGATGCCGGAGGCAAGGGAGTGGCAGGCGGCGTCGGCGGACCTGTTTCAGGGTCAGGCGGCATCGTTCAAGCCCACCGAGGACGCGAATGCCTACCAGTGGACGACCCTGGACCATCTCCTCACCTATACGCTGGCCAGCGGGGACGAGACATACATTGAGAACGGCAACTGCCGGCGGTCGCTGGACCAGGCGGTGATGTACTGCAACAACCGGGGAGCCATGCCGCCCTTCGGCGATTCCGGTGGATGCCAGGTGCCGCCGCCGGCGAGTTTCCTGGCCAAGGCGGGGCACGTGCTGCGGGACGGACGAGCGGAGTTCCTGATTCGCTCGCATTCGGACCGGGTGTCGCTCATCCATGGATTCGAGAAATACTACGGCGACGGTCTGGAGCCCGAAACGCCATCGGAAATGGCGGGCGTGCGGGTGCTGGAGGTCGCGGACGGCTTCTACGACTTCGCCACCGACCCGAAGGCGCGGCCGTCCGAGGTGAAGCCTCTCAATCTGCCGCGCGACGAGGCTTTCGACACGGTCTGTTTTCGCGAGGGGTTCGACCGGGACGATCAGTACCTGATGATCCACGGGATCTCATACGGCAACCACGGGCACGACGACGGAAACACCATCGTGGAGTTTTCGGCGAGCGACCGCGTCTTTCTCGTGGATGCCTCCTACACGGAAGGGCCCACCCTGAAACATCACAACGGGGTGACGGCTGTCCGGAACGGGGAGCCCTGGAAGGTGCCCGCCCTGTGCCGCCTTGACGGCGTGGCGGACCTGGACCGGACGGGCGTGAGCCGGACCTCGATGGATGGGGAATGGGGAGCGCGATGGACAAGGAACGTCGTCTGGCTCAAGGGCCGATTCTTCGTGGTCATCGATGAGATCAAGGCCACGGAGCCCGGGACGTTCGCGCTGGAATGCAACTGGCGGACGCTGGGGACGCCCGTGCTGGACGGGGGTCGACTGGAGACCCTGCAGCGCGACCCGGACAGCGGGCGGGAGGACCGGTTCATCCTGGAGGGTACGGGCGGCGACCGGGTTACGATGGAGCGGGACTGGGAGGCGTTCGGGCATTGGTGGAAAGATTATCCGTTTTCGGATGATTTCGTCAATATCCTGCGCCAATCCGTCAGCCGTGAGATGGCCGCGGGCGACCGGCACACGTTCATCAATCTGTTCTACGCGACAAATGATGCGAAACCGCTGGACGTACGGATGCGGCGCGTCGGAGAGACCGCGGTCCTGATCGAAGGATCGGAGGGGCGAATGCTCGTCGGGACCGGCGGCGCGGATGGTTCGTTCGCGGTTGGCCCGATTTCGGGAAGTGCGGACGTGTACGCGATCGGAGAGGGGTGGTTCGCCGTGCTCGGAGGCACGTTGTTGCGCGGTGACGCAACGCTTTTCGAGAGCGACGCGCCGGTGACCGTCGAGTTGGACCTGGCGTCCGGCGAAGGTGTGCCGACTGCGCTGTGGAGACTTCCCGAATGGCGTCCCGGTGGCGGATCGGCCATCCACAAGGGTTCGGCGCCGTCCCTGCGTCCCGCATGGTCACATGACTTCGGTTCCGCGGTACGGTGCGCGGCGCCGCGGGGTAGTGGCTCGATTCTGGGTACACAGGACGGGCGGGTGGTCGCGCTGTCCCGGGATGGAGAAACGGATTGGACGTTTCAGGCCGGTGACGCGGTGCTGTCCGTGTGCGCGGCGGGGCGGGACGGGGACGACCGCGCTCCGGTGGCGGCCGGCGCCAATGACCGATGCCTCTACTATCTGGATGACAAAGGCGACGTGAAGTGGTCCCACACGTTCGAGATTTTCCGCGGAGGATGGGCGTGGTATACCCGCAATTCATCCGTCGAACTGGTCAAGGCGGCGGATCTTCGCGGCACGGGGCGGCCGGATATCCTCGCGGCGGTCACCGACCGGCAACTCCACTGTTTCGACGCGGACGGCAACAAGCGATGGAATTTCTTCATCTACGGGATCTTCGACCCGTTCTGCCTGGCGGACGTGGACGGCGACGGGCTGCCCGAGGTAATCGGGGGGCCCGGCAGGATTTCGTGTGGCGGCACCTGCTATGTGCTGGACGCGGATGGAAATGCAATCGCGGAAAACGGGCTGGACGGGTGGCCGTCGATGCTGCCCGGATGCGACGTGTACCTATACGAGAACGGCGACAATCTGATCGCATGCGGCACGACCCGATCGAGAGTCCACGCGCTGAGGCTGGAAGGTCAGTCCCTGGCGCCCGTGTGGACACGGGACGTAGGCGAAGAGGTACACGCGGTCGCCGCGGTGGACCTGGACGGCGACGGGAAGCCTGAGGTGGCAGCCGGTTCGGATTGTTTCTACCTCTACCTGTTCGATGAAAACGGCGTCGAGCGATGGCGGCGAAACCTGGAGGCCCCGGTACGGCGGCTGGTTGCCACGGACGTGAATCAGGACGGCACGCCGGAGATCGTCGCCGGCTGTGAAGACGGGAGCGTATGGATCCTGGACGCGGAGGGACGGACCCTCGGCCTTCACCGTTCCAACACGAAGACTCACGCGCTGACGCCGCACGAGGGCGGCCGCCTTCTGCTCGGATGTTCGGACGGGACGTTATCGATGCTGGGTCTGTGATTGCGGCGATCTTCGCGACGTTTTGGACCGGCTGTAAACATATAGCCCTGGAATACGCCTTCTTCAGGAGATCCTTATGTCGAATATCCTTCGCGTCGGACTGGTCGGATGCGGCGGGCAGACCCACCGAAATCTCGCCCCGGCTTTCTCCCGGATTGATTCCGCACGCCTGGTTTCGTGCGCGGACGTGGATGAAGCCAGGGCTCGACGTGTGGCTGATGCCATCGGAATAGAGGCCGTACACGATTCCGCCGAGGAAGTCACGGAAAACGCGGGCGTGGACGCGGTGGTCGTGGCTGTCCCGCACCGCTATCTCAAGGACGTGGCGCTGTCGGCCATCGGCGCAGGGAAGCACGTCTTTATCGAGAAGCCGATGGGTCTCAATGCGGCGGAAGGCGCCGAGATCGTGGACGCCGCGGAAAGCCGGGGCGTGGTGGCCATGGTCGGCTATTGCATGCGCTATTCGCTCAGCCGGATGTTCATCAAGTCCCTGCTGGATCGCGGCGCCGTGGGAGACGTCAGCTTTGTGGCGGCCGGAAAAGGCGGCGGTCCATTGGGAGGGTGGCTCGGCGGGCCATACGCGGAAGGCGGCGGCCAGCTCCTCTTTCTGGGCTCCCACCTGACCGATCAGGTGCTGTGGATGACAGGCGACGCCGCCGTGTCGGTTTCGGGAATCGTGAGATGGAATTCGGGAGAGACGGACGAGACGTCGGCCTATACCGTGCGCCTGAAGGGCGGCGCCGTCGCGACGTTTTCCGTCTCCCAGGCATCCGGCGTCGGATACGATTTCGTAGACGTGTACGGAACCCGCGGACGGGTACGGGGGGACTGGAAGGGGGACGTTGTTACGGTCGAGAGCCGTGTGATTCCTGAATACGCGCATCCCACGGTCCTGCGCATTCCCGGCGACGATCTCGAACAGATGTGCTATCGGGAACTGGCCGCGTTCGTCGAGGCCGCGAACTCGGGAGCACGTGCTCCCATCCCGGTGTCGGACGGTCTTCGCGTGCTCCGGATCCTGGATGCGGTCGTTGCCTCGTCCAATACGGGGAAGTGGATCGAGATTTAGCGTACAGGCATTTGCGATTGGCATCATCAATGCCAACAGGCGGGCAACCACAAGGGTTGCCCCTACAAAAACCAACAAAGGCGCGACGAGGGCATCTCCTCAGGACCCTCAGACAAAGCTGTCAGCTTTAGGCGAAAAGCATGTGGATCGACCACTCCGTTTTCCGGCTGAATCCGGATGGAGAACCGGCTGAACTCCCCGCCCGCTCGCAGATCGTGACCGAGAGCTGGGACCGCGTGGTGGCCGTGCCGCACATCGTGTATATGCCGGAAACGGACCGGGTGCTGATGTTGGCGAGCTGCGACTATCCCGGCAGCCCGTGGGTACACTACGCCATGGTCCTGTTCAGCGGGGACCACGGCGCCACGTGGAGCGATCCCCGGTACGTACATACGGACGCGCAGGGCAACCCCGCCTGCGGGCTCGGCCACGCGCTGACCTATCTGGGCGAGGGCAGGGTGATGATGTATTCCTGCCATCCGCCTTCGCGATGGTTCAGCTCGGATTTTGGAGAGACGTGGGGCGACACGGTGCCCGTGGAACCGGCGCCGGGCGGGAGAATGTGGATGGCATGGGACCCGGGTCTGGTGGACAGAGATCCCGGGACGGGCAGGGTGACGCGTCTGATGGAAACGGGCTATTGGGGCGATTCGGTGACCATGGACTCGCAGGCCTACGTCAGATTCAGTACGGACGGGGGACGAACATGGACCGGCGCGCATCACGTACCACAGTTCGAGGGCGTTAACGAGGTCTGCCCGGTTCGGGCGGCGAACGGTGACATCGTGGCAACCTGCAGGACCGATCCTCCGGACGCCTATAAAGACTCCCGGTTCGACCACTACGAAGGTTTCGGGATATCCATCTCCAATGATGATGGCTACACCTGGAGTGGGGTCCAACAACTCTACGAGTGGGGGCGCCATCACGCCAGCATGGCCCTTCTGCCGTGTGGCTACATTGTCGCCACATACGTGGTTCGCCTGGGCTACTCCGACACCGCTGACGGATTTCCCCGGTTCGGCATCGAGGCAGTTGTGAGCCACGACAACGGGATCTCGTGGGACCTGGACCGCCGGTATATCCTCGCCAGTTGGACGGGAAACAGGAAGAGTTCGCCCTCCCCGGAAGGCAAGCTGCGCTCCGGCGGGTGGCATGCCAGTCCCCATACGACCTCCTCACTTGTGCTCCCGGACGGTTCGATCCTGACTGCGTACGGGACGGGCTATCGCCAGCGCGAAGACGCTTTCGGACCGGGACTGTATGGCCCGAGAGACGTGGGTCTGATCAAGTGGAACATCGAGACGAAATAGAGTCTGACAGTTCGTTGGTATCGGCGCATTTCAACAGGCCCATCGAACAGGCGTTCGACACAGCGAAAGGGGCGGGCATGATCAGCGATCAACAGGTCGAATTCTTCAGGACGTTCGGCTTTCTTCCGCTACGCGAGGCGTTCAGCCCGGAGGAGATGGACGCAATCAGCCGTACTTTCGACGACATGCTGGAAAAGGACCGGGAAGGTCAACCCTTTCCCGGCGAGGAACGACAGGCCCTTTATGGAATCGCTGAGCGCCATCCACTGCTGACGGAACTCGCCGGGGACGACCGCATCTATTCAACCGTGGAACGCCTTCTGGGGCCGGGGTTTCACTGGCTCTGCTCCGAGGGCAATCTGTACGTGGGTGAAACGGAATGGCACCCGGACGGCAGCCGGCTGAACTTTCCCCCGATGAAGGTCTCCCTGTATCTGGATACGCTCACAAGAGCCACGGGCTGCCTTCGGGTGATCCCCGGATCGCACCTCCTGCCGTTTCACGAGGCGCTGAGGCCTATCGAAAAACTGGGCGTACCCGGTGCGGACGTGCCATGCCACTTTCTGGAGTCCAATCCGGGAGACGTTCTGTTCCTGAATATGAACATCTGGCACGCGGCCTACGGCGGCGCGGCGGGGCGACGCCACCTGGCCGTGAATTTCGTTCCCGAAGCCACGGAGCCTGAGCACGTCGAGTTAATGAAAACGAACCACCGCACCCTGATCAATCTCATGGAGCGGTTTCAGTACAGCCAGCCGGGTCGGGCGTTCACCGACGACTTCCTGAACAGCGAAAGGCCGCGTATCCGCCGCATGGCATCAAAGTGGGTGGAACTCGGCCTGCTATAGTGTTTTATCACGACAACGGATCGCCGAATCGTGACGCCTGTCCGGGACGGGAGACGAAGGACGGCGTCGATTTCATGAGGAACAGGAATGCGAAAGATGATCCGCGTTACCGAAAGGGACGGGTTTGACAGAAGAAATTTCCCGTGCTCGACAAGGGTGGAATTCAAGACCGGCGAGTTCACCGAAGACGATCCGGCGAGAATGCTGGACGCAGATGGCGAGCCCCGGCCCATGCAGGTGGACCCGCTGGATACCTGGGAAGACGGCAGCGTGAAAACCGCGGAGGTCTCGTTTCCGGCGCGGCCCCCCGCCGGAGGGGAGGCGGTCCTCGCGTTCGAATACGGAGACGGGACGCCGCCTCCCCCGGCACCGCCGAACCCCATCAGGGTTCGCGATCGCAAGGACCCTATCGAGGTGCAGCAGGGGCCGGTGATTTACCAGGTCCGCAAGTGGCGTTTCAACTTCGTGGAAAACGTGATTTTCGACGGCAGGGCGTTTCACGGGCCGGGAGCGCCCGGGCCGGCGCTCCTGCGCAAGGACGGCAGAATCCTGTTTCCGTCGGGTGAAGTCAGGATCGACGTCGAGACGCGGGGGCCCCGGTCGGCCCGACTGAGAGTGGACGGGACCTACGGCGGCGGATACGAGTTCGTCGCGTATCTGACCTTTTATTCGGGGGTTTCCTGGTTCAGGGCGGAACACGAGGTTGTGTCGGGCGATATGTCGCAAATTGCGACAGTTGTCGTTGAAAACACCTTCAACCTGCCGGATGGGCCCCTTGTCTCGGCATTCGGAGCACGTCAACGGTCCGACGGCGAGGGCACGAGTTGGGCCGTGGTGACGGACAACACGGCAACCGTGGACGTCGCGGCCGTCGGCGCATGGTCCGGGAAGGACGCCGTCCGCTACGAAGTTGAACACAACGGGCGCTGCCGGACGATTTTCCCCCAAGCCGGACGTCCGTGCGTCTTCTATGTGCACTACCTGACGACCCCGCCGATGGACCATCACCATACGCCGGCGGCGGCGATGGCGACGGACCTGGAATGCCGGGTAATCTAGTATCCGAGGCGGAAGGCGACGTGGGCGATTCAACGTACCGCGTGGGAATCATCGGTTGCGGGCGCATGGCCAGTACGATGGACGACGAGAAGCGCCGGCAGCCGGGTCGGGTCCCGCAGCCCGGCGTTCTGGCGGGCGCATACGGGCGGGTCGCAGGCACCGAGGTGGTGGCTGCCGCGGATATCGACGCGGATAAACTGGCGGATTTTTCCGGTCGTTGGGGCGTACGTAGGCTCTATACCGACTATCGCGAGATGCTGGCGGCGGAAGCGCTGGATATTGTCAGCGTGGCGACGCACGCGCACCTGCACGCCGAGATGACGGTGGCGGCGGCCGAAACGGGCGTGAAGGCGGTCCTGTGTGAGAAGGCGATGGCGACGAACCTGTCCGACGCGGACCGGATGATCGAAGCCTGCCGCGAGGCCGGAACCACGCTGTCGGTCCTATACCACAACAGATGGGACCCCCTGATGGTCCGCGTGAAAGAACTGGTCGACGACGGCGTCATCGGGGAGTTGATCAGCATCGCGGG
Organism: Gemmatimonadota bacterium; assembly: GCA_028873695.1. Taxonomy (GTDB): domain Bacteria; phylum Latescibacterota; class UBA2968; order UBA2968; genus JAAXHE01. Next base: position 34,613 of record JAPPNU010000014.1, on the reverse strand, counting down.
CAATATGGGCCCGGAACTGGTGCATGAGGCGACCCACATGTTCGATCTGATGCGGTTCTGGTCGGGCGACGAGGCGGCGTGGGTATTCGGTCAACTTGACGGCGCGCGGGAGCCTCACGAAGACCCGGGAGGCAGCGGATACATCCAGTTTCAAAACGGAATGCACGCCTTCGTAAACGCGGTTGAAGGATGTCCGGTGGGATTCGAATTCGACCTGGTGGGTACGAAGGGCAGGATCCGCATCGGGTACCACGTGGACGAACTCTGGACCGTGTTGGAAGACGTCTATGAGGGACGCGCCCTTCTGGGACGGAAGATCCCCCAGAATATCGAAGCAAGGAGCGGCGTCGCAAAGGCGATCGAGGAACTGGTAACGTGCATCGAAGAGGGAAAGACGCCATCGTGCTCGGGCGAGGACGGACGCAAGGCGCTGGAAATCGCGCTGGCATTCCACGTTTCCCACCGCAAGGGGGGTGCGAAGGTCGAATTGCCGCTGCAGGATACCTCTTTGACAGTGACGAACCCGAAATACTTCAGTTGAGAAAAAGAAGCGATCAGCTGTCAGCCAGAAGCAAGTACGAAAGGCAAAGTCAAAAGCAAAATCAAAGGCGACCGCTCCACCCACCCCGCAGACCTCTCTCCCCGGCCCTCTCTCCTAAAGGAAAGAGGGAGAAACCCGGGAACCGGGACTCACACGGAGACACAAAGACACGAAAGGGCACAAAGGGAAAACCGGAAACCGCGACAAGGCGGGCGACCACAAGGGTCGCCCCTACATTTGCATCTTCGGTGCGTTTGATTCCGCGCCATTCGCTTGACACATAATTGCAAAATACATACATTGTATGTATGGAGAGAATCCGGTTTGAATGGGACGTGCGAAAGGGACGAGCGAATTTCAGGAAACATCGGGTCTCGTTTGAAGAAGCGCGGACGGCCTTCTACGATGAAAACGCGGTTCAATTCTTCGATCCCGACCATTCAGAAGACGAAGACCGGTTCCTGCTCCTGGGGATGAGCTTCAAACTGCGTGTGCTTGTCGTCTGCCATTGCTTTCGGGAAAGCGAAACGGTCGTACGCATCATCTCGGCGAGAAGGGCCCACAGGACTGAAGCGCAAGATTACTGGAGGAGAAGATCATGAGAGAAAATTACGATTTCTCAGAGATGAAGGGACGCAAGAATCCCTACATCAAGTACCTGAAGCAGCCAGTCACCATGCGGCTGGATCGGGATACGGTCTCCTATTTCAAGGATATGGCGGCGGAAGCAGGCATTCCATACCAGACCTTGATCAATCTCTACCTTCGCGATTGCGCTGTCCATAAGCGAAAACTGCGGATGGAGTGGGCAACGTAGCGGCGCGATTCAAAGGAAGCTATCAGCCTTCAGCTGTCAGCAGTCAGCCAATGCTGGCTTACGATACGGTCTGGCGATATCGTATTGCTGGCGTCCGGTTTTCGTAGGGGCGACCGGCCGGTCGCCCCTACAAACGCCGCAACGCCATAAGTATGTGTGCAACCTCTCACATTGGTCCCTCGCCCCAACGAGAGGGGGAGGAAAACCAGTGAATTCCCGAACACGCCTGGCGTTCGCGTCCCATGGATTGCACGAAAGGAGTTACAGGATGATCGGTATTCTGGTGATTGTTGGCATGGTTCTGCTGCTCTCCGCGGTATCGCGGGCGGAAGCAGCCGGACGAGCGGAAATCGACGAGACGCCCGGAAAGCCCGGCGAGTGGGGCTTTCGTCCGGCGGACGGGAGCGTGTCACAGGTGACTCCACCCGGTTTCTCGTGGCGGCCGCAGAAGGGCGCCGCGAGCTACGAGGTACAGTGCGCTGCGGACAGTGCCTTCGCGCAGCTGGAGTACGAGGCGAGCAGCATCACGTTCAACGTCCACTGCCCGCCCCGTACGCTGCCGCCGGGCCGTTGGTACTGGAGATTCCGCGTTTACGATGGATCGGGCGCTGCCTCGGACTGGAGCAGCGTGCGTGCGTTTACAATTGCGGAGGAGGCAAACGCGCTTCCGCTTCCCTCGCGCGATGACCTGCTGGCGCGCATTCCGTCCGGTCATCCGCGGCTGTTCGTGAGGCCGGAGCAGATTGCGGAATTTCGACGGCGTTCCAAAACGGACCTTGCCGATCAATACAAAAATCTTGTGGCGGCGTCGGAGAAACTGCTGAAGAATCCGCCGCCCACTGAGGAGCCGCCCCTCTACCCCGAAGGCACGGTCCGGCTGAGCGAGGAGTGGCGGGCGATCTGGTGGCCGAACCGGGAATATACGATCGCGGCCCTGAACGGCTCGGCCACGCTGGCCTTCACCCGACTGCTGGGCGGGCGCGAGGAGTACGGGCAACTCGCCCGGGAGATCCTTATGGCTTGCGCCGAATGGGACCCGGTGGGGGCAACCGGATTCAAGTACAATGACGAGGCCGGGATGCCCTATGCGTATTATTTCTCCCGCACCTACAGCTATCTCTACGATCTGCTCACGGAGGACGAGCGGGAGCGGTGCCGCGAGGTGATGACCGTCCGTGGAAGGGAGATGAACGACCACCTGAATCCGCGCTTCCTCTGGCGCCCGTACGGGAGTCACGACACCCGTTCCTGGCACTTCCTGGGCGAAGTGGGCATCGCGTTTCTGGGCGAAATCCCCGAGGCCGAGGACTGGGTGTGGTTCGCCGCGAACGTGTTCGCCAACACGTACCCGGTCTGGAGCGATGACGACGGGGGCTGGCACCAGGGCATGGGTTACTGGCGAAGCTACATCCAGCGATTCACCTGGTGGGCGGACATCATGCGTGCGGCTATGGGTATCGACGCCTTCGACAAGCCCTATTTCTCGCAAGTCGGGTATTATCCGATGTACCTCCAGCCGCCGGGTACCAGGGGCGGCGGGTTCGGCGACCTGACCGCGCATCTCGTCTCCGCGCAGAACCGCGGCGTGATGGCTCTCTTCGCTGCAATGGCACAGAATCCTTACTGGCAGTGGTACGTCGAGGCGCACGGTGAGCAGCCTTCCGAGCCGGGTTATATCGGCTTCGTGAGGGGCGCCCTGCCCCGGGTGGCGGCGAAGCGACCCTTGGACCTGCCCACGTCCAGATGTTTCAGGGGTACGGGCCAGGCCGCGCTCAACACCAATCTGGAGGACGCCCGGAACAACGTGGAGGTGATCTTCAAGAGCAGTCCCCTGGGGTCCCACAGCCACGGGTACGAGGCTCAGAATTCATTCCTGCTATATGCGTTCGGAGAGCGGCTGCTGATCCGTACGGGTCGCCGGGACATCCACGGCAGCGAGCACCACAGAAAGTGGATGCACCACACGAAGTCGGTAAACTGCATCACGGTTAACGGCGAAGGGCAGTTGCCGAATACCAGCGACGCCCAGGGCGAAATCCTGGATTTCCACACGTCCGAACATCTCGATTACGTCTCCGGCGAGGCATCCCGCGCATATGCCGGCAAACTGGAGCGGTTTACCCGCCGCATCCTGTTCGTGAAACCGGAAGCGGTACTCATCTTCGATACGCTGCGCGCGCCCGGTCCCGCGCAATTTGAGTGGCGGCTGCACGCGCCCGTGGAGATGGCGGTCCACAACCAGCGGGATATCCGGGTGGTCAACGGTGCAGCGGCCTGCCGGGTATCGTTTCTGTGGCCGGACGGACTGTCGCTGAGCCAGACCGACCGTTTCGAGCCGCCGCCGCGTCCACGAATAAAACTGATCGAGTATCACCTGACGGCGGTCCCGTCCGCGCCCGCCACGGACCAGACGTTCGTGACGATTCTCAGGCCGCATCGGGCGGCGGCGTCGCCGTCCGGAGAGGCGCAGTTGGAGGCGGTCGACGGCGGTTACGCGGTCACCGTGCCGTTGGCTGAGGGCCGCGCGGCAGTACTCCTGCAGCCGACCGGCGGCAGCGTCCTGACAGGCGCGGGCATCCGGACCGACGGCGAGGTAGGCGCAGCCGTGTTCGACGAACGGGGAGAAGTGAAGCAGACGCTTGTGGCCGCGGGGACGATGATCGAGGCGCTTTGATCATCTTGAACGGTTTCATTGAAGAGGATCTGTGACGCGAGGTGACACCAATGGATGAAACAGGAGGTCGCAGCACGCAACGGCGCCGGCAGGAATCGTACGATATCGAGATCGTAAACAAGGAAATTCCGATTCTGAAGGATCTCCATCTCGAGACGGACCTGTCCGAAGACGTCCTGGTGGTGCCGCCCGACGGAGAGTCGGGGGATGAAATCGGCCGTAGAATCGCACAGGCTTTGGGCAGCGGGGCCGAAGTCCGGCCCGGATCGAACGTCGCGGGAAGCGACTGGGAGAACGCGAATATCATTGCAGCGGGTAACGTCTTCAACAACGCGACAATCCGGCGCCTGGGGATGAATTTCTACGCGTGGACGGACGAGTACTATCCGGGCGCCGACGGTTACGAAGTCAGAACGGTCCACAATCCGTTCGGGACCGGCCGCAATGCGGTCCAGCTGGGAGGAAGTACGCCCGAAGGGGTGTCGAGGGCGGTGGACGAGTTCCTCGGTATACTGGAGCGGGACGGGCCGCGCATCGGGCGCATCAACCGGTCCGTGTCCAGGCAGAACCCGGATTCCGCGCCCACGGAGGCCGAGGCCCGGAAGATCGTCGACACGGTGAACGAGCAGGTGGCGCTTTCAGGGAGCCAGGGGCCGCTGCGCCGCATGGTGGACCACGCGATGCTGTATTATCTGTCGGGCGACGAGGTCTGGGGTCGAATTTTCAGGGAGGAATTCCTGTTCTTCATCGATCTGGCCCACGAGACGGGTGACTGGTGCCTGTCGCAGGGCACGCATCTCTACTTCTGGATTTATCGGATGCTGACGGCCTGGGACGTGATGGAGGAGGGCGAAGCGCTGGGCGACGCCGACCGCCTGAAGATGACCAACGCGATCTACAATATCATCCGGTGGACCGCCGAACTCACGCACTTCCGGTTCAGGTCCGTGGACGACGTGGTACAGAACCAGAACCACCAGAGTTTCGCGGCGTTGAGCCTGTTTTCCGGCGCGCGGTATTTCAAGAAGTACTACGGGCTGACGGATTTCGACGAAAAACTGCCCCTCGCGCACCGCACGCTGGAACTGCACGCAAGGTCCTACAAGCCGAACGACAACGCGGGCACGGGGTACGTGTGGATCACCCCGGGACACCTGATCAAGTACGGGTTGATGACGGACGATCTCTCGTACCTGGAAGACGGCCATCTCGCGCGGCTGCTGGACAGCGCCGTTCTGACCATCGACAGCCGGGGCGACGACTGCACGTACGGCGACGTCGGCGCATACAGGGCCGCCCGCTCCAGCCGTCCCAGCGGACTGCAGACCGCGGCGATCGGCGCGTGGTTCTACAACGACGGACGGTACCGCTGGCTCTACAACTGGATGGCGCAGGGCCAGGAGTGGCGGGATTCGTTCCGCCGGCGCACGAACTGGGGGATCGGCGGCTGGGAAGTGTACGACGGGTTTTTCTTCAAGGACGTGGCGCCGGTCGAACCCTCGGAACTGCTGGGGGTGCGCGCGTCCATGCTGGACGGGGCCGCGCACGAACTTGCGACCGAGCGTGCCCGAAACACGGAACAATACCACGGAGACCCCCTGGTGGAATCGTCCGTACTCCTATCCGAGGCGTTCGACAAGCTGGCGTTCCGGCGCAGCTTCGACCGGCGCAGCGAGTACCTGCTGATCGACGGACCGACGGGATTCTCCCATTCCCAGGAGGACGGCAATTCGATCATCCGGCTGTGCTGGAACGACCGTATCTGGCTGGCGGACCTGGACTACATCCGGCGGCTGGCGCGATATCACAACTCGGTGGTGATCGTCAAAGATGGGACGTGTTATCCCAAACCGGGCCAGGTGGCGCTCCGGGCAATCGCGGATTTCGAAGACTGGGGATACAGCCAGACGGTGTCGCCGGGAGACAACGGCGCGGACTGGGCGCGAAGCATCTTCTGGCGGAAGGGTTCGTATTTTCTTGTGATCGATACGGTACAGGCGCTCGAAGCGGGCGACTTCCTGCTGGACGCCATCTGGCGGGTGCTGGGACAGGCGGCCGTTGAGGACGGCGAATTGCGCATCGAACAGGACGGCGAGCGGTTCCACATTGCGAACGCGGACGGTTCCGAGAAATCGCTGACCGACCGGGAGGCCGACTTTGCACCGGACTGGGAAAACAACTGGGAGAGTTACGAGCACGCGGACGGGACGGTGCGGATGTGGCACCAGAAGAAGCGAATCCAACTGGACGCCGGTGAACGGACGACGTTCGTGAACCTGCTGTATCCGTCCAACGACGGCATGGACCAGGCGTTCGACCTCGAACGCGCGGGCCCTACCGTCGCCCTGATCCGGGACCGGCATTCGGGCGAGGCGGTGATGGCGGGAACCTGCCCGCCGGATACCGGCGAACTGCAGGCGGACGGGAAACTGTTCCGGATCGACAGGGACGGGTTCGCCCTCGTGGAGGGAACCGCGCTCTCGTGGGAAGGGCCGTTGTTCAGGAGTTGGGAGCCCGTTTCCGTGGAGATGGATCTGGCGCGGGGGAAGGGAATCATCGAAACGCGCACGGAGACGCGCGTGGGCATCCGCGCCGACGGCGTCCGTGTGAACGGCGAGGCGGTCTCGGGCGGCGGCGAAGGAAAGCTGCTCTGGTTCACGGTGCCGGCCGGCCGCCACGATCTGGAGGTCTCGCCGCGCCGGCCCGGTACGTTCGACCGGTTGTTGCGTGATACGCCGTCCCGCCCGGAAGCGCCTGCGGCCGGACGCCGGGAGTCCGTCCCCCGATCCGGTCTGGATGCGGCGTGGGCGTTCGACGCCGGATCGGGGGTGACGGCCGTCGATTCCGACGGAGCAGGCCTGACGCTTTCGGGGACATTGGACGGGGGCGTCCGCCTGCATGACGCGGGCGGAGCCGAGGCCTGGTCGTTCGACGCGGGTGGCGAGGTCCGTGCGGTTCACCTTTCGGACGTCGACGGGGACGGCGCGTCCGAAGCGGTTGTCGGAACCCGCGACTGCAGGCTGTATGTTCTGGACGCCGCAGGCGGGGTGCGCTGGGAGCACGAGTTTCCGCCCGGAAGCGGGATGCGCCCGCAGCGGTTGACGACCGTGTCGTCGGCCGATCTCGACGGCGACGGCAGGAGGCAGGTGCTGACCGGCGCCGAAGGATGGCTGTTTCACGCGTTCGAGGCTGACGGGTCTTTGAAGTGGCAGACGGAGACCCATTACCATTGTATTACGGGATGCCTGGCCGTGGACCTGGACGGCGACGGCAAGGACGAGATCCTGGTGGGAACCGAGTATTACACGATCAATTGCCTCAATCCGGACGGTACCGCGCGCTGGCGGCGGAGCACGGGCTGCGTCTCGCCGACGATCCTGTCCGCGGATATCGACGGAGACGGCGCGCTGGAAGTGGTCTATGGCGACTGGCGCGCGGTAAACGCCGCGACGACCGGGGAATTGTTCGGACAGACGGGCGTCGGGGGCGCCGGGAAATTCTCGGGCCCGGGGACGTTCAGCAGCCGCCCGGGCAGAATGGGGGCCCTTTCCTGGCGCGTGAACATGGGGGGCGAGGTTGAGGATATCGCCCTGGCGGACGTGAACGGCGACGGACGGTCGGAGGTGATCGCGGGCAGCGACGTGGGGCAGCTTGTCTGCATCGCGGGAGACGGAGAGGTGATCTGGCGGCGGGACCTGGTGGACAAAATCACATGGTTGACCACGGTACGGGACAACGATTCCGTGAAGATTCTGGTGGGTTTCGATACGGGTGAGATCCGGACCTATGACAGGGACGGCGGCCTGATTGCCGGGGACCGGGTCGGCGGGGAAGTGACGTACCTTCGCGCCGACGGAGACCGGGTCGTGTGCGCCACGTCGGCGGGGACCGTGACGTCGTTCCAGCCGGTCGGTTAGATACCGATCGTCAGCGCGAAACCTCGCGCGGGGTCCAAAGGACGATTTCGTGAGATTGCGATTATGGCCGGGCTGAACCAACAGCAGCTCTCCGCGTTCATGAACGACGGCTATCTGCTTCTGGAGGACGTGCTGGCACCCCGGGACCTGCAGCCGCTGATCGACGACATCGCCGGGGGCATCGATCGTAAGGCGCGTGCAGCCCACGCCAATGGCAGGTTGTCCGATCCCTTCGAGAGTGCGCCTTTCGACCGGCGACTGGCTTGTCTGCGGGACGCGATGGACGATGCATCGGAAATCGAGAAGGCGGTGACGGGAAAGCGCCTGAAGACGGCCGGGATGTTTTCCGTGATCACGAACCCGGCAATTCTGGACATCGTGGAATCCGTCATCGGTCCGGAGATCCTGGCCCATCCCCAGTTCAACTGCCAGGCGAAGATGCCCAATGAGGTCCGGTCGCAGATCCCGTGGCACCAGGACCTGGGGTTCCTGCATCCCGAGGCGGAAGCCACGTTCATGGTGAACTTCTGGATTCCGCTGGTGGACGTTCGCGTGGAGAACGGATGCCTGGAGGTGATTCCGGGGAGCCACCGCGCCGGTCTCAAACCGCACGGAGACGTGGCGGGCTATCCGAACGCGGGGATCCGGGAAGGGTGGGTTCCGGATGGGGAGCCCATCGCATGTCCGGTGCGGAAGGGCGGCCTGGTGGTGTTCCAGCACAAGACGGCGCACCGGTCCTTTCCCAACCGGACGGACCGCGTCCGCTGGAGCGTGGACATCCGCTACTCGGATCCGTCAAAGCCAACCGGAAGGGACGAGGTGCCGGGATTCCTCGCGCGCAGCAGGGCGCACCCGGAGCGTGTGGCGAAAACACACCTGGACTGGCTGGTACTGATGCGGAAGGTGGATCGGCTTCTTTACGAATAGCCGCCCTGTGCCGGGCGCCGCGATCACCGAAACCCGCCCGGTCCATTACGCCGGAACCGGGAAATCGGGCTTTCCATAAAACAGGTTGTGAAATACCTGCCAGAAGGACTCGCCTTTGCACCGATTCGTCACGTCGTCCACCCGCTCGACCCCTTCCCGCACGGAGAGTCGATGGGGTTCGGGACGCGTCACCTCCATTACCACGGGACTCGTCGCAACGAGCGGTTCGATGTCATTTGCGACCGCCACGGCTTCCTGGACGCGTGCCTTGATCAGGGCGCGGGCATCTGCCGGCGCCATGTGCAAGGCGCATAATTCTCCCAGGCCTTCCTTTACCGGCGCCGTGACGATGCCGCTGACCCATCGTTCGGATTCGGTACACGCGTGCAGATCGCCCGATGTAAAGACCCAGGGAACGCCCAGATGACCGCACAGGTACGCGGCCATTTCCATCTCGCCGACTTCTTCGCCGTTGACGCGGTAGATGATATCGCGGCTCATCGAGTGTGCGAGGCATCCGTTGGGCGTGCCGGTCATAGCGTGCATGCCCACCTGAATCAATGCGTCGAATCCGGGGGACAGGCCCGGCAACCAGCACGGCCGCTTGACGCCTTGCACCAGTTTTACGCCGGAGACCAGTTCTTCTGACAGAATGGTGCGCCCGGCGCCATGCGCGTCATTGATGATCACTTCTTCGACACCTGCGGCAAACAAGCCTTCGGCCGCGGCATTGACTTCGCCAGTCAACAGCCGCTGCATCTCTGCGCGATCGTACACGCCTTTGGCCGTTGTCGCATCTTCCCGGTGCCTCGGGTCCCAATCGTCGACGCCGGCCACGCCTTCCAGATCGGTCATCATATACACGGATTTCACGGTCATGGGATTCTCCTTTTTCTGAGACGTCTTGCGGACTTCATATTCGCCCTCGTACCGCTTTGGATCCCCGTTTCAGGGCGGGGCGGCGCCGAACAGGGATGCCGGTTATTCGCCCGCGTGCGCCAGTGCTTCATCGACCTTCTCCGTCCACGGGTCCGCGACCCGCGCCTCGTACCTGCCGTCGTTGAAATAGGCGGACTTGGGCATGTTGCGGTCCTCCAGCACGGCGTGGCGGTGTACCTTTTTAAGGCGCGGCCTGAGTTTCCGCAGTTCCGCCGCCCTCTGCCTGGCCGCGGGCCCCGGTCGCATCCCCAGGACTTCGTCGGCGATATGCCAGCCGCGGATGAGGGTTGCGGGAAAGGTAAACCAGCGGCGGATGTAGTCGATTCTCAACCGGACAAGCGGGTCGCGCGTGGCCCTGTATGCGCGTGAGAGAGCGGCTTGGAGGTCGTCCGCGTCGTCGGTCGTGTAACAGGGTACCTGGTCGTGCAACCCGCGCAGGCCCTGGAACCACCGGCCATCCCGCGGGCGACGCCAGATGGCTTCGAGAAGGTCGTAGAAGGCGCGCATCTCGCCCGCCGCCGCGCCGAACAGTCGCGAAAAGAACTCATCGAGGAGCTTTTCCGGGTCCTGTCCGGCGTCCCACCAGAGTTTGGATGCCAGCCAGATCTGCGGCCCGGCTGCCGGCCAGTGGGGATAGGCTTCGGCATAGAAGCCCTTGACGCCCGCACCGTGCTGGAACTTGATGTCGTCGGCCATCAGCCCCGGAAAGTAGCGCGGCAATACCCAGCCCAGGCCGTAATAGTCGTACTTGCAGACGTGGTCGCACTGCTTGAGCCACGAGAGGATGAATTCCCGGTCCTTATCCCGATATTCCGGATCCAGGTGCTGCGCGGTGTCCTGCGTCAGGTAGATGGCGGCGTTGGGCTCGAGGCGTTCGATGCGTCTGGGCGGTTCCTCGACGTTATGGTAGGCCAGACAACCCACGAATTTCCCGGGATGGGACGCCTGCAGCGCGCGTGCGACGGCGTTGAAGTAGGTGAACCACCGGTCGGAATAGATCGGACGCCCCCGGAACGTGAGATCCGGAATGTCCAGGGCGCGGCAGTTGTCGCAAAGGCAGAAATTCCCGTTGTCATTCATCCCCAGCGAGAAGCAGTGCGCCTCGGGGTGTTCGTCGAAGTAGGCGCGCGTGGCCGTGATGGTGATATCGACGACCTCGGGGTTGCTCGTGCAGGGTTGGCCGAACAGACCGTTGCTTACGGCGTCGCTTTCCGGGAGGAGCCGCTCCCCGTCGATAAGCGCGTAATACTCCGGATGGGTCTCTCCGTATTGGGCAACGGGGAAAATCTTGTACAGGGCGTGGTGGAAGCCGGCATAGGGCAGTTCGTGCCTGCGGCTGGAAACGCGGTTGCGGCGTTCCCAGCGATGCCCCTCCGACCCCCCGATTCCGCTGAAGACGCGGAAGAGGAAGTCGGGGGTTCTGGTTTCGTTTATCGGCGCGATTCTAAGGGTGGTTTGCATCGGGATGTCTTCGAAGAGTTCCCCCGGCATGAACCAGCGAGCGCCGAGATGGTCTTCCAACAGGCCGTAGACGCCGTATGCCGTGCCGCTGTCGCTTCCGCCGAGGATGAAGAGGTCCCTTCCGGCGGTGTGGATGCGGTAGCCCTCGACACCCGCGTCTCCGGCATCCAGGTTCAGCGACCGGGCGTACGCGGTGAGACCGACGTGGATGGCGGTCCTGCCTCGTGGCGCGGGCTTTCCGCCGTCTGCGCCCATCGGGGGCGCCATGCCTGTCATCTTTTCGAGCGCCGTCTGCAGTTCGCCGGCAGCGTCGCGGAGGATCTCTCCGGCGCCGGCCGGGACGACGATGGCGGTGCGGGGCTGACCCCTGTCCGCCAGCGTGAGCGTTCTGTATTGACGCATATCAGTGTCCCCCCTGTTGAGGTGGCGTGGTTTTCTCCGGGTGCAGAAAATCCGGCGCCAGGCGCCGGCTGATTTCCGGATAGATGGCGATGAAGTGGTCCCGCATGGTCGGAAACTGGAAATCCTCGGCGGTTTCGAATTCCGTTTCCAGGTCCTGTTTCCGGGGCATGTGGCAGTCGATGCAGTTGGACCGCATCGCGTCACCGAGTTCGGCGGACATACCGCAGGCGTGCGTTTGGTGGCACGCCGCGCAACGCCGGGAAAACAGGGAAAGGTTTCCACGCTCGAGGGTGTGCGGGTTGTGGCAGGTGATGCATGTCATCGCCGAACTCTGCTCGAAACACTTCGATTTGGTCAGCCGCGGCAACTGGTTGGTACTGTGGACCCCGATCCTGTTCAACTCTTCGTGGTCGTCCAGTTCGAGATAATCGCTCAGGGACTCGCCGGGTCGAAAGGAGAAAGGCCGCCGGCTGGGCACACCGACGCCTGAATGGCATTGCGCGCAGAGGTCGATCAGCCGGGGCGGGTCGAGTCCGCCGGGGTGCAGGATGTGCGGCATGTCCTTTGCGTCGGGATGGGCGCGCTGATAGGCCGCGTGTTTCGCACCGGGCCCGTGGCAGCGCTCGCAGGAGACGCCCAGGACGAAATGTTCCTTGTCGTATGCGTTACTGGTATAGGATTCCGATTCGAACCAGGTGGCGTGGCACTCCAGACATCGCGGGACGACGCCGCGTGAGAAGTTCACCTCGCCGTCGGGATAGCCCGGGCTGTTGATCCATCGCTGCTGCTGGGAGAAGTAGGAGATGGGCAACTGATAGAGGCGGTCGCCCTGCCAGAAGAGGTAGGTCTGGCCGATCTTTCCCGAGCCGGTCACAATGTCGATGCGCTCGGTCCGCCGGTAGCTCCCTTCACCTTTTCCCACAATTGCGGTCTGATAGAATCCGTCTTTACCGGCCGTGATTTCGAAGCGGAGGTTGGGGTTCCGGGTCCTGACGATCGCGTGATCGGGAGAGAAGCTGCCCAGGATCGATTCGGGACCGGGAAAGCGGGAGGTGAGATGGTGGGCGGTGCGCCGGAACTCCTCGAACCGGTCCCGGTGGCACTCAGCGCAGGCCTGTGCGCCGATGTATCCCGCTGAACGGGTCTCGCCGTCCGCGTTCCCGGCGTCCACAAACAAAAAAGGACCGCCCAGCGCCAGGCCCGCTGAAAGGCCGAGAACGACCGATCTGAAGACAACCCTTGCCATAGCAGTCCGTTGATAAAGTCGCTCTGCAGGCGAGGCCGAGTCATTGTGGCCGAAGACAAGGCGCGCGACCGAATCGAATCCGTGGATTCGAGGAGGGAGCGCAACGCCGTAATTCGGTCATAAGGGCCGGACGCAGCCCGGATGGGCTTTATTAACGGGCTGACTACCTTGCCATTTCAATTGGAAGGTCGGAGGGTTTCTCAAAGCGTACGTCTCCGGCGTGTGGAAGTCAATCGAAAATTCGAAAGGCAGCGCCATGTCGAAGACACGAATCGCGGTTGTGGGCGCGGGGAATATGGCCAGGGTCCGGGGCCGGGCGTTTCTGGATACCGGGCGGGCGGAAATCTGCGGCGTGGCCGCCCGGCGCCGAGAGACGGCCGAAAGATGTGCGAGGGAACTGGGGTGCGCGGTTTCTGGCGATGATTATCGGAAATTGGCCGGCTCCCGCCCGGACGCCGTCCTGATCGAAGTACCGCATCGCGTTCAGGACGAGGCGACAATGTGGGCGCTGGATGCCGGCTACGACCTGCTCATCGGCGGTTGTCTCGCGTCGACGCTGGAGAACGGAAGACGGATTGTGGAGATGACAAACCGGTCCGGGCGGATCGTGGAGGCGGGGTTTCAGCGCAGGTACGACCCGGCCTGGGAAGAGATCAGGCGCCTGGTGGCCGGAGGAGAACTGGGGACGCCGGTGATGGCGGTGACCATGGCATTGTGGAACCCGGATCCGGATGCCTGGTACTACGACCAGGAGGCAAGCGGGGGCATGCCGCTGACCCACATGAGCTACTGTTATCTGAATGCGGTCCGCTGGATTCTCGGACGGCCGACCACCGTTTCGGCGATGGCCAACCGGAAGCGGAATACGGCGCCCGGCCACGTTGCCGAGGAGACATGCGGGGCGCTGATCGGATTCGAAAACGGGGCATTCGCTTCGGCAACGGCCAGCTATATCGGCCCGGAGGGGATGACCGACCCGCACCCGCGGTTCGTCTGCGCAGGAGGCGGAGTCACGACGGGTGCCGACAGCCCGCCCGGCGAGGAAGCAATTAAAGTGTATAGGGAAGGTCGCTCCGAAGTCCGCACCCTTGATGCGGAACCATCGTCTATGGTGAGGCAGGCGCACGCGTTTCTGGATGCCACGGAGAGTCGGCGTGAAGCCCTGAATCCTCCCGGTGATGCCCTGCTGGACGTTGAGATCGCCGAAGCCGTTTCCATCTCTGCACAGGAAGACCGTACCGTTTCGTTGCAGGAAATCAGATCCGGAGGATTGGTATGAACGCGATGGAATTGTGGCCGGGCTGCGTGCCCGGAGACGTCGGCATTGACGGTGAGGAGAAGAGCCGCATCCACGACTCCAGGTTCGTGGGGATCACGCTGCTGATCACGAACGTCACGCGACCCTCGCTGACCGTGCACCTTCCTCCGCCGGAGAAGAACACGGGCACTGCCATGCTCATCTGTCCGGGAGGGGGTTACTGGGATCTCTTCTGGGAACTGGAAGGCGAGGAGGTTGCGGCATGGCTGACTTCCCGGGGCATCGCCGGCATCATACTGAAATACAGGGTTCCGCGCCGTCCGGGCGATGCGAAGGGGGTCCCGCCTTCAGGACCGCTGTCCGACGCCCAGCGCGCGGTCAGTATCGTCCGCAGCCACGCGACCGAATGGCGCATAGACCCTGGCCGAATCGGTATGGTGGGCTTCTCCGCGGGCGGCCATCTCGCCCTGGCAACCGCCACCGGTTTCCGCGACCGGACCTACCCGCAGATCGACGCGGTCGATCACGTGAGTTGCCGCCCGGATTTTGCCGTGCTGTGTTATTCGGGGTACCTGAAGGATTCGGACTGCGACCGGATTTCGGGCGGGATCCACATTCCGGCCGATACGCCTCCGGTGTTTCTGACCCACGCCGGTGATGACAGCGAATCCGAGGTCGCCCACAGCGTGATCATGTACCTGGCTCTGCACCGGGCCGGCATTCCCACGGAACTGCATGTCTATGCAACCGGGGAACACGATTTCGGCGTGCGCCGTAACGAAAAGCTGCCTTCGAGCTGGCCGCAACTCTGCCTCAATTGGCTCAGCAGCCTGGACCTGTACTCTGCGCCACAAGTTTGAACTATATCGAGCCGACTGCGGAAAACAGCGATCAGCTTTCAGAAAACAGTCGTCAGCCAAACCTGGTTTACGATAGGGCCTGGCGAAGACGACTCGCGGATACCCGATTTCTGCAGGGGCTCACGGATACCCGGTTTTTGTAGGGGCGACCGGCCGGTCGCCCCTGCAGATTCACAATTGCCATAGGAAGATGTTTAAGGAAAACCATCGGCTGTCGAAACCATTGTGCCGTCTGTTCGTTGCAGCGCTCTTCATCACCGTGCCAACACACGCGGAGGAGACCCATATCATGAAACCCGATGGAGGTACGAGCGAAGCCGTGAATTCGAAAACAATCGTTGTCACCGGATCGGTCATCTTGAATGCGGAGGCCGGCGGGATCGACCCCCGCCGTTCAGAGATCGTCGCGCAAAGCGGGTTCTCCGGTGAGAAGGGCGTTTCGCTCAAGGCCGGTGTGGACACAAACGTGGACTCACCCGACGCCAGCCCGGACCTGGTTTTCAGGGTGCGGGCTTCGAGATCCGGACGGTACGTGATCCGCACCCACGCGGCCACGGACGCCAGTGGCAGGGAGGCGATGCGAAAGGCCGGGAGCAAGTTTGATTCACTGTTCCTTAGAATAGCCGTGGGAGACGCCCGCCCCACAAGACGCGTGGTATTCGTTCCGTGGAGCCGGCCGGAGAGCTGCACGCAGACGACCGGAAAGTTCAATCTCGACGGACGGGAGCAGGAGATACGGGTCTGGCTGCCGGAGGGGGTGCGCCTGGATTACTTCGAAGTCAGCCCGTACACGCCGCCGGAAGTACCGGAGGCCGCGACCACGTACCGTCCGTCGGTGGTTCCGCCGGCATCCCGACCGCGCATCTGGGTGAACGAGGCGTCGCTGCCGGCGGTCCGGGCAAACCTGACAAAGGGCGAGAACGCGCCGCTATGGGCCGGGGTGAGGGGACAGGCGGCCGAACCCTTCGCGTTTGAGGCCGAACCGGGTGCGGAAGTCGGCCACAACCCGAAACTCGAGAAAGCGGCCGTCGCCAGGGCTTTCGTCTACCTGATGAACGGCGGGGAGACGCCCGGCCGGGAGGCGGTGGCGCTCATCCGCGACTATCTTGCCGCGGTCGAATTCGGAAACCTGCTCGATATTACCAGGGAAATCGGTCGCGCCATCTACTCTGCCGCGCTGGTTTACGACTGGTGCTACGACTTGATGACACCCGATGACAGGGACAGCATCCGCGGCAATCTCATGCGTCTTGCCGACGATATGGAGATCGGCTGGCCGCCGTTCAAGCAGATCATCGTCAACGGCCATGGCAACGAGGCGCAGGTCAACCGCGATCTGTTGTGCATGGCGATTGCCATCTACGACGAGGATCCCGTACCGTATCGATACTGCGCCTACCGCATCCTGGAAGAACTCGTGCCGATGCGCCGGTTCGAATACCAGTCTCCGCGCCACAACCAGGGCGTCAGTTACGGGCCGTACCGGTTCGGCTGGGATATGCACGCCGCCTGGCTCTTTTACCGCATGACCGGCGAGCGGGTCTTCGACGACAACATCGCGGACGTCTGCAAGTTCTGGCTCTACATGCGCATGCCGAACGAAGAGACCCTGCGCGACGGCGACGGATTCTCAGACGGAAGGCCGGCAAGTCTCGGCGCAACCGCGCTGCTCAGCTACGCGTACAGCAGCGATCCGGTCCTCAAGCGCGACTTCGAGCGGCAGGGCGGGCTTCCCGCCGAGCCGATTATGGTACTCCTTCTGAACGACCCGGACCTGGAGGCTGCGGAGAATTTCGATTCATTGCCGCTCACCCTCGATTTCGGCCCGGTTCTCGGGTCGATGGTCGCCAGGACCGGCTGGAACATGGGCCCGGGTGTGTCCGACGTGGTCGTGGAGATGAAGGGCGGGGGGTATCACTTCGGCAACCACCAGCATGCTGACGCGGGCAGTTTCCAGATCTACTACCGCGGGCTGCAGGCGGCTGATCTGGGGCAGTACCATTTCTATGGAACGCCCTACGATTTCAACTTCTGCAAGCGTTCGATTTCGCACAGCATGATGCTGGCGGTCGATCCTGAAGAGCAGTTCATTCGGAATACCGTCAATGACGGAGGCACGCGCTTCATTCAGTCATGCCCGACCACACCTGACCAGGCGCTTTCGGATCCGACGTTCGCCAATGGGGACGTCGTCTCGGCCAGCTTTGGCCCGTCCCCGCAGCGTCCGTTCTACAGCACCTTCTCGGTCAATCTGACGTCGGCCTACAGCGGGAAGATCGAGGACTACGTCCGGTCCTTCTGCTTCCTGAATCTCGACAACGAGCAGACTCCCGCTGCGCTGATCGTCCTTGACAACATAACCACGGCCAGACCGGAGTTCAGGAAATACTGGCAGGTCAACACCCTCAACCCGCCTGAAACCACGGCCGATGGCGTTATCCTGAGAAACAGCGACGCCGGCGGGACCGGCAAGGTCGTCCTGCGAATGCTGCGACCGGGGGCGGATGAGCGGGACGTGCAGGTCCTGAGCGGTAGGGAAGCCAACAGCGTGTTCGGACAGTACTTCACGCCGCCGAAACCCGACCGGCCTGAAGCCAACGGCCATCGCATCATGTTCTCGCCCGGGAAGGAGCGGAGCAACGATGTGTTTCTGACGGTGATGACGATGTCTGACGAACACGCGCCGGATCTGCCGGTTGACCACGTAGAACTCCCCGAAGCCTTCGTTGTCACGCTGGCGGACCGGGTGGTGGTCTTGAGCCGGACCGGCAAGCTGCTGGAGCAGACGCTGCAGGTGGAGGTCGGTGGGGATGGAAGCTGCCAGTTATTGCTGACCTGCCTGGCGCCGGGCGACTGGAGTATCCGAGACCGGGATGGGACGGTTCGTTTCAACGCCCGCGTGGATACCCGCAGAAACACCGCGTTTTTCGTGGTTCCCGGCGGGCAGTACACCGTTCAACCCGGAGCCATCCCCGGCGCGACGGAGTTCCAGGCAGCACCGGACTTCATGCCCGGGCTGTGATAGTTGGCGGGCTGAACGGTGATGCGGGTGTGGATCCGGTCTGCGGGCGTGGGATATAGCGCGTATAAATCGGTCATGTCGGAATATCGCTTGACGCGGAGGAGTTTGTTCATAAATATCAAAGCCAGTCTGTAAGCGTTCACCGCGGAGCACCGGGATTGAGCGCGAGCAGATGCGGGGTTGAGCATGGCTTAGCCGGCACCGGTTGAGAAGCGTCCTGGCGTCGCAATCGCTGGGGGAGCAGGTCGCGGCCTCAAGCATTGAGGGCGCTGTCGATCTGATACACAATCCCCTCGTTGGATTTGACGTTTTGTGGATTTGGAGGTGATGGACTTGTATCCCAGCGAAAGAATTTCGAAACGCAGCACTGGACAGTTCAACCCGAAGAACTGGTTCTCCGAAGGAGACGGCCTTCTGGCCTCGTCCACGAAAACGAGAGAGATATGGACGAACCATCGAGAGACATTCTCGAAGACCGTCCAAGAACGACAAACAGGAAACCGGGACCGTGCGGATGATTGGAATCTGCTCACGGGCCTTCCTCGCGCGTCAATGTTGCTTCTTGGATACTCTGTCGAAATGTACCTAAAGGCCGGATTGGCGAAGGCCTATTACGGCTGCTCCGAAGAGATGTTCAATAGGGACGTCAAGAATAGATTTGGTCACAAATTGGTCCCCTTGGCGAAAGAGATAGCCTTTGTTTTTGTTGATGAAGATGAAAAAAATCTCAATCTTCTCAAAGACATGATACTTTTTGACGCACGTTATCCAATATCTGCACCAAAAGGCCTTCCCGGTTTTGATGCAGTAAACCAGCAGACGGGTCGGATTTGGAGCTCCAAGACTTTCGAGGTCCTCATCGAATTGGCAAATCGAATCAAAGAACACTCTGGAACCATAGATGCGAATTCGAAGAATCCGGCTTTCCTCAGGTCGTTCAATGTGGACGAAGATGGCTATCTCCTTTTCAGGGTCGGTGGAAACCTTCCGCCGCGTATAACGTACCGGTTGAGCTCGGTTCAAGAGCGAGAGTGCAAAACGTCTCTAGATGATGTCAAAGCACTCTTTGTCTCGCCTCAATTTCAACGTCTGAGGTGCTATTGGGACCGCGCTTGGATATATGAGGATGGGAAGAAAAAGACTAGAATTGTGAAGACACCAACCTGATTCGCGCTTGCCGGAACGGCCGGAAAGGCGCTGCGAGAGTCTACATGCTACAGATAGGGTATTGACCTGTCCTCTTAACCTTCTGGCCTAACGAAGTCGTTGATGGGCTTTCGGCCCCATGATGCGGGAGTGCTCGTCGAGCCGGGTTCGGTGCAACACAAGCTGCTCGACGAAGCCGATGGGTTCAGCGTCTATGGACCAAGGTCGTGCGGTACTCGATCGCCTGGAGGAACAACTCGTAGGGATGACGGTCGGGGCCGTCAACTCCCTTCGGTTCCAAGCATCGACGCCGTCCCGCGCACCACCTGTGCCGACATGGATCACCGTGGCGCCGAACCGGATGTGCTCCGCCCGAAGCCGTAACGAAAAACAATTACCGCCATACGCGGACATGTCTGTGAATTGGGTTGTTCAGCCCTTGTTCCCGGCCGGGAAACGTGGGCGATGGTAGCCTCCATCGACGTGATCGCCTCACCGTCGCAGGGCGTCTCCTACTACGAGAAGGAAGGCTACTACGCCAGGGACGATCCCGCGCACAGGGAAGCGAGCGCCTGGGCGGGTAAGGGGGCCGGGGAACTGGCGCTTTCGGGTCCGGTCGATCCGGACGCCTTCCAGGCCGCACCGGACTTCATGCCGGCCCTCTGATCGGTGGCGGGTTGAGAGGTGATGCGGGTGTGGATCCGGCCTGCGAGCGTGGGATATAGCGCGTATGAACCGGTCATGTCGGAATATCGCTTGACACGGAGGAGTTTGTTCATAAATATCAAAGCCAATCTGTAAGCGTTCACCGCGGAGTACCGGGATTCCGAAGCAGCCAAGTGCGCTCTGGAGACGGCTTCTAACAGAATCTTGGGGATAAGGATTCGTGCCTGGAGAAAGCGTATGGAAGCGACACTGCAGCAGGAATATGACGAGAAGGGTTTCTGCATCGCGCG
The DNA here is from genome assembly GCA_028873695.1 of Gemmatimonadota bacterium. Lineage (GTDB taxonomy): Bacteria > Latescibacterota > UBA2968 > UBA2968 > JAAXHE01. Next base: position 14,447 of record JAPPNU010000014.1, on the reverse strand, counting down.
AGGGGCCATCGACGCGGGTCTTGCGGCCGAAACGGTCGAGCACGTGCAGTGGCTTGTCAAGAGGCATCCCGACACGCGACCCGAGAAATTGCACCACAGCCTCCTTGTGGACGATCCGTTCATGCACCGCGTGGTCTGCGACGAACGGCTGCTGGATATCGCGGCGCAGTTCATCGGACCCAACCTGGCGATGTTCGGCGCGCACTATATCGCCAAGAAGCCCGAGACCGGACAGGCCGTGCGATGGCACCAGGACGGATCCTACTGGCCGCTGGAGCCGATGGAGGTGACGACGCTGTGGGTCGCCGGCACGGACTCCACCGTGGAAAACGGGTGCATGCGGGTCTTGCCGGGGTCACACACCCGGCGTTTACTCAAACGCTCGGAGATGGTCGAGCTGGATACCGACAAGTACGTACTCGGCATCGGGATGCGCCCCGATCAGATCGATGAAGCCGACGCCGTGGACGTGGAACTCAAGGCGGGGGATATTTCCATCCACCACCCCAATATCATCCACGGCTCCAACTACAATACGTCGGACCAGTGGCGCGTGGGACTCACCCTTCGCTACATTCCCACCAGCACTCGCGTGACACGGAAGACACAGCGGTCCATCCTGTGCTGCGGGGAGGTGGTTCCCGAGGTCGGAAACCACTATGTAACGCGGCCCAAATACGTCGAAGGAAAACACATGCCCTTCGCCGGGTGCGAGCAGTGGGCGTAATCCGCCGTTCCCGGGAACGATGGCATCCTTGCCCCTAGGGCATTCCTGGCTACGGCGGGGAATGCGCGGGGTCGTGCCGCAGTGGTCACGAATGCCTTTCCCCGGAGCGAGGGCATCCTGCCCTCGAAGGCGGATTTGCAAGGTCGTGGCGCCGTCGTATCTGTGCAAACAAGCGGAAAAACCGACCGGTCGTTCCGTTTTTTCTCGTAATTTCAAGTCGATTATTCAATGAAGCTGGAAGATCTCAAGCCCGACACCACTGTCCGCGGCATCGTTCCCGACGGTGTCGTGACTGTCGTAAACGTGCAATGGCACGGCTCCGGAGCGCTTACGTTGATCTACCGTCCCGCCTCCGGGCGGGTCGCCGAGGAAATACTCTACCGTCACGACGAGCCGCGGCTCGAAATCGTCGAGCAGGGTCGCCCGTGGAGTTTCGACGGCGACGGCGCGCTCTTTCGTCTTGTGTCCGAAGCTTACCGCATCCGCCTTGCCCACCTGTTCGATCCCGTCCTTGCTGTCCATACCTCGCTCGTAGAGCCGCTTCCGCACCAGATCACAGCGGTGTACGATGCCATGCTGCCCCGCCAGCCGCTGCGTTTCCTGCTGGCGGACGATCCCGGCGCCGGAAAGACAATCATGGCCGGCCTGTTGATGAAGGAACTCGTCGCCCGTGGCGATCTCAGGCGATGCTTGGTCGTATGTCCGGGCAGCCTGGCCGAGCAGTGGCAGGACGAACTGTACCGGCGATTTAACCTTCCCTTCGAGATTCTGACAAACGACAAGCTCGACGCCGCCCGTACCGGAAATTGGTTCCTCGAAAACGACGTCGCCATCGCCCGGTTGGACAAACTCGCCCGCAACGAGGACCTGCAGGACAAGCTGGGCGCACGTGACTGTCGTTACGATCTCGTGGTCTGCGACGAAGCGCACAAGATGTCGGCAACCTACTTCGGCGGCGAGGTGAGATACACCAAACGCTACAGACTTGGGCAATTGTTATCCAGGCTCACCCGTCACTTTCTGCTGATGACGGCCACGCCGCACAACGGCAAGGAAACGGATTTTCAACTCTTCCTCGCCCTTTTGGACGGCGACCGATTCGAAGGCCGATTCCGGGACGGCGTTCACCATGTGGACGTTTCCGATCTGATGCGCCGTATGGTGAAAGAAAACCTGCTCAAGTTCGATGGACGGCCGCTTTTCCCGGAGCGCATCGCGTATTCTGTGCCATACAAGCTGACCGAGGCCGAAGCCCGGTTGTACAAAGAGGTGACGGACTACGTCCGCGAAGAGTTCAATCGCGCGGAAGCGTTGCAAAACGATACGCGCGCGGGCACCGTAGGCTTCGCGCTCACCATCCTGCAACGGCGCCTGGCATCCTCACCCGAGGCGATTCACCAGTCGCTGAGGCGGCGGCGCGAACGACTGGAGAGCCGCCTTCGAGAATTGAGTCTGCTGCAACGCGGCGCAAAGCACCCAGAGGCGATCCAGCAGGCTGGCCCGGTATTCGATGCCGAGGACCTGGAAGACCTGGACGATGCCCCTTACGAAGAGGTCGAGGCCACGGAGTCCCGATTGCTGGACGAGGCGACGGCGGCCGGCACGATCGCGGAATTGAAGGCGGAGATCGCTTCGCTCAAGCGGCTTGAGAGCATAGCAGCCGGAATCCTGAAGAGCGGCGAAGACACCAAGTGGCGCGAACTGTCGAACCTGCTGGGAGAGATCTTCACGCAGGCCGGCCTGGGCGCCCCGGGAGGTGAGAAGGCCGAACCGTACGGCAGCGGCGCCATCCCGCCGCCGGTACCGTCGCCGAGCCAGAAACTGGTCCTCTTCACCGAGCACCGGGACACACTGAACTATCTTGAGCGGCGAATTGCAACGCTGCTTGGCCGGCCTTCGGGCGTCGTCACCATTCACGGGAGCCTGGGGCGCGAAGATCGGCGCAAGGCCCAGGAGGCGTTTCTCCACGATCCTCTCGTGCGGGTCCTGCTGGCCACGGATGCTGCCGGAGAGGGGATCAACCTCCAGCGCGCCCACCTGATGGTGAATTACGATCTTCCGTGGAACCCGAACCGCATCGAACAACGCTTTGGGCGCATCCACCGAATCGGTCAGACCGAAGTCTGTCATCTCTGGAATCTGATAGCGGAAGAGACCCGGGAAGGCGACGTGTACCGCACCCTGCTTGAAAAGCTCGAGCAGGCTCGAAGCGCGCTGGGCGGCCAGGTTTTCGACGTGCTCGGAAGAATCCAGTTCGATGGCCGCCCGTTAAGGGATCTGCTGATCGAGGCGATTCGCTACGGCGAGCAGCCGGAAGTGCGAGCGCGGCTTTCTGAGGCGGTGAGCGATGCCGTAGACCGACCGCATCTTCAGGAACTGATTGAGGAGAGGGCCCTCGCCCACGACGCCATGGACTCGACCCGGGTCGCAAGGGTGCGAGAAGAGATGGAACGTGCCGAAGCCAGGCGATTGCAGCCGCACTATATCGAATCGTTTTTCCTGGAAGCGTTCAGGCGACTCGGCGGTGCAGCGAGGCGCCGTGAAACGGGCCGGTACGGGATTACGCACGTCCCGGCAACGGTGCGCAACCGTGACCGCCAGATCGGCATGGGCGAACCCGTTCTTGCGCGCTACGAACGCATTGCATTCGACAAGAAGCACCTTACGCCACTGGGCCAGACGCCCGCCGCGTTCGTCTGCCCGGGGCATCCCCTGCTCGATTCCGTTCTCGACCTCACATTGGAACGCCATCGCGACCTCCTGCAGCGCGGCGCCGTGCTTGTGGACGAACGGGACCCGGGCATGGAAACGCGTGTGATTTTCTCGCTTGAGCATGCAATTAAAGACGCAAGTGTCGCGCCGATCGGAGAGGGTCGCGTTATTTCACGCCGGACGCTATACGTGGAGATCAATCCTGCCGGTGTGAAGCGCCGTCTGGACTACGCGCCGTACCTCGACTACAGGCCGCTGGCCGATCACGATCCCTGTGTGGCCGATTTCCTCGCAAGAGCCGAGTGCGGATGGATTACCCGTGATCTGGAGCAGCAGGCACGTGAAGAAGCCATCGCCAACATCGTACCGGAACACCTCGGTGAAGTTCGCGACCGGCGCCTTACTCTTGTTGTGAAGACCCGCGCTGCGGTAAAGGAGCGACTGACCAAGGAGATCTCGCACTGGGACCACCGCGCACAGCAGCTGAAGCTCCAGGAGGAAGCCGGCAAGGCAGGGGCAGGGCTGAACTCGCGAGAAGCCCAAAGGCGCGCCGATGACCTGCAGGAGCGCCTTCATCAACGTATGGCTCAACTCGAACGCGAGGAAAAAATCTCTGCGCTTCCACCCGCCGTCATCGGTGGCCTTGTCGTGGTACCCATGGGACTTCTGGCTGACATGACCGGAAACTCCTCGCCCCGGCGCCCCATCGACACCCAGCAATCGGCGACAAAGGCCCGCGCCATCATCATGGAAGTCGAGCGCGGCCTCGGATTCGAGCCCGTCGACCGCGAGACCGAACATCTAGGCTATGACATGGAGAGCCGGATTCCAGGAACGGGAAGGCTCCGGTTCATCGAAGTGAAAGGCCGACAATCCGGCGCAGATACGGTTACCGTAACGAAGAACGAGATCCTCACCGCACTGAACAAACCGGAAGACTTCATCCTCGGCATCGTCGAGTTCCTGAACGGCGGCGGGCATCGCGTACACTACTTGCGCCAGCCCTTTCAAAAAGAACCCGATTTCGACGTAACCAGCGTCAATTACAAACTGAATGAACTGATCAATAGGGCCGGGAAACCGGCCTGACGGGAGGGAAATCGCTTCGGCCAAATAGGCTCTTGACAGTTTACAATAAAAACGTTACCTTTTAGGTAACGAAATTAAATCATCTCACGAAGTATTCGTCAAGAACCGAAAGGTGGAACCGATGCGAAAGAAGCAAAGAGACACGTTCACCTACGACCTCAAACGAGGCCAGAAGGTCGTGTACCGCGGATCGACCAAGAATCCGAGGGCGCGGGCGCAGATGCATAAAGCTCGGGGGAAGCAATTCGACCGGTTGGTCGTAACGTCCGGTCGAATGACAGAGTCGGGAGCAAAGAAGAAAGAGGCTGCGGAACTCAAGACGTATCGAAAGGGTCACGGCGGAAGGAATCCACAGTACAATAAGACTCGCCGCGGATGAGTGTTCGACAGATTTGCCTGTGTGCATTGTAGGTGTACAACTGGCTCGGAACCTCGGTAGCCGCTGCAAGTATGTTCTGTTTGGCGGCTTCCGTGGTTCTGCGCCAGACGAATCCCATTTAATCCCTCCTTGACATACGCTCACCCAAATCGTTACCTTCCGCGTAACGATGACAGTCGTCTTCAAAACCCGAAAGCTCGAAAAGACCTTTAACTCCGGGAGCCTCCTTGAGAGGACGTACGGAAAGAGCAGGGCTCGGGCAATCATGATGCGGCTCGCCGTTCTTGCGAACGCGCCGACACTTGCCGCCGTTCCTCACACACCCCCCGAACGACGACATCAGCTTACAGGTGATCGTGAAGGGCAGTACGCGGTCGATCTCGATGATCGCGCGAGGCTGATTCTTGCGCCGAACCACGACCCTGTACCCCTCCTCGACGACGGCGGAATCGACATTCAACGCGTCACGGCAATTACGATCATGGAGGTCGTAGACTATCACTAAAGGAGAGCGAGTGATGGCGACGAACCAGTACCGCCCCGACTACGCGGTTCCCCCCGGCTGGGTCCTCGCAGAGCGTCTCGAAGCCCAGGGCATCTCGCATGCCGAGTTCGCGAGACGATGCGACCGCTCGGCGAAACTCATCAGCGAGATTGTCTCGGGGAAAGCTCCAATAGAGCCGATTACCGCGGTTCAGTTCGAGAGGGTACTGGGGGTCGATGCGGAAATCTGGTTGGGTATCGAAAAAAACTATCAGTTGCACCAGATCAGGGAAGCCGAAGCCAGTGAAGCCGAGGCGTTAGCGGAGTGGGCGAAGTCTTTCCCACTAATTGAACTGGCTAAGCGAGGGGCGATTCGTACGCGCTCGGCCAGCAGAGAAGCGTATTCGGAACTGATGGCATTCTTTCGTGTGGCGTCAATTGACGCGTGGCATGTCAAGTACGGAACAGCAAACATCGCATACCGGCACTCGCCAAGTTTCAAAAGCGACGAAAACTCGCTCGCGACCTGGCTTCGACTCGCGGAGATCGACGCTGAAGGACAGAAGTGTAACGAATACGACAGGTCGGCCTTTTTGGGTGCGTTGCGCCGGATCCGCAGGTTGACTCGCGCGCCATTCTATGAGGCTCGCGATCAGACGCACGAGCTTTGCAACCGCGCAGGCGTTGCGCTTTCGATGATCGAACCGCTACCGAAAGCGAGCCTTAGTGGCGCTGCTTGGTGGTTATCCCCCCGCAAACCTGTTATCGCCCTCAGTGCGCGCCACAGGACCGACGACCATCTCTGGTTCAGTCTGTTCCACGAAGCCGCGCACATCCTCCTTCACAGCAAGAAGGACGTATTCGTTGACGAAGCCAACGCCGGCGATGCCGACCTCGAAACCGAGGCGAACGAATGGGCTTCTAACTTTCTTGTTTCGCGGCCCGACTGGCGGCGTTTTGTAGATGAGGGGTCATTTACGAATTTGAACATACGTAAATTTGCGGAAGATCAGGGCATCGCTCCAGGAATCGTCGTTGGAAGACTCCAGCACGAAAGGCGTATCGGATGGGATTGGCTGAACGATATGAAGGTGCGACTGGAGTGGGTTGAGAATTGATGAGAGAGTCAATGAGAAACACCTCTTGCAGTGCGCGGGGCCGTAGCTCCGTTTTGGTTTATAGACTTCATCCTTCGCAATTCTCACAAAACGGAACTTCGCAACTATGCTGAGGAACTTCCGCGTCAAAGCTGCGACTTCACACCGTCGATACGTCCGTCGGAGAAAGCTATTATTCACATAGCAGTTCCTCTTTAGATAACCAGTTAAAATGTCAAATCTTGGTGTCCTCGTCTATGGCCAGAGGGTGAACGAAACGCCGACAGTCCGGCTTGAGTTGGGAAAGAGGACAAGCATGACTCCAGAAGTTATAGTTCGAGTTTTTGACATCATTGGTGGTCCGCTTTGCGTATCTACCTGCGACGGCCAACGTCTGTACGACAAGATTGCGCCACTCTTGAGGACGGGGACGCCGGTCGTTCTATCCTTCGAACAGATAGAGATTCTGATCGCGGCCTTTCTCGACGCGGCGGTGGGTCAGCTTTACGGCGAGTTACCCGACGAAAGCATCCATGCGTTGCTCTCATTTCGCGATTTGGCCGATGATGACCGTGAGATGCTGGACCATGTAATTGAAAATGCGAAATTGTACTTCAAGACCCCGGATGATTTCGATCGCGTTTGGCGTGAAGAACTGGGCGTTGAAAAAGAATAAGACTTACGACGTGGCTGCATATACGTTTAGTAGAAGCGAGACGTTCTTGCTCGATGCGAACCTCTGGCTCTATTTGTATACAGCGCAATGGAGAGTAAAGATATGGAGGACATGACGTCTAAAGACTCGCTTGAACTGGAAGTGAACGATTTCGGACCGATCGTTCATGCGAAAATCGACCTGCGCCCGCTGACCGTATTCGTCGGTCCAAGCAATACGGGAAAGTCTTATCTCGCGACCCTGATTTATGCACTGCACAGGTTTTTTAGCGGTCGATCTGCACCGTGGCGTTTTCTCTCGACTTACGATAGGTTGATGAACGTTACCCCTTCAAATGTAAGTAAAGATACAATTGAATCGCTTGATACGTTTCTTGAGCAAGTCTCGACGGAAGCAAAAAAGCCACTTACCGAGCGGAAATTCGTGTTACCCACTCCGATAACTGAAGCGATTCGCTCTGTTTTCAACGCGCATGGCGGCAATATTGGAGATGAAATCTTACGATGCTTCGGAATCAATGATATCGGTGGTTTAATCCGTAAGGGATGCGCGAATGGTGCAAGTGTCGTTCTTTGTAGGCGTCTGTTCGGGGAGTCGGAGCCATTCAAACACGTACTAGGACTTACAGCGGGGACGGCTGAATTCACAATGTCGGTTCCTAGGGAGCGTATCTTGTCTCCGGTTGCCATAGGAACGGGGACAGTCCTTGTCGACGCTTTGAACGACGAGCTCCAAAGCGTCGCTTCCAGGGTAATGCGTGCGGGCAAAGATCAAGAGTTTCTCGCACGGGAACTGATTGAAGTGATTATAGATTTCGCGCTTCCACAGCTTGCCGGTCCCCTATATTGTACCGCATTCTATCTTCCATCTGCCAGAACAGGCGTAATGAAAGCACACAGCACACTCGTTAGTAACCTAGTCGCGAGCGCGCCGATGGCTGGCCTTCGTCACGGCACCAGGACGCCTGCACTTTCTGGTGTTTTGGCGGATTTTCTACAACAGTTGATTGAGCTTGTAAGCCCATCCCACGTGCAATCTAATCCACTATCCGTTGTCGACAGAAAGATTGAAGAAAAGATCCTCAAAGGTACAGTGCAAATCGAGAGTTCGGACGTAGTTAGCTACCCACGGTTTACTTATCAGCCCGAAGGTTGGAAAAAAACGTTGCCCGTAGATTATGCATCTTCGATGGTTTCCGAACTCGCCCCGGTAGTTTTCTATCTGCGCCACTTGGTCCGGCGGGCAGACACTTTGATTATCGAAGAACCCGAGGCGCACCTTCATCCTGCAATGCAGGTCGAACTGACCCGTCAAATCACGGCGCTGGTTCGGGCAGGTGCGAATGTTATGGTTACAACTCATAGCGAGTGGATACTCGAGGAGCTCGCCAACATTGTACGACGCTCCGAACTCACTGATGCGGGTCGGGACGAGATGCCCCACGGCGAATATGCTCTTCGTCCCGAGCAAGTGGGGGCGTGGCTGTTCAAGCCAAAGCGCCGACCAAAGGGATCGGTAGTGAGTGAAATCCGACTCGACGATTCGGGGCTGTTCCCGTCTGAATTCGATGAGGTCGCACGCACTCTGCATAATGACTGGGCCGATATCTCCAGCCGAATCGGAGAAGCCGAATGACGGGCCTGGTGGACACGGTTCGTGGGAAGGTTCAAAATGTATGTCTGGTAAGTGGGCCTCTGAAGAAAGAAGGGTGCTCTGTGTCTTTGAAGGACGCGCCACCACGACGATTGATCGTCGACTTCGACAAACCTGGCTCACCACTGGGCGTGAGCATGACGCGTTGCGACTACCTGCTCATTGCCGACGATGCAGACGATTCGGGCTGGGTTGTGCCAGTGGAATTGAAGAAAGGACGATTGGACGCCAGCGAAGCCGTCAAACAGCTTAGGGCAGGCGCAAATGCCGCGCGGAAGCTTGTGCCAAAGGGGTCGAAGGTCAACTTCCGACCAGTCGTTGCCGCTGGTGGAAATAAGGCAGAACGGAATAAGCTAAAGGACAAACGAAACTGGGTTCGATTTCGCGATCATGCTGAATATGTCAGACTGCTAAAATGCGGGGATCAACTGATCAACGCCTTCAAGGTAACGCAGATATGAGCAATACAATTGATCTGCATGGATCTGACGAATAAATCGACGTGCTCTCAGACCTCCAGGACGCAGCGTTTTCCGTGTGAACATGGATGACAATCGAATATTGAAAGGCACTGGCTGATTGATGAACACCCACCGCAAAAAACTCATCGAAGTCGCCCTTCCACTGGACGCGATCAACGCCGCTTCAGCGAGGGAAAAGTCGATCCGCCATGGCCATCCGAGTACCCTCCACCTCTGGTGGGCGCGACGCCCGCTGGCGGCGGCCCGTGCGGTGATCTTCGCGCAGATGGTAGACGATCCGTCGGCCTGCCCAGAGGAGTTCCCCACTGAAGCCGACCAGGAGAAAGAACGCCAGCGGCTGTTCCGGCTAATCGAAGAGTTGGTGAAGTGGGAGAACACCACCAACGAGCCGGTACTTGAACGAGCGCGAGAGGAAATCCGCAAGTCCTGGCGTCGAACCTGCGCTGACAATGCGGACCATCCGCGCGCCAGCGAGTTGTTCGACCCGTACAAGCTACCGGCTTTTCACGACCCGTTCGCCGGGGGCGGCGCATTGCCTCTGGAAGCCCAGCGACTTGGCCTTGAGGCACATGCCAGCGACCTTAACCCTGTGGCAGTACTCATCAACAAGGCCATGATCGAGATTCCGCCGAAGTTTGCCGGTAGACCGCCGGTCAACCCGGAGTCCAGGCCGGGTGGATCCATTGCAAAGAAATCCCTTGTTGGTCGCGAATGGAAGGGTGCTGAAGGCCTCGCGGAGGACGTTCGTTACTACGGCCAATGGATGCGCGACGAAACCGTGATGCGGCCTTGGCGACCCGACGTGAGTACGTCACCGCGTTGCGCCAGGAACTTCCCGTCGCACTGTCTCACCTGCAAGCCGGGAATATTGCCCCAGTCGATTTCGCCCAGGCCGCCATCGGGCCCGGTATGGCTGTGTTCACACGCTATGCCAAAGTGCTCGACGCCCAGGGCCAACCGCTCACTGTAGGCGAGGCCCTGGCATTGATCAATCAAACGCTGGACGAGGTTCTCACGGAGCAGGAAGGAGAATTCGACACCGACACACGCTGGGCACTGGCGTGGTTCGAGCAGAACGGATTCAACGAAGGCGAATTCGGCGTAGCGGAGACGCTATCCAAGGCGAAAAATGTCAGCATTGACGGCATCGTCGAGGGCGGCATCCTGGCCTCAAGGGGAGGAAAAGTACGACTGCTGCGGCCGAATGAAATGGCTGGCGACTGGGATCCAACGACGGACAATCGGTTAACGGTGTGGGAGGCGGTCCACTACATCGTCCACGCCCTCGAGTCGGGAGGCGAATCCGCCGCCGCGACCCTGGTTCATCAACTTGGGGGTCTCGCAGAAACAGCACGCGAACTTGCCTACCGGTTGTACACCATCTGCGAGCGCAAGAACCGCTCCGAGGAAGCTCGAGCCTACAACGGCCTCGTCCAAAGCTGGCCGGAAATCGCGAAATTGGCGAGGGAGCGGGCTCCGGCGGAACAGGTGGACATTTTCAGGGACAGCAATAGGTGAAGTGGCACATAAAGTACCCTGGGAGTGCGCGTGTCTCAACGACATGCGTCAACATCGGCGAAATTTCTGCACTCTTGTGAACGCGTTTCAAATTTTGATAGTCATTACGGAAATTACCGAGTATCTATTTCGATAAGTTGATACCCTCATCCTCGATATAAGGTACTGACGCCATGTCTGAAAAACGCCAGGGCAGCCGCCTGCATCTAGCAGACCTTTCGATAGAAGGATTTCGGGGAATCGAAAAGCTATCCATTCCGCGGTTAGGTCGGGTGACTCTCCTGACTGGAAGAAATAGCGTGGGCAAGACGACTGTTCTGGATGCCGTCCGGGTGTACGCCGCTCGTGGTAGCTATAGGGTCTTGTGCGAATTACTTGAATACCGTGACGAGTTCGCTAACGCTGGTGAAGAGGAGTCAGGGAGAAAGTCGTCACCCGATATTATGGCGATATTCCATGGTAGAGATGTTTCAAGAAGGGGTAACATCTCTATAGGTCCGTCAAACACAAAAGATCGACTCAGGATAGAAGCGGCGTCTCTTGACGCTGAACAAACTGCCCAATTGCAAAGAGTGGTAACTGGGGACATTTCGGACGTACATCCTAGGGCGCTCAACGTCAAATTTCAGGGATCGAAGCGAGTGTTCCCTGAATTTTTCGCCCCAGCAGGACTATTCGGGTATAGAAGTTTGGGACGAAATCCATTCTTGGGTTTGTTGAACCAAGAAGATCCGCCTACTGAGGTTGTATGTTTGTCAACGGGGCCAAACTTGCTGAGCAACGAAGACATGGCGCGGTTTTGGGACGCCGTCGCACTAACGGATGACGAAGACATGGCGCTGGCGTCTCTTAGGTTGATCCTGGACAACGAAGTCGATCGAGTGGCGGTTATTGGCGATAACAAAGGACTTGGTCGTCGGGTAGTCGTAAAGCTTCATAGTGAAAAGCGCCCAGTGCCATTAAAGAGTCTGGGCGACGGCCCGTCACGGCTTTTCTCCGTTGCCCTGGCCCTTGCTAACAGCCGCGATGGTTTTTTGCTTATAGACGAATCGGAAAATGGCATTCACCATTCTGTACAGCGCGATTATTGGCGAATGGTACTTGAGACTGCGGACAAAAACAACGTGCAGGTCCTGGCAACGACGCACAGTTACGATTGCGTTCGTGGATTTGCACAAGCGGCAACGGAATTTGAAGGAGTCGACGGTATCCTCGTGCGCGTTGAGCGCAAGCAACGTGGACTTCGCGCGGTCGAATATTCGGAACGGAACCTGAGGGCCGTTGCAAAGCAACCTGTTGGAGTTGAGGTGAGGTAGGAGCATGGCTGGGAATGATTGCATTCTGCTTGTCGAAGGGCCGGATGACAAGCATGTGGTGTGGCATCTATTAAGACGCCACTACGAGATGTTGGATTTCTGTATCTTCGATAAGGGTGGCATAGACGAGCTACTTGACGATATCGGTCTTGAATTGCGGGTTCCGGGGCGTACGGCTGTTGGCATTGTCGTAGATGCGAACGATGACTTGAAAGCACGCTGGCGCGCCGTGTCAGACAGGCTTCGAGAGGAAGATATCGAAGTGCCTGACTACCCCGACTCCAATGGCAGTATCATAAATGGATCCCCTCGAATTGGTATCTGGTTGATGCCTGACAATGTCGCGCCAGGTGAACTCGAGGACTTCGTGACGCAAATGATTCCAGAAGATGATCCAATATGGCCACGGTCACAACGGTATATTGATGATATTCCGGAAGGTGATCGGAAATTCAGCGCAAAGAAGACACAGCGAGCGAGGATCCACGCTTGGCTGGCGACAAGAGAGGATCCCAGATGGATGGGCCTTGCAATTGGCGCAGGTGACTTGCGCGTGGATGGAGCACTCAGTACAACATTCGCCGAATGGCTGCGGGAGCTGTTTGATTGATTGAATTTCCTCCTGGGAGCGCGGGCGTCCCGCCCGCAAGTGCCGATTGTATTTGTCATTTGGGCACCACAACAGTTAGACCTCTTTAACGGCGTCCGACTTTCCACTTGCCTGTCGTTAGGTTTCGTCATCGAGAATCGGAAAAATGATGCATCCCGCCGAACGTATCGCCGCTGACACATGGGAGAGGCTGAAACTGTCACGCGAACTCCGGACCCGGTTAGGAGAGGAAACACTCACTGATTTGGTTGTCCTGGATTTCGTGCGTCTGATGGGTTGTCGTGCCAGGTTATTTCAAAGTACGAAGATACAGGAATCGAAACGCGGAACCGATCTCGAGATCCGGATTCACGCCGGCGGGAATCGAGCGATCGCGTTTGCACTACAAGCCAAGAAGTTGAATCGAGATGAGAGGTATATCGGATTTAAGGCTACGGTAAATTCACGGAAATCCCTTCAGTTGCAAATGCTTGAGAAATATGCTGAATCAGTACGCGCTGTCCCACTTTATCTGCTGTACAATTATGTGTGCCGGGACGATTTAGGATCATATTGGAATTGCCGTGGGTGTCCCGACGAAGATGTGGAACAATTGGGTTGCACAGTGGTACCAAGTAGAATAATTCAGCGTGCGGGATGTAAACGCGGACGCAGTAACTTCGATTGGATCCACAAATCCAACCTCGCATTGCCGTGGCGTTGCCTATTCAACTGCCCGCACCAGTGCACGTTGCGCTGCGACAGCGAATACAATATACCAGTCGATGGCGGATGGCCTTATTGGCTTTGGTGTCAAGGCGGCACGACCTTTTCTGACGACGATGTTGAGAAATTACGTGACGAAATCGCGATGTCGAATCCGCAGATAGACGAGCATGTAAATGCAAGAGTAGATGAATCTGAGGCACCTACCCACGAACTGCCTGGCTATGTCCTTCTGGTCAAGGAGAAGACGCGATGACGGACACGAACCTGGCACGGCGAAACAGGCTCGGAGAGGACTCGACCGCAGACTGCAATCGGGTCGTATGGCCAGACGATCGATCAACTTGATGAACACGCGAATGGTGAATTCTTCGGTTCAAATCAGGGCCAGAAGGAACATTGTACCGACGTTTTCGGTTTGCGGAAGAAGCGCTTAAGGTGTGTGGGCGAAAACCTGACCGCAAATCCCGACACTTCACCGATATGAAAACCTTCACCATCGGCTTCACAAGAAAACCCGCCCACCGTTTCTTCGATCTGCTTCGCGAGTCCGGCGCCAGGCGCGTCGTCGACGTGCGGCTCAATAATGGGTCTCAACTTGCCGGTTTCGCGAAGAAGGACGACCTCGCGTATTTTCTCCGCAAACTCTGCGAGATGGATTACGTTCACGTCCCAAAACTGGCGCCTACGAAGCAGTTGCTGGACGACTACAGGAAACGACGTTGCGATTGGGCGGCCTATGAGGACCGATTCATTGCGCTGATGCATAAGCGGCAGATTGAAGAAACCGTTTCGAAAGAGATCGTCGAAGACGGATGCCTGCTCTGCAGCGAGGATAAACCGCACCGCTGCCATCGACGGCTGGTCGCAGAGTACCTGAAACACCATTGGGGTGGGGTTAAAATTGTCCATCTCCGTTAAGAAGCATCGAATGAATATACCTGCCTAGGCCTTAAATAAGCGAGTATTTTTGTTTGTTGTGCAGCAAGGCGCTTTTTGG
>JAPPNU010000035.1 GCA_028873695.1 Gemmatimonadota bacterium | reverse complement strand
ACCGCCACTTTTTCGCTCGCGCTCGGGAACTCACCGGTAATTTTAAAACAACTTCCAAGTCCGCTCAAACGCGTATCTTCGAGATCGAAATGTGGCCATTGAAACAGGTTTCGATATCGCTGCCGGGCTGACGCGGGCGTTCCTGGTAGGCGCCGGCATACAGATAATCGTCTCCGTTTCGCGTGTACATGACTATCTGAGGACTGCTATCCACGGGCGCCTGTCTTGTTTCCAGACGAGTGCCGTCGTGTTGGGGATGCGGCAGATTCACGCTGAGAAAACACCCCGGTTCGACCGTTTTCCTCAGTATTCTTTTCAGAAGCGGCTCAAGCCGTTTTTCGGCAAGACGCCAGTCGATGGTCCGGTCCTTCTCTCGATAGTGTGACAGGGCGACGGCCTTGCATCCCAGAATGGCCGCCTCCCGGGCCGCGGCCACGGTCCCGGAATCGTAGACGTCCACTCCGAGATTGCTTCCGTTGTTGATCCCGGAGAGCAGCCAGTCTGGCCCGGGCGACAGCTGATTCAGGGCCAGCCGGGCACAGTCCGCGGGCGTGCCCCATATCCGGAAACGCGTTTCCGTCAGTCTGTCCACACGAACAGGACCGTCTGTCGTCAACCGGTGCCCTACGCCGGACTGGGGCTCCGCCGGCGCTGCAACGACGACCTCGCCCCAACCGGATGCCATCCCAACCAGCGTTTTCAGCCCCTCTGCTTCAATCCCGTCGTCGTTCGTAACGATCAGCTTCACGCCAGACTCCCGTTCAGACGGCTATTCCGAAGGCGCCCGCGGTGCTCGCGTATCGGTCCAGTCGACCGGGTGCAGGGGCTTCTTCAACAGGCGGCCCCAGTAACTGTCATACGGGTGGACAACCCGTACCCGTTCTTCGCCCCGGTAGACAGGACGACCCTCGTTGGCCCATCTGAAAATCGATCCTTCCAGATTGCAGACTTTCCTATAGCCCCGCTCCATAAGGAATCGGGCGAGTTCAGACGAGCGATACCCCACGGAACAGTAAAGGACGATGCGACGGTTCGCAGGTACGCCCCGGAGTATTTCCAGCGCCTCGTCCTTTGAGGGCGCAGGCCGGGCGCCCCGGAGATGGCTGACGCTATATTCCTGTGATTCCCGCACGTCCAGCAGAAGGAGATCTTCACGTTTCGGTGATCTGTCGAGCCACGACTGCAGCGTATCGGTCGGAACCTGGGGGACCGCCGGAAATCTCGCGCGAATCATCCTGAGCGTCGTTGTCCACGACTTCGCGCGGTCTTCGGCTTCTACCTGCGCCATTGATGAAGCGGGTGAGCAAGCGAGGATGCCGGCAAACGTCAATAGCGGCAGGCGAGGCAGGAAAAAAGGGGTAGAGAGGAACGTCATGGAATCAGATAAGGGAATGACTGTCGAGGAATTCACGCATCGCCTCGACGCACTCCGCGGGCTGTTCCATTTGCAGGAGGTGGGTCGTTTCAGGGAGAAAATCGTAGTCGACGGTTACGATATCGCTGAGGTCAAGCGTCGGCAGATATGAAAATGGCAACGTGGGATCCGCGCCGATGACCTTTAACGGGCAACGGAATTTCGGGAAGTCCACCAGCACGGCGAAAGTGGCGGCATAGTCGACGATCTGCGCTTCGTATTCACGCGGGCACCGGAGTTCAAAACCCTGACCGTTTCGGGACCTGCGCAGCGTCGTTCTCGCCACAAGTTCGAAGACGCCGGGCACGACGCGCTGGAAGGTCGGCAGATAGGGCAGTACGTCCGCGAATTCCTCCTTGGTATTGAAATGGTTCGCGCGACGCCGCGTCATCGCGGCCACGCGTTCAGCCGCGGCGTCGAATTCTTCGTAACTGGCGCCGTGCTTGCACAATGGGGGGGCGAACAGAACGCACGCGGAGAACCCGCCGCCTCTGACGGGCGAAAGCAGAGCGGTCAGGGCCGAAACCGAATGGAATACGCCTATTTTCGGCCGCTTTCCCCAATTCCCGTCGATTGCATCGAGAATACGGTCGTGGTCATTGACGAACGTGGGAACGCTATGCTCATGGATGGAGCTGACCGCGTTCCAACCGTGGTTTCTCAGATCGTAGACGATCAGGTCGAATTCGTCCAGCAGCAATGACCAGAACGGAAAATAGAGATCGATCGCGAGACCGTTGCCGTGGCTGAGTATGAGACGGGGACCCCCGGGATTTCCATGGCGCCGCAGGGTGATGCGGGTGTCGTCATCCACGGGAACATCGAAGGTGGCGAGCGGTTCCGGTATGTCCCAAACGGCTTTGGAATTCATGGTCAAGTCGCCGGTCTCGCTGGAAATTTCAACAACTCGATCCGAGGTGGAACGACTGGATAAGTGCCGAATCGCCGCAAATTCAATTTGGCCCCGGATGGAAATCCGGGGCCATTCTTCAAGCCGTGAACGCACTCCAGTTGGAAAGCGTCTCAACCTTCATCGAGACGATTGACAAGGTCACGCACGCTCTTGACTTCGCCACAATCTTCAAGCGTAAACTTGACCTCGAATTCCTTTGCGACCAGTTTCGCGAACGCCACCAGGTCCACGGAGGAGATGCCGGCCTCCATCAGACTGATGTCCAGATTATCCGGCAGCGCGATCGGCTGCCCGTCCACTTCGAGATTTTCCGCGATGAGCGTTCTGAGACGATCCTCCGTTGAAGCCATAGCTACAGTCCTTTCATATTGATTGGTGGTTTGAACGGACAGGTAAGATAGCGATCAACAGATGTCAAGTCAATTCGTTTTTTGCGGGCGGATCAGTGTTCCGCGAGGGTTGTTTCCGTTCGGGCCGGTCACAGTACCGAAAAAAAACCTTTCCGCGGCCGGTCTTTCCGCTATATTGGCTGTTTAGACAACGCGGTACATCAACAATATATCGACTCCCGGGGTAAATGCCATGCCTTATCTTTCCGCATCAGACAAGCTGTCTTTCAAGGAGAACGGCTGCCTCATCGTTCGCGGCGCGCTCACGTCCGCTCAGGTTCGCGCCGCACGGGATGCGCTCTGGACCGGCATCGAGGCCGACCGTGACGATCCGGCAACCTGGATCGACGCGGGACCCCGCACGCCTGTGCCGGCCAACCATCCCGCCATCCGCGCTACGGTTCACGAATCGCCGCTCTTCGAGATGATGGAGGAAATGGTCGGCAAGGGCCGGCTCAATCCCGGCAGCGCGGGTCCGGCACTGGTCTACCCGTCCGCGGACAAGACATGGTCTCTTCCGGAACGCGGCCATCTCGACGGGTACTACACCCCGACCAACGGGGTGCCTGAAGGGACGGTTGGATATACGACGATCAACCTCACGATATACGTCGACGACGTTGCATCGAGGGGCGGTTGCTTCACCTATTGGCCGGGCAGCCACAACGTCTCATACGAGTACTTCAGGACGCGCTCCCTGCTGTCGGTCCGCGGCGGCACTTCCAGCGACGTCTATCCCGAAGGGGCATTGCCGGAGGGGCGCGAATTTATCGGAAGCGCCGGCGACGCCATCTTCTGGCACAGCCAGCTCTTCCATTCGGGATCCAGGAACGTCAGTCGCAACATCCGCATGGCGTTGATCGGTCGCTTCGCTCGCAAGGACGCCAACGATATCCGTTTCGAGACCTGCGACGATCAATGGGCGCATTGGGAGGGTATCAACTGATGGACCTCGTCTTCAGTCCGGCGCTCTGTCCGGACCTGCAGTTGCCTGAAATCCTGAACCTGTCCCGGGCGGCCGGCTATTCATGCCTGGAACTCTTCCGCGAATGCACACAGAGTTCGCCCGTCCACCCACAGTGGTCCGTTCCTATGTTTCGTTCTGCCGTTGCCGAAGCCGGGATTCGCCTTTCCGGCTTTAACATCCGCAATCTCACGGGCCGCAAGGCGGACTCCGACGAGCGCAATCTCGCGTACAATCTGCGCCAGCTCGAATGGGACATTCACATGGGCCGCGCTCTGGGCGTGAAGACCCTGAATACGAGTGGAGGCGACCGCACGTCCGCGGCGCTCGCCGACCTCGTCGAAGGCGTCAATACGATCCTGGAAAACGTCCGCGACATTACCCTCAATCTGGGCAATAGGAAGGGAAACCGGCTCCAGGGGCTGGGCGATTACCAGGCGGTGATGTCCGAGTTGCCGGAACGGGCACGCGTTCTCCTTGACACCGGACATCTGCTTTCGGCGGGCGAATCCATTATGCCGTTTGCCGAGGCCCTGGCCGGGCGCATCGGTCGCGTCCGTCTGCGCGACCAGGCGGGGGATAAGCCCGTGCCCTTCGGCGAAGGAGAAGCGCCTTTTGAGGAGTTGCTGAATCTGTTGACAGACTGCGGTTACGGCGGCCCGCTGGTGGTTGAACTCAAGGGCGCCGACTGGGACGAACCCCTGCCGGCCGCCATTTCCGCGCGCCGGTACGTCGAATCCCTCCTCTGAGTCCTCTCGCCGCGCAGCCGGATCGATGGTCGGGACGTCCCGGCGCTGGCGACCCGATCGTTAGATCCAGTGGCGCCGGCGCTGGAAGGGATAGGCCGGCAGGGCGATGCGGCGCCGGGCTTCGCCTGCGAAAAGACCCTCGAAGCGAATTGCGATCCCCGCCTCGTATGCGTCTGCAACCGCCTTGACGATTCCGCTGTCATCCGCCTCCGTATCATCGCCTCCCGGAATTCGCAGGCTGTCGATCACAGCCGGGGCCCCCGCGTCGTTCGCGGCCTCCCGCCAGGCTTGAAGTACGTCGGAGCCGGGCGACAGGAACGGGCCGACCGTTACGATGAGCCGCACGCCCAGTGCGGCAAGTGTGTCGAAGGAATTACCGAACGGCGCGGTTTCGTCTTGCTGGCGTCGCCAGTACTCCGCGTCGAGAGCCTCGTCCGACGAGATTATCCGACCCGTAACGCTGCTGACGTAGTCGAGCGAGGGCGGCGCAAAGGCGACGTCGTCCACGGGTTCATCCACGCCCCGGGCCGAAGCAAGTCGCAATCCTTCCTCGAGACTGAAAACCCCCGCCGCCTGCGCCGCCGCGAGTTCTCCCCCGCCTTGACCCGCGACCACGTTCGGTCGGATACCCACACTGGACCACAGCGCGGTAAGCGCGCATTGCAATGCGTAGGCGGCCGGCTGCGCCCAAGCCGGGTCTTCCAGGACACCCTCCGATCCGGTGGGACCAAACATCGCGTCCAGCAGCGATTCGCCGCGGATTTCGCCAAAAGCCTCCTCGCAGCGATCCAGGACCGCGCGCGCCACCGGCTCGGTCTCGTACAACGTCCGGTCCGTGCCCGTCCGTGGGATGCCTGCTTCTCCGAATGCGAAAGCAACCTTCCCCGCCTCCGCCGGTTCCGGCGACTCGTGCACGTCAGCCACCGCCTTCAATCCGTCCCGTAGCGACCGGGCATCGTTGAAGACCACGCCGGCCCTGTAGTCGAAATGGCTCCGCCCCGTCCCCGCGGTCCAGGCCATGTCGGCGAGCAGGTCCTGCAGCGCTTCATCGGAAGCAATCGCTCCGGCCCTGGCGTCGAGCCAGTCGAGATAACGCCTCGCCAGATCGATCAGCGCGCCGCCCGCCCTTCCCGAAAGCGGGAGGAAGCGCGACTTCCGCGCTTTCAGCGCGTCGTTCGCCGTCAGCGGCAGGTCGGCCATCGGCTCCGGCAGCGATACCTCCACGGAACGCGGGGCGCCAGTGAGGACGGGGTCCGCATCGGCGGGCGCACCGTCCCCCGAAACGTACCCCTCCACAACGACGTGGGCGTTCGTGCCCGATATGCCGAAGGCGCTCACCCCCGCCCGCGGCGGCCGATCGGTGAGGGCCGGCCATTCGGTGTTGGCCGACACCACGCGCACGGGCAGACTGTCCCAGTCCAGGTTCGGATTCGGTTCGTGAAAGTGAAGGTTACGCGGGATCACGCCACGATGCATCGCCAGCACGGTCTTGATGAGGCTTGCGACCCCCGCGGCCGGCTCCAGATGCCCGATGTTCGTCTTCACGGAGCCAATCAACAGCGGCCGGTCGGCTTCGCGTTCCCTGCCGTAGACCGCCGCCGCTGCCTGAATCTCGATCGGGTCGCCGAACCCCGATCCGGACCCGTGCGCCTCGAGATAGTCCACTTCCGACGGGTCGACACTCCCGCGCGCGAGGGCGGACTCGATGACCCGCTCCTGCGCGGGGCCGTTCGGCACCGTCGGTCCGGCGGCGGCACCGTTCTGGTTGACCGCCGAACCACGAATCACGCCCCAGATGAGGTCTCCGTCGGCCTCCGCTTCGCTCAAGCGTTTCAGAACGACCATACCACAGCCCTCCGCTCGCACGAAGCCGTCGGCGGACGCATCGAAGGCCCTGCACCGTCCGCTTGGCGACAGCATACCCAGATCGCCCATTTCTCTCGTAAGAGAGGGCGAAAGAATGGCGTGCGAGCCCCCAACCAGGGCCATATCCGCTTCCTCGTTCCACAGGGCGGCGGCGGCATAATGTACCGCAACCAGTGACGACGCGCAGTTGAGTTCCACCGGGATGGTGGGTCCCTCCAGTCCAAGTACGAAAGAAAGACGCCCGACAGCCATGCTGGCCGCTGTGCCCAGGTAACTGACGCCGTAGGCGCTGCCTGTCATCAGGTCCCGGTATTCGCTGGTGGATATGCCCGCGTAGACGCCGGTGCGGCTGCCCCGGAGCAAGTCCGGATTCAACCCTGCGTCTTCAAGCGCCTGCCAGCTTGTCTCCATGAGCATGCGTTGCCGCGGATCCATCGTGCGCGCCTCAATTGGCGCAATCCGAAAGAACCTGGAATCAAACCGGTCAATCTCATCCACGAATCCGCCCTGGCGGTACGCGGCGTACTCAGCCGGAAGCTCTTTGGTGAGACCGCCCCATGTGCCTGAATCTCCACGTCCGTCCGTCACCGCGTCCTTGCCCGCCACGAGTTGATTCCAGAACGTATCGATATCCGGTGCGCCGGGGAACCGGCACGCCATACCCACGATCGCGATGCCGTCGTTCTCTTTCTCCCGCGGCGCAACGGCAATGACCTCCGGCTCGGGCTCTTCCGCAGGGGCCGGTCCAGTGCTGACCCCGCCCAGTTCTTCAGCGAGGTGACTCGCCAGGCTGGCGATGTCCGGGTAGTCGAAAACCACGGTATTGGGCACGACGTACTGATCGGTAAATGCCCGATTCAGGCGGTTTCGCAGTTCTACCGCCATCAGCGAATCCATGCCCAGATCGAAGAATCCCACCGAAGGCTCCGGCGCCGCCGGAAGCCTGAGCACTGCCTGCACTTCCTGCTGCAGGAATGAGACGAGGAGTTCCTCGGGCGCCGCGGGCGCTCCCCGCAAACTGGACATCAGGTCCTCCGAAGACGCAGCCGTGCCGGAATCGTCGTCCGTGGTTGCGGAGAGCAGATCATCGAGAAAAGGCGGCCGGTCTTCGACGGCTTCCTCGAATACGGACCAGTCCATCGACATCACCACGGAAGTCGTAACGTCCTGGCGTACGAGCTGGTCGAATGCCCGCATACCCTGCTGCGGGGTGAACCAGCGCCCGCCCAGCGCCGAACGCTGCCGGTCGATGCGTTCCCGCTGTTCCGCCGCCTCGCCGATCTCAGACCACGCCCCCCAGGCGATGGCCTGTCCCGGTAGTCCCAGCGCACGGCGGTGACCCGCGAGCTGATCCAGAAACGCGTTGGCCGACGCGTGGTTGGCCTGGCCCGGATTGCCCATGACGCCGACCCGGCTGGAGAACAGCACGAACATTTCCAGATCGCGATCAAGCGTTGCCCGGTGCAGGTGCCAGGCGCCCAGGACCTTCGGCCAGAGCACCGTTGCGAACCGGTCCCAGGTCTGATTGGTCAGCGCCCCGTCGGAGAGCACGCCCACGCTGTGGATCACGCCCCCGAGCGGTGGGAGCGTCGCATCCATCCTCGCCAGCATCTGATCGATCGCGGCGGCGTCCGTCACGTCCGCGAGTTCCACCTGTACTGTAGCGCCGGCCTCCCGCAGCCTGCCAATCGCTTCCTCGGCCTCGTCATCGGGCGCCCGGCGTCCGTTCAATACGATGGCTCCCGCTCCTCGGTCCGCCAGCCAGGCGGCGACAGCGCATCCGATACCGCCCAGTCCGCCCGTAACGAGATAGGTCCGGTCCTGCCGCAACCTGCCGTTCTGCACGGGCGGAGTCGTTACCACGATCTTGCCGAGGTGGCGCGCGGCGCGCATGAAGCTCAGGGCGGCGCCGGCCTCGGCGAGGGGCCAACGGCTGTGGGTGATCGCTTCGAGTTCTCCGGACGCGAGGCGAGCCATCACGTCCCGAAGGACCCTTCCCACCCACTCGGGGTCGGTCTTTTTCATGACATCCAGTTCCAGGATGTCGTAGGGTACGTCCGGCCTCACCGCCGCCATCTCCTCCACGCTGAGGATGTCCCGCCTGGCCAGTTCCACGAAGCGCCCGCCGTGCCTGAGGCAGGACAGGCTCGCCTCGATGAAGCCCTCTCCCGT
Organism: Gemmatimonadota bacterium; assembly: GCA_028873695.1. GTDB lineage: Bacteria > Latescibacterota > UBA2968 > UBA2968 > JAAXHE01. The sequence continues at coordinate 48,744 of JAPPNU010000035.1, read as the reverse complement.
AAGGCTGTTCAGTACCACGTCCACACCCTTGCCGTCCGTGGCCTCCAGGATTTCCCGGCCGAAGTTCGTCGTGCGGCTGTCGAAAATGTGTTTCACGCCCAGCGATCGGAGATACGCCTGCTTGGGCGCGCTCGCCGTGGCGAAGACCTCCGCTCCCGCGGCCTGCACCAGCTGGATGGCAGCCAGCCCGACGCCGCCCGCCCCCGCGTGAATCAGAACGCGCTCGCCGGCCTCCAGTCCGGAGAACTCGAAAGACAATGCCGCGGACACGAACGCGCTTGGCACCGTGGCAAGTCCGGAGACGGAGTATCCCGACGGCGCGGGCGCCACCAGCTGCTCGTGTGTAACCATCTGCTGCGCGAACGCGCCAAAGCCCAATCCGACCACGTGGTCGCCCACCGAGACGGTTGATACTTCGGCGCCGACCTCGAGAATGCGGCCGCACATTTCCCTGCCGAGATTGCCCTCTTCGATAAAGCCGAGCGAACGAAAGACGTCCCAGAAGTTGAGCCCGGACGCTTCCACTCCAACGCGAACCTCCCACGGCTCGAGAGACCGTGCGGGCAGGGGGAGGACCTGCGGCCGGTCGAACACGCCGGTCGGGTCTGGAGCCAGCACCCAATCCGACGCCTCGGGAAGCGAAAGCCGCTCTCCTTCCGTCCCCGCCCGGACCAGCCGCGCCACCTGACGTCGGCCTGACCGAAACGCGATGTGATTTTCTGAGTCCGGATAGAGAAGCTCGTTGACGAGATCCGGCGCGGGCGCCATCTCGCCCGGGTCCAGATCGATCATCCTCGGCTGTAGATGCGCGGCTTCACGGGCGACGGCCTTGCCGAAGCCCCACAGCGTGGCGCCAACGAGTTCTCCGCCCCGCTCACGTTCCAGTACCTGGGCGCCACGGGTGATCCCAGACTCCGTTTTCCGGGACGACGTCGGCGTCGGCGATGCCCTGCACGAGCGCGAGCGCGCTCGCTCCCACCCGCTTCACGTCCTCCGCCATTTCCTGCGTCGTGGCTTCCGACCCGTGACCGTCCAGTCCCGTCAGATGCACAACGCCGCGCAGCGGCACTGCGTCCGGCAGGTCTGCCAGAAGCGCGCGCCAGGACTCACGCAGGTCGGTTTCCACGGAAGCGTTGAATACGCCCGGGCCGTCGCCGACAGATCCTCTGTCGTCCTGCGTTCCGCTGCCGGCAAGCACGACCGTCTGGTTCCGCTCGGCCAATTCGGCTGCCAGTTTCGCAGCGGAACCTCCCCGGTCCGCAGCCAGAACCCAGACGCCGGGCGCCTCGGCCACTTTCGCCGGACCCTGCGCCACGATGACGCCCTTGTCCAGGGTCCGGGACGTGTCGGACTCATCCACCCCCAGGACTTCCACGCCTTCGAATCCCGCGCCGCCCAGCGCGTAGCGCCAGACAGGCGGACCGGCGAGGGCGTGGTGCGGACGGTAGTCGTCGGCGAACCGCCACCAGCCGTCCAGTTGGCCGAAGGTCAGGTCCATCCATCCCAGCCCACTGAGGTTTTCGAGTGCGATCAGATGCCCGGACGGCGCGAGAAGGTCCCGGCAGTGACCCAGCGTCTCGCTCAGGTACCGCGTCGCGTGCAGCACGTTGGATGCGATCAGCAGGTCGTATCCGTGGGCGTCGAAACCCTGCTCGACCGGGTCCTCTTCGATATCCAGCGGACGATAATCGATGCCGCCGCCGCCGTCGCCGAACCGCGCTTCCGCCTCGGAAAAGAAACCCGCCGAAATATCCGTATACACGTAGTCGAACTGCCCGTCGGGAAGTTCCGGAAGTACGGAAGCCGTCGCCGATCCGGTTCCTGCGCCGACCTCGATGACCCTCAGGCGCCGGCCTTCGGGCAACGCAGCCACGAGCGCCTTGACCGCATCCGCCAGCATCCGGTTCGCCGCACGCGCGACCGGCGCCTTCAGATACAGATCGGCGGCTGTCGGTTCACCGCTGCTGAACAGAAGCGTCAGCGGGTCTTCACGACCGCGAAGCACGTCCGCCAGGGCGATGCCGGAACGCCGGAACAGGCCGGTCTCGATCAGGCCGTCGGGGTGCAGGTCGGTCATGCGAGAGGCGAACGCCTCCAGGTCGGCGGGCAGGCCTTCGGGAAGCGGATCCCCCGGACCCGCGATCACGGTGAATCCGTCGCCAGCTTCCTTTACGACCCCCGACCTGGCGAGCATCTCAAACAGCCGCCGAAAGAGGCGCCGGTGCTCCGGGAGGACGCCCAATTCGTCCCGCAACGCCTCCGGGTCGACGGTTTCTCCCACCCGCCGATGCCAGCCCAGTTCTTCCAGCGTCGCGAGTGCGCGGGACCGGGACCACCTTTCCAGGTCCGAGAGCAGGGCGTCCCTGTCATCGGGATCGACGCCGGCGTCCCTGAGATAGCCGGCAAACGTCTGTGAGCCGGACGCGACGTCCGCCGGATCAGGGAAGAAGCCCGCGGATGTAATTCGGGCAGGAAGGTCGCGTTCGCTCCACACCACCTCGTACAGGAGGTCCTTGACGCCTTCGACCGCGGCGAGCAACGCTTCCTGCGTCGCGCGTTTAACGGTATAACCGCTCAGGCGGCCCAGATGCGCCCCGTTCGGGTCGTAGACGTCAATTTCACCGCTGAGCACTTCCGGTGGCTCGCCAGGCGCGGCTTCCGCCTCACTTGATGCCTCGCTGAGTCGCACGTGGCAGAGGACCCGGTCCGGCAGCGGTCCCGCCAGCCAGAGCCGCTCCCAGGCAAACGGCAGATACGTGGCGCCGCCCTCCTTGCCTGCCAGGTTGCGCGCCGCGCCCACAACCTGGAAACAGCCGTCCAGCACGAGCGGATGGACGTCCAGGCCATGACCTGAAAGCGACTCCGGGAGAGAGACCTCACCCAGCGCCTCGCCGGGACGCGACCAGACCCTGCCAAGGGTGCGGAAGAACGGACCGAGGTCCACGCCCGTACTCGCTCTGTGGCGGTAGTAGTCCGAAACGTCCAGCGGCGATAGCGCGGTCTTCAGGCTATCAGGATCGATGCGCGTGCCCGGATCGGGGCCCGGAGCCCCCGGAGCAAGCGCGCCTTCCACGTGTACGGTCCAGTCTCCCTCGTCTCCTCTGCTGAAGATCTGAACGCCTCGCGGAGAACCCGGTTCGCCGGTTTCGAGCATGACCTGCATCTTCCGGCCCGCGTCACCCGCCCCGTCTCCGTCCTCTTCGAAAACCAGGGCATTGTGCAACTGGAAATTCTCCACAACCACGGGGCCGCCTTCCTCAAGGCGGGACGCGGCGCAGGCCATCGCGCCGTAGAGCGCGCCGGGCGCGACGATCCGGCCGAAAACCTTGTGGTCGTTCAACCATGCCGGATCCGAGGGAAACACTTCCGTCTCGAACGTGACTTCTCCGCGTGCGGATTCGTGCCGGTCGCCGAGCAGCGGGTGACCGGCGCCCCCCGCCCGCCGCCTCGGTGGCTGGATCCAGTGTCGCCGGCGCTGAAACGGATAGCTGGGCACAGAAATGCGCCGGCGGGTCTCCCCGGCGAAGAGCCCGTTAAACTGAATCGGGAGTCCCGCTTCGTAGGCCCTGGCCGCCGCTCCCGCGAAACCGTCTGTATTTCCGGGTTCCTCTCCGCCGTTAGACGGCGGGCGGAGGCTCGACAGCACCGCCGGCGCCGGCGACCCGGACGATTCCGGCCAGGACGCGGCCGCCATCGGGGCAAGTACCGATCGCGGACCGATTTCCAGTACCACGTCCACGCGCAGATCCGCCAGCGTCTTCACACCCTGGACAAACGCCACGGGCTCCCGGGCATGCCGTCTCCAGTAAGCGCCGTCCTGAATCTGATCAGGGTCGACGGCCGCGCCCGTCAGATTGCTGACGACGGTAAGGGAGGGAGACCGGATCTCGAGGCTGCTGACGAAGGCTTCCAGTTCGTCCAGAATGGGCTCTACCAGGGCGCTGTGGAACGCCCTGGTCGTGTTCAGCCGCCTGACCCTCACGCCTTCCGCGGCGAATTGATCCGAGATCGCCTCAATGCCCGCTGCAGGACCGCTGACAACCTGGTGGGTACCGTTGTACCCCGAAACGCTCAGCCGGGCATCCGCGGAGGTCGCGTTGACAACCTCCTCGACGCGATCGGCGGGCGCAAACACCGCTGCCATGCTTCCTTCGTCCGTCGTCGACATCAGCGTGCCGCGTACGGCGGCGAACCGCATCCCGTCCTCCAGGCTGAATACCCCTCCCGCCTGCGACGCCGCAAGTTCCCCGATACTGTGACCCAGGACCACGTCCGGACGGACGCCGACGCTCGACCAGAGCGCAGTCAGCGCGCATTCCAGCGCGTACAGTGCGGGCTGTTCCCACGCGGTGTCGCCGAGTTCTCCCTCACTTCCGGTGTTTCCGAACATCATATCCAACAGCGAGACACCCCGTTCTTCAAGAATGACCGCCTCGCAGCGATCCAGCACCGCCCTCGCCACCGGTTCACACTCGTACAGGTCCCGTCCCATGCCGACCCACTGGCTCCCCTGTCCGGTGTAGGCGAACGCAACCCGGGACGGCGGCCGCGACGAGACGCAGTTGCGTCCTTCTGTGACTTCCTTCAGTTGGCTTCGCAACGATTCCACGTCGTGGAAGACGACCCCTGCGCGATGATCGAAATGGCTTCGACCCCCGCCCGCCGTCCACGCCATGTCCGCGAGGATTCCGTTTTCTTCCGAAGCAAGGTCGCCCTTGCGTTCGTCGAGCCACGAAAGATAACGCCCCCCGAGGTTGCTTAGCGCGCCGTCGGATTTTCCCGACAACGGAAGTAGACGAATCGGGCGCGAGTGGACCGTTCGAGTCGTTATTGGCAGATCGTCCATCCCAGTCGGGAGCGAAACCGGCACCGGCATCGCGGCGCCCGCATTCCCCGATTCTTCCGGAGAGGCGCCGTTCGGCGCACGGTATTCCTCCATGACAATGTGCGCGTTGGTCCCGGAAATGCCGAAGGAGTTCACCCCGGCAAGGCGTGCCTTCCCGGAACGGTGCGGCCAGTCCAACATCGAGGACGTTACTTGCACGGGCAGACCGTCCCAGTCCACGCTCGGATTGGGATCCTGGAAATGGAGGTGTTTCGGAATCACGCCCCGGTTCAGCACCAGTGCGGCCTTGATCACCCCCGCGACGCCGGCGGCCGATTCCAGATGGCCGATATTGGTCTTAACCGATCCGATGAGGAGCGGCCGGTCGTCCGTTCGTCCACGCCCGTAGACGTTGGCGACGGCATTGATTTCGATCGGGTCGCCCACCGTGGTTCCCGTCCCGTGGGCCTCGAGGTAATCCACGTCCAACGGGGAGATACCCGCATCGGACAATGCGGTCTGGATCACTTCTTCGAGCGCCGGCGTATTCGGTACCGTCAGCCCGGTACTGGCCCCGCCATGATTCACGGCCGCGCCCCGGATCACCGCCCAGATCCGGTCCCCGTCGGCCTCCGCCTCGCTCAGACGCTTGAGGACGACGACCCCGCAGCCCTCACCACGCACATAGCCGTTCGCCGAGGCGTCAAAGGTCTTGCATTGCCCGTCCGGAGAGAGCATCATCGCCTCCGCGCGCAACTCGTAGATGCGACCGTTCAGGATCGCCTGAACGCCTCCGGCGATGGCCAGATCGGCCTTTCCCTGTTGCAGGTCCGCCACCGCGTCGTGGACGGAGACCATGGACGATGCGCACGCGGCGTCCACCGCCTTGGCCGGCCCCCTGAGCCCCAGTACGAACGAGACCCGCCCGCTCGCGCCGTTCAGATTTGTGCCGCTGAGCGCATAGAGGCAGCCGGCAGCTTCGGCAGGTTTGATGGAGTCGACCACGAGCATCCGGTATTCGTCGTTGCTGATCCCCGTGTAGACGCCCGTGAGGCTCTCTCGCAATCCGTCCGGATCGATTCCCGCGTCTTCAAGGGCCTCCCAACTCGTCTCGAGCATCATTCGCTGCTGCGGATCCAGAAACTCCGCTTCCACGGGTGAAATCCGGAAAAAGGCATCGTCGAAAAGGTCGATGTCGTCGACGAACGCTCCGAAACGGCAACCTTCGCTCCGGACCGCGTCGTCCGGGAAGAGCAGACCCCAGCGCCCTGTCCCCGAGCCCGGTATCCCCTCACTGACGGCATTACCCCCGTTTCTGAGCAGTCGCCAGAACGAAGCGATGTCGGGCGCGCCGGGGAACCGGCACGCCATACCCACGATCGCTATCGGCTGGGCGGAGCCGGAATTCACGCGCGTGTCGTCCGGGTTACCCGAAGACTCAATGTGCCCATTTGCTTCCAACATGTACTTCTCCTGTTTTGCGGACTTCATCGAAACCGGACCTGCCATGCGCGACCCGTGTATGTACTGATTCGGATCTGCATCGCAGGCGCGCGGATATTCAATCGCCCGGACTTCGCTCGAGCGTTTCCAGCCAGCGATACCCGAACGTCGGGATATTGTGTGACGGCGGCGTTACGCCGTTCGGGAACATACTGAATCGTGCCACCCGTAATCGGTAGCTATAGCCATGCACCGGATTGAAGCCAACGATTTCACTCAGGAACGGGGCTCCATTGACAACCCTGCAGTAGACGGAACGATTATCGTTGCAGTGCACCCGGCCCGGCCCGACGACGATTATTTCCTCGTCCGCGCCCGTCGCTTCGTCCTTTGCGATGATTTCATGCAGCACATGGCGGCCATCCCCATATTTGTTTACATTTAGGGTATAATAGAAACCTGCTTCGTATTCAAAGTTCGTAACGATGTCGTCGTATGGAACACCGTTAACCAGCAGGCAGAAGTCATCCGAACTTGAGCAGGTAACCCGTGTCGGTCCGATAAGCAACGTCGCAGGAGTGGATGGGGCACGGGTCTTTTCCAGTTGTTCCAGCAGGCGATAGGCATAACGGCTCGCATCCTGGGGCGGTTCTTCTCCATTCCAGGGGTCGTATTTCCCGATCCGCAGCCGGTAGGCGTAGCCGGGTTCGTAGTTGAAGCCATCGATGCCGTCGTAAAACAACCTGCCGTCAACCACCATGCAGGTCTGTTCGCCGACGCCGTAGCACCTGGCCAGGGTTGGACCCACGGTGACTTCAATGATCTCGATATAGCGCGGTCCGACCGCATCGTCGCAGGCGGCAGTTGTCAGGATCAGAATGACGAAAAACAGGGTATTTTTCGTATTCATAAACTCACTCTTCAAAGGGAAATCCGTCATAAACTGATTCTGCAAGCGCATAAATATCGCCATAGTCATACTCGCGACCGATTTTTGGCGTCCAGTAACGGCCGTGTGCAAGCCAATGTCGATATCTGAACACACGCTCCAAGTCCGAAATAACGGATGCAGAAATATTCCAATGCAATTTCCACAGAGAAAAAATATCTTCTAGCGGTATACGTACTCCTTTATCGTGGTGTGTGTAACGAAAAGCCCTCGACAAGGGATCTCTTAGCCGTTTGTAGCACCTCTGCAGATAGTCGATTCGGAAGGCTGCTTCCAAAGCTGCCAAAACACTCATAGATGTATTCCGTGCGTGTTCTTCAAGAGTTAAACCCATTTCTCTTTCTACTTCATATCTCGAATAACCAGCAAAGCGTGCTATCGAACTTGAGCTCCCAAGAGAAAAGTAGCTTCGTACGGATGCTTCAATATCATTGTAATATTGCGCGATCCGCGCAAGTTCGAGGTGTTCTCCGGAAAACGTTACTCTTTGAGGGCTAGGCATTCGCGACTTCCAGAATCGCGGAAAGAAAGGATTCCTCTTCCAGTTCAATGTAGCTGACGTTTGGCGGCGTCGTCGATATTTTCCATATCCATTCAGTCAATTCAGGACTCGAACCAGCTACGTTATGTTCCATCGCTTCCCGTTCGACAACGCGTATCTTTGGAGCAGAAGCCGTATTTGGGACCAGGACAAATTTGACCGAACCATGCGGCCCGTGCATGTCCACTCGACCTTTGACACCTATCAAGTAGGTACCGATCGGATCAAACCGGACCTCAACAGTTCCGATTCGGACCTCAAGCGATGGAACTTCGTAGGTGCCAATGAACTCCTCGTTGATGAACTTCGGAGATCGTGAGATGTTAATTTTGCCTTCATCGACGTATTTCGATAGAAAACTCTCGACTAACCTGTAGAATTCGTCCAGGCGCTCTAACCAATTGTCGCGTTCCTGAATCCAGTCTTCTGTCGAATGAACTTTGGCTGCCTGCTGATTCACAAAGTCTTCGAATGTATCGTACATTGTATTCTCCCCTTTTTCTTTCGGATTCATCAGCAGGGTTCGCGACAATGAACCGTCGGCCATTCGCGTTACGACTGAAATTCACAAGTTGACAAGACCGTCGCATCCGTTGTAACTTTTAATATATAACAAATATCGGCGTTTGAACAATGGCAGGAGGCAACCATTTGTAAGTACCCGCTCGTCCTGAGTTTCACGAATAGGACGATTCTGGCCTTCATGCGTCGAATTCCCGGCGACCGCAAGAGTCTGCAGGAGAGCGCGCTATGTCATTCGTAACGCAACTCATTCCGGAGTCGATTGTTGTCCCGATTCGCCATTTTCAGGGCGCGGCCCTGATCGTTTGAGGGAGATTGCCGGTGCGCGTGTTTCTACTTTGCTGGCTGGTGCTGGGATGGGGGACGGTTTCGGCCCGGCCAAACGGCCATATCGAAGGGACGGTAAGAGGAGAGGGCGGCGAGGCCCTTCCCGGCGCCAACGTCGTCGTTACGGGCGTGGACGTCGGGGAGCTGACGCGGGCCGCGACAGGCGACGAAGGTCGGTTCCGATTTGCCGTTCCACCGGGGAATTACCGGATCGAGATTTCATTCATCGGTTACAGGTCGGAGATTAGAGAAAACGTGACGGTGCAGCCGGGTCGATCCACCACGCTGGACGTGATACTGGCGGAACAGGTCATCTTTATGGAGAAGAGCGTGGTATCCGCTTCGCGCCGAAGGGAAAAGATCCTGGACGCTCCCGCCTCCGTCTCGGTGGTCGAGACCGCCGATATCCGCAACAACCCCTCGATGAACGTGGCCGACCACGTGAAGAATCTGCCGTCGGTGGACTTCGCGAAAACCGGACTGGCGAACAGCAGCATCGTGGTGCGCGGCTTCAACAGCGTGTTCACGGGCACCCTGCTGATGATGACGGACAACCGGCTTGCCAGGGTGCCGTCCGTGCGGGTCAACGCCCCGAATTTCATTCCCATTACAAGCGACGACGTGGAACGAATCGAGGTGGTCCTGGGGCCTGGATCGGCGTTGTACGGACCCAACAGCGCGGACGGCGTGATGCACATCATCACCCATTCGCCCTTTACCTCGCAGGGCACGAGTGCGCATTTCGGATACGGAGAGCGCAACCTGCGTCAGGCCTCGATTCGCCACGCCGGCAAGGTCGGGGACCGGGTGGGCTACAAGATTTCCGCCCGGTACTATACCGGGACGGAATGGGAATACATCGATCCGGAGGAGGTGCGGGCCAGGGAACGCCGGGAGGAGCAGATTGCCGCGGGTCTGAATCTGCCGTCTCTTCCGCTGCGCAACCCCGAAACCAACAATCTCGGTCTGGAAGCGCGTCTGGACTGGCGCGCCTCCGATGACTTCACCGCCATTTTTTCAGCCGGGCACAACAAGGCGGACCTGGTCGGGCTCACCGGCGTGGGGGCCTCCCAGACGAGAGACTGGCAGTACAATTACGCGCAAATGCGCGTGCTGTACGGTGACTGGTTTGTCCAGGCCTTCCGCAACTGGACCGATTCCGGAGGCACTTTCCTACTGCGGACGGGCGATCCGGTGGTCGACAAGTCCTCGCTCACGGTATTCCAGGCCCAACATCTGTTCAAACTGGGCGGTCGTCAGCGGTTCACGTATGGCCTGGACGCACTGTTTACGCGGCCGGATACCGAAGAAACCGTCATGGGGCGGAACGAGGATGACGACGACCTGAACGAGTTCGGGGTCTACCTGCAGAGTGAAACCTCCCTGTCCGGAATGGTTGACCTCGTGCTCGCACTGCGCTATGACTACCACAGCCGCCTCGCGGACCCCGAGTTTTCGCCCCGGGCCGCGCTGGTATTGAAGCCGAAGCCGACCCAGACCTGGCGCTTGACTTACAACCGCGCTTTCACCACGCCCACGTCGAACAATCTCTATCTCGATCTGCTGGCCACCAGAGACCCCTTCGGGTTCAGCGGGATCTTCTCGCCGATGTTCACGGCGCGCGGCCTGACGTTCAATCCGATCGATCTCTGGACCCAGGGCAACTACCAGGACAACGACTTCGGCTTCACGTTCCGGCGGGAAGGCGGCCGGCCCCTCTTCCGCTCGCCTTTTGCTTCGATGGCCGGCCTTCCGGCCGATCAGTATCTGCGTCTGGACGACCCGGAATTCACCAACGTGATGTGGGGTATCGGCAGGGACGTGGTGCTCGAGCAGCTGTTGCCGACAGTAAGGGAAATGGCAGTCGACATCCTGATCCAGCAGGGCATGGGCGCTGAAGAAGCCCGGGCTGTTGCGAATGGACTGGCCGAGGCCTTTCCCGCTGTCGTACCCCAGCGATTGACCGGGCTTCGCAATGCCATGGGCCGGCTCAACATCGCAACGCCGCCGCTGGGCGAAAACCAGGAAGACATCCAGCAGCCGTTCTTCTTCGTGGAGTCGGACGGCGCCACCCCGGTGACGGCCTATGACGTTCCGCGCATTCAGTCCGCGATTACCCGGACGATCGAATTCGGCTACAAGGGCGTCATTGCCGACAAGCTCATCGTGGCCGCGGACCTGTATCATTCCAGGATCGAGAACTACGTGGGTTCGGTTTCGGTGGAAACCCCCAACGTCTTTCTCGAACCGGAAAGTCTGGCCGAGGCTCTGAGCCGCGGATTCGAACAGACGCTGTCCGATCCGTCGAACGCCTTGCTCGCCGCCGGTCTCCAGATGGTTGACAACGTGCAGGTGCCGGGACTCCTGGAGGGCAACGGGAACGGTTCTCCGGTGGACGAACTGACCGCCATCTTCGTGGCCGGTGCGGCGGCGATTCCATACGGAACGGTGTCGCCGGAACAGGCGTCCGATCCCTACGCGATGGTATTGACCTACCGCAATTATGAAGATATCACCATCCGCGGCCTGGACCTGGGCCTGGCCTGGTATCCGACGGCGCAATGGCGACTGTCCGGCAACTACTCATACGTGAGCAAGAACTTCTTCAAGAACCTGAAATACACGCACGTCCCGGGCGTTGGCGATATCACGCTGAATTCACCCCGGCACAAGTTCAAACTGGGGGCGTCATACGACTTCTCCGGGCTGGGCCTGTCGGTCGGCAGCGCGCTACGCTTCACCGATTCCTTTCCCATGCAATCGGGGGTGTACGTCGGCGACGTGGATGCCTATACGGTTGTCGACATGTCGGTGAAATACCGCTTGCCCGTTGAAAGGGACGTGGACCTGCACCTGGACGCGAGCAATCTTCTCAATACGCGCTATCGTTCATTCATCGGCGCGCCGGAAGTGGGGCGGCTCGTCTTCAGCCAGATCAGCATGCGATTCTGATGTAGCCGCAGGATGGCAAAAGAGGGGGTGCGGCAGCTGCCGCACCCCCTCTTTTGCGAGGACGAGTTCTCCTGTACGCTCCGGGCAGCGGGCCATCAGAGGAGGAACCGGAGGCGTGGTTCGATATGGCTGAGACCAGGGTAGATATAGCCGCATCACTGGACCGCGCCAGGGGGGCGCTGGTGGGTCTGGCGCTGGGCGATGCGCTCGGCACGACGCTGGAATTCGCGTCGCGGGACTCGAAGCCGCGGGTTACCGATCTGGTGGGCGGCGGTCCGTTCGGGCTGGCCGCAGGGGAATGGACCGACGATACGAGCATGGCCCTGTGCCTTGCGGAATCGCTGCTTGAACGGGGCGGGCTGGACGTTCACGACCTGATGGTTCGGTTCCTCCGGTGGCGCGAGGAAGGGCACAACTCGGTCACCGGTGTGTGTTTCGATATCGGCAACGCCACGGACGCCGCGCTGCGTTCTTTTCGGGCAACCGGCAAGCCGCTCAGCGGCAGCACCGATCCGCGAAGCGCCGGAAACGGTTCGCTCATGCGGCTCTCGCCGGTTGCAATCCGCTGGTGGCACGATCATGCCAAAGCAACGGCGGCCGCCCGGTTGCAGAGCCGCACCACGCATGGCGCCGCTCAGGCGGTAGAAGCGTGCGCGCTTTTTGTCGAACTGCTGATCGAGGCGATTGCCGGGGCGCCGAAAGAGACCGTGATGCGCGCCAGAGACTGGACCGGCGACCGGCTGGTCGCCGACGTCGCCGCCGGTTCGTGGCGCGCAAAGGAGCGGGATGACATCTCCTCGTCGGGATACGTCGTGCACACACTCGAAGCGGCGCTGTGGTGCGTGGACAGGTCGGCGTCGGTAGAGGATGCCCTGATTCTGGCCGCCAATCTCGCCGGTGACGCCGACACCGTGGCCGCGGTGACTGGCCAGCTCGCCGGCGCGCTGTGGGGCATGTCGGGCGCCCCCGCCGGTTGGCTCGACAAACTGGCCTGGCGCGACCGGCTGGAGGCGCTCGCCGCAGGCCTGTTCGAGGCGGCCGCCGGCGAGCGGACCGGCGCCGCTGGCGAGGCGCCAACGCTATATCAGTAGGTTTCCGTACCGCAATCCTACCGCTTCCTTGACCAACTCCAGGGTCCGCTGGCCCTCGATCCTCGCGTCAGACCCTCCCAGATGCAGAATATCCCTGACAAGACTCCGTCTGCCCTCCAGCTTCGCCCTTGCACTCTTAAGCGGTTCCGGCAAGTGGCTTGGCTCCCCCGCGCCCGCCGGAAGAGCCCGACCGGTGTCCATAGACACGCCGTGCGCTTTCGCCGGAACCCGCTTCGCGGATTCTAAAACGTCAATTCTGTCAGTGTGGTAACCACTCATCCCGATATTGCGACCCGAACCAACCTGTTCTTCGCCGGACTCGCACTTCGTTTCCGGAAAGACCGGGCCGAATTCACGATTGAAACGTCGTGCCCGTTGCCGGGTCTGTTCAACGTACGGCCGCTGATCTGGCGCCACAAACACGCTCGCGGGTCGAAACAGCAACAGATCCGCCGTCTGAAGCGCGGCATAACCGATTGAGTCGGATGGAAGCGGCTGCCTGGTTGCATCGGGCCTATCACGAACTCTCAAAATCCCCGTTGGAGCGGGCGGCCGCAACGAATGGTCCAGGATGATCGCCAGTTCTCCCAGTTGCGGCACCTGCGACTGCAGAAAACAGACGCCTCGCTCCGGATCGAAACCCGACGCGAGAACGTCCATGACCAGATCTGTAACATCCTCCTGAACCTTTCTCGAATCCCCTCCCGCAGCGCCTAGACTCAGATAGTCCGTGATCATAATGAAACATCGGGCTTCCCCCTGTCTGTCCAGCAGGGGTTTCAGAAATTCGAAATAATCCCTCTGATGCGCACTGCCCATCGGCCGTAGGCCGGCCAGAACGACTGGACGGTTCATTTTCAAAACTCCCTGTTTGAAATGTATCGACGATCGAATAGAGCGGGCTATGGCGAATCGGTCCCGCCGTGTGAATGGCAGTTGACGGTTTTCCGTTCACAACGAAAAAAGCCGCGATCCACCTCCTGGTGAACCGCGGCCATCGCCACACCTTCATGCACACATCATCCGGTGGCGGACGCACGGTTCCCGCTGCGCAACACCACCAGCGCTGAAGGGACACTGCCACTTTGCCGGTCAGACAGCCCGAACACGGTTTCATTGGTATCCTCACGATCCGGAGTGCGCGGCTTCCTGCTTCCTCATGCGGTCCCGGGCTTTTCTGGAGATGCGGTTCCAGACGCCGGTGAGCCCCATCGCTTTCTTCATCGCCTTGAGCGTTTCATCGGCGACCACCTGGACGCGCTGCGTTCCCTCGTACAATACCTTTTCCACGTACCCGGAATCGGCTTCGTATCGCGCCCTTCGCTCCCGGATCGGATCGAGAAAGTCGTTCAGCGCCCGTGTGAGCTTCTCCTTCACTTCCACGTCGCCGACCGTCCCCTCCCGGTACCTCGACTTCAGATCCGCGACTTCCTCCGTGTCCGGATTGAACGCGTCGTGATAGACGAATACGGGGTTCCCTTCCACCTTGCCGGGTATGTCGGCCCGGATCCTGTTGGGATCGGTATACATCCCCCGCACCTTCTTCTTTACGGTCTGCGCGTCGTCGGACAGGAAAATCGCATTGTCCAGGCTCTTGCTCATCTTGGCCTGGCCATCCGTACCCACGAGAACCGGGACCTCGCCGATCAGCGCGTCCGGAATCGGGAAGACCTCCCCGTAGTAACTGTTGAACCGGCGGGCGATTTCCCGCGTGACCTCCACGTGCGCCAGGTTGTCCTTACCCACGGGAACCAGGTGCGCCCTGGGCGTCAATATATCCGCGGCCTGCAGAATGGGGTATCCGACCAGCCCGAACGGGATTGCCTCTTCGTCCAGCCTGGCGGCGCGTGCCATATCCTTGATGCTGGGCAGACGCGCGACTCGCGGCAGCGTCACCAGCATCTCGAAGAACAGGTTCATTTCGTATACCGCGTGGATGGCGGACTGCAGATAGACGGTCGACCTGGACGGATCGATGCCAACGGCCAGATAGTCCAGCAGCATCTCCCGCACGTTCTCACGCAGCGCATGGATGTGCTCCTTCTGCGGCCGGGTCGTGAGCATATGCAGGTCCGCTACCAGGAAAAAGCACTCGTATTCGTCCTGCAGCCGCACCCGGTTCTTCAGCGAGCCGACGTAATGTCCCAGGTGCATCTTCCCCGTAGGCCGGTCGCCCGTGAGGATTCGTTTCCGTTCATCCATCGCCATACCCTCCGAAAATAAAAAAACCCCCGCCGAGGACCGGCAGGGACGTAGACTTTTCAAAATTGAATCTCAGATTCAGCACGCATTCAGCCGGCCGGTACGATTGAAGTCGTGCCACCACCAGCTTCCGGAATTTCCGCAGAGCGCCGCCATCATTTGTTCCTTATTAATTGAAGATTTCGACTGACCGGTCAACAATATCGAATTCTCGATGTCCTGTCAAGCGAATTCTGCGTTTTCAGATTTTTCCACACGTGATGCGCCCTGTGGGTACGGCTACCTTGTCGCTCTCAACAGTTGCGCCATTTCAACGGCAAAGTAAGTCAGAATCATATCCGCGCCCGCCCGTTTGATGGACGTGAGCGTTTCGACCATGGCGCGCTCCTTCTCCACCCAGCCCCGTTCTGCGGCCGCCAGGACCATTCCGTATTCACCGGAAACGTTGTAGGCCGCGATGGGCGTTTCGAAGCTCTGCCTCGCGCTCGCGATAACGTCCAGGTACGGCAGTGCGGGTTTCACCATCACCACGTCGGCCCCTTCTTCGATATCCAGCGCGATTTCCTTCATCGCCTCCCGGATATTGGCTGGATCCATCTGGTACGTCTTCTTGTCCTCCGGGACGCCCCGCGCCTTTACCGGCGCGGACTTGAGCGCTCCGCGGAACGGTCCGTAGAAGCAGGATGCATATTTGGCGGAATAGGCCACGATGCCCACGTTGCTGAACCCATGGTCGTCCAGCGCCACCCGGATAGCGCCTATTCTGCCGTCCATCATGTCCGACGGGGTGACCCAGTCCACGCCCGCCTCGGCGTGAGAAAGCGACATTCTGCACAGCACCCCGACGCTCTCGTCGTTGGCGATCTCGCCGTTGATCAGCAGGCCGTCGTGTCCGTGCGTGGTATACGGATCCAGCGCCACGTCGGTCTGTACGCAGAGATCGGGAAGCGCCGCCTTCAGCGCCCGGACGGCCCGCTGGATCAACCCGTCCGGCGCGTACGCCTGCGTGGCGCGCTCGTCCTTTTCCTCCGAATAGCCGAACAGATTCACGCCGCAGATGCCGAGGCCGTACACCGTCTCGCACTCGCGCACGAGTTCGTCGACGGAAAACCGGAACTGCCCGGGCATCGAGTCGATGGGTTCGCGGACGTTCGCGCCTTCCGTCACGAACATGGGATAGATCAGGTCCCCGATGTTCAGTACGGTCTCCCTCGTCAGCGTCCTTATGGGTTCCGTGCGCCTCAACCTCCGGGGTCGGTACGTCAGATCCATATGGCCTCTTCAATGCAAAAACCCAAACTTACATGGATAGACAGGATGGACGGGATAAAAGCCGACCAGGATTAAGCAGGATTAAAAACCGGGAGCAAGATCAAAATCGACCAGGATTAACAGGATTAGAATCAAAGAGCAAGATCATAAGCCGATCAGGACTAAGCAGGATAAGAGCCAAAGGCAGGAACAAAACCGATCAGGATTCACTGGATTTACAGGATTAGCAGGATTAGAAACAAAGAGCAGAATCAGAACCTAATGCAGCACAAAAGGCAAAACGGAACAGGATTAACAGGATTAGAATCAAAGAGCACAATCAGAACCTGATGCGGATTCAGAACCCAATGCAGGATGAAAGCCAAAACCGATCAGGATTCACTGGATTTACAGGATTAGAAACAAGGAGCAGGAAAAAGCAAAATGCGGCGCGCGATGCCAATTCACGCACATTAAGAATGTACCCTCGCCGGTGCTGATGTCAACCCTTGCGTTCACGCCGGGCCTGGCGATGTCCTGGCGTGAAAGGGAACAGTGGAGGCAGGTTCGATAGATGCCCGAGCAATCGGCGTAAACGAACCGCACGGTTGAATAATCCCGTCTTTCTACAACATTGTTAGGGTAGTAATATAAACTCTTGTCTGGGTGAAAATTACATATGATCTTGGGAGTCGGGCCAGGAGGCATATATGATATTTGCTTTTTTCACGTTCGTAATTCTCGCAACTTTTGGTCTGTCATTTCTTGTTGTTCCCTTGTATACCTGGCGATTCTACAAGGGCTATTCAGCGTATCCTGAACAGAAGTATCGAACATTTTGGCCTCGATTATGGGCAAGTTATACTGATGGAGTGGTACTCTTTCCAGGTACCTTGATTTTGCAATACTATGTTACACTGGAGGCATCATTCTGGGAGAATATGCGTTGGTTGTTCGTGATCGTCTTGATCGTAAATACTGCTTATTGGCGGGTTTATACGATATATATGCATGGTCGATTCGGACAAACTGTGGGGAAGCGTTCTACATACGTACGAGTCGTTGATGTAAAAACCGAGAAACCGATAACGTTTAGACATGCCTTGATCCGAGACAGCATCCCAATGGTTATCCTCGCCCCCCTGCTCATTTACGAATCATATCGATTCCTGGTGGGATAACCCATTGGTGAACTGCTAATTGGCACCGAAACTGACACCGATTCAACAACTTCACGTGAGATGTGGACATCTGTCGTTATACTGGCCTGGTGGGCTGCGGAATTCGTTACCATGCTCACGAACGAAAAGCGTCGGGCGGTACATGACTATATCGCCGGGACGGTTGTGGTGAGGACGAATGTTGAGGGAAATTGAGTGTCTACGTATCACTTGAAGTGGATTCGAATCCGCTTACGCGAAAGGGTGCAAAACATGGATCTCGCGAAACTCGAGGACGATACGGTCATCTCGGAACAGCTTCTTGTCGAATCCGAGCGCGAAGAAAACGTCGATCTACCCGTTGACGACGGGGACTGGCATCGGGTAAACGAGATTCGCGCCGACGTCTTTCTCCCGCCCGGCGCGAACGGCCTGCTCTGGTGCCGGTTGACGTCGGGCCATCGAACGGAGGGCATGAGCGAGGACGACGGCTATCTGTTCCACGCCATCGTCTCCCCGCGCGGCGGGAACATCTGGGAGGGCTGGCGGGAATTCCGGTTCCCCGCCGAGTGTTTCTATACGCAGGGGATTCCATCGGGATGGAAACAGACGCGATCGGCAGCACTTGAGGGTCCGCAAGGCAGCCGGTTTCGCAATATTCGCCTCGTGGAAAGGGAGGTCACGCCCGGCCCGAGGATGAAGGATGAAGCCTTCATCGCCGCGCTGGACCCGGACCACCCCGGCCTGGAATTTCTGAAGGACGCGCCGAGCGGATCCACGCTCTCGGAGGTTGCAGGATATTTTCGGTTCGGCGGCTTCGACCGGGAACTGGTCCCGAGCGAACGGGAGCCGAATACCGATCCCGATCAGGCCGACCGGGTCCTGGAAGGCAGGGTCCTGGGGCAGGACTGGTCGGCGGCTATCGACTGGGAAGCCAACCCGACCGGGTATATAGAGTGGACGCTGGCCATCCACTATCTCCTGTTCCTGAGGCCTGCGATCGACGCTTACTGGCAGACCGGAGACGCGAAATATGCGAAGGGCATCGAGCGATACATCACGGACTGGATGCGGCGCTGCCCGGTTCCCTACGGCGTTCGAGCCGGAGGATACCCGTGGGGCCATTCGCTGGTGGTGGCCATCCGGCCATTCAGCACGCTCGTGGACGCGTTCCGCGTGCTCTGCGCGTGTCCGGAGACCGATGACGCCACGATCATCGACATGCTCAAGTCCATCTACGAGCATCAGGCCTGTCTGCTGCGTTTCCAGTCCTTCCCGCCCTCGAACAAGACCATTGCCGAGGCACGGACCATCGCCTCGCTGGGCTGCGCTTTCCCCGAATTCAGAGACGCCGCAGGCTGGAGGGAAGAAGGCTATCGCCGGCTGCTGGACGATATGCGCGTGCAGGTGATGCCGGACGGGGCGTCGTATGAACTCACGCCCGGTTACCAGATGAGCATTGCCACGTGGTTCCTCGAATCGTTTCAGGTTGCGCGAAAGTTCAACCATCCGCTCGACCCCGAACTGGAGGCGGGCATTCGATCGATGTTCGACTGGTGCGTGGCCATCACCCGTCCGGACTTCACCCGTCCCTCCGTCTCCGACGCCGGAAGCATGGACTCGAAATATGACGATGCCCTGGCGCACCCGGGGCGCGTACTCGACAATCCGGCCGCGGTCTGGGTGGGCACCGGGGGCCGTGAGGGCGCGCCGCCGGACTATGAATCGGTCGGCCTGCGCGACTCGGGATATTTCATCATGAGGAGCGGCTGGGACCGGGACGCGCGATATCTTCTCTTCGAGGGGGGCCCTTACGGCCGCTGGCACCAGCACGAAGACAAACTCAGCATCGAAGTCTACGCCTATGGCACGCCCTTTATCGTGGATCCCGGCATCACGTCGTACTACACCAACCCCTGGACCCGGTTCTATACGACCACGCAGGCCCACAACACCGTCCTTGTGGATGGCCGCGCGCAGGCCAGGGGCCGCAATCAGACCATCGAACAGTGGACCTGTTCCGCCCGCGATTCGACATTCTGGCATTCGGATGACGATTCCGACGTTGCCGCGGCGAGTTACGACGCGCGATACGCAGATCTGGATGTGGCGGTCTGGCATCGCCGCGCTGTGATTTTCGTCAAACCGGATTATTTCATGGTCTTCGATGAACTGACCGGGGAGGGCAGCCATACGTACGAGGCATTGTTCCACTTCATGCCGTTCCGTCTGCTCATCGATCCGGACACCGGCGCCGTCCGCACGGGGCGCATGGACGCACCCAACCTGGAACTGCTTCCGCTGACCCGGATGACGCCCAGGCTGATCTGCGGCCGGAACGACCCGGTCCAGGGCTGGCTGGCGGTCAGCGGCCAGGACGTGCCGGCGCCGGTGGCCATATTCAGGAGACGGGCGCGGCTCCCGTTCCGGACCGGGTACGTGATCTACCCCTTCGGCGCGGACCGTGTCACCGCCGGAATCACCACAAAGACAACGCGGCGTGCGAACGTGTGGTCCGTCAACGTCGACCATTCCGATGGCAGGCAGGACCGCGTGCGTATGGACTGGGAGCACGAGAGAGGACCGGAACTATTGCAGTAACCTTCGTCGCGTCAACGATTTCAGAAAGCAGTAAAGGGCGGGCCCATCGCGGGTACCCGCCCTTTTCTTATTCGATCACAAACCGCAAGCTCATGCGTGGATCCGCGCCCAGTCTGCAAAGGCCTCAATGCTTCAGCGGCCGAATGCCGGATCAGGTCGCGTCGGCCGTCTCAGCCAGATGCGCCTTTCGCGCCTCCTCCACCTGCTCCGGCGGAACGGGCCTGGAAAGCCCAACGTAAAACGCCAGGTACCACATGACGAAAATGCCGAAGGCAAGCATCAACAACTGCCAGACCCACAGGGACGGCAGGCCGAACGGGCCCCACGTTGCAGGCGCGTTGGGGTCGCCGAACAGCGTATTGCCGACCACGGCAAAGGGCCCGAAGCCCACGAGGAACCAGACCACGGTGAAAAGCCACGCCCAGGGTACGTGCCGGCGCCGCTCCTGCGCAATACCCGAAACCGCCTGAACGAATCGGTGGTGGCTCGCCTTTCTCTCCCGGTCTTTCCCGCCGTCCGGCCGCAGGTACGACACGAGAACGGCAACCAGCATGTTGAAGAAAATGCCCCAGCCCGCGCTGTGAATCGTCAGCGGGTACGCGCCCCATGGCGTGTCGCTGATTGTGGAGGCGATGCGGTCCGGCATGAACAGCTTCACAAATCCCATGATCACGGGAAGCACCTCGCTGACCGTGCGGTCGGTAAGCGTAACGGCCGCCAGTCCCGCCACCAGTCCCCATACGACGCCCTTCCTGGTGAAGAACCGGAAATAGCACAACCCCATAAGCGCCGGATACATCTGAAACCCGTACGCCACGGCCAGCCCGCCCAACATGACGATGGCCTGCGTGGACTTTGCCGCCACGATCAGCGCCGCGAGCGTTACGACGATTACGAAAATGCGGCCGTACAGCTTTTGCGTACTGTCGGATGCGCCGGGCGATATATAACGTCGATAGAGGTCGCGGGTCACCATCCCGCTGAACGTTGACATATACGCGGCTCCGGTACTCTGCATGGCCGCCAGGGCGCACACGGCAAGCAGTCCCACCAGCCACGGATAGCTGTCGGCCAGCAGGTCGATCAACTGCGGTACCAGTTCCGGCCGGGTCACCGTTTCGAAGACGCCATTGGCCAGCAGCACGTTGCCGCCCAGTCCCTGAAAAATGGTGAACGTAAACAGGATGATGCCGATGATCACCGAGGATGCCACCACCTGCTGCCAGCGAAAGGGCTCGCTGGTGCGGTTGGAAAACGCCCACATGGAAAACGCGGGGGAAGACTGAATGCCCATGAGCGCGAACATATAGGTCATACACATCATGCCGGTCCAGACCCCGCCAACCGCTTTAGACCCCTCGGATACCATCTGAATTGAGCCGGGCAACGCAACGTAGTGGGAATGTCCCGCCGGCGTGAGTCCCTTGCCGGAAGCCAGGTCCTGCCGGACGAGATTCCCGATTCCCTCCGTAAACGCGGTCCATCCGCCCGCAAAATGGACGGCCACGAAACCGAGCGCGACGATTCCGAACGCCAGAAGGATGCATTGCGCACAGTCCACGTAGGCCACGGATCGAAGTCCGCCGGCGGCCACGTAGATCATCACGATGGCGGAAAGGGCGAACATACCCACTTCCACGCTCAGCAAATTGTCGGAGAGCACGTTGAACAGGAACCCGGAGGCCCTGAGCTGGACGCCCAGATATGGAACGCTGAATAGAAACGCCACAAGTACCGTCAGCAGCCGTATGGTATCGCCGCCGTAGTAATGGGAATACATTTCGCCGGGGGTGATATGCTGAAACGCCCGTCCGATGAGCCATTGCCGCCTCAGGAAGAGCACGCCGGTAAACGGAATCGTCAGCGCATAGAAGGAAGCGAACGCATAGGGGAGGCCCGCCTCCAGAATAAGGCCCGGGTGGCCCACGAAGGTCCAGCCGGAAAAACTGGTCGCCGTGGCGGCCAGCACGAAAACCCAGATGCCGATGCTACGGCCTGCCACGAAATAGTCCGCGGAAGTGCGCGACCGCAGGGCCCCCCGGAACCCCCAGAAAAGGCAATAGGCCCAGTACAGGCCCACGAATATCAGCAACCAGATCAGTTTGGATTCCACAGTGTCCGACCCTCCCGTGGTAATGAAGAAAACCGAGGAACAGGCCCGGC
Source organism: Gemmatimonadota bacterium (assembly GCA_028873695.1). Lineage (GTDB taxonomy): Bacteria > Latescibacterota > UBA2968 > UBA2968 > JAAXHE01. The sequence continues at coordinate 26,717 of JAPPNU010000035.1, read as the reverse complement.
AAGGTATGAAGAAAAACCCTGATACGCAACGATAAATTGATGGAAGACGACCTGCCAGGGCCGGATCCCGCGGGCCGCCTCCAGGACCCCGAATCCGATTTTTGGTTTGACAAGATGCGCATATTTTCGTATGGAACATTGCAGTGTCGAACCCTTGACAGCCCGTTATCGAATCCCATCCGGTCAACGGCCGGCCCTTGCTGCTGAATTTCATCGGTCCAGCGACATGTCTATCGCGCAAAGAAGACTCCTGCCGGCTATCGTCGGCTTTCTCGTCTCCGCCTGCACCCTGGCGCCGCGTTCAACGCCGCCGGTTGCCGAGTCGGTTACGGAGTTGACCGACGGGTCCGCCGGTGGTGAAACCGCCGGTTCAATCCGGCGGCGGGAATGGTGGAAGACCTTCGCCGACCCGGCCCTGGATAGGATAGTCGCAGGCGTGCTGGCGTCGAACTTCGACCTGGCCGCCGCGGTCGCCCGGGTCGATCAGGCCAGGGCGCGGGCACGCATCGCCAGGGCGCCCCTTTTTCCCTCCATTCAGCCGACAGCCGGCGTCAATGAGTTCGACGCGCCCACCAACGCGGGCATCGGCGCCCAGCTGGACGAATTGGGAGTCGGTTCGGGAGGAGGCGGCATACCGGGAATCACGCTCCCGGATCGACTCGGGATCACGACCTACACGGCCGGTGTGGAATTCGCCTACGAACTCGATTTCTGGGGCCGGAACCGGAACGACGCTCTGGCTGCGGGCGCCGAGCACCTTGCATCCGAATCGGACTATGTGACGGCAAGGATCGGTATTCTGGCCGAAACCGTCCGGGCCTACCTTGAACTGGTCAACCTGCGACGCCAACGGACGCTGGCATCCGAAATCGCGGAGGCTTCCCGGCAACGGGAATCGCTGTCCGAGTCCCGCTACATCCGCGGGTTGACCGACGTGAGCGTCCTCCACCGGGCGCGGCAGGATGCGCGCGGCGCACAGGCCGAACTCCCGCAGATCGAAGCGCTGCTGGCGAATGCCGAGGGGCGGCTCCGGGTGCTTATGGGAGACCACCGCGTGGACCTCGCGCAACTGGCGTCCGATTCCCCGCCCGGCAACGGCGTCCTGCAACCCGTTCCACCTGATATCCCAACCCGTCTGCTGATGCAGCGTCCGGACGTCGTCGCGGCCAGGCAGCGGATGGAAGCGGCCCGATTGCAGGTTGGCGCCCGCCGCGCGGACCTTGCGCCGAGGCTGTCCCTTCACGGATCTATCGGGCTGCAGAGTACGGAGTCGAGCGAGTGGTTCGACCCTGAGCAATGGTTCCGGAATCTGAGCATGAACCTGCTGGGACCCGTATTCCAGGGAACTCGGCTTCAAGCCAATCTCGCGCTTGCGAAAGCCGGATTGAAGGGTGCAGTCGCGGCCTACGGGAGATCCGTGATCACCGCCGTCAACGAGGTTGAAGCCGCCCTTGCCGGCCTGGAGGCCAGCCGCCGACGCCATTCGCTGCTGAAATCTCAATCGAACGCGGCTCAGGCGGAAGAGGAACTGCAGGAGAAGCGGTATGTTTCGGGTGTGGTTGACTACGAGGCTTTACTTGCCTCAATGCAGATCCGGTTGACCGCGAAATCCTTGCTTGCGACGGCGGAACGCGACCTGGGTCTTGCCCGTCTTGCTCTGCACCGGGCGTTGGGCGGCGCGTGGACCCCCGACGCCCGCCAGGCCTTCGGGCAGGAACCGCCGGGCCGGAGCCCCTCCCGACCACCGAAGGAGTAGAACGTCATGTCCCGCGCATCCAGCATTCTGATTTCCATCGCCATTATCGTGTTTTCGGTGGGTCTGGCCGCCCTTCTGGTTTCACTGTCGCCCGAACCGACGCGAACCGAACAGCCTCCGCAGATACCGTTCGTGCAGACGGGGCCGGTTGCGGCCGGGTCCGGGCCCATACCCATATTCGGTTCCGGTACCGTGCGGCCCGGCGCGGAGGTCGACATTGTTCCTCAGGTGGGCGGCCGGGTGGTCTGGGTGGATCCGGGATTCAAGAGCGGCGGCCGGGTAACGGCCGGGCAATCCATGTTCCGTATTGAAGAGGTCCACTATCGGTTCAGGGTGCAGGAGGCGGAGGCCATTCTCTCGGCCAGCCGGGTGGCACTGCTCAAAGAACAGGAACAGGCGTCGATTGCCCGCTCGCAGTATGAACTCTACGCGGGGAAACAGGGGGATGAGGCTTCGCCATCGGATACGAATCCCCTTACGCTGAGAGAGCCCCAACTGAACGCGGCGAGGGCTGCGCTGAATCGCGATGAGGCGAGGCTTGCCGACGCCAGACTCGCCCTGTCCAGGACCCGGATAACCGCGCCTTTCAACGGCCTGGTGCGCGAGGAATCCGTGGACCGGGGACAGATCGTCAATCCCGGCCAGCCGGTGGGCCGGCTGTTCGCCGCCGACGCGGTGGAAGTGGTCGTACCCCTCACCGACGCCGCCGCCGCCCTCGTCCCGGACCTGTGGCTTCTGAAGGCGGGCGACGGCAATCGAGACGTGGGTGCAAGGGTATTCGCCCGGCACGGCGATGCGAAATACGACTGGGAAGGCTACGTGGATCGAGCCGAAGCAGCCCTCGACGAGCAAACGCGCACCATCGATGTGATCGTGCGCGTACCGGACCCGTTTTCGGCAGGCGTCCCGGCGAACGGGAACGCCAGCCCCGGCGGTCATCCGCCCCTGATGGTGGGCAAGTTTGTCCTGGTGGAAATCGAAGGCATGGCTCCGGAGCGCTATTTCAGGATCCCGCGGGCCTCGTTGAAGCCCGGCGACGAGGTCTGGATGGTGAAAGGCGGCGTTGTAGATATCGTTCCGGTTCGGGTCTTGCAGCGTTCCAACGATGAAGCGTACGTGACGGGTTCGCTGGAACACGGTCTGGGGGTCATCACCGGCGGGATTCACTTCGCCACGGAAGGAATGCCCGTTCAGACGGAGACTGACGGGTCGCCATGAGTACTAACGACGACATCCACGGCGAACGGCCCGGACCGATCGCCTACATGGCCGGCAACAGCATCGCGGCCAATCTGTTGATGTGGGCTATCGTCGCCGCGGGGTTGGTTTCGCTGACCGGAATCGATCGGGAAGCGTGGCCCACCACGCCCTTCTACCACATTGAAGTGTCGATGGCCTATCCCGGCGCCACGCCGGAGGAGATCGAGGAGTCGATCGTCGTCAAGATCGAGGATCGGGTCAGCGGGCTGGACGACGTCAAGGCGGTCAAGTCCGTGGCGGCGCCGGGCATCGCGTCCGTCAGAATTCAAATGGATTCCGGAACGGACATGGCCAGGGCCCTGGACGATATCGAGTCCGCGGTCAATCGCGTACAGTCTTTCCCGGCCGGTGCCGATCGTCCCAGTTTCCGGGAGATGGATAACCGCATGAGCTTGATGCGGCTCATCGTCTACGGCGACGTGTCCGAGCGCTCGCTGAAGGAATTGGCGTATCAGATCGAGGATAAACTCACGGCGCTTCCGTCCGTGTCCCAGGTCGACGTCAGCGGCGTTCGGAAATACGAAATCTCCATCGAGGTTCCGCTCCATCGGCTGAGGGCCCTTGGCCTGACACTCAACGACATCGCCGATACCATCCGCCGCAGTTCATTGAACCTGTCCGCCGGCAGTATCGATACCCGGGAATCCCAGGTGCGGATCCGGACCCTCGGCCAGAACTACGACCAGCAGGATTTCGAAGCAATTGTCCTTCTCAGCAAGAGTGACGGCGCGGTATTGCGCGTTGGGGACGTCGCCGAAGTCCGCGACGGATTTCAGGAAGCCGACCTGATTGTCCGGCATCAGAACCATCCCGCTGTCTTCGTGGAGGTCTTCCGGGCCGAAGGCGAACAGGTGATGGACGTCGCGACGAACGTCCGGGAACATCTGGAAAACGAGGTGATCCCGGCGCTGCCGGACGGCGTGGCCGTCACCATGTGGAATGACGAATCCCAGGTCTATGTGGAACGCGCCAATCTCCTTATCAAGAACGGCATCCTGGGGCTGTTGCTGGTGTTGATCGCACTCAGCCTGTTTCTCGAAATCCGACTTGCAATATGGGTCGCCGTCGGCCTCGCCGTTTCGGGTATAGGCGCGCTGGCCGTCATGAATGCGTTCGACGTGGCGATCAATGAAATCAGCCTGTTTTCCTTCGTGCTCGCCATAGGGATCGTCGTCGACGACGCCATCGTCGTAGCCGAGCACATTCGATACGAACGCAGTCGGGGAACACCCGATGTTGCGGCCGCGATCCGTGGTGTAAGGCGGATCAAGGTGCCGTTGACGTTCGCAGTTCTGACGTCGGTGGTCGCCTTCGTCCCGTTGCTGTTCATCCCCGGCGGCATCGGTGACGTATGGCGGGCCCTGCCGATCATCATGATCGCCATGCTGCTGGTTTCCCTGGTCGAATCACTGCTGGTGCTGCCCAACCACCTGTCCCATTTGAAGGGTCCTGAATGGGTGCCGGCCAGCGCTTTCGACCGGTTCTTCGCACGGATCCAGGGCCGTGTGAACGAGGTGTTGAACCGGTTCGTACAGGGTCCGCTGGACGGGGTGCTGCGGTTCGCGACGGATCAGCCCGTGATCACGATGGCGGGGGCCGTGGGCATGCTCGTGCTCAGCATCTCGCTGTTGCCGGCGGGAATCGTACCCACTACGCTGGCCGCTGACATCGAGGGGGATTTCGCGACGGTCGTCCTGGAGATGCCCGATGGGACGACCGCCCCGAGGACTTACGAGGTGGCCCGGGAACTGGAGGCCGCAGGTAACCGGGTCATGGAACGGCTTTCACGTGGCCGGCCCGAGGATGCGCCACCGCTGCTGAGCGGCGTAACGGTTACCGTCGGTTTGGGATCGAGACTCGAGGGCGGGCTCAATCCGGCCCCCACCCTCAATCCGCAGGCCAACATCGCTACCATCGAGTTCAAACTCCTGAGTGCGCAGCAAAGGCGGATCTCATCCGGAGAGGTCGTGCAGGCATGGCGAGAAGAGGTGGGGGTGCTTCCTTACGTGCGCGGCGTCACCTTCAGCGGCGCGGTCTTTGACCTGGGCAACCCGGTCGAGGCCGTACTGTCGCATCCGGATCCCGAGCGCCTCGCACGGATTGCGAACGCTGTGGTCGACGGTCTCCGAGAAGTGGCAGGCGTCCACGACATCCGGTCGGATCACACCCCGGGCATTCCGGAAATGCAGCTGGAGCTACGGCCGGAAGCGCGTACTCTGGGTCTTACGCTGGAAGCGTTGGCCGGACAGACGCGCGCGGCGTTTTTCGGCGCGGATGCCGTCCGGGTCCAGCGCGGCCGGGAAGAGGTCCGCGTCTACGTGCGCCTGCCCGCCGATGAGCGGAGTTCTATCACCGATATCGAACGGTACCTGGTCCGCACGCCGGGCGGGGCCGAGGTCCCGGTCATGAGTGTGGCCTCCCTGAAACCGGGGGTGTCAATGCCGGCCATTCGACGGAAGGACGGCCAGCGCGTCGTCACGGTTACCGCGGACGTCGATGCTTCGGTGATTTCCGGCGACGAAGCCAACAACATCCTGGCCAATTCGATCCTCTCGGACCTGACCGCCTTGCACCCGGACCTGACATACAGCTTCGGAGGGGAACAACAACAGCAGCTCGATTCCCTGGATGCGCTGTACCGTGGGTTCGCGGTCGCGCTGATCATGATCTTTGCCCTTCTCGCGATCCCGCTGCGATCCTACACCAAACCGTTTATCATCATGGCCGTGATCCCCTTCGGGTTCATCGGTGTGATCCTGGGCCACTGGGTTCTGGGCGTAGCTCTGAGCGCCGTATCCTTCCTGGGTATCTTCGGCCTGAGTGGGGTGGTCGTGAACGATTCCCTGGTGATGATCGATTTCATCGATCAGAAACTCGGGGAAGGCGCCGTGGCAAGAACTGCGATTGTGGAGGGCGCCAAGGGACGCTTTCGTCCGATCATGCTCACTTCCGTGACGACGTTCCTCGGCTTCACGCCCCTCATTCTGGAACGCGCCATCCAGGCCCAGTTCCTGATCCCCTTTGCCGCCTCGCTCGGTTGCGGCATTCTATTCACCACGGCTATACTCATGATGGTCGTTCCCGCGCTTTACACCATCCAACTGCGTCTGACTGCTTCGTGGGGCCGTTCCGGCGCCGGTACCACGTAGTGCACTTCATGGCGCAGGGAGGCAAAAACCGATGGCTAATACTACCGAGGATCCGACGACTCAACCGCTGACTTTGACTCAGGAACTCATCCTGATGCTCCTCAACGAGGAGACCGGCTACTTTCACCAGTTGCCAGGCTGGCATCTGAACTGCGCGGTCATCGGTGCCGTGTTGGCGGAGCTTTCACTCAGATCTCGAATCGACACGGACATGGAATCCCTGTTCCTTGTGGACGATTCGGAAACGGGCAGCCCTGTCCTGGACCCCATTCTGAAGGAGATCGCTGCCGAGTCTGTTCAACGAAACGCCCAGTACTGGATCGAGCGGCTCGCCTCCCGCGCGGAGTCGATCATTGATTCGGTTCTGGATCGCCTGGTTGACCTGAAGATCCTGGAATATCACGATGGCGAATTCTGGACACTGGCTCCTACCGTCTGGCATGCGGAATTGTACGGCAAGTCGGAGGAGGGCACTGCGGACCAGTTCATTAAAACACGGATCAGCAGGTGCATCTTCACCGACGAGATTCCCGATCCGAGAGATGCCATCATAATCTGCCTCGTCAATACGTGTGACGTCTTCCGTTTCATATTCCAACTCGACGACACGGCGATGGAGCGCATCGAATTTATCTGCAAGATGGACCTGATCGGCCGCTCCCTGGCCACTGCGGTCTCTCAGAACCTTGCCGGTCCAGCTCTTCGACGTACTGCCCTTACCAGGAAGATTCCGACGGTTTCACTGCCCAAGCTGCTGCTGAACCCGCATCTTCGAGACGGCAACCTTAATGCGCTCTTCGGGAATCTTTCAGAGGAGTACGGTCCGGTGTTCCGGATCCGCCCTCCCTTCTCGGATCCCATGACCTTCCTGGCCGGACTTGAGACAAACCGCTGGGTAAACAAGCGCGGGCGCATGTACCTGAGATCCAGGGACTACTTCAGCGAATTCGAGAAGGTCTACGGCGCGTCCGGCGTCCTGCCCGCGCTGGACGGCGCCGATCACTTCCGGCTTCGCAAATCCTTGTCGCCGGCCTATTCCGCAGGGAGGCTCGGAGGGCAGTTGGACAAGCTCTACAATCAGGGGCGCAGATACATGGCGAGCTTGACGGTTGGGGACTCATACCGTGCCACGTCCATGTGCCGGGAGATGGTGAACGCCCAGCTCTCGCCATTGTTCATCGGCGTCGATACCCAGGACATCATGGACGACCTGATGGCGTACAAGGAACGCGCCCTCAGCGTGCACGTCGCCAAGCTCCTGCCCAAATTCACGCTGAACACGCCGGGGATGAGACGCCGGGCGAAAGTTCTGGACACGCTGATGCAGCGGGTCCAGAGCATCCATACCCCCGCCCAACGGGAAGACTGCCCGCCGGACCTGGTTGACGACTACCTCAGCCTGCACGCGAGCGACCCGCAGTTTCTCCCGGAATCCAACCTGCTTTTCGCCTTTTCCGCCGCCCTGATTGCCAGCGTGTACCTCGGCGATACATTCAGCCTCGTAGTCTACGCCCTTGCGTCACAGCCCGACCTCTACGCCAGAATCCAGGCCGAAGCAGATGCCCTGTTCGCCAAGGGCGACCCCGAGAGAGAGGACTTCACCCCCGGCAACATCGACGTGACGCACCGTTTCCTCATGGAGTGCATGCGCATGTATCCGATCGTCACCATGTCCATTCGGAACGTGATGAATACGTGCGTGGTCGAGGACTACGAGCTGCCCGTGGGAGAACGGGTCCACATCGCCATGACTGCCACGCATTATATGAGCGAGGTCTTTCCCAACCCCTACGATTTCGATATCGACCGCTACCTGCCGCCGCGCCATGAGCATCGCAGCCCCGGGTACGCCCCGTACGGGTTGGGCACGCACAAGTGTCTCGGCACCCGGTGGATGGAGTTGCACCTGGCGGCCAACTTGCTGATGCTGGCGCACTACTTCACGATTGACGTGTCGCCGGCGAAGTACAAAAACAAACTTCGTTTCAGTCCGTTTCCATCGCTGAAACCCAGCAAGAAGCTGAAGTTCCGCATAACCGAACAGAGACGGGAGCTGTTCGACTGACGACGCGGCTCCTGGTGGAGCCAGGGGGAAACGCGACCAAATGCGACTTGGCAAACTATCGAAAGGGCTGGGAGATGCATACCGGGGATCGGGCGTCGCACGTCGAGTGCAGCACTTCGACGGCTGGCTCGAACGGATGGCGACGGACCCCGACGGCGTGGGCGGGTACGATCACACTGAAACAGTGAAGGACTATTACGACCTTTGCAGCGGGTTCATGGTATGGGGCTGGGGCGAGTCCCTGCACTTCGCGCCTCTCACGCCCAATGAGAGTGTGGAGGCGTCCATGGTCCGGCATCAGCGGGCGATGATCTCCGAGTTGGAGCTGCAACAGGGTATGAAGGTGGTCGACGTCGGTTGCGGAGTCGGCGCCCCGATGCGCCGCGTCGTCCGCGAGGCTGGTGTCAGGGTTGTCGGAATCAACATCAATGAGATCCAGTTGGATGAAGCGAAAAGGTTGAACGCCGAGGCGGGGCTCGATCACATGGTCGATTTCGAGACGTGCAGCTTCATGGACATGAGCGCCATCGAGGACAACACCTTCGACCGGGGTTACGCCATAGAGTCAACGTGCCATGCGCCGGACAAGCAGCGCGCCTTCGCGGAGATCTTCCGCGTGCTGAAACCCGGTGCCCTGTTCTGGGGTCAGGAAATGTGTCTCACGGACAAGTTCGATCCGAAAAACGAGCGGCACCGGGCCATCAAGCAGGATCTCATGCGCGGCATTGCGCTGAAGGACATCGCGACCTTCGGGGAAGTGAATCACGCGCTCGGAGCCGCGGGATTCCAAGTCATGGAAGGGATGGACCGAGACGTCCAGGAGGGACCCTCCACGCCCTGGTATCAGCCCATGGAGAGTCGCCACGGGACGTTGGGGAACGCCTTGCGCAGGCTTCCGTGGGGCCGCAAGGCCGTCATCGCAGGATCGAAGCTGGCGGAAGTACTGCGGCTCTTTCCGAAGGGCTCCGCGGAAGTCGTCCGACTCCTGGACCGGACCGCAGAGGCTTACATCGCAGGCGGCAAGGCGGGTATCTTCACGCCGCTGTACTGTTTCCTGGCCCGCAAGCCGCTTTAGGCCCGCCAGAAGCGCCGGCACGCAGTACCAGGTGCCTCTCTTGCTCTACACCGGATCTCGGGCATTTAGAGGGTTGAAAAAATCATCGAAACAATGAACCCGCGCGGGAGATGAATCGTTGCATGTGAGCCTGTCGGATTACGTCTGACAGGCTTGTTTTTTGTAGACACTGCCACCCAGCCCCGCAGACCTCTCTCCCCGGCCCTCTCGGACAAAGCTGTCAGCTATCAGCCGCAAGCCATCAGCTAAAAGCGAAAGGCAAGAGCAACCCCTCAACCGCCCAGACCTCTCTCCCCGGCCCTCTCTCCCACCGGGAGAGAGGGTGCAAGGCAGGGCGTCGTCTCGCCGCCCTTGAGGGAGTTGGTCGAAAAACGGCTTTCAGCCATCAGCTTTTCGCTGAATGCGTAACAAGATAAGAGGAAACTGTGGGAAAAAGGACCAAGCCGCGGCGCATCGCCATCGTCGGCGGAGGCATTTCAGGACTGGGGGCCGCCTGGGCGCTGCATCACCACCCGGACCGGTTTGATTTCAGGCTGTTCGAGGCCCAGGACCGGATTGGCGGGAATGCGATAACGGCCGATATGCCGCAGGACGACGGCGGTTCGATTCCTTTCGACATCTCCGTCACGGCCTGTATACCCTCGGTATATCGGCACGTCCTGTTGTTGATGGAAGCGTTTGGCATCGACCTGATCGATACCCGGTTCAGTTATAGCGTGAAGTACCGCGGCAGTATCTATGCCCACGATTTCGACTCGGATATTCGTCAACAACTCCAGTTCGAGATTGCGAAGTTCCAACGGGTCCTGAAGCGCCTGCATCGGTTCGGCTGGCTGACCCGTTCCGAGTCGAAGTTTCTGAACGCCCTCAATCCGTTCAATTACATCAGCATGCGGACGGTCCTGAATCTCGGCGGTTTTTCCGCGGACTTCAGGTACAAGGTACTGAAGCCCATGTTCGTCAACTTCCTGATGGCGACAAACGTGTTTGACATGCCGGCGGCGCTCTTCGGGAGGTATCTCGAGTTTTTCGACATCGAGACCGCGACACCCATGCAGACGTGGGACCGGGGAACACGACGTATTTATGAGAACCTGTCAGCCGACTTCAGAGAAAGGATATACTTCAGCCGTCCTGTCCGAAAGGTGTACCGTCGATCCGAAAATGTGGTGGTCGAGGACGAGGAGGGCGTCAAGGAAACGTTCGACCAGGTGATCTTCGCGTGCAATGCGAACCAGACCCTGATGATGCTGGATAAACCCACATTGCTGGAACGGTACATACTCTCGTCAATACGTTACGAAAGCGAACTCCACAACCACACGATTGTGCACTCCGACGCCTCGGTCCTTCCGGAAAACGAAGTGAAACCCTTGACGACGCGAAGCAATCACATCGAACAATACGGCGTAAGACCGGACAATTATGAAATCACGTACATCATGCACAACCAGCAGCCCTGGGCGAAACGGTCTGACAGGCCCTGTCTGGTGACCTACAACCCAATCAGTCCGATCGATGAACAAAAGATCATCGGAAGGTGGTGGTTCCAACACATTGTGCACGACGTGCGCCACGTTGCGCTGCTCGTTCCTCTGTTCCGCTTCATTCAGGGCAGGAAACGGACCTGGCACTGCGGGGCCCACACGCTGATCAACAGCCAGGAGACATGCTTCGTCAGCGGGCTTGCCGCCGCAACGCAGATCGGCGCGGACTATCCGTTCAACGATCCCGAAGCGAGACGGACGTTCAACTACTATGGGAGCATCGTGTATGGTTGGGGGTTCAGGAAGGCGAGGGGCTGAAGCGGCCGCGTTTGGGTGCCTTTTTGAACCTTCGCCGATCCCTTCGACTCTTCGACAGGTTCAGGGACCGCAAGCTCAGGGTGCGGCTCAGTTGGCGCGCGCAGGTTACGGTGCCGGAGGTTCCGGATAGAACTGCCGGCAGTAGCGGCGGTAGGCCCCGATGGGACCGTCGGCGCGGCACAGCCTGGGGGGAGACCGGTGCCGCTTCTTTTCCCAGATCACCACGTCCTGCAGCACATCCCGTTTCTGCTGTCCGAGCAGGATCTGATTCATCAGCCGCTGGCGCAGCTTCATCGGTAGAAAGCCGAGACCCGTGATGAACCGCCCGGGCTTGCGGATTTCCATCAGTTGGCCCGCCAGGACGAGGTCGATGACGGCGCCGTCGACGGGTGTGGGAAGCACCCAGAGTCTCGCGTGCATATCGATGGTTTTCTCGTGAATTTCGACGTAGGAGTAGCCAAGTCCATGGACGTGGGTAACGGCGGAGATTTCGTACACGAGTTCTTTCACACCCAGTAATCTGCGGATGCGTCTGAAGTCGAAGCAACTCTTCAAATACGCGCCGTCCACGGTAACCGAACCCACCGGATTCACCTTGTCGTAGCCGTGGACGTAGCGCAGGTGCCCCAGGTCCACCGCGTTCTCAGCCGTTTCCTGGGGATGGCTGCGAAAGCGGAGACGCCGGAAACCCAATTGACTCCACCCGGCGCCCGCGGATGGCTCATCCGGAAGGTCCCAGTGTGACGGCCTGCCGCCGTTCCCGAACCAGGCGAAGACGAGGCCGAGGATCTCTCTGGTTTCGTATACTTTCAGCTTCGCGGCTCTGGGCGCCGGGGCGTTCGGCGTCGCGACGCATTGACCGTTCGCATCGTATTCAAATCCGTGAAACGGACAGACCAGGCGTCCGCTGCGTACCTGCCCACCAACGTCCGGTCCCAGGGATGAGCCCAGGTGCGGGCAAATCGAGTCGGCCACGCATACACGACCCTCCTCGTCACACCAGGCGACGATTTCTTCTCCCATCCAGGTCTTCTCGATCAGTTTCTCCCGCAGAAGGGACTGTCTCGTCTCTACCAGATACCATCCTTCGGGGAACGGGAGCAAATGATCCGTACCGTCCGCCCCGGAATTTTTGGTGAAACTGACCTGTGGCTCTGACGATCCTGCCGAAGCCATACGAGTCCTTTCCTTCCGCTGCGTTACCGCTACCATGCCGTCAGCGCGTCCCTGAACAACGCTGCCAGGTCCTCTTCGCCGGCGGGCCTCGGCGACAGTTTGGTCACGCGGTGCTGGGGCAGCGTGCCTTCCACCAACGCGGGCACGTCCGCTTCCGAAAACCCGATCGCCGACAGGCCATTAGGCATTTCGAGCCGCTTCATCAACACGACGATACGGTCCGCGAGCATCGCACCCGCCTCCGTCTCGGGGTCTCTCACGCCGGAAATGTCCGCCCCCAATAGCTGCGCGGCCTTGAGATGGCGTTCCGGGCAGGCGGGACCGGTAAACCGGAAGGAAGCCGGCGCGTTCAGGAAAACCGACATCCCATGGGGTACGATGGGATGGTCGCTCACCATACCCTCCGGCCGGTAATCCCGCACCATCCCGGACACGGGATAGGACATCCCGTGGGGCAGATGAACGCCCGCGTTGCCGAACCCCATCCCCGCCATGCTCGACGCGAGGATCATATTCGACCGCGCCTCGTCGTCGTCGGGATCCGCAACCGCGTGCACGATGTTTTCCGCCACCAGTTCGATTGCTCTGATCGCCCACATGTCGCTGATCGGGTTGGTTCCCTGGTATGCCGGCCGCAGAATCGGCCGTTCGGGCAGCGGCCGCCGGTCGTAGGGGATCGCCGTATACGACTCGAGGGCGTGACAGAGCACATCCAGCCCCGTCGAGGCCGCCACAACGGGCGGCATGGTGCGCGTGTTCTCGGGGTCCACAATGCCCAGCGACGGTTTCAGGCGGCGGTGGGCGATACCGGTCTTGACGTGTTTCTCGGAAATGTCGAATATCGTGACGCCCGTTGTCTCGCTGCCGGTTCCGGCGGTCGTCGGAATCGCGATCAGCGGCTTGAGCGCGCCGGGAACCGGCTTGCCGCTCCCGATCGGCGCGTTTACGTAGGCGTAGAAATCATCGGGATAGGTGGAATAGAGATTCGCGGCTTTTGCCGTATCGATGGAGGAGCCCCCGCCCACCGCCACGAAGGCGTCGAAATCTCCGTCCAGCGCAAAGTCAATCGCCTCCTGAAACGAAACGTCCGTGGGTTCGACCCGGACGCGGTCGTAAAGCGCGTAATCGACCCCCTCGCTCCTGAGGGCGTCGGCCGCCGTCAGCACCGGGGGCAGGTCCACGAGATTGGGGTCCGTCAGCAGCATCACGCGCCTGGCGCCAAGTTCGGACAGATCCATGCCCACTTCCCTCGTCGCGCCGGGTCCGAACCGCAAATTCGAAGTCCCCATCTCAAACGCGTAATCGGTCTGCATTCGTTCTCCTGTTACTTGAATAGGCAGTCGTCTTCCGAAAACACCGCGCCGGGTTCATCCTGCGCGACACGCGCGGGCCTGTAATTTTAAGAAAATGCGCGGATGGAGGCAAGGAGGAAGGGCAAGAGAAGGGGGGAATAACAAGGCCCGCCAATATGGTTTATCGGCAGGCCGTGACAACGTTATGGATGTGCTGGATTCTTACTCTTTGAGTTTTGCTTCGTTTGCGGCGATGCGTTCCCCGAAGGCGTCCAGGCGGGCATCTATTCTTTCCAGTTTCCTGTCAACGGTATCGAATTTCGTTTCCATCTTATCTTCCAATCTGTCTATTCTTTGATTGATTCCGGAGGAAAAGTTCCACATCAGACCCCAGATGGCCAATAGCAAGACGACCAATCGCATATTGTCTTCGTTGAAGATTTTCCCATTCGTGATGTACCTCCGACCTGTACGAGAAAAAGTACGCCAAGGAGGTACATCTTGTCAAGCGGAGAGGTTAGAATAAAGATGCTGTTGTGGCAGGGGATTGTTATGGGAAAGAAGGGGAATCGGATGAGCGGGAGAAGATGCGGTAGGATTTCGTTGCAGTTCGAAAAACGGAATGGCGCTTTGTGCTATAATTCCCATTAGAAGGGGCCGTTGCTTTGGCTTGTGTTGTTGCAGTCGGCAGCTTACCCTGAAGCGTGGACATCCTGTCGGCCCGGAGATTTCCTCGTAATTGTAGGGGCAACCCTTGTGGTTACCCGCGCCGGAAACCATTTCTGACGTCATCTCGAAGGAGGGCATTATGGATCTTATACGAGAATCGTCCTTTGCCAAATACCTTACCCGCCAGGGTATCGAACAGGGAATCGAAAAAGGCATTGAACAAGGCGTCGAGCAGGGACTCCGGGAGAGCATTCTGGCCGTCCTGGAGATTCGATTCGATGTTTCCGCGTCGCATCCCCTGACGGCTCGCATTGCGGCGGTTGACGACGCGCAACGTCTCAAGGCGTTACACCGGGCAGCAGTCCAGGTATCCGGCGTCGAGGCGTTTGTCCAGTTGCTGGATCAGGGACAGAACGGGTCTTGATTCGTCAGGAATCCGATGCGGCCGGGCGTGAGCCGGTTTTTTTTGCAATTGGGCGACCGGCCGGTCGCCCCTACATAGGCCGGACGTTTGCAAACGGACTCGGCAGGCCGTATCGCAAACAGACTTTTCGCCGACGGCTAATCCTGCAAACGACGAGGGTGATCCATGGATCACCCTCGTCTCTACATAACTCATGGCGCCGCTGACTTTGCTCTTGCAGGATTGTTTTCTGGTTTCTCGATGCACTTTGCGGCCGTCAGTTGATGTCGCGGACCCGTTATCGTCTCAGTTTGCGACCTTGCGCTGAACACTCAAGGCTGATGCGTCGGCGGGCACAACCCAATGCTAACAATACAAATCGGTCGCGACAATCATATTGACAAGTACCTTGATATGGCCATCTCTGAAGCCGTCGATGGCTTCTCGGCGTTCCTCGCGTTGGCTTTCACTGAGGATTACGGAGGCCCTTATGCCGGCATTGTTGAACACATCGGTCAGGTTTTTGGCGTGCTTGACCGAAACTGCGTAGACAATGGTTGGCCGGTCTACCGCGTGCTTTTGCCAGAAATCCAAAACGCGGGCCGTCATCACGTTCGGACGGTCCTGATTGGCCAGTTCGATGCCCAATTCGGAGAATTCTCCCGTACGGTCAACCTCGCCGGCGGCGATGCGCTCTTCGGGAGACGGCAAAAACGTATGTGCGCGGCACAGCCAATTTTCAGCCTGCAACTCAGAGGCCTGCGGTCCGCGGAACAACGCGTCGAACAGGTGGTCGAGTCCTTCGTTTTCCGAGAGCCGCCAGGGGGTGGCGGTCAAACCCAATATGCGACCCGGCCACTGCCGCATCGCCCGTTCCCAACCTTCGGCTGCGGCGTGGTGCGCTTCGTCAATCACCAGAAGGTCATCAGCGTTATATCTGTTCCACACTTCCATAACGGCGGTTCGCCGACCCACCGTCTGCGCCATCACCACAACCGTGCCGTGGCTCATTGCCGGCGCGTCTGTGCCAGGCGTCCAGTTCACGTCAGTCATTGCCGGAATGTGGGCATCCGTAAGCATATTGCGGGTTTGATGAGCCAATTCCTTGCGGTGCGTCAGCCACACAGCCTTACGTCCATCGGTGAGCCAATCGGCTAAAAGCGATCCCGCGATAATGGTTTTTCCGCCGCCCGTAGGCAACTGCATCATCACCCGTGCATTGCCGTGTTCGCCCAAAGCGTCTTGGACCTGGCTCAACAGCGTTTGCTGGTAGGATCGGAGGTTCAGCATAATCCTTGAGTCTTTGCCGAGAATAGGGTCCTTCCCCATGTCCTGCCCGACCTCGCTGGCCGTAGTATATTACTTCTGGTCATCCAGCGGGTCAAGCGATGACAGATAGCGTTCGAATTCACCTATGAATCCTGTGGTCGGCAGTTCATATTTAAAGACAGGAAGTCGTCCGTTTCTGGCAAAAAACAATTCATCCGGAAGCATCTCCGAGTGGTTTGACACAAAGAACGTCCAGAACAAACCACCGAAGACAGCCTTGTAGGCCGTGTGACCCTGGGTCCTACCGGAAAGACGTTTGGGTGGTTCGAAAAAATGCTCCATCACCTTCTGGATCGACGGGGACGGAAACATTAACAACGCACCATATTCGCGACTTTCTCCAGGCCGCTCTCGTTTCAGCATTTCGCGAAGTCGTTCAGTGTGAGGCCCCAGGTATATCGTGGGAACCTCCGGGCTGCTGGAGGTCGCGGCCCGCCAGATCAAGGACATCTGAAACAGCTTGAAAGGCGCATATTCAAGACCTGTTAAATCGAACCGATCCCCGCAATCTCGAATCTTTATGCTCGGATCATTTCCAAAGAAGACCTCGTGCGCGTATCCTTCCCATTTGTTGAATTGTTGTTCACATTCACGACACAAGAGTTCCTCATAAATTACCTTCGGGGGTGTACCCCTCCGTTTCAATTCAAAGGTGCGGAGATCAAAAAACCGGCGTTTATTGGCATACAGCGGCCCGTGAAGCCATTCCGGGAATACGTGGGACTTCACTATCGGTCTTTCCTCTTTACACAGTCTGCACGACATGTCTTTTCCTCGTGCTGAGTTTTTCGGGAAATTTCCAGGATGCAATTGACTTTACGCTACGATCCCGTAATTTGTTTACACGGCGTCGTTCCTCTCCCTCCAATCGCCCGAGAGCGTCCTGAATGGCGGAATTCGATGCAATCTCCAGGCATCTGATTCAAAACTACCCCGACGACTTCGACGGCTTCTCCCTCGGGCGAGAGGACGTTGAAGTTCTTGAAGTCATTGACACCGCGCAGCCCACCGTCTCTGCAAGTCAAGCGGACAGTCTCATTCGCGTACGTGTCGATGGCCGAGAGGTATTGGTCCACAACGAATTTCAAACGACAGACAGCACGAATCCGCCCATGCCGCGGCGCATGGCAGGCCACGTGGGCCGCGCTATTGAACGTCATGGCGTGCCGATCCTTTCCAGCGTCCTCTACCTGCGCCCCAACGCGGGAAAACGCGATCCGGGACTGTATTCGCAGGCATATCCCGGTCATCGGGTGCTCGTGGAGTACAGAGTGATTCGGCTGAGTGAACTGGATGGTCAAGGCGTCCTCGGCGCCGGCCACGCTGGGCTGATTGCGTTTGCGCCCTTGATGAAGCCGCCTGCAGGGATGGCTTCACGACAATGGCTGCGCCGCTGCATTCAAACGGCTTACGCGAAGCCCATGGCACCGCCGGCTAGAGCCGATTACCTGGCCGGCATGTCGTTGCTGAGCGGATTGGTATACGCGCCCGAAACCATCTCTGACGTCATCTCGAAGGAGGGCATTATGGATCTTATACGAGAATCGTCCTTTGCCCAATACCTTACCCGCCAGGGTATCGAACAGGGCATTGAACAAGGCATCGAACAGGGTATCGAAAAAGGCATTGAGCAAGGCGTCGAGCAGGGACTCCGTGAGAGCATTCTGGCCGTCCTGGAGATTCGATTCGATGTTTCCGCGTCGCATCCCCTGACGGCTCGCGTTGCGGCGGTTGACGACGCCCAACGTCTCAAGGCATTGCACCGGGCGGCGGTCCAGGTATCCAGCGTCGAGGCATTTGTCCAGTTGTTGGATCAGGAACAGAATTGAATTTGATTTGTCAGAAATCCGTCGCGGCCTGGTGTAAGGATAAGCGGAGGCTTTCTTCGAAAATGTGCAGATTCCTGGCCGGACGTTCGCCACGAATCAGGGCGGCTGGTTCAACATGCCTGCTTTTGAAAAATCGAGTGCCAGTTTCCGCATGAATTCTACGGCGGGTTCTCCAGCTTTGTAGACTGGAAGTCGCCCATCCTTCGTAAGAAACAGATCCATATCATGAAGATCAGCCGAGTGACTTGAGACAACGAACAGCCAGAAAAGGCCACCAAGAACAGCCCGGTATCCAGTATGACCGTCGATTTTTTTCGGCAGCGGTTCTGGAGGCAATATAAATTCCCGCAATATCTGGACCAGCGACCTGGGTAGCGACATTAGTATCGCGGGGTATTGGTGACTTTCCCCCGGGCATTCTTCGAACAACATTTTTCGTAAACTCTCAGCGTGTGGTCCCAGATTGATCTTGTGGACCTCCTGTCTGTTCGTGATCGACGCCCTCCAAATCAAGGACATCTGAAAAAGCTTGAATGGGGTGTATCTCAGACCTGACAGTACAACCCGTCCACCGTTGTCTTCGATCTTTATTCCGTGATCATCCCCATAGAAAACCCCACGAGCGTATCCCTCCCACTCGCTTAATTGCACTTCACATTCTTGACATAGAAGTCTCTCATATATCCCCTTTGGGCGTGTGCCCCTCCGTTTGTTTTCATTCGTGCTGGGAACAGAAAACCGGTGATTCTTGTCATACAGCGGCGTGTAAAGCCATTCAGGGAATATGTGGGATTTCATCAGAGGTTTGTTCCGCTTACATAGTCTACATGCCATGCGTTCTCCTGGTGGATCCTTTCTCGACTATGAAAATACATATCGTGGAAAAAAGACCGGTTACGACTGTTACGTGCCGAATGCCTGGCCGAATATGAGGAAGTCCCCGAATCCGATCATCGAGATGTCGTATTCGCGGTAACCGCTCTTGGTCATTGGGGGCGATTGCGAGCCTTCGGCGAGTGGATAATTGTCACGGATTGAAATATTGTATGTGGAAGGCTGTATGACCTCACCTCGCCATCTTCAAGAAAATGATGCGTCGCCATGGGGAACAGATCTCGATCTAACGGACAGACGGCGTTCGGATTGTGGAATACCTGCAGTTC
Organism: Gemmatimonadota bacterium; assembly: GCA_028873695.1. Lineage (GTDB taxonomy): Bacteria > Latescibacterota > UBA2968 > UBA2968 > JAAXHE01. The sequence goes on along the minus strand of JAPPNU010000035.1, from coordinate 7,746 downwards.
GTCCGCCCACCCCTCGCTGTACTTGGGGTCGTCGACGTCGATTGTGAATTCGATTGGCGCAACGGATTCAGTTTCCGGATTCAACAGCGTTCCTTGTCGAATCAATCGGACACTTGGATCGCCGAAGTCGGCAAGGACGCCCATCCTGTTGAACTTGGCCAGCGTTCCTGCGTTCGTGAACACCACAGCGGAGACGTTCTCAACATCCGGTTGGTCAAAGAAACAAGACGGAATCTGCTTTTCCTTCCATATGTGTTTTTCAATCGGCCGATACTGCCAGGGTCGCCCGGTTTCGGTCGACCGGTCTAAATCTACTTCCAACCCGAACAGATAAGAAGACAACGCCGGTCCCGACCAAGTCATGGTCTGAGGACCATGGAAGTCAGCTATTGCAATGATGTAAGGCAAGCCGTCAATGTGGCTTCTCTCCCAATCCCTTTTCCTCAGTTTCCCGTTCAGAGGACCGCCAAATTTGATAGGCATGTAGTCTCGTCGCAGCTTCTTCAGTTCTTCAAAGCTCTTTGGTGTCGGCGGATCCACAGGTTGCCCGTCGTTGCCGACCGTTGGGTTGACTGTAGTCGCTTCGATTGCGACTTTTCGTCCATTGCCGGTAGAAGCGATAAAATCCGGCTGTGCATGAATTCTGTCAAGCTTGAATCCTTCCTCGACGAGCGCCCCAAACAGGTATAGTTCCCAGAGGCGGCTGTTGAAACCCATGGATTGAAAATCCGTAATGAAATTGCCGTCCGGCTCATCAAAGACATGTGCCATTTCGGTGATGATTCCCCGCGCTGCGGAATAACCTGGGCCTTCAGCGAGGGTACGGAAATTGGGATGAAGCCGATCGTTGGGCAGCTGAGGCGTGAAAAAGTCGAGGGAATTCCCGGTTTCGTCTCCTTGTTCAAACGTGACGTTTACTCTGGCATACACTTCCGGCATGCGCTGGATGAGTGCTTTCTCCGCCAACCGCCGCGTGAAATACGTTTCACCGACATCTACGCAACGAAAGCGCCCGCGCTTATCACGAGCCAATATGACGAAATTGTAATCGCGGTCCGTGAGATCGATGATTACAACGGCGAGGAGGCGTTCGTCATCCGTAGACCAAACGGAGCATTCTTCTGTCGGCGCGAACTGTGGTACCGCCCGAGACCACATCACCAGAACCTCGAAGCGGTATGAATTCATGCGTGAAATTTGCATAGGATCAAAGTCTCCGATTCAGCGAACTTCAACGTCCGCTCGACAACACCAGCAGGATCGGATGCCTAATCTTACGTGCCGACCTTCTTTGCAATGAACCGGAAATCGCCAAACCGGACCGTGCGCGGGGGTCCAACGTTCAAATTCAACGCCTGTTTGCTCGCGGCGTAGATGCTATCTCGTGCCTACATTTCTTCAATGTCGAGCGGTACGCAGAAGTGGACGCTATCGGCTGGGGCCGCGGACAACGAAGCATATCCGGCGGTCGACGGGACCAGAAAGGCCAACACGAACAGAGACAAACGCAAAAAACCGGAGCCGAAAACTCGCTGTGTAGCGTTTGTCATCGGGACGTGCTCCTTATCGGTGGCTTGCGAACCCCTGAATCGGTTACCGTGTTTCATTTGGTCTCTATTTCTATTTGTCGACATGCGCAACGATCATCTCTTTGGTAAACTCGATCGTCGTTTTCGCGTCGTTCTCATCAAATTCGTCCCACTGTGCGTGTGTAGCCCTGGTGCGAACATCTGTCGCAGCGCGCGCTCTCTTCGCCTTGGTCGCAGATAGGACGTTGGACTTGGCCAATTGGCTTATCAGGTCATCGAGTTTCATCCCCTTTTCTGAGATGTTATGCATACGACTGACACGACGCAGCGTGTCCTCAAATACAACGCCCGCGATCACACCGGCTTCATTCTTTCGCCCATCCCTTATATACATTTCGGCATGATCCAGAAAGTCGTCAAGGACTTCCGCGCGAGCATGGTTTGCCACGGACGTCAATAATCCAGTCTGGTTGTCCTTGACCAGGTTCGCGAGAATCGCTGCTACCTCTCCAACCGCATGATGAATCATGTATCCACGGTCCGCCACGGCGATTTTTTCGATGCTTTTGCGATACCCCGAATCTGGATCTGTAAGAACGACCTGCACGATGTTTACGGCAGCAGCGAGCCAGCCTCTGCATTTATGTGCTTGTGCGCCGTCAACTTGATCGTATTCATTGCCTTGGGTAAGTGCTAAGGATTCTTCAACCAACTCGTCGAGCCTCTTAGCGATTGAACTTTCAATAGACATTTTTGAAACTCCTGCTTAAAGTATTGAATTTAAGTTATTTGGAAAAAATGAACTTCCAGTGCATTGCGGAAACTATTTCCTTAAGCATGTAACACGTCAGTTTGGGTTCTTAGTTCGAGAACTCCACAGATTGCAGACGACCACTTGACCGCGTCACAGGCGGTCTGGCGCGACGTTGGCTTTGGACAGTGAGTGCCTCCAATCACGTGGCGGAGCACATGGAGAGCGTGAACTCTCAAAAGGTCGTTTACGGCTGGCAATTACCCTGCAACAAGTCAGCGAATTCGTGCCAAAACCGTACCAAGTGATCGCGATAGTCTTCGATGTCATTAAGCGAAACGCAGAGACCATCGCCAATGAGTGGCTGAAACACAGGTAGGTAGGTCGGGCTCGATAACAAAGATGAAGATGAGAGAAGCGGGTGCCTGAACAGGTCTGGCCGTATCTGTCTCAGTCTACCAGCCGATCCACCCTCTGCATGTTTAACAGCATTTGCGACGCGGCGCAACTCACCATTGATCTTGGGCCAAGAAGCGAATTTGGTTATTCTGATGTCCAACTCTTCCAACCGACGCTGGAATTCAGACAGCTTGAAGAGCTTGTCATCGCTTTCTTCGTCGATATGCAAGACGTTCTTCCGGTGAAAGTACATGGCCTGTTGCTCAAAGGTATGATAGAGCGCAACTGTGAATAGATTGAGCAACCCCTGACGAATCCCCATCATTAGCCCGAAATGTGAAATTCCAGCGTTTAATGCTGGATTCACAAAATCGCCGGGGTCTTCCTTTCCGGTTCCCGGACTCGACATGAATTCCTCCCATTTCTCTTCAGAGATCTTCTCCGCTTCTGCTTCGATATCCTCGGGTCTGATATTCGGCAGCAGCCGTTCCTTCAATACTTCGACGACAGTCTTGATTTGAGGTATGAACTGAGTTTGAATCGCTTCGATCCAGAACGGATCCCATTGTCTGGCCATATCATCCTCCTGGGACACTAAACCAACCACGTCTGTTTTCTCGGTGCAGTCTGCGATCTGTGAGGGCAGGATACCGGCGCCCCTAGGTTCAATACGCGGGGTGTACGCGAGGGACGCGCCGCGGATCCTTTATTGAAACTAACTTTCCGTCGTTTTCTGTCTTGCCATCGTCCGCCATCTGCGCGATTATTTATTCACGAGCCTGCTGCATCCCCGTGCCCTGGTTGAACCGTCCAACTTACCAAAGTTCGGGTAGAACAGCCTTGAGACCGTAGTTGAAGGCATACACGATGCCGATCACGCTAACCAAAACATATGCAGCCTTCGTGGCCGCGGGTACTCCTGACGCCCGTGCCCGTGAAGCCGCGGAAGAGATCGCGAACTTCAAACACCGAAGGTCGGGTATCAAGTCCCGCTTGCAGAACATCGAAGGCGACATCAGGCTTGTGAAGTGGATGTTGGGCGTTGTCATGGCCTGCGTCGCAATTTCGCTCGTAAAGTCGTTGATCGGCTAAACTCATGTGCCTGCGCTGCCTCCCAATTGGCGGCAGGTACAGTCTGTACTGCTTAGATGGGCGGATTCATGGCGGCAGGGTCGCATGGTCCATCTAACTCCTCACTCGGCGAGCCCTCCGAATCCACCTGACAGCCTCCGTTTTATCCTGCCGTACACCCCATCCGTCGCAATACATCCCGTCAAGGCTGAATTGGGCGCCGACAACGCATTGTTCCGCCAGTAGTTGTTATAGCTCAAGGGATTTCAGGAACCGCGTGACCGGCTCAGCATCGGATCCTCGCACGTCTTGCCGGATTACCTACATCACGTCCCAGCGATTCTGGGCGGATCCCCCACCGCTTCAACCGTTCGCCTGCCCCTTCGACAGGCTCAGGGCAGCGCCTTCGACAAGCTCAGGGAACAGGCTCGGTGTCGGCGATTCCTCAGCGAGGGGCGAGTGATTGAGTTGAGTGCAATAACACTTCGAGCAGTAGTGGTGATACTTACTCGGTTTGACCGGTGATTTTCCGACCAAGTAAGCCTTCCAGGCGTCGATTGCATTTGTCCTTAACTGCGTAGTCTCAAAGCAATTCGGACACAGGTGCTGGGTTTCGTCGCCAAATTTGCCCTTTAGGACATCCGATAATCTCATAATACCTCCTCCATACACGGATAGGCGCGTTCGCTGCCGTGGTTGACGACTTCAAGAACCTCCCTTACCCATTTTAGAACGGTATTGTCCTCCAAACCTTCATGAATCAGCCGGATGTCGGCTCTCCGAAACCCGCCTGCTGAGCTCGGCTTTGGGCGTGTCTGGTGCAATTAGTAGCGCTCATTGGTCGTCGTCTCCATCTTCGAATTCCGTGTCCAACGTTCCATATTGATTCTCTTCGTACAGTTTACGTATCTTCTCGCCATAGGGATAGGCGAAGAGTGCAGCATATTTAATTAGAAAGTCTGTCAGCTCGCTTCTGTTTAAAGTTCCAGATTTTTTGGCGGTACTCTCTTCAAACGACATCCAACGTTCTTCAGACGCGTCGTCAGCCATCAGATCATCAGGGATTTCGGAAATTCGTAACGTGCCAATTTCAAGGGCAATTCTGCCTATCAGAGAACTCTTGGCAATATTGTCAAGCTCTAAACCGCAGATTTCGTAGTACGGGAACCTGAAGTCCATCTCAGCATCGAGTATTCCTCCGTCGATCTCGACGATTCCGGGGATGGCAAGTTCATCCGCCATTCTGCGCAAGAAATCAGCGAACGGGTTTGCTTCCTCGGAATCGAAGAAATAACGATCTATAAGGCCGGTCCCGGGATCATCATACAGGTGTTCGCCGAATAGATCGGCGTTGCTGATGGATTCCTCTTCCCGTGTGATTCCATTGTACACGGCATCGTCAAGGCCGGTGCCCAGACCTCCCCGCCAGTACCCCTCGATCTGGGACAATTGGCGGCTCGCATTCCGGGCTTCTTTTAGCCTCTCTCGCCGCCAGGCGAGGCTGGCTTCGGCCAGAAGCGCGAACAACAGCGGCGCGTTGTTGATGATATCAGTAGCGTTTACGTCGTACCGACGTTTGATAAGATCATAGGAGAGCCGCGCTTTGGGGCTGATCTGAGCACCGATGCGCACCCTACCTGGCTCGGCAAACGGGGCCTCGTCGGAGTCGGGCAGGTCCAACTCGCCCGTTAGCACGCCGGGTTCGACGTCGAGCGCGTCGGCGAGACGGTTCACTGTGTCTTCTCTCGTGGATTTGGATTTGTCGGGTTCGTTCTCGAGGCGCTGAATCGTCCGCACGTTGATTCCGGATACGCGTTCAAGATCGGGCCGCGACAGTTTCTTTCGTTTGCGCAGCGTACGCAGGCGATCAGAGTCGATTTTCATCGAAAATCTCCTTCTTTTCGGTGCTCTGTGTGCGGCTTCAGATTGGCGATACGAAATTATAACTTTATTTTTGCAATAAATCAACAGGCAAAAATAGAAATATCTTTATTATTATTGTATTCTATAGGGACATTATTGCCGTTTTTGTCTGTTCCGAGGACCTCCGATCGCTTTCGGGTGTCCAACTCACAGTATCCGTGAAGACATACGCGGACATTCCGATGCGATGCGGCCCCACGACGACCCGGAGACATTGTCGGAAGGACTACCGATCGGATTTCGATTGTTCTGCTGTTTCCTTCCCTTCGTGTCTCTGTGCCTTCGTGTGAGCCGGTTAAGGGCTGCAAATGGGCGACCGGCCGGTCGCCCCTACGAAACCAGGCATTCGCGGATTGATATCGCCGACTCATGTGACAACCTTGATTTTGTAGGGGCAACCCTTGTGGTTGCCCGCCTTGTCGCTGCATCCGGCTTCCACTTTGTGTCTTCGTGCCTTAGTGTGAACCGATATTTGGGTTGCAAATGGGCGACCGGCGGGTCGACCCTACACAATCAGGCAGGGGCAAGTTGAATTCGCCAGGCCGCATCGATGTCTGGTGGGCATGGGTTGTCCTCTTTCGTCTCCCGTATCCTCGCTTCCGAGGGGACTGGGGCAGGAGTCGCGACAACCTCGCATTTGAAGGGGCAACCCTTGTGGTTGCCCGCCTTGCCTTGTTCCCGGTTTTCCCTTTGTGTCCTTTGTGTCTTCGTGCCTTTGTGTGAGCCGATTCTTGGGTTGCAAATGGGCGACCGGCGGGTCGACCCTACACAATCAGGCAGGGGCAAGTTGAATTCGCCAGGCCGTATCGATGTCCTGTGGACGGGGTCTGGTCCTCTTCCTTCTTCCTTTTTCCTTCACGCCAGAAATCCCTTGTCCCATCTCCCGAAATCGAATATACTCCCGTTCGTCCTCTTTTCGCCTCCAACCCGCCGCAACGCGCCCATCCCGTTGGGCTCGAATCGATTGCCCTCGTACCGCGCGATCGCGGCGTTCTCTTATGTACTGCGGATGCAGAGTCTGCCAATCATCACGGTCGAAAACGCATCGAAAACCTTTACCGGAGACCGGGGAGAGGTCCAGGCGCTGGACGGCTTCGATCTTTCTGTTCGGGAAGGGGCACTGGTGTCGATCGTGGGTCCGAGCGGCTGCGGCAAGAGTACCCTGCTCTGGGCCATGGCGGCGCTTTGGCCGCTCACCGAGGGAAGAATAACAGTAAACGGACAGGAGGTCCTGGAGCCCCGGAGGGAGATCGGCATGGTGTTCCAGACTTCCAACCTGCTTCCCTGGCGGAACCTGATTCAGAACATCCGTTTTCCGTTTGAAATCATGCGGGAGGACCCCGGGAAATACCGGGAACGCATCGACGACCTGATCGAGATCACGGCCCTGAACGGTTTCGAACGCCACTATCCGGGCGAACTCTCGGGCGGCATGCAGCAGCGGGCGTCCATCGTCCGTGCGCTGGCGTACGACCCGCGGGTCCTGTTGATGGACGAACCCTTCGGCGCGCTGGACGCCTTCACGCGGGACGAAATGAACCTGATGCTCCTGAACATCTGGGAACAGTCCCGCAAGACCATTGTCTTCGTCACCCACCAGATTCCCGAAGCCGTCTACCTTTCCGATCGGGTTTACGTGATGACGCCCCGTCCGGGCAGGAACTCGAAAATCTACGATATCGATCTGCCCCGCCCGCGGCCGCTGTCCGTGACCGCCGAACCCCATTTCTTCGAAATCGTCGCCGAAATCAAACAGACCATCTTTCAGGACGTACAGAACGATGCCGTGCTTCGCTGACAACCGCTCTCACCTTGGAAGGCACACCGTTTACACACGCGATACCAACCCTGAGCACTGCCAGAGCAGGGCGCGTTGATCCGTCCCGCACCGATTTACGTTATCCTCCGGGGATGGCAGGCCAGCGTATCCGGTGCGTCCTGTGAGGTATTCGCGCAATGCATAAGGCAGGCCCCGCGCCCAGCGGCGACTTTTGGTTCCTTTTGGTCGCTTCAAAAGTAACACGCCGTAGGCAGGGAATTTGGGGAGATGTGGATTTTGAATTGGTTTGGCTT
>JAPPNU010000021.1 GCA_028873695.1 Gemmatimonadota bacterium | reverse complement strand
TGGACCTGAACCTGCCCATCGCGCCCGACCTCGATGACCGCGCCATCCAGGAGGATGTGGGCGAGATCCCCTACACGCCGCTGGACGAGGGGATCAGGGAGACCTGGGATGTATTCCGCCGCCATCACGAGGCCGGCACGCTGAGCACGGACGACCTGTAGGGACAACCGTCGTACCGTCGCTTCGCGGGCCCACCGGACCAAATCCATAACGATCTGACCTGTGTGTCATGTTGCAGGCGGTGACCAAATGACGCTGGAACATCAGATACAGGCCATGCGGACGGACGGCTGGTGCGTCCTTGACAGCATCATCCCGGACGACAGGCTGGACGAGATACGCGAATGGGTAATCGCTTCCACCAACCGTCACCGGAATCCCGGCGCACCCGCGAACATCGGCCACGTGAGCGGTTTCCTGAAGTACGACCAGTCGCTGGCGCCCTGGCTCGCGGACCGGCGTCTCCTCGACCTGGCCGGCGCGCTGCTCGGACGCCATTTCCGCATCTCGTTCACCACGGCCACCATCAACGAACCCGGTAACGAACGCGGGGGTTGGCACGCGGACTGGCCCTACAACCAGCGGAACGCGGGGCACGTACCCGCTCCGTACCCGGACGCGGTCATGCACCTCACGACCATCTGGATGCTTTCCTCCTTCACCGGCGAGAACGGGGGCACGCTCATCGTCCCGGGCAGTCACCGCAACGACAACAATCCCACCGGCAACAACGGGGTTCCGCCCGACGAACCCCATCCGAACGAGCTGAACGTGACCGGCGAGGCGGGAAGTGTCCTCGTCATGGACAGCAGGCTCTGGCATTCGACGGCCGCCAACACCTCCCGGGAGCCCCGCGTGGCCGTCGTCGTCCGCTACGCGCCCTGGTGGCTGAACCTGGACGTGCTGCGGCCCGGCTCTGAAGACCGCCGGGTCATGGTGGACGAGACCGGCGGTACGGAAAACCTGGTGCCCACCCTCCCCAAGGACGTCTTCGACGGCCTGCCTGCTGAGTTGAAGCCCCTCGTGTCCCACTGGGTGGAGTAGGACTTCAGTATACCTTCAGAAAAAATCCTTGGGTCCCCGTAACATTATACCTGTCGCATTAGTCTAATGTTCAAGCATCGCAGTAAACAAATACGAATCTATAACTCGAGACTGCGAGGATGTTATGAACCGGAATGGAGTTATAGCGGTTTTATGCGCGATTCTCTGGATTTTAAGCGCGTGCAGTACCCCGGAGTTCGGATTTGAGCGCGACGGGCAAGAGATCGAATTTGTTGAGCGCGACGGGCAGGAGATCGAATTTGAGCGCGACGGGCGGGACTATATCGAAAGCACCAGGCAGAAATACGAGGTGGACCCCGGTGGTACACTGGCGATCGTTGCCGCCGAATTGGGGTCAATTCACATCAGAAGCTCAATCAATAATGAAGTAGATGTCCTGGTGAGAAAGCGACTACGGGAAACCGATGCCGACCGGGTTCGTAAAGCCTTCAGTAATGTTGAAGTCGAAATCAAAGAGACGTATAACGGGGTACGAATCGAAGTCGATCAGATCAGGAACGTCACGTACAAGCGATGGTTCTGGCAGGACTGGCCGGATCGGGTTACTGTAGATATAGAGGTTCTGGTGCCCGTGGAATACAACCTCGACCTCAGCACTATCATCGGTGATATCCAGACTGGGAACATCGCGGGAAACGTAACGGCCAAGACCCTTTCCGGGAACGTTTCGACCGGTCCAACCGAAGGTGACTTGAGCATAAAGACGAACAGCGGAAACATCGAGACAGGTCGCGTAGTAGGCAAGGTACACACCATTACACTGAGTGGGAATACCGAGGTCATCGGCCCAGTGGATGGTGATGTGACGATCCGTTCGAACTCTGGCAGAATAGAAACACGTACCATAGACGGAGACCTGCAAGCCAAGTCCTTAACTGGGCGCATCAAGATCGGACCCGTGGATGGCGACGCGACAGTCCATTCGAATTCCGGAGATATCCGAACCGGAAACGTGCAGGGAAAATTGAAAGCAACGACGCTTATCGGCAACATCACAAACAGGTAACTTGCCCGGTAACGTCGCGGAGGTTGAAAACGACCACGCCAGGGTTCCGGTGGCAAACCGCGTATCGATCTGCCGGTTGGTTCAAACAAAGCACATGGATATCCCGTGAGTATTTGAGCTTGAATCACCGGATTTGTAGAAACAAGAGGGTAGTCGAAAATGCACATGTGTTTCGACCCGAGGAATCCAATTCTTCAAGGCAGGGGATATGAAAACGCTGGGGACAATCGCAATGAGTTGCACTGTGCTTCTCGCAGTCGACGTACGCAGTGCACAGGAGACTACGTTCATGCGTGACGGCGCGGATTACGTAGAAAAATCCCAATTCAGCTTCCCGGTGGAAGCCGGGGGTACGCTGACGACCGACAACGCGTTCGCATCGATTAAGATCAGCAGCTGGGCGAAGGACGAAGTCAACGTGACGGTGGAAAAACGGTCGGAAATTGCCAACGAAGGCCGTGCGCGCAGGGCCATCGACGACGTCGAGGTCAGAACGGAAAAAAGGGACGATGACGTGCACATCAACGTGGAAGGCCCGGATTCGAATCGGCGGAACAGAGTAACCGTAAGTATCACGGTGCGGGTCCCCGAACGCTACCATCTTGATCTTAAAGCCTCCGGCGGTGATATCGTAATCGATGACCTGCGAGGTGACGTCCGCGCCAGGTCGTCGGGCGGCGACGTGGTCATGGGGAACATCCGCGAGTCGACCGTCGACGTCCGCACGTCGGGAGGCGATATCCGGTTGGAAAGCGGCGAGGCAGACACCAGGATGAAAACGTCCGGGGGGGACGTTCGGATTGAAAACGCCGGCGGAAGGACGGAAGTGCAAGCCTCCGGGGGCGACATCCAGATAGAACACGCCGATGGGGACGTGGACGTCAGGACGTCCGGCGGAGACTTCGAGATCGAAAACACGGCCGGCAAGCTGACAGCGTCGTCGTCCGGTGGAGATATCGACATCGAAAACGCAACGGGCAGGTTGTCGATAGGAACCTCGGGGGGCGATATTCAGATCGAAAATGCAATGGATGGCGTGGATGCCGAGAGCGGAGGCGGGGACATCGACATCGAAAACGCAAGAGGAACCATCACGGTAAGGACCACGGGCGGGGACATCCAGATCGAAAACGCACAGGGCGGCGTGACGGCAAAGACCTCGGGGGGCGACATCAACATTCAGTTCGCCGGCGACGATTCCTCGACCGACCGCAGCAGCCACCTGGAATCTACCGGCGGCGAAGTGACAGTCTATCTCCCGGATGACCTGGCGGCGACCATCGATGCCGAAATCAAAATCGACCCTTCAGGATTCTGGCGACGCCGCGACTATCGTATATACTCGGAATTCGACCTCTTCGGGAACGCCATTGACGGCGGTCCCACCCGTACCTGGGCCTGGGTATCCGGACGACTGTCCGCACGAGCCAGGGTCAAGGGCGACCTCAACGGCGGTGGCGACGAGATCAGGATCGAAACGACACACGGCAACATCAAAATCAAGAAACGGTGACGCAGGACAGCGTTGCGGATGCGCGTCCGGATCGGTAGATTAGCAGTATAGCGAACGAGGGAAGCAATGAGACCTTCAGGACTGTTGACGTTGGTGTTCGCTTGCATCGCTTCGGGATGCAGCGCACAGGAGGTTACTTCCATGGTCGATGGAAGCGGTCACGTGGAACGGATCGAGGAGAAGTATGCGGTGGAATCAGGCGGAACGTTGACTGTCGACGCGGACTTGGGTTCCATTCATGTCGAGCCCTGGTCACGGAACGAAGTGGAAGTGTTCGTGGAGAAAAGGATCAGGATGGTCGACAACGGGCGGGTCCGGCAGGAGCTGGAAGAGGTGGAAGTGGAGATTATGCAGCACCGGAACGGCGTGCGCGTCGAGATCGACCGGCCGGGATGGTTCAGGAATAACCGGGTTTCGGTAAAAGTGAAAGTGCGGGTGCCCCAAACCTACAACCTGGAACTCAAGACATCGGGCGGGGACATCGAGACCGGCGACATCAACGGCGACATCAACGCCAGGACCGCCGGGGGCGACGTCGATATCGGCACCGTCTCGGAAGGCGACGTCACGGCCGGCACCGCCGGAGGAGACGTCAGGGTACGGGGCGGTGGCAGGGAAACCGCATTGTCTACGGCCGGTGGCAACATCACGGTCGATCGCGCGGATGGCGGCGTGACGGCGAAGACGACAGGCGGGAACATTGAAATCGGGGACACGAATGGGGACGTCGATGCGAAGACGACCGGCGGGAACATCGAGATCGGCAGGGTCCAGGGAAACGTCACCGCCGGGACGGTAGGCGGGAACATAGAAATCGGACCTATACTCGGCGATGTCGATGTGAAAACGATTGGTGGGAGTATCGATATCGACGACGTGGGAGGCAAGGTGAACTCCAGTGCCTTGGGGGGACGCGTTACGGTCGGCTCCTCCTGAAATTACTCTGTGTGGTAAAGTCCTTTAGAGTGAAATGCAAACTCAACCAACCCGGTCAACACGATGATGAAACCCCTGCATCGCTCGGTTGTGTGCTGTACATGGTTCGCCCTGTCCATTGTTGCGCCTTCGCCAGTTGACGCGCAGGAAGCCACCGTCGCGCGCGATAAAGACGGGTTCGTGGAAACGATCGAACGGCGATACACGGTCGACCCGGGTGTTGCCCTGACATTAGAAGCCGAGACCGGATCGGTCCAGGTGGACAGCTGGACGAACGACGAGGTGGAGATTCATATCCAGAAACGGATCGAAGGCCGGCGTGAAGATCGGGCGCGCAACGCTTTCGAAGAAATCGAGGTGGTACTGTCGCGGCGGGATAACAATGTGCATATCCGGGTCGTTGACAACGATGAGTCGATTTTCTTTCGCAACCGTGTAACCGTTGAAATGAACGTACGCGTGCCCGTATCGTGCACGCTGGATCTCACAACCGTAGATGGGACTATCGAGATCGAAGAGGTGATGGGTCCTGTCACAGCCCGAACCGTGGACGGCAACATAGAAATCCGCACGGCGGAAGGTCTGGTCGACGCAAGCACGACGGACGGCAACGTCGAGATTGAAGAGGTAACTGGTTCTGTCACGGCCCACGCCGTGGACGGCGACATCGAGATCGACTCCACACGTGGTCAAGTCATGGCCGGTACGACCGACGGCGATATCGACATCCGCAACACGCTGGGCACCGTAGCGGCGAAATCCGTGGACGGTGATATCGACATCCGTCACGTGACGGGCGATGTCAGTGCTTCGACGACAGACGGCGACATTTCGATACGCGGCGCACAGAGCGCAGTGACCGTAGATACCGTGGATGGAAATATAGAAACGGACACTACGGATGGAGATATTGATGCAGACGCGCTCGAAGGCAATATACATCTCTTCGACGCACGAGGCTCAGTAAATGCGCAGGCCATTCGAGGCAGCATCGAAGTGTATGTTGCCCGTACAAACCGGGATACAGAACAGACGGAAATCGATTCACAAAATACAGAACGCGACCTTGAAACCCAACGCAACCTGGAAACCACCGAAGGAGACGTCACCATCTATCTGCCCGAAGACCTGCCGGCTACGATCGAAGCCGAGGGATCGTCGGGTGGACTCCTGTTAAGCCGGCTGTGGCGCAACGACCTGGGCCACATCGACTCGGATTTCGGCCTGAACCAGAGCGAGTGGGGGGTGTTTTTCTACGTTCAGAGCGAAGCCAGCGGCGACCTCAACGGCGGTGGCGACCGGATCCGCCTGAAAACGAACAGCGGGAATATCTACATCAAGGAAAGGAGTCGTTGAGCAGTTACGTTACTGCTCAGCGGTCGAGGATCAGGCCGCGCCATCAGGCCCCACCCGACGGCCGCCATGAGGCCCCGCCTGGCGACTGCCCATCAGTCCGCGCCCAGGTACCCCGCGAGTTGCTCAGGCATGATGTTCCCGCCGCTGAGCAGCGCCACGACCTTCTTGCCTTCCAGCCTAACGATGCCGTTCAGGAGCGCGGCGACGCCGACCGCGCCGCCCGGCTCGACCACGAGTTTCATCGCCCCGATCAGGTACTTCACCGCGTCGATCGCCTGTTCGTCCGATACCAGAACCATCTCGTCCACATAGGCCATTACGTGCTCGAAGGTGAGGTCCCCGGGGCGGGGCGCCACCAGCGAATCGCATATCGTGTCCGGCTCCGGCACCTCGCAGATCTCCTTCTTCAGAAAAGACCGGTAAACCGCCTGCGACCCTTCGGGTTGCACCCCGATCACCTTCACCGCGGGATTTAACGTCTTCACGGCCGTGGCGATACCGCCGATCAAACCCCCGCTGCTCACGGGGACGATCACGGCGTCTAGGTCCGGCGCCTGTTCCATGATTTCAGCGCCGATGCTGCCGTGACCCCGAACGACGTTCGCGTCTTCCCACGTATTGATCGCGGTGATCCCCCGTTCCCTTCCCAGCCGGTCCAGCGTGTCCCACCTCGCCTGGTTGTGGTTTTCGCACAGCACCG
>JAPPNU010000034.1 GCA_028873695.1 Gemmatimonadota bacterium | reverse complement strand
AGTATTTCGACCGCAAGGGCCGGCCGTAGCCCGGATGGACTTTTTCAACGGGCTGAATAGGGAACCGGGGTCAAGTTGCGCCTCACGCCATCATCGGAACTTCCACGCGTGTCCCGGCCCGGGCGGATTCGTGGGCGGCCATGGCGACGGCGACCACGCGCCGGCCGTCCCTGCCATCCGATCGCGGCGCTTCCCCTCGCTGGATACAACCCGCAAAGTGAGCAATCTCGTCCGCCAGACCGTTGTTCCCGGGCGCCTCTATGGCGGCGGACTTCTTTCCGTGCCGTGCGAATGTGATGGGGCCGCCCGGTTCCTCGAGCTTCAAGGCGCCTCCCGTTCCGGCAACACCGAGTTCGTAGCTGTTGACCGGGTAGACCCGGCTGCTGCTCAGAGCGCCGATGGCGCCCGAGGCGAATTCGATGCCGATGAAGATGCTTTCTTCGATTTCGTTTGCCGGGTCCTCTCCGAATTTCATCACGGCATTGACCGCGCGGATTTCGCCGGCCAGCCAGGCGAGTTGGTCAAGTTCGTGGCTGTACATCGAAAACATCCCGCCGTACTGTTCCTTCCGCGTCTGCCACCCTCCAACCCCGCCCGGTGCGCCGGCGCCCAGACGAACGGCGTGCGCCAGCGTGATTTCACCAATGTCCCCGCGGTCCACGCGCCGTTTCATTTCCATATAGGCGGCCTGGAACCGGCGGACGTAGCCGACCATCAGAAACACGCCGGACTGTTCGGCGGCGCGGATCATCGTATCGCAGTCACGAACGGTCAACGCCATGGGTTTTTCGCAGAAGACGTGGGCGCCCGCCAGCGCCGCGTCCGTACTGATGCGGGCGTGCGTGTGGTTGGGCGTGACCACCAGCACGGCGTCAGGTTTCTCGGCGGCCAGCATGGCGCGATGGTCCGCGTAGGGCTTCGGGCCGGACTCGAGTTGCGCGGCAAGCTGAACCGCGGATTCCCGGACCGCGTCGCAAACGGCGACGAGCCTCACACCCTCCATTGCTTCCACGTTTCTGGCGTGGGCGCGTCCCAGCCCGCCGCAACCGGCCAGCGCGACTCTCAGATGTTCCGCCATTGCGTATACCTGTCCGGTAACCGCGAGTCTCGTCACAACTGAATCGGCGTGGAACCGTTTTCGGCCGATTCTTCAGCGGCGAAACACGCGGCGTGGGTGTTTACGGCGACCTCCAGATTATCGTGCGATTCCACGTCGTCCAGGATGCATTCGACAAGGTGGTCGATCATTTCCTGGAAGTTATGGTGGGAAACCGCGCCGCTGTCGGGCAAAACCGTTGGAAAGCTGCCAAAGGCGTCCTGTCCTGAGAGCCTGCGGGTGTAGAACTGGTTGTTCCGCATCACACCCTCGGTGCCGAAGACCTCGATGTTGAAGACGTATGGCATGAAAAAGGCCGTGGAACCCGAAAATTTCCCGGCAGCGCCTCCCGCGAACTGCACCGTGGCCACCGTTGTGGAACGGTAATCGTCCGCGTGGGTTCGATGGCTCGGAGAAATGCCCGTCACGCGGGTGACCTCGTCGTTATCCAGGATGTAACGGGCGGCGTCGAGGGCATGGCAGCCGCCGTGCACGATGGCGCCGTTGACCATTGGTTTCCAGCCGGCGCGGCTGAATTTCCGGGGGCGGGCGTTGGTGGGACCGTGCCAGTAGTCGGCCTGAACGAGCAGCGGAACGCCGACCCAACCCTTCTCGATCGCCTGTTTCATGGAAATGATGAGGGGATTCCATCGAAGCACGAAGCCGATGACCGTTTTTACGCCCGCGCGTTTTACGGCCCGGTGCATCTCGTCCAGTTCCTCGTGATTCGTGGCCACCGGTTTCTCGATCAGCAGGTGTTTGCCCGCGCGGGCGGCGGCAATGGCTTCCCCGGCGTGGCGGTCCGGCGGGGTGCAGATGGAAACCACGTCGACTTCCGGGTGCTCGAGGAGCCTGTCGTAGTTGTCGAAAAGGTCGCACTCAACGCCAAGTTCCACCGCTTTTCGCCGGGCGCTCTCGAGCGTGCGGCTTCCGATTGCGACCAATCGGGTGTGGGGGTTGTTCAGGTACGCCTTGATGTGTTCGGTTGAGACGTTTCCCGCGCCCTGGATCGCAACGCCAAGCATGGTTTCTCCCCTTTTGTCTTTCCGGCGACAGGATGTTCAGGCCTTTGAATGGCCGTTGTTGGTTCACCTAAGCAACGGGGTCGAATGTATGGTGACGCCGTTCCGGATCTGACTGCGATTGACCGGCGTCCGTGTTCAGACCCTCGAAATGAGAAAATAAGAGTGCTCCGCAGCGGAGTCAAGATACATTGGCCGTGTCGTTCAACGCCCTTCCGAACACCTTGTCCCTGAGCAGCGTTCCCCTGCGGGCATGTGTACCCGACGAATCCGGGCGTATGAATGCCGGCTTCATGAACCATTGCTATTTCCAGGCGCCCGCTTTATTTTAGCGCGTTAAGCCGCATCCGTCAATTTATCCCGAGGTGTATATTGCCGAAGCGAGTCAACAAGGCCATTGAACTCCTTGAACAGGGACAGCCCATATATTATGTCGGCGTCTCCGAGCTATCGTACGAAGCGGGCAGGGACATGGCCGCGACGTGGGCCGACTACATCAACGCCAGCATCGAGCACGGGCCATTCGATATGCCCGGGCTGGGTGACTTCATGCGGGGACTGGTCGACGGCGGTCCCACGGCCAGCGGGCACCGGACGCCGGCCGTCATTGTGGATTTGCCGGTGGAGGGCTCGAGTGAAGCGGCGGTTCGCGCCAACGCATGGATGTTCAAACAAGCGCTGGCGCGGGGCGTGCATGGGATACTCCTGTGCCACGCCGAAGACCCGGAGGGCGTCCGCGCTTTCGTGGAGAGTTGCAGGTATCCGTTCCGGACGCCGGCCGAGGGACACGGCGACGGGCGGCGCGGGGCCGGGGGCCAGGGCTGGGCCGCGCAGGTCTGGGGCGTGTCCGCCGCCGAGTACCTGGAGAAAGCCGATCCCTGGCCGCTGAGTCCCGGAGGCGAGTTGATGCTCGGCGTGAAGATCGAGAACAAACGCGCGCTGGCCAACGCTGAAGCCACGGCGAAGGTTCAGGGGCTCGCGTTCGGCGAATGGGGACCCGGGGATATGGGAATGTCGCTTGGGCACGCCGACCGGCACGACCCGCCCTATCCGGCTGAGATGCGGGATGCGCGGGCCCGCGTAATGGCGGCCTGCCTCGACGCCGGACTCTTCTTTCTGAACGGCGCGAACGCGGAAAACATCACCGAGATCATCGACGAAGGCGTGATGATCTGCTCCGGCGGCGGGGAGGCCGTGGCGCAGGCGGGTCGGGCGTATACCGGTAGAGAATGAACACAGTTGAAATGGAACGGCAGGAATTGACCTGATCCATTAATGGCTGACGGCAGCCCGTCGGAGAAAGGAGCGCTGAAACGAATGAATACCGTTGTTCCTGGCGCCCGCCGGAATATCCTGATGCCCGGCGCCGGAATCGAAGTCGTCTGAACTGAAGGCGAATCGTCGGAAAGGGGAGGGAAAAGATGTCGAGCTCACACATCCGTACAGTCATTGAGATCGTCCTGGCGGCGGGATGCGCGTACCTGGCGTACGTCGCGTACATCGCCCCGATCAATGTCACCATCAATTACGATGCAGAGCAGTCCATTCAGATGCGAATCGAAGACAAAATGGTGGCGCACGACGCCGTCCTGGACTCGATCTGGAGCAAGGACTTCGCCAGAGAAGCGACGCTGGGCTGGTTGACTGCCAGGGACGTCTATCACTACCGCAACAGCGCGATTGCCGGGCGCCTGGCGGAAGCAATGCCGGATGCGCCGCAGGGCGGGAGTGAGACCATTGAAGAGCGAAAGGCGCGACTTGAAGCTGCGATAGCCGAGAATCCGCTCATTGCGGATCTTCGCGGCCGCGCGCGCGGATTACAGGCTCCGTTTCAGTATCTTGGCAAACGGGTCCGGGTGGGCGTTCCCAGTGGAAACAGACCTCGAAGCAACGTGGCGTATACGGCCTACGGAAGCGAGTTCGAAGGCAGGGTCGTCGACGTCTGGAATCCCGTGAACGACAAACGCGTGACCGTTTTTGCGCAGGGCGCGTTCATGCCCACGGAAACGGTCACCATCGACTTCCAGATGAACCGGCAACAGGCGGTGGACCTCTTCGATCGCGTCGAAGAGACCGCGGACGCGGTGGCGGTTATTCTTCCTCCATCCACGCCGGCGCCGTAGAGGCGTTGCAAACGCCTGTCGATCGCCCCATTCGCCGAACCGATACGACTCTGGTCACTGAATCCCCGCAATCCGGACGCGGTCGGCAGGCACGAATCAGCGCGCGTGACGCCTCCGCATCCGTTATTCGTTGTGATCCCGGGACCGATCGAGGCATGGGAACGCCCTGCCACACCGCAACGGAACATCGGCAAACACGGTTTCGTCGCTCATTTCGAAGACTGCGAGGGCAACCGGGTCGCGATGCATTCCTGGACCTGAACCGTTCCGTCACTGCCGTTTTCGACGCGCCACGCAAAACCGAAACGCAAGGGACGCGACCGCAGGCGCCTTCTCCCGGCGGTTGTTCCCTCGCCGCGTCCCGCAATTCCCGCCCCAACCTCACCATTGTTTACCGCCCCAATAGCTGTTCGAGGGCCCAGTCGAGTTCCGCTTCGGTGTCGGGCCCGTATCCGGTCTGTGCGAACCTGAGACGGCCCTTCCTGTCAACCAGATAGGTGGTAGGAATGCTCCGGACGTCGTAGTCGGACTGAACGCCGGGATCGGCGAACAGGACAGGAAAGGTGTAGCCGTATTTCCGAATGAACGGCTCCACGCGCGCCCGGTCGAAATCGGAGCTGATGGCAAGTACCGTCAGGCCCTTGTTGCGATACCGTTCGTGCAACTTCTGGATATGCGGCAATTCGTAGAGGCACGGTACGCACCAGGTCGCCCAGAAGTTGATCAGGACGACACGGTCTTTATTGTCGGATAACCGGATGACCGAGCCGTCCGGACTGTCCAGCGCGAAGTCGGGTGCGGCCGGGCCCACGGGCAGCGCGTTTTCCGGCTCCGGCGCCTCCACGAGCATCTGCCCCAGCGCGACACCCGCCAGCACCACCGCGACGCCCATAAACACCCAGGATTTCCATCCAAACCCCAGTTTCATATCGCCATCCTCTTGACTTCCAGGTGTGGAATAAATCCTCGCTGACCGATCGGCGCGGACGCTTCGCAAGTCTCAAGGCCTATTGGGAAGCCTGGCGATGCGGGCAGACAGGAATGTCCGCCCCACCTTCACAGCGGCTTCCTCAAAATGACGGTTCAGGCCAGCGCATGAAGTATACACTTCGACCTTGGTTTTCGCAAGGCATGTCATTCTGAGCGCAGCGAAGAATCTCGCGTCTTCTCGATTGTCCTATTGCAGTAATCACATTTGCGCGGACGCCTTGCAAGCCGCGAGCCCCACTACTAAACGTGTGTCTCTAAGGTGTGAAAATTAAAATCTGATCCGAAATCTCCTCCTTGAACGTGTGTCCACTGCCTGTATCCTTCGATCCGCCGGCAATCATCACGCGGCCGTCCGCAAGCAAGGTTACCGTAGGCGAGGACCGCCACCCTATGCTGTGTCCTGTAGGAGAAAACGCATGGGTGTCCGGATTGTACAGTACGATATCGCCGTTATGCGAGTTTATGAACATCACTATGCCGGAAGGCAGTAGCAGGGCGGCCATCGGGTCGATTGTGGAAACGCCGGCCGGCGAAAACATGTTGCTTTCAGGGTCGTAGATCTCCGCCGTCTGTACCGATGTCCGAATAGCGACATTACTACCGCCTATTATCAGGACTCTATCGTCCCGCAGAAGCACGGCCTCGTGAAATTGACGATCGAACTGCAGATTTCCTGCTTCTGAAAAAGCTTCGGACGACGGATTGTAAATCAGATTCCGTCCGACCGACCCACCGTCTCTTCTCGCAATCCGTCCTCCAACGATCAGCACACGGCCGTCTTTCAACAGAGTAGCGGTATGACCAATTCGGGGATGGTCCATCGCGAATATGGACGGAAATGTGCCTGTAGTGGGGTCGAAGACACCCGTGTGGCCCACCGAGGTCAAAAACACCTTTCCATCGTGCAGCAGGGTCGAGGTAAAGATGCTCGCATTGGACGGTACCATTGCCACGGCGGCGAATCTACCTGACTGGGAATCGTACATCTCAATTGGGAGATGACCATGTCTGGGCATGATCAGGACCCGACCGTCGGAAAGCAATATTCCGTGGTCCTCGCTGCGACTGGCCGTCAGGTCTCCCGTCGGCGTTGAGACCCCGGTTTCAGGATCGAAAATCTCCGCGCTGATGTGACGCATTGGACGGGGAATATCGGTGTTCGGGGGAGGTGGTCCCTCGAATACCGGGATCAATTCCGCATAGCCACCTGCGATCAGGACCTTGCCATCGTTCAGTAACGTCGAGGCATGCCAATAGCGCGGCTTGCTCAGATTGCCGACCTCGTGGAGACCCCGTTCAAGGGCCGGCGGCTCCGATGTGGTCACCGTATCGCTTCCGCAAGCCCAGAGGCTCGTGACGACGAACAGCGCAATCAGGATTCTGGTGGTCATTTTCCTTCCTCCGGGTTTAGACTTCATGTCATTGCTGTCCAAGGCAGAAACCGATTTGGGACCGGTTTGGCTGGCGTTCCCAGGAGCGAGGGCATCCTGCCCTCGACATCGG
>JAPPNU010000020.1 GCA_028873695.1 Gemmatimonadota bacterium | reverse complement strand
TTGGTTCCTTTTGGTCGCTTCAAAAGGAACACGCCGTAGGCAGGGAATCTGGGGAGAAGGGGTTTTTGAACTTGGTTTTTGCTCTCAGCCCACCACTGAAAGCCGGGGAGAGAGGTCTGCGGGGTGTGGACGGGTTGCTGACGAATTACGCCTCTCCGAATAACACCCCGAGAGGCGTTTCTCGTATCACCGGACCTCCTCTTCCCGCCCTCCGAAATCGACCACACGTTTTCGCGCCAGCCTATCACTTACCACGACCGGTCTGCGTTCCGGCGTGGTCCGGCTCCTCCACGTCGCGTTGAATCCACACTGTTCTTTCAGACCCGAAAGGGAACGGAAACACCAGGGTCTCAATCTAACAAAACGGCCGCCTGACTCTCAATCTTCAGACGCCGGGAGAAAGTGGAGGCGCGTGTGAGACCGATTTTTTCGATGATTTTTTGTGTGTCAGTGTTGGGCTTCAGTACCCAGGCCTACGGGCTGGGGTCGGTACGCGGCACGGTGCGCGACGCGACGGACGGTGAAACCCTGCCGAATGCCAACGTCGTGATCGACAGTCTGGCTATCGGGGTGTCCACCGATAAGTCCGGTTACTTTGTTATCGGGAATCTGCCGCCCGGCAGACATGCAATTTCCGCGAGTTTCATAGGATACACCAGTCGATCCGTCGATATCGTCATTGAGTCGGTCGAGACCGAGAAGGTGGTGATCGAACTGGATCCCGTGGAGCTGACGATAGACGAAATAGAAGTGGTAGGCGAGCGCGTGGCGACAACGGAGTTGACACCGGTCAGCGCGTTCGGCACCCGCGTCACCGAACTGGCGCGCATTCCAACGGTGGGACAGCCCGATCTGATGCGTGGCATACAGCTTCTTCCCGGCGTTCAGGCAGGAAATGAGAATTCCGCCGGGTTGTACGTTCGAGGGGGCACGCCCGGTCAGAATCTGATTCTCCTCGACGACGTGGTCGTCTACAACCCGAACCACCTCTTCGGCTTCTTCAGCACGTTCAATCCCGATGCATTGAAGGACGTGACGTTAATCAAGGGGACATTTCCCGCACGGTACGGAGATCGGCTGTCGAGCGTACTCGATATAACGAACCTGGACGGCAACCGGAAATCTCTGGATGCCCGAGGATCCATGGATCTCATCAGCGCAGGACTGACGATCGGAGGGCCCGTGGGCGATCGCGGATCCTGGATGCTGTCATGTCGACGTACGTATCAGGAGGTACTCGAGTCGCCGCTTTTCAGTCACCTGGTCGACGAGATGTTCAGCACCCGGATCGGCACGATTTCGGCCAGCCCGGGCGCCGGCGGCGGTTTCGGCGGCGGCGGGTTTGGCGGCGGGCGGTTCGGAGGGACGCGATTCAACTTTCAGCAGCAGACAGGCGACTTCGAACAGGACTACGGATTCTACGATACGAATTTCAAGCTGAATCTGGAGTTGTCCGACAATAACCGGATTTCCATCAGCGGCTACGCGGGCCGTGACGCTTTGGACTTATCTCTGCCGTCGTTCCGCCAGCAGACGCGAGACCAGCTTATGGATTGGGGCAACCGGATCGCGCGGTTCAAGTGGCAGCGTATATACACCGACAATCTGATCGGCAACGTCCAGGTATCGGCGAGTCGATACATATCGAATTTCGACGTCGCGACGAACCAGAACGCCGATCAGGCGGGGCAGGGCGGCGAGGGACGCCAGGCACGTGGATTCGGGCTGAATCGCAACAACGAGCTGAACGACCTGACGGCGAAGGCGACATTCGATCTCTATTCGGGCCCTTATCACACCACGAGTTTCGGCGCCCAGCTAACGGCCTACGACGCCTTTTACAGGCAGGGGGTGGGCGATTCGGTCCGTACGGGAATCAATACGGCGTCACTGTATCAGACGGGTTTTCTGGAGCATGTCATGCGCCTGGGTCGTCTGGAACTGACGCCCGGGGTCCGAGTGAGTCATTTCAACAGCGGCAACTATACCCGATGGTCGCCGCGCGCGTCGGGCCTGTTCCAATTCGATGAGAATATCGCGTTCAAGGGCGGATGGGGCATTTACCACCAGTTCGTCAACCTGATCTCGATCGAGGCCAACACGTATACGACGGATATGTGGTTGCCGGTGGACGAGACCCTGACGCCGGGCAAAGCCGTTCACGGCGCTTTCGGCCTTATGTTGACGACAAACGACGGATGGCAGGTCGATCTGGAGTATTATCATAAAGACTTCGAGGACCTCGTGGAATTCCAGTCGCAGGTGCGTCTGGACGATTCCACTCCGCTCTCGGACCTTTTTGTGACCGGATCGGGCAAATCCTACGGTGGAGAGGTCCTGCTTCGGAAGACGGAAGGGCGTTTGAAGGGATGGATCGGATATACCCTGAGCAAAACCGAGCACACATTTTTGGACCTGAATCAAGGCGACCCGTTTCCGCCAAAGTACGATCGACGTCATGACCTTTCCCTCGTGACCGATTATAACGTGGGCAGAGGCTGGAACCTCAACCTGAACTGGGTATATGGCACGGGTCAGGCCTATACGATTCCCGAGGCGCGTTATGAGGTGCAGCAGCCTACGGGCCAGACCATACCCTATGTACATGTTTCCGAAAAGAACGCATACAGGCTGCCGGCCTACCATCGACTCGACCTCGGCTTTACACGTGAAATCAACCTGGGCGGCGTCGAAGGGGAACTGGTATTCAGCGTGTTCAATGTCTACAACCGGCGTAACGTCTGGTATCGATCGTTCGATGCGGCCGAGCCGGAAGTACTGGTACAGGATGTGTTGTTGCAGCCCATATTGCCGAGTGTCGGTCTACGATTCAACATGTAGGACGGCCGGAGGAGGAAATATCCATGATCAAACGACGATTGGTTCTGTGTCTGGCTATCGGTCTCGGTTCAGGCGCCTGCAGTACGGCGCCCACAGAATCGTTGGGGGAGTTTCGGGAGACGATTCTCATCGAAGGCTATCTTCAAGCGGGAAACAACGTATCCGATGTGTTCGTGGGCACGACGATGCCGCTTTCAAGCGAATACGATCGAGACGCCAGCGCGCTTTCCGATGCGGACGTCACGATAACGGTGGACGGCGTCACGCATTCACTTTCTTCCGTTCCGGATAAGCCGGGCGCCTACCATCAGCCGGATCTGGTCGTCCAGCCGGGCAAGACCTACCATCTGTCGGTCGCGACGGGGCTGGGGAAGGCGACCGCGCAGACAACCGTGCCGTTTCCGCCTAAAGCTTCGGGGGCGCCCGTGGTTAACGTTGGCGGCGATCCCTATCGCGTGACGTGGGAAGGCGAGACCAATGGCGGTTACGTCACGTCACGCCAGGCCGTGGCGCTTCTGGAGCGAATTCCACCGGAGAACCAGTTCGGAGGGGGGCGGTTCGGCGGCGGCTTCGGCGGGGCGATTGACACGACAGGATTCGGCGCGCTGAGGGACAGTCTCGCCAGGGCGGACCAGTGGCGGTTCCTGCAAGGGCAGTCCCAGACGTTGAATCCCCTTCAGTTTTCCTATTATGGCGCCTATGCGTTTCTGGTCTTTTCGCTGGACGAGAATTACGGGGACTATCTGATCTCGAGCCAGCAGGACGGGGCCGCGCTCGACGAACCTCGATTTCATATCGAGGGAGGAATTGGACTCTTCGCATCCATGGCCGCGGATTCCGTCCAGTTTCGGGTGGAATGACGCGGCGCCCGGGCAGGGGCGGCGACCGCGAGAGTCTGATCTTTCGGTTGGTACCCGGAACCCCTGTGTTCCATCGCGGGACCAATTACAGGCCGCCGCTTGACAGGAAGAGGCTGCCCGGCTATATTTCCTGATCCCGGGCGGCCAGGCGGCCCGGGACAGGGCAATACCGTGTGGGGGCGACCTGGATTCGACGGGGGTGGAGAGGCGATGGCTGCGTGTCGAGGTCCCATGTCCTCGTTAAACTGTGGGAACACGATATAATTGCGGACGATACGTACGCAATGGCTGCGTAACTAAAACGCAGTCCGTTCCGACGGGCTTCGCCTGCAGGGCCCGACCGGAGCGCCGACCTATGCGGGATGGCTCGCGGACCTCCGTTCGAGGGGCCGAGAGCGAGAGCTTATCGAACTGGCGTGCCGGCAACCCCGTTTACCGGGGCGCCCGCGCGTGAGATTCAAAAGGTAAACTACACACGTAGACGCTGTCGTTGATCTGCTTTCGGACGCGGGTTCGATTCCCGCCGCCTCCACCAGATTCCTCCTTCATCAATTGCCTGCAGACGACCGGTCTGATAGACAATAGACTCTCCCGATTGATTCGATCAAATTGCGAATCGTCCGCGGCGCCGCGCAGACCCCCCTGGTCGAGACCGGTTGCCGTCCTACACGCTCCTCCGGTGCACAGATCCTTACCAGACGCTTTCCCTATCATATGAGAACGACTTTACCGAAAACGCCGCGACTCTCCTTCGGCATTTTCACGCGACGCCGGTGTACGGCGGCGATGCGACTGCTTCGCACCGGCGGTTGCGTGTTGTGGGCCGTCGCGGTGCTTGGCGCATGTCGCACCGACGACAACGCGCCCGTCGCCACAACGTCCGAGTGCGTGTCGTGCCATCGTGA
Organism: Gemmatimonadota bacterium; assembly: GCA_028873695.1. Lineage (GTDB taxonomy): Bacteria > Latescibacterota > UBA2968 > UBA2968 > JAAXHE01. The sequence continues at coordinate 55,734 of JAPPNU010000020.1, read as the reverse complement.
AGTCACGCCGAACATCGTCACGGACTGGGAATTGAGCCAGCACCGCGTACGGGGCGTGGACTGTGCCATGTGTCACGGATCCGGGCATCGCTCCGCAGAGGACGTCGCACTTGTCAAGACCGCCACGCCCGAGGTCTGCGGCACGTGCCACCCGGTGCAGACCGACCAGTTCAAGGCTGGCAAGCACGCCCTGGCATGGGCCAGCATGGAGGCCATGCCCACAACCCATTGGTTACCCATGGCGCTCACCGGCGGGATGAAGGGCTGCGGTGGTTGTCACCAGGTCGGGATCAAGAGCGAGGAGGAGATTCGCCGGCTGAAGGATGAGGGCATCCGGTTCGGTCTGGCCTCCTGTGACGCCTGTCACACCAGGCACCTCTTCTCGGTCAAGGAAGCGCGGGAGCCTCAAGCCTGTCGCACGTGCCATATGGGCATGGACCATCCCCAGTGGGAGATGTACTCTTCGTCCAAGCACGGCGTCAGACATGCCCTCAAACAGAGCGGAGCGCTGCCCGCGGAAGCCGCGGCGCCGACCTGCCAGACGTGCCACATGCCCAAAGGGGACCACGAAGTGCGGACGGCATGGGGGTTCCTCGCCGTCCGGCTGCCCATGCCGGAGGACGAACAGTGGGCGGCCGACCGCGCGACCATTCTGACGGCTCTCGGGGTGCTGGACCCGCATGGGAATCCGACGGCGCGGCTCGACGTTGTCAAGAAGGCCGACGTTGCCCGGCTCACCCAGGAGGACTGGCAAAGGGAACGGGACCGGATGGCGGGGATCTGCGAGCAGTGTCACTCCGCCAACCTCGTCAAGGCCGAACTGAAAAAGGGCGACGAAATGATCCGGGAGACGGACCGGCTGCTCGCCGAGGCGATTCGCATCATCGCAGGTCTCTACAGGGACGGGATCCTCCGGAAGCCGGAACACTACGCGTACGACTATCCCGACCTGCTGGCGTTTCATGACGCGCCCACCGTCATTGAACAGAGACTTTTCAAAATGCACCTGGAACACCGGATGAGGGCATTTCAGGGGACGTTCCACAACAACCCCGACTACGCACTGTGGTACGGCTGGAGCGAAATGCTGCAGGATCTGACCGAAATCAGGACACTGGCGAAAGAGATGCGCGCAATCCGTCATCCGTTGCCCCTGGATCCATCCGAGTGACCGGTTTCACCATCATCCTCGGCATCCTGGCCGTCGCAACCCTTGGCGCGATTGCCGTTCTCGTTCGCCGACCCGAACTGGCGCTGAATCTGGGAGGCAAGGTCCTGGCGTTCCTGGCGCTGTGCCTCCTTCCGGGTCTACTGCTGCTCGGCGGCGCCGACCGCCACTACGAGCAGGCCAAGACCACGACTTTCTGTGTTTCCTGTCACGTGATCGAGCCGTACGCCGAGAGTCTGCTCATCGACCATCCGCGTTTCATTCCCGCGGCACACTTTCAGAACAGGCGGATACCCGCCGAGCGGGCCTGTTATACGTGCCACACCAACTACACGATGTTCGGCGACGTGGATGACAAGATCAGAGGCGTGCGCCACGTGTGGCACGCCGTGTGGGGTACCGGGTCCGACCCGGTTACCCTCTACAAGCCGTTCAAGAATCTCGCGTGTCTGTCGTGCCACGAAGGGGCCCGCTCCTACGAGGAGCAGGTTGCCCATATCCCGTTCCTCACGCGGATGGCGGAAGGCAATATGTCATGCCTGACGTGCCACAACCTGATTCACGAGGTCGACAAACTGGACCGGTTCCAAAGGTGGAATCCCGTATCGGCACGATGAGCCGGCTTCGGATTCCGGGCTTACGGCCCGGATTTGCCGGACGCCTCCAGGCGTCGGGATTCCTCATCGCATCGGGTCTGGTGATCGAACTCGTCACGCTGTTCTGGAACCATCCGATTTCACTCTTCCTTTTCCTGGTTCCGGGGTCCGTGCTGGTGGGCGCCGGGGTATTGCTCTTCCTGTGGTCGGTCGTGACCGGGGCCGAGGGTACGCGCACGAAGGGAGCCGGCCGAAAGCGCAACGCACCCTGAACGAAGGGACAGTCGCGGTTGATTCCCGCCGCTTTCACCAATCCAACTCCGCTTGTATTTCATCGTACAAACGAACCCAGGGCCGGGTGAAGTCAGTCGTATCCATCTGCGACTCACGATCACCCGGCCCGAACTATTGTATACAATGCCGTCGAGGAGATCAGAAAAGGACGTTCTCTGACAATGCAACACATCCGTATCACTCCCCCCTTGAGGGGGAGTCGCCTGCATGCATCCGCAGGACAGGCAGGCAGAAGCCGAACCTGACCCTGAGCTTGTCGAAGGGCCCGGCGAAGGGTGATGCGGTGGGGGGATTTCAATGCCGTACCGAATCCTGCCAACGTGAGGAATCATGTACGCATTGTGAGTTGGAGTTTTGTTGTATGATCCGGACGCCCTTCGAGACTGTGTCTATAGTAGTATAATCTAATTCGTTTAATTCGCGATAATTGAGAAAAAATCACATTGAATTATATCAAAACCTCTTGCGACTGAAACCTTCCCTTAGTATATTGTATTGACATCAATTCACAATTTTAGTGAAATATAGATATTATATTATACCATGATCCGTGTCGAATCTACACTGCCGGCAGCGCGCTTGCGTCTCGCCGCAGTCGTGAACGAAGCAGGTGACGTCGTTCGTATTGACGACGCCCAATCTGCTCTCGATATCTCCCGGAGCGAGGCCGGGAAGCTGGTGTGGCGATGGATGAAGCAGGGCTGGTTACGCCGGGTTGGCCGCGGCGTCTATCTCCCGGTGCCAATCGAAATGCTCGCCAGCGGACATGTGCTCGATGATCCCTGGATTCTGGTTCCCGGCCTTTTCAATCCGGCCTATATCGGGGGGCGCAGCGCCGCGGAGCACTGGGACCTTACCGAGCAGATCTTCAACGACATCGTCGTGTTGACGGTTCGGCCGGTACGCCAGAAGTCCCAGCGGCTACAGGGTATACGATTCAGTCTCAAACACATCCAGAAAGACGGTATTTTCGGCACCAGATCAATCTGGCGCGGCAAGAGCAGGATCCTGGTCTCCGACATCCATCGCACGATGATTGACATTCTGGACGATCCGGCCCTGGGCGGAGGAATCCAGCACGTTTCCGACTGCCTGTCGAACTATCTCACCAGCAGAAACCGCGATGATGCCACGCTGATCGGGTACGCTTCACGTCTCGGCAATGGCGCGGTGTTCAAGCGGCTCGGTTTTCTTGCCGAACGTCACCCCGACGGCGCCACGCTGGTCGAACCCTGCCGGGAACGCCTCACCAAAGGTCATGCCAAACTGGATCCGGCGCTCGAATCGCCGCGGCTGATCACAAGATGGAGACTCCGGGTTCCCGAAACCTGGGTCGGGGCGGACAAACGTGATTGATCGCCGCGAAGTCATCGATATTGCGGGCACGAAATCGCTCTTGCCGCAGGTTATCGAAAAGGATTATGTGCTGGGCTGGGTTCTGGCAGGCATCTATCAGCACGAAGCCCTCGCGGAGAATTGGATATTCAAGGGCGGTACCTGCCTGAGAAAGTGTTTCTTTGAAACCTACCGTTTCTCAGAGGACCTTGACTTTACCCTGAGGGAGGCGGCGCATCTCGACTCCGGGTTTTTCGCGGACGCTTTTGGATGGATCGAGGATTGGGTCTACGAACGGACCGGTATCGAACTTCCGTCGAATCGCCGGGAATTCGACGTCTATCCGAATCCACGGGGGCACCGGTCCTGCCAGGCGAGGATTCCCTATCGAGGACCGATTGCGCCGCGCGGCAGGATTCTTCCCAACATCAAACTGGACCTGACAGCCGACGAACACCTGGCGCTGGCTCCGATTCACACGCCCATTTTTCATCCATATAGTGACGTACCGGAAAGCGGTATACACGTTACGGCATACGCCTACGAGGAAGTGTTTGCCGAGAAAATCAGAGCGCTATCCGAACGCACGCGGCCGCGAGACCTGTACGACGTCATCAATCTCTACCGCAACAACGAAGCGCGGCCGGCATCCGCCGTCGTTCTAGACGTTCTCCGCCGGAAATGTGAATACAAGGGCATCCCGGTTCCCCTCTCGCGCGTTGATATTGAACCCCATCGCCAGGAACTCGAAAGTGGGTGGGAACACATGCTCTCGTACCAGCTTCCGGCGCTCCCACCCCTTCAAGACTTCTGGAATACCCTGCCCGAATTTTTCGTGTGGCTGAAATCCGACGTTGTCCGTGAAGCACCGGCGGCCTACGAAATCGCCGCCGGTGAAACCGTGCTGCGCGTTCGCACACTACATCTGCCCGTATCAAGTAACGCTCAGGCGTACCTCGAAGTCATCCGATTCGCCGCCTCCAATCGCCTTTGCGTCGATCTTCTCTACAAGGGCCGGCCCCGCCGGATCGAGCCTTATTCCCTGAGGTCGACGAAGGACGGTAATGTCATCCTTCATGCCTACGACATTAGAAAGCGCGGCCACCGAAGCTACCGTGTCGATCTCATCCAGGGCGCCAACGCCACCGGCGAGACATTCGTTCCGCGTAACGCGGTGGAACTCAGCGCCTCGGGACCGTTTACCATCCGGCCCACTGGTGGGCCCGGCGCCCCGCAGGACGCACTCAGCTTTCCGATGCGATCGGCGAATCATTGTACTCCGCGCGGATTGCCGTATTGTTCGGATCGATTTGACAATTGAGGCGTTTTGGGCCTTTATTTCAGAAGTTATTCAGGTGAGTACAACCGGGAAAATTAAGCTGATTCTGCGGCGGGTCGAGACGATTCGGATCCGCGTTGAATGTAAGATACGAACCGACGTCTTGTGACTCCAGTAAATCCAATGCGATTGGAGTGGGATGAATACGATTAAATACGGCAGGGCGCGACTAACCGTTTTGATAACCTGGGTTTTGTTTCTGATCCCGTGCCCGCACACCGAAAACGCTGGTGCCGATGAGGTATGGAAAAAAGTCGAGCAGATTCTCGCGGAGGATCAAGGGCTCATCGTACTCGACGGGACCGAGAAGGTTCCGGCGAGGTACGAAGGAAATGAACGCCCTGTCTTTGGGGACTGGCTGGTTCTCCACGCGTTTTCTGAGCCCGCAACGCTGAACCCGTATAAAAAGGTGGACTATGGCTCTCACAGAATCCTGGAGAACATGCTCGAGCCTTTGCTGTACAGGGAGAACGCTCCGCCATACCAATTCAAGGGAAAACTGGCCGTCGCTTATCCGGCGGTGTCTCCGGACAAGCTTTCATATACGTTCGACATTCGGGAAGACGCCCGCTTTTCGGACGGCAGGCCGGTGACCGCGGCTGACGTGTTGTTCAGCTTCAAGGTGATCAAGAATCCGGAGGTCCAGTTATCCGGATACATGCGAAGCGGGTTCAAGGACCTCAAAGCGGTCCGGCTGGAAGGACACTACAGGATCACGTTTGTCTACGGCGAACCGTATTTCTACAATGCGATCAACATCGGACGAAGGTGGATCCTGCCGAAACACTTCTACGACCACGACGGGTTGATGGATGGCGTATCCATCGAGGCGCTCATCGACGGTTCGTGGGAAGCGGGTCCGCAGGCCGACCTGGTGCGCCGTTTCGCGGAGCGGTTCAACAGGGATTTCAACCGCCGCGTGTTGGGTTCCGGTCCCTACGTGCTGGTATCCTCAGTAGAAGAGGCGGCGTCAACCGGGAAGACCGTTCTGGATCGCGACCCGAACTATTGGGGAAGCGGCAGGAAGGACCTTCCACCCTCGGGGTACGTGGACAAGCTTGTTTTCAAAGTGGTTATAAATCCGGATGCCGCGTTTATCGAACTGACCAACGGAAACCTGGACGTTTTGAACATGTACCCGCTGCCGTTCAAGGAGAAAAGCTGGTCGCCGGAATTTACGTCGCGTTTTCTCAAGGTCATCCGATACGCCAGCGGCATCAACTACATCATCTGGAACAACACCCATCCGATTTTTCGCGACAAACGAGTCCGCAGGGCGATGACGCATCTGACGCCCCGCAAGAGCATTATTCGAGATCTGATCCATGGACTTGGCGTAACCATCGACGGACCGGTGCATATGACCCGGCCGGAATACTACGCCGGCCTGAAACCACTCGAATACGACCGCGATCGTGCCGCGGAATTGCTTCAGGCGGCTGGCTGGCTCGATTCGGACGGCGACGGCGTTCTGGATCGGGTTGTGGACGGCGTCAGAACCGCATTCAGGTTTGAATTCCTGGTAGCGGCAGGTTCTCAACTCAGCAAGGACATCGGACTGGTCATACAAGACGAACTGGCGGACGTGGGAATCGACTGCAAGGTCCGTGAAATCGATCGTTCCATTTACCTGGATCGGCTCCGAAAGCGGGAGTTCGATGCGCTGTTCACCGGCGGAGGAAGCCATCCGGCGGTGCCTCTCGACCTTTATTCGAGCTGGCATTCGTCACAGGTCATGGACGGCGGGAATTATTCGTGCTTCGAAAACGAAGAGGCGGACCGGATACTGGAACGTTATCGCCGTACGTTTGACACTGAACGGCGGATATCACTCTACCGCAGGCTCCAGGAAATCCTGCACGAGGAGCAGCCGTATACGTTTCTCTTTGTGGGCCGTGGGGTAACGGCGTACAGCCGGCGGTTTCGCGGCGTTAACTGGTATCCCTCGGGGTGGACCGATTTTCTGGAATGGTGGGTGCCACCGTCGGACAGGCGGTACCCATAGTGATGGTTGAATGGAAATCTGACTGGGCATCATGCCCGCAAAGGATTCCAGGTCAGTTTCACCAAAAAGCTATCAGCTCTCAGCCGTCAGCGGTCAGACCACCCGTCCCCCAACCAATGCGGTAGTGTGGTCAAAGCGGTTGATCGCTCACCCTTGTACGCATTGTTGAGCCAGATAGATCGCTTTATCCGCCAGTCTTAAAACCGAGGGTATTTGCGACCATATTCTGATGGGTTATTAGAGAGAACGTGAACGAATCAGGTAAGCAATACGCGAGTCATCTTTCTCCGGATTAGCCATGTCCGAACTCCAGGCAGGAACGGTTGTCGACGGGCGTTACGAGATCCTTGCTGCGATTGGCAGCGGTGGTTTGGGTACCGTATACCGTGCGCGCGACGTAAACGATGACGCCACGGTAGCGCTGAAGATGTTGAATATCGTGGGAGACGAGGCGCAGCGGAGATTCCTGAGGGAATTCAATATTCTCTCCAGAATCCGGCATGCGCGGATTGTCCGGTCCCACAGGTGGGGATTACACGCGGGGAAGCCGTACTTTTCCATGGATTATATCCAGGGCCGCCCCCTATCCGACCTGATCGCCAGCGCGGAAGACCTCGAGAGGCTGAGAACGGAGTGGCTTCTTCCGCTCATCCGGCAGATCGGAGAGGGGCTGGCGTATATCCACGAACAGGGTGTGGTGCATCGGGACCTGAAGCCTTCGAATATCATGATTGCCGAGTTTGAAGGCGAACTCGAGGTTGCGATTCTGGATCTGGGTCTTGCCCGTTTTCGGGAGTCAGCGGAACAGCGTGTGACGCCGCCGGGCAGACCGACCGGCACGGTGGAGTACATGTCTCCCGAACAGATCCGTGCGCGGCGGATCGACCAGCGTTCGGACCTGTATTCTCTAGGTGTCGTGCTATACGAGATTCTCACCGGGAGACCGCCCTTCACGGGCGAGAATCCGGCTTCGGTGATGTTCCAGCACTTGAGAGACCTGCCCCCACCGCCGCGCCGATCTACCGGCGGCGTTATCACCCCGATCGAAGAATCAGTCATGAAACTGCTGGAGAAGGAGCCCATCGATCGCTACAGTTCCGCAGGGAGCCTGCTGTACGATTTAACGGATAAGGAGGAAGCCGGGTCCGATCAGGAGCGAGGCGACGATTCTCACAGTCCACCTCACGTCGAGGGCACAACGGACGCTCCCGTTCTGCAGCCTCAATTCCAGGGGCGAGAACGCGAGATGAAGGCGTTACGGGAGATCCTGAGGGAAACCGGTCACGGGAGGGGGCGCGTGGTGCTGGTGAGCGGGGTGGCCGGTATCGGGAAATCCCAGGTTCTGGAAGAGTTTCAGGCCGATGCTCGCGTTCAGGGAATGCGCGTTCTCACCGGGCGTTGCTATGAAAACGGCGGCCCTCCATTCGGTCCATTCCTGGAAGCCCTGCGCGACATTGCGGAACAGCCGAGTATTCAGGAATCGGACCTGGAAGCATCCGTCAGGCGAGTTCTAACGCTAATCGAGAGGCCGGCGCCCGCCGATCAGCCCGAACCTTACATTGCGATGGAGACTTTGTCGGAGCTTCTCGGCGACCTGAGCCGGGAAACACCCACCCTTGTATGCATCGAAGACCTGCAATGGGCCGACGACCTGACTCTGCGGTTCCTGGACTTTATGAGAAGAGATCCGGAACCAGTGCCCCTCGTCTTCGGGCTCGCCTGCCGAAAGGTGGACGAAGACCCGCTGCCCCCGGGAATTGACGAACTGACAAGAGGGCCTGACGCAACCGGCGTTTTACATCTTCAACTCGAACCTCTCGGAATGGAGGAAACGGGGAATCTGGCAGCGTCCCTGATTGGCGAGCAGGCGGTCCCCCACGCGGAAGCTCGCAGGATTTTCACGGAGACCGGGGGAAACCCTCTGTTTGTCGTCGAACTGATCCGCGGTTCGACTGAAGAAGGCTTGATTTGGAGGGATTCGGCCTGCGGCTGGAGATGGCCGGAATCCAGGGAATGGCCGATGCCTTCGGGCATTGTGCAGGCCATCGAGTTGCGCCTGGGACGGCTTCGTTCGGCCCAAAGGCAGGCGCTGGAATATGCCTCTATCTTTCGCGGCGCGTTTTCATTCGGCCTGATTGCAGAGGTTTGGCGTGAAGACGAACTGCAGTTGTTGGAGACGCTGGAGGCACACGTTCGCCTGGGCCTCTTGAAGGATCTCCAGGATCGAGAGGGGCGGTATCGTTTCTCTCATGGACTGATCCAACGAGCTGTCTATGACGGCATATCCGAAAACAGACGTTCGTTGCTTCACCAGGAGGCAGGCAGGGCATTGGAGATACGCCATCAGTCCGGCGGCTCGGAGACGCTGGATGAACTGGCCTATCACTTCTTGAGATCGAACGACTTGGAAAAAATGGTGCAGTACGTGACGGCATCCGGCGGGATAGCGTTGCGGTTGTTTGACTTTGCGCGCGCCCTGGAGCTGTTCGATGCGATTCCTGGGAAAGGAGCGTTCACTCCCGGTGCACCGGCCGGCGTTTCTCAAGGATCTCTGGCGCATCTGAATTTCCTTTGCGCCTACGCCGAGGCGCTCTCCGGTTGTGACAGGTATAAGGACGCTCGGCGCGAATTGGATCACGTCATGCGGTGGGTGTCCGCCGATACGCCGAGGCAGAAGGCGTACGCGTTGAGGATGATGGGAATAAACCACATCCATTTCGAGGATTATGAAAAGGCCGAATCCGTGTTATCGGAGGCCTTGGGTCTCTTCCGGGAATTAGGCGACGACGAGTCTGAAATGAGTGTCGTAGGGCTATTGTGCAATATCTACTTTGGGCTGAAGGAATTGGAAACGGCCGAGAAATTTTGTGAGTCAGCTGCTGAAAGATGCCGGGAATTGGGAGGGGACGTCAATGAGGCGCGCGCCCTGAATTATCTCGCGTTTGCGGCACAATTTACCTATCGGAATGAAAGAGCCAGGACGCTCCTTGAGTCTTCACTGGATCTGATGGACAGGGCAGGGGATCGGACCCATCGCCATAGCAGTCTTCTCCTGCTGGGACGTATAGAGATCCGACTGGGAAATCTCGATCGTGCAAAGGAGGTATTCCAGGAACTTCGAGACTTCTGGGCCAGGCGAGGTTCGAAGTCTACGGAGGCCCTGGCACATAATCGATTGGGCTGGATCGCCCTGGAACAGGGAGACACGGAAAGTGCGGAATCGCATGCCCGATCTGCGGGACGACTATTGTCGGATGGCGGGCGCATGGATCAGATGTACCGGGCCTACGGATTGCTGGCCGAAACGCTGGCTGCGACCGGCCGCGTTGAAGAGGCGCTTTCCTGGGCCGAACGGGCCTGGCCGGGCGTGAAGTACGGCGGAAATATTCGCGCCATTGCATGTACCGCGAAGGCCAAATCGCTTGCCGCGGCCGGCCGCGATGACGAAGTCGATTCCCTGTTCGATCATGTATCGGAAGAGCAGGGCCCGCCGGACGGTTTGGAACAAACAAACCTGTTCGTTGTAGCGGGGGCGTACTATCTGGAACGGCGGCGTCTTGCCGATGCCCGGCGGTACCTGGAAGATGCCAGCGAGGCTGCCGAACTGCTGAATCTTCGCTATCTTGCCGGGAAGGCGGCGGATCTTCTGGAGAGGGTTGCTGAGGAAGCTGCAATGACATTGCCCGCAAAGGAAATGGTCACTGCGCTTTCCGAGGAGCATCTGCTAACGCTTTACCAGGCTTCAGAGGACTTGACGGCGGTCCTGGACCTGAACGTGCTTCTGGACCGAATTCTGGACCGCTTGAAGAAAGTGAGCCGCGCCGAACGCGTGTTGATTGCGTTAAAGGACGAGGACACTGTTGATGTCGAAGTGGCTCGCAGGCATAATCTGGATGACGTCGAAACGCACGAGATCAGCCGCGGAGTCATCAAGTGGACGATGAAGCGAAACGAGCCGGTTTTGAGCCTGGACGCTCGAGTAGACGAGCGATTCAGGCAGAGGTCGAGTGTTACCGATTACGGCATCCGTTCGGTTCTCTGCGTACCCCTACGGCACGGGGAATCTGGCGTAATCGGCGCGCTCTACATGGACCACAGGGAGCTCGAGGATCTGTTTACTGAAAAAGACCGCGCCCTTTTATCGGCGTTCGGGAACCTGGTGTCCATCGCGGTTGTCAACGCCCGGATGTACTCCCGGATCCAGGAACGTGCGCTCTTCTTGCAGCAACAAGCCGGGGACAGCTACCGTCTGGGAGAACTCGTCGGACAGAGTGACGTCATGCAGGACGTGTTCAGGCTGGTGGAAGTCGCGGCTGAAAGTGATATGACCGTGCTTATACAGGGTGAGACGGGAACGGGCAAGGAACTGGCCGCCCGGGCCATCCATACCCGGAGCGAACGCAAGGCGAAACCGTTTCTCTCCGCCAACTGCGCGGCAATGACTCACGAGCTGCTTCAGAGCGAACTGTTCGGACACAAGAAGGGCGCCTTTACCGGGGCATCGTCGGACCGGAAGGGTTTGTTCGTCTCAGCGGACGGCGGCACGGTCTTCCTGGACGAGATCGGAAACGCATCCGCACAGCTGCAATCGAGCCTGTTGCGGGTGCTTCAGGACGGGGAAATCCAGCGGGTGGGCGAGGCAGAAGTGCGGAACGTGGACGTGCGGGTGATCGCGGCGACGAATCGCGACCTGGAAGCGGATGTGCGGAACGGGCTGTTTCGGGAGGACCTGTACTACAGACTGCGTGTGTTGCAGATCGAAATGCCCCCGTTGCGCCGCCACATTGAAGACATACCGTTGTTATGCGAACACATTGTGAAACGTCTGTGCTCGGACCAGCAGAAGGCGGTTCCGGGTTTCACGGTAGCGGCCATGCGGGCGTTGATGGACCATGGGTGGCCGGGCAACGTGCGGGAACTGGAAAACGAGATCAGGCGCGCGGTTGCACTGGTTGAGGAAGGCAAAGAGGTCTCGGCCGACCTGTTCTCAGAAAGAATCGGGCTTCCCGAGCAACTCAGGTCCGGGGAGGGGAGCTATTTCAAGTCTCGTGTCGCGTCCCTCGAGAGGCGGATGATCGTCGAAGCGCTCGACCAGTGCGGCCGCAACATTTCCCGCGCCGCGCGCCAACTGGGGCTGAGTCGAAACGGACTGCAAAAGATGATGAGCCGGTACGGTCTGAGGTAAGGTACGAATTCAAGGCAAGCATATGTATACATTGTATACAGTTACGGGCGTGACACTGTAGACAGTGTTACGTGAGCTGTAAGAACTTGCAACTTAGTATTCTACACACGGACGATTCAGGAGGAGCAACATCTAAAAGACCATGATGTATACAATGTATACATCATGAATTGAACGCTTCAAAAAAGCGTAAAATGTGAATTCATAAGATATTGATTTTATTTCGCTTGTGCGTAACCGCACAGGCGATTTTTATTATGGAGTCTGGTACGAAGATTGCAGATGGGGACACCGAGGAGCAGGTATTCGGTCCCGCCAAATTTATCGCGGCCACCTCACCCTTAGCGAATGCAACGGGCATCGAATCTCCGTCCCGGAATCGCCTTTTAGTTATTTTGAACCCGCCTAGCCTGGCTTGTGTCTGTTATACCGAGAGACTGAATTTGGTACCGGGTTCCGGCGCATCGCCGGACTGAAGACGCCTTCTGTTCCGAAACAGGCGCAAGGGAGTTCGTTTCACACACAAAATATGCAAACAAACGGATTATTGTGTGTACCCTCCCCGACTACGTATAGGAGGTAATGGTATGTCTTACAAGCGAGACACTAAGATGCGCAGACGATGCACACGGCTGATTAACTATCCATTTTCGTTCTTGTGTCTAAGTCTGTGTTTTCCCACGTCAATTAAAGCCGTCAAACAGAACGATGCCGTAAGCCTTTACGAGGCAGCGCTGGTTCAAGTGGAAAGTGTATCGGTAGAGGAAAGTCTGGATGCATTTCGTGACGTCTTGAAGGTGGATCGAAAGCACGCGCCGTCACACTATGAGATTGCCAGATTGTATATGTCCCTCGACACGCCGATGGATCGCCAGAGCGCACGAAATGCATTAGACATTGCGATTCGGCTCGATCCAGGCAATGGGGACTATCAATTGACGCTCGGTGAGTTACTTGGCAAGCAGGGGCTATGGTTGAATGCCGAACGTCACTATGAAAAGGTATGTGAGACCCATCCTGAAAGGTTTTCCGAGGCAGCCTATATGGTAGGATTTTTTGCCATGCAGGCGTTCTTGAAGTATATCGATATGGAACATATAGACATTGTTACGGGACTGGGGCCACCAACGTATCACCTGTTTCGTTGGGAAGAACACGCTACGCGGGATCGGGAGAAGGCGTTGGCATTCTTGGTAAAGAGCATCGTGGCAGATCCTCGAAATCGAGACGGGTATTACGATTTGGGCCTGATCCATTATGAAAGCAAGAACCCCAAAGGACTCGTCGAGGCATCAAAGCTATGCATGGATCAATATCCCGAGGATAAGGACGCGTTGCTCTATTGTGGACTGGGATACCAGGGGATGGGTGAATGGGAAACCGCCCATGAGTATTATATATGCGCGTTGGAGCGAATGTCGGCGGAGGAGCGCGCGCTGATGGAGTCCGTGGACCTGATTGCAAGCCAGGAGGAACAATCGGTACTTGATTCGATTGCGACGACCGATACGACCCGAATCGGATGGACGGATAACCGCGAGCGGGTACGGTTCTGGCGGAAGCGTGATCCACTTTACTTGACGACATTCAGCGAGCGGCGTCTGGAGCACTATGGACGGGTGGCGTATGCCAACCTTCGATATGGGCAGCGATTGAAGGGCACACCGGGGTGGCAGACGGACCGTGGGAAAGCGCATATCAAATTCGGGCGCGCTCTCAACAAGAAGGCAACGCGGCTTGAAATCCCAGGAGGTGTTGACTCGTTCGATGGCAGGTTCGGCCAAAGTATCCAAGGCGGTGACGAGGAGTGGTACTATGAGGGATTCTCGATCTCGTTTGTCAACAGCGACGGTCTGGATTCGTGGCGTTTCGATACCCGTCCGGGTCGGATATCGGCTCGATATATATTCAACCATCAACCAACACACTATATGGACCCGTTTCGTCATCACAAATATAGAATCCCAAACCAGGTTGCAAGCTTCAAGGATGGGGACCGCCTCCGCGTGGAACTGGCATATGCGCTGCCGAAATACAACGTGTCTGCGACAGATGCAGACAGTGGCTTTGTCTTGGAAAACGGTATATTTCTGTTTGACAAGGACTGGGAAGAGGTGTATCGGAAGCGTTCTGAACTCAACCTGAGGTGGCCCGAGTTGACGCCCAGCGGGTATCCCGTTGCGGACAGCTTACGGAATAGTCACCTGATGTTTCAGTTGGCATTCAGGGTGCCGTCCGGCACGTACCATCTGGTTGGCGAGGTGCGGGACAGGAAGAAGGGGTCGATCGGGACGTTTCGTGAAGCGCGTGAGTTCGCAACTGCAGATTCTTCATTGTCGATTAGCGATCTGCTGTTGGCTACGGACATCGAAACAGGATCGCCGTTTCCGGAGAGAAGGAGCCACCTCAACGTTGTGGCGAATCCACTGCGGACCTACCATCGTTCCGAACCTGCGTTCATCTACCTGGAAGTGTATAACCTGAAAAGAGATGAGTACGGACGCACGGAATATGAGATCTCCTATCGTATCGGCAGGCCTGGAGAAGACGAAATCGATCCGTACCTGTTCATAGCGCAGCGATTGCCGGGCAATGGCAAGTCATCAGGTGCGACGCAGGTAAGTGTGACACGCAACGAAAGGCTGGAGGTCATGGAGGTGAAAGAGGTACGGGAGCCTGACGACGATGAAGAGGCCAGGCGGATCAAAGAAATGGCACGAAGCCAAGAGGGGTTGGAGACGACGGTAACGAGCCGTTATGAGGGAGACCGCGAGGAAGATTTCACGTATTTGCAGATTGACCTGGGGCACGTACCAGTGGGTGTGCATCGACTAACGGTTCGTGTCACGGACACAAAAACAGGACAGACCGCGGCGCGCGAAGAGCTGTTCCGCGTGATCGAGTGATCTGGTTGACGTTTCGGATGTACTCGACAGAGCAGATGCAGCAAAATCAGCATCAGCAGAGATATTCAAAAAAGAGACAGTCGTAAAGGCGATGGGGAACTTCTGGATTAGTCTATTTCGACCAGGATTCGGAGGTCAGGGTATGTCAAGCCAGCCAGATATTAGGACTCGAAGGTGCTGTCGACGGCTGATTGCCTGCTTTTCATGGTTTTTGTGTCTAGGTTTCTGTTTCACCATGTCGATTGAAGCCGCCAAGCAGAACGATGCCGACAGTCTTTATGATGTAGCTATTGCACGCGTGGATACCGTTGCAATTCAGGAGAGTCTGGATGCATTCCGTGACGTTTTGACGGTGGATCGAAAGCACGCGCCGTCACACTATGAGATTGCCAAATTGCATATGTCCCTTGACACGCCCACGGCTCGCCAGAGCGCACGAAATGCATTAGACACTGCGATTCGGCTCGACCCAGGCAATGGGGACTATCAGTTGAAGCTTGGTGAGTTACTTGGCAAACAGGGGCTCTGGCTGAATGCCGAAAGGCATTATGAGAAGATATACGAGAGCCATCCCGAAAAACGCGCCGAGGCGGCATATATGGCGGGCTTTTTCGCAATGCAAGCCTTTTTTAAGTACACAGATATGGAGCATATAGATATCGTGCCCGGAACGATGGGAGGTCCTCCAACGTATCACCTGTTTCGGTGGGAGGAACACGGTTCGCGCGACCTTGAAAAGGCATTGGCATTCCTCATAAAGAGCATAGAGTCCGATCCTCGAATTCGAGCCGCGTATTTCGATTTAGGACTGATCCACTATGAAAGCAGGAACCCCGAAGGATTGATAACAGCATCAAAGCTATGCCTGGATCAGTATTCCGAAGACAAGGACGCGTTGCTCTATTGTGGCCTGGGATACCAGGGGATGGGTGAATGGGAGACTGCCCAAGAGTATTACATGCGTGCCCTGGAAGTAATGTCGACGGAGGAACGGGCGTTAATGGAGTCGGTTGACCTGATTGCAAGCCAGGAGGAAAAATCGGCGCCGGATTCGATTTCGACGACCGATACGACCAGAAACGGATCGACGGATAGCCTTGCGAGGGTGCGATTCTGGCGGAAGCGAGATCCACTTTACCTGACGCCATTCAGCGAACGGCGGATGGAGCACTACGGACGGGTGGCGTATGCCAACCTTAGATATGGTCAGCGATTGAAAGGGATTCCGGGATGGCAGACGGACCGCGGCAAGGCGTATATCAAGTTCGGGCGGTATCTCAAGAAGAAGGCACAGCGTCCTGAAATCCGAGGAGGTGTCGACTCATTCGAGGGCACGTTCCCCCGAGATTTCCCCGGCGGTGACGAGACTTGGATCTATGAGGGATTTTCGATCTCCTTTGTCAATAGCGACGGGCTGGATTCGTGGCGTTTCGACACCCGTCCGGGTCGCATATCGGCTCGATATAGGTTCAATCATCAACCTGCGCAATTTAAAGACCCTTATGGACATCACAAGTACAGAATCCCCTACCAGGCTGCAATCTTCAAGGACGGGGACAGCCATCGCATGGAACTGGCCTATGCGCTGCCGAAATATAACGTATCTGCCTCGGATTCGAACAGGACCATTGCTATTGAGAATGGAGTGTTTGTGTTTGACGAGGATTGGGACGAGGTGTATCGGAAGCATTCCGATCTCAAATTGAGGTGGCCCGAATTGACACCCAGCGGGTATCCCGTCGCGGACAGCCTGCGTAATAGTCACCTGGTTTTTCAGTTGGCATTCAAGGTGCCGAACAGCAGGTATAATCTGGTTGGCGAAGTTCGTGATCGAACGCGGGGATCGATCGGTACGTTTCGGAGGAGGCGCAGGTCCGAGACATTAGATTCTCTCTTTTCAATGAGCGATCTGTTGCTGGCCACGCGAATCGAATCACGTACGCCGTTTCCGGAAGGAAGGACCGATCTCATGATCGTAGCGAATCCACTGCGGACATACCATCGGTCGGAGCCCGCGTTCATTTACCTGGAAGTGTATAACCTGGAGCGGGACGAATTCGGACGTTCGGAGTACGAGATTTCATATCGGTTGGGACGTCCGGAGCAGAAGAAGATCGATCCGTACCTGTTCTTGGCGCAGCGATTGCCTGAGGTCGGCAGGCATTTGGAGGTCACACGTGAAATCAGGACTAGCCAAACGGGCATGCGTCGACCTGTCCGGGCGACCGAAGGAGAAGAGGAGCCTCAGCGTGGTTTGCCGGTCACGCCGCCGGTAGTGGTTCCGGACTATTTCGACAAGCAGAGGAAGGACGAGTTGACGTACCGCGTGAGGTACGTGTTTCCGGAAGAAGATGAACTCTCCAGCCGGATAAAGGAGAAGGGCCGAACCAGGGAGGGAGCGGAGACCACGATCACGGCGCGCTACGAGGGAGACCGCGAGGATGACTTCACGTATCTGCAGATTGACCTGACTCACGTGCCTGCGGGTGTGCACGGCCTGTCAGTTCGGGTTAAGGACATGCATACGGATCATGTGGCTTCTCGCGACGAATTGATCCGAGTGATTGAGTGAAGGATTTGTCGGCGTCGTCGGAAGATCGAAACCGAAAGCTGCAGATTAGCATCTTTCTCTCAATTGCGTATAACGAGACAGACATAACGGCTGTGTGGAACTTGTGGATTTGGTCGTTCCGGCCATGAGTATGGAGGTATTGGCATGTCTTGCCAGCGAGACGTGAAAAAGCGAAGACGCTGCCGACGACTGATTATCTGCTTTTCTTCGTTCCTGTGTATGAGTCCGTGTTTCACCACGTCAATTGAAGCCGTCAATCAGAACGATGCCGTAAGCCTCTACGAGGCAGCACTTGTCCAGGCGGGAAGTGTTTCGGTAGAGGAAAGTCTGGAGGCATTCCGTGATGTGTTGGCGGTAGATCGAAAGCACGCGCCGTCACACTTTGAAATTGCGAAGCTGTATATGTCCCTAGACACGCCCATGGATCGCCAGAGCGCGCGGAAGGCGCTGGACGAGGCGATTCGCCTGGATCAGGAAAACGGTGACTATCAACTGATGCTCGGCGAGTTACTCGGCAAGCAGGGGCTATGGTTGAATGCCGAACGTCATTATGAAAAGGTATGTGAGACCCATCCTGAAAGGTTTTCCGAGGCAGCCGATATGGTAGGTTTTTTCGCCATGCAGGCGTTCCTGAAGTATATCGATATGGAGCATATAGATATTATTAGTGGATTGGGGCCACCTACATATCACCTGTTTCGTTGGGAAGAATTCGGTGTGCGAGATCGGGAAAAAGCACTGGCATTCTTGACAAAGAGCATAGAGTCCGATCCTCGAAATCGAGCCGCGTATTTCGATTTAGGACTGATCCATTATGAAAGCAAAAACCCCAAAGGATTGGTGACGGCATCAAAGCTATGCCTGGATCAATATCCTGAGGACAAGGACGCGCTGCTTTATTGTGGACTGGGACACCTGGAGTTGGGTGACGAGGAGATTGTTCAGGGGTATTTTGCTCGGGCGCTTGAGCAAATGTCAGCCCAGGAACGTGCGCTGATGGAGTCGGTGGACCTGATTGCAAGCAAGAACGAACAATCGGCACTTTATTCGATTGCGACAACCGATACGACCCGAAACGGATGGACGGATAACCCTGAGCGTGTGGGGTTCTGGCGGAAGCGCGATCCCCTTTACCTGACGGGATTCAACGAACGGCGGATGGAGCACTACGGACGGGTGGCGTATGCCAACCTTAGATATGGTCAGCGATTGAAAGGGATTCCGGGATGGCAGACGGACCGTGGAAAGGCCCATATCAAATTTGGGCGATATCTTAACAAAACGGCAACTCGGCTGGAGTTACCAGGAGGTGCTGATGGTGCGAGCAGCGCGATTAGCAGGGTTGTCCAGGGAGGGAATGAAGAGTGGTTCTATGAGGGATTCTCAATTTCGTTCTATAATAGCGATGGATTGGATTCCTGGCGTTTCGACACCCGTCCTGGTCGAGTATCGGCTCGATATACATTCAATCACAAACCGACTCATTATATGGACCCGTTCCGACTAAGCAAGTACAGAATCCCATACCAGGTTGCAAGCTTCAAGGACGGCGACACGTACCGTGTGGAACTGGCGTATGCGTTGCCCAGATACAATGTGTCTGCCTCAGATGCAGACAGTGGTTTTGTATTGGAGAACGGCGTTTTTGTGTTTGGCGAGGACTGGGACGAGGTGTATCGGAAGCGTTCTGAACTCAACCTGAGGTGGCCCGAGTTGACGCCCAGTGGATATCCCGCTGCGGACAGTCTGCGCAATAGCCACCTGGTGTTTCAACTGGCATTCGCAGTGCCGGCCGGCACGTACCATCTGGTGGGCGAGGTGCGGGACAAAAAAAAGGGGTCCATCGGGACATTCCAGGAGGAGCGTGGCTTTGCGCCTGCGGATTCATCCTTGTCGATGAGCGACCTGCTGCTGGCTACGGAGATTGAGACGGGGTCGCCGTTTCCGGTGAGGAGGAGTCATCTCAACGTAGTCGCGAATCCACTCCGGACTTATCATCGGTCCGAACCTGCCTTCATCTACCTGGAAGTGTACAACCTGGAGCGAGATGAATACGGACGCACCGAGTATGAGATATCCTATCGTATCGGCAGGCCTGGAGAAGACGAAATCGATCCGTAACTGTTCATAGCCCAGCGATTGCCTGACGATGGCATGTTTTCGGGTGCGGCGCAGGTGAGTGTGACGCGCAACGAAAAGCTGGAGGTCACGGCGGTGAAAGAGGTACGGGAGCCCGACGACGATGCAGAGGCCAGGCGGATCAAAGAAATGGCACGAAGCAGTGAGGGGTTGGAAACGACGGTAACGAGCCGTTACGAGGGATATCGTGAGGATGACTTCACATATCTGCAGATTGACCTGGGCCACGTCCCAGTGGGTGTGCATCGACTAACGGTACGTGTCAAGGACATGCATAACGGGCAGGTGGTTTCACGCGACGCACTGCTTCGAGTAATTGATTGAGATCCGTGGGTCGTGGCATGTGCAATGCGAAATCAATAGGTTTATAACGTGGGTCAGGCTGCGTATGTGCTTCAATATAAATAGGCGTATCGGCTTTGGATTTCGCTTCGGAGTTCGCCAAAACCACGTACGCGTTGCATTTTGCGACAGGCCGAACCGGCGAAATAACGCTATGCTAAAACGCCGCACAAGGTTGACTTCAATGGCATGCGTGCTCTTGAGTCTCGGAGTCTGTTTCGGGGCGCCGTTTGCCGCCGCCGATAGACAGTTTGCCGAAAGGCTCTATGACACGGCGAAGTAGCAGGCTGGTCGAGTTTCTGCTAAAGGGAGTACAAGAGCCTTCCAGCGCGTATTGAGGGCGGACAGGGATTTCGCGCCGGCCGGCTTCAACGTGTTGGACGCGGTGACTATTTGAAGCTCGTCTTTCGTTTCAGGCTTTCTGTCGAACAATAGGTGTCTTTGAATGACAGGAGGTAAACGTCATGGCTCGGATTACGAATAGCCTACTGGTGTTTGCGTTCTGTATTTCGTCATTGCCCCGCACTGTCGAAGCGTCTGGCCGTGAGTTACTCACTGTAGCGTCGGAAACCGGAGATCTTGCACTTGGACTTCAACGCGGTGAGGGTGCGGTTTCTGTGACGGAGATATGGGTGGTATTGGAGGGGGATAGCCGACCCACGAGGATCAAGACTTACCCTGGAGAATTGGGTGATCTCCATTTTGATCCGGATGGTGGGGGCCTGATATATCTGGAGCGAAGCTTACGAAATCAGGTCTGGGCATCCTCCTACTATGGCGGACAGTCGCTTCCGATTATAAAAAACGGGATATGGAAATTAAGCCTGGACGGCGCAGAAGAGGAATTGTGGCCGCTTCCGGATGATTTTCAACCAGACGAAATAGCGCCATCTCCCGATGGACGCAAATTGGCGATCATAGGATACAGAGGGAATTCTTTCGAAAGAATCAACACTGGCCTATGGGTATCGGGCAAAACAGCCGGCATCAAGCCTCTGTATGCCGGCAAAGTAAAGCCCCCTGTATTGTGGTCAGCTGATGGAACGTCTGTTTCGTGCCGAATTCAGGATGGATCGAAAACGATCCGTATTCACGTCAACAGTGGAGAGATTAGTGAGGCGCAAGCGGAAGAAGCCAGGTCCGAAAACGCAAACCGGGATATAGAGTCCAACTCGAAGGCGCTTGCTACTGCCATTTTGGAGCAAACCGATTCTTCTGAAACCCTGTTGGGCATGATCGGCGCCGGTCTCAACCTCTATATACGCGGCAAGAATGCGCTACACAGAGGAAATGAAAAACACGCGGACAGGATGTTTAAGAATGCCAGAAGCGCATTTAGACACCTCTACGACAAAGCCGCCAAATACGGCCTTTCCAGGAAGAGTTGCACAAGATATATCAACGTCTGTGAATTCTGGATTGAATCGAAAAAACACGAAACGGAATCCACCATATGTCAAGAGCATTTGGCCGGCATGCTGGGCTTGATGCTAGAATTCAAGCGAGTCCATGACGAGAGGGATCCTTCGAACCTTGAAGAACTGCATCAATGGACGGTTCAAGAAAAGCTCGGAGGTTCGCCCGCGGGAAACGAACGAAAAGACAAGATCGCGATCCTCGACTTGCTGTTCTCCTGCCCGGTGAACTTCGAATACAAGCTTTTCAGCGACTATCTTTACAAGCCCGAAAAGTTGCCCGGCGCACCGGTCTTCGCCTGTTTCTGGCACAGTCGAGAGCAGATATACGGCACCGCCGGACCGGAAGGGATTCGCACGAAGAGATCAGTACTACAACCGGCTCGAGTAGACAGTCTTGTTTCCCTTGGCAACCTGGCCGTGGACCGGGATAAACTGGAACAGGCGCGCTTGATTTTCCGAAATGTCGCACGCCAAAGACCGAAGGATTCTGAAGCGTATATCAGCCTGGGGCACATTCTATTGACTTTGAAGAGATTCAAGGAATCGAAGGAAGCGTTCCACCGAGCACTGAGACTGGGAAGTAAGGCAGAGGCGCATTATGGGCTGGGAATGCTCTACAAGACGTGGCCCATGCAACGGCATTTTGCCATCCACCATTTCACTGAAGCATTGATCAAAGATAGGAGGTTTGTGGATGCCCGGTATCAGATGGCTAGAGTGCGTTATGATATGAAAGAACGCGATGCCGAATTGGAAGCGAAAAGAGTACTGGATTTGGACCCCGAGCATGCCGGTGCCTATTTGTTGATCGCAGACTACTATCTGAACCTTTCGTGGGAATTCGAAAAGGCCGTTGTATGGTATACAAAATACCTCGCCCTTCGACCGGAAGATGCAAATGGGCAGCGCAGCCTCGGAATCGCATACTTGAAAGTCAGAGATTATTCGAAGATTATGAACCATTTATTCGACTTTGTCCAAAGACATCCGAATTCAATCGAGCTGATGCCCATCGTTGCAATTTCTGCCATTAAGCAGGACAGTTTGAATATGGCAATGAGGTTCTTCCAGGATTACGTCTCGCAACTCACTCCGGAAAGACAGGCAATATACGAAGATATAACGCTTGTCGCGTCAAGCGAAGAGCTGAAAGCTCACGACCAAGCCCTTGGCAGTGATCGGACGGCGTATCTGAAGCGCTTCTGGAACGGGAAGGACCCGGACCTGTCCACCCAGGTGAACGAGCGACTGCTTGAACACTACCGAAGAGTCTGGCACGCGCTCACGGAGTTCTCCAAAAGTAAAAAGCCCTGGGATGCACGAGGTGACGTCTATGTTCGATTCGGGGAACCCGATCACCGGTCCAGGTCGGACGATCCCAACTTCAAACAGAGCCTGAAGGTACAGCGGGTTAAGGAGCGCCTCGCGATCGACATTTACAAAGGCGACGTCCGCGCGCACACATTTGTCGGGCCAGTATACCCGGTTCGCAGCCTCAAACAACTCGACGGTGCGTGGTACGAACTGAAAGACATCGAAGTCGGGAACGCAGCCGCATCGGGGCCTGAAGATGAGCCAGAAGAGAACGACAACTCGCAGGGCACCGCAGGAAGCGCGTCAATCAGTGAAGGTGTAACGGAGCCGTCAGCGGCACCAAATGATACCGTGAAATTAGGCATCATGTCTCTGGACGAGCGCCTCGGTTTCGGCGACTATCACCCGGTTACGTCAGGCGAAGACCTGAGTACCGTACCCTGGGAGACGTGGATCTTTACCGATGCAGGCGGCGGCATTGAAATCACATTTACCGACGAAATCGGTACCGGGACGTACGATTACGCCCCGATTCCGCCGAACCAGGGCGACATATCGGTAGGCGAGTCCGCCTCTCTGAGCAGGCACGCGCCCCATTCCGTGTACCGGCGGGCCGCGCGTGCCACGCCAGATTTCTATACGCCGAGACACGAGGCACCGCCGCTCGATTTCCACTATTCGCTTGCCGACTTCAAGGGCGCGGAGGATCGCAGCCTCCTGGAAATCT
Source organism: Gemmatimonadota bacterium (assembly GCA_028873695.1). GTDB lineage: Bacteria > Latescibacterota > UBA2968 > UBA2968 > JAAXHE01. Next base: position 32,394 of record JAPPNU010000020.1, on the reverse strand, counting down.
ACTACGGCGTCCCCATCCTCCCGGCCCACTATGTTGCGGAAGAGGACGTCACCCGGCAGGTTCTGACGCACCATGCGGCGCTCATATCATCGTCGCTGGATACGGTCTACCGGCAAACCGGTGAGATCACCTACGAAGCCGCAGGCAACCAGGCCGGAGAAGGCCTGATGGCGCCCGATGTCCTGAAGCTGAATCTGCCGCCCGGCGCCTATCGTCTGGAGGTGAAGTCACAAGACCGCCTGAGAGGGCGAATGGGCATCTATCAGCAGCAGGTCGTCGTAGAGCCATACGGCGAGGAGGGGCTGCAGATCAGCGACCTGGAACTGGCATGGCAGGTTGGCGAAACCAGAAAATCCGGAAGGTTCACCAAAGGAGACCTATATGTCGTCCCGATGCCTTCCCGAACTTACAGGAAGGGCCAGAGCGTATTCGTCTACTACGAGATTTACAATTTGAAAAAGGATGAGTTCGGACAGACAAAGTACAACGTCTCCTACACGATCACATCGAGGGAGTCACCAGGCAACGTGAGCAACATCTCCCGACTTTTCCGGTGGGAAGCCGGCAAGAGAGAAGAACTGGCCGTTACGTACGAACAGCTGGGGGAGGCAGCACAGGAAGTGGAATATGTTGAATTGGACCTCGCCGAACAGGTTCCAGGCCGATACTCTCTGAAGGTATCAATCGAGGATGGCAACAGCGGCGAGAGGGCGGAGAAGGACGTGGTGTTCGTTATCACACGATAGGACAGTCCATATCACGCAGGGGAAAAGAGAAGGGCACGACAGGAATGTCTGCCCCCACCCTCGTTGTGATTGATTGAAGATCAAGGCATTCAGGAAAGTTGGCATGTTGCCCGGGTCCTCCCACAGACCAATTCATTGAATCCGGACGATCCCGCCGAACCTTGATTAATATTTCAAATGAATTTAATTTATAGAATTGATGAGTCGCTGTGTTGGTGCACAATTAAGACTGTCGGTCACTGGAAACCTGAACTTTGGCGCCCACACTTACCTGCACCAGGCGGTTTGAAGGAGCCCTGGAAATGTCGAGACGGTCTAACATTATCGTGCTGATTGCCCTTGGCGCGATGCTGACAGCCTGGCAATTTTCCCTGGCCCAATCTGCCCGTGATGCGGACTTCGACGCCAATGGCATTGTGGACTTCGGGGACTTCATTCTGTTCGCTCAGGCATTCGGATCGAATCAATCTACTTTCGATCTCGACGGAAGTGGAAATGTCGATTTTCGGGATTTCATCCTCTTCGCGCAACGGTTTGGTCAGGGTATGCCGGAAGAGGATATTGCGGTGACACTACCCGGCGGTGCGAAACTCGAAATGGTCTGGATCCAACCCGGTAGGTTCCTGATGGGATCGCCAAATTCTGAGTCGGGTCGAAATGAGGATGAGGGCCCCCAGCGTGTAGTAACTATCACAAGAGGATACTATTTCGGTAAATATGAAGTGACCAGGGCTCAATGGGAGAGCGTAATGAACTCCCGCCCCTGGAATTGGGCTGGCGTTGCAGAAGATCAGACAAAAAGCAAACTTCCAGCGGTCAACATGGACTGGCAAGACGTTGAGGGCTTCATTCGCAGATTAAACGAAGCAGAAGGAAGTGATATATTCCGATTACCGACGGAAGCGGAATGGGAATACGCTTGCAGGGCCGGTACGAAAACCCGCTGGTCGTTCGGAGAGGATTCGACCCGTATCGCGGATTACGCACGTTATTACGAAAACTCACGGGCGGTGATCGTTCGAGATGACGGTAGCATAGCGTATGGAAGCCCGGAGGCACAGGAGACGGGTAGCGTCTTTCCGAACGCCTGGGGGCTATACGATATGCACGGGAATGCACGTGAGTGGGCGCAGGATTTTTACGGTCCGTACTCAGACGAGCCCCAGATCGATCCGAAGGGTCCTGCGTGGCCGACTGAAGGACAAGCACCGCATAACAGCCACGTTGAGAGAGGGGGATCGTACCAAGATCGTCCTATAGCGATACGGTCGGCTGTCAGATACCGTGGTTGGCGCCGGAATATCCTCACCGGATTTCGCTTGTTGATGGAAAACAGGTAAAATCAGTATGGATCCGTAAATCGCCTTGTCGGTATTGGTCCCGCGCATTGAGACATTGTACGCCGAATGCTGAATCGCGCACGCGTCGTGGTTCGTTGATTTGCAGGAGATTTGTGTGAAATGAGACGGAATGCAATTATCGCGCTAATTGCCCTTGCAGCGATGCTGACTGCGAAACTGATTGTGATCGCCCAATCCTCCCGTAATGCGGATTTCGACGCGAATGGTATTGTGGATTTCGGAGATTTCATTCTGTTCGCTCAGGCATTCGGATCGAATCAATCTACTTTGGACCTCAATGGCAGCGGAAGTGTGGATTTCCCGGATTTTATCCTGTTTGCAATGCGGTTCGGGGAGGGTATGCCTGAAGAGGATATTGCGGTGACGCTACCCGGCGGCGCGAAGCTGGAGATGGTCTGGATTCAGCCTGGCAGGTTTATGATGGGCTCCCCCACTACAGAACCAGAAAGAGACGACGATGAGGGTCCCCAGCATGAAGTCACGATCACGAAGGGGTTCTATCTGGGCAAATACGAAGTCACGCAGGCACAATGGGAAAGCGTGATGAATACGCGCCCGTGGGCGGGGTCGGGAGCATCCGGAGATCCCGAAAAAGCGAACTTCCCTGCTTTCTTTGTGCGATGGGAAGACGTAGAGACATTTGTTCGCAGATTGAACGAGACGGAGGGGAAGGATATTTACCGATTGCCCACTGAAGCGGAGTGGGAATACGCGTGCAGGGCAGGGACGACGACGCCCTGGTCTTTCGGAGACGACTTGATCCGGGTGGGTGACTATGCTCGCTATTTTGAAAACTCACGAACTGCGACCGTACAGGAAGATGGGCGTGTTGTCTACGGAAGTCCGGAGCCGCAGGAAGCAGGGGGCGTATTTCCAAACCCCTGGGGCCTGTACGATATGCACGGGAACGTGCGGGAATGGGTCCAGGATTTCTACGGGCCGTATCCGGAAACAGCGCAGACAGATCCCACGGGGCCGGAAGTACCTGTCGAAGGAGGACAACCTGAAATCAACCACGTCGTTCGAGGCGGCTCTCACAACGACAGGCCACCGGCGTTGCGATCGGCGGCACGTCTTCGCAGCGGAACGAGCATTCGCACAGGATTCCGTCTGTTGCGAGATCATCAATAGACTTCGTGTCGCCGTGCCTGGCTATCAGAATACGAACTCGCCCAGTTGGGTTTGGTCTGGGCGATAGAGACGTCGTATGCCGAATCGCGAATCGCGCACGCGTCGTGGTTCGTTGACAAGCAGGAGATTTGTGTGAAATGAGACGAAATGTAATCGGCATTATTTGTGGCCTATTGACAATGCTAAGTATGCACGAACATCCAGAAGCCCAGTCCGCCAGTGACGCCGATTTCGACGCCAATGGTATTGTGGATTTCGGTGATTTTATCCTCTTCGCTCAGGCTTTCGGGTCGGATCAGTCCAATTTCGATCTAGACGGCAACGGGAACGTGGATTTTCCGGACTTTATTCTCTTTGCGAAGCAGTTCGGAGAGGGCGCGCCGGAAGAGAACATCTCCATTACGCTTCCCGGCGATGTGAAGCTGGCGATGGTCTGGATCCAGCCTGGCAGGTTCCTGATGGGATCGCCCGATTCTGAATCCGGAAGGGAGGATCACGAGGGTCCCCAACATCAGGTCACGATCACAAGGGGATTCTACCTCGGAAAATACGAAGTCACGCAGGCGCAGTGGGAAAGCGTAATGAATACGAGTCCCTGGGTTACGGGATCGGTTTCTCAGGACCGGGGGAACTTTCCGGCCAACAGAATGCGCTGGCAGCACGTCGAGACATTCATCCGCAAACTGAACGATGCGGAAGGAAAGGACGTCTTCCGATTGCCCACGGAGGCGGAGTGGGAATATGCTTGCAGGGCCGGCACGACGACCCGCTGGTCGTTCGGTGAGGATTCCACCCGAATCGCCGATTTCGCACGTTATTATGAGAACTCACGAACGACGATCGTTAGGAATGACGGAAGCATTACCTACGGAAGCCCGGAGGTTCAGGAAACAGGAGGTGTATTTCCAAACCCCTGGGGCCTGTACGATATGCACGGGAATGTGCGGGAGTTGGTGCAGGATTACTACGGTCCATATTCAGAACCGGCGCAGATCGATCCCATGGGGCCAGACGGTCCCACCGGAAGTCGCATTCCTAGTGGCAGCCACGTCGAACGAGGAGGATCCAGTTTCGACCGCCCCGAGTGGATACGGTCGGCTTCCCGATCGGTCGGGTGGGTGCCAAACGACTTCACCGGATTTCGCTTGTTGATGGAATACAGATAGATTCACACCTGTCCCAAGACGGATCTGATTAACTACGATAATCGCGAAAATACGCGTATTGAATGGCTGGTAAAATAGTCCACAAACATTGGCGAAACGAGTCGGTCCTACCTTCGAGAAGACTGTCTTGTTGAGGAGGCCGTCAGGCAGGCAATGTGTCCGCGCACAAGTTCATCTACATATGGCATGTACTACATGGACAATCGAGAATACGGGAGATTCTTCGCTGCGCTCTGATTGAGCGATTACCGTCGGCGAAACGCTGAGCCCATACCTTCGCAGAACATGTCATCCTGAGGAGGCGAGCGCGCTCAGAATGACATGTTTTAGGATTGTCATGCACGTGGCTTCCCACTGTCATCCAGAGGAAGCCTTCAGGCCGACGAAGGATCTACCGCAGCATCGGTTCATCCCCGTGCGATTTTCACGTGTCGATACCTGAGAGGCAGCACGTCCGCCTGCAGCGCGGGACGGAAGCGGCGAAAGATGCTTCGACTCCGCTCAGAATAACATGGGTTGCAACAAACACCGACCGATGGCAACCTGGTTTGCGTTATCCGGGTCAGATCCGTACAAGATCGTGAATTGAAGCCACTTTTCGAACCATCTATCTGAGAATCCCACGGTTCTTGGACAGCAGTGAGATAGATTCTATCAGGAGCTGTGAATCTCCTTATCGATAATGGTACCGGTCATAGACACGTCATATGCCGAATCGCACACGTCGTGGTTCGTTGATCAGCAGGAGATTTGTGTGAAATGAGACGAAATGCAATTTTCGCGTTGCTTGCCGTCGGAGCGCTGTTGGTTTCGAAGCAGCTTTTGATCGCCCAAGCCTCCCGTAACGCCGATTTCGACGCCAATGGTATTGTGGACTTTGGGGATTTCATTCTGTTCGCGCAGGCGTTCGGGTCGAATCAATCCGGTTTCGATCTCGACGGCAGCGGAAATGTCGATTTTCCGGATTTCATTCTCTTTGCGCAGCGTTTCGGGGACGGTATGCCGGAAGAGGATATTGCGGTGACGCTACCCGGCGGTGCGAAGCTGGAGATGGTCTGGATACAGCCAGGCCGTTTTCTGATGGGGTCTCCCGATTCTGAGACCGGTCGGGACGATGACGAGGGCCCCCAACATCAAGTCACGATCACAAAGGGATTCTACCTGGCCAAGTACGAACTTACGCAGGCACAGTGGGAGAGCATCATGAACACCCGTCCCTGGGCGACGTTCGGCGCATCCGGAGATCCGGAAAAAGCTAACTACCCGGCCTTTAACATGGAATGGCGGGATGTACAGTTGTTTTTGCGCAGAATGAACGAGAATGAGAGAAGGGAGATTTTCCGATTGCCGACGGAGGCGGAATGGGAATATGCGTGTAGAGCTGGCACTAGAACAACATGGTCGTTTGGTGAAGATGAGAGTCAGCTCGAGAGTTACGCTCGCTATTACGAAAACTCGCGGAGCGCCACGGTTCTGGAAAACGGGATTATCGCATATGGAAACCCGGAGCCGCAGGAAACAGGCGGTGTTTTTGCGAATCCTTGGGGCCTATATGATATGCACGGAAATGTATGGGAATGGGTGCAGGATGTTTATGGTTCGTATTCAGGACAGACGCAGACCGATCCCACAGGCCCTGACAACCCTTCTCATTCTGAATTGTTCGGGTACGCATATCCTGACGCATATATAGTCATCAAAGGGGGTTCCTATATTGATGACGCCCAAGAAGTACGGTCTGCTGTCCGAAGGAGTGGTATACGCAGTCGCACGGGATTTCGTGTGCTTATGGAACACCGATAGGCCGTACGCAACGGGATGTGCAGGCATTCTTAAGCAGATTGTCGTTGGTCAAGTGTCCTGGAGTATTGTACTTCAGGAATTTTTCTTCAAAAAAAATAGCTGGGATAGGCAAGATGGTCGATTCTAAGACGACAAAGAATCTTGATACCGCACGGGCGACTCCCGGTACGGGATTGTCGTATGGGACGGTGTTGCTTGCGGCAATGCTGTTGTACCCGCAACCCCCCGCTTCAGCGGAGATCCGACCTGTGATGTCACCAAATGGCCAGATGCGCGCGTACGCCGTCCAACAGGGCACGCGGCGGGCGTTGCTGACGGAAATATGGCTGTCCCGAGACAGCGGCGGCATTCGCGAAAGGATCAGGACCTATCCGGGCGCTTCGGGATCGCTCGGATTCCTGCCGGATGGCAGCGCGCTCGTCTATCTCGAGCGCAGCCTCAGATATCCTGCCTTCGGATCGTATCTCTCGGGCGGCCGCAGCCTGCCGATCGTGAAGAATCGGATCTGGGTGCTCGCGGTCGACGGATCGGACGAATCCCGCTGGCCGCTCCCTCCCGAGCTCAATCCATTGGACCTTGCCCTCTCGCCCGAAGGCGATTTTCTCGCGGTTCGGGGCGAGTGGGACGCGCTGGTGGACTGGGGTCAACCGGGTCTCTGGAGGGTCGACCGGGCGGGCCGGGCAACGCAACTCTCGAATGCCATGACAACCGACGCCCCGCGCTGGTCCGGAGACGGCGAGAAGGTCTACTTTGTGGAGAGTGATTCGACGTCGGAAGACGTGAAGTTCATACACGTGGAAACCGGAGAAACGGGTTCTGAAGCCGCGTCCGACGCCGCCGTCGTTCGTGCCACTGCGGAGACCCCGCGCGCCGAATTCGAATCCACTCCGGACGCTCGCGATCAGGTCTCGTTACAACGGGCGCTGGCTGAACTCCAGAGAGGGATGATCCGGTTAAGCCGGATGAATTCGGCAGTTCACCGGGCGGACCGCCACAGGGAGAAGGACGCGCGAAAGGCCGTGGAGCGGATGTTCGCGGGGTTCCATAAACATCACAAGAACCTCCGGATCTCGAAAGCAAGCTGCCTTGCGTACGTGGCGACGCTGCGCGAGCAACAGCTGAGAACCGGTGCCGCTGCAGGAGAACGTGCCTGCCTGGAACACCTGCTCGTGTTGAACGACATGGCAGGGCGCTACGCTGAAAAGCACGGCGCGCTTCCGAATGAACACAGTGTTCTGTACGCGTGGGTGAAACAGAATGTAGACGTGCAGGCGTCCAGCGAACCGGAACTCAGGCGAGACAAGGAAGTCCTCGACATTGTCTTCAGCTGCCCGGCAACTTCTGATTCGGAGCCGTTGATCGAACATCTCTACAGGCCGGATGCCGCACCCGGCATGCCGGTTCTGGCATGTTTCCGGCACCCGGACCGGTATCTACACCTGACGGAGGCGCCGGACGGACGAAGCCTCGAGGCGGTGGACATGCGTTCTGAGACGGTCGACTCCCTCTTCGCCGTGGTGGTGCGGCGGACCAGAGAGGACCGGCTGCGGGAGGCGGCCGCCCTCTTCCAGCTCGTGGCCATCCAGCGCCCGAAGGACGCGCCTCTCCATATCGAACTCGGTCATGCGTACTACAAGGCGGAAGACTACAAGCGCGCGATGTGGGCCTTCAAGAAAGCGATCTCTCTACAGGGTGGCGCCAGGGCATACTACGGTGTGGGTCTGGTCTACGCGGAGATTCCGAAGGAACGCAACCTGGCCATCCACTATTTCCAGGAGGCCCTTGCCCGTGACCACGGGTACGTGGACGCCCGATATCAGATCGCCAGGCTGCGATACCTGATGAATGAGTACGACGTGGGCCGCGCGGTCGACCGGGTGCTGGAGCTCGACCCGAACTACGCTGACGCCTATCGCCTGATGGGCGAGTGGTACGCCGATTTCTGGAAGGACTACGAACAGGCCATTGTCTGGTACACCCGATATATGGCGCTGAGACCCGGCGATTCCAGCCTGCGCAGCCGGCTGGGCGTCGCGTATCTGATGATCGAAGACTACGAAAAAATCATGGCGAAGCTGCTGGGTTTCGTCGAGGAGAACCCCGATGCCATTGAACTGATGCCCATTGTCGCGCAGGCGTCCATGAAGCAGGGAAAGGCCGACATGGCAATGGAGTTCTTTCAGGACTACGTAAAAAAACTCGCGCCGGATGAGCGTGGTTTGTGCGAAGATATCCGCCTGGTCTCGTCATCGGAAGAATTGGCCGAATTCAACGATACTCCCGAGCGTGAACGGGCCGCATTCCTGAAACGGTTCTGGAACGACCGCGATCCGGACCTGTCCACGCCGGTAAACGAACGCCTGCTGGAACACTACCGTCGTGTCTGGCAGGCGCTCACGGAATTCTCGGAAAACAAACAGCCGTGGGACGTCAGAGGCGAGGTCTACATCCGGTTTGGAGAACCGGACCACCGTTCCAGGTCCGATCGGCCCAACTACAAACAAAGCCTGGCCGTTCAGCGGGTCAAGGAACGCCTCGCCGCGGGCATCTACGGCGGCGATGGAATGGGAGAGACGTTTACGGGGCCGGTCTTTCCCATACGCGGCAAGCGACGACTGGAGGGCGAATGGTACGAATTTCGAGAAGCGGAACCCCCGGGTCTGCGTAGGGGTAATGCGGGACCGCCCGGCGAAGGCGGTAGTTCCGGAGGTGGGGATGAATTCTCCGGTGGGGGTGGAGGGTTTGAGGGACCCGTACCGGTGGAGGACGTTATGGATACCGTCAAGCTGGGGCTCATGGATATGGACAAGCGACTGGGGTTTGGCAACTATCAACCGGTTACTTCCGGCGAAGACATGAGCACCATCCCGTGGGAAACGTGGATCTATACAAACGTGGGCGGCGGCCTTGAAATCACCTTTACGGACGAATTCGGCGCCGGAACGTACGAATACGCCCCGATGCCGCCCAACCGGGGTGACATTGACCTCGGCCAGACCGCAAAGTTAAGAACCCACTCTCCAAGAGAGATCTACAAGCGAGCGGCACGTGCAACACCCAATTACTATGCGCCGGAAGAGGAGTCGGCGCCTCTCGACTTCCACTATTCACTGGCTGACTTCAGGGGCGAGGATGACCGGAGCCTCCTGGAAATCTACTACGGGGTCCCCATCCTGCCTGCCCACTACGATTCGGAAAAGGACGTCACGCGTCAGGTGCTCACGCACCATGCGGCGCTGATCTCATCCTCGCTGGACACGGTCTACCGGCAATCGGATGGATTGACGTACGAGGCGAAAGGAAACCAGGCCGGAGAGGGCATCCAGGTTCCCGGCGTGCTGAAGCTGAACCTGTTGCCCGGCGCCTACCGTCTGGAGGTGAGGTCGCAGGACCGGCTCAGAGGACGCATGGGCGCCTACAGCCAGCAGGTTGTTGTGGAGCCGTATCGAGAGGACCGGCTGCAAATCAGCGACCTGGAACTGGCCTGGAAGGTGTCAGCGGAAAGAGCGGACAGCCCGTTCAACAAGGGAGACCTGAACGTCGTTCCAATGCCGTCGCGGACGTTCAAGAAAGGCCAGGGCGTCTTCGTCTACTACGAAATATACAACCTGGCGAAAGACGCGTTCGGGCAGACGAATTACACGGTATCCCACACGATCACATCCAGAGATATACCGGGTACGATCAGCAACATCTCCCGCCTCTTCCGCTGGCGAACCGGTATACGCGAGGAACTGGCCGTCACCTACGAACAGCAGGGGGAGGCGGCGCAGGAAGTTGAATATGTTGAATTGGATCTCGCCGAACAGGCTCCGGGCCGATACTCGCTGAAGGTATCAATCGAAGACAGGAACAGCGGCGAAACGGCGGAGAAAGACGTGGTGTTTGTGATCGCGCGATAGCTCGGTCGATGGGACCTACCCCCTAACCCCCTTCCTGAGAGGAAGGGGGAATGTTGATGGGTGGCTGGACACGCATTGTGATGTGCCGGATGGCGATTTCCTTTCGATCAGAGTGTCTGTCAATGACCGGCACGCGAAGCCTGTTTTTGCTCCCTCTCTCCTGGTAGGAGAGAGGGCCGGGGAGAGAGGTCTGAGGGGCTGGGTTGAGAGGTCGCGACACCGAGGAAGGACATTCGATGACCGTCAGGATGATTTCCGCACTGGCAATTGTCTCGAGCCTGATGGGTTGCGGTTCGCCCGTGCCGACGTCCCCGGAGGCGAAGAGCGAACGGAACGGCTTTGAAGTCGCGGGACACATGACGGACAAGCGTCACGGGCATTATTCGATATTGTTGCGGGACGGAAGGGTACTGATCGGTGGAGGCGCCGCGGCGGGTGGGACCTGCGCATATTCGACCTATCATACCAGTGCGGAGATTTTTGATCCCGAAACCGGATCCTCCAGAGCAACCCGCAGCATGTCGACCGCACGAATGGGCGACGAGGGGACATTGCTGCTTGACGGTCGGGTTGTATTTGCAAGCGCGACTCAGCATACCCGTTCAAAGACGTACCCGGTGGAAATATTCAATCCACGAACCGGCGAATTTACGCCAATTCAATTCAATCCCGCATTCGAAAAGATCTCCAGGTCTATGGTACTTTCAAATGGAAAGATCCTTGCATTCGGTCGATCCGGTACGATCTGGACTATAGACCCGGAAACGGGTGAGTTTGAATTCAAGAACAGGCTGGCGGTCCCTCGCGGGGCTTATACGGCGACAATGCTGCGCGATGGGCGGGCTTTGATTACCGGCGGAATCACCGATCGTGCGGTTAGAGATTCTGAAATCTACGATCCGTCGTCCAATGTCATCACGAAGATCGGGAGTCTGTCGCACGAACGGTTCGGACATGTGGCGCTGCTGCTTCCGGGCGGCAGCGTGTTCATTGCAGGCGGCAGAAAAGGCGATCCAGCGTCTCCGACGCAGGTGACGGCCGCTGAGCGTTACGACCCCTCCAACGGGATGTTTTCGCAGGCTGGCAGTCCCGGCAACGAGCAGATTCGAGCGGCCGCCGTGTTGAATACAGGGGATGTATTTTTCATCCTCCGCAGTGGCGAGGCGGTACTCTACGACCCGGAAAACGGGACATTTCATCCCACAGGCCACAGTATCGGGCTAGACTACAGGCTGTATAGCGTGACGGTGCTTCGCGACGGGCGTGTGCTGGTTATTGGCGGATCAAGAAACGGAGAAACCCTGGATCAGATCCTGGCGTACAGACCTTAGGCGCGGCGGGCGTGCGGATGAGGGGTGGACACCTAATACCGGTCTTGATCCACGACAGGAACAGCGGGGAATCCGTGGAAAAGACGCCGGTTTTGTGATCTCGAAGACGGATTAAGCGAACATATCGGAAGTTTCTCAGGAACACCGTTAATCCGGCTTCAACAGACGCGTTCCGAATTCCACGATTCGGTTTTTTTGCCAAGATACTTTGGAGCATGGGGTTTTTCGTTTCTGTGGGGTGAGTACTCCAATAGGTTTTTCCTGTTTCTACCTATATGGGGATGTTCGCCACGCCACAGTCACGTCCTCCCTTTGCACCGGTGTTTCGGCATCAGATCATAAAACAGGGTGCGAACGCCCTCGACGGCGGGGAATAAGGAATGAGTGAATTCGACCCCAATCGAACGGCTCCGGACCAAAGCACGCGCAAGACCGGTTGGGGGATGCCGGCCGGACTGTTTGCGGCGCTGGCGATCGCGCTGCTGGCGATTATCGGCATTGGTACTCGTTACCACCTCCGAGGCGATCTCAACGTCATCCATTGTCTGCTGAGTCTGTTTTTCGCGAGCAATCTGGTGATTTGCTATTGGGAGATCTGTCTGTTCCTGAGGCGTGACTACGTGGAAACGCGCGCCGGGTATTGGCGCAGCCGGCAGCGTGAAACCGGCCGGACGCCTGCAGTCGAGTTCCTCTGCGCCAAAGTGCCGTTCAGACGGATGCTGTCCCCAACGGTCTGGGCGGATGTGTGGGCGACGTATTCGCTGTTCGACGGGTCCTTTTCGGATCGTCGTTCATGGGGTTTCAATGCTGACGTCGCCAACGGTTTTGTGACGCCGGTTCCAACGTTGATTCTTTACGCCGCCTGTACCGTCGACTTCATGCCGGCCGTACTTGCCGGCATTGTTGGGCTGGCGCTGTCCTGGCAATGGTCCTACGTGACCTCCGTCTACTGGGTCAGTTTCTTCATGGCCCGGCGGCAGCGCCACATCACCAGGGGCGAACTGTACGTCTATATCGGCGCACTGAATGCGCCATGGGTGCTTTTCGCGCTGCTGGGAGTGTACGTGTCGGGTCGCCTGATTCTGGACGGCAGCTACAGCGTTCTGGGTTATTGATCGCCGGTTTCCGCCGGAGATCGAGACCTGATTTACACCGAATCCTGCAAACCCGCCCGTTACTTTGTGCCGTTTTCTTACATTCAGGAATTGAAATCACCCCCCACCGCATCAGCCGTCGCCGGTCCCTTCGACAAGCTCAGAGCAACGCCTTCGACCCTTCGACATTTCGACACCCTTCGACAAGCTCAGGGACCGAGCTCAATGCAAGCAAGCTCAGGACAAGGGCTAGGGATCGCAGGCGCAGGGCAGGTTATGGGTCTCCTAACAGCGGCCTGATGACGTCCAATAAACCAAATACCGGGTGGTCATTGAGCTTGTCGAAATGCCCGCGATTCAACAGCACTTTGGCAAGTTCGGCGAACTCTGGCTCAGGGACGGGCTCGGCTTCTGCGACTCCCCCTCAAGGGGGGAGTGATTCGACCGTCAAACGGTCTCGCGAGTTCACTTTTGCCAGATTGGCTGCTGCTGAGAATAACGACCTGGGGCCAGGTGGATCACGCAGCTGAATATCTGCCAGCGACGTGCCGTCCGTGAAAGGCCACAGGGAAAACAAGAGATCCTGTGGCGAGACAAGAGTCCGGAAGGGGTGCCATCCGGGCTCTTTTCGATTGCGGTTTTTTTGAACCCATCCGGCCTGCGGTGTGTCTTTTGGGAAGGAAAGGCAGGGTGGATGAAAAAGACGGCGGGGACTCGGATACGCATGGCTTATGTTTTTTCCCCGATTTTGTGATTGGCGTTCTCCTTCCCTCGAAAAGGGCTGATGAATGAAACCGGTTTTTACATGGATGCCTGTAACCGCGATCGCATTCCTCATTACAACGTTTGGGACAACGTTGCACGCTTTGTCCCTGGAGGATGCTGCTCGAATTGATCTGCTGTATCAAAGGGGAACGCAGCTGGCGGAACGGGACTCACTGGTCGCCGCCGCTGCCCGGTTTCAGTCTGTGCTAATGATCAACCCGAAACATACGCCGTCACACGTGGGGTTGGGTCACGTCCACCTCAAGTCGGGAGACCTGAAGAAGGCAGAAAAGGCCTTTCGCCAGGCGCTGAGGAAGCGCGAGAACTACGCCCCCGCCCTGAATGGCCTTGGAATGGTATTTCGCAACACCGACAAGATGTTGGATTGGGCGATCAAGTATTTCCGAAGCGCGTACCAGGCAGACCGAAGCTATATCGAGGCTTATGTCAATCTCGCAGCGGTGTACCGCGAGATTGGGGATACCAAGGAGTTGGATACCTATGAGAAGCTGGTGAAAGTCGACCCGGAACATGCCGATGCATGGTTCCAGATTGGGAGGATCTATACGCACGGTGAGGCAGGACGATATCGAAATGCCGGGAAGGCGGAGGAAGCGTACCGGCGGCAGCTCGAAGTAAATCCGGGGCATTTCGGTGCACGGACGTTTCTCGGTCAATTGTTGAAGCAATCGGGACGTACGGATGAGGCGCTGGCGATGCTCAAACCGGTTGTGGGTACGACCAATGCATATCAACGGCGCGCGTTACTGGAACTGGCGGAGGTGCATCAGTCAGCCCGGGACCACGATCTTGCCGACACGCCGCTGGATGCGTATATCGAAGGGTTGGAACCGGAGGAACGGGCCGTCTACTATGATTTGAGCCTGGTGGCGTTAGGCGAGGATTTGAGTCGTTTCCAGGAGGCGGCCATAGACGAGCGGCAGGCGTTATCCGAGGCGTTCTGGGCCGGGCGGGACCCCGCGCCGGCGACTTTGGCCAACGAACGGTGGATAGAACACTGCCGCCGTGTGGCCTTTGCACGAGAGCACTTCGGCGAGCATGAGTTCCCCTGGGACGCGCGCGGGGAGGTGTACGTGCGTTATGGAAAGCCGGATCACATAAGCGCGTCGGAAAACATCCGATTCGAGACGCAACCCAATGTTCTGGCTGTGAAGGACCACCTGATGAACCAGGCGGGCGAAGGGCTGTCGCATCTCCTCCTTAGTCGGCGAATGATTAACTTTTACGCTGGCGAGGCAGGCATGGATGACGCTAAGACACTGTCCACAGTTTTGGGGTATCCGGTATACCCTGTTCGGGGCCTATGGGAATACTGGATATTTGCCAGTGTTGGTGGTGGCGTGGAGGTGACTTTTGTACAGAAATATCGGCCAGGTCCCTACGAGTACGCAGAGATGCCGCACGCGGGTGATCCGACCTTGGTTGATGTGATCACGGGTAAACCCTTTTTTGGAAGGTCTGGTAAACGGCGATTCAATCCTGCGGAAGATAGTCAGACTAAATCGAATCTGATTTGGCAACGGATGAATCCGGGGTTGGTTATGCATCGGGTGGCGCGCAAGACGCCTGAGAATTACGAGCAGGATTTCGCCACGGCGCCGCTTGATTTCTTTTATGACTCCGCCCGATTCAAGGCAGACAACCACTCGGTCAAATTGGAGGTCTATTATGGGATTCCAACGCGAGACCTTAACTACCGAGTGGGAGCGGATGGAAGATCGGTGGCATATTTAAAGCGGGGGCTGGCGCTGTACGACGAGGCTGACAAGCTGGTGTATCGGTCGAGCGAGGATATGGAGTTGTACACGTCGGGTTCGATCGACACCACCCAGATCTCATTCGTGCCGGCGATGGACCGTCTCTCTGTGGCGCCCGGTACCTATCGGCTATCCGTGCAGATTCTGGACGCATCCTCGGATAAGTCCCAGGTCTACAACCGAGAAGTGGTGCTACATCCATATGGAGATGACTCGCTGAGGGTGAGTGATATCGAGATGGCGTCTTTGATCCGTCCAAGCCGTGGCAGCAAATTCACAAAAGGTGAGATCGAGGTTGTCCCCAATCCGAGCCTGTTCTATTTCGCAGGGCAGCCGGTGTATATATACTACGAGGTTTACAGCCTGAAGAAAGATGAATTCGGCAGGACAGATTACCGTGTGTCGTATGAACTACATTCACTGAATAAAGGTAATGTGGCTGTAAGGATCCTGAAAGCGCTTGGCAGGTTGGTCGGCGTCAAACAGCAAGCCGAGGTTGTGACCGTGGAGTACGACCACGAGGGAGACAAGGCAGACGAATACGGATACCTGGAACTGGATATGTCGAAAACAGATCCCGGTCATCAGTTGTTAATTGTAAAGGTTTCGGATGCGATCGCGGGTAGCCAGGCAACGTCTGCGGTTTCGTTTGCGATTCGATAGATCAATGATTGCGGAATATTTCCTCAACGAAACGAAACATGATCCTTTCGGTTCGTCCACTGCCATTTGGCGTGTTTCCAGGCTCTCATCGCGATTGACCGGACAATCGCTACGAATGTCGGGCACGCCTGAAACAACGGTCGAAAGTATGCAATTTTCCCAATGTGAAATTCATGGGGTTTGTAATGGCGAACCTGCGAAATATCGATAGGCTCAAACGCCGCGCAAGGTTGACTCCAATGGCCTTTGTGTTCCTTTGTCTGGGAATCTGTCTGGCGGCGCCGGTCGCCTCTGGGGAGAAGCAGATCGCTGAGGATCTCTTTGAAACGGCGATGGAGCAGGTCGGAAGTGTCGCCGCTGAGGAGAGTATCAAAGCCTTCCAGCGAGTATTGAAGGCGGACAGCGACTTTGCGCCGGCCCATTACGAAATCGCGAAGCTGTATATGTCCCTCGACACGTCGATGGATCGCTATGTTGCAATGAAGGCGGTTAATACGGCCATTCGTCTGAACAAAGACAATGTCGCCTACCGTGTATTAAAGGCGGATATTCTGTGGACGCAGGGATTTTGGCACAATGCCGTAGCCGAGTACAAGAATGTCCTGAAACTGGATCCTGAAAACGCGAACGCAGCCTATATGATCGGCCACCATGGCGTCAAGGACTTTCTGAAAAATTACGATATGTCCATGATGAACATGGTATCCGGATTCAGTCGGAGAGAACATACACGTACCAGACATTCGTGGAGAGATTTCGGCATTGAGGAACTGGATGAAGCCGTCACGTATCTGAAGACCTGCATTGAAGCAGATCCCATGTTCAAGGATGCGTATTTCCAGCTCGGGCTTGCCTGCCTGGAGGCAAACCGGCCGGTCGAATTGATCCGGGTGGCAAACCTGCTTTTGGAGCGCGTCCCTGATGACAAGGATGCGTTGCTCTTCTGCGGGCTTGGATACCAGAGATTGGGCGAAGAAGCGCTGGCGAATGAGTTCTATTCCCGGGCGCTGCATAGAATGTCGCCGGATGAGCGGGCGATGATGGAATCCGTAGACAGTATTGTGCCGGATGATGGCCGCGCAAAGTTCGAAGGCGTACCCGGCCGGACCGAGGCAGGCCGAGACGAGATTCAACCCTGGGTGGATAGCGTCGAGCGGGTCCGGTTCTGGCGGCGGCAGGATCCGCTGTTCCTGACGGAATTCAATGAACGCCGCACGGAACACTACGGCCGGGTAGCCTATGCAAATCTGAGGTTCAGCCGGCCCTCGAAGGGCATTGCCGGTTGGCGGACGGATATGGGACGAGTCTATATCAAGCTGGGAAGATATCTCCACCGGCGAATGCAGCGGCCGGAAACAGGTTCGGTCATTGCAATAGACAGGCCCAGCACGTTTGGCAGATACCTGCCGGGACGGAGGATAGCCTGGAGGCTGCAAATGCAGAAAGAGACGTGGTTCTACGAGGGATTTCGGGTCGACTTTCAGATATCCGATGGCTTCCACGGCTTCTCTCCGTCTCGTCTGCCTGATCGAACGCGGTACGTCGATCCCTATGGTCCAAGGAAATACAGCGTGCCCCACCAGGTCGCGAGCTTCAGGGACGGGGACAGTCTTCGCGTGGAGCTGGCGTATGCGCTGCCGAGATTCAATCTGGCCGTATCGGATTCGGACAGGAGCATTGGCCTGGAGAATGGTGTCTTTCTCTTCAGTGAGCAATGGGACGAGGTTTATCGGAAGCGTTCGGATCTCAAACTGCGGTGGCCCGAGATATCCCCGAGCGGATTTCCCGCTGCGGACAGCCTGCGAAAGAGCCATCTGGTATTTCAGATCGCATTCGGGCTGTCCCCTGGCGCTTACAATCTGGTGGGTGAGGTGCGGGACCGGAAGCGGGGGTCAATCGGGACCTTCCGGCAGCGCCGCGAGTTCGTGCCGGTGGACGCTTCGCTGTCTATGAGCGATCTGCTGCTGGCGGCGCAGATTGAAACGCGAACGGCGTTTCCGGAGGGGCGGTCGGACCTGGACATTGTGGCAAATCCACTGCGGACCTACCACCGGTCCGAACCCGCGTTCATCTACCTGGAGGTGTATAACCTGGAGCGGGACGAATTCGGGCGCACGGAATATCAGATTGCTTATCGAATAGGACGGCCGGAGCAGAAGAAGATCGATCCGTACCTGTTCCTTGCGCAACGGCTGCCCGAGGGCGGGAGGCGATTGGAGGTCACGCGTGATATAAGGACAGTGGAAACGGGCATGCGTCGGCCGGAGCGAGCGGCCGAGGAAGAAGATGAGCCTCGAGAGGATTTGCCCGTCACGACGCCGGTGGTGGTACCGGACTATTTCGACGCGCAGAAAAGGGATGAGGTCACGTACCGGGCGAGGTTCGTGTTTCCGGATGAGGATGAACTTGCCAGCCGGATCAAGAAGAAGGGCCGAAGCAAGGAGGGGGTGGAGACGACGATCACGGCACGCTATGAGGGCAACCGGGAGGACGACTTCACGTATCTGCAGATCGACCTGACACACGTGCCTGCCGGTGTGCACCGGCTTTCGGTTCGCGTCAGGGACATGCACAATGGTCAGGTTGTCTCACGCGATACGTTGTTTCGCGTGATTGATTGAATATCCACATCGTCCCTCGATGTCGAGATACCTGGGTTGCTCGAAGTCCGAGGGCAGGGATGCCCTCGCTCCGGATACTGGTGGATGATGTCGTGATAGAGAGAAGATTGCCTTCGGTCGCCGGGCTTGGGTCGAATTCGGAATGAGTGGAGGATCGCAATATGCCAACCAAACTATTGACATTGATCGTGCTCTTTCTGGTTCTCCCGGCATGTGGATCGGAATCGCCAACGTCGTCAGATCCATCCGGCGAGTCTGAGGTGTTCAAGGCCATCGGGACCATGACCACGACCCGGTTTTTTCACACGTCGACGTTGCTGAAAGACGGGCGAGTCCTGATCACGGGCGGGTTCGAAACGGATCGCCCTGCTCATTCATCGCCTGAGTTCAGCCACAACACTGCGGAAATATTCGATCCGGACAAGGGAAATTCGACGGCCACGGGAAACCTGTCGCGAGGTCGCACACAGGACACGGCAATCTTGTTGCGGGACGGTCGCGTCCTTATAAAGGGCACCGATCTCTATCCTCCTGAGATTTACGACCCGCAATCCGGAAGGTTCGCAGTCCTGGCGAACGTGCCCGGATTGACAAGGTATGCGCCGAGTACGATCCTCTCGACAGGATCGATTCTTACGACAGGCGACAGCGGCAACGTGGGCATTCTCGATCCCGATACCTGGGAATTCACGTCGACAGGGCGCCTGATCACCCCAAGAACGAACCATACGGCCACCCTGCTGCGCGATGGCCGCGTTCTCATCGCCGGCGGGATAAATGCTGCCGGTATGGTCAAGGGATCTGAGATTTACGATCCCGTCACCAACTCCTTTGCCGAAGTTGGCGATTTGAACGACGAACGGTGGGGACACGACGCGATGCTTCTGCAGGACGGCAGGGTGTTGATCATCGGCGGGCGCCGGGGCAAAATCGAAGTGGAAGACGTGCGGAACGTAACGACGGCGGAGATGTTCGATCCGGTAACAGGCGTGTTTGCGCCGTCGGGCGACACGGGACTATCGTCCATCGATTCCGCCTACCTGCTGCCCACCGGAAAGGTGTTCCTTCTGTCTGGCAGAGACGTCGCGATTTACGATCCATCCACAGGCACTGCCAACCGTACGGGACACAGCATCGGCCAGAATCGATTGTTCTACACCATAACGCCTCTCAAAGACGGTCGGATCATGGTTTCGGGAGGCCTGAAGGATCTCTTGTCCACGGATGAGGTGTTGGTATATTCGCCGTAACGTGTCATTGCTCTGTGCTGCCGGGCGTACGAGACTGGTGAAGCGTCCGCGCAAATGGGCTGGCGAACGCTTCCGCTCAACGTCCAATCGAGAATACGGGAGATTCTTCGACTACGCTCAGAATGACATGTCTTGTGATAACCACTGGCGAAATGTGTTCTTCACACATTGGCCCGGACTGTCCCCCATAGGAGGCCGCCAGGCAGTCGATGGGTCCGCGCCCAGGTTTGTCCACGAAGACCATATGCTGCACGTATAATCGAGAAGACGGGAGATTCTTCGCTGCGCTCTGAATGACATGCTTTGCAGTAACCGTTGGCGAGATGTATCAGTCAAATGTTCGCCGAACCTGTCATCCAGAGGAGGCCTGCTTGCAAAACGTCCGAAAGACGCGTCCGATGCAGGTGCGTACAGACTGTCAACCCGACGAGACCGCCAGGCCGACGAAGGATCTACTGCAGCGTAGGATCTTCCCCTCGTGATTTGCACGTTTCGATGCCTGATAGGCAGCACGTCTGCCCCCTGCGAAGAACGGAAACGACTGTAAATTCCTCGTCTTCGCTCAGTCTGAAATGTTCGTCGAATCATTGCTCCCCTCTCCGCGCCGGGGAGGGGCCGGGGGAGGGGTCGCCATCCCCAAAGCGCTTGCACTGCCGGTTGAAATCGCATAACATGCTGAATAGGAAAGGGGTACGGTGAAGAAGGGACAGTGCATTAAACGGGATTTTCCGGTCCGGATGAGGTTGATGACATGGTGCCATTTCCTGATTGCGCACGTAAGAGGCTGTGGCGTTCGGCTCTGTTTGCGGCCGTGATCATCGCGGCGTCTTGCCCACTTGAGGATCTCGATGCACAGGTGCGTCAAACCGCGATATCGGCCGCCAGCGGAGGGCATACCGCCTGGGCGATCGGGCTGGAGACCGGTTCCTCCGCCATTACCGAAATCTGGGTGGAAACCCGGGGAAGCCAGCCTCGCCACCTCGGCACCTTTCCCGGCCCGCCAGGGCGACTGGAATGGGCTGCGCGCGGGGAACGTCTTCGCTTTCAGGAGGCTGCCTTAAAGGTCCCCCTGCATACGCTAACGATACTCCCGGACAGGTCCGTACCGCTGGTCGCACCTGGCGTCTGGGAGATCTCCGTCCTGGACGGATCAATCGCGCGTTCGAGAATAGACTTCAAGACGGAACCGGTAACGCCGTCGGTCGTGGAGGTCGGGAACGCGCCGCGCCCGACTCCGGCCGCCAAGGCGGTGCTGTGGGGCGTGGCGGCGGTATTCAACGCCTCTGCCCTGGCCTACACGACCGTGCACCGCTGGGAGTTTCGTTCGGCGGTGGGCCGGTACCGTAAAGCCTCCCAGGCGTGGGCGGCCCTGCCTTTGCGATTTAAAAAACATGGGCTCTACGAAGAGCCGGTCCTGGCCTATGCTGGGGCGCTGGCCGCTACGGCTAGGAAGGCCGCTGCAAAGCGCGGCGCCCGCTGGGTCTGCGAGGACCATCTGACCGTAATCGGAGACGCCCTTTACGCCTATGAACAGGCACACGAAAACCAGCGGCCGTCCGACCTGGCGGCGCTCAGGAACTGGATAGCAACCCATTCGTTGACACCTGCGGACTCTATCGTCGTGAAAACGCTGTTTCGTTCACCCAATGACCCTGAAAAAGGCCGCCAGTTCAGCTACACCCACGGATACCGCCCGGAAGCCGAGGACGGTGAGGCCGTTGTCACCAGTTTCTTCCACGACGGTTACCTGGTTGAGTCCGTCCGAAGCGTCGAGGGCTACCGTACCATCGACCGGCGCGTGGGCAAGGTGCAGATCGACTCCCTGCTCAACCTCGGAACTGAACTCACCCCGCATGAGCCGCTGCGGGCAATCTCCACGCTGGAGATCCTGGCCGGCGTGGCTCAGGACTACGCCCGCGGGCACAGCGGGCTTGGGTTCGCCTATCTGGAGGCGGAGAGACTGGAGCGCGCCGTCAAATCATTCGAACGCGCGATCGAATGCGACCACACGCTGGCCGAGGCCTACTTCGGCCTGGGTCTCACCTTCCGCAAGTGGCCCAGGGGAAATTACGACGCCATCCGCTATTTCCAGAAAGCCCTCCAGTACGACCGGGACCACGTGGAAGCAAGGTTCAATATTGCCGATATCCGGTACAAACTGGACGAACACGACGTACGGCGGGAAGTCAAAAAAGTACTGGCCATTGATCCCCGCTACGCCCCCGCCTATCTGCTGATGGGGAAATGGGTGGAGGAATTCGAGAAAAACTACGAGAAGGCCGCGCTCTACTATGCGAAGTATATGGGCTTGCGGCCCGGCGACCCGGAGGGACGAAAGCGACTGGGAGCGATTTACCTGAGAACGAAGGACTACGGCCGTATCCTGGAAGTCCTGGAGGACTACGCCGTACAGAATCCGGACGACGACCAGGTCCTGCCCATCCTCGCCCAGGCCTGCATGAAACTGGGGGCCTACGACAGAGCCGCCGCCTTCTTCAGAGACTTTCTCGAAAGGGCCGATGCGGCCGAAAAAGGGCACTACCACGATATCCGGCTGGTTGCGCCCAAGGAGACGCTGGCGGCCTTCGAACAGACACCGCTGGAAGACCGATGGGATTTTGTGAAGAAGTTCTGGGCGGACCAGGACCCTGACCTGACCACAACCGCCAACGAGCGCCTCCTGGAGCATTATCGGCGTGTGTCGTTCGCCATGCAGAATTTCTCCGAAGGCAGGCAGCCCTGGGACCAGCGCGGCGAGGTCTACATCCGCTTCGGTGAACCCGACCACCGCTCCACCTCCAAAGAGTTGAACTTCCAGCAATCCATGGCCGTTCAGCGGGTCAAGGAACGGCTTTCCAGGGCGCTCTACGGGGCCGCCCGCCCGCCGCGCCAAGGCATCGGCCTTCGCGGCGCCAGCTCGACGTTCGTCGGTCCGGTCTACCCCGTGCGCAGCGTGCGCGGCAGGGGTCGCGGAGGGTCCTACAGACCGGTCACGGCGACTTACGACGGCTCGATGGTTCCGTGGGAAACGTGGACGTACGTGGACGTAGGCAGCGGTATCGAGATTACCTTCACCGACGAGTTCAGCAACGGAAACTACAACTATGCGCCTGAACCGCTGGATGCCGGGATTCCCGCCCGCCGTTTGGCACTATTGACCCGCTACAGCCCCCGCAATATCTACCTCATGGCCGCCGCGGCGCAGCCCAACTACTTCGTGCGGCCGAAGAACTCGCTTCCGATGGAGTTCTATTTCAACTCGGCTGATTTCAGGAGTGAAAGGGATTTCCGGACGGCGCTGGAAGTCTACGTGGGCATACCGCGGCACCAGGGGCACTATATGATCGATGACGACCGGACGGAAATTATGGTCGACCGGACCGTGGCGCTGCGGAATCCGGCAACCGGAGCGGTCTACCGCAGCGAGGACAAGGTACAATTCGCGACCAAGGGGGACGTGACCGCGGAACGGAGCGCGTTCGTGCCGGACCTCGCGCGTATGGACGTGCCCCCCGGGCGTTACAGGATGGAAGTGAAGTTAAAGGATAACCTGTCCGTTCAACATGGGCGGTATCGTCAGGACATTGAAATCGAGTCCTATGAACGGCACAGCCTCCAGGTGAGCGACCTGGAACTGGCATGGCGGATATCCGATCGCAAAGACGAGGATAAATTCAACAAGGGCACGCTGTGGGTCATTCCGATGCCGACGCGGACATACCGGGTGGGCCAGAATGTATTCGTCTACTACGAAATCTATAATCTGACGAGAGACGAATTCGGGCAGACGAACTACCAGGTATCCTACACCGTCACGAAGAAGGGCGGCTTCAGCCCCCTGGGTATCATCACCAGCCTCATCAGGTGGAAGAAGGGCAAACGTGAAGAACTGGAAGTGACGTACGAGATGGAGGGTGAGGATACCATGGAAGTCGAATACGTGGAACTCAAGCTGGAAAACCGCCCCGCGGGCAAGTACTTCCTGAACGTGACCGTCATCGATATGATAAGCGGTGAAATGGCCCAGAAAAAGGCCAGCTTTATCCTCGCCCAGTAGGAATTTCCCCTGAACGGCTTCCCGACCCACCCTGATCCCGGCTGCCCGCCAAAAAACGGTTGATCCCGCAACAACGGATGGGCCCGACGCGGTTTCCGTATGTGGGGAATACCCGCAACCACCCGACCATCCCATACCCTTTGCCAGACGAGGAGCCGTGGAGGAGAAAATCTACGCTTTCGGCATGGACGGCTTTATCGTCCCGATGATGAAGCGATTCGCCGCGGAAGGCGCCTTGCCCCATTTCGAGCGCATGCTGCGTGAGGGCGCCGTCAACCAGAC
The DNA here is from genome assembly GCA_028873695.1 of Gemmatimonadota bacterium. GTDB lineage: Bacteria > Latescibacterota > UBA2968 > UBA2968 > JAAXHE01. The sequence continues at coordinate 8,444 of JAPPNU010000020.1, read as the reverse complement.
CCTTCCCTCTTTCCCGGTGTGGACCCCGACCAACTGGGCCACACTCTCGACGGGGGCGCACACGGGCACGCACGGGGTTACGCGCTGGCGGGTGGAGGTTGCGCCGGGACAGCGGATCGACAGTTTCGACGGGCGGGCCAACAACGCCGAGCGAATATGGAATGCGCTGGAACGGGCGGGCATGAAGAGCGTGGCTGTACACTACCCCGCCGCCCATCCGTCCGGGGTGAAGACGGGCTTTGTCGTGGACGGTTTCGGCCACCCCGGCCATCGCAGCACGGCGTTTGAGGTGGCTGCCTGCCAGGCCTACACCACGGACGCTGCGTTGGCGGAAACCATCGGGATGGACCACGATGGCACGGCGGTTCGGCATGCCCAACGGAGCGTCGAGCCGATTCCGCCGCTGACGCCGGCGAAGGAATGGCGTAGCGTGCCCGAGAGTGCGGCCCCGCCGCTGGAGAGCCGCATTGACGTGGCGGCCCGGCAGGGCGGGGACGTCACAACGTTCAATCTGCTCGCGGTGGACAGCGCGGGACGGGGTTACGACAGGGTGCTGGTGTGCCGCGAGAGGACCTGGTGCGAGATCAGGTGCGCGAGGAGGATATCGACTGGGAGCGCACGCGGGCCTATCTCAAGGATGACAAGGGGTTCGACATTTTCATCAACGCCGCGCCGGGGCCGGAGTTCGACCGGACCGAGGCCGACGTGCTGCTGGCGCTGCGCACGTGGGTCGACGAGGAAGCGGGCCGTAATCCGGTGGCTATCGCCCTGCCGCGCCGGGACGCGTACATCCTGGGGCAATGGGGAGACCAGTGCGGCGACGTGGTCTTCGCCTGGGACCACGGGTACGTGAGCGGGTACTACGGCCAGTGGCAGGGCATCGCGGGTGGGGGCTGCGCAGGCGCGCCAAACGTGTTCGGGGCGCATCACGGGGGTTTTCTGCCGACCAGCAGCGAAGTCTCGTCCAGCTTCGGTTCGTGGCTGATTGCGGGGCCGGGGGTGAAGCGCGGATACGAACGGCCGGTGGACAAGCTCGGGTATATCCACGCCGCCGACGTCGTGCCGACCTTCTGCCGGATCCTGCGGGCCGAGCCGCCGCGCCAGGCGCAGGGGGCGGTGGCGATGGACTTGTTCGAAGGGCATGAAATGGTGCGGGAGCGACGACAGGAACAGCGGTGAGAAGGTTGAGAAAGACGTGGCGTTCGTGATTGCGCCGTAGCTCGGTCAGCGGGACCTACCCCCTTCCTGAAGGAAGAAGGAAAAAGGAAGAAGGAAGAAGGAAGAAGGAAAGAATAGCGGTAACTTTAATGTCTGTCACTTCTGCAATCGGACTCTCGCAAGAATCGAACGGAAGCGGATTGCTGAGGAGAGCGGTGAACCGGTGGTGTTTCCTTGTAAATCAGAGTGTCTGTCAATGACCGGCACGCGACGCCTGTTTTTGCTCCCTCTCTCCTGGTAGGAGAGAGGGCCGGGGAGAGAGGTCTGCGGGGCTGGGAGGGGGAATTGAATTTGGTCTTGCCCTTTGCTTCCTGGCTTTAGCTGACTGGTGACAGCTGCTCCGACCCTGAAAACCGCACAGTCTACAGACGTTAGCCACTCCGGAGCACTCCCAGAGCAGGGCGCGTTGTTCCGTTCAGCACCGATTTACGGTATCCTCCAGGGTTGGCAGGCCAGCGGATCACGCGCGTCCAGTGAGGGTATTCGCGCCATGCATATGGCAGGCCCCGCGCCCAGCGGCGACTTTTGGTTCCTTTTGGTCGCTTCAAAAGGAACACGCCGTAGGCAGGGAATTTGGGGAGATGTGGATGTTGAATTCGGTTTTACCCCTTTATTTTCCTTGGAAGGTTATCAAATGTCTTGCAGGACGATTTCCGCGCTGTTGATTGCCTCGATCCTCATGGGCTGCGCTTCGCCCGTGCCTACGTCTCCGGAGGCGACGAGCGATCTGGCGGGTTTCGAAGTTGCCGGTCAGATGACGGAGCGACGGTTCTGGCACGCGTCGGTTTTGTTGCAGGACGGAACCGTCCTGATTACGGGCGGCGCCGCAACTGAGAATCCGGGTCAGGTGTCAACCTCGCTTTTTCGCGCCAGCACGGAAGTGTTCGACCCTGAAACGGGTACTTCGAGTCGAAGGGGCAATCTGTCGGTGCCACGGATACTCGACATGGGAATATTGATGCCGGACGGCCGCGTCCTTCTGGCGGGCGCGGATCAGGCGCCGCTGGAGTTCTTCGATCCGCAGACCGGACGGTTCACGCCTGAGCCCTACCTGCCGGCATTCGCAAGAATCTGGTCCATCACGTTACTGCCAAATGGGAAAATCCTGACGTATTATTCGTTGGGCGTTGCCATCTTTGACCCCGACACGAGGGAATTTACATCACTCTCCGGGACGGTCGTCATTCGCGCGGGGCATACGGCAACCTTGCTGCGGGACGGGCGCGTTCTCATCGTTGGCGGCGGCAATGCCTCGGGCGCGGTGAAGGAATCCGAAATCTACGATCCGACGTCCAATAAGCTTTCACGTACAGGCGACCTGAGATACGATCGGCGAGATCACAGAGCGATTCTTCTCCGGGACGGCAGCGTGCTGGTCATTGGCGGGACCACCGGCGATGAAGGGGATGAAGAGTCGGTAACAGCCGCCGAGAGATACGACCCCGCGACGGGTACGTTTTTATCGGAAGGGGACCCCGGATTCGATGCGATTCACGCGGCCACGTTACTGCCATCCGGCGAGGTGTTTATCATCGGCGATAGCGGCGAGGTCATTCTCTACGATCCCGCGACCGGCGCGTTCGGTCCCACCGGAGACAGCATAGGCGAAAATCGCGTGTTTTATACGACAACCCTGCTTCGGGACGGCCGTGTGCTGATCACCGGAGGCTTGAAGGACCTCCAGGCGACGGACCAGATCCTGATATACAGACCATAGCAGAAGGCCGTGAGAGGGAAAAAGGAAGAAGGAAAAAGGAAGAGGGAAAAAGGAAGAAGGAAGAAGGAAAAAGGAAGAAAGAAGAAGGAAAAAATGCGGGGAGACGGGAGAGGTAAGACGGGAGAAAAAGCCCTTGCCGATTTGTTCCTCCGACTCGCCTGCGGCATAAGAAGAATCCCTTTATTGCATCCGATCTCTCCCCTCTTCCGTCTTACGTCTCACCGGTTCTGAGGGGCCGGGGGAGAGGCTCTGCATCGACGTTTCATCTGTAGGGGCGTCCCTTGTGGGCGCCCGCCTTTCCCTGGTCCGCCACGGAGGCATCGTCCCATGGCAGACTCCCCCGGACATACGCCGGTTTCCCTCCCTCTTCGTCTCCTTCTAAGCGCATTCCTGCCCGTTGTGTTCGGTTGGTTCGACGTCCCCGTAGCGTCTGAAGAGAAACCGCCACCCGTCCCTTTCGAGGGTGCCGTGAGTACCGACTGGTACAAGGCTTTTGCAGCGTGGGATCAAGCGAACGGCGACAGATATCTTGACGGCCGCGACGGCGGGTCGTTCGCGTGGGGTCCGTCGGCCTACGTGCAGCGGATGTACCTGAACCTCTACCGGACGTTCAAGGAACCGGTCTGGCTGGACAAACTGGTAGAACAGGTCGATCGCATTCTGGACGCCCGGTCGGACGTTCCGGCGTATGAAGTCTACGATCCCCGGTACGTGGACGGATACGCGGGCTCGGGGCAAAACCGGTACCGCCAGTACCGGCCTGAATATACCGAATGGTTTTCCGACGACGGATTGATTATCAGCCCGATCCTGGCATTCGTGGAACTGGTGTGGGAGGACCCGGCCCTGCACGCGGCCTACAGGACCAAAGCGGATGAGTACCTGCGCGCCGTGGAAGAGGATGTGATCGCCAAGTGGTACGCCAACTGGACGCCGGACCCGGGATGGACGGCGGGCGACAGCAGCCGCCATGGCGAGGACGCGGGATACCACGTTTACGAATGGTCGGGGTGGAAGCGCCAGCCGCTGAATATGTACCTGTCGTTCGCGGACGGACTGGTTACGCTCCGTCGCCTTTCCAGGTCGCCGTATTACAAGACGCATAAAGAAGGGTTTTCCTCGTTTTACGCGGACCATAGCGAGCGGATGTTGCAACACTTCCACGATCAACTGTTGTACGATTCGGAAGTTGAGGCGTATACCTGGAAATACGGTCCCGGAAGCCACTGGCCCGATCTGATGGAGGACGTGGGACATGCCTTTATCGATATCCAGGCGGCGCTGCAGGGGGTCCGAAGCGGACTGAGTTTCACCCGGATGGATCTCGAGAGGATGGCCAATACGTTCGTGCGCCACGTCTGGAACGGGAGCCTGGAGGCGCCGTCGTTCAGGTACTACATTGGCGGTCCGGCAAGTAAGCTCGACGCGGAGCGGGGCTGGCGGGGGTGGGGATTCCTGTATCTGGCCGGTTACGACTACCGGATCTGGGAATCGATGGCCGCGTATTTCGAAAAGGAAATTACCATTCAGGCGTCGCCTGCTCATGTGGCGGCGACGGCAGCGATGCTGGGTATTGCCACGCAGGCGTACGACAGATGGCCGCCAGGCGCGCCGCGGCACGTCGATGCGGAACGCAGCGGTAAGGATGTGCGGGTTTCCTGGGGCCGTCCGGAAACCGACGCCGACGGCACGGCGCTTACAGGGCTCAAAGGGTACTTCGTGTACCGGGCAACCGGGCCTGGAGGGCCGTTCACGCCGCTGAACGAGACGTCCCTGGTTACCACGCGCTACGTGGATCCGGGCGCGGCATCGGGGTCGTTCTTTTACCGTATCACGGCCGTGGACTACCGGCGACCTGCGAACGAGGGTCCCCCGTCGGCGACGGCTTCCGCGCTGTAGGGTGGAGGTCGGATGATCGGCGATGGCATGTCTGCCTCGTTTGGATCGCATTCGAGACCGAAACCCTATTCGCCCAGGGCTTTTGCGGAAGGTTCTCCTTGTCCAGGGCCGCGATACCGGCAAGCGCAATGGGAGGGCGGTCCGGGAATTCCGCCACCAGGCGCAATGTGCCTCCCATCGCTTCGACGTAGCCACTGAGCGTGGAAAGCAGCAGGTCGCTGCGCTTTTCGATACGGGATACGTTTTCCTGGTTGATCCCGAGTTCCTTCGCTACGCGTACCTGCGTCCACTTTCGAGCCTTTCGCAGATCTCGCAGTGACATCTCTTCGGCGATCAGCGACCGGGCTCGTTCTTCCACTCTCCTTCGTCGCGCCTCAGGCAGCTTGCCGATTCTCTCATTGAGTGTCGTCATCTTGTTCTCCTGTTGTTTTGGAGCTGTTCCAATTCGCTTTTGAACCCTTCCTCAGCTTTCCCGGTCCAGGGCCAAAAAATATGACTTTAAAATCATATTCTGTCAATATCGAACTGGAGCAACAGAACACCATAGCACGATCGCCAGGTCCACGGTCTGTTCGCATGCACCCGACGATACGGATTGCATCACCGCGCAAATATCTTATATTTGTATAATATTCAGCCTTTACGGTATAAATTATCGTGCTATTGGATAAATTCACGCCGCGGACCGACAGTTTGGAGCCTGAATGACTTTACACCATGGTTTTCAGTTTCCAAGCCATTCAACAAACAAATGAAAAGATCTGTCGAGTAGGGTTCTACAGTTCAAGGAGGGAGCGTGGTGATGGAAAGACGTTGTGCGCCGGTGTTGGGTTTGAAGGGTGAAACCTTGACGGACGGGACGTTTCACGACGAGTTGGAGGGACATCCCGCAGACGATAGTGTGTCGCGAGCCCTGTCCACCCTGCGTTGTTCCCGGAAATTGACGCAGGAGGAACTGGCGAATCGAGCCCGTTGCACGCAGAGCAAGATCTCGAGAATTGAGAACAGCGGCAACGATCGGCTGAAACTGGATGACCTGACGATGTACGCGCGTGCTATCAATATGCAGGTATCGATTGAATTCGCACCGGAGTCGTCTTCCGCAGACGCCACCGAACGCCTGGCGCGCCAGATCAGGAACGGTCTCGACGACTTGGCTGAAAGGGTACGGGACAGAGGGGCCGCGGACGAAGGCTCGAAAAAGTCTTACGAAGCCTTTTTGTTCGAGATGCTCGATCTATTCATGGACAGCCTGGAGGGGCTTCGCGCACGCCGCAACGGATCGCCGGAATCGGGAGAGACGACGGGTGCGGGTAACGGCGGGCCAGCGGATCCGATGGGTCGGAGCGAGACATCGCGCCATGAGAGACGGAACAACGGCTCGACAGGATTCAGGATATACACCCCGATCGACGTCAGCAACGAGAACGGCAGGACCGGATCCCAACGTGAGTAATGAACGGGACCCGAAGCGCGAAAGGCCGGGCGCCCACAAGGGACGCCCCTACAAGGATTGGGGAAGTGAAGGGTAGGTAAAGGCGCCGCTCGTTTGCATGACGTTCGTTGGGCTGCACTCATGGACAATGCTGAATCCATGCACTCTATACAACATCTCCGCAAGGCGGCCTAAAAGATGACATCCAGAATCTTTATAACGTTGTTTCTGATCTCAAGCTTCGGGGCCTGCGGAAGCGATTCGTCGACGATGCCGGACCTTGAGCGGGGTCTCCACGAGGTCGGAAATCTGACTCGACCCCGTAATCTGCATGTCGCGACACTCTTGCAGAATGGCAAGGTCCTGATTGCCGGCGGCAACGCGGCGCTACCTCCTGCCGGAGAAGGTGTTATAAAGCAGGATCTTCTTGTCAGTGCGGAGATTTTCGATCCTGAAACCGGGGTCTCAACGCCTACGGGAGACCTGACCGCCAGTCGCAGCAGGGACCACGGAATATTGCTTCCCGACGGTCGGATTCTGATAATATCCAGTTTCCTTAGACTCCCCATTGAAAAGTCGACCCTCACTCCGGCAGATTCGATGCCGTTGCAGACGCACCCTTTTCGGTCGGGACCGAGACTGCCACCGTGTTGCCCAACGGAGAGATCCTTTTAATCAGCGGGCACCCCGGGGGTGGACGATGGCGTGTTTTCGATCCCGCTGCAGGCGTATTTTCCGACACATTCGCGATGGACCATCCAGGAATTTTGCATACCGCGACTTTGCTGAAGGACGGCCGCGTGCTGATCGTTGGAGGAAAACCCATCGTAGGGGAATGGTTGCCGGGACAGAATTTCATCTATGATCCCTCGACCGAAGCCTTTTCAGATGCAGGCAGCCTGCAGGTCGACCGCATACTCCATAAGGCGGTGCTCCTTCAGGACGGCAGGGTACTGATCGTCGGCGGCGACAGGCGAGACGGGCGTCGCGCACAGACGGTCGAGATCTACGACCCCGAGACAAACGCCTTCTCGCCCGCCGGCACTTCCGCAATGGATCCCTTAGCTGCCCTGTTGCTGCCGTCCGGCAGGGTGTTTTTCATCCACCGGGACAACGGCAATATCGCACTGTACAATCCGGACACTCAGGTATTTTCACCTACGGGACAAAGCATAGGACCGTGGCGATCCGGGGCGACCGTTACGCTCCTCGATGACGGCCGCGTCGTTATCGCCGGCGGATTGAAGTGGAGTGATGACGGCCACTCTCCTGAGTCGATTATGGATCAGATTTTCATCTTCACGCCCTGAGAGTAACCTCGCACCTGATCTGTTTTGATGAGGATGCCGCTGTGAAGGTGGGGCGGATATTCCTGTCTGCCCGTGTCACGTAGAAGCCTCACCGAAAGATAGCAGAAACGGAGGAAGAAGATGACAGCCCGAATCGTAATGGCATTGTTAGGGATCTCAACCTTCTGGGCTTGTGGAAGCGACCCGGTGACGACGCCGGAGCAGCCGACTTATGAAAGAGGTCTCCACGAGGTTGGCGTGATGACACGGCCGCGCTTTGAGCACGCAGCGACGCTATTGCAGAATGGAAAAGTCTTGATTGTCGGCGGCAACGCGGAAATGCCTCCTGCTGAACCTGGAGTACCTTTCAGGCCCAACGGTCTTGTCAGCGCGGAGATTTTCGATCCTGAAACCGGTGTCTCAACACCAACGGGAAACATGACCGCAAGTCGATGGGACGACCACGGCATATTGCTTCCTGACGGTCGGGCCCTGATTGTATCCGGTATTCTCAATATCCCCATTGAGAAGTACGACCCTCACTCCGGCAGATTCGATTCCGCGGCAAACGCGCCCTGGTCAAGTGGAACGACCACTGCCACCCTGCTGCCTAACGGAGAGGTCTTTTTGACCAGCTCCCATCAAACGGGTGTCTTCGATCCGGCTACAGGCACATTTTCCGCCACATTCCGGATGTATCCTAACCGTGTTGGCCATACGGCGACTTTGTTGAAGGATGGCAGGGTGTTGATCGTTGGAGGAGCACTCTTCGGAGGGAACTGGTTGCTGGGACAGAATCTTATCTATGATCCCTCGACCGATGCCTTTTTGGAAGCAGGCAACCTGCAGTTCGACCGCAGGAATCACAAGGCGGTGCTCCTTCAGG
>JAPPNU010000022.1 GCA_028873695.1 Gemmatimonadota bacterium | reverse complement strand
CGAGAATACGAGAATACGAGAATACGAGAATACGAGAATACGAGTAAACGAGTAAACGAGTAAACCAGAAGACGGATGATGTATTCCCGCTTTTTCGTCTTTTCGTAGTTTCGCTGTTTTGGTTTTCGTCGTTCGTAGTCTCGTCTTTTCGTAGTTTCGCGTCTTTTCGTCTTTTTCAGAGCGCCAGGTTTTCGATCAGGACACGCGCGGCCCCTTGCGCGTTCCCGGAGGCCAGCGGGAGCTTCCAGGCGGCCGTGTCCCGGTCTTCGACGAGGTTGCTGATGCCGCGCAGTTCGATGAATGGAACGTCGTACAACGCACAGACGTGCGCGGCGGCGGCGCCTTCCATATTCTCGCAGATCGCGTTGAACCGGGCTGCGAGTTCGTTGCCTCTGACGGCAAGGCCGCTGCATTGCTGTACTGTAACGAAAGGACCGGAGCGCACGGCCGGAGTTGCATCCGGGCGCACGTTGAGGATCATGGTTGCCGCACGCCGGGCAAGGACCGCGTCGAGTGGAAAGGTATTGTAGTGATTCAGGTTCCTGCTCAGAACGGGGATGCCGATGCGATCCGCCGACAGCCAGCCGTCGGGCGCGAGGATCCCCAGTTCCCCGTCGTTCTCCTCGGTGGCGACGGCGAGGTCGCCCACGTTCAGTTGAGAACCGGCGTAGGCGCCGCCGACGCCGACCTGCAGAACGAAGTCGGGCCGTTCCGTTTCCAGAGCCGCGGTGAGCGCCTGCGCCGTATTGACGGCGCCGATACCGGTCTCGATCAGGGCGACGCGGCGCGTCCCCAGTTTACCCTCGGTGCGTTCGCGGTGGGCGAAGGTGCGCGTGGTGGGGTGCGGAATGGTCCTTCTGAGCACCTCCTGCTCGAATGCGGTGGCTGTGAGGACGAGGATGTCCATCGGTCATCTGCAACTGTGGAAGGCGTTTCCGTCGGTGGGTCCGGTACGCGAGTGTCATCCCAGGCGGGCTGAGACGCCCAGTTGGTCGGCAACGGATTCAAGGTCGGTCACATGCGGAAGCAGCATCGGAATACCGCTTTCGAGGTGGCGTTCGCGGGTGATCCATTCCGGCTCGCCGGGGTAGTGGACGCGGTCAACACCGGGCGCCGGCCTGGCCTCGCGGATCGTCTGAATACGGGCGTCGACCTCTGCCGCAAAGGTATCGGGTTCGGCAAACGTCGACACGTCGATCGCAATGAACAGATAGCCGAACTTCTCGACGTCCGGAAATGCGGCGCCCGCCAGGATGCCCCCGATACAATGCATCACGGTGGCGAGTCCCGACCCCTTGGGGCCGAGAGGTACGACAATACACGCTTCCGCGGGGTCGTCCGTGGGATTGCCCGCCGCGTCCAGCGCCCAGCCCAGGGGGATCTTTTCGCCTCGGTCCCTGGCAATTCCGATTTTGCCGGCGGCAACAACGCCCGTGGCCATATCGAGGATGATGGGCCGTTCCCGCCCCGCGGGGATCACGTACGCGAACGGCGCGTTCCCGATAACGGGTTCGATGCCGCCGAACGGCGCCATGTTGCCCCGATTTTTTCGTCCGCCGGTTGTGTTGAATCCCACCATCCCGGCCTCGGCCGCCATGTTGGCATAGTATGCCGCGGCGCCGTAGTGATTGGTATTCCGGACTGCGGCCATGCCGATGCCCGACCCCTCTGCCTTCCGGATCGCGCGCTGCATCGCCCTGTATGCGGCCACCTGTCCGAGGGCGTTGTCCGCGTCCATGTGAACGTACGCGGCCCCCTCACTCAGGACGCGGGGCCGGGCATTCGGGTTGATGTCGCCTTTCAGGATCTGGCGGATATAGCCCGCAATGGCGCGCGCGCCATGGGAATGTACGCCGCGGAGGTCTGCTTCGACCTGGATGCGGGCCGTGATTCGGGCGTCGGATTCAGGCACGCCCGCCGCATCGAGGAGGTCAACGCAAAATGCGTTGAGTGCGGTATGTGAGACGGTGCGCGTTGTCACGAAACGGAGCCGGAAATCGTAATTGAAGGACGAAAACGAGCGGATCAGCCGGCTTTGCGGCCTGCCTGCCAGGTCGCGTACCGGTCCGGGAGGTTGATCTTGACCTGTTCTTCCAGTTCCTCGTCCGTAATTGCGCTCATCCGCCCGTGGACTTCGTACTGGTCCATCACCCAGCGGGCGACTTTATGCACTTTGATTTTGCTGAGCCGGTCGCTGCCCTTGAGACCAAGGAACTCGTTGACCCAGAGGGCCACCCCGTCGACACCGGTCTTGTCGGTGATGGCCACCCTGGGCGGACGTCCGAACAATGCAGTCGTATCGAAAATGTTGTAGATGCGCTCATCGGAACGCAGCCCGCCCGCGTGAATTCCGGCGCGGGTGGTGTTGAAGTCCCGGCCCACAAACGGGTAGTTCGGCGCGATGTCCACGCCGATGGCGCGCATGTAGTCGGCCATCTCCTGGATCATCATGGTGTCTATGCCGCACAGGCTCCCCTGAAGGCCGATGTATTCGAGGATGGCGCCCTCCAGCGGAGGATTGCCGGTACGTTCGCCGAAACCGAACAGCGTGGTGTTGAGCGCATTGCAGCCGTAGAGCCAGGCGGTTGCCCCGTTGACGTGAACCTTGTGGAAGTCGTTGTGCCCGTGCCATTCCAGGCAATCGTGCGGCACCCCGCCGTCGTTGGTCATCCGGTAGACGAGCTTGGGAATCGACCGCGGCAGGCTTGCGCCCGGATAGCTGATCCCGAATCCCATCGTGTCGCAGAGCCGGATTTTGGCGCGGAGCTCGGGAGGGACCTGCTCGGAACGGCGCATCAGTTCCTGGACGAAGGGCAGGACGTATCCGTCGATATCCGCCCTGGTGACGTCTTCAAGGTGACACCGAGGCCGTATGCCGGACTCCCAGGCGGCTTCGACAACTTCCAGATAGTCGTTGAATGCCTTTCTTCGGTCTTTCTTGAGCTTGTAGAAGATGTGGTAGTCGGAACTGGGTGTGAGCATCCCGGTTTCCTGAACGCCCGCTTCCTTAACCAGGCGGAAGTCGCCCTTGTCCGCCCGGATCCAGGAGGTGATTTCCGGATAACGGTGCCCGAGGGCGCGGCATTCTTCCAGCGTTCGCCGGTCGTTCTTCGTGTAGAGAAAGAACTCGGTCTGCCGGATAATCCCGTTGGGCCCGCCGAGCCTGGCCATCATGTCGTAGAGTCTGACCTGCTGTTCCACCGTGTACGGCGGCCGGGCCTGCTGGCCGTCCCGAAAGGTGGTATCGGTAATGACGAGGTCGCGGGCAAGGGCGTCCTTCGGGTCGAATCTGACAAGCCGGTCTCCGATTTCTTCATATAACGGCCCGTCAAACACAATCCGCGGCGGCAGGTTGTAGTCGAACTGCTCGTCGAGGAGATTCGGCTGGTCAACTTCGATCAGGTCTCCTGTCTTCATGGGGTACACTCCTGGAAATGGCGGGGCAAGCGGTGCGCGATCAATCGTTTACATACCGTGCGATGAAGTCGATGGCGCCGCCTACGGTCTGTACGGCCAGGGCTTCATCTTCGTCCATCTCAATTTCGAATTCCTCTTCGAATCCGGCCATGAGTTCTACGGATTGTACGGATTCGGCGCCCAGATCCGCCGTGAAGCTCTGGTCCTCGGCGACCTCGGCTGCGTCGATTCCGAGAACCCTCGAGATCACCCGGTACACGCCTGACTTAATCGATTCGCGGTCCATTTGACGCTCCATGAAAATGCGGGAAATTTGGAAGGTGGTCCCGTTGCGTTGTGGCGCGACGGACGTTCGTTGCGTTCGGATTCAACCGGATTCAAGCCTGGAAGCCGCTTCGCGATCCACCATGAACGTGCAGTCCGGGTGGCTCTGGAGCAGGCTTGCCGGGCAGTCCGTGGTTGGCGGTCCTTCAAGGGCCTGCGCAACGGCATCTGCCTTTCCGGCGCCTGTGGCCAGCAGCAGAATACGCCGTGCCTCCCGAATGGTACCGATTCCCGCCGAAAGGGCGAATCGGGGGACGCTGGCGGCGTCTTTGAAGAAACGGCCGTCGCTGTTCGCCTCAATCGTACTCGGCGCAAGGTTGACGAGTCGGGTACGGCTGTCCACGGGGCTGCCGGGTTCGTTGAATGCGATATGTCCGTTGGTGCCGATACCGAGCAGCCACAGGTCGATTCCGCCCGAAGCGAGGATTTTCGTCTCGAACGCCCTGCATTCCAGATCGGGATTGGCGGCGGTACCGTTCAGGACATGGGTATTCCAGGGCGGAATGTCGATCTTCCGAAAAAGGCGGTCATTCATGAAATATCGGTAACTCTGATCGTGATCGCCGTCCAGTCCCCAGTATTCGTCCAGGTTGAAGGAGGTTACCCCGGCGAATCGGAGACCCTCGTTACGATGCAGGTCTGCGAGCCTGTCATAGGTACGTTCCGGCGTGGAACCCGTAGCCAGGCCGATCACCGCATCGGGTGTCGCGCGGATCAGACCTGCAATGGTTTCCGACGCGTTGACCGCCACGTCGGCGCTGCTCTCGCAAACCTCAAGTTTGATGCTGCCGGACATCCGGTTCTCCCATCGTGGAACGCCGTATATAGGATTGGCGACTGCCTGAAAAGGAAAGCCAATATACCAAATGGCCGGATTGAAGTAAAGGTTTTTGCCCTTGAACCGGGAACAGCGGAACCGGACGGGAATTCGATAGAAAACGCTTGCCGTTGGGTGCGGCGAAGGATATCTTACCCGCCCTCCTGATTCGATAATGACCGGTTTTTCAGTGAGATACGCACGCCTGAACCGAAACATGAAGGAAGGAGAGATCACAAATGGCCGGCTATCGTGCGCTTTCACGGGCTGAGGTCGAGGCGATGGAACGGAACGGGTGCGAATCCCCGGATTGGTCCAGGGTCGAAGTGAAGCGCGGATTCAACCCGGATCGCGTGAAGCGCGTCGGATTCTACGGACAGATAAAGCTGGGCGCTCTGGAAGGCGCCGTGACCTTCGCCGGCGCGGACCTGCCGGCGGAAATCTCGGACGCAACCCTGATAGACTGCGAACTGGGCGACAACGTGCGGGTGACTCGGGTCCGCGGTCACCTCGCAAACTACAGGATCGGCGACGGTGCGGTCGTAACGGACGTCGGGCAGATGGTGACGCGCGCCGGTGCGGCGTTCGGAAATGGCGTGGTTGTGGAAGCCGTTAACGAGGGTGGCGGGCGCGAGATCCCGATGTTCGATGAGATGTCCAGCCAGTTCGCCTATGTAATGAGTATGCACCGGTACCGGACGGAGATGACGATGCGTCTACAGGAGATGGTCGACGCATACGTCGCAGAAATCACGTCCGATGTGGGGGTGGTTGGTGAAGGAGCCGTCGTGGCGCATGTCAATGAGATTCTGGATGTAAATGTCGGTTGCGGCGCGGAGATCGTCGGGGCGGCCATGCTGAAGAACGGGACCGTATTGAGCGAGGACGGTGCGTGCTCCAGGGTAGGCGCATCCGTTGTGGCCGAGGATTTCATTATCGCGGAAGGCTCGAGTGTGGACAGCGGCGCGATCCTTTCCCGGTGCTTTATCGGGCAGGGCGTCGAGGTCGGAAAGCAGTTTTCGGCCGAGAATTCACTCTTTTTCGCCAATTCGGAGTGCTTTAACGGCGAAGCCTGCGCCGTGTTCGGCGGTCCTTACACGGTAACGCACCACAGGAGTACGCTTCTGATCGCGGGACTCTATTCGTTTTACAATGCCGGCAGCGGGACCAACCAGAGCAACCACATGTATAAGCTCGGTCCCGTACACCAGGGCGTGCTCGAACGAGGAAGCAAGACGGGATCCTCTTCCTATATGCTCCTGCCCAGCGCGGTCGGGCCGTTCACGGTTGTCATCGGCAAGCATATGACGAACTTCGATACCCGCGATTTGCCGTTTTCGTACCTCGTCGAGGAAAGGGGGGCAAGCTACCTTACGCCTGCGATGAACCTGCACACGGCGGGAACGGTTCGCGATGGCGACAAGTGGCCGGACCGGGACCGGCGCACGTCATCCAATAAGCGCGACAGGATCCGGTACGAGGTGTTCAGTCCCTACACGGTCGAGCGTATGATGCGGGGAGAGGCGCTTCTCAACGCCCTGTATGACAAGACACCGCGAGAAGTGGATCACGTACGCCACAATGGCGTGAGGATCCGGCGCCTGGTTCTGCGCCACGGGATCAGGAGTTACGCGGGCGCGATAGACATGTACCTGATTGCAAGGATCCTTGGGCGGGTGGCGGACGGAAAGGGGTTGGGTCCGTCCGAAGGGGAGGTATACGATGCGTGCTGGGCGGACGTGGGCGGTCTGTTGCTTGCGAGGACAAGGCTGGCCGAGATCGAATCGCGTATCGCTTCAGGAGACATCGACACGGTCGCGGCATTTAATTCGGCATTCGCGCGGGCGGACGGGATGTACGAAAGGGACGAGTGGGCATGGGTGCGCCGCATGTACCGTGATCGTACCGGCGACGCCGTGGAAGCGCTCACGACGCGGGACCTGGCGGAATTGAGAGCGGCGCTCGGGAAGTTGCGCGCCTCGGCCGCGAGAAAGGTGCTGGCGGACGCGGAAAAGGAATTCGGCGCCGCCGCGGCAATCGGCTATGGCGTCGACGGCGGCGCGGACGAAGCTGCAGCCGACTTCAGGGCCGTGCGTGGCGACTATGCGGAGAATTCGTTTGTGCGTCAGATGCAGGAACGAGGCTCGAAGGGGGGAGACTGAAGTAACGGGCGTGTCAGGTGAGTTCGGGCGAATTCATCTGTGGACGACGTTTCCGGTGACTGCAGGCTACGAACGAGTAAAGATCAACAGATCATGCCCTGTTTCGCGCGAATGCCATGCGCCGGTGGACGCGTCCCGATCCAGCGTTCGTCCTGCGGTTCGGAGGCGAGTTGATAGCGCGAGTCCGAGGAGACGCGGATCCGGTCGGTGCGGTTGTCGGAACTGGCGTGCAGCGTATGCATCGAAAAGACGAGCACGTCACCCAGTTTGTAGTCTGCCGTCAACCACCTGCCGCCGACTTCGTTTCGAGCCTGGATCGCGTCGGACGCATACGAACCGGTGGAATTCCATCGGATTCGGGACTGTTCCTCCCCGGTCAGGTCGCGCTTCTGGATCCTGGCGGTTTCAACGATCCGTCCGGCTTCGTTTTCATTTTCACAGTATTTGTCTACGTCGGTCCGCGCGTAGGTGTGGCGAAGGCGTTCGCACTTGTGTGAATTCTCCAGGATGATCAGGCCGCCCATCTCGAAAGGTACGTCGCCCAGCGGGGTCCAGGAGGTGTAGAGGTTGGGGGTTCCCCGGCCCATGTAAACCACGTCGTAGTGGGGTTGGGTGGGAGACGTGTTTCCCGGCGCCTTGACCCGGAACCATGTATAGTCGAAGTGGGTGACGGGTCCGCCCAGGAATCGTTCGTAGAACCGGATCATGGGTCCGTCATAGAGAACTTTCATCAGCGCCGGATTATCGAGCGTGAAGTCGAACATGGTGCCGAGCCCGCCGCCTGGCTTGTATTTCCCCTCGATGAGTGGAAGCGTTTCATCCACCGAGCCCAGCCTGGCGAGCCGCTTCATCACTTCCAGCCGCGCCGCCAGCGATTCCTCAGGGTCGAGGAGTCCGGGCAGGTAGAGGTAGCCGTCATCCGCCATTCGGGCGTGCAGTGCGGCAGGGTCGTGCAGAATGTCGTCCGAGCGCCGCAACTCGCCCACGTCGTTGACGGATCCCGCCATTGGATTCCCGCGAAAAGTCAGGTCGAGCAGGGCGCTCATTCGAATCTCCCGGTGTTGGTCTAAGCGAAACGCGATGACAAACCCGAAACGTCTGTGACGCCGTTGTTTGACCTCAGTTCGAAAAAAGACAACCGTCAAATTGGCCACAAAAAGCACAAAAAACACAGAAGGGACCGGCGCCAAACGGGGTATTGAGGTCGTCCATAAGGATGATATCTCCGTTCACGTCCAGCAACCTGGTGTATCCTGGTAATCCGCAGTTTAATCGCCTTTGTCAACTTGCACGTATACGAACCAACGTCCCCGAAAAACGACGAATCCTGGTTAATATGCCAAATTGGTCCCAGGCTGTCAAATCCTATGGCGTGAACCGGTACAGGAATCACGTCGAAACGGATTGCGATCGGCTTGAATCCGGCGGCCTAGATCGTTCCGCTGCAATCATCTCGAGTGCGGCATTCAGCACGGCTTCGACCGACAGGGCAGGGAGGTGGCCGCCCGGGGATTTCAATATACGGGCGAGGGAATGCCGCGGCGCCCACGTTTCCGCGTCCGTGGGGCCGAACAGCGTGAGTGTCGGGGTGCCGACCGCCGCTGCTATGTGTCCGGGACCGGAGTCGTTTCCAATGAACAGGTCGGCTGCGTGCAGCAGGGCGGCAAGGCTGCGAAGGTCCCGGGGAACCAGGCAGGTTAGGTGAGCCGGCAGTTCATCGACGACGTCCCGCTCCACGGGGCCGCATACGGCCATGACGCCCGCTCCGCGTGTGGCGAGTCTGCGGGCAAGTTCGAAATAGGAAGTCAGCGGCCAGCATTTATCCCGGCCCCCGCTCCCGGGGTGAATGGCTATCAGAGGGGAGGCCAGACCGTGTCTTTTAAGGATCTCGCCTGCCTGAGCCAGTTCATCGACGGCCGG
The DNA here is from genome assembly GCA_028873695.1 of Gemmatimonadota bacterium. GTDB lineage: Bacteria > Latescibacterota > UBA2968 > UBA2968 > JAAXHE01. Next base: position 52,367 of record JAPPNU010000022.1, on the reverse strand, counting down.
GCGGATACGGGGCATCGGGTCGGAAGCGGGAATGCCCATCCACCTCAACGGCGTCAGGAGGTGTTCGACGACGTGGACGCCTCCAGTCGGTCGCGGGTCGTAAACCACGGCCCGGCCGCTGACAATCTCAGTGAGCCGGGACTGAAGGCTGCGATCCGTGTCGACGGCGTAGGCAAGAAGAAGATCGACATCCGAGAAGAGTGTGCGTGTACGTTCAGGGACCGGCCCCACGGGATTATAGAGGCCGGCGACTTCCGCGCTGTTGACGTCGACGTGGTCCTTGAGAGGGGCGAGGCGTAGAATCGATGGATTGCCGATGAGTTGGAGGTGTGCGCGCGGGTATGCAGCACGCAGCGCGTTGACCGCGGGCAGCGTCAGTACGAAGTCTCCGATCGCGCCGCTCCGCATTATAGAGATCTGTTTCGGGTTGAAAGGCATGCGGTTGACGCCGCGGCGTGGCTATTCCCCGGTCGTCTCCCTTGCGACGTGGTTTGGGGAAGGCAGGAAAGGACCCGCCTCAGCGGCCTGACGCCGTCCCTGACGGGCGAGCGGGTCTCCGGCCAACGACGCGTTCCAGCCCATCCCGGCGAACATCGCCCTGAGATCCTCCGAAGGTTCCGCAACGACTGAAACGTCTTCCCGGGTATATGGGTGCAGAAACGCGAGACGGACGGCCACAAGCGCCAGACGGCGCACGCCGAACCGGGCGCGAAAGAACCGGTTCTGCGCGCCGTCGCCGTACCTGGTGTCGCCGATAACGGGATGGGAGATATGGGCCATGTGTCTCCTGATCTGGTGCATGCGGCCGGTATGAGGAACCGCCCGTACCAGTGAGAAACGCGCTGTATCATGTCTGCCGACGGACTCCGGAAGTTCAGCCGTTCCCACGCGAACGAAGTCGGTCAAGGCGTCCACGGCCGATTTTTTCGGGTGTTTGCGCAGGGGGTGATCGATGCGTCCGGCCTCGGGAGCAAACCCCCGAACCACGGCCAGGTACTCCTTCAGGATGCGTCGTTCTTCGAACAGGACACACATTTTTTGGGCCGCCTCGGAACTCAGCGCGAAGAGAAGCACGCCTGAGGTGGCGCGGTCCAACCTGTGAATCGTGAAAACAGGACGACCCAATTGCCTGCCAAGGCGGGACATGCAGTCGGGCTCCCGGCGTCCGAGGCGGGTCGGGTGTACGAAGATGCCGCTCGGTTTGTCAACCGCAACGAAGTGGTCGTCCCGGTAGAGGATGGTCAGCGTGGCGTTCAACGGAGCGTTGTCCCCAATACGGTCGTGCACAAAGGATCCGGGAAGTGTCGGCGATTTCCGGGTGAAACCTCCGACGCGCGTCGAACCGATACGCCCCCGGGGGCAGTTCAGGTCTCGTCAGGACGATCCATGACGAGGGTTGGATGCGTTCCGAATCGCTTTCCGTTGTCAAATCCCATTGCTCAGCCGCCGGGCGGTCTATATATTCCTTACCGTTCTTCCCCGGGACCTTTCTTCAATTCCGCGATTCGAACTCCCCAAAGGAGGCTGACGTTTTGGGTTACGACTGTCAGATTTTCACCGGCAACATCAACAGACCCCTGGCCGAAGAGATCTGCCGGCACCTCGACATCACGCCGGGAGACGCCGAAGTCATCAGTTTCCCTGGAGGAGAAACCGGCGTTCAGATCCGGGAAAATGTGCGTGGCAACGACGTTTACGTCGTTCAGCCCATCTGCGGCAACGGGGAATTCACGCCCAATGACGCCCTGATGGAAATCCTCATCCTCATCGACGCGGCCCGTCGGGCTTCGGCTCGGCGGATCACCGCCGTATTGCCCTATTACGGGTATGCCCGGCAGGACCGCAAAGACAGGCCTCGGGTGCCAATCACCGCCAAGCTGATCGGGAACCTTATCGTAACGGCGGGCGCCAGACGGGTCCTTTCGCTGGATCTGCATTCCAACCAGATCCAGGGATTTTTCGACATCCCGATGGACCACCTTTACTCCATCAATGTCTTCGGAAACTACCTGATGGAGAAGGGCATGGAAAACCTGGTCACGGTCACGCCCGACGTGGGCAACATCAAGATGACGCGGGCCTATTCCGAACTGCTGGACGCGCCCCTGGCCATTGTAGATAAACGACGCTCAAGCGGAACCCAGACCGAAGTTCTGAACATTATCGGCGACGTGGAAGGTAAGAACGTCGTGATTATCGACGACCTCATTTCCACGGGCGGGTCGCTTGTCGAGGCCGCTACGGCGCTGAGAAAACAGGGCGCCCTCGACATCAGCGCCGTAATCGTACACCCCGTACTGGCCGGGCCCGCGGTTGAACGCGTGGAGAATTCGGTTCTTACGGAACTGGTCGTCTCGAATTCAATCCCCGTACCTGAAAGCGTCCAGAACGGAAAAATCAAAGTGCTGTCCGTGGCTTCCATCCTGGCCGAAGCCATTCGCCGCATCCACAACGACGAGTCGGTCAGCACACTCTTCGGACACGTTCACGTCGAAGGATAGTACGACTGCGAAAAGACGAAACTGCGAAAGGACGAAAAGGCGAAACTGCGAGACTACGAAACTACGGAGGTGGCCGTGATACGGCGCCGGACTACATCACCGAGGCCGCAACCGCATTGCCGACCCGTGGGCGCAGCGGCGCCGCGCCCTGGGGGTCGTTGCTAAACAATACGCACGTCGTCTCCGTTTCAGGATCCACCCACGCAACCGTGCCGGTCGCCCCTTCGTGTCCGAACGTGGCGTCCGAAGTCAGGTCGCCGAAAATCGAACTCATCCGGTCTCGCAGGCGCCATCCCAACCCCCATCGTTGTCTGAATCTGTCGGCGCGGTTCAGATCCGGCATCGCCGACGTCTGGTCCGCTGTCATTGCTGCAACGGTCGCGGGCTGCAGAATGCGGATTCCATTCAACGAACCGCCGAACAGAAAGGCCTGGCAGAGCGCCGTCATTTCCGCCGTGGTCGTCACGAGTCCTCCCCATGGGGCGCCGAATCCGCGCCAGTAGTCAGAATTCCAGTTCCACGACACGGCGTCCGCTGCCCCGTATTCGCCGCTGCGGATCTTGACTTCGGATTCCCGCGGGCACCGATTCGTTGAACCCAGCGTTGTATCCGCGAGTCCCAGCGGGTCGAAAAAAGAGCGTTTCAGGAAGGTGCGGATGGGTACCGCCTCAACTCGCTGAACGATCTCGCCCAGCATCGCAATGCCGCAGCTCTGATAGGATATCCGCGTTCCGGGATCGAAGAGCAGTTCCACCCTGCAGATATGCTGTATGAAGACCTCCAGCGGCGCATGTTCGGCCCGCAACGCCAGATTCTGCGGGAGCATGTCCGGCAGACCGGACGTATGGGTCAGGAGATGGCGCACCTGCACGCCTTCCTTGCCCGCCTGACCGAATTCCGGCACGATGTCCGGCACGGGGTCGTCCAGGCAGACCTTGCCCCGTTCCACGAGCGACATGACGGCCGCCGCCACGATCGGCTTGGTAATGGATGCAACCAGGAATCGGGTGTCCGGCTCCACCGGAGAACCGTCCGCGGCCAGCGTCCTTCGCCCGAAACACGCCGGCGGAAGGGCGACTCCCCCCCGAGACACCTGCAGTGCGGCGCCCATCAACTCTCCCCGGACCACCGCCTCTTCCAGGATCCCGTAAGCCGACCGGATGCCTTCTCCGCATAGACCGATCTGTTCCGGTTCGTCGTTCCGTCGAATCATAGCGCCTCCCCGGCATGTCAATCCAAAGGGCCTGATTACAGGGGTAACTCGGTTCCGATTTTCCGCTCGACCGCACGGCGATAGACCAGAATGGCAGTCGCCATGTCTTCCAGGCCGAGGCCGAGATTGATCGCAATCGTGCGCTCCGTCGCCGACTCACGGCCGGGTTTCCGTCCGGCCGCGATTTCCCCCAGGTCGGCATACGGTTGGGGCGTGTCGCCGAAATGGCCGGTCCGGCGGTAATAGTCCAGCTGATCGGTATCGTCGCACGCCAGTTTGTCGGCCTCGCGAAACGCGTCGGCCCGAAAGTAAGAATCGAAATCCAGAGGACACGCGAACGATCCCTCGGCCAACCAGCCGCTGCCCACCACCGGTTCCGGACGTCTCAGAACCGGGCCGCTGGTAACCACGATGTCCAGCTCCCGGACCGCCTCTGAAGCCATGCGAACCGGCTCGATCCGCACGTCCAGCCGGGGTCCCATTTCCGCGGCGAATCGATCGGCAAGTTCCGGATAGAGATCGTAGGCCTTGACTTCCCGAATGTCGAATACGCACGAGAGCGCTTCGAGATTGCTGCGGCCCTGAACGCCACAGGCGACAATGCCAACCTTCGAGCTGTCCCTGCGCGCCAGGTATTTCGCGGCAACCGCGGTTGCCGCTCCGGTCCGCATCGCCGTGATCCACGTACAGTCCATTACGCATATCGGAATGCCGGTTTCAGGATCGTTCAGGATCAGCAACCCGCTGATGTACGGCAACCCCTTCGCCTGGTTTTCAGGGTATCCCGAGACCCACTTCATTCCCGCGGATTCAAGGCTCGGTATATACGCCGGCATCGCGTGAATGAATGCATCCGGTTGGGTGTGGATGCCCGGTTTGGGGGGCATCTCCACGTTGCCCGCACCCTTTTCCACAAACATCCGGTCCAGCCCGTCGATGATTTCCAACATCGACAGTCCCACCGCTTCCACGTCATTTCTCGAGAGATACAATACCGTATCCGACATGGGCCGCTCCCCGCGGGAAACTTGATCCGCAAACCGATGTTATTTATCTTCCATCCGTCGCCCCGCCCTCAACCGACGGTGACGTCTTCCCCGCTTCTTCCCCTGTCAGGCCGGAAAACGGGGAATCGCCGTCCACATTCGAAGGATGCGATATGGACCGCCTTACGGACGAACAGTGGGAACAATTCCGAAGAAAAGGCTATCTCCATCTTGGCAGGGTTGCCGGAGCCGCCGAACTGGATGCCCTGAAGCAGCGCATCGACGACGTCATGCTGGGCACGGCCCCGCTGGACTACGGTCGTATGCTGATGCAGCTTGACGTCGTTGAAGGCCGGGAGGGTCCGGGACCCCAGACCAGGGGACATAAGGGCGCCACTCTGAACTATCGGAAAATCCAGGATCTGGAGTTCGATAGCCTGTTCCTCGCGTATATGCAGAAGCCGATGTTCCGGAGCGTCTGCGCCCGCATCTATGGCACAGATGCGCCGGTGGCTTGCTTCCGCGCCATGTTCATGAACAAACCTGCCGGGAAAGGCCACGACCTGACCTGGCACCAGGACCGCTGGACCGACCTGGACCGGGACCCGCTCATTACCGTCTGGACGGCGTTGGACCCCGCCACGGTGGAAAACGGCTGTGTAAGGATCATTCCCGGGTCTCACAGATGGGGCCTGGTCAACCCCGAAAACGCGAGCGGGTTCCTGAGTCCCGAGCAGATCGACGAAAGGACGCGAAGCGCAAAGCACATCTATCTGGAACTCGACGAGGGCGAAGTCGTTCTCCTGCACAACTGGCTGTTACACAGTTCCGGCAAAAATCACACGGACGTTCCCCGCAGGGCGTTCAGCGCCTGTTACATGCACGCGGCGACAAAGTCCGCGCGCGGCAATGTATTTTCGGTCATATTTGGAGCGGGTGCATTGACGCCCGGAGCCCTGTAGCGCGGATCGGGCGCGAGTCCGGGTCTCCCGCCGTTCTTCACGTCACCCAGGCCCTGGAATCCGGAACGTCCAGCCAGGCGCCGTCACGCACGATCGATGCCTGGCTGACCAGACCGGGCAGCGTCATGTCCATGGCTTCGTGAATCCCGATGGGGCACGGCGCCGTTCCCGCGATGGCGTTCACGAAGTCCAGGATTTCGAAATAGTCTCCTCCCCCGTGTCCCGCCTTCAATGCGTCTTCGGACGGATCGCGCCACATCTCCGGCATATATTCTTCTTCCAGTTCAGACAGATCCATCCATGTATTCCCGTCTTCACACAGATCCGCGAGCCAGATCCGGTTCCTCTCCCCCGGCGCGCGCGCGGATTCGTAACATCCGGTGGTGCCCTGAAGGGAGTAATTCGCCATCGAGTGCGGGCGGTCCGACAGCATGTCGACACGTATCTTGATCAGTGCGCCCCTGTCCGTCTTGCACAGCATCACGCAGGAATCCTGATTCTCATATTGATCGCCTCTGGGATCCCTGTAGTGGTGTCCGCTGCCCTCACAGCAGACCCGCGACACGCGGTCGCCTGCCATCCATTGAAGGATCGGACCCAGGCTGTGCGTGCCGTACGTGACGCCGTCGATACCCGTCTGCCATTTCCGACGCCACGTCGTGATTTCATTCAACCCCTTCAACTCGTGGATGTATTCCCCTTCCGCGTAGTAGACCTCTCCAAACAGACCGCGGCGCACGAGCGCTTTCACGAGCACGTTGGGTTTCATATACGTGTAATTCTCGGCCATCATGTATATGGCGGGGGTGCCCGCGGCTGCGGCAACCAGGCGTTTGCACTCGTCCACGGAAACCGCGGCTGTCACTTCACTCAGCACGTGGACGCCCGACTCCAGGGCGGCGATCGCCTGTGGCGCGTGAAATTGCATCGGCGTACCGATAATCACGGCATCCAGATCGGATTCTTCCAGCATTTCCCCGTAGTCCGCATAGGTCTCCGAGGCGCCCAGCTTATCAGCCGCCACTTCCAGCATGTCCTCCCGGATATCGCACACGGCGTGCAGCCGGGCGGCGGGATGCGCGTCGACGGCCGCCCGAAAACTGCCGCCTCTGCCCGCCGCTCCCGCAACGCCGATGTTCAGCCTCTCCAGGACTGCCATGCCGTCTTTCCCTCACCGGTTTGAATGCGATGGAATACGCGATGCGTCAATCCCGAGCGGGTCGCTCGAACGTCCTCCGGGGGACGGAATCCGAAAGCCCTGCTCCCTGAATACCCCGAGCGCCGGCGCCGACTTCAGGAAGTCCACAAAGCGCCGAGTATTCACGCTGTCGCGCCCCTTCACGATCGCAACGGGATAAACAATCTCGTCATGCGTCTCGGCCGGAAACATGGCCAGCACTTCCACCCTGTTGCTGGAGGCCGCGTCGGTCGCGTACACAACGCCTGCGGCGCAGGCGCCCTGCTCCACGAACGCGAGCGCCGCGCGCACGTCCTGACCGACGGCCAGACGGCCATTCAGATCCACCCACCACCCCAGGCGCATGAAAGCCTGCTTTGCGTATATACCCGCCGGAACGAGTTCGGGGTCCGCCACCGCTAGCGGTCCCTCGAACGCCGAGGCAATGTCAAACTTCTGCTCCCATTCAATGTGGAACCTTTCCCCTCGGGGTACCACAACCGCCAGCGAGTTGCCAAGCAGGTCTGTCCGCGTATCCGGTCGAATCAGCCCGCGTGTCTCCAGGTAATCCATCCACCACGGGTTTGCGGAGACGTAGACGTCGGCGGGCGCCCCCCGTTCGATCTGCCTTGCCAACGTGGAAGACGCGGCGAATGAATAGCGGATCTCCAAATCGGTTTCCCTTTCGAACATCGCTTCGATCCGCTTCATGGAACCGATCAGACTGGCCGCGGCGTACACACGGACGGGTTCGGCCTGAAGCGCGGTATTCATCCAACCCGATATGAACAGACACCACGCCAGTCGGAATACAGTCATTTCGATCTCACTTCCCGTTGCATCGATCCCGTCTTATTTAACAAAAAACACCTTGTGTGCAAACCGTTTTTTCAGTCCCGATGCGCTCCGACTCGTCCGTCCGGCATTGCCCGGGTCCATAGCTCGGGAATCGGAGGCACCGCCCGACCCGCTTGATGGCAATCCGGAATTCTTGTATACTATCGCCGATTTCATATTGTCGAAGGATACGAATACCATGACAACTGAAGTCCACACAGGTCCGAATCCCGAAGTGCTGGAAGCCCAATCACGGGTTTGCACCGGACCCCATCAATCCAGACCGTTGGGCCTGAAGCCCGCCGATCCCCAGCCCGGCCGCATTCTGGAGCTGATTCTGCGTTCCGTCAAGGGTGAATTACCGGATGCGAAGCGTGTATCTTCCATCCAAATGGGTGCATTCTTCGCGGCCATGGCTCTGCGACGCGGCTTTCCTCCCCGGACCCGGTGGAGTTGCGCCGAAACCGAAGCGTTCGAAAGGAATCGCGCGTACCTCCGTCAGAGCCTGCCGACGGAGATCCTTTATCTATTGAACCCGTCCTCGAATTTGAAAGCGGAGAACGAACAGGAAGCCGTTCTCCTCTCCGCGCTCCGTAAGGTCCTGGCCGGCGATCATCTGGGTTACGGCGAGACACGCCGGATGTGCGGCGTCATACTCGGCGGACGTGCGCGAGCAGCGCTCAAGGGCGCGGCCCTCATCGGCCAGCGGATGAATCGCGAGACGTACGACGAGGCGCGCGGATACCTGGACGCCGCGTTTGACCCGTCCGGCGTTGTGGAACTGAACGTCGGCACGCTCACCCATTTCGGTGAACCCTACGACGGATCGAACAGATATTTCCGACCGACGCTTTTCGTCGCGGCGGTCAGGGCCGCGCTCGGACGTCCGACGGTACTGCACGGCGTGGACGGCATGCCGCCGAAATGGGGAGTTACCGACGAACAGATCCTGAAGGTGCTCGGGGCGAACGTCAATCTCTCTCTGGAACAGGCCGGGGGTCTGATTGAAAACCCCCGTGTGGGGCTCGCCTACGTCAGCCAGCGCATCTTCTCGCCGGCCGCCTACGCTTCCAGGGAACTCCGTGCGCATATCGGAAAACGGCCTCCCTGGTCGGCAACGGAGAAAGCCCAGCAGCTTTTCACGTGTCCGGGTGAAAACCATATGGTGGTGGGCTATTACCATCCGGGGTACGAAGATATGTTCCTTCGACTGGCGGCGGATCGGGGTCTCAACTCAGGCCTTGTCGTGAAGGGAATGGAGGGTGGCAGTTCCTTCGGGCTGCGGCTGGGCAAACCCTCCGACGGCGAACGGAAAGCCATCAACAACGTAAGGGGATTCAGGACCGGCTGTGGACGAACTGAATCGTACGATCACGACGTCGACCCGGCGGCCGCCGGATTCTGTTACGACAGTCAACCTCGACCCGAAGCCGTAAGTGCAGACGCCTTTGCTAGAGAGGGGTGTGCCGCTCTTTCCGGACAAAGAGGCTGGATCTACGACCAGATCGTACTCAACGCCGCTACAAAAGATCATCTGCTGGGATTCGATGACGACCCTTCGGTTGCCATTGAACGCGCCAGGGACGCCATCGACAGCGGCCGCGCCGCTGGCCGCCTGAACGCTTACGTCGATGCATCCAACGAAGTCGCGCATCAGGCCTTGCGCAACCCGCGCGGTTCCGCAGGGCCGCGGCCAAGCGTAATTTCAGGGGACCGTCCGGTTTAGACGCCGGCGTACGGGTCGGTTCACATCGAAGGGAACGAACCAATGGATACGGATGTCATCGTCGTCGGCGCCGGCCACAACGGCCTGACCGCCGCTGCCTATCTGGCAAGAGCCGGACTCGACGTCAGCGTGTTCGAGCGCCGGTCCTTTGCAGGCGGCGCTTCAGTCACCGAAGAACTCTGGCCGGGGTTTCGGTTTTCAACCTGTGCCCACATGATCCACGGGCTGCCCCCCAGAATAATACGGGATCTCAATCTCTACGAACGCGGGATGAAGATGCTGCCCCGCGAGGGGTATATCCGCCTGCGTCCCGACGGCACGTATCATGGGCCTTCGGATCACGACTCTCCCAGGAATCGAACCCACCGGAGCCGCCTCACTGGCAGCGAACGCGCAGACGCTCGCAGGTACGGCGAATTCAAGCGGACGCTCTCGGACGTCGTGACCCCGTACCGGTTCCAGGCGCCCCCGCCGCTGGCGGAAGTACGTTCCTCGATTGCCGGCACCCCGTCGGCCCGCGTGCTCGACAGGGCCATATCCACCCGGATACGGGAACTTCAGAACGAATTCCTGTCCACCGACCGCCTGAAGGATTTCCACGCAACGGAAGGCGCCGCCGTTGGCCGGAATCCCCTGGGACTTCACTTTGCCTACGGTTCCATCAACCGCCCGGACGCCGAGACCGGCGAAGCCCATCCCTATGGCTACGTTGAGGGCGGAATGGGCGCCGTCAGCGATGCCATCGCCGACGCGGCGCGAGAAGCCGGCGCGGTCATCCATCTCGACGCGGGCGTAGACGGATTCCTCGTGGAAGAAAACGGCGTTATCGGTGTGCGCCTGGAAGACGGACGGGAAGTCCGCAGCCGAATCACCGTCTCCAACCTGGACCCCAAGCGCGCCTTCCTCAAACTCATGCCTGCCGAATCGGTTAACGACAGGCTGCGCAATCGCCTCGAGGGTCTCATCACCCACGTTAGCTGCTATAAGCTGCTCGCCGTTATCGGCGAAGCCCCGCATTGGCGGTACTGGGACGGAGATCCTGAACAGCCCTACCGGGGCACGATCACCCTGAATGCATCGAGGCCCGAGGTCGACGCGGCGTATGACGAATTGGATGCGGGCCTGCCGGTGCGCAATCCCGTAATCAGTTTTTCGATGCCCTCGTTCGCGGACCCCACCCTCACCCAACCCGGCTACCACACCGCCTCCGTGTGGATCTATCCCGCGCCCGCGCGGCTCCGGCATGGCGCGTGGGACGACGTCCGGGACGAGATCGCAGATGGCATCATCGACCGGATCACGCAATTTGCTCCCAATTTCAGATCTTCCATTCGAAGCTTTATCTTCCGGACGCCACGCGACCTCGAGCGCGAGAACGGCCTGACGGATGGCTGCATCTGGCACGTGCAACACGCCGGCGAACATCTTTTCTGGAACCGGCCGCTTCCGGAACTCTCGCAATACCGAGCCCCGCATCGGGGTTTGTACCTTTGCGGCGCGGGACAGCATCCCGGCGGGGAAGTGAGCGGCATTCCGGGCCACAATGCCGCGCAGGAGGTCATCAGGGATCTGACCTGACGCTCGAATCGGCCGGACCGAAACGCGGCCCGTTCTCCTCCTTTTCTTCCGCCGGGATGGGGACGTCGCCCGCTGCCAGGCCGCTTGAGCGCTATCTCGAGCAACACCACCAGGCCCCCGACATTCATGGTACCCCCTATGCCCGGTGAACATTTCATCGCCGCTGAAGAGATCGCCAACGCGCGCCGTAACATTGAACAAACGCGCTGGGCCGCCGCCGAGCGGGACGCTGCCGTCGATCATGCCCGGCGCTGGGTTGATCTGGACGATGACGCCCTGTGGTCCCTCGTTACCGGTCAATCCACCGGTCGCAGCACCAACGCGAGCGTCACCAAAGGGTGTCCGCAATGCGGCGACGGCATCAATCGCTATGGAGGCGCCTTCAAGGTGGACGTTCTCCGCGACCCCTGGAAGATTACCTGTCCAAACTGCGGCGGCCGTTTCCCCAGCAATGACTATGCCGCTTTTTACAGGAGCGGCATAGGCCTCGACGGTCTCTTTCATCCCGACAAAGCTGACCGCAGCCTGCTCTTCAATACTCAACATCCGGATAGAAACGACCCCCTTTTCGCCTGGTGCGTCGACGACGGTACCGGCTGGACCGACGACACCGGGGAATCATTCAAACTCATTGGCGTGTATGGACACCATGGCATCTGGAACGAAATCCGGACCGCCTGCCAGGGATTGAAGCTGGCGTACCTGCTAACGGGCAACCCCGTTTATTCCCGCAAAGCCGGAATCCTGCTGGCCAGAATCGCCGACGTCTATCCCGATATGCACTGGTCCTACTGGGCCGAACTCGGATTTTTCAACTCGGACGGGTTGAGCGGCCGGGGTCGTATCTACGGCCGCATCTGGGAACCGGGCCTGCTCATCGCCTTCACGGAATGTTTTGATGCCGTCCGATCCGCGTGGCGGGATGACGACCCGCTCTTCACGTTCCTCTCACGCAAACAGACCGACCACGGTCTGTGTTCACAGAGCAACGTGGACGAGTTGTGCCGGCATATTGAAAGTCGCATCATACGCGAGGGCATCGCCGCCATCCTCGCGGGCGACGTCGCCCGAAACGAACCCGGCGATCAGGTCACGATGGCTGTCCTCTCCGTCGCTCTGGACGCGGACGATACCGACCGTTGGCTGGACTGGGTCTTCAGGGCAGGCAGACTGCGCGGTCAAAAACCGAGCGGCGGACACGTCCCCATGCTCTTCGCGGGAGAAATCGACCGGGACGGTATCGGTTCCGAAGCCGCGCCGTCCTACAGCCTTGGCTGGCTCCACAAATCCCAGGGCATGAACGATCTGGACCGTGTGCTCCGATGCCGGCGCTCATACACCCGCCATAACGTCAGGAAATATCTTCGGTACAGGCAGATGTTCCTCGGTCACATCCGCATGATCTGTCTGGGCAGATACATCCCAAACATCGGCGACACGGGCCAAACGGGCAACCCCAACCTTTGCGGTCTCACCGCCGGGCAGTGTCTGGAGGGCCTGGAGCTGTTTGGCGACCCCATTTTCGCCATGGCGGCGCACCAACTCGTCGGCGGAGATCTGACACGGATACACGGCAGCATATTCGACGAGGATCCTGACGCCATCCGGCGCCGCGTGACAGAGACCGTAGCGCGACACGGACCCTTCCGCCTCGATTCCGACGTGATGACGGGGTATGGTCTGGCGCTTCTCAGAGACGGCGCGGACGACAACGAACGCACCATGTGGCTCTACTACGGCCGCAATACCGGACACGGGCACGCGGATCGATTGAATCTGGGGCTCTACGGCTTCGGATTGGACCTGTTGCCGGATCTCGGTTATCCCGAACACGCGCGCGTATGGCCGAAACGCGCGGGCTGGACCAGCCATACCGTCTCCCACAACACGGTCCTCGTTGATCGCAGCAAACAGAAAGGCGGCTATTCCGGAAAGGTCGATTTCTGTTCAACCACCGGGGAGGCGCAGGTGGTCTCCGTTTCATCGACTGACGTCTACCCGCAGTGCTCGATCTACCGCCGCACCAGCGCCTTGGTGCGCATCTCCGATACAGACTTCTACGTGGCAGACCTTTTCCAGGTCTCCGGCGGATCTTCACACCACTTCCTCTTCCACGCAGCCGAAGGGACCGTCAGGACTGAGGGTCTCGAGTTCACGACGCAGGAACGAGGCACCTACGCGGGCGAAGACGTCGAATTCGGAGAATTTTACGATGGCGAGGTACGTAACTACAAAGGCAGCGGCTTCCAGTACCTTTACGACGTAAAGCGTTGTGCAGCAGCGGCCGGAACGGTCGCCGTCGACTGGACCATCAAGGATACGTGGCAGGTGCTCCCCGCATCATCCGGGCCCGGCGCCGCGACCGACGTCCACCTGCGATGGAACTTGATTAACCCCCCTGGCGAGATTGCCCTCTGTCACGGCGATCCGCCTCGCAACAAACCCGGCAATCCCCGGCATCTGACCTACGGCATTGTCGCCCATGAGGGTGAACGGCCTCTCGACACCGGTTACTTGAGCATCATCGAAGCTTTCAGAAGAAACCGGAATATCGTTCAGATTGAAGAGGTCGACCTCCCTGGCGGACCCGCTTTCCGTGCGCTGCGAGTCCGCCTGCAGGACGAATCCATCCATACGGTCATATTCGGCGACGGGCGCAGTTCCATCAACGTAGACGGCCGCATTTGCTTCAACGGCAGGTTCGGAATCTTCGCGGAATCGAAGAATGGCCCGCAATGGGCCGCGCTGGTTGGTGGGACGAACATAGGTACCGCTTCACACGGCATCCGGATGGCGGAAGCCGCCTGGACCGGGATCGTCTCCTCACACGAGCCCGGTGTCATCCACACAGACGAACCGCCGCCCGACGGACCCCTCTCAGGCGCATACATTTCCATCCGGAATGAAAACGAACGCGATGCCTGCTATCGGATCCGAAGCGTCGAGCGCAAGAACGACAAGACTTTCATCCGGGTCGGCAATGAGAATTTCATTCGCGGTATGGTGGACGACCTGGACTACGCAAAGGGATTCCGGTACGACTTTGAGCCGGGCGACGCGTTCACGGTCGTCCATACCGGGTTCGAACGCTGGGAAAAATGAACCGGAATCAGGGTCCTGCATCCGGCCTCAATTCGAAAAAAACCGCAACGCGGCGACGCGACGAAAACTTTCGATACTTCTGAGCGTTAATCCATTATGTCCAAAGCGCTTCTCATTGTCGATCACGGCTCCACCCTGGACGAAGCCAATCGTATGCTCGAAAGCGTTGCGGTAATCGTGAGGCGAAAACGTCCGGAGCTGATTGTACACGTCGCCCATATGGAACTCGCCCGTCCCACCCTGGAAGAAGGCGTTGAAGCCTGTGTTCGCGACGGCGCGGCCGAAGTTATCGTCCACCCCTACATGCTCTCGCCCGGCCGCCACGCCACGCGCGACATTCCCGCCATGGTTGAACGGGCCGCGGTTCGATTTCCGGGCGTCGCGTTCCGGGTCACCGGACCGCTGGGTATTCATGACAAGATCGGAGAGGTCGTTATCGAACGCGCGGATCTCGGGTAGGATCACCGGAACGCGCGCCGTCGTTTCCCGCCTTGACCGCCACTTTTTCGCTAGTGCTCGGGAACTCACCGGAAACTTTAAAACGGCTATTTAGATGCCCCTGAAGCAACGTCCCTTTCTCCGGGTCTGTCTGATTACCTATGCGCACACCACGGTCGATTTCTATATGACCCTGTTTCCGCCGTTGCTGGCCCTTTTCAAGGACAGGTTCGGGCTTACGCTGGTGGAAGCTTCCCTCCTGCCCATGGTCGTCTCTCTCTTTGGCAATATTCCGCAACCGTTTATGGGCTACATCGGCGACCGATCCAATCGCGTGCGCCTGGCGGCACTCGGCGTTCTTGCGTGCGGCCTCTGCGTTTCTGTAATCGGTATGCTACCAACGGCGGCCCTGCTCGCCGGCATTCTGATCCTGGCATCGCTTGGTTCATCTCTCTTCCATCCGACCGCAGGCGGCCTGGTAACGACGTCTTTACCCGGGAGATCCAACTTTGCGATGGCGGTCTTCCTGACCGGCGGTCCCTTAGGCATGGCCATTGCGCCGGTAACGGGGACACAGGTTGTTTCGCGCTACGGGCTGGAGTCCCTGTGGGTCGTAATCGTTCCCTGTCTTTTGGCCGCAGCGGTGCTTTTTCGACTCTCCATGACGGGCGCCCGTTCGGAACGTACAACGCCACCGGTCCGCATCAACTACGCGTTTCTTCGGACGGCGGCCATGCGCCCACTCTGGATCCTGTATGCAATCGCCGTATTTCGATCTCTGGTGCACGCGGCCTGTGTGAGCTTCATCTCCATACTCGGACACGAAAGGATGTGGGATATCTCCAGAATCGGCTGGGTGTTGTCCGCTTACCTGATCGCGGCCACGCTGGGACGTCTTGCCGGCGGATATCTCGGCGACCGTGTGGCTCCACGCAGGCTTCTGGGCTGGTCCTGCGCTTGCTCGACCGTTTTCTACGTTGTCTTCTGCTTCACCTCCGGGCCCGTCTCGCTGTCGTGTTTTCTCTTTGCCGGATTCATTTTCGACCTGGGCGCCACGACCAATATCGTACTTGCGCAGCGCATCCTTCCGCAGCATGCCAGCACGGCCACGGGACTGGTGATGGGTTTTGCATGGGGCATCTCGGGCCTTATGCTTCCGGTCATCGGTCTCCTGGCGGATAGGACATCCATGGGGTTTGCTCTGGCATGCGTTTCCCTAATTCTGCTTCCGTCCGCCGCGCTGGTGGCCGCGCTGCCGGGAACCCCGGACCGAGAGGCCGCCGGAGCGCTATCCGACCGTCAATCCACATAGAGGGAACCTCCGGCCGGATATCCCGTCCTTAACGAACAGGTAGCCGAAGGCAGACGGATTGGATCTGCAACGAAACACAGCGTCATTATCCTGGAGAGGGACCTTGAATCGAACCATCCGGATGCACGCGGTATCTGCCGTGGTTCAGGTCTTGATCTTGCTTCCTGCCTTCGGCTCCGCCATGGCTCAACCCGCGTATTCTCCCGGACAGATTCTTGTCAGGTACAGATCGGCGGCGGCCAAGACCGCGGCGGGGAGCCTGGAAAACCTTCATGCGCGGTTTGGCGCCGGCAGGCCCGAGCCCGTGTTTCAGCCACCTGCAGCCCCGGCCAAACGCGCGCTGGGACTGGCGCAGGTATACCGCCTCGAGATTGACCCCGGCGCGAGTCCCGTGGAAGCCGCGGCAGCCTACACGGAGCACCCCGACGTGCTCTATGCGCAGCCCGTCCACCTCTTTTCCCACCACGACGTGCCCGACGATCCCCGACTGCCCGAACAGTACGGCCTGGATCAGATCAGATGGCAGACGCTTCTGGACGGCCTGCCCCCGGGCGAACAGGCCGTCGTTGTCGCCATCATCGATTCCGGCGTGGACTATACCCACGAAGACCTGGCAGACAATATCTGGATCAACACCGTTGAAGCATCCGGCCGGCCGGGCGTTGACGACGACAAAAACGGGTACGTGGACGACGTTCGCGGATGGGACTTCACCCACACGCCGACGCTACCGGCAAAGGGAGACTACCTCTCGCCCGACAACGATCCCATGGACGAATCCAGTCATGGCACCCGTGTTGCCGGCATTGCCGCGGCCGTGACGGACAACGGCGTGGGCATCGCCGGCGTTGCGCCGGACGCCGTGCTGATGGCGCTGCGCGCGGGCGTGACGCTGCAATCCGACCTGACGTTTCTTGAAGAAGACGACCTCGCTGCCGCCATACTCTATGCCGTGGAAAACGGTGCACACATCATCAATATGAGCTGGGGTGGGCCGGAAAGCGCGTACCTGATCCGCGACGTGGTGCGCTATGCGGCCGCGAATAGCATTGTCCTGGTAACTTCCGCCGGAAACAGCGGTGAATCAGGCCTTTCCTACCCGGCAGCAATGGACGAAACGATCGCCGTGGGAGCTACGGCCCCGCAAGACCGGATTGCGGCATTCAGCAGCCGGGGGGTCCCGCTGGACCTCGTCGCTCCCGGCTCCGGCACGCTGACGACCCTTCCGGGGAACCGTTACGCATATGCTTCCGGCACGTCTTTCGCGGCGCCCCATATCTCCGGCCTGGCGGCGCTTGTTCTCTCCCGTCGTCCCGATCTCAACGACGCGCAGGTCCGCACGCTGCTCGCGGCGTCGGTGATCGACCTCGGGGTGGAGGGCTGGGACAGCCGCAGCGGCGCCGGCCGTATCGACGGGGTGAAATTGCTCGATAAAACGACAGGGTGGACCGAACCCCCCGTCGTGCAATTCGAATATCCCCGGACGGACGACGGCGCCATGCGGATCGTCGACATCATCGCCCGTGCCGATGGACCCGACGTTGCCGGTTACGAACTGTACTCGGGCATGGGAGAAGATCCTCAATCCTGGATCCGACTCTCCGGTGGTGCGCCGGGATCGCAGATCCGGCATTCCTGGACGCCCGGCACACAGGCCGACACCACCGCCATCCTGCGCCTGCTGGCCCGTCTGAGCGACGGCACCACACTGGAAGATCGGGTGCGAATCGTTATACGACCGGCCTTGCCGGTTATATCAAAGGCGTCTTTCGCACCCATACTAATCGGAAATCGCCAGACGTACCACGCCGAGTGGTATACCGGACGTCCTTCCCACGGCGCCCTGCTCTATCGATCGCCTGTGACGACGCGGGAAGACACCCTGTTCTCGGAAATCATCTACACCCGTCATCGCGTCACGCTGCCTCCCGACCTCGCGCCGGGTCCCCTGGAATACCGGATCATGGCGCGGGACGCCGCCGGGCAGACCGTGTTCTCCGATCCGTTGACGTTTGAGGTGAATCCGCTTCGTCTCTCCTCACGCGGGTTCGTTCAGATCGACGCCCTGCCCGACGGGTATCTCGCGAACGAGACCGCCGACTTCGACGCGGACGGACGGCCCGAGGTCGTACTGATGCCCTACGTTAGCGGCCGTCCCTACAACGTGAACCTGATAATGGAACGTGGCGACGACGGAAAACTCACAACCGTCTTCCGGACGAACCATGCGTTTCTTCCCTGGGCCCTGGGCGACGCGGACAACGACGGACGCGCCGACCTTCTGGGCATTAACTTTCCCCGCACCAACATTGCGCGCCTCCGGCTCTTTGCCGGGACGCCGTTTCCGTCCGAAACCGTTCTGGATCTCCCCGATTTCCAGGGCGGCGAAATCGTGGATGTCGACGGTGACGGCAGAAACGAGATCGTGGCCCTTTCGGCGATGACGAGGGACATTCGCGTATTGAAGAGTACCGGAGAGGGCGTTTTCATTGGTAGCGCCTCCCTCTCTAATCCGACGGAAGGCTCCAACTGGCCCGGTCTCCGGCCTGTCGTCGCGGATCTGAACGGCAACGGGCGGAAGGAAATCCTCTCCGGGGATGACGACGGAGATCTCTGGATCTACGAAGCCCGGCAGGGCGGCGGTTTTGCGCAAACCTGGAAAATGGAGGGAAGCGACAGCACCAACACCCATTGGATTGGCGGCGGCGCCGATATGGACGATGACGGTGACGTGGAGTTCGCCGTCGCGCGTGCGGCCGAAGACCGGAACGACGCGCTTAACGGTCGATGGAACCTTGAAATCTACAGCGCGGACGGACCGTTTTCCTATGCTCTGGAGTGGTCAATTCGCGTCTCGGGTGTGATTTCGACGGGAAACGGCATTACGACAGGGGACGTGGACGGCAACGGCATTCCCGATCTGGCCGTCTGTCTGCTCCCGGACCTCTACCTCATCCGCGCCACAGGGCCGGATTCGTACGAGCCTTTCTGGCACGAGACGGTTTCATTGACGTACCGTCCCCTTATATCGGATCTGGACGGGGACGGTTACGCGGAGTTGCTCTACAACCGGGAAGGCGCCGTTCGTCTGTTGGAACGTACCGGGCCGGCTTTAGGGAACATGCTCCAGCTCGTACATGCCTTTCCGCTGGGTCCCGACAGTGTCCGGATTGCGTGGACGCCTTTGGAAGGCGGGGCCGTCTATCGTATCCTGCGCGGCGTCGAAGGAAGTTCGCTAGACGCCGTAGTCGACATGCTTACGGGAAATACGTACACGGACACCGGCCTGGCCGAAGACAGAGTGTATCGTTACGTGGTGGTTGCCACGCTGCCAAATGGCGATGAAATACGTTCCGAAGTACGCACCATGCGCCCCAACCCCGCGCCGGAACTGGATCGCGTGGAAGTCCTTCACGAGAACAGCCTCGCGCTCACGTTCAACGAACCGATGTCAGCCGGAACGGCCGATCCGCACGGATACTCGGTCGCCCCCGACCTGGGTCGCCCGACTTCGGTGATTCTCGACCGTTCGAGCCGGCGTGCCCTGCTGTCGTTTTCGATGCCGTTTGACGCCGGCCGGGAGTACACGGTGATTTCTTCCATGGCGGCCGACTCGTCCGGCGTGCCTCTGGCATCCCGATACCGGAACACTTCGTTTACGTCCGGGCAGACCACCTTTCCTTCTGCGGCAGTCGCCGATTTCGACGACAGCGGCAGGGTTGATTTTTCCGACTTCCTGCTGTTTGCCGGCGCCTTCGGCTCCGCCGATCCCCGGTTCGACCTGGACGACGACGGCAACGTCGCATTCTCGGACTTCGTGCGTTTTGCGCGCCTGTTCGGAAAGTTCGTCTAGAGCGCGGCAGCCGTTCGGATCTCAGACCTCAACGCGTCGCTTTCTGATCCATTCGAATGCCCAGACAAGGGCGAACCCGCCGAATAGCACAGACTTTACCCAGAGGGCCTCCTCCCATACCCCATCACTTGCGTATCTGATCAACACGTGATATGAAATGGCGATAAGGCCCGTAAAGATCAGCCATGCCGGCTGTCTGTAGAAGACCATGAAGGGTATCATCCAGATCGCATACCATGGGTGCAACGTTGGCGTAAGCAACAGGAACGCGCCGACAAGGAAGAACCCTGCCTGAATCGGCGGCATCCTGCTGAACGTGAAGAGAATCACCGCTCCGCCAAATCCAGCCGCTATGACCGTGCGCGCCCAGAGCGGGTCGTCCAGAACGTAACACAGGATATCGAAGACCGGCGCATTGAAGCTCCAGTGTTCGGCATAGGTGAGGAACCCTGCAAACAGGGCATCTCCTGCTTCCCGGTAGGGGAGGTACGCGGCCGCGATCGTTACCGCGAAAACCAGAACCGGCCAGAGGGCCCGAGGTTTGAAGCCGGCCGGCAGTCGCCCGTCTGAGTTTTGTGAGACCCTCCCGCAGATCCAGCGAAAAAAAACCGGAACCAGGCAGACGGCGAATAACTTGCTCAAAAACGAGAGTCCCAGCGCGCCGAGCGCCCTCGCATAACCTCCGACCTGAAGGTAGAGGAACGCGATAACCATGAAGGATACACCGAGCGCATCCAGGTGGCCGTTCCCCGCCACCTCTACCGGCAACAGGGGATGCCAGAGGTAGATGAGCAGTTGCCCCGGATGCTGATCGTAAAGCCGGATCAGTCCCAAAAGAAACCAGGCCGTCAGCAGATCGAAGAGGACAAGGCCCGCCTTTATGGTCCAGATCGACGGATGTATGAGATAACAGACGCGGAAGAATATCTGTGCCAGCGGGGGATAGATGGTGGGTACGTCCGGGTGGTTGACATGAGAGAAGACCTCGTCGTCTCTGAGGTGGGCGAGCGCTTCGGAAGCAGGTGGATGCAGGTAGGGGTTTATCCCCGCGGCCTGCACCCGTCCGTCCCACAGGTACCGGTAAACGTCATCCGAAAGGCCGGGCGCGGAAAACAGCAGAATGATGCGGAACAGAATGCCAAACAGCACGACAGTCTTCAGTGAGGCCCCGGAACAATGCCAGACCGCCGCCAGATAGAAAACCATCCACAGGCCGAAGAAAAGAAAAAAAAGCGGCATGCTGTACCGGGCTTCACCAAGTGCCAGCATGCCGATTGCGCACACCCCGATCGAGCCGCCAATAATCAGAAATCTACTTTGCCGGGTGCCCTGACCCAAAAATTCCTCACCATTCGACCGCAGATTCATCCCGTCTCGCTACGTTCCCCTCGCTCGCCGACCATACGCAGGTCGCCTGTGCTCGGGCGCCTTGCGAGCCGGGCGACTCTGCGGCCGAATTCAGGCAACTTATTTTCGGGACAGGACACTCCCTCCATACACACCCCTTGGCAGGCGCGCTCACACGGTGTCCTTTCCCGGAAAACCGAAAGCTAACGACGAAGCCTGACTACCCTGGCCCTTCGCCGCAAAACCTCATCGGGTACGAGATCGCGGATCGTATTTCGACTCTCCCGGTCCATTGCCCAGTAGTCCTCGATCCGGTACCGCCGGCCGTTGTCGTCCGTTATCGTGATCCCCGGCGGTTCCGAACCGTCCAGCGCCTCCCGGTCCTGCGTCCGGAACACGATCTCACCTTCTTCCGCGACAACCGTCCATTCGCCGCCCGTTCCGCGAGGCGCCACCGACAGGATTTCCCGTATCCGCGGAAAAGAGTAGGCGTCCTTCAACGCGGCGTTCAATATTTCCTGAGAGTCTGCGTCAAGTGTACCGGGATCTTCAATCAGACAGATTTCTTGCCCGTCTTCTCCCAACAGTCCCACGAAGCGGTCGGGGTTGCTTCTCGGGAACGCCCTCGCGACCCGGGTTACCTGATGCACATTGTCCCCGATGACGGCCTCTATGTGGTCTTCGCGCCGGCTCAACCGTATTTCCATCGAGCATTCATCCCAGCGTGTGCGGCGAAACGGGCACATCCGGTAATGGCCGGCAGGGAACCCATTTGCCCTTTTTTCCTGACCGGTCTGATCGCGTTCCTTCAATAGCAACCGGAATCGACCGTCTAACAGCCCGTTGAGAAAGTCGCTCTGCAGGCGAGGCCGAGCCATTGTGGTCGAAGACAAGGCGCGCGACCGAGTCCCATCCCTCGATTCGGCGAGGGAGCGCAACGCCGTTTTTCGACCGCAGGGGCCGGCCGTAGCCCGGATGGACTTTTTCAACGGGCTGCTAACGGGCGATGCGATGGCCGGGATCTCGCCGGAGGACGATTTCGCCGCGTTTGAAAACCCGAACCGTACCTGTAGACTCCGAGACCGCCACCGCGATCGCGTTGGTATTCCTGGAAACCGCTGCCGCGGCGACATGCCGTGCTCCCAACCCCTTGGGCAGGGTGAGCCCCCCCACGTTTGAGGTGATATACCGACAACCTGAGCGTATAACGCCATCCTCCTGGACGATGAAGGCCCCGTCCATCAAAGCGACTTCCTTTACGCCCTCACGGTTGTCGGGATCGCAGATATTCCGCTCCCGTTTCGAATATCCTCGGAACGGATCATACGTCATCACCCGGGAATTGGCCAAGACGCGGTCGGAGTCGCCCAGCACGAAGAGGGTGCCGACCTGCTCGCCTTCCCGGCCTTCACGTCCGATGTCAAGGGCGATATCCAGCACCGCCTTGACCACTTCAACGGGCAGGTCGCCTGCCAGCAGCTCCAGGCTCTCCGGATCGAAGTCCTCAAACACCCAGCGGGTGTCAACCGTCATCAACGTGTCCACCCCACCGTGTTCCATAACGTTAGCAAGGCAGATCAGGCGGCTTCCCATCTGAATGTGTCCGGCTTCCATGCCCAGCACAATGCCCTGCCGTACCCGTTCCAGATGGGAAACATCGTCGAAATCAAGTCTCAACCGGCGGATTCCCATACGCTCGACGCCCTGAAGAAACCGATCGCGCCGGGTAACCAGCAATACAGGACAGGCATTGTTCAGGGATTGCACGGCCGGCCTCGTCACGCCGGAATCCGCCACGAGCAACACGAGATCAGCGCCGATCTCGCCGGAAAGGCTGGCGGCCGTTTTCAACAGTGTGTTTGCTCTGGTCGGATTCTCTCTCGCCACGTTGGCTATCTCCGCGACCCGAATCGCCGTTTTCTTCCGTACGTAACCGGTCCCTCGTCCTGTTTACCGGAAACGCCGCCATGGAAAGCCGGCGCAGGCGTGTCTTCGGCAGAGAGGAATTCGGGAGGAATCTCCCGTGAAAGGACCGTGGGACCGCAGTCGAAAAACTGAACCCCGCCCTCGGCGGCTCTTTTCGCCTCCACCTGTATCACGGCCCCCGGTTCCCGCCGGTGTCCAGCAAGCCTTCGCGCGACGTCAGCATCGAAAGAGAGGTGCACGTATTGCCTGTCTTCGGGTTTCAAGCCCCTTGTCAGAATACCTTTCACTTCCGATACACTCGCACCCTTGTACAGGTGTTCCGGAGGTTCGACGGGTTCGGTTCCCAGTTCCATCGCGAAACTATGGCCATAGCGCGCACGGATCCGCCCGTCGACAATCTCAAACCGTTTCTTGGGGGCTTTGTATACAAGTGCTTCCACGTCCCCGGCTCCGATATCGGCATCCTGTTCCTTCAATGCGGATATCACCGCGTCGAAATCCGCGAAGCCGTACCCGTCGACCTGGATGCCGAACTCTTCCGGCCGATGCCGAAGCATCAGCGACAGCAGCTTGGATACCCTGACTGGAGATCTGTAATCGTCCATATTTTTCCCTCGGAATGAGAGTTTCAACGCCTCGATTCAGTTCGAACATGATGGAGATCGCTGCCGTAGCGCCGGGCAGTGTCCCGTCACGACCCCGACCATTGGGAGCCGGAAGCTAGAATGGATCGTTCGGCGCGTAGTCATGAAATTGCAGCGTCTCGGGTATGAACGTCAGTGACACGTTGCCCGTCGGACCGTTGCGCTGCTTTCCGATGATAATATCCGCCTTGCCCAACTCATATGGCTGACCTTCGTCGTCTTCTATTCCGTACACGCCCGGTCGATAGAGAAACGCGACCACGTCGGCGTCCTGTTCGATGCTGCCGCTTTCGCGCAGGTCGGAAAGTTGCGGCCGTTTGTCGGTCCGGGACTCGACCGCGCGTGACAACTGCGCACAGGCGACAATGGGCAGGTCCAGTTCTTTGGCCAATGCCTTAAGGGATCGGGAAATACTCGCGATTTCCTGCTCCCGATTGTCTGCTCGCGCCGACGTGGTCATCAGTTGCAGATAATCCACGAAGATAAGGCCGATGTCGTGTTCCAATTTCGCACGCCGGGCCTTTGCCCGCAATTCAAGTACGGAGATGCCGGGCGTGTCGTCAATAAATATCGGCGCGTCCGAGAGGCTTTCTGCCCGGCTTGCAAGGTTCTGCCATTCCTCATTCGACAGGCGCCCTCTGCGCAATTGGTGTGAAGACACTCCCGCTTCGGCACAGAGCAAGCGAAGTGCGAGTTGCTGCATACTCATTTCCAGTGAGAAATAGAGTACGGACGTTTTGTCTTCGCTCTTTTCCACCAGGGCGGCATTGCGCGCCATGCAGAGCGTCAGTGCCGTCTTTCCCATCGACGGACGGGATGCAATTATGATCAGATCGGACGGCTGCAGACCTGCGGTAATCTCATCGAGATCTGTAAATCCGGTTGTGACCCCCGACAGCACGCCGGCTTGCGTCTGGGCCTTTTCAATGAGTTCAAGTGTCTCGTGCAGTTTGGACTGCAGCGATACGACGCCTTGCCCCAGTTCGCCTTCGGCGATTCGGAACACACGCTGTTCGGCCCGGTCGATAACGTCGTTGACCGCTTCCGCTTCGTCGTAACATTCCGCAATCGTCTGCGTGGACGCGTCGATCAATCTGCGGCGCTGGGCACGCTCCAGAACGATTCTTGCGTGGAATTCCGCGTTTGCGCCGGTCGCCATTTCGCCGCCCAGGCCAGCAACGTAGGCGTACCCGCCCACGTCTTCAAATTGCCCGCGGCGTTTCAATTCCTCCGCAACCGTCACTTCATCCACCGGCAGTCCACGTTCCGACAGCGCGAGTACGGCCGCGTAGACCCGGCGGTTCGCCGTATGGTAAAACGCCGTCTCGTCGCCAAGGACCTCGATCACACGGCTGATGGCCGCGTTGTCAATGAACATGGCGCCGAGAACCGCCCGTTCTACCTCTTGAGCCTGAGGCTGCGGACGATCGACGGGAGTCTGTGCGCTCGATGGTTGGGTAGCCATAGGATCACGCAATGAGCAGGATCTTGTCGGAAAGAGGGGTCGGGGCGCGTGGATGTCCTCAACCGGCCGCGTTGTCGTACACGCGCCTGAGATGCTGCAAATCCTCCCAGGCGGGGCGTTTCCACTGCCGGTTTCTCAGGAGCGCGGCCGGATGATAGGTGGGAATCAGATGAATGCCGCGGTACGAAAAAAGCCGGCCCCGCAGACTGCTCATCGGTTCATCGGTTTCCAACAGGGTACGCGCGGCGAACAGACCAAGGGCGCAGATTGCAACCGGCTGAATGTACTCGATCTGCCGTTCGAGGAAGGGTTTGCATGTACTGACTTCCTCCGGCTTCGGGTCCCGGTTACCGGGAGGCCTGCATTTGATAACATTGGCAATATAGACCTCGTCACGCTGAAACCCGATGGCCTCGATCATGCGGGTGAGCAGTTCTCCCGCCGGGCCGACGAACGGCATTCCCGTCCTGTCTTCTTCCGCCCCGGGCGCTTCACCGACAAACATCAGATCTGCCTCCGGATTGCCGCTGCCGAAGACAACGGCGCGCCGGCTTTCGCAGAGCCCGCACATTCGGCAGTCGCGGATCGATCCGTGAAAGTCGGTAAGCCGTGCAGCCGCGTCGGTGCGCGCGAGCCTGAACTCACTCAAACCGAATTCCGCCTGCGCCTGGATGAACGTCCGGACGGCTGCCAGGGTCTCTTTTGTCTCAACGTTTACGTCCACCGTTCTTTCACCCAATCAAGAATCCGGTCCGCAACCTCGTGCTTGGACATTTTTGGCAACGGTTCCGCCTCACCCCCGTCGATCAGCGTGACCACGTTGGTATCCACGCCGAATCCGGCGCCCGGTACGTTCAGATCGTTCAATACAATTAAATCCAGGAATTTCTCTTCGAGTTTCTTTCTCGCGTTAGACAGACCGTTTTCCGTTTCCATCGCAAATCCAACGACGATCCTGCCATCTTTCCGGGCGCCCAGGCCCACGAGGAAATCTTCGTTCGCAACCAGGTCCAGCGTAAGCCCGTTGGCGTTCTTCTTGATTTTTGCATTGGAGACGACACGAGGCCTGAAATCCAGAACGGCCGCCGTCATTACGAGGGCATCGGCCCCCTCAAATGCCGATTCGGTCGCCGCACGCAGTTCAGAAACCGTTCTCACTCGAATCAGGTCCACGCCAGCGGGCGGATCCAGATTGCCAGGACCGCTCACCAGAACGACTTCCGCGCCACGCTGCCTGGCGCGGCGGGCTACCGCGTACCCCATCTTTCCCGTGGATCGATTCGTGATAAAACGAACCGGGTCGATGTCTTCTTCCGTCCGTCCTCCGGTAACGACGAACTTCCGACCCGCAAGATCTCCGGACGTCGCTGCCCCGGATACGGCTTCGGCGACAATTCGCTTCGGGTCCGCAAGCCGACCCATTCCGTTGCGGCCCGATGCAAGCGCACCTTCCTCGGGACCGATCAGACGGTATCCCATATCGGCAAGTCGTTGGAGATTGCGCTGTGACGCAGGGTGGCGGTACATTGCCGTTTCCATTGCCGGCGCCACCATCACCTGCGCCTCGCTGGAAAGCACGGCGCACGTAAGCAGATCGTCTGCCAGGCCGTTTGCCATCTTGCCAATTACGTTGGCCGTCGCCGGAGCAACCAGAATCAGGTCGGCCCATTCGCCAAGCTCGACGTGAACGACCTCCGGGTCTCCCGCCTCGGGAAACAGCTCGGTGTAGACACGGTGGCCGGAGAGCGCCTCAAACGTCAGCGGCTGGATGAACTTCCTTGCCGCGGACGTCATCGCCACCCGCACTTCGGCGCCTTCACGCTGCAGGCCGCGAAGCACTTCAACGGCCTTGTGGGCGGCAATCCCGCCGCTAACTCCCAGCAGGACCCTCATTTTCGACGGCATTGCCATCTTCCGCTTCCATTTCCTCGTCGACGTCGTACGTAATCTTCACTTTTCCCGCGGAAAGACGATCAAGCGATAGCGTTGTGGGTTTTTCCGCCTCGCCGGAAACGTCTCTCGCCATCCGGGCCTGGTTGATCCGGCGGGACTCTCTCGACGCGGCGCTGACCGCCTCGTATGGGTTCATATCGTCGTTGCTGATTTCTTCGAGAAAGAATATCCGTGACATTTGGACAAAATCCTCCGTCTGTGTGGGGCGTGGTTTTCGCTGGTCGACCACTGAATTATCTACGTGCGCATGATTGAGTCGCCCTGACTGCCTGTCCCGGACTTCCGCTAAGTCACGTTCCGGCGCGCGAATTCATCGAGTAGATCCGGCGTGCGCCAGGGCCTGCGCCGTTCAACGCGAATCAGTTCCTGCACCTCGGATATGGCACGATCCAGATCGCTGTTGACGACGAGATAGTCGAACTCCACGGCTTTTTCAACTTCAGTCCCTGCATTCTCCAGCCTGCGCCTCATGGCCGAAACCGCTTCGGACCTGCGCCCGCCCAGGCGCTGTTCGAGTACCTCGACCGACGGCGGGAGTACGAACACGCTTACGCACCGTTTCCTGAGCAAGCGCTTCCACGCCGACGCGCCCTGCACGTCTACCACGAGCAACACGACGCCGCGTTTTCCAATTGCGCGCGCAATCGCCTCGAACGTCGCGCCGTAAAGGAAGCCGTAAACCTCCGCCCATTCGAAGAAACACCCTGCCTGCAGCCCGGAACGAAACGCATCCTCCGACACGAAATGGTAGTCGACGCCGTTCGTTTCGCCGTGGCGTTTCGCGCGCGTGGTGGTGGTCACGCATCGGCGTAGCGAGTTGTCGCGTGCCAGGAGTCCCTGTCGGATGGATGTCTTACCTGCGCCCGCGGGCCCCGAGAGTATCACGACAAACGACCCGGGATGGCGATCGAGCCGGTCTTGAAGGGCCTCAATTCCGAACGGTGTTTCCATCTGTGAAACCGATCAATGCCGTTATTCTATATTCTGCACCTGTTCCTTGAGCTTCTCGATTTCTTCCTTGACGCCGACCACCAGATGCGCAATCTCCGCGTCGCCGGCTTTGGACCCGATTGTGTTCGCCTCGCGAAGCATCTCCTGGAGAAGAAAATTCAGACGCTTGCCGACCGGCTCTTCGCGGTCGAGTGTCTTCAAGAACTGTTCGTTGTGACTGTGGAAGCGGACTGTTTCCTCGGTAATGTCTGCGCGTTCGGAGAGGAGGGCGATCTCCGTCAGGAGGCGGTTCCGGTCGACGTTCTCCGGAGCGATGAGTTCCCGGAGTTTCTCGTCCAACCTTTTGCGCATGGCTTCCACCTGTCTGGGCGCCAGTTCCTGTATCTTTACGAGCAGGTCCCGGAGAAGATGAATGCGCCGGACGAGATCTGCGGCCAGTTGCCTTCCTTCTGCGGCGCGCATCGACTGGCATTGGGCAACGGCCTCTTCACAGGCAGGCGCAACCACCTTCCAGACGGCGTCCAGATCCGGAGCTCCGGACTCGAATTCGAATACATTCGGCATCAACGCGACCTGCACGGGATCGGGTGCGCCTGAAGCCCCCAGGCGAGACTGCAGCCGGGCAAGCCCGTCCCGGTATCCCTCGAAGACACGTTCGTTGAGGACCGGGATGCCCTGTCCGGACGCGTCGCCGGCGACGTTCAGCGAGACGCGTATGTGGCCTCGGGAGAGAACCGAGAGTACGAGGTCCCTGATCCTATTTTCCAGGGGAGACAGGTGTCTGGGCAGATGGACGGATACCTCGCCGTAGCGCCCGTTGACAGACCGGAGTTCCACCGACGCTCGGCAACCGTCGGTTTCGACTTCTCCCCTCCCGAAACCCGTCATGCTGACAACCATGCGATCTCCCGGCTCTATACCGTACAACTCGTGTAAAATTATGAAACTAAAAAAGATAGCACATTCTAAAGAACTTGTCAACCCACAAACCTCGGAAGCTGTTTTAAAATTACCGGTTAGTTCCCGAGCGCGAGCGAAAAAGTGGCGGTTATGAGGCGCGAGGGGCGCGCAGCGCCGACGGGCAAATCCGCCCATATTTATCTATACGGGTGGGTTTGGCCAACGCCGATCGGCGCTTTTGCAGCCGCGCGAAGACCGCTGGGAATTTTAAGACAGCTTCTCAGTCCCGCTGCCGAAAATTCGAATTGCCCCATGGTAGGCGCACGCGTATATTTCCGAAACGCACTGATATCACCCCGGTCAGCGCCTGCTTTACACGCACCGAAAGGAACAGTAATGTACGATAGATGCCGTTCTGCGGCGATGCACTTCTGCGCGTTATGTCTGTGTCTGAGCGGCGTCCTCGTACCTGCGGCATATCCATCGGAAAAAGATCTGGTCAAGACCGAGGTCCATCAGGTCGGGCGGGATTCGGAGGATCAATACATCGTTTTTCTGCGTGACGGCAAGACTGCACGACTTCTGCCGATATGGATCGGTCCCTGTGAAGCGATGGCGATCTGGCGCAAACTGAAGGAGGAGACGTTTCCTCGACCGTTCACCCACGATCTGTTCCACAACGTGCTGCAAGGGGCCGGCGTCCGTCTCATATCCATTGTGATCGACGAACTTCGCCCGCTGCAAGAAGGGGGTATGGGGAGTACGTATTTTGCCGTACTTACCCTGCAGCGTCCGGATGGAACCACATACAAAATGGACGCGCGTCCAAGCGATTCAATGGCGCTGGCCGTCAGAATGGACCTTCCGGTCCACGTGGTTCGCGGTATCATTGAAAGCCACGGCATCCCTGAAAACGGGGCGCCTCCGAAACCGGCAGCGCCCCGAAAGATGCCCAGGTACTTTTGAACGCACGAAGGAAGCGCCTGGAACCGGCGGTACCGTTTCAATCACCTGCCCGCCGCCGCGCCCTCGATGCGTGAAGATCGCGAGGACGCATCCGCAAGGGTTTTCACGACACCACGTCGAAATCGTGTACGTCCTCGCCTGCCTCAATCGATAGAATATCGAGCGCGGCTGACGCGCCCTGGCCGGCGGAAATAATCGCCTGCGTCTTACGCAGCCGCGTACTCCATCCCACAACGTAGAGTCCATCAACCGCCGTGCGTCCGTCCCGGTCGCATTCCAGCCCGTCCGGGCCTCTTTCCAGACCGATACTCACACCCAGTTTCACATTGGTGCCGGCCGCCAGTATCAGATACTGCCCGTTGCGGGTGGCCCCGTCCTCCGTGGTCAATGTGAATCCGGTCCGGGTCTTTTCGATTCCCGCGACCTGCACGTCCTCAATGCTTGCACCCTGCGCCGCGACCTGATTCCGGGAGATGCGTTGGAATTCGCTCCCGGTCAATTCGGGAATCCCAAGATAATTGTAGAGCATGGCCTTATGCATAGGGGTTGTGTTCTGGCCGAATACCGCCACGTCCATGCCGTTTTTTGCCAGAAACAGGGCTGCACTCAGACCACCCGGACCATCTCCTACTATCAATACCGATGCCATCACGTCCTCCTGTCAGAAGTTGTTTTAAATTTACCGGTGAGTTCCCGAGCGCGAGCGAAAAAGTTGCGGTTATGAGTCGCGAGGGGCGCTTTTGCGTCCCTTTACGATGGGCGCCGCAGCAGAGCCTCCAGCTGGGCCTTTGTTGTAACCGGTGCGGAACAGACTGAATCTCTGCACACGTACGCGGCAGGTTTTCCATCAACCGCCGTTTTGTCGGAAAGTATCGGAATGCGCCGGGACAGGTCTTCCCGCTTGTCCGGATCCGCAAGAACGATCACCCGGCTGGATGCCGGGCGTCCGTATGCGGTCCTCAGGAGATCCTTCGTCGCCGAATCCTCGGGTTCGCCCACCAATACGATCTCAGCCGGACGCCTGGTGAAGGCGTCCAGACCGCAAAGCATCTGGCCGAATCCGGACGGCATTTCTCTGAGCATCGGTTCGAACAGCTTCAGGGTCTGCTCCGCCATTTTCCACAGGTCCGGCCGGTCGAGAATCGTGCCCAGGCGCATCAGCGAGACAACGGCCATCGAATTCCCGGACGGGATTGCGTTGTCGTACGGGTTCTTCGAGCGAACGATCAGTTTTTCGTTCGACAGTCCGGTATAAAAGAAGCCGCCCTGTTCCGGATCCCAGAATTCCCGGAGCATCGTCTCCGTGAGCGTTTCCGCCGCATTCAGCCAGCGCGGATCGAAGGAGGCCTCGTAGAGGTCGAGCAGTCCGCTGCTGAAAAAGGCGTAGTCGTCCTGGTAACCCGGGAGCCGCGCCCGCCCGGCGTTGTACGTGTGCAGCAGACGTCCGGATTCCGTCACCATGTGTTGGAGTATGAAACTTGCCGCGTTCCGTGCCGTTGCCAGATACTCCGGCTGTCCGAGAACCTGATAGGCGCGCGCAAAAGCCGAGATCATCAGCCCGTTCCAGCTCACCTGGACTTTTTCGTCCCGCTCCGGCCTGGTTCTGCTCTCACGGACGTCTGCCAATACCTCCCGTCCGCGTCGCGTCGCATCGTCCAGGCGCTCCAGGTCCACGTCCAGGAATCGGGCCAATTCGGGAGCTTCAACCGGAATATTCAGAATACTTTTCCCGTGTTCGAAATTCCCCTCCGGGCGCACATCATAGTACCGGCAGAACAACCGTCCTTCCTCCTGCCCCAGCAGTGCGTGCACCTCCTCCTGATCCCAGACAAAAAACCTGCCCTCCTCCCCTTCGCTGTCCGCGTCCTGAGTGGAATAGAATCCGCCCTGCGGGTCGGTCATTTCACGAATGACATAGGACAGTGTTTCCTGCACAATCTGTCGAAA
The DNA here is from genome assembly GCA_028873695.1 of Gemmatimonadota bacterium. Lineage (GTDB taxonomy): Bacteria > Latescibacterota > UBA2968 > UBA2968 > JAAXHE01. The sequence goes on along the minus strand of JAPPNU010000022.1, from coordinate 20,583 downwards.
CAGCGGCTCTCCGGTGTGTTGGAAGGCTTCCAGATAGAGCGCGGTCAACAGGGCATTGTCATATAGCATCTTCTCGAAATGGGGGACCAGCCAGCGATGGTCAACCGAGTATCGGTGAAATCCGCCGCCGAGATGATCGTAAATGCCTCCACGCGCCATCTTCCGCAGGGTGAGAAGCGCCATGTCCAACGCATTGCGATTCCCGCTCTTCTCGTATTCCCGCAGAAAGACCGACAGGTTCATGGTACTCGGAAATTTCGGCTGCGATCCGAACCCACCGTTTTCCCAGTCGAAATTGCGGGCGATCCGGGAATATCCATCGGAAAACAAGGCTCCGGTCAACTCTCCATTCAGGTTTCTCAGGTCGGCCAGCCGTTTCAATCCGGCCATCAGGCGTTCTGCCGCCTCTCCCACTTTGCCCCTGTTGTCTTTGTAATGCGTCGCGACGGAGCGCAGGACGTCGGGAAATCCGGGTCGTCCGTATCTGCTGTCGGGAGGGAAGTAGGTTCCGCCGTAGAACGGAGTGCCGTCGGGCGTGAGAAACACGCTCATCGGCCATCCACCGGCGCCGGTCATCATCTGTACCGCATTCATATAGATTTCGTCCATGTCCGGTCGTTCTTCCCGGTCGACCTTGACGTTTACGAAAAACCGGTTCATCACGGCTGCGATCGCCTCGTTCTCGAACGACTCCCGCTCCATCACGTGGCACCAGTGACAGGCCGAATATCCGATACTCAGGAAAATCGGACGGTCTGCATTTCTCGCCTGTTCAAAGGCTTCGTCGCCCCACGGATACCAGTCTACCGGGTTGTTTGCGTGTTGCAGCAGATAGGGACTGGTCTCGTGTGCCAACCGGTTTGCAGATTGCGGCTTATTCATGGCGGTTTGGAAGCTGTTTTAAAATTACCGGTGAATTCCCGAGCGCGAGCGAAAAAGCGGCGGTCAAGGGGGGGAATTCCGGCTGTGAGAGGCGAGCAAGCGCAGCCTCGATCTCGTAAGACGGGCGGGTTTGACCAACGTCGACCGGCGCTTTTGCAGCCGCGCGAAGACCGCTGGGAATTTTAAAGCAGTCGTCAGGCGCCCGCATGGGGCACCCACTATGATGAAAATCCTTGCATTGCCAGGCCGACGTGCAACATTGTGGTTTTGGGCCTCCCGTGGCGATGGATCTCAGCCAGGGATTTTTCGTAGTTTCTCAGTTTCTCAGTCTCGTCATCTCGTCTTTCGCCGTTTCGTTTTTCGTATTCTCGTATTCTCGCAGTCTCGTAGTTTCGTAGTCTCGTATTTTATAGCGTTATTTTCTAAACAGCTTCTCGGGAAACCCCGGTTTGTGTTATGTTCACTGAAAGCACAACAGTGTTGACGCCGAACGACCGGGTTTCATCTTCATCAGCCAGCTTGAGTTCCACGCGCCCCATCTGTCGGACCAGGTGAAAATCTCTCCCGTTGGTCGGGTTCGCACGAATCGTCCACCCGGCAAGACCGCTTCGAGTATGAAATTGCCCAGCGTACATGCCTCGTTCCGGGGCACCCGGATCTCGAGCCGGTTCTCCATGCGCAGATGTTCAAGGCACTCAGCCGGTAATTCCATCCGGATCGGCGCGTAGTCGTTCGCGGGAGGGAGATAGCCGACCAGCGCACCGTTGAGGAAAATCTCTTTGTCCTGGCGCAGCGCGTGCCAACCGCAGAACCGCAGGGAAGCGCGCCGGATATGATTCAAGTCATCGTAAATCAACCTGGCATCCGGCGGATGGTCCATCGTTTCGAATGCGGAAAGATTCCCGGGGCGATGCCAGACGAGTCGTGTCTCGACACCCCTGTTCAGGTGGTGCCATGACGTTTCGACCGAATCCCGGCCGACCTGAACGATAAACCATCCAGGCGCTGTATTCTCCAGGTAGCCCGGCCAGCACGTCAGCATGTCCTGGGGATACGGCAGCAGGTTCTGCACACGATCCAGCGGCGTTGGCATCTCGCTGGACAGGCCGATTGAAGCGCACATGCACTGCAGAACCGGTTGGCCGTCCGTACGGTGAAGCAACACGTTCTGATTGTGCGTATGCCCGCAAAAATAGGCGTCTACCGGATGTTTCTGCAGTACTTCCGGTAGATCGAGATGGAGGTCGATGTTCGTGAAGAAGGCCCGTGCCAGCGGCCAGACGGGATGATGTCCGAACAGAAACGTTCGATCAATTCCGGCAGCCTCCCGGTCATTCAACGCGAGTTCCAGCCATTTCCGCTGTGCGTCTTTCCTCTTCCAGGCGGGGGTGTCGAGGAAAACGAGCCGGCAGCCGGCGACGTCCAGAAAGAAGTACCGCTCCCGGGGCGTACTGCCCAGCCAGCGGCCGAGATACGGACGAACAACGCCGTCAAAGGCCTCAACCCGATCCCTGTTTCCGCACGCGAAAAGGAGGGGAATCCCGTATCCCTCGAAAAACTCCAGCCCTTCCTTGATCTCATCAACGGCGAGTTCGACGTCGTGATGCCCCTCCACCAGATCGCCGGTTATGACCAGGAATGCAGGGGAAGCTTCCTTCAGGGATGCCATCATCGGCATCAGGACGTATTGAACGCTTTCGAGGTACTGGTCTACCTGCAATGGACGAAACGAACCGCCGGTTCCGGCCGCTGCTCGTCCGAACCTGGGATGCAAGAAATGCGTGTCGCCCACCACGGCAAAGGTAAAGGGCTTCTCGAGTCGTTCACCGACCTCCTGGAGACTCATCCGAAAACCTCAAACGCCGCCGCCCGGTGGACCGCCGCCCCGCCGCCCGCCGCCGCGTCCTCGTTGAAACCCTCGCCGCAGCCTCTCCAGATAGCCATCCAGAACCTTATCCTGTCTGTCGTCCAGTACCGCCTTGACCTTCTCAAACATCGAGCTGCGAAGGAGGCCGAGTTTCTCCATGATTTTCTGCCGGTCGGCGCCATCCCGCATCTCATTCTGCAGTTCGGCCCGTTTGCCATGAATCTCCATCAGAGCGTTTCGAACTTTAACCAGTTGTTCGTCTTTCAACGCTATCTTACCGTCGAAAGCCAGAAAACTCAGCGTCTGTTCCAGGGGCAACATCATTCTGATACGGCCCGCGCCCCCGCGCCGGCCACGTTCACGCCCGCCCCGGCGGTCGGGCTGTGCGGCTGCATCCACGGAAAGCGCCAATACGATAAAAGCAATCAGCGCGATGCCCGTGATTCGTTCACCTCGTGTCATTGAAGCCTCCCTGTAGTTGGAATCCGGTTCAGGCGGATGTAATTCGGCCCGGATCGGGCGTCTTCGGTGTTCCTTAGACAACCGGAATCCGGGCGGCGTTCCGTAACAGTCCGTTGATAAAGTCGCTCTGCAGGCGAGGCCGAGCCATTGTGGTCGAAGACAAGGCGCGCGACCGAGTCCCATCCTGCGATTCGGCGAGGAAGCGCAACGAAGTATTTCGACTGCAAGGGCCGGCCGCAGCCCGGATGGACTTTTTCAACGGACTGCTGATGCAGCGCAGGTCTTCGAGACTAGAAGACGACCTGCGAAACGGCTTTTGAAATCAGCACGACGGAAACCGAAGTCATCCCGATGAGCCCCATGCCACAGTAATATCCGGCCAGCAAAATGGGTGCGTACGCCCGCCATTTGGATTCTCCGAAACGCCTGGAGAAGTAGTATCGTCCAAGCAGCGCGCCGGCAAACTGCAGAATCACGAAATGCGGCCACGTGGCAAGCGAGCCCACAAAACCGAAGAAGAACAGCGTCGGCGCCTTCAACGCGGCCAGAATGAGGTACATGAGACCGCCGACGGCAAATCCGGCGCCGATGATATGGGGCTTGATGATATCCCTGAGGAGTTCGACGCCGACGGTTCCATGCCCTTCGAGGTCCGGCATCGTCGACTTCAGCCACATTGTGGTCATTGTGGCGTCGTACGGCCAGAAGGTCTGCACATAGTAATAGCTGGAAGACGGAATGGGCCCGAGTCGCCAGATGAATTCCCAGAAGATGAAGCTGAAGATGAAGATGACGACCATGGTCACCGCGGTCAATTTCACGTAGCTGACGAATTTCGTTTTTGTCAGCTCCATCTGTTTGTACGTAGGAACGGCCAGGCCGTGGTCGTGCAGCGGCAGGGGTGCAAACCAGACCGCCACGCCCTTGTATCCGGAGAGAAGAATTCCCGCTTCACGCAAATAGGGAATACTCGCCCCGTACGGACTTCCGGTCAGACCGATCATTCGAGCGCCGATATAGGAGGAAATCGGGGTGTAGATAAGCCCGAAGAACACGACCCAGCCCCAGTGGAATTCCGGAACCAGCATCTGGCACATCACGATAAAGCCCAGTGTGGCGGCGCCCCAGAACAGAATAGGGTAGATCATCTTCATATCCGAGCGGCCCTCCGGCAGATCCTCGAGGTCGATGCCCGACGTATGATGCCCTGTTTGCTGTTTCTGGCGGCGTTGCTCCATGAGCACCCGAAACACCTGGTAGAATCCGGTAAACGCGATGACGAACGACGTGCCTATCCCGAAACTCAGCCAGAAGTCGAACTGGTTGGAGATCGACGTGGGGATCGCCGTCATACCCGCGGACCAGCGGTCCAGGATTTCCCATCTGTACAGGAACGGGTTTATAACCAGGTTCCCCAGAACGGCGCCGGCGAAAGACCCGATAACCACCCAGAACGGCAACACGAAACCGACGATCAGGTGACCCAGGTCGGTTGCAATGCCAAACAACGCCGCAGGCAGGATGGTCTTGATCTGTTCCGTGAAGTCGATCCAGGGAATGGGCAGGATCTGGACCGTATCGGTCAGGAAGATGCTTGAAAGCGTGGGGACGACTACGTACAGGAGGCCCCAGACCAGTCCAATGCACGCTCCGGTACTGAATACCCGCCATCTCCAGCCTTCCTGCTTGGCCGACGTCTCCGCGAGTGCGGTGGCCCCGCGTGCCTGCACGGGCGCCAGCGGAAACGGCAATCGTTCGATGTCGCTGGTAATCCGAAACATGACGTACCCAAGCGACAGCCTCGCGGTATTGCTCAACAGCGTCAATGCAACGAGGATGCCGATCGGCTTCAACCACGCGGCGTGCAGAAACGTACGTTCGGCGTAAATCTCGGGATGTTCGCTGATCCGGGGTACCACCCAGTCAGGTATGAAATCCGCGAGACCTCTCGCCGCAGGGGACTGGATCAGGTATTGATCCCAGATCAATCCGCCGAACGGCCCGCCGTACACAAGTGCAGCGCTGCCCAGTCGTACGCCCACGCCCAGCAATCCGCCGGCAACCCAGTAAATGACCAGGACCTCCTGGGTCTTCAGACGCACGAAGGACCTCTTGGCGATCTCCAGGAAGAGGATGATAGTCACCCATTCGGACGCGCCGGCCATGTTCTGTCCGGTGACCAGGCCGAGATAGATGGCGCCGGGAAGCATCACCAGACCCACGAAAAGCGTCGCCCACATGGTCTTCATATTGAAGCCATCTTCGAACGGCGCGTCGACCGGCATGATGTTTTCGTACTGTTCCTGGTCTTCTCCAGGGTCCTTGGGTTCGATTGCCAAAACCACCCCTCCTCGCTGGGAGCAGTGAGTCACTCACGGGTTGCGGGTGGGCCCGCAGGTTGCCGTCGATCCGGGTCGTTTACTATATCTATACTGCCGCCTCTTCCACCTTGTCTGACAGAATGCGGGCGCCCTCGTCCGCATACTGGTGCTTCAACTCGGGTGGAATCGTTCGCCAGACCAGGAATCGCTTCCGGAGAACGTTGAGGAAACCCCGGTTGATCCGTTTCCAGGAGGCCACGTCACCGCTGAGCCGGTTGATGACGACCTCGATCTTGTAGATGTTGTATTCCCTCGTGGGAATGGCAAGCAGCGCCACCTCCTGGCTGATGCCCAGGTCGTATGGCGCAAGCCAGCACGTGAGATTGATTTCGTACTGCGGTTCACCCTGCATATCCTGCGAGGTGAAACGTACGTAATCGGCCACGAAGTCGCCTACTGAACCTTCGCCGTATGATTCGAAGACGCGTGTCAGATAGGTGTACATTCCCAGTACTTCCGCGCCGCCAACCGTAAACGGAAAATCGAACACCCATCTGTCGCCCTCGGGCTCCGGGAATTCCCACTTCCGCGTCACGTCCGGCACGGCCATATCGGCGGCCTTTTTTGCAGGGTACAGCGTAGAGAGGAATACCGTTGCCATTACAATCAAGGTGGACGAAATGGCGGACAACGAAGAATAGTTCAACTCAAGGCTGAGCAGTTGTCCCTGCGCTTGCGCCTGGGTGAACAGCACAAGAACCAGCACCTGCCCGATCAGATATCCGAACACGGCGCCAACCGTGGCGAATACCGTTGCCTCAGCCAGAAACAGCGCCGCAATGTGATTGGGCGCCAGCCCCACCGCCGAGTAAATCCCGATTTCATTGAACCGTTCGTACACCGCCCCCATCATCGTATTCAGCACGATCAGTGCCGCAATCAGTATCGGAATGAAGAGCGTGCCCAATCCGGATAGTGAGGTTGAACCGATGGAACTGTATACCGTGACCTTGTTTTCGTGCCCCACGAACATGGTCAGGGATACGCGTGTCATGAATTCTTCCACGTCCGGCAGGAAGTTGGTTTTGGGATTGCCCTGCGAGTCCACGAAGTTCGCCAATGCGACGGAGTTCAGAGTGCCTCCGATATTGCGGACGTAGTCATAGGGCAATATCATCACGTTTGTCGATTCCAGGTGCGTAAACGTCTCGATCGGCGCCGCTGCGACAACCCGCGGATCCTGGTCCTGGGCGTCCGCCAGGTCGTCCTTCTCCTTGACGGTATCGACCGGCGTGAGCTTTTCGTCGTCCATATCCTTGTATTTGTTGAAACCTTCGGAGTCCATGATTCCGATAACGGTGAAGACGCTACCCAGCATTTCGATCTTCGCGCTCCCGGCGTCCTCCGGGAAAATACCCACCAGTTCCGCGAGATCGTTCGGTAGAATGCAGACGTTCGTTTCTCCGGGGTCGAACCATCGTCCGCTCATCAGGTATCGGTCGACGCCGGTAATCCGGGGTTCCTCCGCCGTGAGTCCCAGCAAGCCGTTGACAAAGCTGTCTTTTCCAGTGGTGATACCAACGTCGAAATCGACATAGGTATCCCTCGAGCCCAGGTAGGAGGTCTGGTCCGTGATCCGCGAAAAATTGACGTATGCCCGTTCCCCGCGCACCTGCGAAAGATACCATGCGCGTGGAACAATGGTCGCACGGCCCTTGAATGCGCTGGTCAGGTATTGAAGCACGGATTCCTGCAATCCTCTCCAGGATCGATCCCGTACCAGGCCGCCCGGGTACGGCGGCTGGTTGTCCCTCGGCAAACGATAGAATTTGATCGACGTCTGCACCGACGTAAACGAAAGGGCCGTGAACGTAAGCAGCGTCAGGGTGATCGCAGTCAGTCCGGTTCGGAGAGGTCGTTTTCGCAGATTGGAAATGCCCAGGATGATCGATGCGGCAGTCGCGCTCAGCCGACCCACGTCCGCCTCGTACGTGCCGGCGGAGGCCTGTTTCATTTTCCTGACTTCCTCGCCGAACTTGGAAACGACGATGAACATCGCAATGCCGCCAAGGGACATGATCACAAATGCCAGGAAGATGATGTAGGGCGTGCTGCTGAGCTTGAAGGCCGGATGCACGTATCGAAGGATAATGAAGAACAGCACGAAGATTCCCGCAAAGCCGACCAGACGACGTGTGATATCCGGGAATCCGAAAAGCAGCCGCTCGCAGAAGAACGAGAATGGAAGCAGGAGAATGAAATAGAAGATAATCCCGCGCACGGTGTCGTTTGCAGTGGACATGACTTCGGGGTAACCGCGCGCTTCCAGACCCCACGCCTCTCTGGACGCGGCGATAAACCCTTCGTAGTCGTAACCGGCCAGATTCTCCCGCGCCCGCTTCAGCGCGTCCGCCGCGTGCGTGTGCAACTTCTCCAGCCGCGCATTCGTGATTCCGTACTGGGCAAGCTGCTTCATCCGGATATCGTCGACCACCCACATATCCTTGGCGGCCTTGTAGGACGGGTAAAGAATAACGCCGGGCGGATATCCCGCGCCCCGGGACCGCTCCAGCAGCTCGTCGTCCACTTCCCACTTGTCCACGGGTTGTTCCAGCAACGCCTCCGGTGCGTTGGTCAGCAGGTATTTCACGCCGAACAGGCCCGTACTCATCAGAATCTTGATGGGATCGGGGCTTCCGGTCGTGGGGTTAATGGCGGTAAACGCGACCGCTGCCCGCGTTACGTCGCCTTCTTTGATACTCTGATTCTCAATGTAGTAATAGCCGTATTCCATCGGCTGTGAATCGCCCGCGTTCAACACGGTCATGAAGTCGAGGGCGGAAAGGTAGCTGGAATCGATGATCTCAAACACGCTGAGAGACCGGCACTTGAAGAGGACCGCCAGCATCTCGTTCTCCCACCATCCGTAGCCCTGCCTGGTCGGAAACTTCTCTTCGCCCTCCGTACCCAGGTCCGGGGCCGATATGATTCGGCCGTTGTCGTCGATTTCAAATGCCAGTATCTGATTGGTAAACCGGTTGCGCATGATTTCGAACCGGAACCTGCCGGTGGCATCCACTTCCTCTTTTGTGCCGAACATGGGCCCCGTCGAGCGATCACTTACGTATCTCGGTCCCTCCGTGGTCTTGTCCACGATGAGTGTGCGGACTCCGCCGCAGCTTGCAACCGGTCCGGGCTGTTGATACGTGACGATGGCCCCCGGAACGGGCACTCGCGGAATCGCGAAATCGGCATCCCGCTCGAACCAGAGAATTCGACCCTTCATGCTGTGCCCGAGATCCTGCAGCTTGAGTTTGGACACCCGGAAGAACTCGGGATCTTCCAGAGCTTTCAGCAGCATGCCTGTTGCCGTGCGTGTCTGGCTTGCAAGATTGGCGAAGTTGACGTGTTCCGGAAGGTCCGCGGGCGTATCCACCTTCTCGCGCGTTGTGGACGGGCTGGCCAGCGTAATGCCTTCCTTACCGACGAATTTGACCGCTTCGCTGTCGAATCCCAGCCTGATGGGCATGTAGTTCTTCCAGGTTCTCTTCGGCGGCGCAACGGCGTCGACGTGGCGTTCCTCGCCGGGATAGACTTTGGCCAGGTATTTGTTGAATTTTTTCGCATAGGGCGCGAGCAGGTTGTTTTCGTAGTTGTTGGTAGACCAGTTCGGGTTGATAAACGTACCGTGTGAGAAACTCGCGATCAGGTCCGTTTCGCTCGACAGATCGAACCCCACGTAAAGGCGGAAATCGATCTTCTCTTCGTCCGGTATCTTCTCACGGAAGTGGTCGCTTTCCCTGGAATGCCTGAAGAGAAAATCGTTGATGCCGGCCAACCCCTGGAAATGGGCGCCCGTCACCAGGAATTTGACCGTGTACCTCGGCAGCCGCGCAAGTCGGGATGATGCATCAAGCCAGGACCGGTCTTTCAACGCAGCCGCGAGTTCGAGAAGGGCGGCCAGACCCGTGGCGTTCTCCGCGCCGGGGGCCAGTGCCGGCACGACGGAAATGGCGTCGTAGAATGAACTGAGGACAACCATTTCGTCCTTCCACTTCCGTTCTTCGCGATCCGTGACGTAAGCATCCGAGCCGGGCAGCGTGGCATGGATGTTCCAGGTGGGGACCTTTTCCCAGTCCATTTTCGACGTGACGTTCACGAGTGTGGCGCCGGACTCCGCCAATTCCGCAAGGCGGACCGCGTCGTCTTTTTCCACCCAGAATCTCGGTACGTCAACCGGTACCTGGAGGATTTTCTCCAGTGCCTGTCCTCTGCTCACGCCGCCGTTATCGTAGAAAATGATGGCCTGCGCACCCAGCATTCGGGGATTGAGATAGTTCTGACCGCAATCGAATTGCATTAACGCGATGCTGTCCTTCATCGGCTTCGAATTCAACGCCTTGAAGGAGCCGTCTCCCGCGTCGATCAGCGTGCCGGTTACGCCTTGATCGGGCAGCGAAGTCGTCTGTACATGATTGGGCCAGAGTCCGTAAAGCCGGATCGCGACGCCGGATTCCCGGACCACCAGGGTCGCGCCCTTGTCCATAGGCACCGTAACGTGGTGCTCCTCGATCTTAATATCTTCCAGGCCCAGAATCTCGAAACGGTTTTTGACGTATTCGAAGGCCTTCCTGTGCCCCGGATACCCCGGCACGCGGGATCCCATCCCCGCCAGATCGGATACCGTTTCCCGAAGACGATCCTCTGAGATCTGATCGGCGAAATCCTGGATGCGCCGGTCTCTCGGGGAGGGTTTTTCTTCACGCAACTGAGGAACGCTTGGCCTGATATTGAATACACGTACGAAAAAATCGGTTACCTGTCCCGGATTGAACACGGTAACCGACGAAAGCATAAAGATCGCGATCAGCCAAAGGATCACGCCGCCGAGTTTGCGCAGCATTTTCAACTCCTGAATCTTGTGTAACGCCAGGGCGCCTCAGACCTGGCGACGCGTCACGGCGAAGAGCCCGGCAAGGACCGCATTGCGGACGGTCGCCGAAACCATCCAACGTTGACCGATGGTTTCGTTCGAAAATCCGGCCTTCCAGACCAATTTGCAAAGTTCGGATATAACAAATAAGAAAACCGTTGTCAAGGTATTTTCCATTGCTCTAATCATCTGATTTTTCTGGCCTTCGCGGCTTCCGAAAACCGTTTCCGAAGAACGAAAATCAGAAAAACCCCTTGCGCCCGAACACGCATTTTTTATATTGGTGATCCTCTGTTACGGCAAGTTGAACGGGTTCTTCGTTCTTATCTTCTCCCGAAAGGAAATGTGTCTTATGTCCCGGTGCGCTCCCCGTCCGATCGCAATTGCGGTCGCCGCACTCTGTTTTTCTTCATGCGGCGGCCCGGAAAAGAAAATCGAGGAAAAGCTCGCTGCAAATGTACTTTTCTTCGCCAACTTTGACGACAGATCCCGGTTTGAAGCGTTTACGAAAAAAAAGGGCACGGTCGCTGCAATGGAAACGAGCAGCCCGCCCCGTCATGAGTTCACCGGCGGCAAGGAGGACGGTTTCGTTTCATTCGCAGACGGCGCAACGTATCTCAGCTATCAGGCCAAAGGCAACTTTCCGTACGATGCCGGAGGATCCTGGTCCGGCGGGGTTTCTTTCTGGTTGAGCGTAGATCCCAACAGCGACTTCAAGGAGAAGTTTCCCGAGCCGTTTTCAGTGGGAAAGAAGTGGGACGATGCCGTCATATTCGTAGACTTCGACAAGAACCGGGAGGATCGACCTCCCAGCGCACTCCGATTCGGTTGTTATCCCGACAAAACGCGAAAAGTCGGGGAAGAGCTGGTCAAACAGTGGACGATCAGGTACGACCGGCTCAACTGGAAGTCCGACCAATGGCACCACGTTGTGGTCACCTGGTCCAATATCAACAGCGGCAACGCCGATGCCGAATATGCGCTCTTCGTCGACGGCGAGGAAATCGGCCGAAAGAAGAATATCCGACGCGACATTACCTGGAACGTGGATGAACTGGCCATCCGGTTCAATAATTACGCCTATTCCGGTAAAATCGACGAAATCGCCATTTTCAATACCATGCTCGACCCCGCGGACGTAATCTACCTCTATAAGCCCAAACGCCCATTGAGCGTCCTTCTAAAGAAAGACAGGTAAGCGGCCATCCGATTCTCCCGAATGGCCGGTAGCGCGGTTCAGGCAGCCGCGATGTACGGCCCGGCGATGCGGAATTCTCCGACCGGCGTTGGTCAAACCCACCCGTATAGACAGATACGGGCGGGTTTTCCCGCCTTGACCGCCACTTCTTCGCACGCGCTCGGAAACTCACCGGTAATTTTAAAACAGCTTCCAAGCGACTTTGTCAACGGACTGCCGGGGCCTCCGGCGTCTTGCCGCCGTGAATGCAATGCATTTCGCAGGCCGGCTACGTCATCGGTATACGGTGGCGAACGGGTACCGTCGAAGCGACGTCCTGCGTTTGACTCTTGTCTCCCGGAGCGCATGTGTCAGCCAGTCTGATCTACCTGACTCTACTTGGTATCGGATGGTTCGGAAGCCCTGTACAGGGCGCCGAAGTCGGAGGGAGTGAAGCGGAACTGTCCCATTTCCGACGCCTGATCAAGGCCCGGCCCGAAGATATCCAGGCAAATATGCACTATCAGGACCTGATGATCGGGGCGGACCGTCGTCGGGAGTTGCTTACCGAATACCTGAGGCGCCTGCAGGCCAGACCCGGATCGGCCGTGCGTCTCTACCTGTACGGGCGTCTGCTGACCCGACACGATGAGCGGCTTGAATATCTGAGACGGTCGGTTCGGGCCGATCCCCGGATCTTTCATGCGCGGGTCGATCTGGGCAGAACTCACTATCACAAAGGGAATTACGACGCGGCTCTGGCGCAATACAGAGCCGCGCTTGAACTCAAACCCGGGTCTGCTTTCGTGCGAAACCTGATGGGTCTGGCCTATTACCATAAAGGATACGCCGATCAGGCAGTTGCAGAGTACAAACGCGCCGTCAAGCTCAATGACAAGTTTACGGACGCGTACCTCAATCTGGGCCTTACATATATATATACGGGGAAGCCGGACAAAGCCGTTGAAATCTACGAACAGGCGCTCCGGTTCCAGCCCGATGCCACGGAGCGCCGCTATATCTACAGAAATCTGGGAATGGCGTACGCCCAGGAAGGGAAACTCGGAAAAGCGCGGACCGCCTATCTGAAGGCATTGGAGATCGACCCGCAATACGGTGAAGCGTACGTCAGCCTGGGTAATCTTGCGTTCAACCGGGGGGATTACAAAGCCGCCGTCGACACGTATGGGAAAGCGGTTGACGCCGGAGCCGACGATGCCTCCGTCCATCTGAAACTGGGGGTGTCATACTTCAACGTTCGCAACTACGACAACGCCATCGCCCATCTTCAAAACGCGGTCAGGGCCGATTCGCTCCAGACAGACGCCTATTATTATCTGGGCCTGGCCTGCTTTAGAGACGGTCGTAACGATGACGCCCGGGAAGCGCTCGAGGCCTACGTGCGCAAGGAAAAACGCATCTCGAAGAATGCCGTTGTTTTCGACGCCAGGCAACTTCTGGATGACCTGAATCGTCTGCGAATAAGATCATCCATTCCGGGTGCCCAGAAGAAGGAATAGGAATCCATTGGCGAACAGTCCGCTGACCAGACCGGTCCTGAAGGTGTCGCCAAGGGTCTCGAGTTCTCCGAAGCACGCGACAATCAACATCGACAGAACCAGAGGCGTTACCGGCGTCCAGCGAGTGGGTACTCCGACCCATCTGAGAAGCAGCCCTCCCAGAACGGAAAGCGCCGCCACCCCCAATTGGTTTTCGAAACCCATGGATTCCTCCTGTTAACTTCTGCAGCATCCACAGTCGAGCGGACGCACTGGCGAATTCCGGAACTTTGCCAATATAGTGTCAGTGCAGTGGGCACGCAACCGCAAACAGTCCGTTGATAGAGTCGCTCTACAGACGAGGGAGGGCACGCCGGTATGAGCCTTTGCGAGTTGCGTCCGCGCGACCCGCGCAGCGGCGAAATTTCTGGAGAAATCGCTTGACATTGTGGAACGTAAGGTGTATCTTCTTCCTGTATCAGTGCATTCACCGTGAGCTGTTTCGGAAATGGTTATTTCTTTTTGACTTGTTGGCAACTTTCGAGATCTTATCAACCAAGGAGGGGAGATGCGATCTGTCCTGAGAATCGGCCTTGTTGTCTGTTTTGCCGCAGCCTTCGCGGCTTGCGAACAACCTCCCGAAGAAGAAATCAAAGCCGCCGAAGGCGCCCTCAGCAAAGCCAAGGCCGCGGAAGCCGACGTCTATGCCGAGGAGATTTTCCGTTCAGCCGCGAATACGCTTCAAGACGCCAAGGACAAAACGGAAAAGGGCGAATATACAGAGGCCAGAACTGCCGCTATCGAGGCAGAGGAACGCGCGAACCAGTCCGTGTCGCAGGCGGAAACCAATAAAGCCAAAACACGTGACGATGCTCAGGCGATCATCGATTCGACTTCTCCAGGTCTGGCTGAAGCCCGTGAATCGCTCAGTGCGGCGCCGCGCGGTAAGGGCGCGGACGAGGATCTGGACCAGCTGAATGCAGACCTCGGCGAGGCCGAAGCTTCATTGAATAGCGCAAAAGGCAGCCTCGAGAACGGCATGTTAAAAGACGCGCTTGCCCAGGCGCAGGACGCGGAGGGCAAGCTGGGCGGAGTACAGGACGCAGTAAAAGTCGCAATGCAGAAAATCGAAGACTGGAAAGAGGAAAACAAAGCCTGGTATCTGCGATAGTCCGTCTGAAGTTTCAATCACGTTGAAAAACTGGAAAACCGAGAAGTTTTCTCTCTTCTCGGTTTTCCAGTTTTAGGTACCGATTGCATGCACCGGTTTCCTTTTTTTTTATTATTTCCGCTCCTGGTCGCCGCCGCCTGCCGATCCGGCTCACCCGACGCCCCGGGTCCGCGTTCCGAGCTGGCGGGCGCCCCGAAGATATCCTCTACGGCGAAGCGTCTCGAGACGGAAATCCAAAGGCAGGAAGCCGCGCTCGACGGGTTGATGGACGAGAAGCCGGTCATCGTCATCGACACGGTACACAATCGCCTGCAGATCTGGCGCCGGAATCGAATGGTGGGGGAGGCGGTCTGCGCAACCGGAAGCGGAAAGATCCTGTTGAGCGACGGTCGCAAATCGTGGCGGTTCAACACGCCGAAGGGGCAATTCGAAATCCGGCGAAAAGTGGTGAATCCGATTTGGGAGAAGCCGGAATGGGCTTTCGTGGAGGCAGGTCTGGAGACTCCCGTACTACCGTGGGATTTCAGACGTCTGGATCCGGTCACGCTGGGCAAGTTCGCCCTGGAACTGGGCGACGGCTACGAGATTCACGGCAATCTCTACCCGAATCTGATCGGGCGGAATATCACCCACGGATGCATTCGTCTGAACGACGCCGACCTCGAGTCGACGTTCGCCCTCGCACAAACCGGAAGCCGCGTCTTCATCTATTGACGCTCCCCGCCGCCATCCTCATCGCCCTGTCGTTGTCGTCTCTCCCGGCCGGCGCCGGGAGCGTACCGGATTCGCTCGAACAAACGCTCCTCAACAGAAAACAGGCCCTTCACCTCGAACTTCGGTTCGTAAGCGAAAACCCGAACGCTAACTATCTCGTCATCGACCTGCCGTCCCGCAACGTCTATCTGAAGGCCGGCGCGCACGTCTTGAGGGTTTGCGCAATTCAGCATTATCGACTTGCCGGAGCGTTTCGACTGTCGCCGTCGCAACTCCGGATGATCGACCGGCTCTACCCGCACAGTGTCGAACCCGGAAATTCCGGACTCCGGCTTCGGGGCAGACGGTTGCCGATCGATTTCAGCGGTCGGCTGATTGAGGGCCCCCGTGGTCGTTCCCGGCTGTATTTTTCTCCTGCCCTGCTCATCCAGCCACACGAACTTCCCCTGCCGGCCGGGGCCATCGGCATCGCCCTCGTTTCGTCCGATATCAAGGCTCTGGATTCCGCGCTTGGGCCGGGAAGCGCCGCAATACTTGTTCCGTCCGTTCATTTCACACCGTAACAGTCCGTTGATAAAGTCGCTCTGCAGGCGAGGCCGAGCCCTTGCGTTCGAAGACAAGGCGCGCAACCGAGTCCCATCCTGCGATTCGGCGAGGGAGCGCAACGCAGTATTTCGACCGCAAGGGCCGGCCGCAGCCCGGATGGGCTTTTTCAACGGGCTGGTAAGAGTCCTTCCCGTGAAGCAGTTTCTCCTCGCGATCCTGACGCTTGCCCTGACGCGACCTAGTCCGGCTGCCGCGCAAGATGAGACCCGTTATTCGGAAGACCCCCTGCTGCTCGGCGCCGGCGCAAGACCCCTGGGGATGGGCAGCGCCTTTGTGGCCGTAAGTGATGATGCGACCGCCATTTACTGGAATCCCGCAGGCCTCGAACGACTACGGCGACGAGAATTGCAGATACAACATGCCGAGCAGTTCGGCGGTACGGTCAACCACGACGTCTTTACCCTGTGCGGGCCCTCTCCTCTCGGCGGCTTCGGCGTCGGGCTCACGCGCCTTGGCGTTGACGGCGTCAAGATCACCGAACTTGAGGATCCAACGCTTACGCCGGGTCCGGACAACCGTCCGGTCGTTTCCCGTGTCACAAGTACGACTGAGTACCACCTCCATCTTGCCTTCGGCCGGGGCCTCAGGCAGGATCTCTTCGCGGGCGCCGGGGTGAAGCTCGTGTCCCGCAGCCTCGGCACCGGCGCCGGATCGGGATTCGGGATCGACGCCGGCATGCTCTATATGCCCCGTGCGGACCTGACTGCGGGACTGATGATTCGTAATCTCATCCCCATGAAGATCACGTTCGACTCGGGTTCGTCGGACCGGGTCCCGCCGGTTCTTGTCTTCGGTCTCGCGCTCTCGAGGCCCGTGTCGGCGGTCGACGGACTGATCACATGCAGCGGAAGTCTCAGCGTCGGGGAGGAGAAATCCTCCGTTGACAGTTTTCAGGGCGCGAGGGTTGGCATCGAATACCTCTATCGGAACAAGCTTGCCTTCCGTCTGGGCGCCAGGGGGAATCACTTCACCGCGGGCGTGGGCGTCCGGCTGGGCGGACGCGTCGCTTTCGACCTCGCCTTTCTGGAACACGGTGAACTGGACAACACCTACCGTGTCTCGGGTTCCGTGTATTTCTGAGATCAGCCTTGATTCGTATTTTTCGGGGATCTGTATGTCGAATGTACACAGAAGTATAAAGGCGAATTGACGTCAAAGTTCCCGGATAAGTCAGGTCACTGGACGTGAACGAAAGACTCATCCGACTGTACGACCTCGATGCCCGCTTTTGCGCCGATGCCTTCTGTGCCTTTTGTGCTTTTTGTGGTAAGTCTTGCCGTTGCCTTTTTTCGGATTGAGGTCAGAATTCGTCTATGTCAAGCGCGGCCGATTTCAAATCCGGGTACATCGCCATCGCCGGAAAGGCCAACGTGGGCAAATCCACGTTGTTTAACCTTCTGGTCGGCGCACGCCTGTCCATTGTGACCGCGAAACCTCAGACCACGCGGCACCGGGTATCGGGCATTCTTACCTCGCCGACGTCTCAGATGATTTTTCTGGATACGCCGGGACTGTTTCAGCCCCGTTGTCGTCTGCACGAGCGAATGTGCGATCAGATAAGGCGTTCCGTGAGTGACGCGGACGTGTTTCTCGGTGTGGTTGACGCCTCCGCCTTCGATGCCACCTTCGACCGTGAAATGCGTGAAGTCCTCCGCAGGGTCAGGAGGCCGCGCATCGTCGCGGTCAATAAGTCAGACCTGGTGTCCGCGGCCCGGGGAACGCAGTGCGCGGATGCCGTGAAGAAAGAGGCCAACATACAGGACGTCATTACGGTTTCCGCCCAAAACGGTTGCAACGTCGAGCTGCTTCTGTCCAGTCTGGAGCAGGCGTTGCCGTCAGGACCCCTGTTCTTCCCCGAAGACACGCTCACCGAGCACCCGGAGCGGTTTTTTGTCGCTGAACTCGTCAGGGAGGAGATTTTCCTGCAACTCCGCCAGGAACTGCCCTATGCAACGACGGTCAAGGTGGAGGCATACCGGGAAGACAGAAACAGAACCCATATCCGGGCCAGTATCTTCGTCGAACGACAGTCCCAGAAGGGCATCGTCATCGGAAGAAACGGGAAAACCCTCAAATCCATCGGCAAGACTGCGAGAGGCAGGATCGAGGCCTTCCTGGACGCTCCGGTCTATCTGGAACTGAGGGTGAAAGTCTTCCGGAACTGGCGGAAGAAAGAACAGGCCCTGCGCGGTTTCGGCTACTGAACGTGGATTCGACGGTGCCTCAGACCATAAAGACACTGCTCAAGTTTTCCATAGGGGCGGCGCTTGCCGCAGGGTTTCTGTGGTTGGCCTTTCATGACGTTGCGCCCGCCAAATTGTGGTCTGCAGTCAGGCAGGCGAGCGCTTCCTGGCTTGCCCTGAGTGTCTTTCTGCTCTTCCTCTCGATCTTCCCCCGAGCCTGGCGCTGGCGGATCCTCTTGAAACCCGTGAGCCGTGAGGTGTCCTTCCTGCGGGCCAGCCACGCCATACTCGTGGGCTACGCGGCCACCAACGTCATTTCCCGTGCCGGCGAGATTGCGCGCGGGGTCGCGCTTCAGCGGGACCAGCGCCTGCCGTTGAGCGGCGTTCTCGCCACCATCCTCGTGGAACGTGCGATCGATATGCTGGCGCTCCTCATCTTTCTGGATGGGGTTCTCTATCTTACGAGAGACAGAATCGCCGCGGCGTTCCCATGGATGGAAGGGGTCGCGCTCTTCGCGCTGGCGGCCACGGTGGCCGTGCTCGTGCTTTTCGCGATTCTGTCGATCTACGGTGATCGCGCATCGAATATCGTGAGGTTACCGGTACGCTGGGTTTCTCGATCCGCTGCGGACCGGCTGACCGGCATTCTCCGGTCGGTGTTTCAGGGATTGGGCGGCGTTCACGCGATCTCGGGCTATGCCGGCATCCTTGTGTACAGCATTCTTCTCAACCTGGTCTATATTCTCGTCACCTACGTCACGTTTTTCGCGTTCGGTTTCCCGTCCCGGTACGACCTTGGTTTTCTGGACGCCGTCGTGGTCCTGGTCATTTCGACCATCGGCGTCATCATTCCCACACCGGGAGGGACGGGTACGTACCACTATTTCTGCAGCCAGACCCTCAACGCGGTATTCGATGTACCGCTTGCGGACGCTCTTGCCTATGCAACGGTGATGCACGGCATCGCCTTTGTCACGTACCTGGTTGCGGGGGGACCGGGGTTGATACGCCTTCTGCTCGCACGCAGGCTCGGCGCAGTGCAAAATGCCGATTCAAATGAGGAAAAATAAAACAGGGCGCGAACCGATACGTTCACGCCCTGGTGCCGTTACCCGATTTTCGGTGTGGTCAGCCCTGCAACCGCCGGGACGTCTCCATCGCCTCCTCCGCCTCTTCGATCATTCCCTTCTGCTGGTAGAGCCTCGAAAGACTCGTATGGGCGAGCGGCTCATCCGGAGCGATCCGAATCGCTTCCCGCGCGTGCAGAATGGCATCGTCGACCTTGCCCTGCCTGTCCAGGACCTGCGCCAGGCCAAGATGCCCCATGTAAAAGTCCGGATCTTTTTCCAGCGCTTTATGAAACATCTCGAAGGCCCCGTCCAGGCTGCCTGAGGAGATCAGCTTCAATCCTTCCCTGTAGTGGTCTTTGGCCGCCAATTCTCACGTTCTCCCGTAATGTTGAAGCTGAGCGCCGCCATCCGGCTTCGCACCTGACTGCGGCCCGATGGACCGGCGTTCGAGGTTGCCGGGCACTTCGGTCGTGTCAACCCGGGTTCGAACAAACAGCAACGCGGCGACGCGACGAAAACTCCCGAAACGGGGCGTAAAGGTCATCCGAAAGGTCGTTTTTTCAGTTCACGTCCAGTGACCCGGTGTATCCTGGTAATCCGCAGTTTAATCGCCTTTATCTACTTGCATATATTCGGTTTTACGTCCCCGAAAAATCACGAATCAAAGTTAAAAATGCCCCGTCATGTCAATTGAGAAATACTGGTGGGGGTGGTAGGTCTCCGCAAAGTCCGTGGGCCAGGCCAGATCGTAACGGAACAGGAAGTAGCCCAGGTTCACTCGAACACCGAATCCGTACCCCGCGGCCGTCTGCGGTTTCTCGAATCCGTGTTTTGACCTTCCCTCGCGGAAGTGCTGTGGCACATTTAGCTCGAAGCCCCCGTCGCGGGCAATCCACCCGTCGCGCCATCTCTCTCGTTCAAAGGCGCCGCCGACGTCCAGGAACAATTCACCCTGGACATTCTGGAAGAAGAGCGGCAGCGGCCATCCCATGGCCAGTACCCTGATCAGCGGGAAGCGAAACGCCGCATTGGCCAGTACATAGGTGTCTCCGGCCAATTCGAACAACTCCACACCGCGCAGCGGCCAGACGAAACTGGAAAAGAATATCCGGTCCTGATCCACGTTGGCAAAAGTTGAGAAATTCGGATTCACCGGATTGTTGACGCCACCCACGAAATAGACCCGCTTGTTGGGGCCGAAACTGGTGCCGCCGGAGAGACGAAAGGCAAGCGTATATTCATCCAGCGCGAGCATGTATTGACGCAGGTCCAGATTGAATGCTGCAAAACGCATTCCCGCCCAGCTTCCTTCGGCGCCGAGGCGCAGCCTGCGCCCGTCCACGGCGCCGAAACCGCTCATCAGCGAGTTGTCGTCCACCAGAGCCAGGTAGGAAACCACCGCTCCCCTGGAGTCGACTTCGGTGCCCGAAAGCCCGCGCAGACTGCTGCCGGTGAAACCGCGGCGGACCCACCGGTTGTCGTAACGTTCCCGTTCCAGACGTTCGCGGGAAATCCTGATGCCCCGCGTGCCCAGTTCCATCCTGCTGAAACGGCTGAACGGCCGAACCAGACTCGCTTCCGCGCCGAAGTAGCGATCCGCATTGAGTTGACCGCTGTCGAAAAAGAACAGGCGCGTATGGAAGGCGCTGAGGAAATAGTTGGTCTGGTGTTTGAGGTTCTGGTATCCGAGGAAGAGGT
>JAPPNU010000004.1 GCA_028873695.1 Gemmatimonadota bacterium | reverse complement strand
TAGTCTCGTCTATTCGTAGTCTCGCCTTTCGTAGTCTCGTCTATTCGTAGTCTCGCCTTTCGTAGTCTCGTCTATTCGTAGTCTCGCCTTTCGTAGTCTCGTCTATTCGTAGTCTCGCCTTTCGTAGTCTCGTCTATTCGTAGTCTCGTTCTCTCGCAGTTTATCGTGTTATTTTCTAAGCCGTTTCAAAGGAGCCCAGGTGAATCTCTACACACGGGAACAGATTCGACTTGCCCGGCAACGCGCGGCGGACGACCCCGGCGCCGGAAGCGTCGCCGCGCGCGTCTTTGCCCAGGCGGATCCGTGGCTGGAACGCGATCGGGACGTCATCCGCACGCTCATGCCGGGCCCTGAAGTGCCGCGCAGCTGGACCATCAACTTCGTCAGCGGTTGTCCGGTCCACGGCAGCGGTCCGGACGGGTACGGCGGATACGCGCAGGGCGGATGGAAGCACGATCCCTTCAGGGACAAATGGCGCGTCACCTGTGCCGTTGGCGGCGAGTCCTATCCCAGCAATGACTTTGAGGCATTCTACCGGAGCGGCATGGAAGACCGCGGCCTGCTTACCGGCCCCTACGCGGACGACGGATGGGGCTGGCGGGGCGGCGAGGGGCCGTTTCGCCACTGGTTCATCGCCTACTGCTGCAGCAGCACGTGGAACGCGGTCGTCGCCGGCCTCACGGCCCTCGCGCAGGCCTATCTGCTCGGTGGGGACAGCCGTTACGCGCACAAAGGGCTCGTAATTCTGGACCGGCTGGCCGAAGTCTATCCGCACATGGACTACAGCGCGCAATCCATGTACGCCCTGGAATTCTCTCCCGGCTATACCGGAAAGATGAACGATCTCATTTCCGAATCCGGGACCGTACGGCGGCTCTGCCACGCGCTGGACGCCGTTCGCGACGCCATCCCCGGCGACCCCGTATTCGGTGCGGACGCCGACGGATTCAGGCGGAAGCTCGAAGCGGGCATCATCGGGGCGAGTCTCGACGGCATCTACCGGGGCCACGTCCGGAGCAACTATGGCGGGCACCAGGAAGCCCTGCTGATCGCCGCACTCGCCTCGGGAGACCGGAATGAGATCGCCAGAGCCGTAGAGTGGACGTTGAACAATACGGGGGAAGCTACGGATCTGAAGGAGATGCTCACCCACTTCGACGGGTACATCTTTCGCGACAAGGCCGCCCACGCCGAGGGGATCAACTTTGCCCTGGACAACCTGATCTTCCGTGAAGGCATGGGATGGGAGAGTTCTCCCAGCTACAACAGCAGTTGGGTCACGCACCTCACGGTCATCGCCCGGCTTCTGGAGGAACAGGGCATACGGATCTGGGACAGGCCCAAATTCCGGCGCATGTACCGCTGGGCCGAGGAAATGACGTGCCTGGACCGCTTCACACCGTGCATCGGGGATGCCGGGACGACAACCGGGGGGCACGTTTCCCTGGGCGTCGAAACCCTGAGGGCTGCGTACCGGGCTACGGGAGACCCGTTTATCGGCGAGCTTCTTCGACGGCAGGCGAACGGTTTCAACGGCTTCGAGTCGCTGTTTGAGGAACCGGTTGAACCAACGCCGCACGCAAACGGCGCCGCCGAACTGAAGGCGATGACTGCAGAAAGCCGGCTGATGGGCGGCTTCGGCCTGGCCCTGCTGCGGTCGGGACGCGGCCGGGAACGTACGGCTCTGGCGCTTTATTACGGACGGGCGGCCACCGAACACGCGCATTTCGACCGCCTCAACGTCGAACTCTTCGCGTACGGCCGAAAACTCATCCCCGACCTCGGTTACGGCGAACACGCCGCGGAGGGAGACCGTCCCGCGGTATGGACGAAGAACACCCTGGCGCACGCCACGGTCGTGGTGGACGGCCGCCGGCAGGATACGCAGGCTCCCGGCAGGCTGGAGCAATTCGTGAGGGCGCGAGGCCTGACCTGGGTACAGGTTGACGCACCGGAAACCTATCGCCATACGTCCGAGTACCGGCGGACGCTTGCGCTGGTCGAAATCTCCAAGGACGCCCGCTACGTCCTCGACTGCTTCCGCGTGGCGGGCGGAACGCGGCACGACTACAGCCTGCACGGGTTCGACGGCGCGTTTTCCGCCGATGAAATCGCGCTTACCCATCCGCAACAGCAGGGAACCCTTGCCGGGGAGGATGTGCCCTTCGGCGCCATCTACGACGACGACGGTCTCACCGACCCGCTGAGGAAGGGCCGATCGTATTACACGTACCGGGGGGGCGGCTACTCCTATCTGTACGATACGCGGCGCGGAAATCCGACTTCGGCGTGGTCCTCGACGTGGCGCGACGCGAAGAGCGGCGTCGGCCTGAATACCACCTTCCTGCCCTCGGAGGAGGTCATCGTCGCCCACGGAGATCCACCCAGAAAGCCAGGCAACCCGAAACAGCTGACTTACGTGCTGCTCCGCAACGCGCCTGACGGCGCGGCAAGCCGGTTTGTGGCCGTACACGAACCCTATAAAGGCACAAGAAAAGTCCACGCCATAGAGCAGCTGGATGCCGCCGGCGAGACCCTCGCACTGCGGGTCAGGCATACATACGGCGAAGATACGATCCGCCACGCCCTGGGGACGCGCGGCAGCAGTCTCGGAGTGGCCCGGCGCGATGCCGACGGGAAGCTGGTCTCCCTGCACCAGTCCGGCCAGGGGCGCATCAGCGCCGACGGTCATACCCTGTCCGTACCGGGACCGCTTCGCGGGCGTGTTGCGGAAGTCGATCCGGGATCTTCCACCATCGCCGTTGAACGGGATCGAGACAGCCTGGCCTTCCGCAAGGCGGCTCTCAAGGGTGACGTCGCCCGCATCGGAAACGCCCGCCGTTGGACGGCATACAACGTCACGTCCGTGGAAGGCGGGGGCAGGCGCTATCGCATCCGGTTCGGCGCCGACTGTTTCCGCGTCGGCCGTTTCGTCATTACCGGCGTGAGTCCGGATGGAACCGGCCTCTCGACGAAGACCAACCTGTACATGGCGGCGCAGGGGTATTACCGGGGCGCCTGGCTCACGGACCGTGACCACGTGCTCTGGATTCCCGTTGACGACGTGGACCTCGCGCCGCACCGTCCGGGCGTCCGCCGTGATGCGGGCATCCGGCTCGTGGGCAGGCACGACCTCTCCGCCGGCTTCGGGATTGGCGATATCGCCTATCTGTACGACGTCGGGCCGGGAGACACGGTAGAGATCACGCCATCAGCGACGGCTTTCCGGCAACGGGACGGGCGGTTCCGGATCCGTGCGAATTGCAGGGCGATTCTGGACTGAATGCAAGCTTGCATGAATTGCAAAAAAGGCGGCCCGGTTGTGGGCCGCCGTAGCGCGAATTGCCAATTCGTGGTACCTGTTTTATCGCCCCGTTATCCCGCGTTTCGCAGCGCCGTGAAAAACCGCACGTCCGCTCTGGCCAGATCGATGACCGTGTCCACGGGTTCACCGCTGTATTCGCTGTGGAAGCTCAGGGGCCCGTCGAAGTTGACCGCGCTGAACGCGCGCAGCAGCGCCGGCCAGTCTCCAAATCCCTCGCCAAGCCGGACGACGCGTGTGCGCCAGGTTGTCCTGCCGTTCCCTACCGTCGGCTGGCGGATCAGGTCCTTCAGCGCCACCACCGACAGATGCGACCGGACGATGTTCAGCGCCAGTTCAATCGGCTCCCCGCAGATGGAAAGGTGTCCCGGATCGGCGAATACGCCGATATGGCGCGGATCGAAGCCTTTGACCACGTTCATGGCCGCGCATGAGTTGAGCCCCATCGAAAGCCCGGAGTGGTTGTGCACCACGGTCTGGACCCCGTGTTTCTCCGACAGGTTCTGGAATCCTTCGAGATGGCCGCGAACCGCGTCCAGTTCCTCCCAGTAGTCCATCCCCGCGGTCCAATGCCAGTATCCCAGCTTGATATGACCGACTCCCGATTCGGCGCAGGCCGCGTAAAGACGTTCCGCATAGTCCATCTCCGGTTTGACGAAGTCACCCGGCGTGGTGACCAGGGGGATGGATAGCCCTTCATCGGCGAACAGCCTGGCCGCATCCGGCAGCGCCGTGTCGACGTTCTCCGGATGCACCGGATAGCCCGGACGCACGCAGAGGTCGGCGCCTTCCACGCCCACCGATTTCAACGCGGCAATAATACCGGGCACGTCCAGGCCTTCCAGGTGTTTCGTGAACATGATGTATTTCATATCCGTCCTTTCTATTGGTAAAGGCGTGGACGCCGTGCCGTGAATTGATTATTCGCGCTGCCAGTCGACGTCAGATCTGCGATTGATAGATCAGATCCACCAGTTCCATCGTCTTTACCGCATCCTCGAAACAGGTCTCCGGCTGTTTCCCGTCTCTCACGCAGTCGATGAAGTGGCGGTTGATATCGTAAGCGCCGTAGGCGCGCCACGTGTCGTCACCGCCGCCAAGACGGAATGGGTCGAGCTCTTCCACGGGTTCGTCCCTATTGTCGGCGAACACCCGCCCGCCTTCTTCCGGGTCCCCGAATACCGAAATGCCGGGGGAATGGATTTCCACGGAGAAGATGCGCCGCCCCGTCATCCAGTTGGTGAGCAGCACGCCGGTCGCCCCGGAGCTGAACTTCACCAGCGCAAGGTATATGTTGGTATGTGTGGCGCCCTCCCTGCGGACGTCGCTGGCCACGGATTCCACCTCGCCGCCGCACAGATAGCGCAACGTGTCGACAGCGTGAATGGCGTCTGACGTGAGGATATCGATCGCTCCCCTGTAATACGGCGCGCCGCCCACGGCATTCTTGTAGAACGTTGCCACGGCGCTGTGGACGGCCCCTCGTTTTTCGCAGAGTTCCTTCCCGTACCGGATGACCGGCGCGAACCGCCTCTGGAAGGTCACGCCGGTGACCACGTTGTGCTTCTGCGCAATCAGCGCCATCTGCCGGGTCTGTTCGGTTGTCATCGCGGGGGGCTTCTCGATAAACAGATGGCAACCCATCTCCATCACGGTTGCCGCGATATCGTACAGGTGATGGGGCGGCATGATGGCGTAAACGGCATCCGGTTTTTCCTTCTCGATCATCTCCCTGTAGTCCGGATACTGCCCCGGAATGCCAAACCGTTCGGCCGCATCGGCCATCCTCTGTTCGCTCAGCTCCGATACGGCCACCATCTCGACGCCGTTCAAGGCCTTGAGCGAGGGGTAATGCGCGCTGGTTGCGCGACCTCCGGCCCCGATCATCGCCACGCGAACGGTTTTCTTCCGCTCGTCCTCTCTCGCGTTCACTTCTTCCAGTCGCTTTGCCATTCTCGCCTCCAGTGAAGCCCGTCAGGGTCCGGACGCCGATCGATTAACGATAGACTGCCTGGATCAACGCCCGCATATACCCGACGGCAAACGCGCGCCCCGCCCAGAACGTGGAATCCGTGTTCGGGAAACCAGGCGTATGGTCCATCATGAACGGTCCCTCGAAACCCACTTCCTTATAGGTCTGCATCGCCTCGTACATATCCTGGTCGCCCTCGTCCACGAAAACCTCCTGGAAACTTTTGGGACCGCCCCGGATATTCCGGAAATGCACGTAGACGATCTTGTCGCGGCCCCCGATGTCCCGGATGGCGTCGCACACGTTCACGCCCATCTCCGCCACGCAGCCCTGGCAGAACAACATGGCGTTGCTGCGGCTGGGGACCATATCGAAGACGTGGTGATACTGTTCGAGGGTGGACACGATCCTGGCGGCGCCGGCCAGGGGTTCCGGAATTGGCGGATCGTCGGGATGCAGCGCCATTCGAACGCCGTTCTCTTCCGCCACCGGGATGACGCGTTCCAGGAAGTATTGAATATTCTCCAGGATCTTCTCCTCGGAGATGGCCTTGTCGGGATAGTACGGCGGATCCTCCATCATCTTCTCGTAGTCGAACGTACTGTATCTGGCGCCCCCTCTGCCTGGCGGCACGGACTCGGTACGGAAATTCCCCGCCGGCTTGAAATTGTACCCCAGCGTGGGAACGCCGACCTCGCCCATGCTTCGCAATAGCCGGCACCAGGCCTCTATCTTCGCGTCGCGGTCGTCCAACGCGAGCGATATCTCGTCCCAACCGGTTGCCGCGAGGTTCGTCAACTTCAACCCGTGGGACTCGGCCAATTTCTTCACGTCCCGCCAGAGTTCCGTGCGATCCGTTCCCTGCCTCACATCGTGAGGTATGCCGTTCAACGTCAGATAGTCCACGCCGATCGCCTTGAAGAAACTCAGCGTATCGTCGTTGACCTGGTTCCACGGAAGCTGTTCCTGTATAAACATGCAAATGTCCTCCCGTTTAACGTCTCCCCGGTGATCGGGCGCCCTCAAGGGACGCCCCTACAAAACCAGAGATCCGCGAATTGATACTGTCATGCCCATCTAACCATAGACCGTCTGTATCAGCGCGCGAATGTACCCCACGGCATACGCGTGCCCGGCCCTGGACTTCTCGTCGCCTGGGATACCCGGCGTATGATCCATCATGAACGGCCCGTTGAACCCTACCTCCCTGTACACCTCCATCGCCCTGCGCATATTCACGTCGCCTTCATCCAGAAACACCTCCTGGAAGCTGGGCAGGGCCCCGCGAACGTTCCTGAAATGCACGAATACGATCTTGTTGCGCAATCCCATCTCACGGATGGTCTCGCAGACGTCCACGCCCATTTCGGTCACGCAGCCCTGGCAGAACAGCATCCCGTTGCTGTCTCCCGGCGCAGCCGCGAAGATTCGCCGGTATTGATCCAGCGTGGACACGATCTGGGCAACGCCTCCGAGTGGCTCCGGGATGGGCGGATCGTCCGGGTGAAGCGCCATTCTCACGCCCGCCTCCTCCGCCACCGGCACGGCGCCCTCCAGAAAATGCTTCATGTTGGCCCAGATCTCGGCCTCGTCCACCGGAGGGTCGTGCGGATCGGGCCTGTTCCTCGAGAACGCCTCGTAATCGAACGTGCTGTAGGTGGAACCACCCCGGCCCGGGGGCGTCGAGGCCGTGCGGAAGTTGCCCATGGGTTTGAAGTTGTAGCCCAGTGCGGGTATGCCAACCTCGCCCAGACAGCGCAACATGCGGCACCAGGCCTCGAGCTTTTCGTCCCGGTCGGGGAGGCCGAATGCCAGTTCGTCCCATCCCGCCATGAAGACGCTGAACAGCGCCATTCCATGGGCTTCCACCTTCTTCCTGGCCGCTTCGAAGAGCGGGCGGCTGTCCCGGCCGTCGCGCAGGTCCATCGAGGGATCCAGCCTGTGCATCGCGCGAATGTCGAGGCAGATCATGTCTGCGCCGATCGCCTGCGAGAACCGCAGCGTGTCGTCATTGAAGTTTGCCCACGATACGTGGTCCTGAATCGTCATGTCCGCGATCCTCCGGCCAGGAGCGGCGCAATGCCGAATATCCCTGGATCCGCCGCATCGGTTTCGCCCTTGCACATTTTCGCCACGATTTCGCCGATCGCGCACGAGAATTTAAACCCGTGCCCGGAGCACGGCGAGGCAATAATCACCTGCTCATTTCCGGGATGGTGGTCCACGATCCACCTCGAATCGGGAAGATTGGTATACATGCAAACGTGGCTCTCGACGACGGGCCCCGCCGCATCGGGAATGAACCGCTCCACGAGCGGACGAATCTGAGCCTCGTCTTCAGGAGACGTATTCCGGTCGAGGACGTCCGGGTTGACCCCCGCGCGCCCGCAATGCAATGCCGCCTTGAAACCCCGTCCGAAGTCCGGCTGGCAGTAGAACGAAACCCCGTTCTCGCACACCCAAGTATTGTTCGGACAGCGGGCGGACATGAACATTCCCGGGTTCCGCAGCGGCCGAAAGAAAAACAGCGTCATCCGCTCGATTTCAACGGGAAGCGCCAGGTCCGCCACCAGCCGGGAGACCCAGGCGCCGGCGCAGACGACAAGCCGGCCCGCCGAGATTTCGCCCGACCGGGTTTTCAGCCGCACCGCGCTTCCATCTGCAGTCCAGTCCAGAACCGGGCAATCGAAGTTCAACTCCGCCCCGGCGGATTGCGCCAGCCTCAGATGCGCGTTGATGCACGCCTCGGGAAATACGGCGCCCGCCCTCGGCTCGAAAATGCCGTCCCAGCCGTCTTCGACCCGGAACATGGGATAACGCCGCCGCACGTCTTCCGCCGAGACCCGCTCGACGGGAATATCGAACGCACGCGCGCTTTCCAGGACGCCGATGCGCTCGGCTCCGCCCGGCGGCCGCATTGAAAGGTGGCCGTACGTCCTGACCAGTTCCTCGCCGCTCTCGTCCTCGAGCGTTTCCCACAGCGCGTATGCGCGTCTGACCAGGTTCACGAACCCGGGCCCGCTGGCGTAGGCCTCGCGGATCACCCGCGCGTGTCCGTGCGAGGAGCCGCGGACGTGCGGCGGACGGAACCGGTCGAAGCCGGCGACCCGACAGCCGCGTTTTGCCAGATGATATACCGCCGCGCTCCCCATCGCGCCCAGGCCCGCCACAACAACGTCGAACGTCGCGACGCCCTTTTTCATAGAACGGATCATGTAGCCGGGCCCCGACAAAGTCAAGCCCGGAATGGGACGATCCCGGACAGGAATCCGCAGGTCCGGCAGAAACGGTAACGGCAGCTTGCGGTGGTGTGCGATCTGCGGAAAGGGAGTTTTTTAGTCAAGGCAGGAAGCTCCTGGAACGGGAAGCCAAGGGTACTGTGCGAAAACGTAGAGGATGCGGATGGAACGGAACCCATTGGGCAATCTATCTTTCTTACCGATCAGATGGGTTGTGGCGAGGACGAATGCGGGGGGAGACCAGGGATAGTTATTGACAACCTTTATCAACTGACTTAATGTACTGGACAACCCAGAGGAGGTATCAGATGAACGCTCTATTCAAGTGGTGGTGCTGTCGATATTTGCTTCGGGTCGTTTGTATTGATTGCAGTTACGACGATGGGAAAGCGTGTGTATTTCACACGTGTCGAGATGGAACGTACAATCCGGGCCGACGCGGTCTGCT
Source organism: Gemmatimonadota bacterium (assembly GCA_028873695.1). Classification (GTDB taxonomy): domain Bacteria; phylum Latescibacterota; class UBA2968; order UBA2968; genus JAAXHE01. The sequence goes on along the minus strand of JAPPNU010000004.1, from coordinate 52,349 downwards.
CTGTGAGAAGGAAGAGTGTATGAATCCTCGCAGAAAACACGGGTTAGCGAAGACGGTTCATCGGCATTATTCTTAACAAAAAGCCCCTGGGCGAAAAGAGTCCAGGGGTTTTTAGGTCCCATTGGGTCACTGCCATTGCCCACGGTTTCCACAATGCATTGGTTTTCGGCTTGAAACTCCTCTAGGCGATTGGCCTCGATTCAAAAAACAGCAGCGCGGCGACGCGCTGCTGTTTTTTTATAGGGGTTGTCATGGCAGGGCCGGCGTCAACGGCATTTTCATCATGGTCGAAATTGCTTTCCACAATTGCCGTGAAAACGTGAGTGCTTGGAAGGCAAAGTCACAGTTGGCAAAGGCGGAATTTTATTTCTCTGATTTGGAGGCAATAGATCGGAGCCTGTTCCGGAATTCCGATGCCGGATGAATGTCTGATGGATGCAAAAAAACATGTAGGAATCTACGAGGTTCGTGAAGAGCCGCCTCAGAACAGGGCGAAAATAGGCGAATATCACGAAAAAATCAACACTATGGCCAATAAAATCAATGCCAATTCAACGATCTGTCGTTATATTGAAATCCGGTGTCCTGTACCAAAAATTCCTCACCATTCGACCGCCGATTCATCCCGTCTCGCTACGTTGCTTGCGCTGCTTGCGTTGAGCTTGTCGAAGTCCCCTCGCTCGCCGACCCTACGCAGGCCGCCGGGAGCGGGATGAATAAACATATCAGGTCACGGGCATGAAGGCGCCGTTTGGGAAGTATCACCTGGCATGGGAAGAAGCAAGGATTCTTCACTCGTTCCACAAACGATGCCGGTCATGTCCGCACCCTTAATCGGAGGTTACATGAACACTGCGTTTCTGGCGATCAACGGGATGTTTCTGTTCTTCATCCTGCTGCAACTGCTGTATATCAGCAAGGCATTGAACAGGATCGGTGACGAGTTAACCGCGTTGCGGGAAAGGGTTGAAAAACGTGAACCGGAAACCTGAGAATACATCCCAATGAAAAACGCTCCGTTCTATCGAAATTGAAGAATCGGAGCGCCGAAAGGAAAAACGATGGCGGCGGTTGTTACCTGCTATCATTGTTCTCCTTATCTTCTTTAACCCTTTTCAGAAGTTCTTGGCCGGAAATATGTGGATCTTCCTTTAAGATAGCTTCCATTTTTTGATCCCGCCTTTGCTCTCCTTCTTCAATAAATCCATGTCTAAGGAACATTTCCGCCCCCCGAGAAAGAAAAACGTGACGGTGATAGAGAATAAACCAATAGATGTTATGCTGTGTATGACTTCAAATTGTGGCTTTGGAGTATCAGGCGTAAGGTACGCATACGGAACCAATTATAAACACCCAAACAGAAATTCCAATATACAAGCTTCGATCCTGAACACTCCAAATAGGCTTTGCCATTTTGCTTAAAGGATACCGAAATGGTTGTCGTTTATCAAGCAATTGACAACCGATTGACAAAGTCCCCTTGGCGTGGATGCCACCTGATCCACTCACCATCCCGTCTTTTGTGTCCAACTTTAAACCGGTGTTTTTGTCAAAAACAAAACCGGTGTTGTAATATCGTCTCGTATGTTGAAGGGGAATCTTGATTTATGGATCGTCTTCTCCGCCGTGTTTCGTGTATGTCGCAACGAATGCCATTCTGAGCGGAGCCGAAGCATCTTTCGCCGCTTCCGTCCCGCGGTGGAGGCGGACGTGCTGCCTCTCAGGAATCGAGACGTCCAAGTCGCGCGGGGACGATCCGATGCTGCAGTAGATCCTTCGTCGGCCTGGATGCCGGCCCTGGATGACAGTCTGGTGTCACGTGAAACCGATGCATTTCGCGGATGGTGCACCCAGGCCCCTCCGGATGACAGCTTTTGCCGACGCCTGACCTACACGTTTCGCCAATGGCTGCGGACGATTTGTCCATCCGTATATTTCGCACAATTTCCCGGCCTTCGCAGTTAATCAAACCGGTTCCCGGTCAGGTGTGAGTTGACACGGAGAAACGCGACCCTGGGTAATTCATTCGGGTTCACTCTTCGGGGCAATGCTGCCCAGGAACATAGTGACGTTTCCAGCGACCGTGATTGGACTCATTCCGTCCCGAAGTCGTCAGGAACGCCGTTCCCGGGAGCGAGGGCATCCTGCCCTCGAAGGCGGATGCGTGAGGGCCCTGGCGCCGTGATTCCGGATGTGGTTTCGGATGGAACGGAAGCGAACCGCCCTTGATATGGAGATTCGCAGGTTGCTTGAAGTTCGAGGGCAGGATGCCCTCGCTCCGGATTCTGGTAGAATATGGCTTGATGTGGTGCGATATGGGCTCGGTTCGAGGGATGTCTAATCAGATATGGTGTCGTCTTCGACTAACTGGTTTCGGATGAAACGGAAGCAATCGGCCCTTGATCAGGAGATTCGCGGGTTGCTCGAAGTTCGAGGGCAGGATGCCCTCGCTCCGGATATTGGTGGATCACGTCGTGATTGCCGGCGGATTGCCTCCGGTCGCAGGGCGTCTGTGTAGGGCTATGTCAACGATCCCCCCAGACGGTTCAGGACGTTGCGGGTGATCCGCGCCACCGGGCCGTCATCCCTGTAGAGTCCGTGCGACCATTCCATGGTTGCTGCGGTGAAAACCGTACCCTTGAATTCCGTCTCGTTCACGGCAATGGTGGCGTAGAACCGGTCGTAGTGTATGCCAAGGTCCGCGTTGAATCCGTGGTCTTCAGCGTCCCCGATCGCGATGATCCGGTAGTGCGGGCTGATCCCGTCGCTGCCCGTGAAGTATGGCTTGCCGTCTCTGAACTCGACGTCGCCGCCGTCGCATTCCACGCCCACGATCGAGTCCTCGCGCCCGAACTCGTCCCCTTCCTCCAGCCCGGTCCCTTCGAACGCCCAGTGTTCCGGGCGGCTCACGCGGAAGAAACCGTACTCTTCGGTTGTCGGCGCAATAAAAACCCCGGGCGTCGTCGTCTTCGCGTGGACGGCAGCCGTATATGACACCCCGATGGTCCGCTGGCGAAGGTTGTCGATACCGCGCATCAGCGACGTGTGCGGATCTTCCGGGGTGCCCAACGGATGCTTCTTGTACCGGGTCTTGGCGCAAAAAAGCTGACGTCCGTTGTCCCGCGTCTCCACCAGGTGCGAAAAGGAATTTCCCGCCAGCACGATCAGGTTCCCGCCGCGGGCCACGAAGCGCTGAAGCTGTTCGCACTCTTCACGGCTGGTATACTCGCCATGGCCGATCCTGAGGTGTGCGGCATAGTTGTCGAGAATGTCCGGTTCACGGTCGTGGTCCGCGTTGACGCAGTAGTCCGCGGAATAACCCTCGGCGTCCAGCCACGAGGTGATGAACTGGTCCCATGCGTAGAATCCGCCCATGATGTCCGGCTGCAGCGGCCGCTCGAACGTCACCAGGTCGCTGTGGGTGCGATCGGTTGACAGGTAGTGAAAGAGACTCTTGCCTCCCACGGGGTTGTAGGCGGCGTAGGTATTGGTCTCTATCGTGAGAAGGACCGGCGCGGCGGGAACCCGCGGGCGAACCACGAACAGGATCTCCCTGATCCCCTGCGCGGTGGGAAAACTGGCGATGTAGACGCCGCTCTTCCAGTCGTGCGGAATCCGGAATCCCACCGTCGCGGGCCAGTCGAATCCGTCGCGATATCCAAACTCGGGAATCGGAGGAAGCGCGCCGCGCAGGTTGGCGATCTCCTTGACGAGACGCCGTCCGGCCCCTTCGTGATACACGAACACGTCGTAGTACGATCTGGAATTGGAGATATGAAATGTGATTTCGTCTCCCTGGAACACGCTCATGGGGCTGGCGTAGCCTCCCTCTTTCAGCTTCCAGTACCGGGTCGCGTCCTGTTCGTAGTGGGCGAAGATGTGCTCGCGTTTCATATTGTCTCACATGTGGTAGTGGATCAGGGGTCCTGGTGCGTTTTCAGAACGGCAGCACGGTTGCTGAAACAACCTCTTGGGAAAGATGACTCGCCTTCGTATAATACTCGAAAGGCGTCCGGAGCATTTTAATGGTCAACGGACTGTCACCGTGGTCAACCCTCAATGAGGAGATTGTCGATGAAACGGATCCAATTTGGTTTGCTCTTTCTTGCTCTGGCAGGATTTGCAATCACCGGGCTGAGTCATGCAGGGACACTCGATGACGTACGGGCAAGAGGACACCTTCAATGCGGTATCAATACAGGATTGGCCGGCTTTGCTTTTACTGACGACAAGGGCGACTGGAGAGGATTCGACGTTGCACTCTGCGACGCTGTTGCAGCGGCGGTATTCGGCGACGCATCGAAGGTCAAATACACAACCCTGACCGGAAAGACCCGCTTCGAGGCGCTGAAAGCAGGTGAAATCGACATACTCTCCAGAAACACGACGTGGACGTACAGTCGAGACGTTGATCTCAAACTGACTTTCATGGGCGTGAGCTTCTACGACGGACAGGGGTTTATGGTTCCCGCATCGCTGGGTGTTTCCAGCGCAACCGAACTCGATGGCGCTTCGGTGTGTATTCAGACGGGAACGACGACGGAACTGAACCTGGCCGACTACTTCCGCCGAAACGGAATGAGCTACGAACCGGTTCCCATTGAATCCAATGAAGAAGCACGTCAGAATTACCTCAGCGGACGATGCGACGTCTATACGACAGACCGATCGGGACTTGCAGCAACTCGTGCAACACTGGACAATCCGGATGACCACGTCGTCCTGCCGGAAATCGTATCCAAGGAACCCCTGGGGCCACTCGTTCGACACGGCGATGATGAATGGGGCGACGTGGTTCGCTGGGTACTGAACGCTCTGATCATCGCCGAAGAGAAGGGGATTACCTCTGTGAATGTGGCTGAAATGGCTGGCAAAAGAAGCAACGACGCTGAAATCAACCGAATGCTGGGCGCTGAAGGCGAATACGGCGCAATGCTCGGATTGAGCGCTGACTGGGTTGTCAGCGTCATTTCCGCGGTTGGAAACTACGGCGAAATCTTCGAAAGATACCTTGGTGTGAATACCGACATCGGACTTGAAAGAGGCGTCAATGCGCTGTGGACCGACGGCGGCCTGTTATACGCCCCGCCATACCGGTAAGGTAATTTAAGAAGATGGTGCGCGCAATCAGCATGCACCATCATTCTTCGAGCCCACGCAGAAACAATCCATCGACAGTATTTCCGTGAGCGTTATGCTGGGAAACCTCTGGAGTGAAAAAAAGCCCCGGCAACTGATCATTCAGATCGTTGCGATCATCGTCGTACTGTCGCTGCTCGGTTTTTTCGTTCGGAATATGCTCAACAATCTCGAACTGATCGGCAGAGACGTCAGTTACGACTTTCTGTTTACGCCATCCAACTACGACATCAATCAACATCTGATCGAATACGATTCGCGCAGCACGCATCTTCGCGCGACGATCGTCGGTGTCATCAATACGGCTCTGGTCGCGTTTTTTGGGATCATGCTCGCAACCTCGATCGGATTTGCCGCGGGTGTCGCGCGCCTGTCCTCAAACTTCCTGGTCAACAGGATTTCTTACGGTTTCGTTGAATTCAGCCGGAATGTTCCGGTCCTGCTGTGGATATTGTTGTGCCACGGGGTGATTGTCCACAACCTGCCTCACCCCAGGCAGGCCATGTCGACGTACGATGTGTTTTTTCTCTCCAATCGCGGCGTCTATTCGCCGAAACCCATATTCGAACCTGCATTCTGGGGTGTCATTGCCGCGCTGATTGTGGCTATTGGCGGCGCCTGGTACTTTTATCGGTTCGCAAAACAGAAACAGGAACGGACCGGACGCCAGTATCCGGTGTACTGGACGAACGTCTCGATGATCATTGCGCTTCCGCTGCTGGCATTTTGGCTTCTCGGGTTTCCGGTTGAGTTCGAATTTCCCGCGTTTGAGAGGTTCAACTTCAAAGGCGGGTTGGTGTTGAGTCCGGAGTTTCTCGCACTGACACTCGCGCTCGGGGTTTATACCGGGGCTTTCATCGCTGAAATTGTCAGAGCGGGCATTCTGGCCGTCAGTCACGGCCAGACCGAAGCCGCTTACGCTTTGGGCATTAGACCGAATCTGACCATGCGGCTGATCATCTTGCCGCAGGCGCTGCGGACCATCGTCCCACCCCTGATCAGCCAGTATCTCAACCTGACCAAGAACTCATCTCTTGCCATCGCGGTCGGGTATATGGACATCGTGGCGACTATTGGTGGCATTTCGCTGAACCAGACCGGCCGCGCATTGGAATGCATGTCCATTGTACTGGCCATCTATCTTTCCATCTCCTTGTCCATATCCGCGTTTATGAACTGGTACAACAAGAGAATTTCACTGGTGGAGCGATGAACGGATGACCGAGCGTTCACCCGGGCAGGATATGCAACAGGAATTGCCGCCGCCGAGGACCCAGGTTGGTGTCGCCGGCTGGATTCGCCGGAATCTGTTTTCAAGCCCGATCGATATCGCACTGACGGCGCTGTCAGTCTACCTGCTGTACGAGATCATCCCGCCCATAGCCAACTGGATGTTCTTCGACGCGGTATTTGCGGAAGTCGCACACCGCAGAGAATGCCGGGAAATCGCAGGGGGCGCCTGTTGGTCAGTCGTGCGGATACGGTTCGATCAGTTTATGTACGGATTCTATCCGGAGCATTTGCGCTGGCGAGTCAACCTGACGTTCGTGTTGCTCTTCGTCGCCCTGATTCCGCTGCTGTATGACCGCGTCAGAGGGCGGAAATACTGGCTCTGGTTTACATTAATCTATCCGGTCTTCGCGTTCTGCATGCTGTGGGGCGGGTGGTTCGGACTGGAGTCCGTCGAGTCATCCAGATTCGGCGGTTTCCTGCTGACAATGCTGATCGGCGTGACCGGAATCGCCGTTTCTCTTCCACTTGGAATTGCCCTGGCGCTGGGACGCTTTTCGTCAATGCCGGTTGTCAGAACGCTCAGCGTCTGGTACATCGAATTCATACGCGGCGTACCACTGATCACGCTGCTGTTCGTCGCCTCAACGCTTTTGAACTATTTCATGCCGCCTGGTACGTATTTCGATATGCTGCTACGCGTCATCATCATGGTAATCATCTTCTCGGCCGCATACATCGCTGAAGTCATTCGAGGCGGCCTGGCGTCAATTCCGCAGGGACAGTTCGAAGCGGCCGATGCGCTGGGCCTGAACTACGCGAAAAGCATCCGGTTGATCATATTGCCGCAAGCGCTGAAAATATCCATACCCGGTATCGTGAATACCTTTATCGGACTGTATAAAGATACGACCCTGGTCATCGTCGTCGGCCTCCTCGATCCTCTCGGAATCGGCCGCGCGGCGCTTGCCGACTCAAAATGGCAGGGATTATCGACTGAACTGTACATATTCGTCGCGATGGGTTTCTTCATATCCTGCTTTGCCATGTCGCGATACTCGCTCTACCTCGAACGAAAGCTGGATACCGGCCATAAAAACAACTAATGTCCTGTCCCGAAAATTCCTCACCATTCGACCGGCGATTCATCCCGTCTCGCTACGTTCCCCTCGCTCGCCGACCATACGCAGGTCGGCTGCGCTCAGGCGCCTTGCGAGCCGGGCGACTCGGCGGTCGAATTTAGGCAACTTATTTCCGGGACAGAACACCAGAGGATTCCCGAATGACTGATGACGCGACAGACCCGGCCGCCTGCGAACGCGATGACCGGATTGCGATCGAAATCACAGGCATGCACAAGTGGTTCGGCAAATTCCACGTCCTGAACGACGTCAATCTCACCGTCGAGCGGGGAGAGATCATCGTCATCTGCGGCCCCTCGGGTTCCGGCAAATCAACGCTGATCCGCTGTATCAACCACCTGGAGGAACATCAGCGCGGGCATATCACGGTTGATGGCATATCGCTGACCGACAATCTGAAGCATATCGCGGACATCCGGCGGGAAGTTGGCATGGTGTTCCAGCAGTTCAATCTGTTTCCTCATCTTACGGTCCTGCAAAACTGCACACTGGCGCCAATCTGGTCGAGAAAGATGCCGAAACAGGAAGCCGAAGAAATCGCGATGCGGTATCTGAAGCGGGTACGAATCCCGGAACAGGCATCGAAGTATCCGGGTCAACTGTCGGGCGGTCAACAGCAACGCGTCGCCATCGCCCGCAGCTTGTGCATGAACCCGAAGATCATGCTGTTTGACGAACCGACTTCGGCGCTGGACCCGGAGATGATCAAAGAAGTGCTCGACGTTATGGTTGAGCTCGCACAAAGCGGCATGACGATGCTGGTGGTTACGCACGAAATGGGATTCGCGAAAACGGTCGCCAATCGCGTCATCTTCATGGACGAGGGACGAATTGTCGAAGAGAACAGTCCGGAGGCGTTTTTCGAGAATCCACGAAATGACCGGACCAGGCTGTTCCTGAGCCAGATTCTTTCACAATAATGGCGTCCGGTTCACCATAACCGTCAGTGCATCGACTTTCGCCTCGAGCGGTTCACTGACCGCCCGTACAAGAAACCGGCGGCCCTTGGAAGCTGTCTTTCGGGCCGCCGGTCTGCATTTCAGATATGAAGCGCGCTGCGTCCTTCTCAGGTCACGGCGTCCGCGGGGACAAGCGCAGCCATCATCTCCGCTTCCGCGACGAGGTTATCGCCCACGAATGCCCTGCCGGCAACGCGGCACACGCTGCGCCTTCTTCGCAACACCTCCACTTCGAGCCGCAACTGATCCCCCGGCGTAACAGGACTTCGGAACCGGGCTTTGTCTATCCCCATGAACATCGGGATCATTCCGGACTCGTCTCCCATCAGAACAGCCGCGGTCTGCGCGAGCGCTTCCACAATCAACACACCCGGCATCACGGGACGCCCCGGAAAGTGGCCGGCGAAGAATGGCTCGTTGGCCGAGACGTTCTTCAGCCCCACCACCCTGCGTTCCGGCTCCAGTTCGAGGACCCGGTCCACCAGGAGAAACGGGTACCGATGCGGCAGGATCTTCTGAATCGCTTCGACGTCCAGCACAGCCGACTCTCTTTCAACTCTTAACGTATCGGACCGGAACGGGGTCCGGCCCTCTGTTCGTCTCCCGCCTCGAGGTCTTTATTCAATTCTTCAAGCACCTTTTCGGTCAGGTTGTAATCTTCATTGAAATAGACCACGGAGGCCGCATTCAGCACGAAATCGTACCCCTCCTCCCTGGCCACCCGGGTAATCACTTCGTTGACGCGTTTCAGCAATGGCGTGAGCAATTCCTGTTGCTTGAGCGCGAGTTTACCCCGCTCGGGATCGGTTATCTGGGCAAGAAACCGCTGTAGTTCCTCTTCCTGCCGCTTCAGGGCCTGCTCCTCCTCCCGCCTCCGGTTCTCCATGTACATCACCTTCTGCCGCTCGAAGGTGGTCTGCTTCTTCCGCAACTCACTTTCGAGCTTTTTGAGTTCCTTCTGCAGTTCCCCTTCGTACTGGTTGTACTCCCTCTCGGCCTCCTGGAAGGGCTTGTACTTCGTACGAATCTCGTTCGGATCAAAAAAGGCGACCTTCGCCTGCGCATGCGCCGTGGACGCCGCGAACAGGCACGCCATCAGGCCGCATACGGAAACCAGGAAGCGGTATCTATAGTCCATTTTGAATCTCCCCCCAAAGATTAAAAGAACTGCGGACCGAACTGGAAATGCGTAACCATCTGCGGCTCCTGACCGTCAACCCGCCGCCTGTCGAAACCCCACGCAAAGTCAAATCCCATAATGCCCACAACCGGAGCGATCATGCGAAACCCGACGCCAACCGACCGCCTCAAGTCGAAAATGCTCGCTTCGGAGATACTGTCCCACGCATTGCCGGCGTCCGCAAACGCGAGGGCGTAAAACTGCTGCTTAACAATGGGCAGCGTGAATTCCAGATTGAAGAGCAACTGCGAGTCTCCTCCGTCCGGAACGCCGTTGATGCGCGGACCCAGCGATTGCTCGGGGTACCCGCGCACCATGGTGCCCTCGAAGATGTTCACGCCGCCCGGAACGTAGCGCTCGTTGAACGGCACGTCGGAATTGTTATACGGCATCACGAGACCGAGGGTTTTCTTCAGACTCACTGCTACGCGCCACGCAACCGGGAAATAGAAGCTTGTGATGAAATCGTGTTTCAGGAAATCCGTATTGCCGCCCAGGGGGCCGCCGGCGAACGTCGGCGAGTAGGAAAACACGGAGCCGCTGGTGGGAAAGACGGGCAGGTCCCGGCTGTTGCGCGTGAAGTTCAGATTGACGCTGCTGGTCACATTGTCGCGAAAGGAAGTCTCCGCGGCCTCGTCGAAGTCATCGGCGAAGTTCCGGAATTCAACCTGCTCGATGCGGTACCCGATGGAGACCCTGGAATAATCCGGCCAGACCAGGCGGCGCCCGACGCTGGCCAGGGCGCCCTGCCTGCGTTCATCGAAGCCGCTGTAGTACCGCCGGTTGGTTCTGAAAATCAGACCCTGCAGGCTTGTTGGCGTGTTTAAAAACCAGGGCTCCGTAAACCCGGCCCTGAAGGACTGGCGCCTGTCTCCGAACTCCAGATTGAAATCCAGCTGCTGTCCGTTGCCCATAAAGTTGGGAACCTGCAGCGCTATGGTCCCAAGCAGACCGTCGTACTGGCTGTAGCCCGCCCCGACGGACGCCGTGCCGGTGGACTTCTCCTCAACCGCAAGGATCACGTCGAGTTCGGACGTCTCCTCTACGGGTTTCAGTTCCGGGGCGACGTTGCTGAAATAGTTCAACTGTTGAATGTTTCTGACGCTGCGTTCAATGCCCGACCTTCGAAAGGTCTGGCCGGGTCGAATCCAGAGTTCCCTTCGGATGACCCTGTCTTTCGTCTTGGTATTGCCCGAAATGGTAATCTGCCGGATCTTCCACGGCTTGTTCTCCACGATGTCGAAGTGCACGTTGATCGTGTGGGGCGCCTCGGCCAGTCTTTCCTGGACCGCGACCGAAGCCGTGATATAGCCGATATCGCTGTACAGATTCTGGATTTCCTCCTGGGATTTGTTCTTGAGTTCGGCGCTGTAGACCTCCCCCGCCTTGGCGGCGATCTGCCTGTCGATCCCCGCGTCCTTGACGCGCTCGTTTCCCTCCCACGTAATCTTGCCGAACGTGTAGAGGGGCCCTTCATCCAGGTACAGATCGATAAACAGATTCGCCTTTGCATCGTCGTAATACAGGCTGTCGCGAAGGATTTCCGCATTCCGGTATCCATTCGCCTGGTAGAACGCCAGCAGAGCCTGCTTGTCTTCCTGATAGGTATCTTCCGCAAACTGATTCCGACGCAGAATTCCCCCGACCTGCTTGGTCTGCTTCATTGCCTTTCGAAGCTTTTTGCCTTCGAACGAATCGTTGCCGAAGAACTGAATCCGGCGCAGCTTTACCTTCCTCCCCTCGCTGACTTTGAACGTGAGGTCTACCTGACCCTCTTCATTCGGTTCGCCCCGCGTCCCCTCGACGCTTGCAAGGAGGTACCCCTCTTCCTTGTACAGGTCCACGATCTTGTTTTCCGCGCGCCTGACTTCGTGCGGCGCCAGCCATTGTTTTTCGATGAAAGCCAGGGTCTTCTTCAGTTTCTTGGATTTGATCCCCTTGTTGCCCTCGAAAAGAACGTCATCCAGCTTGGGATGCTCTTTCACGACAATCAGAACGGCCACACCGTCGCCCGCCTCCGAATCGACGAAGACCTGGATATCCGAGAAGATGTTCAACCGATGGAGATTGCGGATCACGCGCGGCGGATCGTCCGGCAGGATCAGGCGCTGGCCTTCCGCCAGTCCCGAGGAAAACCTGATCAGCGACGCTTCGGTGATCAGGTTTCCGGCGACTCTGATCTCGGTAATGAGGGGCGGCTCCTGCGCCTTCGCCGTCCGGAAAGACGCGACGTTCAACAGAACCAGAAGACATCCGAAAGAGATCCGCAACAAAGTCATTCGCCTCCGCAACAACAGTCTGAAGAACGAGACTACGAGAATACGAAACTGCGAGAATACGAGAATACGAAAGGACGAATAGACGAAACGACGAAAGAACGAGAATACGAGAATACAAAACTACGAAAAACGCGAAAGAGCGAATAGACGAAACGACAAAAGACCAAATGCACGAAATTGCGGGAAAAACGAAAATCCGTGGCGGAAATCAATTGCCACAATCGAACAAACGCTCCGTCATATCAAAAGTTCCTGCTATCGCCTGTACGACAAAATTGGGCCCGGCCGTACGTCCGGGCCCAACTGGTCGTAATCGCAGTGTATCGAGGGCAAAACCGGCAGTCTGCCCGCGCGCATGGCGCTGTTTCATTCCTCCGAAACACGGTCCACCACTTCCCGGTCGGCGGCGGCAACCGCATTGGAATCCACAAAATGGAGCCCGTCGCCCTTCTTGCTGACGCGCACCTCGCTCCCGGCGGTGTATTTGCCCTGCAGTATCTCTTCCGCCATTGGATCTTCCACGAGTTTCTGTATGGTGCGCTTCAACTGGCGCGCGCCGTACGTGGGGTCGTATCCCTTTTCCGCCAGAAGCGCCTTGGCGCCCGGCGTCAGACTGATCGCGATGTCCCGCTCCTTGAGACGATCGAATATTTCGGCGATTTCGAGATCGACGATCCGGATAATCTCCTTCCGTTCGAGGGGATTGAAGACCACCATCTCGTCCAGCCTGTTCAGGAATTCGGGATTGAACGTCTTCTTCAGTTCCTCCTCGACGCGCTCCACCATTTTTTCGCGAATGCTCTTCTTGTCAGACCGGTTGAAGCCGAGCCCGCCGGCCTTCGCCAGGTCGCGCGTGCCGAGGTTGGAAGTCATGATCAATATGGTATTCCTGAAGTTGACCTTCCTGCCGAAGCTGTCGGTCAGGCGACCCTCGTCCAGGACCTGCAGAAGCAGGTTGAACACGTCCGGATGGGCTTTTTCAATCTCATCGAGCAGAACCACCGAATAGGGTTTCCTTCGTACCTTTTCGGTTAACTGGCCGCCCTCGTCGTAACCCACGTAACCTGGCGGCGCGCCGATGAGCCTGGAAACCGCGAACTTTTCCATGTACTCCGACATGTCCACGGTGATGAGCGCATCCTCGTCGTCGAACAGGTACGCGGCGAGCGCCTGCGCAAGATAGGTTTTACCCACGCCGGTGGGTCCCAGAAACAGAAACGTCCCGATCGGGCGATTCGGGTCCTTCAGTCCCGCCCGCGTCCGGCGAATGGAGCGGCAGACCGTGTCGACCGCGTCGTCCTGCCCGACCACGCGGCCCTTCACCTTCTCGCCCATACGAAGCAGCTTCTCCGATTCCTCCTGCGCAAGCCGGAACGCGGGTATACCCGTCATGCTGGATACGACCTCCGCGATATCCTGCTCGGTCACCTCCACCACTTCGTCACGGACCTTTTGCTCCCACTCCTGACGCATCTCGTCGACCTGTTCCTTCAGCTTCCGTTCCTGGTCTCTGAGCTTGGCCGCTTCTTCGAACTGCTGGCTGTTTGCGGCCGCATTCTTCTTCCGCGTGATGTCCTCGATTTCGAGTTCGAGCGTCTTGATTTCCTCAGGCGGATTCAGCCGGCCCAGGCGGACGCGGGACCCTGTTTCGTCGATCACGTCTATCGCCTTGTCCGGCAGGTGCCGGTCGCTGATATATCGGTCTGCCATGCGGACGGCGCTATCGACGGCGGCCTCTGTATAGGTGACCAGGTGGTGGGCCTCGAATTTCTCCTTCAGTCCCTTCAGGATATCAATTGCGTCGTCGACCGACGGCGAGTCGACCAGTATGGTTTGAAAACGCCGTTCCAGCGCGCCGTCCTTTTCGATGTATTTGCGGTATTCGTCAAGCGTTGTCGCGCCGATGCACTGGAGTTCGCCCCGCGAGAACGCCGGCTTGAACATATTGGAGGCGTCGAGCGTACCCTCGGCGCTTCCGGCGCCGACGATCGTGTGCAGCTCATCGATGAAGATGATGACGTCCTGGCTTTGCTGGAGTTCGTTCATGACCGCCTTGATGCGCTCTTCAAACTGACCGCGGTATTTGGTGCCCGCGACCATGCCGCCCATATCCAGCGTAACCATGCGCTTGTCCGCCAGCAACTGCGGCACCCGCCGCTCCACGATGCGCTGGGCGAGTCCTTCGACGATCGCTGTTTTCCCCACGCCGGGTTCGCCGATCAGTACCGGGTTGTTCTTCTTCCGCCGGCTGAGTACCTGCGATACCCGTTCTATCTCCCGCTCCCTGCCGATAACCGGGTCGAGCTTGCCCTCGCGCGCCAGTTCCGTCAGGTCGCGGCCGAAATGATCCAGATAGGGGGTCTTGCTCTTCTTCTTTTCCCGTTTGCCCGTCGGTTTCCCTTGCAAAACGGCAACCACCTCCTCCTTCACGGTCTTGTAGTCGACGCCAAACCCCACAAGAATCTGCGCGGCGATCGTCTCCTTGTCCTTCACAAGCGCCACCAGCAGATGACAGGTCCTTACGGATTGGCTCTTCATCTCCTTGGCTTCGGCGGCCGCTATTTCCAGAATCTGTTTTGCCCGCGGCGTAAAAGGCACGTCCCCCATTGTCATGGAGCCGCCCGAATACGCGACGTAGTCGTCGATCGACTGTTTGATCTTGTCCAGGTTCAATCCCAGATTCAACATCACGTTAACGGCCGTACCCTTACCCTCCCGGATAATGCCGAGCAAGAGATGCTCGCTGCTGACGTGGTTGTTGCCGAGCCGGGCCGCCTCCTCACGGACCAGCCGCATCACCCGCTTCACCCGATCCGAGAACCTGCTGTTCATAAGATTTATCTCCTCTGAACCTTCTTGTCCGGCCGGCAAGCCATCGCTCTGCTGCCAGCCCGGGCCTTGCGTGCCGGCCGCCGGAAAGGGCGTCAGCCTCGGCGGACCTGTTGGACGATTCTTCCGTCTTCCATCCGGATCGTCCGATCCGCACGCGCGGCCAGCGCCTGGTCGTGCGTGGCGATGACGAACGTCTGTTTCAGACTGCCCGCGAGTTTCCAGATCAGATCGTGCAATTCCCGGCTGTGTTCCGCGTCCAGGTTGCCGGAAGGTTCGTCCGCCAGAACCAGCTTCGGCCGCCCGACAAGCGCCCTGGCAACCGCAACACGCTGGGATTCCCCGCCCGACAGTTCCGAGGGGAGATGAGCGCGGCGCTCCCGGAGCCCCACCGCATTCAACAGTTCCCCGGCTGCAATCCGAGCTTCGGAGACGGGACGCCCCTGAATCATCAGGGGCAGCATCACATTTTCTTCCGCGGTAAAATCGTTGAGCAAATGGTGAAACTGAAAGACGAAACCAACCGATTCGTTTCTGAACCGCGCCCGCTCCGTATCCGAAAGCGCGAAGACATCGTTGCCGTCGACGCGGACCGTTCCGCCGGACGGGCGATCCAGCCCGCCCAGAATGTGCAGCAGGGTACTTTTGCCGACTCCGGAAGGGCCGACCACCGCAACCACCTCGCCGTACGCGACGGATAGGGCGACGCCTTTGAGTACCGGTATTTCGGAACCGCCGACGCGGTACCGCTTGACCAGATCAGCAGCCTCGAGCAGGCTACGCATCGCCGGCAGCCTCCGGGCGACCCGCTTCGGGCCTCATATGCGGGAAGAGGATGACGTCCCGGATCGAGCGCGCGTCGGTCAGCAGCATCACAAGCCTGTCCACGCCGAACCCCATCCCGCCCGTTGGCGGCATGCCATATTCCATTGCCCGCAGAAAATCGGCGTCGAGGACCTGCGCTTCCTCATCCCCGCTCTCTCTCAGGGAAGCCTGGTATTCGAAACGTTTCCGCTGATCTATCGGATCGTTGAGTTCGGAAAACGCGTTAGCCGCCTCCCATCCGCAGATGAAAGGCTCGAACCGTTCCGTGAGTTCCGGGTTGTTCCGGTGTCGCTTGGCCAGCGGCGACATCTCCACGGGGTAATCCGTTATGAACGTGGGTTGAATCAGGTGAGGCTGAACGGCCGCCTCGAATATCTCATCCATCAGATGCCCGCGCCGCGCGCCGCCGTCCACCTCAAGGCCCAATTGTTGACAGATTTCTCTCAATTCTTCCACGGAAGCGCCGGCAACGTTGAAGCCGCCGTAGGCCTCGATGGAATCCAGGAGTGTCATCCGCCGCCAGGGCGGGCAAAGATCGATCTCCATCCCCTGATAGACAACCGTACCGGACCCCGTAACCGATTCGGCAACTGAGGCGAACAGCGACTCCGTCAGCTCCATCATATCGGTATAGTCGGCGTAGGCCTGATAGGCCTCCAGCATCGTGAATTCCGGATTGTGCGTGCGGTCGATTCCTTCGTTTCGGAAATCCCGGCTGAATTCGTAGACTTTCTCGAATCCGCCCACGATCAGACGCTTCAGATACAGCTCATTCGAGATCCGCAGATAGAGCTTCATATCCAGCGCGTTGTGATGGGTGGTAAAGGGCCGTGCTGATGCGCCGCCATAGAGCGGCTGCAAGACCGGCGTGTCGGCCTCCAGAAACCCGCGGGCGTCAAAAAAACGGCGAATGGCGGAAAACGTCGCCGTCCGCTTGCGAAATACGTCCTTCACGTCGGGGTTCAGCGTCAGGTCGAGGTATCGGCGCCGGTACCGCAGTTCGGGGTCGGTGAAGGCGTCGTGCACGACCCGCTGACCGTCTTTTACCTCTTCTTTGGGTACCGGCAGCGGCCGCACGGCCTTGGAGAGCATTTCCAATGCGTGCGCTTTCACCGTCATCTCACCCGTACGGGTTCGGAAAACCGGACCGCCGATCCCTACGAAATCTCCGATGTCGAGCAATTTCCAAAGATCGAAAGCCTTTTCACCCACCGCATCCCGTCTCACGTAGATCTGAATGCGGCCCGTTTCATCCAGGAGATCGGCAAAGGCCGACTTGCCGTGGTCCCTTCTGGCCATGAGACGCCCCGCCACCGACACGTCCCGCCCCTCCGCCTCAAGCGTCTCGAACGACTCCGCGATTTCCCCGGAACGATGGGTCACTTCGAACCGATACGGAAACGGCTCCACGCCCATTTCCCGAATCGAGTCCAGCTTTTGCAGACGCTGGGCAACCAGTTGCGATTCCGGGGCCGAAGACGCCCCTTCCTGAGCCAATCGGACTCCTCCCGACTTAAGGAAAACTGCTTAGAAAATAACACGATAAACTGCGAGGAAACGAGACTACGAGACTACGAAGAACAAACGAGAATACGAATAAACGAGTAAACGAAAGGCGAAAGACTAAACTACGAATAACGCGAATAAACCAGAAAACGAAAAGACGAAAAACGAAGCGACTAAAAACTGGATACCAAATACGAAATCCGTGGCTGAGATCAATTGCCACGATAGGCCCAAAACCACAATGTTGCGCGTCAGCCTGGCAGTGCAACGATTTTCATCATTATGGGTGCCCCATACGGGGCATGACAACTGTCTTAAATTAACCGGGTGATCATCTACCGCCAGCGACCGGGTTATACAGTCAAAAATAGTATAATCAATACAAAAAGTGAAGTCAAGCCCTTTGCCCCGACGATCAGGCCTCTCCCTTCCGTTCCAGAAACGCCCGCATGAAGCCGTCCAGGTCTCCGTCCATCACGTCCTGAACGCCGGATGTTTCGTGCTCGGTCCGAAGGTCCTTGACCAGCTGATAGGGATGGAATACGTAGTTGCGGACCTGGCTCCCGAACTCGATCTTCTTCTTGTCCTTTTCGATCTTCGCGCGGGCTTTTTCTTCTTCCTCCTTGTAGAGCTGGTACAGCCTGGCCTTGAGGATCTTCATTGCCGAGTTTCGGTTCTTGTGTTGCGACCGTTCGTTTTGACACTGGACCACAATGCCGGTGGGATGGTGCGTAATCCGCACGGCCGAGTCGGTCTTGTTCACATGCTGCCCGCCCGCGCCGCTGGACCGGTAGGTATCCACGCGGATGTCCTCCGGCTGGATTTCCACCTCGATATCGCCCTCCGCTTCGGGATACACGGAAACGGACGCGAACGACGTGTGACGCCTGCGACCGGAATCGAACGGAGACAGCCGGACCAGCCGATGCACGCCCATTTCGGACTTGAGATAACCGTATGCGTAGTCTCCCTTCATTTCTATTGCCACGCTCTTGATGCCCGCCGTCTCACCGGGAAGAAGATCCAGCACGTCCGCATTGAAACCGCGGCGCTCGGCCCATCGGGTGTACATCCTCATCAGCATCTGCGCCCAGTCGGCCGATTCCGTACCGCCCGCGCCGGGATGAATCGTCAGAATCGCATCGAGGCGGTCCTCCTTGTCGCCCATCATGTGCCGGAACTCGAGCTCCTCGAGTGACCCGCGCAGCGCCCGCTGTTCCCGCCGGAGATCCTGCAGCGTCTCGTCGTCCTGCTCTTCCCGGGCAAGTTCGTACAACTCCTCCAGTTCCGTAAGGCGCTCATCCAGGTCCTGCCAGCCGGCGACCCAATCCCTATGCCCGTTCACTTCGTCGATGATCTGCCTTGCCCGCTCCCCGTCGTCCCAGAATCCGGGACGCTCCATCAATCCCTGGAGTTCGGCAATGCGGGTTTCCCGGGTTTCCAGGTCAAAGATACCTCCGTAGATTCTCCAGCCGGTCGCGAGACGCCGCCATTCCGGATTTCAGATCGGTAAACTGCATATCGACTGCCATATGCGCCAACTCCTTGAAAAGGCGAGAATACGAATAGACGAAACTACGAGACTACGAAAAGGCGAAACTACGAATAGACGAGAATACGAAACTACGAAAAGGCCAAACCGCGAGACGAAACGGCGAAACGGAGAAAATCCGGTGGCTGGGATCGATGGCCGCAAGAGGCGAAGAATACAATGCCGGGCGTCGGCCTGGCAATGCGACGCGTCTCATCTATACGGGCGCCTCAAAAGGGGCATGACAACCGTTCTGAAATTCCCGGATTCGAATCACCTCAGGTCGATCACCTCGACGCCGTCCGGCGGCACGAAAGTGAACAGATCCGGCTTCAGTTTTCCGTCCACTTTAAGGCGGGAAACGTCGTAGGTGGTTACGTCCTCGTTCAGATTGAGATATTCCGCGCGTCGGACCAGCCAGAGCTTTCGGTCCACCCACAACCTGACGCGGGAGATATAGCTCTCCTCCTGCCGGGCCGTCAATTCCACGCGGTAACAGCGCCTGCCGTCCACGCTTTCCTCTCCCGCGAGCCGGGGGTCGTAGCGGTCTTCGTACCCCCCCAGCAGAATGAGGTCGAAGAGCAGTTTTTCGTAGCTCCGATCGCCCTTTGCCCGATCGTAACCGCTCAACAGAACCTGTTCGTTCCCTGGTGTGTAGTTCCAGGCGCTTTCTCCATCCGACACCACCGTCTGAACCCGCGTTTCGAAGCGAAATCGATTGGGTTTCTCCACGTACAGATTTCCGCTCAACTGCGTCTTCTGGTCCACGAGTTTCCAGTAGTGGGTTTTCTTGAACCGGGCGGAAATGCTCGTGAGTTTTTCATATCGCTGCTGTTGGCGGCGAATCACCTCGCGCCCGTCGATGCCCGGCACGTCCGCCGGTATCAGAAGGCCGCACGCCAACAACAGAATTTTGAGCCGTCCCGCGGCCATGCGCCTCACCTCGTGTAAACCCCAATTCGAAAAAAACAGCAGCGCGGCGACGCAACGAAAACCCCTGAAACGGGGCGTGAACGTCGTCCAAAAGGACGTTTTTTCCTGTACTCACAAGGCATCCGGTTCCTCCTCTCCGTGCCGGTCGAGATACTCCACGCCGACAAGCACTTCGCGGCCCTTGCTGCTCCCGTCGGACGGACCGACGATTCCGGCCTGCTCCAGTTCGTCCACAAGGCGCGCGGCGCGGGCGTATCCCACCTTCATGCGGCGCTGAAGCAGCGAGGCCGACCCCTGCTGGTGGGTAACGACCAGCCGAAGCGCTTCGTCGAAACGTTTGTCCCGGCTCCCCTCGGCGAGCATCAGTTCGTTTTCATCCACACCCAGGTCCAGTTGCTCCATCTCCACGCCCTGGCCGCTCACCCATTCCACCAGCCGCTCGGTCTCCTCGGTTGTCATATTCGCACCGTGGACGCGTACCGGTTCCGGTTTGCCGGCCGGCATGAACAGCATATCGCCGCGGCCCAGAAGCTTCTCGGCGCCGTTACAGTCCAGAATCGTGCGTGAATCCACCTTCGACGCCACACGAAACGCGATACGAGACGGAAAGTTGGCCTTGATCGTTCCCGTAATCACGTTTACCGACGGCCGCTGCGTCGCCAGGATCAGATGGATGCCCACCGCACGCGCCATCTGCGCCAGCCGCGTCAGCGAATCCTCTATGTCCGCGGGCGCCGTCATCATCAGATCCGCGAGTTCGTCGACCACAACCACGATGTAGGGCAAGAGCGGGGGGACTTCGGTTCGGTCTTCCTCCGATTCCGCCTCCGTGCGCATCTTCTCCAGTTTGTCGTTGAAGTCCGTGATGTTCCTCACGTTGTACTGCGCCAGGTTTCGATAACGGTCTTCCATCTCCGCAACCGCCCACCTCAACGCTTCAGAGGCCTTCTGCGGTTCCGTGACGACCGGCGCCAGCAGGTGCGGAATGCTGTTGTAGATGGAAAGTTCCAGCATTTTCGGGTCCACCATGATGAAACGGACCTCTTCGGGACCGCACCGCATCAGGATGCTGGTTATCAGCCCATTGACGCATACCGATTTCCCGCTCCCCGTCGCGCCGGCGATCAGCAGATGCGGCATGGACGCCAGGCTGGTGCAGACGGATTCTCCCGTGGCGGACTTGCCCAGCGCCAGCATCAGCTTCTCATCGGCGTCCTGAAAGGCGTCGGATTCGAGTATCTCCCGCAGGAAGACGATTGAGGGGTTCGCGTTCGGCACCTCGATGCCCACGGCCGCTTTACCCGGAATCGGCGCCTGGATGCGGATGCTTCTCGCCTTCATCACCAGAGCGAGATCGTCCGAGAGGTTGACGATGCGGTTCACCTTGACCCCGCGGGGCGGCTGCACCTCGTATCCGGTAATGACAGGGCCCGGATTGACCTGTACCACCTTGCCTTCGATGCCAAAGCTGCTGAGGCTGTGCTCAAGGGTCTGCGCGCCTTCCAGCAGGACCGACCGGTCCGGCCCCTCCTCCTTTTGTGCGGGTTCATTGAGCAATTCCAGGTCCGGCAATCGGTACTGGACGTCCTCGTCTCCCGGCGCACGCGCTTTGGGCTTCAGTCCGGTCGACCTGGAAATCTCCACGGGATCCGCAACGATGTCGGGGTCGAGCAAAACCGAAGGCGGATCTTCCGGCTCGTCCGCGTCGTCTTCGCACGGTGGAACGGGCTCGGGAACGCCATCCTCAGGTTCAGCCGGCAGAACTGACGCGGTATGGTTTCCGGATTCCGGCGCGTTCCCCGGCAGGTCGGTTCCCGTGTACGCCGGCACACGTTCCTCCACGGTCTGCGGTTGCTCCGGAAGCCCGGGCGTGGGGCCGCCGGAGACGGGCGCTGGATTTCGCCTTGCCCGCGACGCCCACAATTCCGGAATCCGCGAAAAGGAAGTGCGGGTCAGGACCATGGAAAACACCACAAACGAGGCGCACAACAGTATGTACGACCCGACGAATCCCAGATACGGGACCAGAATCCTGCCCGCAAGGGTTACCCCCAGCCACCCGCCCATCAGAAACGACAGTTGGGTCTCTCCGCGGGACGGCACGCACGACGCGGCGCTATAGACCACCGCCAGGGCCAGCAACGCCAGGCTCTGCGAGGCAAGGGGCAGGGCCGGACGTTCTCTGAAACGATTCCAGCCCCACATCAGAACGATGGCTGCAAGAACGTAGGCGCCGTGGCCGACCGAGAACAAGAGATAGTAGGAGACCTGGCTGCCGATCCACCCCGCCATGTTTTCCGTCAGTTCCGGGGCGCGACCCGAATTCGGCGGGTCCTGCGGAGAATGCGAGACCAGGCTCACCGCCAAGAACAGCGCAACCGCGAACAGGAACACACCGCAGACCTGATTGATCAGGTCCGGTCTGTCCTGCGGTTCCACGGTGACTTCGTTCGGTTCCTTTCGCATAAGTAAGCCGCCCTTGTCTTGATGCATACAAGGGGAGTCTGCACGCGAGGGTCTCTGCCGAACAGGTGTTTCAAAAACTCCGGCGCAGGGGATTCGCCGGCACCTCAGTTTACAGGCCTCTTGCCAATACGACGGGGGCCCTGGTCCTAAAGATACGTCCTTTGAGCGAAGTCTCCAAAAATAAGATATAAATGCCGGGCTTCAACGGTGCGCCGTCTTCACCCGTCCCGTCCCAGGTCACCCGCCGCCGGCTGCCTCCGGCGGCGGCATTGAGGAGCGCCTTTACCGGATGGCCGGACCTGTCGTACACCCACAGATTCACGGCGGCGCGGGGCGCTGGAAGCAGGTAGCGGATTTCCACCCGGTCGTAGAAGGGATTGGGCTCCGCGGCCAGGCGGACGGCATCGATGCCGGGTTGCAGCGATACGCTGTTTTCGCGCCCCGGCGTCGCGCCGTCCTCGTGGGTGCTTGCCAGCCAGTTGAGCGGATCCGCGCTGGACCCGGAGCCCGAGATTCGCTCGAGCGACCGCCCGGTGAAGTCCCCGGGATCGTAAACCATGCTGTCCACGACCGCACCGGTTGCATCGCGCAAGACGACCGCGTCCCCGCTGTCGTTCAGACGCGCCCATCTCCCGGGCGCAACGACCTGAACGGTCCGGTCCGGAAACCGGGCGTAGAACTTCTCCTCGTCCTCGGCCGCCACCAGGTACGCGCCGGGCTGCAGTCGCAGGGGCCTGCCTCCGAACGGGCCGCCCGGAGACTTCGCGTCCTCGACCCGCCACGCGATCACGTCCAGCGCCCGCCCGGAGCGGTTGTGGAGTTCAACCCACTCCGGCTCTCCGTCGCCGGGAGCAAACATCACTTCGTTTACGATCACCGCCCGGGGTCCGACGCCGCCGAGCACCGTCCATGTCACCTGATTGTTGGAGGTATCCTCATCGGCGTCGAACCCGACCCTGGCCGCGTATTCGTGCCGTCCCGGAGGGACGATTCCGACGGGCGTCTCGATGGTGAGACGTCCCGCCGGCTCCAGGGCCGGAAAATCCCGATGCCACGCGGCAATTCCCCGCACGTCTACGAAGAACGCCGTTGCCGGCCGGCGCCCCCGGTTAACCACCTGAAGGACGAAGTCCCGCGCGACGCCCGCCGGAACCGGGAACGGCGACTCCGAGATCCTTTCCAGAGCCAGGTCGAAGTCTTTGGGGCTGACGCTGTTGACGCGTCCCGGCGTCCCTCCCTCCCAACGCGAATCCATCCAGTTCTCCGGCCCGTCGTCCCCGGCAGGGTCCACTTTCTCCTCGGAATATCCCGGCTTGTTTCCCGTCGTGTAGACCATCGCGCCCACGGTGTCGCCCGTCGATGAAACCAGCACGATCCGTTCCGGGGTGGAATTGCTCAGGCCCGAGTTCCCGATTGTGGCGTCTGCCACGGTGAGGATCAATGCGGACGGGGGCAGCGGATCGTAACGGGTCGAATGAGCGAAATACCCGGAATCCAGAATCAGCCCGAACGCCCCCGGCTGCAGCACGGTCTCGTTCTCGAAGACCAGTTCGTCCGCTTCGTCGCCGTCTCCAGCCATCCATCCGGCCAGATCCACGGGTTCGCCGCCCGTATTCTGAATCTCGATAAATTCGTCGTAAAACTCGCTGCCGGACGGGTCGAACATGACCTCGCTGATCACCACGCGTCCCTCCGCCCGGACGCATGGCGTCACGACGGCGAGAAGCCAGGCAACGCCTCCGGCGACCAACCTGGCGCCAATACCGCGAATCCCGATACGCCGACCGCGCGAATACCCGGTCATATCATCCCCCGCATCCGCCTGGCGGTCCATTCCACACCGAGGAGAGCGATGAGAACGAAAAGCGGCCACGGTTTTCCCCACAGCCGCGCCCGGTGCGACTCGGCCACCGCCTGCGGCGCCAGGTCGAGACCGTTCAATACCTCGCGCAGGCGTTCGGGCGGCGCGTACGCGCCTCCGCTTTGCGCGCCGACGCTTTCGAGAAGGTCTCTGTTCATCCGCATGTCTTCGAATTCCAGACTGTACCGGCCCACGGTGAAACGGCCCGTCGCACGCCCAAGATCGACGCCGCCGGACAGGGCCCGAACCTCAAACGCGTATTCACCCTGCGCGCCGGCCTTCAGTTGCCCACGGTACCGCCCCTGGCCTTCATCGTCCAGAATCGTCTGACGCACGCCGCCCTCGTCCACGACGGAAACCGCCACGCGGGCGCCCTCCTTCGGCTGGAGCAACTCGTTGAAGACACGGGCATGGAACGTTACCGCGGCGCCGCTGCGATAGACGGGTTTGTCCACCTCCACGCGGATCCGGTCGACGTCCTCCCGCTTGACCAGCCACTGCACCGAATTGGCCCAGAACGCCCTCGAAACTTCGTCGTTCCCGCCGACGCCCCACATCATGAGACCAAGCCGCCAGAACGTCCTGGCGGCCACGGCCATCACCTTGCCGTTCCCCACGCGGCGCACCGCAACCAGCGGCATCTTCTCACCGCCCGCGCGCTCGACGGGATGACAGATGAGGGATTGCGCAGCGCCCTGAAGCCCACCGTTTACGTTGAAGGCCAGCAGCGGCGGCAGATCGCTCCACGCCTGCCGGTCCGCCAGCGGATCGTCCGAAACCCGAAGGATGGGATGCACGGTTCCGGACCGGGCCAATTCAAGCCGGAACGGCGCTTCCCGATAGGTATTGGCGTCCTGTGTGCACGTAACAGGCAGCACGCGCGCAATCGGCGACCTGGCGTAGGCCCCGTTGAATCCTGTCCGGCCGCCAACGACGAGCATTGCGCCGCCCGATTCCACGTATTCGGCCAGCCGGCGTCCGGTTCGCCCGGAGATGATCTCGCCGGGCAGATCGAAGAGGATAAGGAGCCCCGAGGTGTCGGGGTCGGCCAGGCCGGCCCGCATCCGTATCGGCCAGTCGCCCGTCTTACCTGCGACGGACAGTTCCACCTGGAGGTTTTCGTTGGCATCCAGCACCCTGCGCAGATAGGCGAGATCCGCACTCGGAGACCCAGCCGCAATCCGTACGCGCATACGGTTCTCGATGACCTCGGATGAAACGACGGCGGTATTGTTTGCAACAGAACGCTCCGCCGGCTGCGCCATCAGATGAATCCGATAGACACGCCGGCCCGCCCGATCCGGCGCCAACGAAAACCGGACCTCCTGCTCGCCGTCCGTCAGCGTAACGGGCGCCTCCGCCACCCGGCGCCCCTCCTCTTCGACGACCAGCAGCGAACTCGCGCCCGCATAGCCGCTGGATTTCAGGCCCACCGAAATCGACAGCGGACGCCCGACGTAGACCATCGGATCGCAAACGGCCGAAAGGATGGCCGCGTCCTTCGGCGCTTCCGGGTTTCCCACGCCAACCGCAAACACGGGCGCGCCCAGCCCGAGCGCGGCCCGTTCCGGCCTCGCGCCCAGGTTGTGCGCCCCGTCCGAAATCAGCACCGCCGCGGCCAGGCCCTCGCCGGCCGTCTCCTCCCCGAGCAGATCCAGCGCCGCGGCCAGGTCCGTGGCCCTTCCGTCGAAGCGCAGCGAATCCGCGCCCCCCGGCGGCAAGGGCCCCAGCCACTCGGAGAAGCGATACCGGGCAAGCCGCGCGCGCGACTCCAGCGCGTCGAACACATCGCTCTTGAGGAGGTCGATCGCGAGATCGCCGCGCTTCCGCCCGTTATCCTCGATGCGCATACTCTCGCTGTCGTCCACCAGGACGGCCACAAGCGGCTTCCGCTCCCGCTGCATCGTAAGCGCCAGGACCGGTTCCATCATCAGCGCCAGCAACAGAAGAAACGCAGTGCTCCGGATTACTAGCAACCAACGTGCCAACCGGAATCCCTGTTTGGGCGTTCGATACACCTGCCAGGCCAGGTAGAGGCAGACCGGCGCGAGCAGGCCCAGCCACAATCCGTCGCGCAAACTCAGATCCAGGTCTGACAGATGGAACATAGGCTATGCCAGTTTCATTCTCGGATCGGCGTCCAGGTCCCGCCCCGATCGCTCGCCCCTGCCAAGCCGGAAGCCCCCGGCGCACGCGATCATCGCCGCGTTGTCGGTACACAGGACCGGCGGGGGAAAACAGATCTCCACGCCGGATCCCGCGGCGGCGCGATGCATCTCTTCCCGCAGACGCCGGTTCGCCGCCACGCCGCCGGTCAACAGAATCCGACCCAGGCCCAGAGCGTCTGCCGCTTGAATCGTCTTTTCCACAAGCACGTCGACAACGGCCGCCTGGAAACTGGCGGCGATATCCGCCTGTTCCTCCAAAACGTCGGCCTCAGACCGGCCCTTGAGATGGTACAGGACCGATGTCTTGATCCCACTGAAGCTGAACTCGAACCCGTCCTGATTCCGGAGTCCTCGCGGAAATGCAAAAGCGCGGTCGTCGCCCGCTTCCGCCAGACGGGAAATGACCGGCCCGCCCATGGTCGTTTCACCCTTCCTCAACACGCCCAGCATCTTCGCCACCTTGTCAAAGGCTTCCCCGGCCGCGTCGTCCCGCGTTTCGCCGCATATCTCGTAGAGACCCCACCGGCGCACGTGGATCAACTGGGTGTGGCCGCCGGAAATCACGAGAGCCAGAAAAGGCGGGCGAAGGTTGGCGTCGCCAAGCAGCCCGGCAAAGAGATGCCCCTCGATATGATGTACGCCGATCAGCGGGCGGCCGCTGCCCAACGCCAGCCCCTTTGCGGTCGAAATACCCACCAGCAGGCACCCGACAAGGCCCGGGCCGCTGGTCACCGCGATTCCGCCGAGTGCATCCAGCCCGACGCCGGCCCGGGACAGCGCCTCGCGCACAACCGGCACGATTTTGCGCACATGGTTCCGCGACGCCAGTTCGGGAACCACGCCGCCGTAGAGACTGTGCTCCGTCTGGGAAAATATCACGTTCGACAAAATACGATTGCCCGCCACAACGGCGGCGGCCGTTTCGTCGCACGACGTTTCGATGCCCAGTACAGGGCGATCCCATACGGGCTGAACGGAGTCCCTGGATTGAATAGACATATGGACGCTATTGAGAGCTGTTCTAAAATTCCCGGCGGTCTTCACACCGGTAATTTTAAAACAACCTCTGAGCCGGAGGGGAGCGTACGCCGGAAATAAAGCGCCACCCCCGTTGATCAGGGGATGGCCCAGGGCGAGGCGGGAAAGAAATTCGGAACCGGTTGAAAAAAACGTTCAATAGAGGAGACGACGTCCGGCCATGACGCCGCGAAACATCCGATGGCCGTCGCGTAGACCGGCGCATTCGATACCGGGCGGCGGGCACGGCTGTCGCCGTTCTGATTCAGGGTGCGAACGCCAGCCGGCCGGACCGTCATCCCGGACGGGCTGCATCGACCCTTCCTGAAACGGGTTGGCCCAGTCAGCCCGTCGAGAAAGTCCATCCCGGCTGCGTCCGGTCAATACGGCGAAATACCGCGTTGCCGGGCCTCGCCTGCAGAGCGACTTTGTCAACGGACTGTTGCCGGGTTATTTGTAGGATTCGGCGATGTTTCTTCCCATGCTGATTTCGCCGTTATCGATTCGCAGGTTGAACCCGCAGTCCGGGTTGCTGCAAACCCATGCCTTATAATGTATGGGCGCGCCGTCACGCCCGTAATCCGATAAAGGAAGCAGAACGCCTTTATCACACTTCAGACACTGTGGAAATTGATTCTCCATCCGGACCCTCCCCTCCACTGGAATTGTGGCTCCTCCCTGACAGTCCGTTGTAAGAATCCATGCGGGCTGCCTGCGGCAGGCATGCAGCCGGACCCCGCGGCGAAATACCGCGTTGCTCGGCCTCGCCTGCAGAGCAACCATATCAACGGACTGCTGAAGGGCCGTAAACCACGCCGCCCCTCAAGACGAAAACAGCCGACGCCAGCGTGAAACACCGTCGCCGGAAACCACTGGCCCACTTTATATTATCATACATTCAATTTTATGTAAACCCGGGTTTAAAGTCAAATTATTTTCTTTAATTTCGCTACCGGGTCGTGCCGGACGAAACCGATTGACATTCTTGCAGGTGATGGGTATCCTTATATGCCCCGTGTGCGACGCGCAGGGCTTCAGGATTTCTCCAGCGTCGCTGCCAATACTTCCTTTCCCGCGGGCACGACGCCAGGTTGCAACACAAAGCGCCCGACCTTCCCGGCTTTTTTACGGTGACTGCCCGCCCGCCTCCAGCCTCTATGTCATACGATTCCCAAAATCCCCTTATTGTGCAGAGCGACATGACCGTTCTGGCGGAGGTCGGCGGACCACGTTACGAAGCCGCCCGGGACGTACTGGCTCGCTTCGCCGAACTGGAAAAAAGCCCGGAATACATTCATACGTACCGCATCAGCCCGCTTTCGCTCTGGAACGCCGCCGCCGCGGGTCTCACGGCGGACGAAATCACCGGCGCTCTTGAAACCTACAGCAAATACGATATCCCCCAGAACGTCTCCGTTGAAATCCGGGAGACCCTGGGGCGGTACGGTCGAATTCGACTGGAACGATCCGGGAAAGATCTCATTCTCTCCGCCGACGACCCGCTGCTCATCACCGAAATCTCCCGGCACAAGTCGGTGCGGCCCTATCTGAACAGCCGGATTGACGCTCGCCGTCTCAAGGTTGACCTGCTGTACCGCGGCCACCTGAAGCAGGCGCTCACCCGCATCGGCTTTCCGGTCAAGGACCTCGCCGGGTACGTGCCCGGCCGGCGCCTGGTCCTGCAGCGGCTGCCGAGCACCCGCTCCGGTTTGCCCTTCCGGCTGCGCGACTACCAGCGGGAGGCGGCGGAAATCTTTCACGCGGGCGGGGGACCCGAAGGCGGCAGCGGGGTGGTGGTCCTGCCCTGCGGCGCGGGCAAGACCATCGTGGGTATCGCCGCGATCGAACGGCTTCAGACGCAGGCGCTCATCCTCACCACCAATATCACCGCCTCGCGCCAATGGAAAGCGGAACTCCTGGACAAGACGGACCTGAAACCGGACCAGATCGGCGAATATTCGGGCGAAGTCAAGGAGATCCGGCCCATCACCGTCGCCACCTACAATATCCTCACGTACAGAAAGAAAAAGGGCGACGCGTTTCCCCATTTCGCCATCTTCAATCAGGGCAACTGGGGCATCATCATCTACGACGAAGTCCACCTGCTGCCCGCGCCCGTGTTCCGCTTTACCGCCGAACTCCAGGCCAGACGCAGGCTGGGCCTCACGGCCACGCTCGTACGTGAAGACGGCCTGGAAGCGGACGTATTCAGTCTCATCGGTCCCAAGCGCTTCGACGTGCCCTGGCGCGACCTGGAGTCCAAGGGCTGGATCGCCACGGCGGAGTGTCGCGAGATCCGCCTCCCGCTTCCCCAGGACCTGCGCCTGGACTACGCCGTTGCCGGCGGCAGGGGGAAGTTCAGGATCGCCTCCGAGAATCCGGCCAAGATCCCTCTGGCCAGGCAGCTCATCCGAAAACACGACGGCGATCAGGTTCTGGTCATCGGCAAGTACGTCAACCAGGTGGAGGCCTTCGCCAGAGAACTGAATGCGCCCGTCATCACCGGCAAGACGCCGAGCGAGGAACGCGACCTGCTGTACGCGCGATTCCGGCAGGGCGATATCCGGCTGATGGTCGTCTCCAAGGTGGCCAACTTCGCCGTCGACCTGCCGGACGCGAACGTCGCCATCCAGATTTCGGGGACATTCGGCTCCCGGCAGGAAGAGGCCCAGCGGCTGGGGCGCATCCTTCGGCCCAAGGCCAACGGCAGCCTGGCCCACTTCTACACCCTGGTTACGCGAGATACCCGCGAACTGGAATTCGCCCGCAAGCGCCAGACGTTTCTTACCGAACAGGGTTACCGGTATTCCATTCGGGACGCCGCCGATGTCTTCGAGGAGTCCGGCGCCGCTCCGGTCTAACCTTTCCGAAGCCGCCGCCCTACGAGCGGGCTTTCAGATCACGCGCCCGCAGAACTGTCTCATCACCCTTGCCTCGGTGCTGATGGGTGGATGGCTGGGCGTACACGCGCTTCCCGTTCCGCTCTGGATTGCCGCATTCTCCGCGGCCGCCGTCATGGCCGGCGCCAACGCGCTCAACGACCTGTGGGACCTCGAAACCGATCGCGTCAACCACCCCCACAGGCCGCTTCCTTCCAACCGCCTCAGCCCCCGCGCCGCCGCCGTCGAATGCGTTGTCCTCATGGCGCTCGGCCTCGGCCTGAGCCTGTTTCTGCCGCCTGAAGCCATCGCGACCGCGGTTTTCGCGTGCGGATGTCTCGTTGCCTACAACCGGCGGCTGAAGCACGTTCCGCTGGCCGGCAACCTCGCGGTAAGCCTGCTGTGCGGCCTGGCCTTCTTCTACGGGGGGTTCGCCGCCGGCGCCGCGGTACCCGCCGCCGTACCCGCCCTGTTTGCGACCCTCTACCATCTGGGCAGGGAAATCCTCAAAGACGCTCAGGATATCCCCGGTGACCGCATCGCTCCCGGCGGAACCCTGCCCCTCTCCTGGGGGTCGGCCAGTTCATGCCGCCTGGCCGCCGGGGTCTATGGGCTCCTGATTCTGCTCACCCCAGTACCGTATATATTCGGCCTCTACGGGCTCCCCTATCTCATCCTCGTTTCCCTGCTCGACGTCATGCTGGCCTGGATCATGTTCTCCGTCCTACGCTTCCCGGACACACAAGGCCTCCGTCAGATCAACCGGAATCTGAAGGCGGGAATGATGCTGGGGCTGCTGGCCATCCTCGCGGGTACGCTTTGATGCGGGGAATGAATTTAACGTCGAACGAACTCCTGCCCTTCCGGCTGAGGGGTGCGACACAGAGCCGGCAATTGGTCTCATTCTCAAGAACCCGGACCCGGGCGAGAGACTTGCGTCTGTCTTATGTCATTGACTATCTTGTTGCCGGTATAAGACCAATTTTCCGTGAGGAGCTTTGAAGGGAAACCATGTCCGAACAGGTCGATACGCGGATCGAACGACTCGTGCGCGAGTTGAACGAACACAATTACCGGTACTTCGTTCTTGGCGCTCCCGCGGTCTCGGACGAAGTATTCGATCGACTGATGGCCGAACTGGCGGAACTGGAAGCCGCACATCCGGACCGGGTTCCGCCCGATTCACCCACCCGCCGCGTCGGTTCCGACCTGAGCGGGTCATTTCCCGCGGTTCGCCACGAAGTCCCAATGCTCAGCCTGGACAATACCTACTCGGAGGCGGATCTGGTTGAATTCGACGCGCGCCTTCGGCGGGAACTGCCCGGGGAGGCCCTGGAGTATATCGCGGAATTGAAGATCGACGGCGTCGCCCTGAGCCTCACGTACGAAAACGGACTGCTCGTCCGCGGCGTTACCCGCGGCGACGGCGTGCAGGGTGAAGAAATCACACCCAACGTCCGCACGATCCGTTCCATCCCGCTGCGACTGAGGGGATCCGACGAGCATTGCGAGGTACGCGGGGAAGTCTATCTGACCCGTGAGAACTTCGACGCCATCAACAAGGAGAGGGCGCAGCGGGAGGAACCGCTGTTCGCGAACCCGAGAAACACGGCGGCGGGTTCCCTGAAAATGCAGGACCCCCGGCTGGTTGCCGAACGCAACCTCAGCTTCTTCGCGCACGGGCTGATGACGCCCGAACCGCAACACGACCGCCATGCCGGTAGCCTGGATCGCCTCGAACGGCTGGGTTTTCCGGTAAATCCAGAACGCCGGCACTGCAGTTCCACCGATGACATCGTCACCTACTGGCGCGCGTGGGACCAGGACCGGGAATCGCTGCCCTACGAGATCGACGGCATCGTCGTCAAACTGGACGCGCTCGCCCAGCAGGCCAGGGTCGGGACCACGGCCAAGAGCCCGCGATGGGCGTTCGCCTTCAAGTTCTCGGCGGAACGCGTACGGACGCGGCTGCTGAAAATCGCCCTGCAGGTGGGCCGCACGGGCGTGGTCACCCCCGTCGCCGAACTGGAGCCGGTCCTCCTTTCCGGCAGCACCGTCAGCCGGGCCACGCTGCACAATGCGGAGGAACTCGAGCGCAAGGACATCCGGGAGGGTGACGCGGTTGTCCTGGAGAAGGGCGGCGACGTGATTCCCAAAGTCGTCGCCGTGGTCGAATCGGAACGTCCTCCGGACACGCGGCCGTTTGATTTCCCGGAGACCTGTCCTGTTTGCGAGTCCAACTTGGTGAAGGACGAATCCGAAGTCGCGATCCGGTGCGTCAATTCGGGGTGTCCGGCGCAGTTGAAAGGGCGCATACGTCACTTCGCCTCCCGCACCGCGATGGACATCGAGGGCCTGGGGCAAGCGCTCGTGGATCAGCTGGTGGACACGGAACTGATCCGGGACGCGGGAGACCTCTACGCGCTCGAGGTTGAGAAGGTGGCCGAACTGGAGCGCATGGCAGAGACGTCGGCGCGCAACCTGATAAACGCTTTGGAACGCAGCAAGGCGCAACCCTTCCACAACGTCCTCTTCGCCCTCGGCATCCGCCACGTGGGCGCGACCGTCGCGCGCACCCTGGCAGACCACTTCGGTTCCATCGACAGGCTCCGTGACGCCACCGCCGAGGAAATCGAAGCCATTCACGAAATCGGCGGCGCGATCGCGGCAAGCGTCCACGCGTTCCTGAGGGACGAAAACAACGCCGCCGTGATCGACAAACTCCGGGAGGCCGGGCTAACGCTGGAAGGAGAAGAACAGACCGCGGCGGGCCCCAAACCTCTCGAAGGAAAGACCGTTGTCGTCACCGGCAGCCTCACCCGCTGGGGCCGCCAGCAGGCGCAGGAAGCGGTCAGGGCCGCCGGCGGCAAGCCCACCTCCAGTGTCAGCAAGAAGACCGACATCGTCGTCGCCGGCGAAAACGCGGGCTCCAAGCTGGAGAAGGCGAAGGAACTCGAGATTGAAATCCTCGATGAGGACGAATTTGCCAGTCTGATCGGTGTCGCATAGCGACCTCCCTTCGCGGGGCGCGGACGGCGCGCTCGATCTGACTTGCGTACGCTAGACGGCTCGATGCCCCCTCCCGACGCGCCGGTTTCAAGCCTTTTCGCTTGACAGAAAACCATCGCTTTGTTACACTTCCTCCACATTGCCCAGCGGTGGGGCTGTAGCTCAGCTGGGAGAGCGCATGACTGGCAGTCATGAGGTCGTCGGTTCGATCCCGATCAGCTCCACCAATGAAATCAGAAACAGGCTTGCGCGACGTCGCGCAAGCCTGTTTTGGTTTGTACGACCTCTGCCGGCGCTGTGCGGAAAGCAGGGCGCCCACAAGGGACGCCCCTACACCGGGAACGCGATACGCGAAAAAATGACCGGTTGGCAGTCAAAGGCGACGTCTCCCGGCGCTGCGCGTCACCCTCTCCCGCGGGAGAGGGTCTGGCTGCTGGACAGGTGTCGCAAAGTGCGACGGTCGTCAGGGAGGGCATCGTTCTGAGGGTTTTGCATTGACTGGCAATTACGTGGCTTTTACCTTAATGTTAGACATATCGGAATTCGGAAACTGTAATCACTGGAGCAAGACACGATGGCGAAAGGGACACGTAGAAAGTCCAAAACAAAGACCATATCGGGCGACGGAAGCGAATCAACTGATTTCAGATCCGAACTCTGGGCGATGGCCGACGCGCTGCGCGGCAGCATGGACGCTGCGGAGTACAAGCACGTCGTCCTGGGCCTGATCTTCCTCAAGTACATTTCGGATGCATTCGAGGAAGCACATACGCAGCTATTGGCGGAAGCCGCCGAAGGCGCGGACCCGGAGGATCCTGACGAATACCGCGCCCAGAACGTCTTCTGGGTGCCGCCGGAGGCGCGATGGCCGCAACTGCAATCCCAGGCGCGTCAGCCCACGATCGGGCGAGTGGTGGACGATACCATGATCGCCATAGAACGCGAGAATTCCGCACATAAAGACGTACTGCCAAAGGACTACGCACGCCCGAACCTGGCCAAGACCCGGTTGGGACAGGTTGTCGATCTCGTCACCAACATCAGGCTGGGCGGGTCTGAGGCACGCGCTACGGACGTCCGGGGCAGCGTCTATGAATACTTCCTGGAGCAATTCGCGATCGCGGAGGGCAGAAAGGGCGGCGAGTTCTACAGCCCGCGCAGAGCGCCGTCCTCTCCCAGGGGGAGAGGGTGTAACTGCGGGACAAGCGGGCGGAAGCGCGGCGGTTGGACGCGGAGATTGAAGCAAATCTGAAAGCTCTTGGCTTTGGAGGCAATCGATGAACTACACCGACCAGCAGATCGCGCGCCAACTTCGCCTTGGTGAGGATAGCTATTGGGAGTTCAAGCAGGTTGAGTTTTCAGGAAGTCGTCCGAAAAGTCCGAGCCGGGATGATTGGGCCGATGAGATCGCCGCTTTTGCCAACACAGATGGCGGCGTATTACTCTGTGGCGTTACCGACGCTGGCGACGTTCAGGGCATGTCGCGTGAACAGATCGTGGCGTTGGACTCTGTTCTGGTCGAAGTTAGCTCCGATGCCATCAAACCAGCCGTTCGCATCAGCACGTTTCACAGAGAACTGGATGGAAAGCGGATGCTATTGGTAGAAGTACCCCTGAGCGAATCGCAGCATGACAGTCCAGGCGGCAGCTATGTTCGAGTGGGTGGGTCAAAGCGCCAGATGACAAGCGATGAGCGGCTGCGACTGGCGCAACGACGCGGACAAGCACGGTTCCTCTGGTTCGATAAGCAGCCCGTACCCAACACCGGATTGGGAACGCTGGACGAAGCCCTGTGGAGACCTTTGTTGAGCGCGGAAGGCAGGACAGATCCGGAAACGGCCCTGGCAAAAATGGGCCTGATCGGACGCGACGAACACGATACGTTGCGAGCGACCGTCGCCGGCCTTCTCTTTTGCAGCCACACGCCGGAGGAATGGCTCCCCAATGCCTGCATTACGGCCACCCACTACCGCGGTACGGATCGTGCATCTGGCCAACTCGACACTCAGACAATCACTGGACCCCTCAACCGGCAAATTGCCGAAGCAGTCGCCTTTGCCGTACGCAACATGCGCGTCGGGGCCTACAAAGACCCGGCACGTATGGATTTGCCACAGTACAGCGCAGAAGCCCTGTTTGAGGCTATCGCCAATGCGGTAGCCCACCGCGACTATTCGATGTCCGGCATCCGGATTCGCCTGTCTATGTTCGTCGACCGAGTGGAAATCCAGTCGCCCGGCGGTTTAGCCAATAGTCTGACGGTGGATGAGTTGGAATTTCGACAGACGACGCGCAACGAAGTGTTGGTTTCGGTGTTTGGCCGGATGCCGACCAGCGGCATCCAGGGGGCCGGCGGTCGACTATTCATCATGGAGCGCCGTGGAGACGGGGTCCCCGTCATCCGAAGAGAAACCCGTGAACTCGCTGGGCGGCTGCCGCGGTTTGATCTGGTTGGGGGCGCCGACCTTCGCGTCACACTGCCGGCGGCCTCCACCGAGCCGAGCCCGGCCCGCGTGCTCATTACCGTATGTGCCGGCAACCAGCCGCTTGCCAATGCAGATGTACTGGTGCTGTTCCCGAACAAGACCTGGAAACAGGCTACGACGGATGCACTCGGCCAAGCCATTATCGGCCTGCATACGGTTGATCTGCCGTTGACCGTGTTCATCGCCGCACATGGTTTTGCCGCGCACTGCAAACGCGAGTGGATACCCGCAGAAGGTATGCTCACATTTGAACTAGAGCCGCTTCCCCGCGGCGGCGGCGTCATTCTTTCCGAAGACAGCGGCCAAATTCCCGGGCTGAAAGGATCGCTGAATCCGATTCGAGACAACCTTGACCGGACCTATCTCTACGCCTCGAACATTGCCATCAACCAAGGTCAGCAGCAGCCGGTGCATTTTGTGCTCGGCGAAGAACTGCGGCTCACCGATGTCAATGGCGTCGAGATGATCGGGCGAATCGTGGAGATCGTAGGACGTTCAGCACTTGTCGAGTATCGGCCATACGAGCCGTGATTGCGGATGAAATTGTCCCGAATGATTGCCCTGGCCGCAGTGGGCATTCTCGGCCGCTCGTGAAGAAGGTAATCGAACCAGGAAATACACCGTCTTATTCGAAAGGACTCCGACCTCACGGGGCGCAGAGCGCCGCCTTCTCCCAAAGGGAGAGGGGGCAGGCTGCCGGATTGGTGAACTGACCGCGCAGGCGCGCTGGAGGGGGTCGTCTGCATGGGCAGCGAGTATTGGCGATTGGAAAACGCTCCCGCGCTCCGCGCGAAACGAGAAACCAGAGCTTGCGAGGGTGGAGCGGACATTCCTGTCTGCTCACGTATGTCACACCCAGAGATAAACCTTGGTTTTCGTCAGATCCAAGTGGTCGGGAAACACTTCGGCTCATCCAACCACCTTGTAATCGGTCCATCTAACATCCTCCCGCCTCCCCACCTCAGCATGCCCGCCTCGCCGAGTCACCCTGCGTTACTAAACAATTGATTATTAGTAATTTGAATAGGTGCATTCGGTAGTTGGTCGCCAAATGCGTCTGCTCCAATTGAATGGCAAATTGCTCAGCCCCCAGGTGTCGCAATATGCTACTGTTGTCGCATTTTGCGTTGACGAAAAATGCGACGTAGTATACTTTAAAGGTGTACGTTAAGTCAGTTTTGCAGGGAACCTTCAAACCGCCTTTCTTCGCATGACGTGGTCAGGGAAAGCAAAGGCGAAAAGCAGGGCGCCCACAAGGGACGCCCCTACAATTTCAATCATACATCCGACCACATTGCGAAATGCTCGCCACGCAGGTGTAGGGGCGTCCCTTGTGGGCGCCCTGCCATAGCGGAGGCCAATCAGTATGGCGAAAGGCAGACGTAAAAAATCGTCGACGCAGGTCATATCGGGGGACGGAAGGGAAGCTACGGATTTTCGTTCCGAACTCTGGGCGATGGCAGACGCATTGCGGGGCAGCATGGACGCCGCGGAATACAAGCACGTTGCGCTGGGGCTGATCTTCCTCAAGTACATTTCGGATGCGTTCGAGGAAGCCTACGCCGAGCTGGTTGATGAAGTCGCTGAAGGCGCGGATCCGGAAGATCCCGATGAGTACCGCGCCCAGAGCATCTTCTGGGTACCACCCGAGGCGCGCTGGGAAAATCTCCAGTCGCAGGCCCACCAACCCACCATCGGACGTACTCTAGACGATGCGATGACTGCCATTGAGCAGGATAATCCTGCACTCAAGGATGTCTTGCCAAAGGACTACGCGCGTCCCAATCTTGACAAGACCCGGTTGGGGCAGGTAGTGGACATGGTCAGCAATATCAAGGTGGGCGGGGCTGAAGCCCGAGCCACGGACGTTCTGGGCAGCGTCTATGAGTATTTCCTGGAGCAGTTCGCGCTCGCCGAGGGCCGAAAGGGCGGCGAGTTCTACACCCCGCGCAGCGTCGTTCGCCTGCTCGTTGAAATGCTGGAACCATACGAGGGAAGGGTCTACGACCCATGCTGCGGGTCGTCGGGAATGTTCATCCAGTCAATGGAATTCATCGACGCTCACACCAGCGGAAGCACCTCACCCGGCGCTGCGCGCCACCCTCTCCCAGCGGGAGAGGGTAAAACTGCGGGTTATGCGAGCGGTAGCGCGAGGGAGAGAATCTCGATATACGGCCAGGAGTCCAACTACACGACCTGGCGAATGGCCAGGATGAATCTTGCGATACGCGGCATCGAGGGGCAAATCGCACACGGGGACAGCTTTCACAACGACAGGCATCCCGATCTTAAAGCCGACTACATCCTCGCCAATCCGCCCTTTAACGTCTCCGACTGGGGCGGCGAGCGACTGCGCGAAGACAAACGATGGGAGTTCGGCGTCCCCCCCGTCGGTAACGCCAATTTCGCCTGGGTGCAGCACTTTCTGCACCACCTGTCACCTCGCGGCACCGCCGGGTTCGTACTCGCCAACGGCTCCATGTCATCGAACCAGTCGAACGAAGGGGAAATCCGAAAGAATATCATCGAGGCCAATCTGGTGGACTGCATCGTCGCCCTGCCTGGTCAGCTTTTCCGGTCCACACAGATACCTGCGTGTCTATGGTTTTTATCTCGTGGCCGAGCCAACGGGGAACATAGGGAACATGAGGGCGAGACGCTTTTCATCGACGCCAGGAAAATGGGCCATCTGATCGACCGTACGCGAAGGGACCTGTCGTCGGAGGACATCAAAAGGGTCGCTGACACCTACCACGCCTGGCGCGGCGGGGAGGGGGCCGGGGAGTACGAGGACGTACCGGGTTTCTGCAAGAGCGCATCGCTCGAAGAGATCCGAAAGCACGGGCACGTCCTCACACCCGGCCGCTACGTCGGCGCGGAGCCGCAGGAGGACGATGGGGAACCGTTCGAAGAGAAGATGGCGCGCCTTACAGCCCAGTGGCGGGAACAACAAACAGAAGCGCGGCGGCTGGATGCGGCGATTGAGGAAAACCTGGCAAGGTTGGGATTTGGAGACGTTCGATGAATTACACCTTCGTGATCGAAAGGACTCCCAACAGCTACGCGGCCTATGTGCACACCCTCACCCGCCGCTGCGCGTAACCCTCACCCGGCGGGAGAGGATCGGAGGCCAAGGAGTTGACAGATATTATCGTAGAGGGTACCGATGGTTGACAGGTTACGTTTGCCGCAGCGGTACAGGCGCATCCTCGTGGAGCTTCTGCGTGAGCATGTTCCCGAGGCCGAGGTCTGGGCGTTCGGCAGCCGCATCACCGGCGAAAGTCACGAGGGAAGCGACCTGGATCTGGTGGTGAGAGGTCCCGAACTGAAGCCCTTGTACGACGGCTTCTTCGAACTCCTGGAGGCTATTGAGCAATCGAACATCCCTATCCTCGTACAGGCGCACGATTGGGCGAGACTGCCGGCGAGCTTTCAACAGGAGATTGAGCGGGACTACATGGTTGTGCAGGATAAGGGTACGAAGGAAACCATGGATGGCGAGTGGCGGGAATTGCCGTTTAGCGAAGCCGTTACTATGAACCCAACTGTTCAGCTTGACCGCGGTACGGTATATCCGTACGTGGAAATGGCTGCTGTCAATGCCGATTCGAGAATGGCCAACTCATTGGAAAAACGTGAGTTTAAGGGCAGCGGCTCAAAGTTTCAAACTGGCGACACGCTAATGGCTCGAATTACTCCGTGCCTGGAAAACGGCAAGATCGCTCGATACCAGTCGCAGAACGATGGCCAAAGTGCCCATGGCTCAACGGAATTTATCGTGATACGTGGACGTCCTGGTGTAACAGATAACGACTTTGCGTACTACCTGACCCGATCAGAGGAAGTTCGCAACTACGCCATTGGCCAGATGACGGGCACATCCGGGCGTCAACGGGTCCCTGCGGACTCACTTGAACATTTGTTTTTGTCGATTCCACCCCTTGTCGAACAACGCCAGATCGCCCACATCCTTGGCACCCTGGACGACAAGATCGAATTGAACCACCGTATGAACGAGACGCTGGAGGAGATGGCGCGGGCGCTGTTCAAGTCCTGGTTCGTGGATTTCGACCCGGTCCGCGCCAAGGCAGCGCTCGCCTCGCCCCCCTCGGAAAAAAGTGATTGGACCAAGAAGCGAGCGTTGGCGTATCTCGACAAGATGGACAAAAACATCGTCGACATCTTTCCCGATCGGCTCGTCGAGTCGGAACTTGGCGAGATACCGGAGGCGTGGGAGGTTGGCGTTCTAAATGACGCATTAGAACTGTTGAGCGGAGGTACCCCTCGCACGTCGGAAGGCAGCTACTGGGATGGTGACATTCCCTGGTATACCGCTAAGGACGCTCCCAGCTTGAGTGATGTGTTTGTACTGGAAACTGAGAGAAACATTACTCAACTCGGAATTTACAATAGCGCCGCAAAAGTACTTCCGATTGGAACAACGATAATCACGGCCAGAGGCACTGTCGGAACACTTGCTTGCCTTGGCGTGCCGATGGCCATGAATCAGACTTGCTACGGTATCCGTGGCGCTAATGGTTATCCTGACCTTTTCACCTACTTGAATGTCAGGACGGTCGTAGACGAACTACAGCAGCGAACGCACGGCACCGTGTTCGATACAATCACACGGCAAACCTTCAAGTTCATCGAGAAAGCTATGCCACCCGCCAAATTGGCTAACGCATTCGAATCGACGGCGAAGCCAGTCATGAGACGCATCCTCAATAATCTGCACGAATCTCAAACGCTCGCCGCTAAGCGGGATGCGCTGCTGCCGAGACTGATGACCGGGAAGTCGACCGTTTAGGAAAGGTTTAACTGTGGCCGATAACGTGGTTTATTTGTTTCCTGACACAAATTTGTTCATCCAATGTCGTCCGCTGGATCAACTCGACTGGAGTGACTGGTTAGAATTCGATCAGGTTAACTTGATTGTCTGCCGTCCCGTTCAACGGGAGATCGACTCACGGAAAAACCGAGGAAATGACAGAGCCGCCAAGCGCTCACGGAAGACCTATAGAATCTTCAGGAGAATTATCGAAAGTAACGACGAATTTTTGCAAGTATCTGATGCTAGTCCGCGAGTACGGCTTTTCCTGGAGGCACCAAGTTTACCAAGTACCGACCTAAAAGATGTCCTCGATTACAGCAAACCTGACGACGAAATAGTCGGGTGCCTATATAGGTTTATCAAGGAAAACCAGAATGAGGATGCACGTCTGCTCACACATGATACCGGACCCCTGTTAACCGCCGAGACGCACGGCCTAAGAGTCGACCTCATAAAGGACGAATGGCTTCTTCGACCAGAACACAATGAGTCAGAAACAGAGATTGCGCGCCTAAGGCAACGCGTAGCCATTCTAGAGCAGACCGAACCAAACTTTCTAGTTAGCTTTTTGAACGACGATCAATCTGAAATAGAATCTTGGCAATTGGAATATCGAGTCTACGATCCGCTTTCGGTAGACGAGATATCTTCCTTTATGGAGTCATTAAAGAAGCTATTCCCATTGGTTTCAGACTTTGGATCACGTGAACCGGCCGAAAAAGCCGGTGACTCATCCGTTGAGCGGCCTTTTCACATAAGGGAAATATACAGGCCGGCTACGGATGAGGCCATTTGCAAATATACAGACAAAGAATATCCCGAATGGATTGACAGATGTGAAGAAGCCCTGTCTCTACTACACGTGTCGTTACAGGGGGAAATTGGTCAGCCAGCCTTTACGTTCACCGTTCTCAATGATGGGACACGTCCTGGAAAGGACACGTTGGTGAGAATCTCGGCCAAAGGAAACTTCAAGATCCGACCCCTGCATTCCGACGAAAGCGACTCACCAGAGACAGATGAGGAACGCAGGCTTTCTCTGCCCAAAGCACCGCAGGCGCCTCGAGGCAAGTGGATTCGAAGAGTAAACTGGTTGAATCCGTACGAAAATTTCGCTAATGAGATTGGTAACCTCACGAATCGAATGACTAACCCGTACCACAGTCTTTCCCAACTTCCGACTCGTCTTCCAAACATTGAACCTGTCCCTCGGCACGACCCAAACGCCTTTTATTACAAGCCAGCGCGACCGACAAGACCACAAAAATCCATAAGCCTTGAATGTGAACAATGGCGGCACGCCACCGAAGCGGAGCATTTCATTGGGCAAATATACCCGGATATTGAAAGAGATGTAATTCAAGGCGCGTTAACCTGTGAGGTCCACGCCGAGAACCTATCTGGACCGATGCGCAAGACCATTCCCGTCGAAATAACAATTAGAAGGATTAGTTCGGCAGAACGTGCTCGGACATTAATACAGGATTTGGCAGACTCCGCCGAGTAGACTGAATCGGCGTCAAACCACATCAGTTGCGGCTAAACACGCACTATTCTGCGTGAATGAAATTCGTGCAGCGGTGAACCGTAATCATGACACCTATAATGTGGTTAGAGCTGCATCTATAGCACCGAATTGATTTATCGGTAGTCCCGGTTGGCATTCACCATCGGTTGAAGTACAGAACGCAAAACGCCGCTGCAGGAACCATTTTGTCCACACTCGCTCAAACCGACGTCGAATCTG
The DNA here is from genome assembly GCA_028873695.1 of Gemmatimonadota bacterium. Taxonomy (GTDB): domain Bacteria; phylum Latescibacterota; class UBA2968; order UBA2968; genus JAAXHE01. Next base: position 10,329 of record JAPPNU010000004.1, on the reverse strand, counting down.
CTGCGATTGACTGGCGGTCGTGCATTGGCTGCCAGGTGGTCCACGAATGCGGGATGGCGTATCTTCGAGCGCTCACCATTCTGATGAACACGCTGCATCCACGGTTGGTCAACGGGGTGACGCTGTGACTGACCATGGTTTTGACCGATCGGAATGGATAAGACGACTGGCTACAGCCCTTGAAGATTGGGGTCCACTGATGAGATTCTCCGGCGACATTGGACACATGGGCCGCATGTTGTCGTATTCGGAGTTTCTTACTCTGTCGAAAACAGGAAACTATCAGTTGGCTGAAACTAATTCCCATTGGTTCTGGTCCTTTACCAACCTTAACCAGAATTCCATTCCGGCTGAAACTCGCGCATTGGTAATCTCTGACCCCAATGAACTGGCCAATCTAACAGAATTCGAATCTCTGTCTATGCATTTAAGAAAAGATCCAGACCTGACCGGGATATTGAGTCTCTTCCAAGAACACCCGATAATACACACGATGCTGGAGAATTCAGGGGGCAACGAAGGCATAAGGATAAGCGTACCACGTGGTGATTTCCTCTTGGAGATGAAAACGTTGGCCCAAAACTTGGTCGAGTTGACAATCAAGACTGACGGCAAACACGCTGCCAAATCGCTCGACTGCTTTCTACACCTTGGAGGGCGACGTGAACTGCAAGGATACGCTGTAACTTTATTTTACGGACTGAAACTGCATGAACAAGTGAACATCGGAGAAGGCACTCTCATTGCGCCTTACGAAGTTGCAAACCAAGTCTATGAATTGCCCAGACGTCTTACGGAAATGCTGGAAAGGTCATCTCTTCCGAACGAGGGCGAAAGCATTACTGTGTTGGTGAGAGAGTTCAAATGGGGCACCGGGGCTCCGTCTTCGCCAAGGGCAGGACATAATCTTGATCTTGACTGGAACATCGACTATCGATTCTTGGGCGACTCTGAGATCGTGCTTGATATATTGTCCGTGGCTATACGGGGACCACTGGCGGCCCGAGCCTACTATTTTGGTGTAGACAGGTGGCTGGAAGAGATCGATAGGAATTTTGCGTTTGGACGCATAGGCGGTGGGGGCCACCCCTATGATGGCTGGTGGACGGAAAAGCAGCTATCGGATGAAGACGAGGCAGTCTTTCATGACATGATACGCGGCTGGCAAGAGTACCAAGGAAAGCGGAATGTTCTTAATCGTGCAATTCGACGACTGGCAACGTCGTACAACCGACCTGGAATGCAAGGGGCTGAAGATAGTATCCTGGATTACGCTACTACATTGGAGATCCTTTATGATCCTGGCAGTACAGAAGTGACCTACAGACTAGCGACACGAGCAGCTTACTTCGTTGGTTCAAATGCGAAAGAGAGGAAGGAAATCTTCGATAACGTACGCGCGTTCTACGGTGTTCGCTCCTCTTTGGTGCATGGGCGTGAAGTCGGTAACGACAAGTTTTGGAAAGCAGTCGAAAACGGACGCGATTTAGCTCGCAGGACGTTGCTGAAGCTATTGTCTGCTAAGCGCCCGCCTGATTGGGATAATCTGGTCTTGACGGGTACAGGGATGTAGGTTGCCATGATCACCCTCACCGAAGCCGACGTTGAGCAGGCCGCCCTTGAGTGACTCTCGGGGCTCGGTTGGCAGGTTCTGCATGGTCCGGACATTGCCCCGGATATGCCGACCGCCGAGCGAGACGACTACGGGCAAGTTGTGCTCGACCAGAGGCTTCGTGACGCCCTTGCCGCACAACGGGATACGCTGCTGCCGAAGTTGGTTTCTGGCGATTTTCAGGTCAATTGATTCAGGCTACACATTTCAACGGTTGGCCAATTGTGTGCCGTACTGGTGCCTGATCGTGGTGTCGTTGCAATCGGCGTAAATGACCCTTGATGCGATCTTGAGGATCCAATTGGACCCGCAGTTCTACAACATCCACTCCGCACGGACTATACGTACGATATGAAACGAAAACGCAGACCGAAACGAAAACGCAATTCAAGGAAACGGAACACCGAAGATAATGGTTTCCAGATTTTCAAATATTCATTCTCTCCTCCGGACCGAGATGAATCGAAAGAGGTTAACCATTGGGCGGGTTGCCAAAGTGAGACAAGGTTTCGTGAGCTTGTCGATTCGTTGATTGGGTATTTTCGCGATAGAAACCCACGGCAGATAATCGCAGTTGTTGCGGCCTATGGTTTGCAGCACCCGGTAACAAACAGGGGCGTATCGGAAAAGGCCTATTACGATGTAGTTCAGCAGTACCACGTAGAGATACTTCAGGCTTTAGCGCTCACGCTTTCCGAAGGTGAATGGGGTCGCAGACCGGTAACTCCAGACGTTGTTCAAGCGGTCTTCGACGCAATTGTCGAACTTGGAGACGTGTACCAGAAAATGCGTCAATCTGCATTGAAAACCGAGTGCAACAGAGAACAACAAGCTGTAATGGCGCTCAGAGATCGACTGCAAACGCATACCCGAATCATCCGAAACTGGGGATATCGTACAGATATGGTGGAATATTCCAAGGATCTTTACGGCCCCTTAGATTCGAATTTTCAGGATCACTATGGATTCAGTGCAACTGACATAATTGAGGTAACAATTACTCTCATTAGAATAATGGAGAACCGCGCCGCCGAACATTGGACAGTCGCCAACGAGATTCTCCGTTCTCAGAATCTTCATCAACTCGCACACCGATTCATTGCCAAATTTCCGAAGCTTTATGGCGACCCAGAAGAATTCGTCAATGTGATGAAGGAAGATGAGCATATTGACATTGTCGAATCACGTTTGTGGTCACTTATGGACACCAAGTTGGTACATTTATTTTTATTCGATGGCGAAAAAATCGCCGAAGAGTCAGGCCGTTCGATCGAAACAGTCAATCGCGTTCTCGATATGTTGTCTATACAGCCAGGCGATCTCGACCGTGATGAAATGTCGGAATTCTTTCTTAATAATCCAATTTCGGTTTCTCCCGGAATTAACGTCGGCGGAGAGTACCTGTTTCCAATGCCACAGATTGGTCTCGTCCACATTCATGATATCCTGCGGTCTCTCGCCGGTGCGTCGGGTTTCGTCGAAAAAATCCACAAACGGCGTGCTATATTTCTGGAAGAAAGAGTCAAAGAGACGTTTCAAACTATCCTTCCCACTGCCCGTTTGACTCAGAATGTCCAATGGCGGTTTGATGGTGCCCATTACGAGACGGATCTTCTCTGTACGGTTGATCGGATCGTGTTGATTGTGGAAGCAAAGTCCGGAGCACTTACGGTCCAAGGTCTTCGCGGACTTCCTAAACGTGTCAATAGTCACATTCAAGACCTTGTTGTGAAGCCAGCGGAGCAATCTTCCCGTCTGGAGGAATTGATCTGGCGAGCAAGAGCTGGTGACACTGCCGCGATATCCACGGTATGCCCATTGGGAATACAGCCAAACAATGTCGAATCCGTCATAAGAATTTCAGTCACAATTGACGATTTCTCAATGATGGCGATTGCTGAGCGGGAACTAAAAGCAGCGGGATGGGTTCCGCCTGAACTCCAGCTAGCACCTACATTGACCTACGCAAATCTAGCTTGTGTCGCCGACCTTCTCCAGGAACCAGCATACTTTCTACACTATTTCGCAGAACGTACACGAAGCCAAAAACTGATCGATCTGGTCGGCGATGAGATGGATTTGCTCGGACTCTATCTTGAGACCGGTTTTAATTTGGACGAAAATGTACTTGAAGGTGGGCCGCTGATTACGTCGGGCCTGTCGCGGCCAATTGACAATTATTACAACAGTGCTGATGCAGGTGTTGAAGTAAAAAAACCACGGCCGAAGATTCATCACAAATTGGAACAAATTGTCCTCCAGATCCAGAGCAGGCATAGAGAGGGTTCGACTACCAAGGCACTCGATCTGTTGCGTATCGGCAATCTTGAGGAGCAAAGAGCGATTTTTCGGAAGATTGAGAAACTACGTAAACGAGTAGCCAGGACGTATCGCGACCCTGAACATATCTGTTCGCTAGTCGTACATCCTCCTGCTCACCGCGACGGGTTCGTAATATTCTACGTATATCCGGACGCAATCGCCGAACGACGCTACGAGGTTGTCCAGCAATTGGCTGAAGCACAATTCGCTATTCAGGATCGTTCTCATTGCGTCGTGGTGGGCAAGAAGATCGAAGACTGGGACAATCCATACACGTTTGTTGCTGTTTGCAAAAGGCCTGCTTGACGCAATAAGAGCGCCGACTTCAAGTTGGAGCTAGATGCCGGCCGATGGAGCGCCGGACGTGGATCGGTCCATCGGTATTGATGTCCAGACAGAACGGGAACGTGGGAACAATGAACTTCAAACGAGATCTGATCGAAATTGTCAAACACTACTTCGCGACGGAAGGTATCTCTTTCGAAGACACGGGAGATGCGAGCGACTTCGCGGCCCGGTACTGTGAAATGCGAATCAGGAGGATTGTTCCAAGACCGCGCGACGTCCATTTCTCCCGCGAAATCCACGATTCATTGGGTAGTCTCGCTCGAGAATACGATAAAGAAGGCTGCGACACCAAATTCGAGGCTTGGCATACGGTCTTTTATCTCCGTCAACTCTTCGTTTCCGGAGAGAGCGTTCTGCCACACCTGAGCCGCGGGGTAGAGAATACGGCCACAAAGGACGGTCTTCTCTGGGATTACGGAATGCACCACTTTCACCTTAGCAGAAAACTCGAAAATTCCGGATTTGTTGAAAGATCAGATTACCTGCTTTTTGCTATCGTCGCCGATACCGACGTATATTTCGTGGATGTAAGAAGGCATCATGATCCTGATAACCTTCTCTGGGTGCGACAAGATCTATTGCGAATCGTATATGTGAATTGGCCGGAACTCACCGACACCCGCGAACTCCATGGTGTGAGTGGGAAAACATTGACTGACAAAGAAATATGGGAACTGCGGAGAAAGAACTCCAATCACATTTCGAACCTTGGTAGGCAGGCGATCGCGCCACTCGGTGGGGGAACGAACTTCGCGGGCAGTAGTACCTTATGCAGAGTGTGGGGGGATAAGCTTGTGCGCGAAATTGAACAGCATGAGAAATACTTCTATAGCCAGCCTGCAGAGCTACGGGCGACGTTGGAGGCTAGGGGGATGAAATTCTGCGGCGATATGGCGTTTGAATTGATTCCATTGGATCGTGTTAACCTATCCGAGGAAACCGTGGAGAATCTGCAACGAGATGACTGTTTGAGTGCAGGTCTATCGAAAATGGGTTTTGCAATCGTAGAAGCCACAACGCGGACACCGATCGTTGTCACATTGACAAAAGGGCAATCTCCACAGCCAACGAGGTAGATCAAACGAAGGCCTCACGAGCAATGTCCCGCGATCTGTCGCAAAAGGCGACACAGATTTCGATGCGCAATTCACGGCCTCAGGAACCCCCATGAGGAACATTCATCAAAGAAGAACAGGGATCGTAGCAAGCCGTATCAGGTAAGACAGGTACGGCAGGTCGTGCTGAAACACCATCTCGAAGGGTGGCAGTAATGCACAATCACGAGATTATCATTTATTGGAACAACGAAGATGGCGCTTTTTTGGCCGAAGTGCCCGAACTTCCCCTGTGCGCGGCCCACGGTAATACCCAGGAGGCGGCGTTGGAGAACATCAATCAGGCCGTGGACTTGTGGCCTGAAACGGCCCGGGAGTTTGGCGACCCGATCCCGGAACCCAAGGGCGAACGCTTAATGTTGGGGTAGGGACATCATGACCACCCTTTCTGAATCCGGTATAGGCTATAATAAACTGTACTGACGTTTCCGAGGAGACCCAATATGCGCATAACCGAACCCCACCCAGCCTGTGCCGTGGTCGACGCGATGTTCCGGGTTCGCTGTCTTATCACAGAGACGCACAGGGAATAACGATCCAACTCGATAGTTGCCATAGGAGGCAGTACAATGGTTAGGCCAACCGAGGTACACTCACGAGCCGGCTACCGCATCTGGCTTCGATATGCAGATGGCGTCGCCGGGGAGATTGACCTGTCTCACCTGGCCGGTAAGGGCGTGTTCAAAATTTGGGATGCGCCGGGATATTTTGAGAAGGTGCATATAACTTCTCACAGAGCCATAGCATGGGACGATGACATCGAACTCTGCGCGGACGCTCTCTACATGCAAGTCACGGGCAAATCCGTTGAGGAAGTTATGCCTGGCCTGAAGCAGACAATGCAGAGCCGCGATGCCTGAACTCTGTAGATTCTACGGCATCAGCATTCGCCTGCATTTCCGCGACCACAATCCGCCTCATTTTCACGCGCTGTACGGCGAACATGAAGCTGTGATCGAGATAAACAGCATCAGCGTGGTGGAGGGGCGGCTGCCCGCGCGTGCCCGCCGTCTTGTGGAGGAATGGGCATCCCTTCACCAGGACGAACTGATGGCAGCCTGGGTACGTGCGCAACGTTCAGAGCCGCCCGGCAGGATCGCACCGTTGGAGTAGGTTTCTTGGCATAAACGGTGTATCCATGCCGTGGGGTCATTGGGCACGGGAGCGGCGTTCGGATCGTAGAACGCGTGATGGGCCCAAGAGGATCAGCATGAAGTGGCAGGACTACATATCGAGCAGGCCGGACGTTTGCCACGGCAAGGCCTGCATTGCCGGTACGAGGGTTATGGTCACCTGCGTGCTGGACCTTCTGGCTGACGGTTTGACTGTGGAGGACATTACGAAGAGTTATCCCTCGGTACCGAAAGAAGGGGTGCATGCTGCCCTCCACTATGCGGCGGAATTAGCCCGAGAACGTATGTACCGTTACCGCGCTGAGTAAGCAATGCGGTTCAAGTTCGAAGATTCGCGTATCCGCATCCGGGAGTGTCGCGTGACCACCCTCACCGAAGCCGAAGTTGAGCAGGCAGCCCTTGATTGGCTATCTGGGCTCGGTTGGCAGGTTCTGCATGGTCCGGACATCGCGCCGGATATGCCGAATGCCGAACGCAATGACTACGGGCAGGTTGTGCTTGACGAAAGGCTTCGTGACGCCCTCGCCGCGCTGAACCCCTCCCTTCCTGCATCCGCACTGGAGGATGCTCTCCGAAAGCTGACCCGCCCCGCAGGTTCCACCCTGGAATCCAGAAATCGCGCGTTTCACCGGATGCTCGTCGACGGTGTGGAAGTCGAGTATCGAGACGGAGACGGACGCGTGCGCGGCGACCAGGTTCGCGTCATCGATTTCGATAGTCCCGACAACAACGACTGGCTGGCGGTCAATCAGTTCACCGTCACGGAAAACAAGAACAACCGCAGGCCGGACGTCGTATTGTTTGTCAACGGTCTTCCACTCGGCCTGATCGAATTGAAGAATCCGGCGGACGAGGACGCCACGATCTGGACGGCGTGGAACCAGCTTCAGACGTACAAGGCCGAACTCCCTACACTGTTTTCCATGAACGAAGTGCTCATGGTCTCTGACGGGACGGAAGCGCGCATCGGAACGCTGACCTCTGGCAAGGAGTGGTTCAAGCCCTGGCGCACGGTTGCCGGGGAGGAACCGGCCGACCGGCTCTTGACCGAACTCCAGGTGATGCTCGAAGGCGTGTTCGATAGAGGTCGTTTCCTGGCACTGATCCGTGACTTTATCGTCTTCGATGACGACGGTAGCGGCGCGCTGGAGAAGAAGATGGCCGGCTACCATCAGTTTCACGCTGTCAGGGCCGCCGTCGATGAGACGCTTCGCGCAACGGAACTTCTGCAAGCAACGCCAAGGGCAGCTGAATCAGGGCCTCTCTATACCGGTCAGACGAAGCCGGGCGGAGATCCCGGTGACCGGCGCGTGGGCGTCGTGTGGCACACCCAGGGGTCGGGCAAGAGCCTTACAATGGCTTTCTACACGGGGGCGATCATCCGTGAGCAGGCGATGCAGAACCCAACGATCGTGGTTCTTACCGACCGAAACGATCTGGACGACCAGCTTTACGGCACGTTTTCCCGCTGCCAGGACCTGCTCCGGCAGCCGCCGACACAGGCGGAGAGCCGGGCCGACCTGAGAAACAAGCTGTCGGTGAACGCCGGGGGTGTGGTCTTCACCACCATCCAGAAGTTCTTTCCGGAAGAGAAGGGCGATACCCACCCTCAGCTATCCGACAGGCGCAATATCGTGGTCATCGCGGACGAGGCCCATCGGAGCCAGTACGACTTCATAGACGGGTTCGCCGCTCACATGCGAGACGCGCTGCCCAATGCCTCTTTCGTTGGATTCACGGGAACGCCGATAGAACTCCGCGACGCCAACACGCGGGCCGTTTTCGGCGACTATATCAGCATCTACGATATCCAGCGCGCCGTTCGCGACGGGGCCACAGTGCCGATCTATTACGAAAGCCGACTGGCGAAGCTGGCCCTGGACGAAGACGAAAAGCCGAAGATCGATCCGGAGTTCGAAGAGGCCACAGAGGGCGAGGAGGTTGAGCGCCGGGAGAAGCTGAAGACAAAGTGGGCGCAACTGGAGGTGGTGGTCGGCGCGGAAAATCGCGTCCGGCAGATTGCCGAGGATATCGTGGACCACTATGAGCAGCGGCTGGAGGTCCTGGACGGCAAGGCGATGGTGGTCTGCATGAGCCGGCGTATCTGCATCGACCTCTACCGCGAACTGGTCCGTCTGCGACCCGATTGGCACGATGACGCTGACGAAAAGGGAGCCATCAAGGTGGTGATGACCGGCTCCGCTTCCGACCCTGTCGATTGGCAGCCGCACATCCGCAACAAGCCGCGCAGGGAGGCACTCGCGAACCGGTTCAGGGACGCTGAAGATCCTCTGCGGGTCGTTCTCGTGCGGGATATGTGGCTGACAGGTTTCGACGCGCCAAGTCTTCACACGATGTACGTGGACAAGCCGATGCGCGGCCACGGGCTGATGCAGGCCATCGCCCGGGTGAACCGGGTGTTCAAGGACAAGCCCGGCGGCCTAGTGGTGGACTACCTCGGATTGTCGCAGGATTTGCGACAAGCACTGGCTACGTACACCGATAGCGGCGGCACCGGCAGTACGGCTGTGGACAAGAAGGAAGCGGTAGCGGTCATGATGGAAAAGCACGAGATATGTAGCGGGCTTTTTCACGGCTTCGACCGGACGGCATGGACAAGGGGTACTCCGCAGGAGCGATTGAATCTGCTGCCCGCCGCGCAGGAGCATATACTCGCCCAGGAAGACGGCAAAGAGCGCTGCCTGAACGCGGTGCGAGCGCTGTCTCAGGCCTTCGCGCTGGCCGTGCCACACGACGAAACGACGCGCATCCGGGACGACGTGGCATTCTTTCAGGCCGTGGCGGCCGCCATATCGAAGCGCTCCGCATCTGAGAAGCGGAGCGAGGAAGAGTTGGACCACGCCGTGCGGCAGATCGTATCCAGCGCGGTCGCCTCAGAGGGCGTGATCGACATCTTTGCCGCCGCTGGACTGGATAAGCCGGATATTTCGGTATTATCGGACGATTTTCTCGCGGAGGTCCAGGGTATGGAGCACCGCAACCTGGCCGTGGAAATGCTGCAGAAACTGCTAAAGGGCGAAGTCGCCATCCGTCGGCGCAAGAATGTCGTTCAAGCCCGGTCCTTTGCCGAAATGCTGGAGCAGACCCTGCGGCGTTATCAGAACCGTGCGATAGAGGCGGCGCAGGTGATCGAGGAACTGATTGAACTGGCGAAAGAAATGCGGGAGGCAAACGAGCGGGGCGAGCGGCTGGGGCTTTCCGAGGACGAGTTGGCGTTCTACGACGCACTTGAGACGAACGACAGCGCCGTTCAGGTCCTGGGCGACGAGACGCTACGCGACATCGCGCGGCAACTCGTCGAGACGGTCCGCGGAAACGTGACCATTGACTGGACGTTGCGCGAGAACGTTCGCGCAAACCTTCGACGTCTTGTCCGGCGCATCCTTCGTAAGCACGGCTACCCGCCGGATAAGCAGGAAAAGGCGACGCAGACTGTGATCGAACAGGCAGAGGTCCTGTCCGCGGGGTGGGCGGTGGCGTGAGGCAAAAGCAGGAGTGAGAATAGAGGAGTGAGGAGAGAGAAGATTAAAGGCGAAAACTGAAAAGCAGTGGTCAGAAAAGGCAAAGGCGAAAAAGGCCGGCAACCACAAGGGTTGCTCATACATCGAATACGGGTAACGCGCCGAGAATTGAGTCGCCAACGCCGAAGGGAAATATACCACAAAACCGGCCCGATCGATGACCGGGCCGGTTTTGTGATGTAATCTGCCAAGAGAATTACTTTTCGCGCCGATACGCTTTTGGACTTTAGGTATCGGCATAAGTAGTTACGGGCTTG
>JAPPNU010000052.1 GCA_028873695.1 Gemmatimonadota bacterium | reverse complement strand
CGATAACCGCCACCGTCGACGGCGTCTCGGGTACCGCCACGCTCACCGTCACCGAACCGCCCCCATTGAGGAGTCGTACGGGTACCATTAGTGGCCGAAACAATTACAGTTCTGGTGGATCAGTAACGCTAAGCGAAACCTCGGATGGCAAGCTCAAACTCAGTATTACGGGGCTGTCAACGCCGGGCGCGGCGCCGGATGTGTATGTAGCCCTTTACACAAGCAGCGACATTAACTGGCCCAACGGTGGTTCTTTACCTGACGGTGCCAGAGGATTTGGCGAAGTGTCACGGCAGTCGGGTAACAAGTCTTGGACCTTTACTCCTGCTGCCGGAGAGAATATCGATTCATGGAGCCACCTCATTCTTCATTGCAGGCTGATCGACAGTGAAGTCGGCAGTGCGTCACTGAGCAATTGACAAGCAAAGGAGTGTAAATTTGAACAAGCTAATTCTTGCCACGTTGCTCACGGCCGGCATGGTATTCCAATCCTCCATCGCCTATGCTGGCGGATGGACCCAGCCCAAGGGCAAGGGGTACTTCAAACTCAGTCAGCAGATAATCAGTGCCGAATCACTTTTCAGAGCGAATGGATCGAAGACAGTGATTCCGACCGTAAGTGGCTATACAACAAGTCTTTACGGGGAATTCGGATTGATCGACCGGGTGACTCTTGTGGGCTACATGCCGTTTTATACGAACTTCAGCGTGGATGCCGAAGGGTTTGATCCAACGACCGGCCTTGGCGATTGGGACGTAGGGGTCAGGATCGGGTTACTTACTGCCGGAACAACGGTGGTCAGCCTGCAAGCCTTGGCGGGATTGCCTCTGGGAGATTCCGGGGGCGATATCGTCCTCTGGTCCGGTGACGGCGAATTCAATCAGCATGTCTCCCTTCAAGTAGGTCATTCGCTCTATCCCGTACCTGCCTACTTAAAAGGTGAGATCGGATACAACAATCGCAAGAGCAGTGACGATCGCGACGATAACTACGCCGACGAGTTGCGGTATAGTCTGCAGGCCGGATATACGATCGCCGAACGAGTCGGTGTCTCATTAAGCCTTCGCGGTATAAAAGCCCTCGACAGGGCGGACGACGAGTTTCACCCGCGTAACGATGTCGAGTACCTGTCCTATGGCCCCCAGATCGATTTCTACGTTACGTCCAGCGCGGGAATAACCACAAGTATGTCGAGGTTTACCCGGGCCCATAACATGCTGGACGCTCCTACCTGGGAATTCGGAGTTTTTCTGAAACTGTAGGAGATACCCCATGTCGAAATCCATCTTTTTTGCCGCGACGCTCGCGGGCTTCATCCTTCAGACTTGCACGGTCTTCGCCGGGGGATGGACCCATCCCAAGGGCAAAGGGTATTTCAAGCTGAATGAGCAGGTGATCAAGAGCAATTCGTATTTTCAGCCGTCGGGAGATAGGATAGACATAACAAACCAAAGCCGTTATACAACCAGCCTGTATGGTGAGTTTGGTCTTGTCGAACGTTTTACGCTAGTCGGTTATATGCCCTTCTACCAGCGCATCAGTGAAGATCGGCACGGGTCCGATACCAAGACGGGTACTGGAGACTGGGAGCTTGGAGCCAGGATTGGTTTGCTCACAAACCGGGCCACGGTCGTAAGTCTTCAGGTCATGGCCGGATTGCCGCTGGGAGATTCCTATACCGATCAGGAAGTCGGCCTGTTTACCGGCGACGGTGAATTCAACCAGTTGTTCTCCCTCCAGGTCGGTCATTCCCTGTGGCCGACCCCAGGCTATCTAAAAGCAGAAATAGGATTCAATAACCGTGAGAGCGATTTTTCGGACGAAATACGGTATGCCGTGGAAGCGGGATTCATGGTCGGCGAGCGCGTCGGAGTTTCCGGTTGGATACGCGGGGTGAAGGCGATCGGCACGGATGGTGAATGGACCCGGAACGACCAGCAGTACGTGTCCTTCGGACCAGAGGTGAATTTCTACCTCACGCCCGATGCAGGGATCACCGCGGGCGTGACGAAATACTCGGGCGCGCACAATGTGCTGGACGCGCCGGCCTGGGACATCGGACTCTTCATGAAGTTGTAGTTCAGTTTCGGGCAGCTATACTTATATCATTCAAGGAATTCCGGAAGATAGCCATGGCTCGCAGGATCCGATTGACCTTCGTCGCGGAAGGCGTCTCGGTGGACGCCGAGTTGCTCGAGGACGAGGCCCCCAAGACCTGCGAGGTGGTCTGGGATGCGCTTCCCCTCGAGGAGGAGGGCATCCACGCCGTTTACTCCGGCAGCGAGATCGCCTACTTCCTGTCCGAGGACGTCGTCATTCCGCCCGAGAATCTGACTAGCCGCACATTGCCCGGTGATATCTGCTACTACCGCCTGGAACCGGGCCTGATGCACGGATGGCTGGACGGCATCACCGAACTGTGCTGGTTCTACGGCAGGGACGGCCGCCCCAATATGCCGGACGGCCCCGTCGCGGTGAATCTCTTCGCCCGGATGATTGGAGATACGGCCTCATTCTTCGAGGTGTGTTATCGTATACGCCGGGAAGGGGTGAAACGCGTTCGGATCGAACGGGCGGTTTGAATCCGAATCGCAGGAAATCTCTCCTTAGTTCGTCTAATATAACACACAGTTAACGTCAACGTGTCAATGGTAAGGCGGAACCTCTGTCGACCGATCGATTTGTTGCGTGTAACGCCAAGTCCGGCCAAGGTCGTCGAGGGATCTGTCGTGGGTATTGCGTATGCCCTATAAGAGTTTTGTGGCACTGCTATGTCTTTTGCTCGCACGTCCCGCTTTCGCCGGCCAGGTAGACGGGGCCAAACTCTATGAACAGGCCTGCGCGGCCTGTCACGGTTCGGACGGACGGGGACGACCGGTCGAGGACCGCGGATTCGAGCTGGAGGTTCCCGACTTCACGGACTGCGAGTTTGCGTCCCGCGAACCCGATTCGGACTGGCACGCCGTGATTCATGAGGGCGGGCCGGTACGGGCTTTCGACCGGATGATGCCGACCTTCGGGGATGCCCTGACGGACGAGGAAATCTACGCCATTCTCGGCCATATACGCACCTTTTGCACGAACAAGAACTGGCCTCGTGGCGAATTCAACGTGCCAAAGCCCCTGTTTACCGAAAAGGCCTTTCCCGAAGACGAGACCGTATTCAACCTGACGCTGGACACGGACGACAGCAAGGCCGTGATCATCGAGACGGTGTACGAGAAGCGGTTCGGCCCCCGCGGTATGACCGAGTTGAAGGTCCCGTTCGGCAGGCGTGAATCAGAACGGAACGACGGCGCCAATCTGGGCGTCGGGGATCTGTCGCTTGGGTACAAGTATGCGCTGTACCACAACCTGGAGCGCGGTCATGCCTTCAGCATAGGCGGCGAAGCCGTTCTGCCTACCGGTGACAAGAAGGACGCTTTCGGATCCGGCTCGACAAAACTGGAACCCTACGCGGCCTTCGTGCAGTTGTTGCCCGGAGACGCTTTTATTCAGACCCAGGCGCTGGGCGAGTTTGCCGTGAGCGGTACCGCGGAGGATGAAGTAGCCATTCGTGCACTGATCGGCAGAACCTTCACGGAAGGCGAGTTCGGCCGGGCCTGGAGTCCTATGGTTGAACTGCTCGCCTCGCGAGAACTGGTTTCCAGGGCTGACATAGCGGTCGACCTGGTACCGCAGATGCAGGTGGCTTTGAATACGCGTCAGCATGTCCTCCTCAACGTGGGGGTTCGGGTTCCGGTCGCCAACAGGCAGGACCGCAAGTCACAGATCGTCCTGTACCTGCTGTGGGACTGGTTCGACGGGGGCTTCCTCGATGGCTGGTAGCTACGCGGGCAGGCTGTGGACCAGGCTGTGGGCCTACATCGCGCTGGGTTTGCTCGGCTGCTCTATCTGGCTCGCCTTCGCATCGGTAGAGGCGCAGTCCGTAGATCACGCGACATTCGCCACTTCGGATCAATGCATCGCCTGCCATAGCGATCTTGCCGACGCGGAGGGAACGGACGTGTCCATCGGGCACGTATGGCGAGGGTCCATCATGGCGAATTCGGCGCGCGACCCGTACTGGCAGGCATCCGTGCGCCGCGAGGTGACGGACCATCCGGGAGCGCAGGCGGAGATCGAAGACACCTGCTCGACCTGCCATATGCCCATGGCGCGCACGCTGGCAAAGGAGGAAGGCGGCCTTGGCAAAGTATTCGAGCACCTGGAGGCCGCAAGGCGAGGCGACGAAAGGGCAAAGCTGGCGCTCGACGGCGTTTCGTGCACCACGTGCCACCAGATCCTCCCCGAAAACTTCGGCGAGGCATCGAGTTTCGACGGTAACTTCGTCATCCGTTCGGTGGCCGCAGGCGGTCCGGCCGATCCCAGGATCTTCGGGCCGTTTGACGTGGACGACGGGCTGAGCCGGATCATGCAGTCGGCCACCGGTTTCCTGCCGGACAGTTCCATCCACGTCCAGCAGTCCGAGCTTTGCGCCACCTGCCACACCCTGTTCACAACGAGCCTGGATGCCGAGGGACGGGAAGTGGCCCGCTTCCCGGAGCAGACGCCCTATCTGGAGTGGCGGCACAGCGCCTTCGCGGAGTCGGAAAGCTGCCAATCCTGCCACATGCCGGAGACTTCCTCGGCGCCAATTTCCTCGGTGCTTGGTGAACTCCGGGAGGATTTCTCGCAGCATGTCTTTCGCGGCGGCAACGAGTTCATGCTGCGACTGCTGGACCAGTATCGGGACGACCTGCTTGTCACCGCGCCGTCAAGGGATCTTCAACGGGCCGCCGAAGCGACGCGGGAGCACCTGGAGACCGCCACTGCCCGGTTGGAGGTGCTGGCAGTGTCCCGCGAGGAGAGCCACCTCTCTATTGATCTTGAGGTGACGAATCTGGCCGGCCACAAGCTGCCCACGGCCTATCCATCCAGAAGAGCCTGGATACACCTTGCGGTGCGCGACGCGGACGGAGACCTGCTGTTCGAATCAGGCGCCATGCGGCCTGACGGAAGCATCAAGGGGAACGACAACGACGCGGACGCGTCCAGATTCGAGCCGCATTACCAGTTGATCGACGACCCTGGCCAGGTGCAGATCTACGAGCCCATCATCGCGGATGGGTCGGGAAGGGTCACCACGGGCCTTCTTTCGGCGGTCACCTATGCCAAGGACAACCGCCTGCTTCCGGAAGGATTCGACAGGGAAAGCGCCGACGACGCCATCATGGTGCGCGGCCGGGCGAGGGAGGATGCGGACTTCCGGGATGGAAGCGACAGGATCCGGTACCGGGTTGCAGCCCCGTCAGACGTGCAAAGCATCGTTGTCCGGGCGCGGTTGATGTTTCAGACCATCGGGTACAGGTGGGCACAGAATCTCGCACCATACGAAGCCTATGAGACCCGCCGTTTCGTTACGTACTACAACGACAACGCCGCGATCTCGGCAAACGTGCTCGCCGAGGCCGTCCATCGCCAGGACCTGCCTCCATAGCTTTGGATTTGCCACATGCCGACGCGGGCGTCTGCTGGCACGTGGTCCAACAGCCTCTGCGGCCTGAACAACTACCGTGCCGGCTCACTGTTTCACCGGCTGACGCCCGCCAGGTCCATCGGATTCGACCAGGCCTTCTCGCCGTCCGGAGCGATGATCTCGAACCGCGCCCAGCGGGAGTTCGCCCGTAGACGGAACGTGGCCTGCTCGAACGTGCCGCCTTTCTCCTGGTATTCCGTGCCGGTGGAATCGCAGACGGCATGTACGCGCCGGGCCTCGGAACACCGGACCGTGGCCTCGACGATCTTTACCCCGTCACCTGGCTCGTCGACACGCCGCAGCTGGATGTCGTGGATTTCGGGCCCGGTACTCACGTAGGCGCAACCCCTCTCGAGCGCGTCGATGATCGCCTTCGCCGATCGTTCCCTGACCTTCACCATGTTCCAACCCTGGTAGGTGTCCCGTTCCTGCGATTCGAGGGCATGGGAATCGTCGTTGGCCAGGGCGGGAATCGGTCTACCCAGCAGGTCCATCCAGTCGTCCCAGTGCACGGAGGACTCGCCCCGACCGGCGCAGCGGCAGGTGGTATTGAAAACCTCGATGCCGGCCAGGCCGTGCAGGGGAAGGGTATCCCGGAGGATGTTGACCGAACTCCAGTGGGGGTGGGCGAGCCAGATCGAGCCGCCCTGCCGCTTGACTTCATTGATCACGTGCTGCGGCGGCATGCGCTTCGAGTCCATGTCTTCGTCGATGTTGTACGCCAGGAAATGGTGGGTCTGTCCGCCGAAAGGGTTCTCGGGGTGGAGTTCCGCCCCCTGGACGAGTACGAAATCGTCCGGCGCGCTGACGGAATCGATCCGCGTGATGTCGTAGTGGTCGGATAGACACAGGAAGTCGTATCCCTGGTTAACGTAGCCATCCACACGCTCCTGGGGTGGGGGCCGTCCGTCCGAGTTGGTGGTGTGGGAATGCAGGTTGCCTTTCAACCAGAAACAGCCCTGGTCCTCTATATCGAAAGGGCTGGTCAGCCCGTTGCTCGCCATAGCGTTCTCCCTTGAGTTTTGCGGTGCCGCGTTGCCGTGAATGGAAGGCTACATGTGGCTGTTTGTCGTTTACAACGCATAATCCGTTCTGCCGTACCCTCGACATGTTTCAGCGTCAATCCGGCCTCGAGCGACAGCCTGGCCTCAGCCCAATTCACCCGTGTACGTCCTGCCGAAGCGGTCCGTCGCCTCGACCACCACCTCCCCGGCCTCGGGTGAAACAGGCGCGTAGAACAGGTGATTCGTGGGGACCGGATCCACCCAGGGACGGCGTTCGGGCAGGTCTGACCCGCGGTGGATGGATTCCGACAGGGGATCGGTGCCCGGCCGGCGGGCCATGGCGCCTCTCCGCATGCCGTCTTCATACCAGACGACTTGCCACTCGGGGTCCCAGTCCCAGACGTTCGCCACGATCTCGTCCGGCGCCCCCGGATCGGCGCCGCGGAGATAGACCCGCATCTGGTGGTTTTCGTCCAGTCCCGTAGACTTGTAGCGCCATCGGATATCCGAACCGTCGACCTCGTAGACGCCGTACCCGTTGGGTGTCCCGTCCCAGCAGATGGGGCCGCTCCACCAGGCGCCGCAGACCGTGCCCTGGACGATTTCGTGCACCCCGCCTT
>JAPPNU010000044.1 GCA_028873695.1 Gemmatimonadota bacterium | reverse complement strand
CCCCCCCCCCCCCCCCCCCCCCCCCCCCCCCCCCCCCCCCCCCCCCCCTCCGCGCCCCCCCCCCGCAACACGGAAATCCGGCCACACGGGACGGCCACAGCCCGGATGGGCTTTTTCAACGGGCTGACAGGGGGAATCAGATCAGAAACGAGGTTTTCATCAGGTAGGGCGCGGGTCGTGGAAACGCCGCAACGGGTAGCAGCGCATTCACTGGTGAGAGAAGGGAAGCCGGAACTACAGGCGGTCGGACCGGTTCCCATACGGCGTGGGATTCCGGACCCGGGAACCGGGGACCGGTGGACCCCTGGACCGGAGGCAGTTCGGCAGGCGAACCGGATACGTTGCCGCTGTTCGCGGCGCAGCAGCAGTCCGCTTCCACCGGCCGGCCGTGGCACGCTTCAGCCTGAACGGGAGCGCCGCACAGGCAGTGGACCAGAGCGAGTACGAAGCCGAGGGCCAGAAATGAATTGGAGAAGGCGCGAATCACGACCTGCCTCACACGCGGGACGGGGCCACCAGAGTTATCGGTACCTTATCTACGTCTGTCGGACCAGGTAGTTCGAAAAAAGCGTCGAACCCTGCGCCGGCCCCGCCCGAGAAACGCCGTTTGTGCGGCCCGTCGGGCGCGTAAGCGCCTGTTCGCCACGGCGGCGGGTTGCTGTTTCCGTTGAATTGAGGTTAAAACAGGCGCGATACGTTATACAACGCGCTGGAAGGCCCCCCAGGCTTCGCCCGCCTCGGCGGCCCGGCGCTCCAGCTCACCGCGCCAGCCCACGACTTCACCGGCCTTTATCCGCCGGATGTCATAGCCGGCGTAACGGTCTTCGAGCGTATCGCCGAGCTTCTGTGTTTCGGCCCACCGGTCCCACGCCGTTTTCATCCATTCGTACGGCAGCGCGTCTCGCACCGCGGGATCGAGTTGCCATGCGCTTCGCACGTCGGCCACGGACGGTTCACCCTCGAATGGCCCGGACCAACGGGACCAACCGATGGACAGCGTGTTCCGTTCTCTTTCGGGGACGGTGTGGCCCGTGTGAATGTTCGAGCCGATCCGTATGAGAGCTTCGCCCGCCTTCAGCCTAACTGCGACCTGTCCCGGCAACGGATCGACGCCGTTCCAACTGGGTGTGTGCGGGACGCCCTTCTCCTTCATGGCCTTGGGAAGGAGGACGTCGTGCTCATAGGGCGTGCGCCACCGATTGTGGCTGCCGGGTATGAGTTCGTGGCATTCTTCGTCGACCAGCGCAAGGAACATGCTCACCCCGTTCCGCTCGGTAATCGATCTGGCGTTGTTCGCGCGAATCTCCGCCCAGCGCTCCCGCTCCACGTCTTCCGTATACGCTTCGGGTCCCTCGCCCCGGATCTCACGTTGCGCGAAATAGGGCTTTCCGGTCCCCCACCACGTCGCGTCCCGGTGCCAGCTGAGGGAATGTTCCGACTCTCGCGGATTGCACCACAACAGCAACCCACCGAACGTGAAATCCTCGGGGCCGAGACCGTTGCACCACGAACTAACGAAGTTCAGGAAATCGTCCGAGCCGTGGAACTCCGCGAAACAGGGCTCATTGAATGCGGGATGGACCAGACCGCGTATCGCCCACGGTTCGTCCTTCCCGGTGCGGTGGACGTAACCCCTGGAGCAGTCGATCCTGCTGTACCCGCTGGCCGGCGCGCAGGCTTCCGTAACCCGTCGGCCCGCATCCCGGAGAACCGGAATCCACGGATTGTCGACGAAGTCGTTGATGATGACGAATCCGTGTTCCTCGAGGTGCGCCAGCCGTTCGGGCGTCGCGCCGGGGGCCGCCAACTCGGGCAGCGAGTCGGCGAATGCGGGCGCCCTGTAGGTGGAGGATGTTGCGTCAGTTTTCACTTTTTCTCTCCTTGATCAGGATTCACAGGATGGAAGGATGAGCAGGAATAAAGGCTGATACACAGCGCGATCCTGCCCATTCTTTCGAGCGGTCCCAGACGGCAGAAACGCGACAATAGTCTCATTTCCGGTGCATTCTGGCGTCAATAGTAGTTCTCCGACTGTGATCCGGAAGCTTCGCACCGAATTCGGTCATGCGTCTGCGATCAGGACATACGGTATGTTTCCGCGCGGGATTTGTCAATAGCAATATCCACGCAATGTGCGAACGTGAAATCGGAAGACGGGATTCGATTTCCGGGCGATGAAATACAAAACGCTCGCCTATCGCGTGAATTGTCCCTATATTTCAGTTTTCCTATCGCGGTATCCTGCGAAACCTAAGCCCCTCGTGTCGACCTCAATTCGAAGAAAGGCAAACGCCAAATCGGCCGCGAAAAGCACACAAGGCACAGAAGATTTCGGTGCGAAACGACGTGGGTCGCAAGAGGGGGACGGCGTGTCTATTTCGTGAGGGACCTAAGGTGAATCGGATTGCTTCAGCGTTTTGGCTTGTCCTTGCCGCCCATCTCGCAGCCGCACAACCTTCCGGTGCGCAGATCGGCCATGGGGAAATCGAAACCCGGTTCCAGAGCGCCCTCTGCAATTATACCGACGGCGACTATCGGACGGCGGAAAAAGCCTTTCAGTCTTTGGCCGAAGCTGACCCCGCGCACCGGCGAACGTCGGCCTCCCGGCTGATGCTGGCCAAATCGCTCTACAAACTCGGGAAATACAAGCTGGCGCTGGCAACGGCAGCGGGAATCTACGACGCCTTCCCGCGCAGCAGGTATCTTCCCGAAGCCGACCTGATCGCCGGTGACTGCGAATTCCAGCAAGGAAGGGTCTACGTCGCCGCGGCCCTGTACGCCCGCGTGGCGTCCGGTAAGGGAGACCTCCGCCTGAAGGCCAGAGCAGCGGATCGGCTGGGTCAACTTGCCGGAGCGGGGAAAATCACCGATGGCGACGTCGCACGTCTGCAGAACGACTTCGGGAAAAGCATCGTCGCAGAAGCCGTGGCCTTCGGCCGCGCCCGATGGCCGTCGAGACTCGCCGGGGCCGAACCGTCCCGCAGGGAGATGGCCGGATTCATGGATCGGTATCCCAATGGCACGTTCGCGGCGCTGATAAGAGAGAAACGCCCTGAAGCGGAACCCATTCATCCCTCCGCGGCCGGCGCGCCGCAGACAGCAGCCGTCGAAGGCCCCGAAGAACCGGTCGAAGCGCGCTTCACGATCGGTGTGATCGCCCCACTGGCAAGCCCGCCGGGAAAGGACATGGTAGACGGTATCCTGGTCGCGCGGGAACTGCATCAGGTCAAATCGGGAGAGCGGGTGGCGCTGGTCTTTAAAGACTCGGAAGGCAGCCCGGTGCGCGCGATCAAGGCCGCTCAGAGTCTCGTCGAAGATCACGGTGTGATTGCCATAATCGGCGCCCTCACCAGCGCTGAAACCCTTCCCATCGCTGCACTGGCCGGTTCTTACGAAGTCCCGCTGATCGCGCCCACGGCCTCGGAAGACGGGCTGGCGACCCTGAGTCCCTACGTCTTTCAGGTAAATGCCACGCCGGGCGCACAGGGCCGCCGGATTGCGGACTTCGCGGTCCGGGAATCGGGACTGCGGACACTGGCGACGTTTTCGTCCCGGGACCCCTACGGGGAACGCATCGTTAAGGAGTTCACGGCCCGTGCCGAGGAATCGGGTTCGGAAGTCATCATACAGACCTGGTACGAACCCGGCACTACCGACTACCGGGGCCAATTGGAACGCATCAGGGACGCCGGACTGGCGCTCCACCCGCCGGAATTCCTGGCGGACGAGATCGACTCGCTGATCCTGGGGGGCATTCGGCTGGCGCCGCCGCCACCGGTCGAAGTGGATCCCGATACCGTGCAGCCGGCGCCGGTGCATACGCTTGAAGGCCTGCTTATCGCCGGGGGTAAGGACGACGTCCTGCTGATCGCGCCGCAGATCGCCTTCCATCGCATTCACTCGCGACTGCTGGGCAGCGACGGCTGGAATCACCACGAAGTCGCGCGAGACGCCTATACCGACGGCGCGGTCTTTGTCGCCAAGTACTCAACGCGCAGCGACCTGGTCTCCGTACATGAGTTCCTGGGCGCCTTCAGGCAGCGGTTCAATCGCGATCAGAGCATTGCGGCTGCGCTGGGATACGACGCTATGACGGCCGTCCTGACCGCCGTTGAGCGGGGCGGCACCACACCGGGGCGTCTTCAGCACGCGTTGGAGAATCTCGGTGAAATCCCTGGCGCAACCGGGAAGATTTCCTTCAACCGGGGCAATCGCGAAAACTCCTGGATGTACCTTCTGACCATAAGCGACCGAAGGATTCAACTTCTCTCAATCGGCCGCGCGGACAAAGCCGCGTCCGATCCCTGACCGCTTCCTTTCCTCAGCGCATCACAGACCCCACCCACTGGCATTTCAATTGCACTGGATTCGACAAGCGACGGCCAGACGCATCGTCTACGGCAGATTTATCGCTTGTTAACAATAACTTGTGTCCAATTGCAACGTCAGGGGGACAAGCCTGTGATATGCGCTTTTTTTCAATCCGCCAACCGCAGAACGAAAGTGACTTTCATTGCTCTGCTTCCAAATCTACTCTATGGTCTCGCGTCCCATGCGCAGGAATCCCTGAATCCTGAAACCGCGGAAACGTACCTGGCCGTTCTGCGGGATCTGGACGGACAGGTCATCGACGTCAACAGGGCCGGCTCCGAGGACCTGCAGGCGCTGCCCTGGTTTTCGCCGGAGTTGGCGCGAGGGGTCATCGCCTATCGAAAACGGTTCGGGCCCTACCAACGTCTCGGCGATCTTCTCAGGGTTCCCGGCGTCACATCCGAAATCCTCGCAGCCGTCCGACCCTATCTGACGGTATCGACGCGGGGAGGCCCCCGCGTCCGGACCTCGCTAAGGATCACCCGCCCTTCGAGTCATCCCGACGCCTGGTCCAGCCTGCGCGTCTACCAGCGGACCGTGATCGGAGTACGGCGCATGGAAGGCGTCTTCCTCACGGAACGCGACCCCCTGGAAGTACGGCTTGCAGACTTCCTCACCGGATTCGTGAGTGTCACGTCCGTGCCGGGCTTGCGGCGCCTGCTTGCGGGCGACTTTCGACCCGGTTACGGACAGGGCCTGCTTTTCAGCCGCCACAACCGATCCGCGACGGGCCTCGAGTGGGCAAGGCCGGCCAACGCTCGAAGCGTGGGCAACCGCTCCGCAATCGAAGACGGCGCGCTCCGCGGCCTGTTTGCCGAAGGCCGGTCCGGCCGGGTCACGTGGACTGCCATGGGCGCGCGCAACCGATGGGATGCCGCCGTCGACAGCACGGGCATTGCCGAGTTACGTACCGCCGACCTGCACGTCACGCAGACCCAGCGAGAACGCAGAGGCAGGCTGCGGGAACACCTGGCGGCGCTTCGATCCCGCGTCGAAACGCCGGCCGTCAGTATCGGGGCCACGTTCGTCCGGACCACGTTTACGCCTGCGCTGCAAGACGTACGGCGCCTGCATGCATCCGGTATGGACTGGGACCTGCGCGTGAGGCAGATGAACGTCTTCGGCGAAATCGCCGCATCCGGAAGGAAGACCGTTGCCTGGCTGACGGGCGCACGCGCGGGAATCGATCGCCTCAAACTGGTGATGCTTGCCCGCAGGTACCCCTCCGGGTTTTCAAGCCTTCACGGCGGCCCGTTCTCCGCGTACAACGGCAGGAACGAGTGGGGTCTGTTTACGGGGGCCGTGTGGCGGCCGGGCAGGAGCACGCGGTTTCAGGCGACGCTTGACCGGCACGGCCGCGTCGCGCCCGAAGGCAGACACGCGCTACCCGCCCGTGGAGAACGATTTACCTTCGAAATGAGGCGTCGTCTCGGCAGCGCCAGGATGCGGCTTACGCTGGGCACGCGGCGGCAGACGGTCACGACTTCGGGCATATCGGGAATGCGACACCAGAGACGCGCACGGCTTCGCCTTACCGTACCCCGGTCTGAAGCGCGTCTCAATCTCTGGCTGGAAGGCTCTGGCGCCGGCTCCCCGATACGAAAGAGCGGCGGCCGCGCCGCGGGCCTGGACCTCCGCGTCCAGCGCGGGGCCCGTCTGCGAGGCGACGCCTGGCTGGCCCTGTTCGACGTAACCCACTTCGACTCCCGGATTTATACGTTCGAGCCCGATGTATGGGGCGGCAGCCGCCTGCAACTCCTGTCCGGAAGAGGCCGTACGGCCGGAGTCCGGATCATCTGCAAGGGGTCGCGCCTTCGCGTTTCCGCACGATACGCAATCAAGAACGCCGGAAACGGTACATCAAGCACATGGGCGGCGCAGTTCGAGTTCGGCACGAAGGAGTAACGCTCGCGTCAGGCAGACACATCCTATCGGACCGACGGGTGGCATTTTTTCTTTCCGAGGTCCGGGTTTTTCCGTATTTTGCTTGCCGAACGGTCAAAACGGGAACCCGCAACCTGAGAAGCTGACTTATAATTGCCGGCAGGGACGAATGGGCTCCCGCCGGCAATTTCTCGTCAAACAGAACGGCTGATCGGGACATGACGATCTACTTGGAAATGCGATCCTGGATTTCACCCACCGCGCTGTGCGTGATCTTGCTGGCCGGCTGCGGCCCACGGCTGCCCGAATCGGTAGGACCGGCGCAGGAGATACTGGTTCTGATCGATCCGGCCTCCCGCCAGAGCCTGGAACCGCATTTGAAAGCGGTCTTCGAGAAAACCCTCTATACACCTCAGGAAGAGAAGATATTCCGCCTGCAATTCGAAGACGTGGCCAATTTCGACAGGTACGAAAACAAGAGACGCAAGAACATCCTGGTTGTCGCCGAACTCGACGCACCGCATCCCACAGCGGGATTCCTGAGGAATATCCTGAGTCCCAACGTGCAAGACGCCGTGCGGATGAACCGGTCCGGCGTCTTCTGGAAGGAAGACGTCTGGGCAAAGGAACAACTCCTCATGGCGGTGTCCGGCGCGGATAGCGCCGCGCTGGTGGACAACCTCCAGATGGAAGCGGACCGGCTCTACGAGCGGATCGAAGACGCCCGCAACGAGCGGATTCAGCGGTTGATTTATCGGTATGGCGAACGGAAGGACGTCACCGAGCGGCTTGGGCGGGAATTCGGCTGGCAGGTGCGCGTCGCTTTCGGGTACCGCATCCTCGAGGCCTACCCCGACAGCGGATTCGTGGTCTTGACCAAGGAGGAACCCAACCGGTGGCTGTTCGTTTACTGGGAGGACGGCATTTCGCCCGACGAACTCTCGGAGGAGTGGTGCATAAGAAAACGCAACGACATCACCCGGAGGTTCTTCGAGCGGGACCGGATTGTACAGGACCACCTTGAAATCAGCCAGACTGAATTTGCCGGGAACCTGGCGTTTGTCCTGCAGGGCCTATGGGAAAACAAGAAAAAATGGGCGGGGGGCCCATTCAGGAGTTACGCGTTCGTGGACGTGGCTACAGACCGATTCTACTACATCGACTGCGGGGTGTACTCACCGAACAAACGCAAGGAACCCTATCTTCGCCAGATCGACCTCATGGCCAGGTCCTTCAGGCAGGTGGAATCGGCGCCCTGAACCTAGTGTCCTGTCCCAAAAATTCCTCACCATTCGGCCGCCGATTCATCCCGTCTCGCTACGTTCCCCTCGCTCGCCGACCATACGCAGGTCGCCTGCGCTCCGGCGCCTTGCGAGACGGGCGACTCAGCGGCCGAATTTAGGCAACTTATTTCTGGGACAGAACACTAGCATTTCGTTGGTGAAGACGGTATAATTCGGAACGGCGGTTGTCCACGAAACGGTACGGCGCATGCGGAGCAGAAGATCGATGGGACAGGAGAATCGGTTTGCGAGTCTGGGTAAACGCGCGCGGATGAGCTTTCGCGGCACGCTGATTGCAGGAGTGGCGCTCCTGGTGCCGGTAGCGGTTACCTTCATCGTTCTGCAGATCATCTTCGAGTGGCTCGACGGCCTGGCTCAGCCGCTGGTCAAACGCATTTTCCAGACCGAAGACGACGTCATCGGTCTCGGCCTGGTACTGACGTTGATCCTGATCTGGCTGGCCGGTCTACTGGCCGGCAACGTATTCGTCAAACGCGCCATCGGCTTCGGAGACGTTCTGCTCAAACGCATTCCGGTAATCGGCAGCATATACGGTCCGGTAAAACAGTTCATGGAATCGGTTGTCTCACCGGACGAGGACAAAGGTTTCAAACGGGTCGTAATCGCCGAATATCCATCCGACGGGCTCTGGATCCTGGGTTTTGCGACGGGTGAAATTCCAATGGACGATGACGGGCGGATCGGTTGCTGCGTGTTCATTCCGACCTCACCCAACCCCGCCACCGGCTGGACGGTCGTGTTTCCACCCGAAAAGGTGCGAAACGTCTCGCTCACGGTGGAAGAGGCAATGCAGATGATCGTCTCGGCGGGGGTCGTCATTCCTGACGCGCTGAAGTCCGCGCCTGCCGGCAAGCCGGATGCTCCCCTTGCGAACCTGCCCGCGGCTACCGGACGCCCCGAATAAGAGCCAGGCGCCGGAATTTGGCCGGATCTGTCAGGTCTCGAATTCGTCAACGTCCTCGAACGCGTCCAACTCGCCAACGTCTTCCCGGACCAGCGCCAGTATCGAGTTGTGCGGGATAATCAGGTACTTCTCACCTTCGAACTTGATCTCCATCGCCATCTTCTTCATGAACAGTGCATAGTCTCCGACCTGGGCCTGCATTGGAAGGTACTTGGGTTCGTCCGGCACGCTCCGCCACGGCTCGTCGTCGACGTCGTGCGGCTGCGGCAGCGGCATCCCCGGACCCGTCAGCATAATCCGGCCGCCCTGCACCTCTTCCTTTTCAACAACCGTCTGCGGCAGGTACAGGCCCACCTCGGTTCGTTCCTGGAGTTCTTCCTGCTTGACCAGGACCCGATCTCCCACAATAATCAATTCCTTGTTTCCCATTTTCATACGACAGCCCTCTTGGTTTCGGAATCTGATGAGTGCCGGAGGCCGGACTCGAACCGGCACGGGCTTATCGGCCCGGGGGATTTTAAGTCCCCTATGTCTACCAATTCCATCACTCCGGCACCGGACTCGAAAATAGCCAACCGCCGGTTCGTTGTCAAGCGGGATTATGCGTTTCTCCTACTTCCAAAAAAACAACGACTAATCTTAAGAAGACAGTCGCTTGTCCATCCGTGAAATGGAGGCGGCGGGCGGATTCGAACCGCCGAATAGGGGCTTTGCAGGCCCTTGCCTTACCACTTGGCCACGCCGCCTCGCCCTGTAATTTCAAAATACAACACCCGCGCGCCATTGTCAAGCCTCTCGCACGGGACCGGTGGACCTTCAGTCCGGTTAACGGCTTGCCCAGAGCATCCCCCGCCTCTGGATTTCGCGCGCCTCCGGCACGTCGAAGTCACGGGCCACGTGCCCCAGCGACGAGTAGAATACCCTTCCCTCACCCCACGTCCGCTTCCAGACCACCGGCATCACGCAGCCGTTTACCCACGGCGCCACGGTCGTTTGGAACGTGGTGGTCGCCAGCACGCGGTTGGACGGATCCACGTGCATGTAGTACTGTTCGGAATGCATCCTGAAGTCCTGAATCCCCTGTGTGATCGGGTCCTCCCGGTCCACGACGTTCACCTCGTAGTCTATCACGCCTCCGGGGTGCGCCACCCACTGTCCGCCGACCATGAACTGGTATTCCGTGTGGTTCCGGAATGCATCCGCCATTCCGCCGTGCCATCCTGCAATCCCCACGCCGCTCCTGATGGCTTCCAGCAGACCCTTCTCCTGTTCGCGTTCGATGGTTCCCATCGTCCAGATTGGAACGACGAGGGAAAACTCCGCCATCCGATCTGCATCCAGATACACGTCCATCGTATCCGAAAGGGTCACGTCGAATCCCTCTTCGCCAAGGATCGGCGCGAAGATATCCACACACTGCCTGGGCTCGTGCCCCTCCCAGCCGCCATAGACCATTAATACCTTTTTCATCGCACGCCTCTCATTCCGGCATTTGTAAACGCGTGTATTGTCAACGTTCGAAATTCGTCCTCCGTCCCACCGCCGTACTCATCCTTAGCGTGGATCGACTACCGCTTCGGATCAGGACCAGCCGCGTACCATATAGGCCTGCAGCGTGCCGCTTTCGTCGGAATTGAAGAAGCCGGAGCGTCCGTCCGGCGCCAGGAATGGATGGATATGGGTGTCCTTTTGCCAGGAGGAGCCGGGGCTGACCACCTTTCTTGCGTTCGACAACGCGCCGTCATCCGCTCCGGGAAGATCGAACAGCCAGACCGCGCCGCCCCCGTCCCTGGGCCCGGCGTCGGTAATCAGACGGCGTCCGGCAACGTCCGTGGCGAAATGGTAGAAGTCCGGCCCGTGGAAGGAACGGGACAGGTTGTTTCGCCATCCGTCCGGCGTCTCCATGCCGCGATGTCCGGCGTGCGCTGACGCCCTGCCGGAAATGAGCTGCCTTTCGTCCGGCTCACGCGTGGACGTGCTGGTGATCGCAACGTCGGTCCGACCCTGCCAGCACTGGTGCCCCTGGCAGAATTCGTTCCCGTCCCTGCCCCAGGGAAAGTCCCGGAGCGAGGTCCCGTCGTCCCGGATCAGGTGGATATCGGCGCCCAGGCCGCCCGTGAGCTTCCGGGTCCTGCCATCGGGGGATGCGACGTTGCCGTGGTTTTCCTGAATCATGATGTGGTGCGAGGCGTCCGCGTCGGTCTGGCGCGTGTACTGCGGGTGAATATTGCACCAGGTGGGACCGCGAAAGACCAGCCGCACGGATGGCTCGTCTAATTCGAAGACAAGCAGGCCCCAGGGCGCGCCTTCGGTTCGGCCGTCGCCCAGGAATCCGGAGATTGCGATTCGCCTCCCGTCCGAGGAAATGGTGGAGAGCGGATACGGACGGCTGAGACGGAAGTCCGTGCCCGGCACGGGATGGTCCAGAACGTAGATCACCTCGCGTTCCGACCCGTCCAGTCTCACCCGTTTGAGCGTGAGCGGTCCCGGATTCGCGGGGTCGGTTCGGTCGACAAAGTAGTAGAGCCAGTTGCCATCGGGTGAAATAGAGGGCGCCGTCGTTCCCGATTCCGTCGTTACGGGCGCGAGGCGGCAGTGTTCCTCGAGGTCGCACACCAGGTACCGGTGTTCCGGATCTTTCGGGTCGGAGCCATGCGGATGCGCCGAGCGGTGGAGCACCAGCCGCCGCGAATCGGGCGTGAAAATCTGCGCTTCCATGTAAACGTGCGAAGACGGAATCGACTCATCCGTCAGCTGAACGACCTCCAGTTTGTCCCTCTCGGCCGCGGGAACGAGGTCCGGTCTGATTTTCAATTTACGATACCTCCGCGATATGGATATTTATGGCGCGAGACCACAAAAATAGGATCAGGATTTGCAGGATAAAAGGATTAGCAGGATTAAACCGTGTATGGTGACTTCTAATGTAAACACCGACAGGACCAGGATTCGCAGGATTAAATCATGTGTGGTGACCATTTATGTAGACACCGCCTGGATCAGGATTCGCAGGATGAAAGGATTAGCAGGATTAAATCATGTATGGCGACTTCTAATGTAAATACCGACAGGATCGGGATTCACAGGATTAATTCTGTTCGACCTTGGGTGCATGAGGGCGTTTATCATTATTAAGTCCAACCCGCTTCAGTTCAATGGCGAGGCACCTCTGATAGATGACTTCCTGAAATCCATTCCCGAGTATATTGTGTACTTTCAGGGCACAGCCGATAATCTTATACGTCAACGGGTCGTTTATCATCCTGTAGTTCCATCCGTCCTGCCGTCCTGAAAATCCTGATCCAGACTGTTTTCCGCCACGCCCCGCCGAAACGGTGTCAACATGGCAGCCCCGGACGTATATTACGGCATCCAAAGACCACTTGTTGTTCGTATACCCGAGAGGACTTTCCCATGAAAAAACGACCGTTCACCAGTTCGAAGGGGAACATCCCCAAATTCCCCTATTCCCAGGCGATCATTTACGGAGACCTGATATTCATCTCGGCCCAGCCGCCCGTGGACCCGGAAACGGGGGACGTGGATTCCGGCGGCGTGAAGGCCCAGACCCGCCGAATCCTCACCAACGTATCGGGCATTCTCGAGGACGCGGGCACCTCGCTGGACAACGTGCTGAAGGTAACGGTTTACCTGAAAGACCGCTCGCTGTTTTCCGATTTCAACGACGCCTATGCAGGTTTCTTCCCGGAAAACCCGCCGGCGCGGTCACCGGTCTTCACCGACACCGGCGACTCTCTTGTGACGATGGATTTTATCGCCGGTATGGAATAATCGCAAGGACCGACTCGGGGTACCGTTCTATTCAACGGCATCGGATTTCGCACGTTTCCTTCCGGCCAGACGCGCGCCCATGCGTAGTGTGCTGAGCATATTGGCTTCATTCGCGACGCCCTTGCCCGCTATGTCGAACGCCGTTCCGTGGTCGACGGACACCCGGACGATGGGCAGACCCAGCGTCACGTTAACCGCGTCGTGGAACGCCACCAGCTTGACCGGCGCGTGGCCCTGGTCGTGGTACATCGCCACCACCCCGTCGAAATCCCCGTTGTACGCCTTGAGAAAAACCGTATCCGCGGGAAGCGGTCCGGCTGCCCGCATCCCCTCGGCGTTCGCCACTTGGACAGCCGGCCGGATCAGCTCCGCGTCTTCTCTTCCCAGAATTCCGGCTTCTCCGGCGTGCGGATTCAGGCCGCACACGGCAATGCCGGGATCCGGCCGGCCCATATCCTCCAGGGCATTGTACAGCAGCCGGATGGTGTCGAAAACCTGCGCTTCCGTCAGCCGGCCGGGCACCTGTTCCAGCGCCACGTGTCCCGTAACGTGGGCTACGTTCAGGCGATCCGAGGCCAGCATCAAACGGACGTCCGCAACGCCCAGACGGTCCGCCAGCAACTCCGTATGGCCGGCAAAAGGGAACCCGGCCCGGTTCATCGCCTCCTTGTTCAGCGGCGCCGTCACGATCCCGTCGATTCGCCCCGCTGCGGCCAGGTCCGCCGCCCGGACCACCCATTCCACGGCCGCGCGGCCCGCCTCGGGACAGACGCGCCCGGTCTCTATCCGCGCAAGATCAACGTCGATCGGCGCCCATATATCGATCCGGCCGAAGCGGTATTCACCCGATTCCGGCCCGTCCACGCTGCGGACCTCGAGGCGGCGGCTCGAGTGCGGCAAACTCGCCGAGAGGACGCCCGCGTCGCCGATTACAAGCGGACGGCAGAACGCGTAGACATTTCTGTGACTCAACGCCTTGACGATCACCTCCGGGCCGATGCCGCAGACATCCCCCATCGTGATCCCCAGCATCGGACGCGGTGTCATCGTTTCACCCTCTCACAGGCTGCCCGGATGCCGCGATCGGCCCCTGCGTCTATCCCTTTTCCGGCCCTGAAGTGGCATATACCCGCCGGGGAAAACCCCCGTAGGGTTTCGCGCCGAGGTACATTCGCGTAAATCCCCGCTGCACGGAAAACCCGAATTCCCCGGCCAGCCCCGTCCCATGCGGATTTTCCAGCGGCACGTCGAAGAAAACCGGTTTCCCCGCCAGCCTGTCCAGCGCCCAGCAGAACAGCGACCTGCCCGCCCGCTCGTGCGCCGCGACCAGCGGTCCGATCTGAAAGGCGTTGCTGCCGGGTCTGGCCATCACGTATCCCTCGATCGCGCTGTCCGTTCCGGGGTACAGGCCGCACAAGCCTCCTGAATCCCGGTAGAGATGCCTCAGCAGACCCTCCCGACAAACGCCGAAGCGGGGTGTATCGAATTCAATCACCTCTTCCAGGTCCGACTCCCGCATCGCGCGCACCCCCGTCCACAGGCACGCCTGTGCGACCCCCTCCCGGCGCTCCAACCCGTATTCGTCCCGAAATCCCAATGGTACGTACACCTGCCGGCCCATGGGCGTTGCGTCCAGCTTGATGGTATCCACGCCGCTGTCCTGCAGGTGGGCAATCCCGTGCCGAAGCATCGCCGTGCCAATGCCCTGCCGCCTGCGCGCGGGCGGCACCAGCACCATCGCGACCCAGCCGCAGACCCCGCTGAACGTTACCGTCACCACGGTGCCGGCCGCTTCGTCTCCGATCTCGGCGACAAAACAGCCGTCGGGCGAAAGCGCCAGAAAGCGATGCCAGTCCCGTTCGACCTGATTCCAGCCGGCCAGCGTCTTGAAACGCATACCCGTCGCGACGTCTGCCGGCGCCATCTGACGGATACGAAGGCTTTTCTCGATTTCGGACACGCACCCTCCGGCGGACCCTTTCCGCGCGCGGCGACCCGCAAGGGACCGGACGCGCCCGGGAAAGTCTTTCCATTCACCCGTTGACACCCCGGTCCGTACGCCTCATATTATCGCCACTTCCAACCCCGTACGCAACAGCCTGGCGACGATTCCGCGTGTGAATCGCACAGACGCCCCGTCCTCGAAACCTCGCGCAGGAGCCCGGGTCCCCCTCCATGGCGAATATTGTCAGCCGCCGGTCCATCCTCATCGGCCTTGCGCTTACGGTTATCATCTGCCTCTTCGCTACAGACACCACCTACCGCCTTCGGGCTTCCCGGGTCTCCCTGGGCCACCTTCCGATGTCCCTCTGGCTGCCGTTCCTTCTCCTCTTCCTCGTAAACCGGGTCCTGCAGTACTTCCGTCCGCTCTGGTCGCTTAACGCCCGGGAACTGGGCCTGATCCTGTGTATGGGTTTCATCGGCAGCGCATTTCCGACGAAGAACATTGCCGGGCGTCTTGTCGCCGTCCTCGCCACCCCGTATTACAAGGCCACGCCCGAAAACCGGTGGGGTGACTATGTCACCGAACACCTGCGGACCTGGTCCATCCCCGAAGACCGGAACGGCGCTATCACCCACCTGTGGGAAGGGCTGCCCGGAGGCCAGCCCATTCCCTGGGAGGTCTGGCTGGCGCCCCTGTTCTGGTGGTTCACCCTGCTGTTCGCACTCTTTATCGCCTGCCTCTGCATCGCCGTGATCCTCCGCAAGCAGTGGGTGGAACACGAACGGATCGTCTTTCCCCTGGCCCGGCTGCCGCTGATGATGATATCCGATCCCGGGACGGGCGCCATCCCTCTCTTCAACAACCGCCGCTTCTGGGCCGGCTTCGCTATCGGCATCTTCGTACTCACGTGGAACGTGCTTCCGCGCTTCTCTCACAGGGTACCCTACATTCCGCTCGGCCCCACGTATTCGAGCGCCCTGACGTTCGGCCACGACTTCCCGCCGCTGCAGATCAAATTCAACTTCGTGGTCGCGGCATTCGGCTACCTCACGAACCTGGAGGTGCTGCTATCCGTCTGGCTCTTCCATGTGCTATCGCTCCTTGAGATCGGACTGACCAACCGCCTCGGCATTACCGTCAGCAGCGAATACCACGGCGGCGTTCTGCTGCAACAGGCGGGCGGTTTCGTCGCGCTCGTGCTTCTGGGTCTCTTCATAGCCCGAAAGCACGTCGCCGGCGTGTTTCGAAGCGCCTGGCGGAAGCAGCCGGACATGGACGACGGGGACGAGTTACTGTCCTACCGCGCCGCCGTCGTCGGTCTGCTGGTATCCCTGGCCTATTCGGCGGCCTGGCTCCACGCACTGGGCATTTCATTCCTGGCCGTAACCGTCCAACTCGGGCTGCTTTTCATCTTTTTTCTCGGACTGTCCAAGATTGTGGCCGAAACAGGCCTGGTCTACATCGAAACACCGCAGCGCACCCAGGCGCTCACTGCCGCGATGCTGGGCACGCACGTTCAGACCGGCGACCACGTGGGCCTGGCCCTGTCGGCCAACGTCGTTGAAAGCCACCGGCAGTACATCCTGCCGTCACTCGTACACGTGGCTCGAATCCAACACAGCTTTCGTTGGAACCGGTTCCGCGTGACCGGCGCGCTCTGTGCCGCCTTCGTGGCCGGTTTCGCGGCGTCGATCGCCTACACCCTCAACCTCTGCTACGGCGCCACGGGCGCGGCGAATATCCGGCACGTCTATGTTTTCGGCGGCTACGGCCTTCGCATGTTCAATCGCGTGGTCACGTGGGCTGGGGCGCCGCCCACGTTTACGGGAACGGAACTCGCATTCATCGGAGCCGGCGTGCTGGGTACCCTGCTCCTGGGAATCCTCCGCCTGCGCTTTCCGTGGTGGCCGCTGCACCCCGTCGGATTCACGGTCGGCTACGCGTTCCCCGTGAGGGTCACGGCCTTTACCGTGTTTCTCGTGTGGGCATTCAAATCCCTGGTACTCCGGTTCGGCGGCATCGCGCTCTACCGGAGCTTTCAGCCGTTTTTCGTGGGATTGCTGATCGGCTATACCCTGGGCGTTGGCGTCTCGACGCTCACCGATGCGATCTGGTTTCCGGGCGACGGGAAGATGGTACACACCTGGTGATGCGCATTGCCCGCCCCGGGCGTCAAGGCGAGCGCTGCCCGGCGCGAATCCCCTCATCACCGAACAGGAAAGAAAGCAGGGCGAACCGGCGCCCGGACGTTACCTCCGTGACCTCGTGCAGGTGCGAACAGGAAAACACCACCGCTCCGCCGGCCCCCGGCCTGTAGAGATGGGGGCCGAATTCCGGAAACCGCAGGCACCCGCCGGTATACGGATCGTTCAGGTTCAACGTCAGCGCAAACCTGCGGTGAGCTGTCGACGGGCTGAGATTGTCCCGGTGAGCGTGAAAAAACCCACCGGACTCGGCGTCGTAGCAGGCAATCTTGAAGCCTTCAAACCGGGTGGCGCGGTACGCGAATGCGCGGTGCAGTTCCGGCAGGATCCTGCGGCCGATCGTGGACGAAAGCAGTCGAACCAGTTTGTCGTCTTCTACGACGTGGTCCCTCCGGCTCTTTTGTTCCACGTCGATCCGCTCGCCCCGCACCTCGCCCCGCGATTGCTCCACGCCGGTTTCAACGTTGCCCCTGTTTTCCCACACCTGCATCAGAAAGTTGCAGATCTCGGGATCGAGCACATTGGGAATCAGCAGAACCGGCGCCTGCGTGTCGACGACCCGGGGTTCGATCCCGGCGCGGTTCGAATCCAGCACGTTTCGCACCTTGCGCACGGCATTCCGGGCTTCATCCAGCGGTATTGACGCAAGCACACGCAGATTCGAATCCAGCACGAACACGATGGATGATCCGGAATCCGGGATCCGGTACGCGGAACGTACCGCGCCCTTCGCATCCACGAAGACCGGGTGCGGCCACCGCGGATCCGGCCCTGTAACATTCGCCATGACCAACAGGATGTCCACGTCCCGTCCGTCCAGCTCAGCCGAGAATACCGGAAGCCGTTCATCGCCGCCCCGGGCAAAAAGCAGCAACGTGGGTATACCGCCCGCCTTCGAATAGAACCGGGTCGGCGTGCCGTCCGGCGACAGCGGAAGCACGAAGTCCGTTGCCCGCTCGCCTCTTTCCAGTCCCTGTGTTTCTGACTTCATCTCACACCTGTCCCAAAACAGAAGAAGATTTACTACGAAAAGGGCGAAACTACGAATAAACGAGAATACGAATGGACGAAAAGGCGAAACTACGAGAATACGAAACGACGAAACGACGAGACTACGAGACGACGAGACTACGAGACTACGAGACTACGAGACTACGAAAAACAAAATTACGAAAAATCCGTGGATGAGATCCATTGCCACAAGAGGTCCAAAACCACAACGTTGCACGTCAGCCTGGCAATGCAAGAATTTTGTCATAGTGGGTTCCCCATGCGGGGCACGACAACTGTCTTAAAACTACCAGCGGTCTTCGCGCGGCTGCCGCGTCCAACCGAAATCCGGGTTCTGCGCCCGCCAATTGCTAAAGGAGTGGACTTAAAACCTTTGGAATTACAAGGGGTCAAAAGATAATTTCACGGCCGCGCGCGTCAAGACACAAAAGTCCCCTTCACGTGCGGACCGAGCCTGGATGGCCGGAATCGACCGGAATCCAGGCGTCGGCGGACGGGCCCAGGGCGGTGGAGAACCGAGCGCCGGGGGCCGCGCCCTCCGTCGAAATCCCTTGCAGGAAACCGGATAAGGCCCATATCATAGCACAGTTATCGCGAATTCCATATTGCTGATTCTGCTGGACGCGTGCCGCAAATACGGGCCAACCATGAATTCAAACCCACGAATCCTGTTTCTCGCCCGGCGTTACCCACCCTCGGTCGGCGGCATTCAGACCTACGCAAGAGAACTCCATACCAGGCTTCGCCGGCAATGTCCCGTGACGCTCGTGGCCCTGGGCAAGGACCCGATATTCCACCTGGCCTGGTTCATGCCCTACGCGTTCTGCGCGGCCGTCTATCACATTCTCCGTCACCGTCCCGGTGCGCTTTTCTTCATGGACGGGGTCACCGCCGCCCTGGCGCCCTTTCTGCGCCCTTTCACGCCGGCCCGGTTCGTCGTGACCGTCCACGGCGCCGAGCTGACGTTCCGGCGCGGATTCTTCAGCCATCTGATGCTGGCCGGCGCACGCGCGTGCGACCGGACCGTTATGGTCAGCCGCGCCACGTCGACGCTCGCCGTCCGTAACGGATTGCCGGCGGAAAAGACGCGCGTCATCTACCAGGGGATCCAGGCGGTCATCCCGGACGACGATGACCATCAACGCCTGAGAGACCGCTTCGAGAAGGTTCACGGCCTCGACCTCCGCGAGAATCCGGTTCTCCTGAACTACGGACGGCAGGTCCGTCGGAAGGGCGTGGTCGAGTTCATCGAGACCGGCGTCCCGCTGATGAGAGATGATATTCGTCTGTTCATCAGCGGCAGCGGGCCCGTGAAGGACGGTATCCGGGCCGCAGTTGAATTCCTGAACCTGGGAGACCGTGTCTTTATTCTCGGCCGGCTGGACGATCCCACGCTGGCCATGCTTCGCCGGGAGGCGCAACTCTTCCTGATGCCCAACATCCACCTTCCCCACGACGCGGAAGGATTCGGCATCGCCCCGCTGGAGTGCCTGTACGCCGGCCTGCCAGTGGTCTATTTCGACGTGGATGCCCTTGGCGAGAGCCTGCGGGACGGCGGCTTCGGCGTCCCGCCCGGCGACTATCCCGCCTTTGTCGAACGGATCCACCGGTACCTGGACCTTACCGACGAAGACAAGGAGCGGGAGAGGACGCGCGTCCGGGCGTTTGTGCGCGCCGAGTACTCCTGGGAGAAAACCACCGCGCAATACATGGATGTGTTTACGGGGAGGGATTGAAGCGCTGGGGACCTACCCCCTGACCCCCTTCCTGAAGGAAGGGGGAAACGTGGACGGGTCGATGGGCTGGATTTGCGAAAATACGGAGATCGTATTTTTCGGTCAGAGTGTATATTAAACACAAATAAGACAACGTCTGCCTTTCCTCCCCCTTTCCTTTAGGAGAGGGGGCCGGGGGGAGAGGTCTTCGCAAATAACACGGGCGCACGCTTTCTATGTTGCCAATTCGTCTGCGGCTGAGCAAAGCGAAACCGCGCCAGGTTATATTCCTATTCATCCATGTAGGCGTGACTCAATGAACAAGAGCCTTCTGACAAATCTCATATCGCTCGCGGTTGTCGGCGCGGGCGCGGTCAGCCCGGTATATCGGGACCAGATCCTGACGGTAGGCCTATTTGCAACCTCGGGCGCGTTTACGAACTGGCTGGCCGTACACATGCTCTTCGAAAAAGTGCCGGGTCTTTACGGGTCCGGGGTGGTCCCCGCCCGCTTCAAGGAGTTCAAGGCCGGCATTCGAACGCTCATCATGGAACAGTTCTTCACGCGGGAGAAGGTGGAGGAATTTCTCGCCGCGGACACCCGGGACGAACCCTTCAATCCCGGTCCCGTCGTCTCCGCCGTTGACTACGACCGCATCTACGCCGGTTTCGTCGACGTCGTACTCGCCTCGCCGTTCGGCGGCATGCTCGGTATCGTGGGCGGCGCAAGAGCGCTCGAACCGTTGCGCGACCCCTTCAAGTCCAAGATGAAGGAGGAACTCCGCAACATGCTGCTCTCAACCACCTTCAGGGACGCCATGACGGCCGGCCTGCAAGGCGGTCTGGCCGGGGAAGCCCTGGTATCCAGAGCGGAAACCATTGTCACACGCCGGCTGGAGGAACTCACGCCCCAGATGGTCAAACGGATCGTACAGGAGATGATCCGCGAACACCTCGGCTGGCTCGTGGTCTGGGGCGGCGTCTTCGGCGGTTTCCTCGGACTCATCGCCAGTCTCGTACGGTAATCCGATGCTTGTCTACGACGGCAACTGCGGCTTCTGCGCGCGCTGGGTGGACCGCATTCGCGCCGCCGCCGGTGATAGGGTCTCGTACGCGCCCTCACAGGAGGTGGGCCACCGGTTTCCCCAGATATCCCCGGAGCAATTTGAAAACGCCGTCCAGTGGATCGGTCCGGACGGCGAAGTCTACAGCGGCGCCAGGGCTGCACTTTTCGCACTCGCGTTCACCGGGCCGGCGGGCAAGCTGCTGTGGTGGGCTTACAGCCGCCTGCCCTGGTTTGCCGGCGCCGCGGAAGCCGCTTACCGGTTTGTTGCACATAACCGGAAGACGGCGTCGACGGTCAGCCGATGGCTCTGGGGACAGGACCTCCGCCGGCCCACGTACCGGACTTCCGCCGATCTGTTCCTGCGCGGCCTGGCCGTAATCTACCTGATCGCTTTCCTGTCGTTCTGGGTGCAGGCGCACGGCCTCATCGGCGCACAGGGCATCCTGCCGATCGAAGAATCCCTTCGACTGGCCGCGGAAAAGGGCCACCCGCTCCGGTACCCGACGTTGTTCTGGTTCGATCAGAGCGATACCTTCATCCACGTCCTCTGCGGCGCCGGTACGCTGCTCGCCGGCGTCGCCGCGATCGTTCCGGCATGCGGCCTGTTTTTTCTGCTCCTGTGGATCGGATATCTTTCCATTGTCACGACCGGCGGCCCCTTTTTTTCGTTTCAATGGGACGTGCTGCTCCTCGAAGCCGGTCTGCTGGCCGTTTTTCTGGCGCCGTGGGGACTTCCGACGGGTCGAGGCGCCATTACGCCGTCGCGACTCGTCGCCTGGCTTTATCGCTGGCTGCTGTTTCGCTTCATGTTCGCCTCCGGCGTGGTCAAACTCACCAGCGGCGACGCAACCTGGCGGGATCTGAGCGCACTCACCTACCACTACCAGACCCAACCCCTTCCCAATCCGCTGGCCTGGTACGCCCATTATCTACCGGACGGCATCCACGTCGTCTCCGCGGGTATCATGTTCGCCATCGAACTGGCGGCGCCCTTCTTCATCTTCGCGCCCCGACGCCCCCGGATTGCGGCCTGTGCGCTGCTTGTCGGCCTGCAAGCCGGGATCGCGCTCACCGGCAACTACACGTTCTTCAATCTGCTAGCGACGGCGCTCTGTCTTTGGCTGGTCGACGACGCAACGTGGCCGAAACGGCTCAGAACTCCGATCTGTCGCGAAAGAAGATACGCAGGGTCCATACAAGGGCTGGCAGCGGTGCCTCTTGCCGCTGTCGTCGTGATGCTGAGTCTCGTGTATCTCTGCACCTTCAGCCTGCGCCTGAAGGTTCCGTGGCCACGGGGCGTGGATGCTCTCAACCGCGCCGTGGCCCCTTACAACGTCGTGAACACCTACGGGCTCTTCCAGGTGATGACCACGCGACGGCCGGAAATCATCCTCGAAGGCAGCAGGGACGGCGAGACCTGGCTGCCGTACGAATTCCGCTGCAAACCGGGCGATCCGGAAAGGCGGCCTCCGGTAGTTGCGCCGCACCAGCCCCGCCTGGACTGGCAGATGTGGTTCGCCGCCCTCGGCCATTACCGTCAGAGTCCGTGGATGGTCCGGCTCTGTCGACGGCTCCTCGAAGGGTCGCCCCCGGTCACCGGCCTGCTTGCGCGCAACCCCTTTCCCGGCAGCCCCCCGAGGTACCTGCGCGGACAACTGTACGACTATCGCTTCACGACCCCGGAAGAAAGACGCCGGACCGGCGACTGGTGGAATCGCGCCTATCGGAAAACTTATCTGCCGAAGATTCAGCTGGAGTAGCCGGACGGCATCAAAGTAGGGATGGGGTCCGACGTCAGAATGGGATTGGCTCACGAAAGCGCCAGGAATCCGCCGTTTCCCGCGCCCATGCGTGCCTGGCATTCGGTCTCATTCTTCCAATGCGCCCCTGACAACGGCCGCAATCTCGGGATGGCGACGCGGCGTTTCAAGGTTGCACAATACGACGTGATTTTCGACGAATCTGGAAGCAATCTCGAACTCCGCCCGCACACGGTCGGGGGAACGCACCAGATACGGATCGGAATAAAGTCCGATAAACGGCACGAAGGTGCTCCGAGTCACGTCTTCGAGACGCTTCATCTCCGCGGTCTCGAACTCAACGCGCTCCAGGCTCCAGTGCGGCGGATAGAACCAGGAAATCGTCTGCGTACAGAAGTCCAGCCGCAGCCTGTATCCGTAGCTTTCGTTGGGGTAGAACGGCGGCCAGACGTGATTGGTTACAATGGCATCCGGTTTGATCGCCTTCGCGTGTTCGTACAGGACGTCGGATAACGTGACCAGACTCGTTTCAGACATCCGCGCGAGCAATTCGGGTTCGTGCGCCTCGGGCCGATCGGCGGCCATCGTCTTCCGGATGGCCGCGCATCGATCGCAGAAACACGCATAGTGGTTCCTGAATCCGAACCCGTCGAACGAAACGCCGTCGGCGATTTTCAGCGTGCTTCTCACCCGCTCCTTCAGGAACGACCTCGAAGCCTCGTGTTCGAAGCACAGCGTGGCGCCGTCCTGAACGATGGAAAACCACCGGTGCGACAACAGCTGGAAATTTGCGGGAGTACCCTCGTTCGCGCCGCGGGCGATCTCCTCCTCGGCGGGCAGCAGCCGCTGCAGGCATTCCGGATGGTCCGCGGCGAACGCGTCTGAAGGCCGCGCGTACACGATCGCGACGATCCTGACGCCCAACTGCGCGCCCCGCCGCGCCATCGCCTCGGTCGGGTCCCGCACGATCAGGGTATCGAAGCCCAGATCGCTCGCGAATTCCACGATCTCCCGCTGCTGCGGTCCGGTCTCCACCGGCAGATGCCAGTCCCACGCCGCCTTCATGATTCCTCCTCAGGCGGACTCGCCCGCCGCTTTCCTGATCGCCTCCGCCATCTTTCGAACCCGAGCCTGTGTATTGTCGGGATGCATCGGGATCAACACGGCCCGGCTCATGATGTCCAGGGAGTTGCTGCACATATCCATTGTGTAGGTCACGTTCAGCTTCCGGTTCGACGGGAAGTTATACGGATTCATGTCAGGATGATGCGCACCCTGTTTTCTCATGATCGGGTCCCACCGGGTATAGACGTGCCGCCCGGTGTCGATGGGCAGGAATCCGCGCACGCCATTCCCACTCAGACCGTCCGCGAAAGCCCTCGCCGATTTCTCGTTCGCAAAGATGAAACCCAGATTGCTGCCGCACTCGTACGACAGGCTGTTGTTGACGATGGAGCTCAGGCCGGCGTCCCTGCCGGCCTCCAGCAACTGCCGTTTGTGTGCGCCCATCTTCTCCAGCATCCCGTCGAGTCGCCGCAACTGGGCGTTCAGAATGGCGCCCGAGACTTCGGGGGCCCTGAAATTCTGTCCGGCGAACTGCTCGTCCTCCTTCGTCTGATCCGGATTCCAGTAGAACGAGCAGCAATCCGACGCCACGGAACCGCGTCCGAAGACCGCCTTGTTGCCGGTGACGAATGCCCCGCCCTCGCCGCTCGATATATTCTTGTAGAAATTGAAACTGAAAGCGCCCGCGTGTCCGATCGAGCCCAGCATCCTTCCCTCGTACGCGCCGCCCACCGCCTGGCATGCGTCCTCGAGCACGAGCAGTTTGTGCCTGCGCGCAACCCGCATCAGCGCCTTCATGTTGCACGGCAGACCCCACATATGTACGGGAATGATCGCCTTTGTATTGGGCGACAACCTGCGTTCCACGTCTTCCGCGCAGAGCGTGATCGACTCGTCCACGTCGGCCACGACGGGTATGGCTCCCGCCGACAGAACCGCCAGCGCGGTGGCCATATAGGTACAGGCGGGGACGATGACCTCGTCGCCTGGGCCCACGTTCAGCCCCACCAGCGCGCAATATAACGCCGACGTCCCGCTGGTCGTCATCCTGGCGTACTTCACGCCCAGGTGCTTGGCCCAGCTGGCCTCGAAACGTTCGCATTCGCCCGTGCGTCCGTACCGAAAAAGGCCTCCGTCTCTGAATAGTTTTTCAACACGCCCGAGTTCCAGGTCGCCGATGCGATACATGGCACCCCCCTTTTCCGTTTACACGCCGGACTCGTTCATTTCATCCACACGCGGTCCCGCGGCCTGAAGTTTCCTGAAGATGTACGCGCGAGATATCAGCGTCATCGGGACGGACAGAAACAGGCCCACCAGAAGACAGAGGGCGCCGCCGACATTGATCAACACGGTCAATAGTCCGAATAGAAAAAGGCGCCATCTTTCGCCTCTGGTCAACGCAGCGCTTCTGCGCAGCGCCGCCACTGCGCCCGCGCCTTCGTCTACGATGTGCAAGGCGTAGAACTGAAACAACACCAGCAGGAAGATTCCCGGGACGATCAGCAGAGCCAGGCCGGCGACGACCATCAGTGTAGCAGTCAGGGTCGAGATAAAATAGATCGGCGCCAGATGATAATGGATGAAGAGGTCCGCGACTCCCGCCCTTCGACCGCCGGCGAAACGCAGGGAAATCACGGCTAACCCGACGTCCATGATCATACCGGCAACCAACGCGACGATACCGGCCAGGAATGCCCAGGCCTCCGAATATGCATTCACCTTGTAGACTGCGCCATTCAGGCCCAAAGTGATGACCAGGTACAAGAGCCCGATGCTGAGGAAATACCCCAGGTTGTCCAGTGTTGTCCGCCAGCCGAACCTTAGCGCCTCGGCGATGGAGAATCCGCGTGTGTTCAACGCCGCCATTCAGTTCACCGATCAGAGGTCTCGCGCCGAATACCGACCGTATCGAGACGGGGTGATCCGGAAGAAGAACCGCATCGTGGCTGCAGACCGGACCCGAAACGTCAGGCGCGATTCTGTACCCAGTTGCCATACACGTCCACGTCCACCCCGTCCACTTTAGGCCGGACGCCCTTGACGATAAAGCCGGGCCGCCCCATGCCCTGCCCGCCTTCCTGCCGGTTGCGCGGATCTCTGAATCCCAGCCGCACCAGGCGCCGCCAGTTTCCGCTGTGATTGACCGCCGACCCGTGGATAGTCCAAAGGTAGAACAGGACCACGTCCCCGGCCCTGGCCGGAACGGAAACGGCATCCTGAAGCCGGTACCGGTCCGTGGGCAGGTGGGGCGCGGTGCCCGCGCCCGTAATATGCTCCAGCTTGCCGAGGCGGTGCGAACCCTTGAGGAACTTGATGCATCCGCTGGTTTCGTCCGCGTCGTCCAGATGCACCAGGCAATCAGCGTACCTACCGTCTTCGTGCGGAAAGAACGGCAGGTCCTGGTGCATGGGGAACGGCGCCCCCTTGTCCGGCGGCTTCGCGTGCAGTGTGACATGGTGCAATTCTACGGCATCCGATCCCAGGAGATCGCCGACCGAGGCGCCCAGTTCACGCTTCGTGATGGCGCGGGACCAGGCCGCGGAATAGTGCTGCAGTTCATGGATGGCCACCAGCGTTGCCGCCGCGTCCTCCTCTTCGTCCATATACTCCTTCCGCCAGGGTCCTTTCCAGGCGGAATCCCAGTTCGCGAATTCCTCCATGACGTAGTCCAGTTCCTCGCCCATTTCGCGGACTTCGCCCGGAGAGAACATGCCCTCGAGACGGATGTATCCGTTTTCACGAAAAAAGGCAACCTGCGCTTCGCTCAGCGTTTCCATACCCGGAAATCTCCCTTAAATTGTCGCACGCCTCGTCTGTCTGCCGCCGATCACGATCAGGAACGCGCTGTCTTCCAGGGCCCTTACCGCGTGGCGGAGGTTCGCGGTGAACGAAACTGACGAACCGGATTCCAGCGGCAGCTCTCCGGCGCCGGCCGATATCCGGATTCGACCACTCAGAAGAACCACAGTGGCCGGGCCCGGGGCCTGGTGTTCGTGCAGGACCGCACCCGCCTTCATTACGGTAAGGACCACGGTCATCTCATCTCCGCGAACCAGCGAAAGCGCATTCCGACCGGATTCAGCGAAGGCGTCTTCCCCCATCAGCTGTTCGGCCATGCCGTGTAACGGAAACGACTCGATCCACGACTTGCTGAAGTTCAGGGGTCTATAGGGTCGCTCGAACGCCTTTTCCATTCCGTGAACTCCTCTGTACGTCCACAAGTATAAGAAGCGGGTTTTCATGCGTCAGCATCCGCGGATGAACGGCGGATTACGATCCGGCTGTCGCGTTTTCGTTAAACCAGCCTTTCAGACTCGGATACAGGCCGCGGTACCGCTGAAACTGCTTCTCGTAATCCGCCGCGCGCTTTCCACAGCACCGAACGGCTTCTCCCAGGCCCACCGAGCGTTCGCACGCCGATTCGAAATCGGGAAACACGCCCACGCCCACGCCGGCAATCACCGCCGCGCCCAGCGCGGACGCATCCTGCACTTCCAGCTCCCGTGCGTCACGTCCGAACACGTCGACCTGGATCTGACGCCAGAGCGCGGACCTCGCGCCGCCCTCGCCTATTCGCAAGTCCTCGATCGGCAGCCCGATGTCCCGGAAACTTTCCAGTGAGCGCCTCAGGTCGAACGCAACGCCCTCCATCAGCGCGCGTACCAGGTGCGCTTTCGTATGGCGCAGCGTCAGCCCGATCCATCCCCCCCGGGCCTGCGCGTCCGGGTGCGGGGTTGCGGCCCCCTCCAGCCAGGGAAGAAAGAATAGCCCTTCGCTGCCGGCGGGCGCGTCCTTTGCCTGGCGCGTCAGGGATGCGACGTCTTCTCCCAACTGGCCGCTCAACCATGCCAGACTCGCCCCGCACGTATACGAACACCCCAGCCAGAAGAAGGCTCCGGGTACCGAATGACACATCGGCCAGAGTCTGTTGTACGCCGCGGGATCCAGTCTCTCGGCGAAGGCGAGCGCGTGCCCCGCCGTGCCGATGCCCACGTTTACGACGCCGGGCCGGATAACCCCGCTGCCCACCGCGAGACACGAAACGTCGCCGCCGCCGGCGCAGACCGGGGTGTTCGCCGCCAGGCCCATCTCACGCGAAGCCGCGCCGGTCAGCGTTCCGATCACCTCGGAAGACTCCGAGACGTCTGGAAAAAGATCGCGGCGCACTTCGAGAGCATCCAGAATCTCGCCGCTCCAATCCCTCGCCTGAACGTCAGCGGCAGCGGATACCGAGGCGTCCGAGACATCCGTCCCGAACGTTCCCGTCATCCGGAACCGCACCCAGTCTTTCGGGATCAACACGTGCCGCGCGTTCCGGTACACATCGGGCTCGTGGGAACGCACCCACAACACTTTTGC
The DNA here is from genome assembly GCA_028873695.1 of Gemmatimonadota bacterium. GTDB lineage: Bacteria > Latescibacterota > UBA2968 > UBA2968 > JAAXHE01. The sequence goes on along the minus strand of JAPPNU010000044.1, from coordinate 184,035 downwards.
AAACGTGTTGACGGGATTCAACACGAGCATGGCCCGGGTCCGGAGCAGGTCTCCCGCCCGCGCGTTCGCCGCGTCGCATTCGGCCTGCGAGCGCCGGTCGAGCCAGAGAATGGGCGGCCTGAGCGGATTGCCGGCGCCGTCCACGAACACGGCCCCGTTCATGTGCCCGGAAAGCGACACACCCCGGATTTCAACTACGGACCGCCCCTGCCCCCGCAGTTCGGCCGTGACCGCCCGGGTTGTCCTGCAAATCGCCGTCCACCAGTTGCCGGCGTCCTGCTCAACCCAGCCCGGCCTGGGCGTCTTCATGGCATAACTCGCACTGGCGGTTGCCAATACAACGCCGCCTTCATCCAGCGCTATTGTCTTTGTGCTGGACGTCCCCAGGTCGATTCCGAGTACCAATGGCATAGGCCGGATCGATCGCAAATGGGGGTGTTATTCCCCGGTGAGAAAACGTCTCGGGTTGTTCACCAGCAGATCCCGGATCGCGTCACCGGATACCCCTTCTTCACGCAGCCTGGGAACGAACCGGGTCAGCACGTAGTCCAGGCCGGGACCGCCTCCGTAGCTTCGCCAGTAGCTGGGCCTGCCCAGATCGTTGCCCAGCAGAATCCGGTCGCCCAGCCCGGCGTCGATCATCCGCTTCAACACCGCAATGCGCGTCTCGTCCGGCCCGTACTTCACCTTGCCGGGGCAGTCGTAACCCAGGCATGCGCCGGTTTCGGCAATTCGCCTGTGCTCCCAGAAATCCGGATTCCGGTCCATGTGGCTGAGGCATATGCGGTCCGGCGACACACCCTGCACGGCGAGGAATGAAACCTGCTCGTAACCCATCGTGCCGGCTTCCGTGTGGGTCATCACCGGCACGCCGGTTTCCGCGTGCACCTTTGCCGCGACGCGCAGGAGCTTCCTGTCGCCCTCCTGAAACGTATTGTATCCGCTGCCCCCCTTGACGATACCGGCCTTCACGCCGGTGCCGTCGATGCCTGCCTCGATGTCCCGGATACAATTCCGGATCATTGTGTCTTCGTCCTGACTCAGGATCGCGCGGTCACAGAAATACGGCTTGTTGTATCCCGTGACGACAACCACGTGCACGCCGGGCGCCTGGTCCGCAATCCTGACTACCTGGCGGACATTCCGGCCGAAGTCGATCGCAGACATCTCGACCATTGTCCTGCCGCCCGCGCGGGCCCACGAACGGAGCTCGTCGGCGGATCGCTCCACGCTGTTCAGCCGAAAATCCCCGTCTTCTCTCAGCAGCCAGTCCGGGGCGTCGAAATAGAGGTGTTCGTGGTAGTCCACGACGCCCAGGTCTTCGCCGTCGATCTCCCCTCGAACCGTCATCACCGTTCCCATCCGCCCCCCTATCCGGCATCCGGCGCGGACAGGAAATCCGTCCACACCCGGGCCATCCGTGCCACGCAATCGTGAAACCAGCGCTCGCCCTTCTCGGCGGAAGCGACGGTGGCATCGCCGAACACGCCCGACCGGGACAGGCTTCCCAGGGGCAACGTGGACATCTCGTATTCCGCGGACCGCGGCGGATATTCCCGTACGGCCTGGTCCATCCTGACCCGTTCAGGCTTCAGGTAGAGCATCAATGAAGTCTCGAATTCCTCGGCGTGAAAATTCATCGGAGCCCATTGCGGCGACTCCGCATCCGCCATCAATTCATCGAGGCCGGGATAGAAGACATTCAAGACCTTCAGGTCCAGTTCGTCGACGAGCTCTCTGACGGTCATCTTCAGGGGGCCGGGGTTGGCGCCGTGTCCCGAAAGCGTCATCAGCGCGCGACAGCCAGCGCGGTGCGTGCTGCGCGCCAGGTCCTTCACGACGTCTCGAAACGTATCGAGGGAGAACGTGAGCGTCCCGGGATAGTCGCGCCAACTCCAGGAGTACCCCACCGGGACCGCCGGCAGCACGAGGCCGGAACCCGCTTTCGCAACCTCGACGGCCAGCGCCTCCGCGAGTACCGTATCCGTGTTCTGCGGCAGGTGGGGGCCGTGCTGTTCGGTTGCGCCCAGCGGCAGGATTGCTGCGGGCGTTTCCGCCAGGAAATCCCTGCACTCCGGCCATGTTGCCGTTCCCGCGTCCAGCCAGTTGGACCTGTTCACGACTGTTTCACGCTTCATACAGACTTTCCGTTGGAATATCCGTTATCAGCGCGTGGCCGGGCGTGTAGGAAAGCGCGAACGGAAGCCGGGCCTGCTGCGCCGCCAGGCTGGGCGTCACGCCGCAGGCCCAGTAGAGGCGGTCGGTGCCCTGCGGGACCTTTATCGGATTCCCTGAAATCGTCGTATCGAGGTCCTGTATACCCAGTTCCCGGCCGTTATTCCTGCCAAGAGGTGCCCCATGGCACGCCGGAAAGTGGCTTGTGTATTCCCATACGGGGTCGCAGCGGTCCGGGAGAAAGCTTCGCATGGTCACCGCCATTTTGGTCCTGAACCTTCCCGCCGGTTCGCAGTCCAGGCCGGTCAGCTGGATACACGGCCCAAACGCGGGCTCGTACCCTTTTTCGACCAGTAGCCCGTCGAAGGACACGCTGGAACCGATCAGAAACGTGACCATATCACCTGAGAAAAGGGAAACCACGTCCTGCCGCCGTTCGACCACCACGCCGTCGCGGATGACGTCGTACGAACCCAGGTCGGTGCGAATGTCGAGCCCGCGTGCGAACTCAGGACAATCCGGCCGGCCGGCGGGAATCACCGCAAGGAGCGGACACGGCTTCGGATTCGCCCTGCAGAATTTCTCGAATTCCGCGGCGTACGCCTCGTCCATCATCACCACGTTCACGCACAGGTACCCCGAAAGCGCGCGCGACGCCACGGTCTTCAACGCATTCCGGCGGCACGCGAGGCGCACCTCCAGCGGAGATCGAAACGCCAAGGGATCAGCCAACGCACGCCTCCTGACATAAGCCCAACCGGACGACGAACGGCCCTCGTCCGCAGAGCAACCCTGCCAGCGGACGGCTACAACAGCTGCTGATGCTGCAGCACGACCTTTCGGAACGCCGCCGCGAACTGATCGATGAATCCATCCGCTGCCTGAATATGTCCGGGATAGGACAACACCCGCCCGCGGATCCCTTCAGAAACCGGGAAATCTCCCTTGCGATAGCGGGGCAGAGGCACATTGGCCGGTCCGTCGTGACCCGCTCCCCAGAGCCCGGGAAGGTCTTTTGTATAAATGGACCGGAGATGTTCCATGTGGCCCACGCCCGGGCCGTTCAGGGGCGCGCCTTCAGCCCGCATGGCCGCCACGAACCGGGCCGCCGGCAATCCGCCCAGCGCCTCTGGCTCATAGATGAACTTGATCCCGCCGTAAAGTTCCACACCCCTGGCTTTCCGATAGTTGCAGACCGGCCGGATGCCCGGCAGTCCCTCGATTTTCCGAAACAGGGCCTCCCGGTTGGCTTCGAACCCGTCCAACCGTTCGGGAAGGTGCTCAAGGGAGACCAGGCCGATTGCCATGGCCAGCGGATGCGGCCGCCATTTCCAACCCAGAAGCTGCGGTTCCAGTTCACGGTAAACCGGGTTCGTGAGCTCCTGCACGGCCCCCGGTCGGTGCAGGTGGCAGTAAATCAACGCGCGCTCGTACAACTCGCGGTCGTTCGTCGCCACGATGCCGGCCTCACCGCCCGCTACCGGCTTTCCCCCGGGCGTGGAGCCCTGCATGCTGAAGCACGCGATATGCCCCAGGTTGCCGATCTTCACGCCGTCCCACTCGCTGCCGTGCGCGTGAGCCGCGTCCTCCACGATCACCAGTCCGTGGGCATCGGCCAGGGCCAGCAGCCGGTCCATATCGCACACCCGGCCGCAGGAGTGGATCGGCGAAATCACGCGGGTCCTGTCCGTGATCCGCCGCGCCGCGTCGTCCGGGTCCATGAGCAGCGTCTCCGGATCGATCTCGCAGAACACCGGCGTGGCGCCCATATGCAGCGCGCCGGCGTAGCTGCCTATATAACCGACTGAAGGTGTGATGAATTCATCGCCGGCGCCCAGTCCCGCCGCGAAGAATCCACTGGCGAGCGCCGTATGCCCGTGGCTGGTCGTGAGGACGTATTTGCAGCCCAGGTACTCCGCGAACCGTTCCTCAAATTCCTTCGGAACCCCCGATCCCGATCCGGAGAGATAGCCCTCGTCGATCAGGGCGCAGACTGCGGCCTTCTCCGCTTCCACGGGTCGACGCCACTGCTCCCCGCTATCGGCCGCAATTGCTTTCTCGCCGCCAAGAATCGCGAGTTCGCCGGCCATCTTCGATCTCCTTCTTACCAAATTTCGAACCCCGCACAGAAATTCGTTTCGGGCGGGGCTCAGGCTTCACCGGTCCGCTCGGACGACGACTCCGAGCGGCTACACTCTACGGCGCGACGGCTTCCTCCCCTGCGTGTTCCCGGATCCAACCCTTGAGCGGCACGTCCGCGTCGGTGGGCGACGTATATCCCATCCCTCCGGTGCTTTCACCGAGCAACTGCCGCTGAACCGGATCACATCGCTCCATGCAATGGGCTACGGTCATATTGTCTCTGGGCCTGAGCCAGCGGTAACTGTACCCGTAGAACAGCACTTTTCGCGTCACGTCCGAATGATTCCTCCCGGCCGCGTGCCAGAGCCGCCGATCGAAAAACACCGCCGAGCCCGCCGGAGCCAGGACGGGCGTCGTTCCGGGAGGGTCGGACACGCCGTCGTCCGGAAGATCCAGCCGATTCTTGAGGTGGCTGCCGGGGACGATGTGGAAATTTCCGCGGTCGGGCAGAGTGGTATCCGTCAGAAAGAAGCCGACCTTAAGCGAGACCCGCGGCCGGGGCGTGGCATCCAGTTCGATATTGAGACGACCGCTGTCCTGGTGCCAGCCCAGGCGTCCGCCATATGAGCGTTTGTCCGGCGGTTCCGGAGGGGTAACGATCAGGTGGGAGTGGTAGAGCTGGATATTCCACCCCAGAATACCCCATACCTTGGGGAATGTGACCGGCCAATCCAGCAAGGCCAGAAACTCATCGTCGCGTCCCACGAAGTCCAGCAGATTCATACGTTCGCCGGGCCCGAGGCCGTTCTCGGCAAGATAGGCCTCGTACAACCCGTCGACCACGTGATTCAACGCAGTGACCCGCTCGGGCGGAATCGCATCCTCGATCATGAAGAATCCGTCGCGCTCAAACTGTGTCTGCTCCCGGCTGGTGAGACAGTAATCCAGACATTCGGTATCCATCGTCATTCCTCCCGGGCGCCACGGCGCCCGCCCGTTTCCGGCCGGACGGATGAATTCGAGGCTGCCCCAAACCGTTACAGTGTGGACCCCAACCCCGCGGTATGGGGGCTGTCTATTCGATGCAACCCGTCCACGGGCTCGAAAATTCCCGCCAGGCGCGGCAGCCATTCGGCGTTGGCATCGGGCGTATATTGGGGGGAGTTGATTTCCACCCCGTTGACCATGGGCACGTGCGCCGCGAAGAGCGCCGCGTGGATTGCCGCAAACCCGGGATTCGTCAGGTCCTGAAGCGCAAGCCGCATCCCGTTTGCGCGCGCCCACGCGGCTGCCAGCAGTGCAAAGCTGTGTCCCTTGCAGGTCTTCAGGGCCAGGCCGCTCCAACCCTGCCTTTTCGCTTCCGGCAGCAATTCCAGGCTGGTGAGGCCCTCGTCCAGAAACACGGGCTTGAGCCTGGTCACCGCATGTCAGTCCTGCGGATGCTGCAGGATATCCCGGGCCGTGGGCTGCTCAAGGTATCTCAGGGCCCGGAAAGCCTCGTTGTCCCGGGCCCTGAGGCGTTCCAGATAATCCAGTACGCTCTCCGCATCCGGATTGGCTTCGTTGCTGTCCGCCGTCAACGCCGGGTCGTCCACGCCGTGGCCGCGCAGGGCGCGGTATACCTCGACGGTCCGGGCCGCGTCGGCGGCAACGTCCTTCCCGAGAATCTTCAGCTTGAAGCCGCGAAACCCATGTTCGTTTATGACCTGAGCGAGGTCCGTGCCCAGGCCGTCGTCGTTTCCCACGACCCACCAGGCGCGCAGGCGGGATTGCGGGGCATGAATCAGACGCTGAATTGCCGCGCATGCGCCGCCGTTCGGAAAGAGACCGTCCACGTCGGGAAACGTGGCGGTCTCCGCGAAGAAGCGGAACGCGGAACGTCCGGTCGCGAGGCCGACCGCGTCGTGAATGGCCGCGTCGAACGGACTGGCGCACATTGCGCGAGCAAGGACCGGCGGGGATGTTTCACCGTCAACCGACTCGTGCAGGCGCATTCCCAGGGCCAGCGGGTGCGCCTTCTCGCCGCCACAGTACGCGTACAGTCCGCGTGCGACGTCCTCACAGAAACCGCGCAGGGCCGCGTCTCGAAACGCGTGGGTCAACGTGGGATCCGGCCAGGCCCAGACGTCGCTGAGATAGATCGAACCCCTTCCCTGCGCTTCCCGGCCGGCCACGCGGACCGTGACGGCCGCGCGGGCTTCCGTAAGCTCCGAAATCAACCCGGCACTCAGGTGGAGCGGCGTTTTCAGCTTCCGGGGAATGAACGCGACGTCCGCGTCCAGGACCTCTGTGTTCAAGTCCATATCGGCGACGCGTCTCAGTCGAATTCCGAGACCGGCACAGACTCGTTCCGCTCGGCGCTCTGCTTGGCCGCCTCGATGACGGCCATCGTGTGCCGCACGGACCGGCCGTTGGCATCAGGCGTCTTCCCCTCCAGACAGCAGTCGGCAAACTCGCGAATCTGATTCTGCATCCCGCTGCCCGCACTCCCCACCTCCACCTCCTCGCCGTTCAGCAAGAGGCGGTGATGGGTGAACGTCATCGAGCCCTTGCTGCCCATGATATACTGGTCGTGCATCCCGGAATGGCAGACCACGGACTGGGAAAGCACGCTAACCGCGCCGTTGGCATGGTTCATGACCGCCGTATACGAGTCCTTCTGACCGCGGTAGCGTTCCGTACTCTCGGTTCCCTGCGCGAAGACACTGACAACGGGCGAATCCATATACCAGTGGAGTATATCATACTCGTGCGGTCCGAAGCAATACAACACACAGATGCCCCCGGCCTCCAGATCCAGATACCAATGCGTGTCCTGTCCGGGCGGCGGCGCGGGATTGAAGTTGCCCAGCCGACGTCTGAGCAGGTGACCCACCTGACCGATCACGCCGTCGGCGATGAACTGTTTCACCTTGCGGCTCATCGGATAGTAACGCATGACCTGGCCGACCATCAGGACGCGATTCGCCTTTTCAGACGCCGCGATCATCCGGTCGCACTCGTCGAGCGTCAGCGCCATGGGCTTTTCAACCAGGACGTGTTTCCCGGCTTCGGCCGCGGCCACCACCTGTTCGCCGTGCCGGTTGTGGGGCGTGCAAACGTGGACGGCTTCGACGTCCGGATCGTCCAGCATGGCCTCCAGGCTGGTATACGCCCTGGCGCCGTATTCGGTCGCGGCAGCCTCCGCCGGTTCCGGGTAGATATCCATCACCGCCGCCGTTCTGATGTTGTCGGTTTCCGCGATCGCACGCATGTGAGACCGTGCGATTCCGCCCGCGCCGACCATTCCTACGGATAGTACGTCGCCCATATTGTCTCTCCCTAAAGATCCGGAACCGGGCTGAGCTTCGGTTCTTGGGTCGAGTCTGCTAAAGCACGATCTTCTTCTCGGCCGGTTCCAGGTTGTCGTAATTCCATAGCTGCCTGCCCGCGACGACCTTCTTCAGGTTACCCGCGCCGTCCGGCGCCTCGAGACCATACAGCTCCAGCTTCCTGTCCAGCCACGCGACCTCGAGGTCCGTCAGCTCCGCGCGAACGGCGTCCACGCCCAGCGACTTTATATTCCCACCCACGTAGATCGTGCCGTCGTACATCGAATCACCGAGATTCTCGTCAGCGTCTCCCAGGACGATCATTCGCCCGCGCTGCATCATGAATCCGGAGAGCATTCCGGTTCGCCCGGCCACCAGGATGGTACCGCCCTTCATGTTGATGCCGGTCCGCCCCCCCACGTCGCCCAGGCACACCAGGTCGCCGCCCCGCAGCGCCGCGCCGAACGACGACCCCGCGTTCTTCTCGACAACCACGGTGCCCGCCATCATATTCTCCGCGCACGACCAGCCCACGCGCCCCCTGATTCTCACGTTCGGTCCGTCGATCAGTCCGACCGCGAAATACCCGAGAGACCCTTCGAAATCCAGTTTCAGCCGATTCAGAATCCCGGTCCCGAGCGAGTGTTTGGCGTTGGGGTTCCGCACCACCACGTGGCCGTAACCGGATTCCATCAGTTGCCGGATCTTCCGGTTCACCTCCCGGACCGACATCGGCGCCGCATCGAATTCCGCGCGCCTGTCGACGTCCACCTTAAGCGATCCCGGGTACACCAGCCCCGCACCCGCTTCGGCACGAAAGAAAACCCGGTTCGTCCGATTTGCAAGCGGCTCGTCGTGCAGCCCCATCGCGTAGGACCGGTGCGTCTTTTCGCGGTTTGCGTCTAATTCTGCCATACCCGCACTTCTCCCGCGTAGGGGTCCACGGTCTCGATCTCCTGGGGCAGTACCGTCCGGATCGCCACTTCCTCCGAGGCGAGCAGGGTTTCCTCCTCCCCTTCGTAGAGCACCATGGGCTTGGCCGCCATCGTGTCCTTGGCCATGCCCAGGCTGTCCGTCGTCGCCACCAGGTACGTGAACACGCCGTCCAGCTCCCGTACGGATCTCACCATCGCTTCCTCGAGCGAAACCGAGCGATCCAGGCTGTCCGCGATGTAGACCGCGATCAGTTCAGAATCGCAGTCCGACACGAAACGATGCCCGCGGCGTTCGAGGCCCCGGCGCATCGACCAGTAATTGGTCAGCTGACCGTTATGTACGACGGAGATATCGCCGAACGGATACGCCCAGTAGGGGTGCGCGGAACGAATGTCCACGTCGGACTCGGTGGCCATGCGCACGTGCCCGATGGCGTGGGTACCCACGAACGTACCCATGCCGTATTGCTCGCTCACCTCGCTGGCGTCGCCCAGGTCCTTGACGAGCTCCAGCGCGCTGCCTATGGACAGAATCTCGACGCCCTCGGCATCTTCGATGAAATCCGCGAACCGTCGCAGGTCTCCCTCGTATCTGACGCGGTAGAGGAACGCGTACTCCGTGGGCTGCTCCGAGGCGAGCACTTCGCCGCCGAGCGATCCGATGCGCTCATCCACTTCCGCTTTGCGCTGCACGATCTGATCCCTGATCTCGAAGCCGGACGCCAGGTCCTCCTTCTCCGCCACCTTGAACCGCATCGCCAGTACCCCGGCCGACGGCTCTCCGTACAGCGCAAAACCCGTGGAGTCCGGACCCCTGTGCTTCATCGCCTGAAGCATCATGGTCATTTCGTTCCCGATTCGACCGGTCCTGTTCCGGTGGATAATCCCCGCGATGCCGCACATATTCACCTCGCTGCTATGGCAGACAATCCCAGTAGGTTTCCAGGTCCCAGTCGGTTACCGTTGCCAGAAACCGTTCCCACTCGTCCCGTTTGTAATGCATATAGACGTCGTACATCTCGCCCGGAAGCGACGAGCGGATCACCTCGTCCTGCTCCAGTCTATCGAGCGCTTCGCCCAATGTGGTCGGCAGTTTGGTTACCTCTTTGCCCTCTTCGATCGCCTCGTAGATATTGCGATGCTCGGGCTCCCCCGGATCCAGGTCCCGGCGTATGCCGTCGTCGAATGCCTTCAATAACGCGCCCGCCATCAGATACGGGTTTACCATTGCGTCAACCGCCCGGTATTCGAACCGCCCCGGGCCGGAAACCCGGAGCCCGCACGTCCGGTTCTGATATCCCCAGTCGGAATAGACGGGCGCCCAGAATCCAGTCTCCCACAACCGTCGATAGGAGTTCACCGTGGAACATCCGATGGCGGTCAACGCGGGCAGATGTTCGATCACCCCGCCGATGCACTGCAGACCGGTGGGCGCGGGTTCGCGTCTGCCCGGCAGCGGATCGAACAGATTCTCGCCGCCTTCCCGGTGCAGGAAGACATCCTCCATACCGGGCAGTGATTCGTTTCCCAGCGGCTTCAGCACGTCCTCACCCCCGCGCCAGAGCGAAAGATTGTGGTGGCAACCCGATGCCGAGACGCCCATGAATGGCTTGCACATGAAACAGGCGATCAGATCGTGCTCCCTCGCGACCTGGGCGCAAATCTGCCGGTACGTGGTCAGCCGGTCGCAGGTGGCGAGCGCGTCGTCAAACGTAAAGTTCAACTCCAGCTGACCCGGCGCGTCCTCGTGGTCTCCCTGAATCATGTCCAGGCCCATTGCCCGGCCGTATTCGATCACCTTCATGACCACCGGCCGCAGGGACTCGAACTGATCGATGTGGTAGCAGTAGGGCTTGCTGAAACCGTCCGCGGGTTTTCCGTCCGGGCCCTTCTGCAGCCACATCATCTCCGGTTCGGCGCCGTGGCGCATGTGCGTTCCGTCGTGGTCCTGCGTGAACTGTTCGTGGATGCGTCTGAGGTTGCCCCTGCAGTCTGCCGTGAGGACCCCGCCGGGATTCTCCAGTTCGTCGCGGTTGCGGAAGAGCGTACAGAAGACCCGCGCCAGGCGCCCGTCCCACGGCAGTTGAACGAAGGTCTCCGGATCGGGAATCCCCACGAGTTCCGAGGCCTCGGGACCGTAGCCGATATAGTTGTCGTACCGGTCCATGAACAGGTTCGCCGTGGCCCCGTACACAAGCTGGAATCCGCGTTCCGCGGTCCGTTCCCAGTGGTCCGCCGGGATGCCCTTGCCCACCACCCGTCCCGTCACCGAAATAAACTGGTAGTAAATATAGGTGATTCCAAGCGCGTCGATCTTGTCGCGAACCTGGCGCACCTGCTCGTCCCGGCCGTCGGCCCGGACGTATGTTTCCAGATCCGATGTGCCCTGACTCGACATAGACGACCCTTCCTCTCTGCAAATGACGTTTTCCGATACACAGCCTACAGCGACTCAAGGGCCCGGATGGCGCGTAGCCCGATCGGCGCGATCTGCAGGTCGGCCCCGGCCTCCTTGAGGATTTCCCACACGTAAGCTGCCAGAGACCGCGCCCCGAGGACCGAAAAGGCCGGCAGATCCGCGACGTCCCTTCGAATGACGAGTTGCGTCGTCCTGGCGACGCTGGTCTGCTTCGCTACGCCGTCCGGAAATGCGGCGGCGGCGAAATCCAGCCCGCACACCCTGCTCATCAGCGCGGGTGCGCCTGGCCCCAAAACGCGAATCTCGGACCACGCATGGGTCAGATTCGTCACCGTGACGAAGCTGTCCGACGCCCGGTCGATCAGTGTCCTGCGGACGGCGATGTCCCGTCCCGGAGACGTGCTGACAAAATAACAGTCTCCGCGAAGCCGGTACACGCGATGGGCATCGACCGCAAACCCGGCGCCGATTTCCACCGCCGGTGACTTCCAGACGGCTTCCGCGACCCGACCTTCTACCTGTAGCTTTCCGTTTGCCGTCTCGTCGGCCAGCGCCACGCCCCGCTTCGCGGCGGATATCTCCGCATCCGGCGTGGCGTATACCGCAGGAATCCGCCATCCGGAGGCCTCGGTAAACTGCGCCCCGAGGTCCCGCGCCGTTTCGTGAAGTGGCGACAACTTCACCGGCGCCGCCCGCGTGCTCACATCTGCAACCTTTCTCCGGAGGGATCGTAGAACGGCCCGTGGTGAACACAAGCGTCTTCAAGTTCGCCGTCCCGGCGAATCCGGAACCGCGTTCCCGCTTCCGCCGCCACGTGCACGGGCAGCCAGCAAAGTCCGATGGTCTCCCCGAGCGCCGGACTGAAACGGGAGGACGTCAACCAGCCGATGATCTCCTGTTTTCCGTTCCCATCCGGATGCACCGCCTGCAGCCCCTCTTCCGGCACGATGCCCGGCCGCGCCATTTTGAATCCCACGAGCCGCTGACGTGTCCCCCGTTCCGAGATCCGGGTCAACATGGGCTTGCCCAGGAAATCCCGCTTCTGCATCTTCACGGCCCATTCCATGTTCGCGGAGAAGGGATCGGTCAGCGCGTCGGTGTCCTGGCCGACGATGATATGCGCCTTCTCCAGACGGAGCACGCGCTGCGCCTCCACCCCGAACGGCCCCATGCCGAATTCCTCCCCGGCCGCCATCAGCGCCTGCCAAACGTGCAGGCCGAATGACGCCGGGCAGTGGATTTCGTAGGAAAGCTCGCCCGTGAACCCGATCCGGAGAACGCGGCACAGCACGCCCGCGACACGGGTCGACCGCACCCGCATGTAGGGAAACTTCCCGTTGCTCAGGTCCCGGTCCGTAAGCTTCCGCAGCACGTCTCTGGACCGGGGTCCCGCCAGGTTGAACGCCGCATAGGAATCGGTCAGGTTGACAACGTGTACGCCGTCGCCCCAGCCCGACTGCACCCACCATTGAATCCATTCGAACACCGCCGTCGCACCTGTGGACGTGGTGCTCATATACCATTCGTTTTCCTGTATGCGTGCGCACACCCCGTCGTCCATCACCACCCCTTCGTCGTTGCACATCACGCCGTACCGGACGCGGCCCACACCCAGCTTTCGCCACTGGTTGACGTACAGCCGATCGAGCAATTCAGGCACTCCCGGGCCGGTCAGCTGAATCTTGCCCAGCGTGCTGACGTCCATCAGCCCCACCCGCTCGCGCACGGCCTTCACCTCGGCGATGGGGTCGCCGTAGTCCTCAGGGCGCAGCCAGAGTCCCGCCACCATCATCCTTGCGCCCCGGTCCAGGTGCCACTGATGCGCGGGCGTCACCTGCACCGGCTCCATGTTCTGTCCGGCCAACGCGCCCAGCGTGACCGGCTCCACCGGTGGGCGCGACGTTGTCCTGCCCGTCTCCTGCACCTGCTTACCGTTCGCCCTGGCGCAGAGATGCACGGTATTCATGGAGCACATCCTGCCCTGGCAGGGGCCCATGGAAATCGTGCTGTACCGCTTCAACAGTTCGAGACTGTCGTACCCCTCGACGATTGCCGTCTGCAGATCCACGTCGGTGACGTCTTCACAGTAACACAGAAACCTTTTCTTCCTGCCCGGCACCATCGTCCGGGCCGACGTCCGCACCGGCTCGGCGGCTTTCCGGGCAATGAGATCGGACGCTTCGGACGCGTCGGGTCCGTTCCCGAATCCCGAGGCAGCCGCGGCGCTTCTTCCGGCCACCCGCCCGTCGTCCAGGGCGCATGCGGCGACGCCGGCGCCCACGGCGCGGCCCGCTGCGAACACGCCCTCCGGCGCGTTTGTCGCACGGGGCTCCGACCGCTGCGCGTCGTAGACGGATTCACCGCCGGCCATGTGGAACAGCGCCAGGTCCGGCGTCCATCCCACGCTGACGACAATCAGGTCGCACTCAAGTCTTCGCGCCGCGGATCGATCCGCCTCTCCCAACGGATCGATCCGGGCGACCGTGGCTGCCTGAACGCGCTTTGATCCGGCGGCTTCCAGAATCGTATGCCGGAAAAACGCGGGCACGCCACGGGAAATCAACTCGCCGGCAATCGCACTCGAGCACGAGCGCCGCTCGTCCACGACCGCGGCGATTTCAATGTCCGCTTCCTCCAGTTCCGCGGCCGCCTCCCATCCATCGTCGTTCGCCGTTACCACCAGCGCCCTTGTCCCCGGTTTCACGCCGTAGAGATGGACCAGGCGCCGGGAGGCGCTGCCCAGCATCACCCCGGGCAGATCGTTATTGTCGAACAGCAGCGGTATCTCGATGGCGCCGGTTGCGAAAACCACGGATTTCGCGCGTATCTTGAACAACCGCGAATCCTTTACCGCCGCCAGCCAGTGATCCTGGTACCAGCCCAGGACGGCCGTATCCGTGTACACCCCGACGTTGGACCGGTTCGCCGCCGACGCCAGCAGCGCCGCCAGGCGTTCGGCATGGGAGGGCGAGAAGCGCAGGCGCCCGCCCAGAGACGGTTCGACTTCGAAAAGCGCGACGCTTGCGCCCTGTTCCGCCGCCGCAACGGCCGCGCCGATTCCGGACGGTCCGCCGCCAACCACCGCCACGTCGGCATGCAGATACTGTTTGTCGTACGCGCCGGGCTTTGACGCGAGGTCCACTTTCCCCAGACCCGCCGCACGGCGGAGTACGTGTTCGTAGGACGGCCAGAGTACCGTGGGCCGGATGAAGGTCTTATAGTAGAATCCCACCGGCATCAGAGGCGCGGCCAGCTGGGTGAGCGAGAGGTAGTCGCGGTCCAGCGACGGCTGCGCATTCTGCGACCGTACGGCCATGCCTGCTTCCACGCGGCGCGTACAGGCGCGGACGTTGGGCTCGTCGCCGATCTGGACCAGACAATTGGGACATTGGCCCGCACAGCAGAGCAACCCTCTGGGACGGTGATACTTGAAAGAACGGCTGAAGACCTGCACTCCAGAGGCGGCCAATGCCGATGCAATCGTGTCACCCTTGTAACCGGCGTATTGCCGTCCGTCGAAGCTAAACGCAACCGGGGCGCCGCGATCGATGACTTCGCCGGATTGCGGCGGCAGCCTCTCCGAATCCGTACCCGAAACCGCCTGCGGGATCGATTCAGTCGCCATCCCGGTCCTCCCCGACCGCGTCCGCCTGCCACGCGTACGTCTTCAAGACCTCTTGCGTCTTCGTATGCCGCTTCGCCAGGAACCAGAGACCGCACCCCGACTGGTGATACCACCACGCCGTCTCCACGCCCAGCTTGTTGTCGCACAGATAGAGATACGCGGCCAACTCCGCGTCGTCGCACGCGCCGGGGTCCGCCGGCCGGGGATTGTATTCGCCCCCGAAGCGGAACTCGCTTACATTTCGTTCGCCGCAGTTCGGGCAGAGTAGAATCAACATTGAACACTCATATTCGGGGTCCCCGACCCGACGGTCAATGACCCACCGACGCCGCGCCTTTTTCGCCAACCAGGTCGAATTCCTCGAACCTGGACAGCCGAAACGGGCGTATCAGGTCCGGCGTGCGGTCTCCGGCGATCAGTTCCGCCATCGTCCGCCCGCAGATCGGGGACGCCTTGAACCCGTACGTGCCCCAGCCCACGTCTACAAGAAAGCCCCGCACGGGAGTAAAGCCCATGATGGGACTGTAATCCGGCGTCATATCGCAAAGCCCCGCCCACTGACGCAAGACACGCACCCTGCTCAGGAACGGAAACAATTCGAGCATGTGTCCGGCAATGCTCTCCATGAACGCCAGCGAAGAGTCCATCGAATAGGACGTATAGGGGTCCACGCTTGCGCCCATCACGAGTTCGCCGCGGTCCGACTGGCTCACGTACACGTGAAGACTTCCCGATACGATGACGACGTCCAGAAACGGCTTCAGGGGCTCGGTCACGCAGGCCTGCAGCGGAAAGGTGGTAAGCGGCAGGCGTACGCCCGCCAAATCGGCGATGGTCGACCCCCACCCCGCCGTCGCGTTCAACACAGTGCCGGTCCGGATGTAACCCCCGGTTGTCTCCACGCCCACGACGCCCTCGCCGCGCACGTCGATCCCGGTCACCGTGGTCTGCTGGTGAATGTGCACGCCCCGACGGTCGGCCTGATGGGCATAGCCCCAGACGACGGCGTCGTGACGGACGATGCCTCCGGGGGGATGGTAGAGCGCGGCAAGAATCGGGTAACGGGGATGGTCGCTGACGTCGATGCCCGGGCAGAGCCTCTCGATTTCGTCGGGCCATATCAACTCCGATACCACGCCCTGCAGCTTATTCACCTCTGCCCGCCTGCGCATGGTACGCACGGCGCCGTCGGTATGCGCCAGCGTGAGGTGCCCGCGCTGGCTGAACATGACGTTGAACTCCAGTTCCGTGGCCATCTGTTCGTACAGGCGCACGCTTTCGTCGTAGAAGCGCACCCCTTCAGGCGTCAGATAGTTGCTGCGGATGATGGCGGTGTTCCGGCCGCTTCCTCCGGAACCGATATACCCTCGTTCGATAACCGCAACGTCCGTAATGCCGTGTTCCGCAGCCAGATAGTAGGCGCAGGCCAGACCATGCGCGCCCCCGCCCACGATCACCACGTCGTAACGGTCCCTGACGGAATGGGACCGCCACATCCTGGGCAACAGACCGTTTCCCTTCAGCGCCTGTCGAATCAGCTTGAACGACACCTGACAGTCCCCGATTTTCCCGTTCTGCGCCCGAAGCGCTGACTAACGCCAGCCGGGTCCGCCACCCGCGACGCGGTTCGTCCCAACCAGCGGAAGATCGCAAATCATGGACGCCTCCGACGTCAGCGCGCGCATGTCTTCCGGCTCCAGATCGTGCACGTCCGCCTTGCCGCATGCGCGCGCGAGGATCTGGATTTCGGAGGTCATGGCCTGGAGCAGATTGGCCACCCGCTCAGCCGCTTCGTCCACGTCCAGGCGGGCCATCAGCTCCGGGTCCTGCGTGGTAATACCCACCGGACAGCGGCCGGTGTGGCAATGATGGCAGTGGTACGGCTCCGCGCCCAGCGCCCTGTAGTCGTCCACGAAAAGCGGCCGGTTGCAGTTCAACGCCATCAGCGCCGCCGTGCCGATGTACACGGCATCGGCGCCCAGCGCCATGGCCTTTGCGGCGTCGACGCCATTCCGGATCCCGCCCGCAATAATCAGCTGCACCTTGCCGTACATGCCGATATTCTCGAGCGCCGCCCTCGCTTCGCATACCGCCGCCAGCGTGGGAATGCCCGTATGCTCCTGGCAGATTTCCGCGGACGCCCCGGTGCCGCCTTCCATACCGTCGACCACAACCACGTCGGCGCCTGCCTTTGCCGCCAGTCGTACGTCGTCGAACACACGGGTGGCGCCCATTTTGACGAAAATCGGGACCTGCCAGTCCGTGGCCTCCCGCAACTCCTCGATTTTGATGATCATGTCGTCCGGACCCAGGAAATCCGGGTGCCGCGCCGGACTGCGCTGGTCCACGCCGACGGGCAGGTCCCGCTGCGACGCCACGTCGCCGAGCACCTTGGCGCCCAGCAGCAGCCCCCCCGTGCCCGGCTTCGCCCCCTGTCCGATGGTGAGTTCGATCCCGTCGGCAACCCGAAGGTCGTGCACGTTGATTCCGTACCGCGACGGCAGGACCTCGTAGACCAGCGCCTTGCTTTCTTCCCGCTCGGCCTTCAACATTCCTCCGTCGCCGGTCGTATTGGAGGACCCGACCATATTGGCGCCCCGTGCGAGCGCCACCTTGGCGTTGTAGGACAGGGCGCCCCAACTCATGCCGGTTATCATGATAGGCGTATCCAACACGATGGGCTTTTCTGCAAAGCGATCGCCCAGGACCGTTTCCGCCGAGCAGCGCTCCCTGTAACCTTCCAGCGGTATGCGGGTGAGCGTGCAGGGAATGAAGGTCAGGTCGTCGAACGTGGGCCACCGCCGCTCGCGCAGCGTGCCGAACCCGCGTATCCGGTACCGCCCCAACTCCGCCTTGACCTGGATATCCTCGATGACGGCGGGCGTAAACGTGCCGCTGGCTTGCGGTGGACGATGACGCCCGTTATATCCTTCGTCCATAGTCGCCCTGTCGGGTTGAAATCACGGTGTATCGGTAACGGACCATCCTGAAGGACCGGCAGACCGGGCATCCGTGCGTTACAGCGCCTCCCGCCACACGGCACGTTCGTCCTTGTCGAAATTCCAGAGCTTGCGTCCGGCCACGACCTTTTTGAACCTGGTAACGTCGGGGCGTGCGTCCAGGTGTTCCTGAATGGCGTCACTCAGAAAGGCGAACTCGTTCTCGGCCGGTGTCTCGACCACCGCGTCGTTGCCGAGTTCCGCAATCTCCCCTCCCACGAAACACTCGGTCTCGTACATCGAATCGGCAAAGCCTTCGCCGGTATCGCCACAGACGATTATGCGGCCCCGCTGTCCCATGAACCCGGCCATATAGCCGCAGTCCCCGCCCACAACGATCAACCCGCCCTTCATCGCCACGCCCAGCCGCGCCGAGGCGTGGCCCCGCACCACCACGGTGCCCCCGCGGATGGACGCCGCGGTGCCATTGCCCGCGTTGCCATGCACAATCACCTTCCCGCTCATCATCGACTCCGCCAGGCCCCATCCCGCACTGCCCTTTACCTCCACGGTCGCCCCGTCGATCATCCCCGCGCAATAGTATCCCGCGCTGCCTTCCAGCGTGAGATGTACGGGCTTTAGAAGCGCCACCCCGAGATTGTGGCGCGCGCCCGGATCCAGGACACGGACCTCGCTTTTCCCGGCGGCAATGAACGCCCTTATCTCCCTGTTGATCTCCCGCGTCGACTTCCCGTTGCAGGTCAGTTGTGCCATAGCCGCATGTCCCTCGCGCGGGCTTCAACCACGTCGTAGTCTCCATCGAAAGCCGACCGGAACGCAATCTCTTCCGTGGCCACCGCGGCGAAATCGTCCGTTTCAGCATAGAGCAGCGGCTTGAAGGAATACGGATCTCTGACGAAACCCACGGCGTCGGGCGTGGCCACCAGATAGCTGAACGAGCCGTCCAGGTCCGTCAGAGAGCCGGCCATTGCCGCGTCGAGATCCCTTCCGCCCGCCAGCTGCCTGCGCAGATACATCCCGATGATTTCGGAGTCGTTCTCGGTGTAAAACCGGGCGCCTTCCTGCTCGTAAATGCGCCGCAGCTTGTGATAATTTGTTATATGCCCGTTGTGAACGATGGCGAGGTCGGGATGACCGTGGGCCCAGAACGGCTGGGAGTGGCTGAGGTCGATTCGAGACTCCGTGGACAGCCTGGTATGGCCGATGCCGTGCGTCCCTTCGAAGCCGGAAATCCCGTACGTGCTATCCAGGTTGCGGGGGGACCCCACCTGTTTTACGATTTCCAGGCGGCCACCCATGCTCACCACCTCCACACCCGGGCCAGCGGCTTCGATCGCCTGTTCCAGCTCGCCCGCGTCGCCTCCGTAAGCGAGAACCAGCCGAAGGTACTCCTCGGTTCGGGCCCACCCGGTCACGGCGCCCAATGCCTCCGCCCGAGAAACGACCCGCCGCGCAGTTGCTTCGTAATCCGCATGTTCTCCCAGACTCACGCGAAGGACCAGGCGCCCGTCGTGCCCGTCGCCAAACAGCGCCACGCCAGCCGAATCCGGCCCCCGGCAATCCAGGGCGCCCAGCATCTTCAAAATGGTCCTTCCGAGCCCGCCGGTATCCTCCCGCCGGTTCCAGAAACCTACGATTCCACACATTGTCTTTCTCCGGAAAAACACAAAAAAAGCCGTACCGGCTTCGGTGAAGCGGGTACGGATGATCGCACCGCGCACGACAAATGTCAAGCCAAAACGATGCGTGTCTCATCCCACGGACATATCACTATTTATAGGCTGTCGCCCGGCCCCGCAACACCGCTTGAATTTCCTGCCGCTGCCGCACGGACACGGCTCGTTACGGCCCGTGCTTCGTGCACGGGCCGCCGCCCTTTCGGATTCCCTGGCGCGCACCCAGTGCATCACGTTCGCGGCCGGCCTCCCCGCGGCAAGCTCCTTCGCCATCATCTTCATGTACGGGTCCACGTGACCGAAGAACATCTTGTACCCCGTGCAGAGGTAGTTCAATCCCGCCTCTCCGTCCGGCGTGTGGATGAACCTCTGCTTGGGGCAACCCCCGTTGCAGGCAAACCGGTAGTCGCAGGCACGGCAATACGCCGGCAGGGTATCGCGCTTGTCGGCCCCGAATTTCTCCTGGAGGGGGCTGGCCACCATCTCGCGGATGCTCTTTTCGCGAACGTTGCCGAGATTGTACTGCGGATAGACGAAGTGGTCGCAGGAATACAGATCGCCATTATGTTCGATGATCAGCGCCCGGCCGCACTTTTCCGCGAATATGCAGAGGCTGGCGTCCTGACCCATCCAGCTTCCCAGCGCGACGTCGAACATCTGGACGAAATACCGGCCGACGTCCTTCCGGACCCATTCGTCGAAGACCCCGCATAGGAACCGGCCGTACTGGGCGGAACCCACCGACCACTTCGAGACCCGGGCCCGCCCTTCGAACTCAGGCGCGACAAGCTGCAGCAGATCGTCACCCGGCGAGTCCGCGATCCGTTCCACGATCGGGATAAACTGCATGTACCGGCTCCCGATGGACTTCAGAAAGCGATAGACTTCCGCCGGATAATCCGCATTGTGGGCCTGCAGCACCGTGAGTGTGTTGTATTCAACCCGGTGTTTCTGAAGGACTTCCAGACCCTCTATCACCCGGTCGAACGTTGGCTTTCCCCCCTTGTCTACGCGGTAGCGGTCGTGCATCTCCCTAGGACCGTCCACGGACAGGCCCACGAGAAACCGGTGCTCGTGCAGGAACTCGCCCCATTCGTCATCGAGCAGGATACCGTTTGTCTGAAACGCGTTCGTTACGGTCTTGCCATTGGCGTACCGCGCCTGCAGGGCCACGGCGCGGCGGTAGAAGTCCACGCCCATCAGCGTCGGTTCTCCGCCCTGCCACGCAAAGTGTACTTCCGGGACGTCCTGCGCGTCGATATAGTGCCGGACGTATAGCTCCAGCGTCTCATCGTCCATCATCCAGTTTCTGCCGGCGTCCGGGTACAGCTTTTCCTTCTCAAGGTAGAAGCAGTACTTGCAATCGATGTTGCAGACCGCGCCGGATGGCTTGGCCATCACGTGGCAGGCCTCCGGTCGTTCCACGGTCGCTTCGTCCGTCGCCATATGAGCTGTGAGAGTATCCATAGGCATTGGCTAATCATCAGATTTGCGGTAACGCGCTGCTAATCCGTCTCCAATGCGGCGGGATCGAACGTGCGGACGTGCGCGTCACCGCCTGCAACCGTTCCTTTCCACGCGTACGGGTCTTCTCCTGCCACCATCACAATGCCGCGGTAGTCGGCAAGCGCCATCCTGCCGTCTTCGGGCGGGCGATGCCAGGGCAACAACGAGTAGGCGTTCATGTAGTGATTCACCAGCACCCGCCGAAAACGGTCCGACCGGTTCTTGCGGGACCGGTGTAACAGGTATCCGTTGAAGAAAACCACCGCGCCGGCGCGACACTCCACAGGTATCTCGCCGCTGTCGTCGAATCCGTAGGACTCCTGCGCAAGATCGAATTCATCGGGGCGATCGTGCGCGCGCTGGGGATACAGATAGCCATTCCGGTGGGAACCCGGCAACACCCACATACTGCCGTTCTCCACCGTCACGTCGTCCAGGGCGTACCACGCGCCTGTGAGGCTGCGGTCCCGCGTGGGAATATAGACCTCGTCCTGATGCCAGGCTTGCCCCGGGAACTTCGGCGGCTTGATGAACAGCATCGATTGCATGCACTTCACGTCCGGCGCCACCAGACGGGAAAGTACTCTCGAAACGCCGTGGTGCGTGAGGGCATCGAGCATGAACGTACTGATGTGGTGCGGCTGATGGATGCACAGATACTGAGAAAGCGCGGCATCGTCGGACGTCTCGTTCGGGACCGGCTTAAGATTCTTGCTCTTATAGACGCCGCGACAGAGCTTTACGGCATCCGCACGAATGGCCTTGACGTCCTCGTCGTTCAGCAGCCCTTCGACAACCAGGTATCCCTGTTCATTGTACGACTCGACCTGCGTCTGCGAAACTTCCATAGCGGGACTCCACGTGCGCATCGGCATCCCTTGACTCAAGAAGCTGTGTTAATATTCCCAGCAGTCTTCGCGCGGCTGCAAAATAAGTGCGATCCGGTCGAATGTCAACACGGGTCGCCAAGGGAGCGTTGCCTCGTTTCGCCCGGGTCCGTATCAGGCCCTCACCCGGTCGTACAACGTTTCCAGCCGCCCCCCCTGTTTCCGCATATCGTGGGCGTCTTCGACGTGGGCCCTGCCCGCATTGCCCATTTCCTCCCGTAACCGGCTGGACCGAAGCAGCGCATCCACGCCCTCGGCCAGTCCGTCCACGTTCCGCTCGGGGAACAACAGCGCGCACCGCCGGTCGGGCGCCACCGTGGGTATGTCCGCGTGCAGCGAGGACACAATAGCCAACCCCGAAGCCATGGCCTCAATCAACGCCACCGGCGCCCCGCCTTCGGTGTCGCCGTCGGCGGCCGTCACGCTCGGATACAACAACACGGAAGCCCTTCCGAGTTCCTCCAGGCAGGTCGCGTGAGGCAACACCCCCAGCAGTTCCACATGGTCTTCGATACCGAGGCGCCGGATCTCGCGTTCCACTTCCGCACGCAGTTCTCCATCGCCTATAATACGCACCGTGAGGCCGGGATGCGACCCGATTAACTTCCGGCAGGCCCGCAGCCCGTAAACGTGTCCCTTCTTCTCGCGGAAATTGGCATACATCAATACGACGCCTTCCCGTCTGGCGTCCGGCCGCGCCTGGCGAATCTTTTCGAGATCGACGCCCAGCCGGTGAACATGCACCTTCTCATAGGCGCAACCGATGGCGACAAGCGATTCGCCCATTCGCGGACCTTCGACCAGAAAGAGCTCTCCCTCGCGGAACAGCCGCTGAAACCGGCGTCTCCACAGCCGCTTTCGGGGCAGTGCCGAAGCATCCATCCCATAGAAGGTGGTGACCATCGGAACCCCGGCGCTGCGGCGCGCCTCCAGACAGAAATAGCCCTCCTGCCCGAAATGGGCATGGATGACCGCGGCGCGTTCCTCCCGGAGAATCCCCCCGTATCCTGCGTACGTTCCCCGGATCTTTCGGGTTACCCGGTAGGCGGAACGGCGCAGGCTGGACAGGTCTTCGCTGGAATAGAGCGTCTCGACCGGAAACACGCGCTCATTCTGCCGCGCCTGCGTCAACACAACCGGCCGATATCGGCTTAAGGCGCGTATCTGGTCGTAACACCAGACCATGGTCAGGGTCAGAAACGGATTCGCGCAGTGCGCCACCGTCGGCTTTTCCGGCATTCACACCCTCTCGCGGTCGGACTGATGTACGTCGCGCACGACGCATCGCGGTTTCGGCGGCGGCGCGTGCTTCCGCTGCGACGAAACACTTGACACCCCACGCCGCATCGCATAATATCGCAAACGAACGAACCCTGCACAACCGGCAATTCGGAAGGAGCCGCGATGCCGCAGACCTATCTGACCTTCGATCTCGGCGCGTCCAGCGGCCGGGCCGTTATCGGCCGTTTCGACGGACGCACAGTCGAACTCGAAGAAATCCATCGCTTCGCCAACGGCCCCATATCCGTGTCGGGCGGTCTGTACTGGGACGCGCTGAGGCTCTACGACGATATGCTCGCGGGACTTCGTATATGCGCCCGGATCTCCGGTCCGGAACTGGCGGGCATCGGAATCGACACATGGGGGGTGGATTTCGCACTCCTGGACGACACCGATGAGCTTCTGGGCAATCCACACTGTTACCGTGACCCGCGCGTCCACGGCATGTTGGAGAAGGCACTCAGCCGGGTATCCAGGGAAGAGATTTTCGAGCAGACCGGACTGCAGTTTCTGGAGATCAACACACTCTATCAGCTCCTTTCCATGGCGGAAAAGAACCCGCAGCGCCTGCGCATGGCACGTACATTCCTGATGATGCCGGACCTGTTCAATTTCTGGCTGACGGGGCGCAAAGCGTGCGAGTTTTCGAACGCCACCACGACCCAGTTCTACAACCCGAGGACGGGAGGATGGGCGACCGACCTGCTGGACCGCCTGGAGATCCCGGTTGACATGCTACCGGAAATCGTCCCGCCTGGGACGCCGCTGGGTCCGCTTCGTCCGGGGATTGCCGCGGATGCCGGCATCCGGTCGGGCGACGTGATCGCGCCGGCCTGCCATGACACCGGATCGGCTGTGGCGGCCGTACCGTTTTCCGACGTGAATGCGGCCTATATCAGCTCAGGCACGTGGGCGTTGCTCGGCGCGGAACTGCCGGAACCCGCGGTCACGCCCGCCGCCCTTCGCCACAACTTTACAAACGAGGGCGGGGTCTGCGGCACCTACCGTTTCCTCAAGAACATAACGGGGCTCTGGATCGTCCAGGAATGCCGACGCATCTGGGAAAACCGGGGGCACGCGTATTCCTTCGCCGAACTCGTCAGATTGGCTGAATCGGCCCCCCCATTGACGTCGTTCATCGATCCCGACCATCCGGATTTCCTGGAGCCCGGGGATATGCCGGCCCGCATCCGTACGTACTGCAAACGTACGGGGCAAACCGTGCCCGCCACCGAAGGCGCCGTCATCCGTTGCGCCCTGGAGAGCCTCGCCCTCAAGTGCCGATGCGTTCTGGAAGATCTCGAGTCTGTCCTGGACCGAAAACTGCACACCATTCACGTCGTGGGCGGGGGGATACACAACGCACTGTTAAACCAGTTCACCGCCGATGCCGCCGGGAGGCCGGTTGTCGCCGGTCCCGCGGAGGCCACCGCCCTGGGAAACGTCCTCATGCAGGTGTACGCGCGTGGCGAAATCGACTCCCTTGCCGGTATCCGCGAAGTGGTTCGCAATTCCACGGTGATTGTGCCCTTTGAACCGGCAGGCGGCGACGCATGGGAAGACGCATACGCACGGTTTCGGCAACTGTCGGTGGCCGGGACGGGCGTCCCCTGAACAGGCATCAACCGCGATCAGAACAGAGACAGCTGGTCCGCCTGCCTGACGCGCCGTTCCGGGGACAGACGCTCCCGTTTGATGTATTCGGCGGGAATATCTTCCAGGAACCGCGACGGCTGCGGACGCACCCGTTCGCCGAAACGCGTCCTGCTTCGGGCACAGAGCATGACGGCTTCATCCATGGCCCGGGTCAGACCCACGAACAACAGCCGCCGTTCTTCCTGCTCGTCCCCGTTTTCGTGCGGAATCAGGCCCTCCTCCACGCCACAGATGAACACGACGGGAAACTCCAGGCCCTTCGACGCGTGCAGGGTTGACAGCGTTACCGCTTCCGCACGCGGCCGCGCGACGCCGCCAACGCGAACATAGTCGGCGTCAGCGCCAAGTACCAGCGTATCAAGGAACCTGCGGACGGTATCGAAGTTGACGGCCATCCGTGCAAGGCGCGCGAGATCTTCATCCTCTTCCGCCCCGGCGACTTCCTGCCATGTCCTCACCAGCGACTCGACGGATTCCGTTACCGCCATTTCCCTGAACGTCTCGGCGGCATCCTCCAGCGCCGAGACTTTCTCGCGAGCGGGCGGCGGAAGATTGCAGCCCGACGGGTCACCGCCCGCGCGCCGAAGCAGGCTCAGCGTCGCGTTTCCGGGATGGAAGTTCGGAACCGCGAGCGCCCGCAACAAATGCAGGAATCCCGGAGGGCGAAACGCATAGTTGAAAAAGGAGATCGCGTGCCGCACGTTCCCCGCTGAAAGAAAGCCCTTCTGGCCGACCACCCGGTACGGCAATCCCTCTTCAATGAAACAACGCTCTATCGCCTCAGCCTGCCTGCCGGTCCTGAACAACACGGCAAAATCCGACAGGCTCCGGTCGCCTTCACCTCTGTTCGACTGTCGCCCGGCAATCTCGCCGGCCTGAAGCATATCGGCGCCCCCCATCATCCGGCTGATCTCCCGGACCACCGCGATACCCTCCGCCGTCTCGCCGGACGTGGAAAGCAATCGAGCCGTCACGCCCTCTCCCCGGACGGCATTCAACTCACGACCATCCCCTATCACGGAGACGGCCGCACCGGTGATCTGCGGAGTGGAGCGATAGGTCCGGTCCAGCACAATCGTCCGTGCAGACGGCAGATCTTCCCGGAGTTTCTCAAAATACGCGGGACTCGCGCCGCGAAATCCGTAGATGGCCTGGTCCGGATCGCCGATCACGAACAGGCCGTCTCCGCCGCCGGAAAGTGCGGTGACCAGTTGATACTGCACCGCATTCACGTCCTGAAACTCGTCCACGAGTACGTGTGAAAACCGGTTTCGGATCCGCTCGGACGCCGCATCGCCTCTTTGCAGCATCGCCAGAAGTTCCAGCAGAATGTCGTCAAAGTCCCACACCCCCAGCTTGCGCAGGCGTTCCCTGTACGCTACCCAGACGCCGCGCAACGCGTCCGGCGCCTCCGCGTCGGGGTTTGTCTTGGCGAATGAGACCGCCAGCCGTGCATCGCGCACGGACATGCCGGCATCAACATCCGCGATTACCTCTGCTACGAGTTGTGTGGACTCGGCCTCATCGATAATCTGCGGCAACTCCCCGGACGTGCAGTCCTTCATCAGATTCAGCGCCACGGCGTGAAACGTGCCGAGTGTCAATCCGTCCAGCGTGCCTTCGCCCGGCAAGAGCGCATGAACGCGTTCGCGCATCTCCGCCGCTGCCTTATTCGTGAACGTGACCGCCAGGATCGACGCCGGCGGAACGCCCGCTTCCCCAATCAGCCGCGCCAGCCGATGGGTCAATACCCGTGTCTTGCCCGTGCCCGGACCGGCCACCACGATGGAAGGGCCGCTTTCCCGGTCCACGGCCGCCCGTTGCGCGTCGTCCAATCCGACTTCGCCGGCAGAGACCGCGACCGCCGGCGCTTCCCCGTTGCCGCCGGGCGTACCTGCGTGCGCTGATGCCGCCTCGAACGCCGGCGCGGGCGGCGCCGCTTCCGGTATTTCCGGGAGATCGAACAGCGCGGGCTGTCGGCTTAACCGGGCGCGGTCTTCCTCGGAAAACACCTGGATCCGTCCGTACTCACCGTCGTATCCCGCCGCGATTACAACCTCTCCCGACCGCATTCGACGCACGCCCTCCGCTACGAGAGGTTCGCCGCAGCGGGCCATCGCCTCGGGGGACACGTCCCTCAAAATGGCCAGTTCGGGCCCCAATTCTACAAGCATCCTTTCGTACACCGCCTGGACCCGTTTGCTGGTTGGCCCCACCCCCAATACGGAACCGATGACTTCCGTCAGCGGAATCAGATTCTCATACGGCCGGGCCACGGGAGGCCTGATACCTGCCGCCCTGTCGGCCAGTTGCTCGACGCGGTGCAGGACGCCGACCGTCAGCCGCTTGCCGCATTCCGGGCACAGGCAGTCCGCGGCGAGCGATTGGGCCGGCTGCCAGCAGACGCCGCAATTCCGATGTCCGTCAAGGTGATACTTGCCTTCTTCGGGATAGAATTCCAGCGTTCCAAGGAACCGTGCCGGATCCCTCGTATTCAGCGCGTCGTATATGCCTCCGTATGACAGGTCGGTATCGAAACAGGTGGCCTCCCTCGCCAGCTTCGGCGGGGAATGCGCATCCGAATTGGAGACGATCGCATACCGGTCCAGCATGGACAGGCGCCAGTTCATCGGCGGATCGGACGAGAGACCCGTCTCGACGGCGAAAATCGCGGGCAGCATATCCTCGAAACACTCCTCGAGCGTATCGAACCCGGAACTGGCGCCCAACACGGCGAAATGAGGCGTCCATATATGCGCCGGAATGAAAAGCACGTTGTCCGACGCTTCGAGGCAGATCTCGACGAGGTCCCTGCTGTCCAGTCCCAGGATGGGCCGCCCGTCCGACTTCAGATTGCCGATGTCCCCCAGGCGGGCATTCAACCGCTCCACGGCTTCGAAACCGGGCATCAGAACGACGTGGTGCACCTTGCGCGTCTTCTCGTTCTTCTTGTAGATCAAGCTGATCTCGGTGGACAGCACGAAGCGCACCGTTCCCCTGCATCGCTCCGGGAGTTCTTCGTCCACCGCGGCCTGCCGGTCGGGCCTGAGCCGGAACAACCCCTCCTCCGCGGGCTCCAGGCGGTCCTTCAACTCCTCGATCCACTCGGGATGGGTGAAATCGCCCGTCCCCACCACGTTCACGCCCTTGAGCGCGGACCATTTATATAGGTTTTCCGGGTTCAGCGCACGGCTTGTCGCCCTGGAAAACCGGGAGTGCAGGTGTACGTCCGCAACAAAGCGCATCGTGGTCTCTCTAACCGGAAAAATTCACGAATCTGGACTTACATGGATGGACAGGATGAGCAGGATAAAAACCCGGAAACGAAAAAACGTGGAAGCTGCGAGATCGGGTGTCGCTTTTGCGCGTATTGTCAGGTCTCCATCTGGCGGCGTTCTGCTACTCGTTCGTACTTCTCACGCCCGGACGACACACATTTGAAGACCTGAAAGCCCTTCACGGGCAACCACATATAAATCCGAAAACAGTTTCTGCACACGAACAGGATATGTTCATCGGACACCGAAGAATATAGTCGCTCGTGAAGCCCTTCTCTCCCGTACGTCCGTTCCATAAACTCCAGAATCTCCGGGCGGATTTCGCGTAATGCTGTTTTCAGCTTGTCGGTGTCGACGATCAGAGCAGGCCGAGACAGGTCGCAGCCACAGGCGCACTTGCGATCGAGCAACTCCGCGTCCATGCGGAAAGGACGATCGTCGCTGAACCAGCGGCTGTCGTAAATTCGCTTGCAATGCGGACACAGCTCGTTTTTCTCCGGTTCCCCGGGCATTCCCTCGTCCCGGATCAGGCGCCGCACCTCCTCCCCTTCGCCCTGCGATAGATGTTCAACCGGGGTCGTCGATCGCATACACCATCGGCACCTGCGTATCTGGTGCTTCATCAGATACACAATCAGGATCACCGCGCCCATTACGACCATCGCTATGATGGCTATTTCTAACGTGTATACTTCCAAAGTCACGTCCGCGGTCGGCGATTGTCCGGATCAAATTGCCGCGACAGTCGAACTACCGATGCTGCGATCCGGCGATTGCGTAGATTTGGCGCTCCAACTATCGCCGAACGAGGGTTTTTTTCACTTTCGTATCAATGTCTATAGTGTATTGTCCAGTATAGTGTTTCGTGCAGTGAAATACAAGCATTGTAACACCGTTTGAATCGAGATGTTTCGTTCGAAATGCACGCATTTTACCGACGGTTTTCCTGACATGGAATTTCGCCACGTTGCAGAAGAAAACGCTTGTCAATAACCTGCAAGAATTGTAAGCTATATCGTTAGTTCAGAATCGAAAAAGTTCGTTACGACGCTCCTCAAAACAATTCATACGAAAAAAATGGTGGCGCGGTGAAGTGGCCATCATCAAACGTACAAGCTTCACGTGACACCGACAGGAACCGTCACCATTGAGAGCAGCATCCACGACGACCTCGCAACAACCTCATCAGGCAACGGGAATACGTCCACCAACCGAAACATACCACGAAACCGCCTGTCTATTCACCAGACAACAAGACTCGCCAATTTCAGGTCTGGCGAGGAGATGCCTCAGACCGCCAACACGTGGCGTTGTATTACCGTCGTGGCGTGCATAAAAGAGCCCCCGTAAGCGCTTTCGCCGTGAGACCTGATTCAACAGCTACAAGATTCGCCGACCAGACGACTCGCCGGGAATAACCGAGATGAATCGCCTGGTCGATGTGCTGAAAGAGTTCCAGATTGAGAATTTAGATTTGCTTTATCGGGAGAACTGACGATATGACCCCTGAATCCAGCCCGTTTAGACCCGGACAACCTGTACCCATCGAGTTTTTTGTGGGTCGCAACGCCGAAATCGAGCGCTTACGCGGAATGGTCAAGGCCAGTACAAGGGGTCGCTTCAGGATTGGCTTTGTGAGCGGAGAACGCGGAATCGGCAAGAGTTCGCTCGCCGCCTTCGTTCGCTACCTGGTCGAGCAGGATGATGACGTTGCCGGATGCCACGTGTTCCTGGGAGGCGTTCAGGATCTGAGTGAGATGCTCCGAAGGACCTATGATCGCATCGTTAAGGAGAGTATCGACAAGCCCTGGCATCAGAAGCTCATCAATCTCTTTGGAGATCGTGTCAACAAGGTGGGTCTCTTTGGTGTGACGGTTGAGTTGAACCTTGATGAAAAAGACATGATAGGAATAGAGCGCCACTTCGTACCGTCAATTAAGAGAATTCTTGACACCTTTGACGAGCAAAGGAAGGCGCTTTTCCTGATTCTTGACGACATTAATGGACTTGCTGGCTCGGACGCTTTCGCCAACTGGCTAAAGAGTACCGTGGATGAGATTGCAACTTCTCGCGATCAACTGCGCCTCTGTGTGCTCATTGTAGGTCTTGAGGAAAGGCGCCAGGAGCTCGTGGAGAATCAACTGTCTCTAGCGCGAGTTTTCGATCTGATCGACATCGCTCCCTGGTCAGACAGTGAGGTTCTGCAATTTTACCATGACTCATTTCGCGCCGGCGGCGCAGAGACCTCGCAGGAGGGCTTCGATTTACTGGCACAGTTCACTGGCGGATTGCCGGTTTTTGCGCACGAAATCGGCGACGCAGTTTGGAGGACGGCTCGTGGACCGCAGATATCCAAGAACGAGATCCTGCAGGGCATTTCTACGGCGGCGGAGGTGATTGGAAGGAAACACTTGAATCCGCAGATTTTCAGTGCAATCCGCAGTGAACGATATCATGCGATCTTCCGAAAAATGGCTGAGAGTTCGAAAACTCATTTTCGGCGGGCAGACCTTCGACAATTGCTCTCTAATACCGAAAAAAAGGGCTTGGATAATTTCCTGAGGCGTATGACAAGCCTTGGAGCATTGGAGAAAGATCCCGAAGTAAGGGGAGGATACAGAGTTCCAAATCTACTTCACGCCCTCTATTTTTATATGGAAACCCAGCGAAGGAGGCGAGAGAATTAGAGGGTCCTTTAGTGAAGTAACCCACAGGCAAAGAGATCATTGCATACATTGTGGGATTGAAGATGAAAAAGTCGGCCAGCTTGACAATTCGTAATCTCGACGATGACCTGATGCGCCGGCTGCGCGTCCGGGCGGCCGAGCACGGCCACTCCATGAAGGAGGAAGCGCGGGCGATTCTGCACACTGCGCTAAACGAACAAGAATCTCCTGCCAATCTGCCCCGCGCCATACGGGCTCGGTTCGCACCCCTCGGCGGCGTGGAACTGGAAATACCGCCGCGCGACCCCATGCGCGAACCAACCGGGTCGACGGCTTCTGAAGCGCTGTGAACAAGTGGAAGGCATGACCACTGATCCCGCACTGCTCGAGCGCATAACCGTGCGCCCGGATGTCTTTGGTGGAAAGCCCATCATTCGAGACATTCGCATCGCGGTCGAACACGTCCTCGGAATGCTTGCGGCAGGCGATACCGTGGAAACAATTCTCAACGAGTACCCGATTCTGGAAACGGAAGATATCCAGGCCTGCCTGCTTTTTGCCCACCGATCGAAGGGAAAACATCGGCATACTCATGAAAAGATCGGGAATTGACCAAAGTACGCTGGACGACATCATCCAGCGCATTGTGGAGGTGGCCGAGCCCGAGAAGATCATCCTCTTCGGGTCCGCCGCCCGGGGCGACATGAACCGCCACAGCGACGTCGATCTGCTCATCATCAAGGACGGCGCGGACGCGCTCGATCTGATGGGCGAGATTTATATGAATCTGGATGGCGTAGGCGCAGCCGTCGACGCTGTTGTCGTCACGTCCGACGACGTGGAGCGGTACAAGGACAGCCACGCGGTGATCATCAAACCAGCGCTGAGTGAGGGGAGGGTGGTATATGAGTCCTCCTGAACGCTTTCCCGCCGACGATCCTCGCGAATGGATGAATCGGGCAAGAAGCAATCTGGCAATGGCGAAGAACCGAATTCCTGATGCCTATCTGGAAGATCTGTGCTTCCACGCACAGCAGGCTGCCGAGAAAGCCATCAAGGCGGTGATGATCAAGCGCGGCATCGACTTCCCCTACGTGCATGATTTGGCCAGGTTGCTTTCCGTGCTCAAGGAATCAGACGAGACGATTCCGGATTTCGTCGGACAGGCCAGAAAGCTAACTCGGTTTGCCACGGCTACTCGCTACCCTGTAGACCAAACAGTCACCGAACAGCAATTCCAGGAAGCGACTTCCCTCGCTGAAGCCGTTATTCGCTGGGCGGAGGAACGCATAAGATGAAGAGTCCGGAATGCAAGACCCTCGCCGAAACCCCTCACGGGAAGAAGAGCAGTGCATGAACGAACGGATGCTCACAGACGACGGGTCGGATGTTCGTTAACAGGCCATATTTGGCGATGTGTCGAAAATTGTCGACGCCGCCAGGCGATCGGTCGCTCGGTCAGCGAATTCCGTCATGACTGCCGCGTATTGGATGATCGGCCGTCGTATAGTTGAATTTGAACAATCAGGAGAAAAGCGCGCTGAATACGGGACTGCGCTCATCGAGAGACTCTCGACCGACTTGAGGAAGCGCTTCGGGCGTGGATTTGGATCTGTCAATCTGAGCCAGATGAAGAAATTCTATTTGCTGTGGTCGGTTGAACGAATTCTTCAGACAGTGTCTGAAAAATTGGAAGATGGAGAAGGTTCGCCCACGAGGCCTGCGAAACCTTCACTGGCTATCCTCGCCTCGCACTTTCCCCTTCCCTGGTCCGCCTACGTGAGGCTGCTATCGGTCAGGAACAGAAATGCCCGTGAATTTTACGAAACCGAGGTTTTGCGCGGAGGTTGGACGGTTCGTCAACTAAGCCGTCAGATCAATTCTCAATTCTACGAGCGAACCGCTCTTTCAAAGAACAAGGCCGCCATGCTCACACGGGGACAGAAGGCGCGACCCGAAGATCGAGTCCTTCCCAAAGAGGAGATCAAAGACCCATTCGTTCTCGAATTCCTCAATCTCAAGGACGAGTACTCGGAAAGCGACCTTGAAGAAGCGCTAATTGCCCACTTGGAGGCTTTTCTCCTGGAGTTAGGCGGGGATTTCTGTTTCATGGGTCGGCAGCGGCGGCTTCGGGTCGGAGATGAGTGGTATCGAGTAGATCTGCTATTCTTCCATCGGCGTCTGCGCTGCCTGGTGGTCATCGACCTGAAGGTAGGCAAATTCACCCACGCCGACGCGGGGCAGATGCACCTTTATCTCAACTACCCCCGCGAACACTGGATGCACGATGACGAGAATCCGCCGGTCGGGCTGATCCTGTGTTCGCAGAAGGACGAGGCCGTTGCACGGTACGCGCTCGACGGATTGCCGAATCAGGTCATGGCTGCCGAATACAAAACGACTTTGCCGGACGAGGCGATCCTGGCAGCGGAAATCTACCGCACACGGCAGGCGTTAGACTTGCGTGCCGAGAAAAAGTTCGGGGTTCCGAGCATGCGCGCCGAACTGAGAGTCAAAGAGCCGGAACAAGGGACATCGACCCGGTCAGAAAGTCCGGGCAGCGACGCCGGAAAACGCGAAGAGTAGAACGGCACACCCGTGTGATCAGAGACGAGGCCATCGCGATTAGTGTGCCGAGACCACTGACTCGTGCGGACATTCCTGCACAGAACCTGATTTTAAATTATGACAAATGGAAGTGACACCAAGTTCGGATTCCATCGTCTGCTGTTCGGAACCGCGCTGACCGTTGTCGCGACGGTTGCGAGCCCGACTTCTGCACGGGCATCCGACGCCGATGCGGAGACCGCGCCCGCGACGGTCGGTACGGCATCCTTTGCGCGTGGTGATTTCTACATTCTGGGCGCTGCCACACTGGACCTGCGGGCGACGTCGCGGTTCCGGGACAGGAATTGTTCGAGCGAGACGCCGGCGGCGCTCTACGGTTGCGGAACGGGGGTGGACGGCGCTGACCTCAGCGCCTCGGGCGAATTCGCCAGGGCGCCCGGTTTCGAAGTGGGCGCAGGCTACGTCGCGACAAAGCGCGTCCGCGCCGAAGCCTCGCTACAGTACCGCCCGCCGTTCTCCTTTAACGGCCGCGCCAATTTCGTGCAGACCTCCGGACGTCAGGACGTCTCGGCCGATATATCCTCTCTTTCTGCTCTATTCAGCGCAAATATCGACCTGCCCGGACGTGGACCGTTCAGCTCGTTCCTCGGATGCGGAGGCGGCCTGTCGCGAAAAACCATCGGCGAGACCCACATGGCGTTCCCCAGGACGACCACGATCGTGCCCGGCGCGAGCCGGACAGGATTCACGTTCATGTTGACCGCCGGCGCCACGGTGCGGATCCTGGAAATGGTAACGATCGACCTCGGCTGGCGGTACCTGCACGCGGGCGCCGTGGAAACCGGGCGCGGCAAGGGGCGAATCGTCTGGCGCGACGGAAGCCGCGAGCCGCTGGAACTCGATCTGGCGGAGACAGATGCGAAGCTATCCAGCCACGGGCTTCGCGTTTCCTTGCGCTACGCGCTATGAACTTTACCCGTCGGAATGGCGCCCTATCAGGAAAGTTTCTGCGGCAATGACCACATACAGCGTCTATTTCGCCGGTGAACTCTTCGACCACAAACACCTCATCGGCAACGCCATCCTGGCGGAAGCCATCGAACGCCATTCGGACGGCCGGTATGCCTGTGTCGTCCCGCAGCACTTGGAACAAGCGACCGGACGGGCGGTCGACATACGAAACCAGGACCTGAAGCAGGTGATGGCGTGCGACCTGGGCCTCTTCAACTTTGACGGCACGGACCTGGATTCCGGTACGGTCGTCGAGTTCATGGTCGCCAAATTCCTGGATATCCCATCGGTGATCCTGCGCTCCGACTTCCGTTCCTCCGGGGACCAGGACAAGGACGGAGACGACTGGAACCTGATGTGTTCCTTCTACCCTCGCGTCCGTGTGTTCGGGTTCAACGCGATGTCCTGGTACCAGGAGTCCCGGGACGGCGCCTCGGGCGTGAGCGAATGCACATCCCGACTTTACGCCAGAATTGCCGACGCCGTCATCGAACAACTGGACGCTGTACGCGCCCAACCGCCCGTGGCCGAATCCGACGAAGAACGAATACGCGCCCTGTACGAATGGGCGACGTGCTTCCCCGGCAGCGGGTTGGAGGCTTTCTGCGGTCCGGATTTCGTGGACGAGATAATCGAGTCCAAGCGAGGGAAGGGTTTGCTGTAAAGAAACGAACACCGCGCCGTCATTCTTGCCGTTCGTGTTTATCCTGCCCATCCTGTCCATCCATGTTAGTTCATGTGTTTAAATCATGCAGACTCAGGAGCCCCACATGTACGATATACCGGGCGGACTTGCCCGACTTCAGTCGAACCGCACCGGCCGCCACTCTTCCTGGGATACGGCCGGGCGAAACAGCGACGCGTGGACCATCGAGCCGGGTGAGACCCGGGTCCTGGCCGACGTCGAAGGCCCCGCGTGCATCACGCACCTCTGGTTTACCCAGCGCAACCACTACCGTGAGTGCCTGCTGAAAATTACCTACGACGATGCGGAAGATCCCAGCGTACTGTGCCCTCTCGGCGATTTCTTCGGTCTGGGCCACGGCATTGTCAACTCCTACCAGTCCCTGCTGTTTAGCGCGTCGACCAATAGCAACAACCAGTTCGAAACCGGCTGCGCGCTCAACGCGTACGTTCCCATGCCCTTTCGCGAAAGAGCGCGGGTTGAACTGGTCAACGAAAGCGAGGAGCCTCACCGCCAGTATTTCTACGTGGACTGGGAGACCTGTCCCGATGGCGTACCGGCCGATACCGGGTATTTCCACGCTGAATTCCGGCGGGAAAACCCCTTCGGCGGTTGGGGACACGAAATCCGGGTCAATACGCCGGAAGCGGATATCGTCAATACGGGACGCGAGGCGTGGGAAAACAACTACCTGATCCTTGACGCCCAGGGACGCGGCCACTACATAGGCTGCAATATCAGCGTCACGAACTTTCAGGGGACCTGGTGGGGCGAGGGCGACGATATGATCTGGGTGGACGGGTACCGGTGGCCGCCGGACCTGCACGGCACAGGCAGCGAGGACTATCTGAACCAGGCATGGGGCATGCAGCCCAACGCCTTCCTGCGCAACGGCTCCTCAATCTACGAGCGCGATACCGACGGCTATCAGACCAGCTACGTACACCACCTGGAGAACCCCGTTCGATTCGAGCGGGAAATCAGGGTGACCATCGAGCACGGCCACGGAAACCATCTGTGCAACGAGATGAGCAGCGTGGCCTACTGGTACGCCGACCGGCCCCGCGCGGCCGCTCCGCCGCCCACTGTGGACCAGCGCCTGCCGGTTCTCCGCGACAACCGGGGACGATGGCTGTACGACGCGCGCACACAGACCACCTCGCGTACCGTTCCCTTGAACGATGAGATGAAGGAAAACAAAGCTCGCTGGAATCGTGGGAAATCCGTGACCGATCCGTAACAGCCCGTTGAAAAAGCCCATCCGGGCTACGGCCGGCCATTGCGGTCGAAATACTGCGTTGCGCGCCCTCGCCGAATCGAGGGATGGGACTCGGTTGCGCGCCTTGTCTTCGACCTCGCCTGCAGAGCGACTTTATCAACGGACTGCTAACGCCGGACGGGGTCGCAGGGAGAAATTACAGTAAGTCGCAGGCGAGATATGACAGAGACAACGGGCAGGCAGCCGAATATCGTGCTCATCATGTCCGACCAGCACAACGCGAACGCGATGGGCTGCGCCGGCAACCCGATTGTGCAGACCCCCAACCTGGACGCACTCGCCGGACGGGGCGCCCGATTCACGAACGCCTACTGTCCCTATCCGCTCTGCGCTCCGTCCAGGGCGGGGTTCATGGCCGCCGGCTACCCGAGCGAAGTCGGCGCATTCGACAACAGCGGGACACTTTCGCCGCAGACCCCCACGATTGCCCACGCGCTGGCTGCGGCGGGCTACGAGACCGTCCTGTGCGGCAGGATGCACTTTGTGGGTCCGGACCGGCTTCACGGTTTTGGAAAACGCATCCACGCCGACTGCGGCGGGACCCTTTCTCCCGAAATCCGGGGATTGGGAAACAACCGCACGACCGGGCAGTCGAAATACGCCGTTGAGGTCGCCGGATACGGAAGCACGGGGTACCAGGCCTTCGACGAAAGTGTCACGGAAACGGCGTGTAACGACGTCTCAACATGGACTGGGGACGGTCGCCCCCACTGCCTGGTCGTCGGCCTGATACTGCCCCACAACCCGCTCATTTGTTCCAGACCCCTGTTCGACCGTTACATGGAGGAAATCCCTCTCCCTGAGCCCGTATCTCCCGCCTATCTGGACGCCCTCCACCCGGCGATGCGGAAGTGGCGCGCACGCCGGGGTGTGGACGAATTGACGCCCGAACAGAACCGGCGGGCGCTGGCGGCCTACTACGGACTGGTCACGGAGCTCGACCGGAACGTCGGTAGAATCGTCAGGGCGGTGAAAGCCTCCCCGGCAGCCGAAAACACAATCATCGTCTACTGCTCCGACCACGGAGATATGGCCAGCGAACACGGCATGTGGTGGAAGAGCAGTTTCTACGACGGCTCGGCCCGCGTCCCCCTTATCGTCTCCCTGCCAGGTCATTGGCCGTGCGGCCGTAACGATGCGGTCATCAGTCTCATCGACGTCGGCCCTACGCTCCTGGAACTCGCCGGCGCCCCGCCGCTGCCGGATGTCTCCGGCAGAAGCTTCGCCGGCTTTCTTGGTGACGACGCCCCGATTCCGGACTGGCCCGATGAAGTTTATTCAGAATACATCGGGCTCCTCGGCGATCAACCCGCCTGCATGGTCCGCTGCGGGCCCTGGAAGCTGAACTACTATCACGAGTTCCGGTCCTGCCAGCTTTTCAATATGGACGAGGATCCGGGCGAAATGCACGATCGGGCACGGGACCCGGCCTGCCGGAAGATCGCGGCGGATCTTCAGGACAGAATACACGCGCGGTGGTCCGCTGAGCGCATGCTCAATAATGCTGACAGACAGAACCGGGCGCGTGATCTGATACGGCGTTCCGGAACCGGACCCGCGCACCATTCCGTGGCCCCGTTTATCCCTCCGGACGGATGCAACCGGTTCGATTTTTCTCAGTTGCCAGGCCATGGGCCCTGACTTGCGCTCAGTCGACGCTCTTCAGTATTCCTTCCGTCGCTGCGGACCACGCGCCGCATCGGACCTCCAGGGTCCGATCCGCGGGCGTCACCAGCGTAATCAGAACCCGGAACCCCTGCGGCGCCTGTTCGCTCCCGCGCATCCGCCACATCCGGTGGGCAAATGCGCCCGGCCCTATCGTAATCGCGTCGTCGGCGACGTGGTAGATCGCGTACCCGGACTTCAGGAACACGGTCTGACCGGCGATGCCCTGCATCGCGCCGCCGTCGAGATCGAACTCTCCCCCAGGGGCGAAATCGCACGCGAACTGGAGCGGCACCCTGTCCAGCGCATCCGCCTGTATCCGCAGGTCGAACCCGCCTTCCACTTCGTTCACGGTCAGATCCATCGACAGCGGCGGAACGGGCGTGAATCTTCGATTCCATCGCGCCTCCTCCCACTGTGACTGTTTTACTGGTTCACCCAGCGGATGGAAATATCCGGGACTGTCGTAGTGCCACCCCCTGCCGCGGTGCGTCATCCGAATCCCGTCCTCCGACTCGCGAAAATCCTCACCCGCAAACTGCCCCGTGCTGTAGTAACTGGCGCACACCGTCACCGCCGACAATTCAGCTTCGCCGTACTTCAGACTGAAGGCCCCGGCAATACCGGAAGCCGCTGTCGCGCTCAATCTGCCACGTCGCACCCGCCATAGGCCGGACACCGGAAACACCTTGCTATAGGACTTGGGCAACGCCTCGCGTTTCAGGGTATCTTCGCGCCATTCCGGGTGTTCGAGGAATGGATGCAGCGTCCAGGGCAGCCCGCCCGGCTCCAGGTCGAACAGCCAGTCGGCGACCGCCGCATAAAACCCGTTGTTTTCCATTCGGCCCAATGCATAGTAGGTGTCCGCCAGGCCGACCGGGACCGTCCGCTGTCCGCGGTCCTGCCTTCTGGATACGCTTGTGATCACCGTACCGTCTGCATGCAGGAGATAGTACGAAAGTTCCAGGTTCTTGCGCACCGGTCCCAGTAATTCCGGCCTGTCCAGCGCCTCCGCGGCGATCCGCAGCGACCGGTTGCAAACCGCGTTGTAGACCCCGGTGCTCCTCTCGGTATATTCTCCGTCCGCATTGATGTCGATCGTCTCCGCCAGATAAGCCTCGATCGTATCCATGACGTCCAGGTCCGGAAACAGCGCCCGCGCCTGCGCCAGCGCCGAAACCAGCACCCACCGGTGGTTGGGCGTATGGAAACCGCCCGCGGCCATCCCGGGCGTCGCCGTCCGGATCAGTTCCCCCAGCGCCCCGGCGATCTCTCCGGCGCCTTCATCGTCGGCAGCTTCACGCGCCGCCACCACGACCGGCGACATCAGTTGCACCAGAAAACCGGTGTCCGGCGCCGAATCGAAGTTGGTCTCCACCAGATCGAACAGCCCGGACTCCCGACGGACCCTCCGGCCGAACCCGGCTCCAAGGAGGATTCGCTCCAGTAGTTCGGTACTTCGATAGTGTACGGATCCTTCCATGAGATAGGCATAGCACAAAGGAACGACCTGCCCCACTCCGGTCCCGCCCGCTACGCCCTGGCTCACGAATCCGCCGAAGTCGGCCCGCGAGCGGTCCAGGACCTGCGTGGACATGACGGTCGTTACCCTCGCGTCCAGAAGCGGCAGCAGGGCGTCACAGGTCAACATATTTATGCCTCCTTTAACTCTTGTATTCAAGAATCCAAACTTACATGGATGCACAGGATAAACAGGATTAGATGCCAGGAGCACGATCAAAACCGACCAGGATTAAAACGATTGACAGGATTAAGCAGGATAAAAAACAACGACTGGTTCAAAACCCAATAGCAGAGCAAATGCCTACTTTTCCGGACCCAAGCGAGGAATCCTTACCTCTGCAGACCGCACAACGTTACACTGACCATCACGCTCGGGAATGCGCCGCGAATACCAAGAAAGCTCTTTAAAGTACCGCAGATTGGTTCGTGACTCGGTCCGGGGGTATCCGTGAGGCGCGCGCATAACGGCGTGCGATTACGGCAAATTAACGTTCAATCCGGACCGTGGCAATCGGGAACGTCAGGAGCAGCGGAGAACCACTGCGAATCCGGCGCTTTGCATCCATTCGGAGAACAGACTTGACTTTACCGGATTCGAATTAGGATATTTCGAGGGTCCATCAGAAGGGACGCCGCCACTTCCCGGGCAGTGCGGCAAAGCGGCGCAGGCGCGGAATATCCGGTCGGCGCCAGGACGGCGCCGGGATTGATGCTATCATACTCCGTGACAGGCGGCATGGAGGTCCGTGGTGAGTACGAGATTCACCCGATGCACAGTATCGATCCTGATATCTCCAGTCACAACTCGTTCGCCGGTGTCCGTCTCTGGACCCTGACGCTCAACGCCAGGCGGTTATTCGGTCGCTGAATCGGACCACGCTGCGCGCCAGACACGCCACCGGGTACGACCTCCGGCTTCGTTTCAGGCCGGGCTCGCGGAACGGGAGAAGACCATGGGATTGAAAAACGATTTACCAGGCTTGTTTGAACTCTACGAACGCGACCCCGACAAGGCAGACAAACTCCTCTTCGGCCGCGAGACCTGTTCCGACAGGCGCGGATTCCTGAAGGGTGCGGGACTGGCTGTGATGGGGGCCATGGTCGGCACGACTATCCCATTCCAGCGCTACATGCCGGCCCACTTCATTCCTTCCGTCCTCGCCGGTGAACGGGTCCTTTACGGCAAAGACGGGCTTGTCGTGATCAACGAACGTCCTGTAAATGCCGAAACGCCTCCCCGCCTGCTGGACGACGCCGTCACGCCGACGGAACGGCATTTCGTCCGGAACAACGGAATTCCGCCGGAGAATACGAATGCGGCCGGGTGGAAGCTGACCGTCGACGGCTTCGTGGACCGGCCGATGACGCTGGGAATCGACGACCTCAAAGATCGGTTTGAGGTCGTTACACGCGCCCTGGTGCTGGAGTGCGGCGGCAACGGCCGCGCGTTCTTCGACCCGCCTGCGAAAGGAGATCAGTGGACCTACGGCGCGGTCGGATGCTCGGAATGGACGGGCGTACGTCTCGCCGACGTCCTGAAAACCGCCGGCGTCAGGACAAACGTCGTCTACACGGCGCACGAAGGCGCCGACACCCATCTCTCCGGGGAGCCAGGCAGGTTACCCCTCTCCCGCGGCGTACCGATCGCGAAGGCCATGGACGAGCACAATCTCATCGCATTCGCCCAGAACGGAAAACCCATCCATCCGATGAACGGGGCCCCGTTGCGCCTGATCGTGCCCGGGTGGCCCGGGTCCTGCTCGCAGAAGTGGCTGACCCGCATCTGGCTGCGGGACCGGATCCACGATGGACCGAAGATGACCGGTACCTCCTATCGTGTCCCCAACCGTCCCATCGGGCCTGGCGAGCAGGTGGACGAGACGGACTTTGACGTCATACACGGCATGCCGGTGAAATCCCTGATCACGAATCCGGCCAACGGGCACAGGACGGGCGGCGGATCGCTTGAGGTGCGAGGGCACGCGTGGGCCGGCGACCGGCGGGTGGACGCGGTACACCTCTCGATCGACTTCGGCGCAACGTGGATGAAGGCAGCGCTGGACGAACCGGTGAACGCTTACGCCTGGCAGAACTGGCGCGCCAGGGTCGCATTTCCCCTGGCGGGATATTACGAAATCTGGGCAAGAGCCACGGATTCGCACGGCGTACGGCAGCCGCACGCAATCGCCTGGAACCCGCGGGGCTATCTCAACAACTCGATGCATCGGGTGGCGGTGAC
Organism: Gemmatimonadota bacterium; assembly: GCA_028873695.1. GTDB lineage: Bacteria > Latescibacterota > UBA2968 > UBA2968 > JAAXHE01. Next base: position 142,607 of record JAPPNU010000044.1, on the reverse strand, counting down.
GGTTGGAGAAGCGTAGAAGGAAGAAGGAAGAAAGAAAAAGGAAGAAAGAAGAAGGAAGAAAAGCGGGGAGACGTGAAACGGTAGAATGAATAATGTAGCATTAGCAGTGGCGACCCTTCGGTCGCCCACGTTGTAGCGCGCAATTCGCCGATAGATATCGCAAGGCCATATCGCTCGTCCTCGGTCAGGCATTCGTACGCCTGACGCGATGCCACTCCAGCGCACTCCCAGAGCAGGGCGCGTTGTTCCGTCCAGCTCCGAACTACTGAATCCTCCGGGGTTGGCAGGTCACTGAATCCTGTGTCTCTCGTAAAGGTATTCGCGCCATGCATAAGGCAGGCCCCGCGCCCAGCGGCGACTTTTGGTTCCTTTTGGTCGCTTCAAAAGGAACACGCCGTAGGCAGGGAATTTGGGGAGATGTGGAATTGGAGTTTGGTTTCCGCCCTTTGCTTATCGTTTTTGGCTGACTACTGATAGATGATAGCTTCTTCGAAGAGGGCCGGTGGGTAAAGTCTGCGGGGCCGGGTGAGAGGTGGGTTTTGTTTCTGGTTTTCGCTTTTGGCTGACGGCTGACCGCTGATAGCTGATAGCATCCCTTAAATTATCCCGATCGGGTCGTTTCTTATGAAACTCACATCAGAGCGAGTCCACCTGTTTCGCCACAACGGCTTCCTCAAACTGAAAGACCGGCTTCCGGGGGAGCAGGTTGAAAGACTCAGAGAGTCGATCTGGCGCAATATTCGTGACGAAGTTGAGCCTGTCGTGCGAGACCGCGAAGGGCGGATCATACGGCTCTCGGGCGTCGTCTCCAGAGAACCTGTTTTCCTCGAAACCGCCACATGCCCCGTGGTTCTGGATCCTCTGGAGTCCCTTCTGGGCCCGAACATCGAACTCATCACGAACCGGCACAACCACGCCACACTTCGTCTGGCCTCCGAGAACCGGCCGGAGGGCATTCACCGCGACGTCAGGCAGTGGTCGCGCACCATCTTTACGGTAATCTTCTATCTCGAGGAGACAACCGTTGAGAACGGGTGCACGCTGGTCGTGCCCGGATCCCACCACTTCCCGGGCGTCGAGGGCCGCTTATACAACGAGGCATGGACGCAGGATCTCCTGGACCAGGCCCTGCCCGTGCCCATGCCCGAAGGCGGTATGCTCGTAATAGACAGCATGATCATGCACGGCGTCGGCCAGAACAACACGGACGGCACCCGGATGAGTATGACCGTGGGCTACCACAGCGTAGACGAAATCGCCGACCTGGAGAATCCCCACCGGATGCTGGTGCGCGGCGAACGGCCCTACGACGGCAACGTACCGCGGACTCAGGGGTAGCCGGCTGCCAGGCTCCAGTCGGGTTCCCCGTGCCGGATGAGAAGGAAAGTCGTCATTCAATGCGAACTTCCAGTTCAGGTTTTCCTGCCCGCGATCAGGAGCATTTGGGGCAGACCCTGAAGCGGCGCGCCCTCCCATCCCTCGGCCTCATCCCCGATTTCTTCGAACCTGATCAGATCGACGCCCTGTTGGATGACCGCATTGAGGTACTCGGAAACCGTCCAATGGAATTCGTACTGCTTCGCCTCGCCCGCCTTTTTTTCAAGGACATCCTGCGCGGCGCTGTACTCATGCGGGCCGTTGTCAAAATAGCTGAAACCGACTTCCAGCGATGAATCCCGATCCTTCCAGATCCGTCGAATCGGATGGTACTCGTTGATCAGAAACAACCCCTTCCGGCGGAGGATCCGAATCGCTTCCCGGTAGTACGCTCGCAGATCACTCACCCACACCGCAACATGGCCGCCGGTGTAAACGAGGTCGAAACTTGCGTCTTTCACACAACCCAGGTCAGCGACGTCCGCCTCGACGAATTCGATATTGAGATCCAGTTCGCCGGCACGCCTTTCCGCCACCGCCAGTTGTTCCACCGAAATGTCTACGGACGTGACTCTTGCGCCCATACCGGCAAGCGCGAAAACCGCCAGATTGTCGCCGCTTCCCAGGACGCAGACGTGCCTGCCGTCCGCATCGCCAATCAGATCCATCTCTTGCGGCAGAAAGACCTGTTCGGGATCCCGGTGGGCAACTCTCCATGTTCCGCGCCGGTCGTGCATGGCGGCCCACGATTCGGCCCCAAGGTTCCAGCGGGCCCGGTTCGCACGGTGATATCTGTTCATTGCAATACCCTTGTCTTGCAATAGCCGACCGAACTCCAATCAAGCATCAATTGCCTCCTTTCAGCCGCGCCACGATTCGCATTCATTGCGTGGTGTCCAGCACCTCCACGTAAGCGTCGTACAGACTCTGTATCTTCTCTACGTAGTGTACGGGCTGGCCGCCTCGGCAGTATCCGAAGCGCGCCCGCTCGTAATAGGCCGGTTGCGAAAGCAGGCGCATCGCGTGCTCCACGTTGCCGAACCAGCGGTTGGCGTCCCATCCCTTTTCGCGCGCCAGACGGCGGGCATCCAGAAGATGTCCGTATCCGACGTTGTAGGACGCAAGTGCAAAGTGAATCCGCGACTGAATCGGGATCTCCAGGTCGAATCGCTGGATCAGCTGATGCAAGTACTTCGTTCCGGCATGGATACCCTCGTTCGGGTCCTCCAGGTTTTCGAAACCGAGTTGGAGCCCGGTTTTCGGCATCACCTGCATCAATCCTCTTGCGCCGACCCAACTGACGGCTTGCGGGTTGAATTTGGATTCCTGGTACATCTGAGCGGTTATCAGGCGCCAGTCCTGACCGTATCGCCGCGCGTACTTTTTCACAAGATCGTCGTAAGGCGACAGCTGTCCGCTAATTCCGACACGAGTTGAGTCCTTTGCTCTCGCGATCCGCCGGGGGTTCTCGAAATACCGTTTCTTCATCATGTTGAAGTAGAGGCCGCCTTTTTCCCGCCGGATATACTCGTTGAGCGATCCCAGCAGGGCCGGATTGCCCTTGCGGACCGCCCAGCCAAGCGTCGTGGACTTGATGCTAAGGGGGGCCTTCAGTTTCAAACCGTATGTGCGTTCCACGTCGAACAGGTTGGAATCGACCAGCGTCAGGTCGTAAAGGCCGGACTCGACCCCGGCCATTATCTCTTCGGTCTCGACGTCTTCGGGAAGTTTGACAATCCGGAGGTCTTCCACGGAATCCTGCAACGCCTTCAGGGTCGGGTAAAAGGAGGAACTCCCGCGCACGTAAAACGTCCGGCCGGCCAGATCACGAATTGAGTCAATCGAATTGTCGTCCTCACGCACGACGACGACTTCCTCCACTTCGTTATACGGCCACGTAAAATCCGCCTCCGCCTGTCGTTCCGGGGTTATGGTCATTGCTGCGGCCACCACGTCTCCCTTGCCGTCGTTCAGATAGGACAGCAGTTCGGCATGGGAATTCGGGATAACGACCTCGAGGCGCAGGCCGTGTTCCGATGCGAACTTTTTCATCAGTTCGTACTCGAATCCCACCTGCAGGCCGCGATGGATGAAATAGGTCATCGCGTTGTTGCGCGTGATCATGCGCAGGCGGCGGCGCTCGATCAGCCCGGGAAGATCGTCGGTAAACTCGCGCTGGCGCAACCGCGTGAAGTGCCGGGCCAGCAGGTACTCGTCCACCCTGGTCTTGAGTTCGGTATCTTCCGGCCGCATCATCACCGCGATCGGGCGGTCTTTGGCCAGCACGAGCGGCGTCGCCAGGTTGTCGTGGTAGCTCGAAAGGGCATGCCAGAGATGTGAGTCGGACACTGTAGCATCGTATTCGCCTCGAGCGACGCCATCGAGCAATGATTCGATGTTCAGGGTTTCCGGTACGGTCCGAATTCGCAGGGATGGAACCTGTCGCCTGAGGTCCATGAGCGTCTGATAATAGGAACTGGACCGTCGCACGCTGATTTCCATATCCGCAAGGTCTTCGATTTTCCCGGGCATCCTGCCGTTGGATCTCGTAACCAGGTATTCATCCACGTACATGTACGGGACGGAAAAAGCCGCATGTTTCTGGCGTTCAGGCGTAATGGTCAGGCTTGCCACTACGATGTCGCCCTCGCCTTCCAGCAATTTCGCCATCATCTTGGAAAAATCTCCCACCTCGACGAGCACGGGCTGCAGCTTGAACGCCTCCGCAAGCTCCCGGGCAACGTCGTAGGTGAGCGTCACCTGCTCGCCATGACGAGGCATGTATTCGATCGCCTCGAGCGGTACGATCGCCCTGAGTCTGCCTCGCGAACTCAACTCAGAATAGTCGCCGGTGTATTTCTGCGCAGAAAGCGACGGGGATTCTTCGGATTCGCTGCATTGAAGCAGGACGCACACGCTGAGAAGCGCCGTCAACAGCGCGCCGATACGATGCATCACTCGTGTCTCCTGATCGTATGGTTCGGATCTATTGCTACTCGCCATTAAACGTCTCAAGGTTCCCACAGGTTGCCAATTGCACTGCCGAATCTCTGCGTCCGGTTTTCCTTCCAGGAAAACTCAACCGATCGATGTTCCGTCGAGTACTCATGCATTTTGCGAAACGCTATGCTGAATCAGCGCTAAGGGTCCCTCAATAGAACTTGCAGAATCTGTGCTGCCTGAGTCCCAGATCCTCGTTGAACATACCTGGCGGCGTGGACTCGCCGGCACGTGGGAGCGGCCTTTCGAAACGTGGTCATTGAGCTTGTCGAAATGCCCGTATTGCGTAATCTGTTGGCCGCTCTTAGGTGCCCCTCGCCGACTCTTCGACAGGCTCAGGGAGCGGCTCGTATCGCAGACGCCGCTTCCTTAACGTTGCCCTGATCCTGTCGAAGGGATGCCACCGGGCGACTCACCGCTGGATGTCAGATACAACCGCGAAAATCAGTCCGCCGGCTTTTGTCCGATGTAGAGGATGTGCCTGGACGAAGCGACGATGCTCTGTTCCTCGCTGATCTCGAACAGCAGATTCCGCCAGAGTTCCCGCTGCTCACCCTTGAGGCGATTATAGCTTTCGTCGTCCGACGCGATTGCCGGCTCCACCCCTGCAATGTTCAGTGTATGGAATCCCGCGCGTTCATGCAGGGGCGCGACTTCTTCATAGCGAACGAAATACCCGCGGAAACCGCCACGCGGCGCATCATCTGGTCGATAGCCGTTGCTGATCATGGACCGGACCTCCTCCTGATTCTCAATCCACGCCGGGTTCTTCCTGATCAGGTCTCCAATAATGCCGAACCTGGAGAGCATCGTCGAGAAGACCACGCCGCCGGGTCTCAGGCGCTCGAAGGCGGATCCCACGGCCATCGCCCGATCGGTTTCTGCCACCAGATGGTAAAGTGGCCCCATCAGGAGGACGGCGTCGAACCCTCCACGAGGGACCCCCTCAAGGGTGCGTGCGTCGCCCGTCCGGAAATCGGTCCGATCGGCAAGCCCAAGCGACTCGGCCCTCACCTTGCATCGAACAGCGAACTCTTCGGCGAGATCCACCGACGTCATCCGGTAACCCCGCCTTGCGAGGGCAAAGGTATAAGAGCCAGTCCCGAATCCGACTTCAAGAAGCCGCCCCTGCGGCGGGAGGTACAGGTCCAGGTAGCGCCATGTCAGATCCGCTTCCAACTGGTGGCGCGTGAGCCGCTCATCCTCGGCGTCCCAGCCGGCATTGTAAAACTCGCGAATGTCGCTCAAGTCATCCATGATGCAACTCTGATTTGGACTATCTCAATTGGCTACGAAAGCACGGGGTCATCTGATTATTCCGATCAAGGCTTGTCGTACATGGACAGGTCGTCCCAGTCCTTCCGCATCTGGGGTCGCGCCAGCGTCGTATCGGGGCGCCAGTTCTCCCACCCCTCGATATAGAGCCCGCCGGGAGCTTCGATTTCGCCGACGGCGCGTCGCCCTTCGCTCCACACCGCCCTGCCCGCTTCCCGTGTCATTCGTCCCTGTCGGATCGCGAGATCGAGCTCATCCCGGTCCTTCCATTTCCAGCGTCGTTCCGGATCAACAATTATGTCGAGCTGGTGATCTCTGAAGTCGAAGCCGAGCCGCGTGCGTATCAATCTGCTTTGAAGATTGACGTACCAGCCCTGAAATACGCCCTCGGCGGACCAACGCACCCACGTTGCGCGGAATTCCCCATGCCGGACGATCATCAGAAGCTCCGCCCACTGCCAGACTGAATCCACCAGCGTCCAGGTCCGGTTCACCCAGTCGCGAGGCCTGTCAGGAATGTCGATCGATGCCTCGGGCTTTTTGGTTGGCGTCCCCAACGGAAGCCACAGCACAATCCGGGCATCGGAATCCTCGACGACGGTAACGGGTTTCACGTCGATGATCCGGCCGTTCTCGTCGAGTTCCCTGTAGAGAATCGCATCCCCGCATCGGAACCTGGATCGTACCATCTCCATGGCCTGATGTCCGACCTCAGTCGAAACGCGCGAAACGACGGCGCGTCAATCCGAATATGCCGCCGCTATGTTGGCGGATTCCCCCGATTCCAGATTTCCGTTATCGACGAACCATTGCGTATTGGCGTACAGGGCCATGACCGACTCGTGGCTGAGAAAGCCTTCTCTCCGGTAGAAATCCTGCTGTCCGTGGACACACGCCAGGATCACCCTGGGTACGGCGAGTTTACGGAGGATCGATCTCAGGATCGCACTGCCGACACCCTTACGTTGATATTCCGGCGCAACCACGAGTTCGCAGACGGTCGCTGGCGCCTCGTCGTCCGATATCGTCCGTCCGCTCCCAACCAGCGCTTCTCCGCTGAAGGCGAAACAGCAGACGTCGCTGTTGGAGTACGCACGACGGAGCTTTCCGGGATCCAGCTTTCCAAGGGGAGCCCGATTGTAGACTTCCGCCAGGTCCTTCCAATTGACGCCGCTTACATCCTCCTGATAGACGATCTCTCCTGTGGACATGTTCCCCCCGGTTGGTTTGATGCGTTCTGCGCGTGAAGAGCGTAACCTGTTTATGTTGGCGTACTGTCAAGGCGAATTGTATGTAGACCAGTCCTTCCGGTCGGTGACGTTGTCGGGTACGTCAGACGCGTCAACTGACGGCCTGTACCACACCCCGATCTGTCTTTTGCGTCAGGTCATTCAGAAACCGGTCCACGTCGGCACGCGACCGCAATATCACGACGTTCTTGTCGATCCGGACCCGTTTCAGGTCATCAAGTATCCCCGGCAGGCGCGTCCTGTTGTAGTTCCAGATCCATTCCAGGAATTCGCGATCGGGCAACTGCTCCCGGCAGCCGGGGTTCAAGTCCGGCCGGCTTCGGCCCAGATGCCTGATCGCCCGTTTGAATACCTGGAGCAGACAGGTGAGTCGAGGCAGCGCCAGGAGGATCACCGTATCGCTTGCGGCTATCCTCTGTTTCATCGTACTTCCGTAGTTCCCATCCAGTATCCACGTCTCGCGCTCGAGGAGTTCCCCGTGCAGTCGCCGCCAGTCATCCCGGGACGGTTTTTGCCAGTTCGGCCTCCAATGAACGGCGTCGAGGTGCACGACCGGCAGATCAAGCAGCGTCCCGAGTTTGACCGCAAGTGTGGACTTTCCCGAACCCCCGCAACCGATGATGCAGACCCTTCGCATACCGGACGTGGTGTTTTCTGTGGTGATATCCGACTGCATTTCTTCCGGTTCATCTCCCGCCGGATATGGGGACCCTCACTCTCAGGTCCCGGAATCCGGCTCGTGTTTGCGACGTGGAAATCTTCGACCTCCGTTCAGAATCGAAGCATCGGCATGGACTTTCGGTTTGACAATTCACCCAATCGAGTCCCCCTTTCGGTTCTCATACCCTCACCGGGAATGAGCGAGATAAATTCTTGATATACAATAATCTGGGGGAGGAATTCGGTTCATATGAGCGCATGCGCGCTTACCGACGCCCAGGTAGACACCGGGCGTCACTTCCAGCTCAGGTCCGCTACGACCGGATAGTGGTCGCTGGGGTAGAGCGGACCCCGGTGGCTTCGGCGACTGAGGTCTATCCGCCGCGAATGTGTGGGCGCACTTCCCGATCCAGCCGTTCCGCAAGCTTCTCCTCGGCGACCTCAAGCTCGTAGTTCGTCTGAATGTTCATCCAGAATCGGGGCGACGTGTAGAAATACCGTGCGAGTCTCAGCGCCGTATCCGCGGTGATGCCGCGTTTGCCGAGGACGATCTCGTTTATGCGCCGGGGCGGCACCCCGACGGACAGCGCCAACTGGTTCTGGCTGAGCGCCATCGGCTCGAGAAACTGTTCCTGCAATATTCTCCCGGGATGAACGGGAACCGTTTCTCCAGCGGACATATTCTCTTTCTCCGGAGCGATCAATTGCGCCGTTAGAGGCGGCTTTGGAATCCCCGATTTTCGAAGGATCGCACAATATCGATATTATATATCGCTTTCCGTTAAATGACAAGTACTAAATAATTGTCGTTAAATAAAAACCGTTAAATGGATTACATTAAATGGAAGTCATTTAATGATATATATTAAATGAGATTCGTTTAATATTATTCGTTAAATTTATTACGTTAAACGATAGTCGTTATATAGAAACACACACAATGCAGGGCGAAATACAGTCAGCGCTGTCAGTGATCAGGAAACAAGCTGTCAGCCAAAAGCGGAAGCCAAAGTCAAAACCCACCTTTCCCCGGCCCCGCAGACCTCTCTCCCCGGCCCTCTCTCCTAAAGGAAAGAGGGAGAAAGGAGATGTCGCCTTGACGGACATCTATAGTCGTAAGGATAACGCCATCCAGGCGCTCTCACGAGCCCGGTATATCGCCCATTCGCCATTCCCCCTTCGTTCAGGAATGGGGGCCAGGGGGTCGGTCTCGAGACGTAAGCAGGTGGACGGTAGAGACGACCCGCCTTGTCAGGATTCTTTTCGTGCCGGTGGCAAGAAGGAATAACATAACGGGCGAGGATTTCTTCTAACGTCTACCCTCTACCGTTTTTTGTCAGCCGTAGCATGTTCGAATCGCCCCGCCGGAACTCGAACGGCACAGGCACCACCTCGACGTCCGCACGATCCCGCATCTTCTGAATCGTATGGTCCAGATGCCTCGATGGTTTACCTGCCATGTCCAACAACGGAAATACCCGGACCTCGCGACCGACCCGGAGCATTTCAAGCAGGTGCGATTCGTGAGTCTCGCTATCGAACTCCGCGGAGAACAGAAACAGCAGATGGGAACATAGTACCAGATCGAAGGAATTCGATCGGAAGGGTAACTGGGGAAGTTGCCCCGCAACGTATCGGCCGGACGCGGTCGCCGACCGGAAGTCGCGGAGAAAGGTTGAGAGGACGTTGCGGCGCAGCCTGACGACCGCTTCCGGGCTTCCATAGTGGTCCCAGACAAACCGTGCGTACGCCTCTCGCGCGCCCTTGAGCATTCTCGCGGACGTGGATTGGAAATCCGCCTCGAGTTTACGGCCGGAAAACCTGTAGACGGGATCGACCGCGACGACGGATCGCCCTTTGACGCCCCATTCGGCCGCGAACGACGACGGTCCTCCACCGCAGTCCAGGACCCGCGCAGTGGAAGGGACGTCGGACAGCGCGAAAAACGCCTCGTATTCGGCCGCGCTCCGACCCCACGCCGGGACGGCTCCACCAAAGTCGAATTCGCCAGGCATGAATATGCAAATCCGGACCGTAAACAGTCAAAACAACATTCAACTCACACAAAGGCACAGAGAAGAAACAGCTATTAGCTATCAGCCGTCAGCCGTCAGCTAAAAACGAAAGGCAAGATCAAAAACAGGACCAAATTCAAATTCCACATCTCGCCCCAGCACCGCAGACCTCTCTCCCCGGCCCTCTCCCCTAAAGGAAAGAGGGAGAAAGGCCGGATGTGGCTTTGACGGTAATCTATAGTCGTAAGGATAACGTCATCCCGGCGTTCTCACGAGCCCGGTATATCGCCCCTTCGCCATTCCGCCTTCCTTCAGGAATGGTGCCAGGGGGTAGGTCCGGCCCATCCTCCCGCCTTTTTGATGACCTCTTCGATGAACTTTCCTTTGCCGTCCTGGTAGGACGTCCGGTCCTTCGGAAACCGGCGAGCCAGGTTTTGTTTCAATCTCTTGTATTCTTCCGCAAAGCTCTGATTCGATCTCAGGCAGTCCCGAAACCGGATCGTTTCTCTCCAGTCCGTGCTCCTCTCTTCGAACACATGAATGTGATGGGATCGTGGGACCCCTTTCCGGAAAAAATGCCTGCGCGGGATGCCGTTTTCACCCCTGAATTCGTACCCGATCCCGCAAAGGGGCTTGACACATATCCTGGCTTCGTCGAAGTCCCTGACGGCGACGGCAATGTCAAGGATGGGTTTCGCGGACATCCCCGGTATGGCCGTGCTTCCGACGTGCTGGATGTCCCGGACGTAGTCACCGATAGCTTCTTCGATATTCTCCTTCTCCAATTCGAACAGGCGTTTCCATTCTTCCCGATACGGGGATACGGCAACCTCTCCCCGATTCAAACCGAGCAGAGGTCCCCGGCTGAAGAGTTCAGGAACGCGGTCGCGCGTCAGGAAAGTGCGCAGTTCCGGATCCAACCGAGAAAATGAATCTTTCGAGACCCATGAGTAAGCAAATACCACACCTTGCTCAGGACCCACGGTTCCAACGTGCTCCCATCTGTCCGGCAGACGTGTATCGGCTTTGAACAGGTAGTCCGTCCGTTCCACCTCCGACTGGATAAACGGCTTGAAGTACCGTGTCGTACCGATTTTCCGAATGAACCGCAGGTTTTCGATCCCCGACTCTTCGAGGGTTTCCCGATGCGCGGCCTGAAGCGGCGTTTCACCGGCTTCGAGGTTTCCGCCCGGAAGGCGGTAGAATTCGTATCCGATGGATCTGAGTTCGAAGACCAGCAGATCGCATCTCTCATCCGCGCCATCTCTTATGATGAACGCAAAAGCCTTATGGACGAGGGGTTTCGTCATCGGTATAGAGTACCCGGGTTTTTTACGTGAGGAGCGATGCTCTCCGGGTCCCCTGACCGAGACGATTCTGCGCCGGGTGCCGCAGTTCGACAACTTCGACGTGCACGGTCTTCGGAAGGGCTTCGGCCAGCAATCGACCGATTGTCGACTCGCCGGAATTGATCGAACCGTTGAGATAAATCAGCATTGGAATTGGCCGAGACGTCAATCGATCAGGCCCCACAGTCTCTGGCGATCTTCGGACCAGTTCTGCCATTCCGGATGCACGTGTTTGAGGGCCGTAAGATCGCGATTGCGGCCGCCGGCCGGATAGTAGTTCCAACCCATGGCCCGACGCGGCCCGGCGGCCGTCTTGAGGCCCGTGGCGTGCCAGCAGGAGGGGGTCCAGACTAGGGTCCACCGGGGGTCCAGGACGACCTCGACTTCCTGGGGGTGGCGGGCGAAGAACTGCGAGGGCATCTCGTCGTGCGTCCCGGTGGCCAGTTCGAGTTGAAGCAGTTCGGCCCTGACCTCCTCGGGGGGCCGGTGCTGGCTGCCGGGCAGCACCCGCAGCGGTCCATTGCTGGAATCGTGACGGTCGAGGGCGGTGCGGAAGGACACCTGCCGGAATGCCGGACTTCCGTCCGCGTGCCACTGGACCTGTCGCGGGCCGCCCCTTTGCACTCTCGAGGCGTCGCCGATACCGCATGCGCCCACGTGCACATTGTCGACGCCCAGGATCCGCCGGGCGGCTTCGATCAGGTCGGGGCGTTCCGCCATCTGCAGCACGGGTTCACCGAGCATCAGAAACAGGCAGGCAAACCGGTTGCAACCCGCGGGAAACTCGGTTCGTTCCCACTCCGGTTCCACTTCACGCTGTCGATTGTCGACCTCGCGCACGCCAGCCGCCCCGAAGGGGTTCGGTATGAGGAAGAACCCGCTGCGCTCGAAGTGTGCGATCTGGTCGTCTGTGATCTTCAGGTGATTCTCCATCGTTCAAGCCCTCTCTACAGTGAGTTCCGCTAGCTTGTCTTCATCCAGTTCTACCCCCAGCCCGGGCCCTTTGAGCGGGGCCAGATAGCTGCCCTCGGCCTTCACGCGTTCCCTGGCCGGCGACGCCGTGTAAAGCAGCGGCCCCATCGGATCGCAAGGCAACCGGACCTGCGGAGAGGTGATGCCGACCGCGACCTGTGCGCTGACCCCGAGCGTGGACTCCTGGTCGGTGCCGATCAGACAGGGCAGGCCCGCCGCCTCTCCCACCGCCAGGATGCGCTTGACGTGTGTGGGTCCGCCGCATACGCAGGCCACGTTGAAGCCCGTGCATGCGCCGCGTTCGGCCGCCTCATATGCCTGCTGCGGCGAGGCGATATGCCAGGTTACCGGAAGGTCGACGCGCTGCGTGAACCGCGCGCTTGACCGCATCTCATACGTCGGCTGCTCGAAGTGATACGGGTCGTGACGCCGCAGCCTGTCGCCGTAGCGCAGCGCCTCCTGCCAGTCGCGGAAGCGGCCCGAGAAGTCGATGGACTTGAGCCTGATCCGGTCGCCGTGTCTGGATTTCATCTCGGTGAGGAAGCGATCGTCCAGATCCACGTCGCCGGAGACATAGTAGCGGAACAGATGGTGGCCCAGATCCACCAGGCGCTTCAGGTAGGACCCGGCGCGCACGAAGTCCTCCGTCACCTGCCATCCGAAGATCGGGTAGCAGCAGTACAGCGCATCCCGCACCTTGCCACCCAGCATCTGGTAGACCGGTACGCCCTGGACCTTGCCGTTGAGATCGTAGAGCGCCAGGTCCACCGCGCTGGCCACGTGCAGGTCGGTGACCGTGCTGTTCCAACGGCGGGCGAGTGTGAATTCGTTGATCTCGACGATGCGACGGGCGTCGCGGCCTTTCAGACGCTCGTTCAACTGCCGCGCCAGGGCCGGCACGTCGGCGCACTTGCTGTCAGACGCTTCTCCAAGGCCTACGGGGCCGTCGTCCACGTGCACCTTGATCAGCACGTGCCCGGAGATATGCCCGTAAAAGCGCGGCGTTTCGATCTGGATGACTTCGATTCGGTCGATGATCACGAACTTCCTCCCCCCTCCCGGCATGGTCATTAATATTTCATTAAGCTTGAATTTACATGGATGGACAGGATAAACAGGATAAAAGCCCAAAAGCCAGACGCTGCGAGGTCAGGCAATTCAGGTTCGGCGACCCGACTCGTTCCTTCAGGAGACAAACACGCGGGGGCAAGTTAGGACTTTTGCGCCGAATCACCAAGCGGGAACGTCGACCTCCTTTGAAACCGGAAACCATCGTCGGGAACCATATATGTCAACCGGTCGCAAAGGAAGAAGCCGGCAGGCGCCGTATCCTGGAGCCGCGCACAGAGCCGAAGGCTCTCTTCGATGGAGATGAACTCCGCGATCGTCATGTGCGGCGCTATGTCGCGTCGGCGATGGGTTTCGCCCGCAAAGCCCGACGTGCCGTGAAGCAAATCCTTCAGGCGCTCGACAGGCTCCCGCGGCGTGATGCGATACGCGACACCCGCGTGCCGCTTGGAGGCATACAGTTTGTCATAGTGAAGCTTGAACGGCCCGACGTTCGAAAGGACGCCGCGGATTTCGCCGGCAAGCGAGGGACTCATCTCGCTGCTCAATGGATCGGACAAAGTGATATGGGCCGGACACCACGCCGCCGAGCGGGGATCATATCTGACTCGCAGGATATCGATCTCCCGCGAGACATCGGGCGGCGGCAGGATCAGGATCACCCCCAGCCTGTAGTCGCGCTGCCAGTTTTCCCACTTCGAGGTATCATCAACATACTTGATCACAATAGATTCCTGACCTTCGGCGATGCGGGCGCGTTTCGATGGCACGCCGTTTGCGAGATTGAACTGGCAGGATGACAATACCGGCCAGCGTAACTGTACATGATAAACGACGCCTGGTGTCAATATGACATTGAAAATAAGAATCTTATCAGAGACATCTCTTGATTCCGAACTGAAATCCTGCTATATTCACTCTCAATCACGGGGGAACGAATATAAGCGTCTTGTACCTCGATTTGCACATTAGTTTTCAATACCGTTGAAAGAAGGAGGTGCGTGACATAGTGAAACAGATTATGGAAGCCGTATATGTGAATGGCGTCTTCAAACCGTTACATGCGCCTGAACTGTCTGAGGGCCAGCACGTACGCCTGGAAATCGAAACCCCCGTCGAAGAGAACTTTGATGACCTGCTTGAATTGGCAGCAAAAGTCTATGAAGGACTCTCCGATGAAGAAATCGACGCCATCGAAAGGATTGCAAGTCGTCGCCGTAGCTTTTTCGGAAATGTCAACCAATAATGACCCTACCCAGAGTGGCGTTGGATACGGATATTCTGAGCGCGATAATGCGTCGACTCACCTGGAAATCTGAGCGCCAGCCATTTATTTTGCGACTTTCGTAGTTAATCCAATCCATTCTTGGACAGGTAAGATTTAACCTTGATTCGTCATTTTTCCGGGAGGTTAAGTCGAATATGTGCAAGTTAAGAAAGGCGATTAGACTGCTGATTACCAGGATACACCAGGACACTGTACGTGAACGGAAAAAATGTCTTTCATGACGACCATTTCGGCCCGTTTCGATAAGTTTCGTCGCGCAGCCGCGTTGCGGCTATTGCGGAATTTACGATAAGATATTCCAGTACGCCTGTCTGGAATCGTCTTTTCCGAATGATCTTGAACAACAGTGATATTTCGGCTAAATTTGTGAGGAGGGTATGTCCAGGAAAGAGATTTGGACAGTTGGAAACAGAAAGTGGTTTGAGCGACTGATGGTTTTGCTGTTTATCGGTGCATTGGGACTTGGTTTTATTACGGAAACTCCGATATTATTAAAGCGTTGGAATCTATGGTTGTGTTTTCGGTAACCGGTGCATTCGTTATTCTTGCAGGAGGTGAAGCCATGTTAGGCGTCCTGGCGGAAATACGGCGTAAGCAGCGAGAGGAGGGGCGAGAGGAGGGAAGAAAAGAAGTACTCCAATGGATTAGAGAACAGGAGGAAGCAGGGGTGCGGTTTAAGGAACCTCCTCCATATTCTTCTGATAAGAAATGATCGAAATTTGTTCAATGCGGTCCATGTAAAAGCCTCCACGTGATGACGGAGGCTTTTCCTTTTGGGAATTACACCCAATCACTGTTGTCCGGGAACCGCGGGATTCTCGGAGATGAGGCTTCAAAAGTAGCTTCTATGGGCGATTTTATACGGGCTTGACCCGGAGAACTAACCTTGATTCGTAAGTCTTCGCATACGTTAATTCGAATATGTGATTGTAAATAAAGGCGATTAGAAGGCGGATTACCAGGATACACCAGGCCACTGGACGTGAAGGGAAAGAACGTCCTTCTATACGTCGATAACACCCCGTTTCGGAGGGTTTTATCGCGTCGCCGCGTTGCTGTTTTTTGCGGATTGAGGCTAACACCAGGTTGCCATCGGTGATCCATATCCTCCTGTCGGACAAACCATTGAGGCGTTGGGACTGATGTAGGATGAATTATTGCGCATTGCGACGACCTTTTTTCATTCAGATATTTCTTGCGAACCCCCGATCAAGGACCTGCTAATAAACATAGTAACAATGCCGACTCACCGCATTTTCAAATCTTCTGCCCCCTTGTTCCCGCAACTTATCCCATACAGCAATGGTTCCCAAATTATCTTCCATGGCCCGATGTGTCTGTGATTTGCGATAACCGCACCAATCCATCGCATTCTGCAATCTGTATGTATTCTTTACATATTTTCGAAGGCCACGAATCTCACGATACAGTTCCATGACGCAAACAAACAGATCTGCAACCACCACTACGTGCGAAGGTAGGAATTGCAGCTCGAATTCCGCATTATAAACCGCCACGACTCTATCACGAATCGCGTCCTTTATTGCGGGAACCTGATCTACAAATGTCGAAGAATGCGCGACCGTTTGTGGGCTTATTCCATGAATCCCTTGAGCCTCCGGCCACGATTCAGTAAAGACCGGTTTTATATATTCATTCATAATTTCACGGCCATCGTAATCAGCTATGGCAATCTCGACAATTTCGTCGTCTTCATAAAGACCTGTTGTTTCAATATCAAGAAATACGGGTCTGCTGATGTCCACGACCTTTCCATCGTGTCGCTCCAGCATATTCCCCTCAAGTTGAGCAGCGTGCTATTGACGCATGCAAATTCGAACTATCGGCGTAGACGACACAACCCCGACCTTTTCACATGGTCGGGGATCGTTTTTGCCGCGATTTCCGACTTGACCTTTTGACACGACAAAGGCATCGAGCTCCAATTTATCCTGTCAGTGATCGGTCACATGGAGCCATTTGAGGATCGCAATAATGGCGCCACGCGAAGATCGGCGTAATGGCGCCACGTGAGGTAGACAGCAAGGAGTCTCGGGCATTCCGTTCATCGTTTTGTACCTTCTGACGGCACAGTGGATAACTTATCGCACAAGTCAGGAGGGATACATGATGGCAAACCGGAGGTTCGAGATGCACGAATACCGACACGTGATCGTCCGCATGCTTTTGGGACAGTCCGACCGTGCGATTGCCCAAACCGGATTGATGGGTCGCGAGAAAGTGGGTCAGTTGCGCTGCCTTGCCGATCGTCACGGTTTTCTGAACCTGTACAAACCGCCGTTATTGGACAGGAGTGGACTCGTCTGTTTCAGATAATTTAGCGCTTGTCCGACAGGGGTATTTTGCGTTAATCTATTATACAGCTTCCGATCACGTCAATGGGGCCATTGCGTACAATTAATGAAGAAAGGAGCCGGTGGAATGAGCAAGAATATCCACATAGTGCCTGATAACGGCCAATGGTCGACAAAAGTCCAAGGAGTAAAAACCCCCTTGAAGACTTTCAAAACCCAGGCTTCTGCGATCAGCCATGGTAAGAAAATCGCTAGAGGACTTAGTTCTGAGTTGATTATACATCGTCGTAATGGTCAGATTAGAGAGCGCAACAGCTACGGTAGTGATCCATATCCTCCTGTCGGATGAACGCTAGAGGGTTTGGGACTGTTGAAGGATGGATTAATGCGTATTGCTACAACCTTTTTTCATACAGCCATTACCCACGAAGCCACGAGTTCATTTGAAAATCGATTACAAACACTTTTGAGTCAGCCAAGTGAGAAACGACCCACGACTGTTCACATTTCGATATCTTCGGCGGGTGGTCACATTGATTGTGGGATAGAACTATATAACTTCATAAAAACAAGAGTCGTACCTGTAAAATAAACACGCACAATGTTGGAAATGTCGATTCCACAGGAATTATTGTCTTCTTAGGTGGCGTGAAACGATACGCCGCTCCAACATCTACATTTAAATTCCATACCGCTCGCTACTACTTCAATAATGAAGCATTCGATAAGCTGGAATTAAGAGAAATGTGCGACTTGCTGGAGAATTATGATTCACTTACCAGAAACATCATACAAGAAAATACAAGCCTTGACGAAAACAGAATCACCGAATATATGGAAGCATCAAGGGTCATCAGTTCGCAAGAAGCAGTGGAATCCGGCATAATCCACGAAATTCGTTAAGACATTTGGATTGCGGAGGAATCTCGCTCCTTTTCTAACACAAATGGGTGCAGTTTCAGCATCAAATATAGTCTCACATTCGCTGACTTCAATAAACTAACGATGCGAGGCTTTTTCTTTTCGGTGCCTTAGCTTGTTCGTCCAGATTTGTTCAGCGGAAAGTATTCGGGGTCTCCCGAACTACAAATCTACGCTTGGTCACACCAAAAAACATCGAACGCCAATGTAGCCCTGGATACGGTGGCCCTGGTAGAGAATCCTGTATCCGCGGCCGTTGGAAGCCCGAAACGGAAACACGATCAACGAACACATGCGACTACCGGCGCACGTCAGCGAGTACTTCCTCTATTGACTCGACGAGACGTTGTTTGGGGACGGCGCCGACCAGGCGGTCCACGACGTTTCCATCCTTGAAGAGGAGGAGCGTTGGCAGGCTGTGAATTCCAAAGCGGACCGCCGACGTATGGCATGAATCGAAATCCAACTTTCCCACTTTCAGCCTCCCGGCGTAGTCCGCAGCCAGTTCCTTTACGATCGGATCGATGAGGCGGCACGGGCCGCACGAGTTCGCGCCAACGTCGACGAGGACCGGTCGATTTGAGGAGATGACTTCCGACTCAATGGTCGCGTCCGTGAAAGTAGCGGGTTTCACCGGTCTAACCTCCTTTTTCTTACTGATTTATCAACAGGATTGAGTCGGGAGTAGGCCGGAAAGAAAAAATCCGGTTCGATGGACCGGACCCTGCCGAGATCGCACATCAGGCCGATATGCTGCGCGTTGGGCGAGATCCTGCCGGTCTCCCATCGGGCAATCGTGGACTGGGGAACAGCCAGGATTTCTCCAAACTGCTGCTGGGTCATGCCAACCGATTGTCGAAACTCTCGGATCCGCAGCCAGTCGAACGGCACGAACACCTCCGGCGATTATATCATCTTTGCTATAAATATAACGGAACGCAGGAATGTTGTCAAGGATGTTGTCGTCTCTTTACTATCCATCGATGAAATCCGGAGACAGAGAAGGGGGCTGGCGCGGCTTGTGCCTATCGGTTGGCTGGATATGTATACGCCCACTGGCGGTCATGGGCTGCGGGTGCGGATGATCCGTTCGCGTCTAATCTATGCGGCTTTTTCGAGTCCTGTCTTCAGCGTTGAATAACACGCGTTCCATCGGTCCAGTTCTTCGAGGACCGTTTCTTCATCTGCCATGGTCGTCCAGCAGGTGACCCCGTGTATGAACATCAGCATCCGTTCGATCGCCAGGGCCGCCGATTCCTCCTCTCGCCAGGGAGGCTCGCAGACATCCCGGTACGCTTCGAGGAATGCGGCTTCCACGCTCTCGTCCACAAGTCGATATCGCGCAGGCTCGCCCCACGGCAAATCAGAATGCGGGGCCAGGTAATACATGGAGACGCATACTTCGAAGATCCGTCGACCTCGAGACGCGTGATTGCAGTCGATGAACCAGAGCTTCCTTTCGCCATCGATGATCATATTCCGCGGCCCGGTGTCCAGGTGCAGAGCAGTTTCGAGCAGGTGTCGGCGAAGGCTTTTGATCGCTTCGACGCAACGTTCCATCTCCGCGACGTACTCGATGAACTGGTCGTGATAGGGCTTCCCCATGGTCGACACCCGCAACTTACGGACATCCGTCTGCAACCCGCTGACAGCGAGATGATTCATGCAGAGACTTTCTTCGCCCGGCAGATCGCCATATTCGACGCCTGCATTATGAAAACGGGCAATTTCAGCCGCCGCCAATCCAACGTCCGCTTCTTCACCCCGCTTCGGCGGCCTTCCCTCGACGAACGGGAAGACCTCGACTGTCATCCCCCGTTCCGTCATCGAGAAGGTCTTCCCGTCAACGGACCCCAAGGGAGGGACGGTCCGTACGCCACGATCGCTCAGGTGCATCTGGAATCGATGTACCTGCGACAGACGGCCCGCAGATGACGAGGAACCCTCCGAGTTTCGCCCGGGACCGGAGACTCGCAAGACGTAAGGATTCCCGGTATGCCCGCACGTTATCCTGACAACGTGGGCGATCCTGCCGCTCATGTCGCGA
Organism: Gemmatimonadota bacterium; assembly: GCA_028873695.1. Classification (GTDB taxonomy): domain Bacteria; phylum Latescibacterota; class UBA2968; order UBA2968; genus JAAXHE01. The sequence continues at coordinate 123,070 of JAPPNU010000044.1, read as the reverse complement.
TATAGTCCATCCCAGAGAATCCCATATTTCCGATTGAGCCATCCGGGGTCCGGAAGGGCATCGCTCAAAATCGACCCCATATCATCTTACCTCAACGCTGCAGAATCAGGCGCGCTGGAGCTCTTCGCGAATCCGTCGTTTTCCAAACTCGATAAAGGCCGCAGCCTGGTTTTTCAGCAACTCGGCTTCATCATGCGTCTTCGTGCCCAGGTATGACGCGACTGCAGCGTCGATCAACGGTTTCCATACGGGGAACCGGTCACTCGCCCACTTGCCACTGGAGAACTTCGATACAACGACGTTGCGCTCCTGGACGCTGAACATGATCCGGCACATGTTGAGGACGCAGTAGTCGGGGTATTGCAGGTTCTGTTCGATAAACGCCAGTTCGTGTTCGAGAGCGGCCGAGATTGCGTCCCACGAATGCGCCGGGAACGTGTCCGCCGGTGGCGGCCCGTAGAGCGTAATGTAACGTCCGCCTCTCACGTGCGCGCAATGCAATGCCCACGCTTCGTCACGTATTCCGGATTGCAACTGGTGGGCCGGCGGACCCGTTTTCAGGGCGTCTTCGTAACGGATGAAATAGGCATCCAATTCTCCACCCAGTGGTGGGAAACGCCCTGCAATATCCCTCTGCAACTGAAGAATCGCGTCTTTGTTTCGGCTGCTCAACGGTCCTGCAAGGATCACATGGCAGTCAATGTCCTGTATCGGCCCGGAGTCAGAAAACACGGATGCGCCGTGCATGTAGATGCCGTGCAGATTCACATCGAGAATAGCTTCAAGACCGTCAACGAAGGCCTGGCAGACCTCCATGACGGTCGGGGGGAGTTGGTTGAACTTCATAGGCAGCGATGGGTGGCGTTGGGCAGTTGTCGTCGGTCAAGTGACGGGGACATAGATCTGATCTGTGCTCGAATTATTGGTCACACTTTAGACAACTCCGTCACTCCTCCTGTACTCGCGTTGTTGGGGCAGCTTTGGCTTGTTCATTCATACAAACCGAATCGCCCACGAAAGCTCGTTACTCATCAACCGGATCCCGTATCGCGGATGATCTGAAGAACCGCTCCTGAAATCCCGTCATCTCCATGATCTTCTCGTCAGAAAAGTCCCTGCCGGGAGGCGCGATAACGAGCTTGTCATCGTCGTCGTCAGACCGTCGAATGACCGCGATGCATGTGCCCGTAAAGGTCGTGATCGGTTTCGCGACACCCAGAATATACGCGTCCAGATTCTCGCCGTCAGGGGCCGGCACGCCCGGGAGATATCCGTAGTTGACGGGATAGACGAACCCGGCGTCCGGATGCCTGGATCCCAGCGGGCGGTCGATCACGACCCGGACCGACTTCCCGATAAACGTCCTGGCGTCTGTATATTCGCGCGTCATGTTCCGAGGATATCCAGCAAGACTCGCTCCCTTGCGCCTTCACTTCGGGTCATAGATGCAGGCATCCAGAATACTCAGCACCTCTTTGAGCACGGACTGAGGTGCTTTCGAAACCCGTTTCACGTTCCTGCTGATGTAGTCAACTGACTTGATCTGCTCGACCATAACATATCCGCTGATGGCCTGCCCTTCCGGAATGGAAACATGAAAGGGGATATTTCTGAAGGCGCTGGTGATCGGGCACACCATGGCAAGCCCCGTATGGCTGTTGAACATCGTTCGACTGACGACCAGTGCGGGACGACGGCCCATCTGCTCGTGTCCTCGCTGCGGATCAAAACTTAGTACGACGAAATCGCCTTTTTCGGGGACATATTCGGGCATTTACCAGACCTCTTTCCCTGAGGGCGCTCCCCAGTCCGATTCCTCGACCTGATAATTCGAAGGCATTCTGGAGATCAGATCGCGCAAATCGTATTTCCCCCGCACTTTAGTCAACGGTTCGACGATGATCTGTCCGTCTTTGACGGAGACGTTGACCTGATCTCCAACGTTGATTTGGGCTTCCTTCATGATCTCTTTCGAAAAACGAAGTCCCTGGCTGTTGCCCCATTTTTGAACTTTGGTCACCATCGGCTACCTCCTTTAATTCCGAAAATCCATGACGTATACACTAAGTATATACATCTATCGGTTAGATTGCAAGGAGATTTATAGATTGGGTTGTGGGTCTGTCCAGACCGGTCGGTTTCACCCTGTCAGAATTTCCATTTGAACGTGCGTATCATCTTCGTCGACGATCGAGAATCCCAGCCTCCGGTAGAATGCGATACCACGGGTGTTGATCTTCAGTACCTGCAGCGTCACGGCCTTTTCCCGAGCGCGGGCATCAGCGACGATGCGGCTCATGCATGCCGACCCGAGCCCCTTCCGCTGGTATTCAGGAAGGATGAAGATCTGATCCACTCTGACCGAATCGGCGGTCGAGGACGTGGAAAAGTAACCGACGTCGATCCCCTGATACTGTATAATATGCACATCCTGTGACGCAAATCGCAATTCGTGCAATTCTCGCTGATAGGCGCCGTCCCAACCCCAGACCTTTTCGACGTATTCCCGGAACGCCGCCTCCTTTACCGCAAAAGTGAAGTCAACGTCCGTCTGGACCGCCTTGCGAATAGCCAATCCATCCATAGCGAAATCATATATTTATGTCGTGAAAGCTGTTGGAAAACGCTGTACGGTTATGCCCCGCCAATGGATTCCTCATCCCCGATGCCTGGACATATTTCAACGATGTCAATGCCTGGACGGGACAGGACAATCCAGGACGGCAGTCCCAGCTTCTTCCAGAGCGCAAACGGTTCCAGGTCAGCAATACGGCTCACGAACAGACTCAACACGGTCCCATGGGTGACGACCGCGACGTTTTCCTTTGGATAGCGGTCCGTAAGTTTGTGTACGGCCCTCGAAAACCTGTCATGCGCATTGTCAGCAGTTTCCTCACCGAAAACCGGATCGTCGGGTTGCTCGTAGAATTGCCTGATCGATTGCTCGAATCGCTGCTTTTCCAGGAAGCCGACGTTGACGCGCTCATGTTCGTGCAGTCCTTCGTCGACTTCCACCGGGACGTTCAGATTGCCGGCCGCAATTTTAGCCGTTTCCGTGGCCTTGGGTTCGGTGCTGCTAAAGATCCGGTCCGGATTGTATCGATCCAACCGTACGCCAAGTATCCGCGCGCGCCGGCGCCCTTCGCAGGAAAGAACCCACTCGTTCGCGGGGACGGAAGGATCGATCTCCGGCAACGAGTGCTTCACTAGAATGAGCGTTTGCATGAAGGCGCGAGAGCTCCTCCCACACGTGTATTACGCTTCCGCTTCTATCCCTCACTCAGACTCCCTCGTCAGCCGGTCCCTCCGGCGGTTCATTACGGGATAGGCCCTCCAATAGAGAATGAAGGTCGCGCGGCGAAAACGTCTCTTCAGACCTGCCGATGTCGTCGAAAGACCACCATCGAAACTCAAGGAAGGCCGATGCCTCGCCCTGAGCGGGATTCCCGTCCATGACGGGTACGAAGCGGTCGGTCTGAACCCGATAGAAGTACTCGTGCTGGCTGTAGTCGCGGTTGTCCCACGTGAAATCGCACTGTCTGGACCAGACCAGTTGTCCTGGAGAGACCTTCGTGGCTCCAGTCTCCTCGGCGACCTCCCGGCGAAGCGCATCCTCATCAGACTCACCCGGTTCAAGTCCTCCACCGGGAGTCACCCAGAACTCGATTCCGGATACGGGCTCCTGCACCCTCATCAGCAGGACATGACGGTCCGGCGTCATCATCACCGCGCGGACAACTCTTCTCCTGATCATCGTTATTCCTGTTCGGTGAGTTCGTTCGTTTCAGCTATTTACCGCACTTGTCCAGCTACAAGCCTTCTTGCCGGTTTTCCGTGTGTGGGGACCTGCGACGCCAATTCATCGAGTAGCGCACGAATACTGCGCTCGTCCCCTTCGATGAAAAGCGGGGCCAATGGGCCGCGACCATGCAGGGTCTGAAGGAGCAAATCGATCTGTAACATACGCTGTTCCGGCGTCCTGCATATAGGCCACAAACTCACGAAGTCTTGCGCGGGTTGCGGGTTGCCCGTGGTGAGGGGCTTCGCGCTCTTACGCCAGGCCTGCCAGGTGAATACGTGACCGCAGCCTTCGCATTCGAGCCTCTCGTCGCGCCTCTTGAGCCCCTTCCGATATTCCCTCCATCTGCGCCGGTAACCGCAGCCATCGCACCTGATTTCACCGCCGGTGTGCCGGGCTTTTCCCTGGCACACGGGACAAAGCAACCGTTCAACCGTGGATTGTCGGTTTCGCCGTTTGCGGACGGAACCCTCGGGTTTGCGAATCACTTCGTGGCATGCCGGGCACGGAAGCCGCACGCGGGATCCAACGGAACGGTGGTAAGCCCTGGGATCCCATTCCCTCCCGCAATTGCACCTGAGCGGATTCTTCCCTTTCAACAACGTACGGCAGTCAAAACAGCGGGGCTTTTCGCGGAGCGCCTTTCGACATTCGGTCCATAGGAGGCGTTTGGCGCAGTGCGGACAATGAAACCAGCGGCCACGTTCACCGTGCCAGCCCAGACCGTAGAGGGGATCTATTCGACGCTGCACCCGTTTCCGGCATTGGGGACACGCCACCTGTCCATGCTGAAATGCGTCGGCGACAGTCGCGATTTCCACACTTCTGGCAAAAAGAGCTGTCCCGACGTCATCGAGCGCATCTTCATCGTAGATGGCCATCCCGGCGAAGCGATAAAGACGCCGGATTCGCGCCTGTTTCACGCGAGGCGCCCATTTTAAGGCAATCTCATTCGCTGACATAATCGGTGCCCTGCTTTCTCAGCAGATGCAGCGGGCTAATGCAATCTTCTTCTGCGCCGCTTGATGACACCTTAGAATATGGTGTCGCAGTTGCGCAAAATCAAGTCCCCCCCTCCCCATTGCTGCATCCCGAATCCGGAATGAGACCTATAAAATTACTTGATATTAAATGTTTTATGAGAAAAATAGAAAAATGCAGAATACTGTCGAATTCCTATATCGGATGTCACTGGTGTCCAGGACAGAAACCGATCTGTGATCGGGGTGGATGGCGTTCCCGGGAGCGAGGGCATCCCTGCTCTCGACGGCGAACAGGTGGGGTCTTTGCGCCGTCATTCCAGATGTGGTTTCGGATGGGATAGGAGCAATTGGTCCTTGATGTGGCAAATGGTTGGTGACGTGAAGTTCGAGGGCAGGGATGCCCTCGCTCCGGATCCTGTTGGATGATGTTCTGATCTACGGCAGGATCGCCTTGGTGCCAGGGATGTCAAATCAGATGTGGCGTCGACTCGGACGAACTGGTATCGGATGCAAAGGCAACAATAGGCCGTTAATACGGGTATTGACGGTTCACACGAAGTTCGAGGGCAGGATGCCCTCGCTCCGGAAATCAGTGGATCAAGCCGTGATAGAGGGCAGATTGCCTTCGGTCGCAGTCCACTCGTGTGCGGTGCTTCGACGACGAGGTTTTACCAGGTCCTGCGGAGGGTCGATCGCAGCAAAATCTGAGAAATTCGGCGGGCGTGTTACGGGGTCTTGCGCGGGATTCAAGCAGGTCTAATGTGCGCTCGTCCGGCGTAGGTCGGGGCGCCGATTATCTGTAGAATCCTGCAAATGCGATTGATACACAATTTCGCTCCGGATCATGACAACGATAGATACGGGAGAGTATGGGTGCGCCTGACCTTCCGGACCCTATTCATGCCGCAGAACATCCGCCGGATTCGCCCTCGCGGCTCTGCCGGCCTGCCATCCAACGGTTAACAGCGCCAGCCCGAGCGCCAACGCGCCTGACAACGGGACGGTCCACCAGCCAACGTCGACCCGATAGGCGAAGTTCCGCAACAGTGCCTCCGCACCGATATATGCGACAGGCCAGGCGATGACGATGGCAATGATCACCAGGAATACGAAGTCTCTTGACATCATTGAAACGACGTTGAAGACGGATGCGCCGAGGACTTTCCGGATACCGATCTCACGGGTGCGATTCTCCGTTGTGAAATGCGCGAGACCGAATAACCCCAGAAAGGCCAAAAAAATCGCCAATCCGGAGAATGTGCCGAAAACGCGCATCAATCGCGTCTCGTTCTGATAGAGCTCATCGAAATCAAAATAGGTGTCCAGAAAGGTATACCGGAAATGCTGTGAGGGCGCAAACTCAGCCAGTTTGTCCCTCAGGAATTGCAGCGTCGCCGGGACATTCTGGGGGCGTAATCTTGCGACGAGATAACGGCCGTGCCCCCCTACACCCACTTTATCGAGATGCAAGCGCAATGCCAATGGTTCGATCTTGTGATGCAGTGACCGTATATGGAAATCTCGAACGATGCCCACGATTGTGCCGTCTGTCTCCACGACGTTTCCCAAATTCATATGCACCTTTTGCCCGGTGGTTCGTCCGATTCCCATTTCTCGTGCGGCAGATTCATTGAGAATTACACCATTGTAGGACCTGGTGGCGAATGCGGACTTGAAGCTCTGCCCCGCGATCAGGTCTATCCCCAGGGTTTCCAGGTAATCCTGGTCGATGTACATTGTCTTGATTCTCGTTGGCTTGCTTTCGGCCACGTCAATTAACTTAAACTCCGTCCCGGTCCAAAAATCCTCACCAGGTACGACAAACGCAAGTGACACCTTGAGAATAGACGGGTTCCGCCTTAGTTCGTCCTTTATGGTACCGAAACGATGCTCGGCGGAATACACATCATAGTCGATTTTCGATGAATCGAGTATAACTACATCTCGACTTTCGAAGCCCAGATCCTTGTTTTTGGTGAAATGCAACTGCCTCATCACCACGATCGTTGCCCCGATAAGACCTATGGCAACTGCAAATTGGAAGACGATGAGGCCCTTGCGAAATCCTGCGCTCCTGGGCATAGACCTTGACAGGTCCTTCATCATCGCAGTGGGCCTGAAACGCGTAAGAAAAAATGCCGGATAGCTCCCTGACAACAGACCGACAATCAGTACTCCCACGCCAAGCGTACAAAGAAAACGTCCGCCGTAGGTAATCGACAACGTCCTGCCGACGACGGCATTCAGGATCGGTAGAAACATCTCCGTCAGCATTACACCAGCGGCAAATGCGAGAACGGCGACAAGAACGGCCTCGCCCTGGAATTGCCGCATCAGTTGCCAGCGGTCTGCCCCTACGACCTTTCGGAGACCCACTTCCCTTGCTCTGTTGGCTGAACGCGCTGTCGCCAGATTCATATAGTTCGCACATGCGATCAGCAAAACGAGAAAACCGACTGAACCAAATACGTACAGCTCTTTAATATCGCGATTGAGGCCGAGTTCCTGCTCCAGATGGGAATGCAGGTGGATATCCGTAAGTGGCATAAGCCGGCATGGGATACGGGACCTCCGCACGCGCGAGGCGGATTTGTCGCCGGCATCGTCTGGTGTAAACTGATGCGGCAGCCAGAAACTGATTTTTTCTGCAAGTTCACCGGGTAATGCGTTCTCGCCAAGAATAAGATAGGTGTAGGCGGTACCGTTCTCCCATTCACCGTTAGGATAGGCTGCGTAAGGTACCAGTCCGTGGAAGGAAAAATGGGTATGCCGCGGGAGTTCGCCAAGCACGCCCGTGACCCTCACCGTTCTCTCAGATGATTTGCCCGCGTGTATTGCCAATGCCTTTCCCAGAGGATCCACGTCGCCGAAGCAGCGTTTTGCCATGTCCTGGGAGATCACGATCGCGTCCGGCGATGCCAGTGCGGTACCTGGGTCTCCCAGAACAAGTGGAAACGAGAATACGTCGAAGAAGTTCGAAGTCGCATACAACAACTCTTCTTCGGTAAATTTCCGGTCCCGATATGCTATCGTGGTACCTGCAACCGATACGCGCATAATGCGGACTGCATGTTCAATATCGGGAAAATCCGCAACAAGCTTTGGGCCGAGATGCGCATGAGTCGATGGGCGATTCCCGGTCGAGAATCTATAGATTCGGTCGGCGTATCGGTGAAACCGGTCGAACCGCAGTTCATCCTCTATCAGCAACCCGATCATCAGGCAGCACGCGATCCCAACCGAAAGCCCGGCGATATTGATGGCCGAATAGAGCTTATAGCGACGCATATTGCGTACGGTGATCAGGAGCACGTTTCGGAACATGACCGGCGATACCTATCGAACTAGGTTGCGACGTTCAGGATTGACACACATGGCAGATTATTGATCGTACATGATAGATCAAAAACCGTGCCAAATACCCAAGTATATATTTTTCAGGGAGTTATACAGCGGGGAGGATATCTGAACAACCACAGAAGTGTTCAATAATGATACAGCAATGTCCGGAAACGGACACTCGTAGCGGTCGCGGAGGGCTGGCAGGTGATAATCTGAATTGAGCGTGTCCACGGGTCATGGACGTATCTAGCGGCCAGGTTCAATGTCGTCTACAGAGGTTAGGATTCATCGCATTGGCCAGCAAAAGTTAGCCTCTGCCCCTTCCTCTTTTCCAGCTCTCGCCTTTAATCCTGTCAATCCTGATTGGTTGTTGATCCTGCTTTTCGCTTCTAATCCTGTTAATCCTGATTGGTTGTTGATCCTGCCCTTGATTTCCAATCCTGTTAATCCTGATTGGTGTTGATCCTGCCCTTGGCTTCTAATCCTGTAAATCCTGATCGGTCTTGATCCTGCCTTTCGCTTCTGATCCTGCTTTTTGCTTTTAGTCCTGTTCGGTCTTGGTCCTGCTCCTGATTTCTAATCCAGCTTAATCCTGCTTCAGGTCTTGATCCTGACTATCCTGTCTATCCATGTAAGTTAATGTTTTTAAAAGGTCTATGTCAAATCGAGATCCTCATAGACGGCGCTGTTCGTCTCTCGGTTGCGGATCTGATGAGCGTCTTCACCCGGTGTGCCGTTGAAAATGCACACGACAACCAGGCTTGCATCGGGATCCACAAACGCGATGGAGGACTGATAGCCTGCATTGCCAAACGCGCGGGGAGAGGCGTAGCGCCCGAACCCGTACGGGACCGACTCCTTGCCATAGATGTTCGAGTTGACGTAGAACCCCAGACCCATATCCACAACATGACCCAGGATCTCGTCCTTCAGGCCGGTTCGATGGCGGGACGTGATCGCTTCAACCGTCTGCGGAAGCAGGATCGTCTTCCCGTCTAACCGGCCTTTCCCGAGAAGCATTTCGTAGAAGCGTCCCAGTTCCCTCGCCGGTCCCCTACCGCTCCCACCCGGCACGCATTTGCCGATCGTTCGATCCAGATCCACGCTGTAGTGCGACGGCTCCGGCGTTTCGGCAGCGGTATTGTACATCAATCCGATCCGGTCTTTCCTCGCCTCATACGTGGACAAATCCATCGAGAGGCTGCAGTTGGGCATTTCGAGCGGATCGAAAACCTCCTGGTGGACGTAGCTGTCGAAGGCCATGCCGCGCTTGCGTAAAACGACCTCGGCAAGCACGAACCAGGCATTCGCCACGTCATATCGCGCCCGCCTCCCCGGCACCCAGTCTTCCCGCAAGCGCGCATCGCAGATTCCGGCGACGATTTCCTCCCATGAAGCTTCCGACCAGGCGACGTCGACGGGTCCGATCCCGGCGGTATGCGTCAGCAGATGCCGAAACGTCAGACACGCTTTCCCACGGGCGCCGAATTCCGGCAGGTGGTCGCCGACGGGATCGTCAATCTCGATTTGACCCTTCTCCCAGATCTGAGCGACGGCAACCGCCGTGATGCCCTTGGTCAAGGACATCCAGACGGTTATTGTGTCACTCGTCATCGCACTTGTCGTCGTCGCATTTCCGACGGCCGCGTCCGCAACGGTCCTGCCGTCGACAGACACGTAGAGCTGAGCGCCCAAATGGAGTCCGTCTTCGACGCCTGCCAGCAGCAGATCGACGGTCCGCGTCAGTGCCATAACCATCGGCCCTCCATGTCACGAGCGTGCCGGACCCTCACCGGTGCAGGTCCGGGTCCACCGCGGCCTCGTAGATCACGCCGCCTTCGACGTTGCGCGGCATGGGCGCGCCCGTGAGATAGCAGACCGTGGGCGCCACGTCGATGACGCGAACCTGCCGCTCGAGGCGTCCCGCCTGGCGCACGCCTGCGCCCGCGGCGATGAATGTCGAGTGCTGGCCGGCCATCCCGAAGGTCACGGACGGCAACTGCTTGCCATGGGCGCCGTCGTACTCCGGACGCAGTGCGTAGACCACGTCGCCCACCCGATCCGACCAAAGGTTCACCATCTCCGCGTCCTCGCGGGTGACGGCGAGCGCGAAGGGCCGCCGCCCCGTGTCCGGGTCCTTGTAGTCGTACAGCGCCTGGATGATGTCCTGGCAGACGGCGTCGTAGTCGGCGGGATCGACGATGCCGCCGGGCTCCCGCCCCTTCAGGTTCACGAAGATATGTACCAGGCCCACGTCCGCCGCGCGAGTCCGCGACCAGTCGATGCGGCGGTTGGCACCGCGGCCCTCGTATTTGAGGAAGCCCGCCTGCTCCAGCACCGCTGCGACGTTGACAACGGTGTGCTGCTGGGATGTGCCGCCGTGATCGGAGACCAGGAAGAAGGCGGTGTCGTCACCCGCGAGTTCGCGCAGGCGCCCGATCCAGCGGTCGATGGAGGCGTAGGTGCGCTCCACCCCTTCGCGGCAGCGCCGCTCCACCTCCGGCGGCGCCCCGGAATGGGGGTCGGCCGCGCGGAGGAAGAAGTGGCTGGTGTAGTCCGATGCGTGGGTCTCGGTCATCAGCAGGTCCCAGTCCCGGGAACCGGCGAGGTACTCCGCCACGTCGGCCAGCTGCTGGTGGTGGAACTCCAGCAGTTCGAAATACGTGTCGTCGTCAATCAGGCCGAGGGCGTCGCGGGCCGGGTTCTGCAGGAAGTTGCCCACGTTCCGGTCAATCTCATCGGCGATGGATGCGGGCTTCGTATAGCCGTCGGGCGGCCAGATCTGGGGGACGAAGAGCTCGAAGGCATCAGCCTCGGGTGTCAGCGTGATCAGCTTTGCCTGGACGTACCCGCGCACCTTCCCGCCGTCGATTTCGAAACGGTCCAGCCACCAGTCGCTCCACTCCCCGACCGCCAGGTCGGCCAGCGGCTTCGACGCGTCCTTCGACTTGCAGATACGCACGCGGTCGTACCCAGCGCCGCCGCTGGCGTAGATCAGGGCATGAAGCGGAACGGGCTTGCCTTCTCGTCCCCGGTTCATGCCTTCGCGGCCCCGCGCCAGGGGCTGAATGGTGAGGACGGCCTCCCTGGGCGGCCGTGCCGAATCGGGGGCTCCGGTCCATCCCTCGGCGTCCGACAGCGTCACAGGGTCGAACTCGCGCACTCCCTGCAGGGCGCTTGGGTCGAGCGTTTCCGGGTCGCGCTGGGCTTCGAGCCGTCTCGGCGCCCATTTGCCGGCCACGAACAGGTGATATCCCGCCACCTGGTGGTGATTGGAGACACCGGGGCCGGTGCCCTCTACCTGCACCCCCGAGCGCACGGTGGGCGGCCAGGACATCTCCCACTTCACCAGGATCGGCGTCCGGCCGCCGCGCTCGAACGCGTTCCAGATGTATTCCGAGCGCGACAGGGAGGTGTCGATGCCCCACAGGGTACGATCCAGGGGCTCCCCAACGTGGCGGATATTGAAGTCCATGATCCCATGGGTGCCCGGCCACGATCCAGTGGACAGGGCCGTCCACCCCGGCGGTGTGAGCGTGGGAAACACGCCGACCATGGGCCGCCAGACGCCCGCCTCCATCAGGGCGCGCACGTTGGGCATATGGCCCGCGTCAGCCATGTTCTTCACCAGTTCCATACTGGCGCCGTCCATTCCGGCGACGATGGCGCGCCGGGCGGGTGCTGTATTCATAGCATTTCTCCTGACGTGTCGTTGAAAGGGGAAAAGGGCGTAGCGATCGCTACGGTATCCACCAAAGGGACGAGGAGGTCGAGAATGGCAGACAGGAACGTCCGCCCCACCTTCAAACCTGCTACGTCATCGAATAGCGTATCCTATGGAAGACGAGGAATGACCTCCTTCGCCATCAACTCCATCGAGCGCTTCATCTTCTCCTTGTCGTCCCAGTCGTGGCCGATCATCAGCACCGTCCCGAATCCGCCGGTGACGTCGTACAGCTCCTGCAGGCGTCTCGTCACCGTGTCGGGACTGCCGACGATGGCGATCTCGTCGATGAAATAGTCGCGATTGAGGTCCGCATCGGACATCCCCGGGTCCATCTTCGGCAGATCCAGCATGTTGGCACTTTCGATCATGCCGCGAAGATACATCAATGAGTCGGCGAACGCGCCGTTGTAGGCGTGCTCCCGCGCCTGCGCATCCGTCTCGCCCACGCAGATGCTGCGTGAAATCCGCCAGTCGCGCCGGTCCGGTTCCGGCCGTCCCCCGTCCGCGGCCCCCTCGCAGTACATCTCCCAATGCCGTTTCACCTTGTGCGAGGGCGCCATGTTAATGCTGATGGGCAGGAACCCGCGCCGGCCGCCAGTGGTGGCCGCCATGGATTCTTCCTTGACGATGCTCATGGCGATGGGCGGATGCGGCTTCTGATAGGGCTTCAACACCTCCCCCAACCCGAGTTCCGGGACCTTCTCCACCAGCGCGACGTTCCAGAAATCCCCCTTGAACTCGAACGGACCGTCTTCCGTCCAGAGTTTCATTACGATATCCATCGCCTCCAGGTTCATCAGCCCCTGGGTGCGCGGGTCCGGCAAATCGAACAGCGGCCAGTCGGTTGGTACGCCCCCCTGTCCGAAGCCAACGTTGATGCGCCCCCTGGAAAGGTGATCGAGATACGCGAGACGGACCGCGACGTTCACCGGGTGATGCTGCGTCATGATCGTGACGCCCGTGCCCAGCCGGATTCGCTCCGTCTGCGGCAGGACGTGGGCGATGAACACGTCGTTGGCGGGAATCGGCTCCCACATTGCGGTGTGGTGCTGCCCGATCCAGGCCTCGGTGAAACCGAGTTCCTCGGCCCACAACACGCACTCGATGTCCTCTTCGAATGTCTGTGTGCGGTCCTTCTGCGGCGGATGCAGCGGCATCATGAACTTTCCGACTTTCATTTTTCTTCCTCCCGAACAACCATCCTCAATTCGAAAAAAGACAACTGTCAAATTTACCACAAAAAGCACAAAAGGCACAGAAGGATTCAGCGCGGAAGCGGGGTATCGAGGTTGTTCAAATAGATGAAATTTCCGTTCACGTCCATTGAGCTCGAAAACCGCAAAGAACAGGTCAAATCAAAACCGCCAAACATGGATAGACAGGATGAACAGGATAAGACCGGAAGAAACTGCGAAAGCCACAAAAGACACAAAAAAGGGCAAATCAAAACCGCTAATCATGGATCAACCGAAACGACTCGAAACCAAAATGCAAGGCAACCTACATGGATGGACAGGATGGAAACCAACCAACAACAACATAAGGCACAGAGAGAAAAAAAGTGCCAGATCGAGTATCCGGGATCTTTGACGTCAATTCGCCTTTATTCTCCTGTATATATTCGACATTCAGGTCCCGGAACGATTGCGAATCAAGATCCAAAACCAATCGTCAATTGTTGATCCCTTCTTCATTCACCGCGTGTGACATTGTGTAGTCGATTGATCTCTCTTAACGTGTACCGTTGATTTTCCAAATCACTGACTATCGCTATCGGCCGTTTCATCTCCCGGCGTTCTCAGACTCTCGAACACGGCGGCGGAGAGGATGATCAGGCCGCCGATGATCTCACGGCCGGACGGGATGGCTGCCAGGAAGATAACGGCGATGATGACACCGTAGACTGTTTCCAGCGCCAGGGTGATCCCGACGACTTTCCCGGAAAGGCGCCGCTGGCTGTTTACGAATAGAATGCGTGCGAAACCGGTCAGCAACACGCCCAGCACCACCACGAGCACGAGGTCCCTTGTACCTGGCAACTCGAACAGGGTCTCGTTGTAGAACATGAACGGAAGAAGGAGCAGGCCCGCGATGCCCAATTCATAGGCTGAAATGTCCCAGGTATTGTATCTGTCGATGATCCGTTTCTTGCGCAGCAGGATGAAGAGGGGGAGCATTGCGCCGGAGGCCATGCCGTAAAGAACCCCCTGAAAATTCGCATCGGACAGATCGAACTCCGGCGCCAGGCAGTAGACACCGATCAATACTGCAACCGCGCTGGCAAAGTCAACTGCCCGCAGCCTGACGTTGAAGAAGAGACTCTCCAGAAAGACCATGAGCACCGGATAGGTGTACGTCGTCACCAGACCGATGGCCACCGTCGACACCTTGATCGACTGGAAGAAGAGCACCCAGTGGACCGAGAGCAGGACTGCGATCGCCGCAAAGGTCGCCAGATCGCTCCAGCTCCTGATGGGCGCGTGGCTCTTGAGCCGTATTGCGACGAGGAAGAGGACGATGGCCGCGAGAGCCGTCCTCCAGAAGACGATCTGATACGGGTCGAGGTCCACCGCTTTTCCGAGGGGACCGATGAATCCATACAGAAGTGTCGCAACATGCACCTCCACAAGCGCACGGGACCTATCTTTCATCCGCTGGCCTCGATGCCGATCGATGTCGGTAATGGTTGCGCCGGTTGGTATATACCCTTGACATTGATGGGGTCTTTGTCGTCCTTTTCACTGTCCCAAACGAAACAAATAAACGTGGAGAATCACGATGCCAGAACCATCGATCGTACGAGACCTGGAAGAAAAAATCAGTCGTCTGAGTACAGAGGAGCAGTTTCAGCTCATTGAGCGCGTAAGTCACCGAATACAAGCTGTCAACACTTCGAACAAGGTCATTGATTCTCAGTTGCGTGAAATGGCCGCCGATCCTGAAATTCAAAAGGAACTTCGGGAAATCGAGAGCGAATTTTACCACACAGAGGGAGACGGGCTGAACGTCTAACCTCAATTCAAAAAAGACAACAGTCAATTTACCACAAAAAGCACAAAAGGCACAGAAGGGGACGGCGCCAAAACGGGGTATTGAGGTCGTTCATAAGGTTGAGATTTCCCTTCACGTCCAGTGACTTCAAGTATCCGGGACCGTTGACGTCAGTTCGCCTTTGTTCTTCTGCATTTATTCGACATTCAGATCACCGGAAAAATGCGAATCAAGGCTAACGGCCGTTCATCGCGACCGATTCGCGCCTTTCCGGCAATTCTTCCGTCCCGCCAAACCCCCGTTCAACTGTATATCCCGATCGTCATCCGGCGCACCCTGGCCGACGCCTCTCCGTCAGTGACCAGCGCCGTCCGGATGGCCGGAGCCAGCACCTGCCCGGACGGAAAGCCCTGCGGACCGCAGGACACGTAGGAATACCCCAGGTGCGCCCTGGCTGACTTCGCTTCGATATTGACGATGACTCCCAGGTCGACGTCATCGATCACCGTTCCGCCATCGCCGATCTGACCGCCGCTACCCTCCGCGAAAAGCGTCTGCTCACCCTCCAGAGACCCGTCCCGCATGACAAGCCGCACACGTCCGGCCGGCGATACGCCGGCATCTACGGGAACCGCATCCAGTTGAATCCCGGCAGGATTGTCGGTCGGCGAAACAAAACCCAGGCTGAACTCCGCCGGCCCGTTTACCGTCACTCCCACCGCCACCATTTCCACGACCTTCACGACGGCCATGCTTACCGGAGACCCGCTCAACGTCACGCCCTCGCCGGTGTTACCCCTTGCGATCATCGCGCAGTGGCTGCCGTAGGTATCCGTATAGTCACACGTCACGGCCCTGGACGATCCGGTCGGCGATTGCGTCAACCACGCGGGCAGGCCGTGCGTGAAGTTGACCTCCTCGACTTCCGCGTGATACGTCGTTCGCAGCAACCTTCGGTTCATGGTTCTTCCCCCTGAATCCATTCGCTCGATACATTTGAGTCCTGATTCTCTTCGTCTACTTCCACTCGATCACCGCGGCGTTGATCCCGCCGCACAGCAGATAGAGCTTGTCCTCGTGAAACACAGGAAACGGCCAGTGACCGGATTCGAGTACACACCCCATGTCCTCGTAAGGACCGGTCACGTCCGAACTCTCTGAAAGCGCTCCGGAGAGTCCGCGATCATCGTTGAACAGCATCAGCCAGCGGTCCCACAGCCGGACGAGGATGGATGCGAACGGCCCCCGGCTTCCAGGCATATTCCCAAGCAGCGGTTTCTTCGACAACCGCCAGTGGATTCCGTCCACGCTCATCGCCAGGCCGGCCACGGTCGTTACGCCGTTCGCCTGCGCGTTCCATCCGAGCCCGTTCCCCTGAAACGTCCCGATGAACATGGGGCCGTCCTTGACCACCCGGACGTAACTCACGCTCTGGCCGTACCAGTGGTTCTTCCGGTTCGGGTGCGTTGTCATTACGGGGAATATCTTCTGCTCGAAATGCACGCCGTCCCTCGACGTCGCCAGCGCAGTCGGTTGCCTGCCGCTCGTGTGTACGCCGTGAAAATACATGTAAACCTCGCCGTTGTGCATGACGACCGAGGGAGACGAGATGTGCTTCGTGAACGACGTCGCCGAGAGTTCAAGCACGGCCCGCCGCCACGTCCAGGGCCCCAGCGGGTGCGGCGCCGTCGCAAGCCAGATTTCTGACCCGTCGTGTGTCGCCACGTACGCGTAGTACGCGTCGATCGGATCCGAAAGCACGCCCGCCGTCGGCAGCACCGAGATGTACGTCGCGTCCTGACCCGCGAACTCCTGTTTCTCCGTCGCCGTCAACACCGGGTTTCCCTCGTACTGAACCGCCTTCGGCAGATGGAACGACATCTGTCCCGCGGCGCCGGCCGCAATGTACTCCAATGGAAAGGTCTTCATTCTGTCTCCTTCACTGTATACCCTGTTACCCATACTGTAAACATTGTATACGTCTATCTTCCGGCAGTCCCATCCACCGGAAGCGCTTTGACCAGGTCGTGAACGGAACCATAAATCTCACATTCCGCGGCGGCGAACCGAAACCTGTCCTGGTGCCCCTGCGACACGACAATCGGACGGCAGCCCACGGCGCGCGCCACCTCCACGTCGTGGTCCGTGTCGCCTATGAATAGCGTCGCGGATGGATCAAGGTCGAAATCATCAATCAGATCGCGGCATCTCTGCTCTTTCGACGCTGCCAATCGATCGGAAAGCCCGTAGACGCCCTTGAATCGTTCCGGAAGACCATGAATACGCACCCACGAAACGACCATCTCTTCTTGGGCAGCCGACAAAACGAACTGGTCTATTCCATGTTTCTCCAGGTACTCCAGCGTCTCCGCGATTCCAGGATTGAGTGAACACGATCCGATTCCGGCCTGGTACACGCTGTGGAACTCATCGGAAATTTCTCGTTGGTCTTCACCGTTCAGGTCGAATCCCAGGCGACGATAGTAATCGAATACGGGAAACCGGAAGACCCGTCGATGGGTCGCCTTGTCGATCGTCGGCAGTCCTCTTCTGCGCAACAGTTCGTTCATCGAACCTGTCGCCAGTTCCACGTCATCCAGAATGGTACCGTTGAAGTCCCAAATGACTGATTTCATTGCACTTTTATAATTTATGTGCGCCGATGAAAAACACATCTGTTCATTAGAATATAATCCCCGCCAGCCAGCAGGACCAACGGGGATCACCATTCATAGAAAATACAGTCGTTTTTAGCCGAATAAAGTGTCCGGGACCATCACTTCAAATGTTAGTCATTACCGTCATTTTTCTGAAAGCGCCTGCTTGTTGTCTCTGGTCACGCGAATCAGGAAACGCAAAGCCTCGTTAACCGAGTCAGCATCCGGAAACACTTTAGCGACATCAGGTTCCAACCGGACGACGAAATTGCCGAAGCTTTTTCGCCCCGGCCCCAACTTCCTCATCCGCAGGCCTTCAAAGTCATATTCCGCCCGCATTTCATCCTGCATGGGTACCTTTCCCATTGCCAAACGCGTCTCTTTTTCGCAGAACTTTCGTAAGTCCACTGAACATACGTTTGGCGCTATTCCAAAACACGACGAAGGGGCATCATCCGACGGCATTGGGCTTCGTCCCGTCGCTGTGCTTCAGAAACGTAAGCCTTTCCTTATGTCTCTTCTCTTTTTTGCGCAGTCGTTCTATAATCTGGCGGATATCGTGGTTGCACTCGTGTGCGATCTTTCGTCGAACCGCATGAATTCCTTCAACGATCGGGTCCTTCCACACAATTACGCTCCTGCAGGGGCTTAAAGTATCTCCTGGTCGTATTCACCCATCTTTGAATACGATGCCAATATAGATTATTGGCTCTCCCGGAGCAAGGTTTTCGACGGTACTGAAGTTGATATCTACGGGGATGTCGCCCGGCCGAGGACCTCCAGACCCTTCTCAAGAATCGGATCCTCCGATTCGTTTAAAGCTTCCGTATTCGGATCGACGAGTACCGGAGGGGTATACGCGCTTCTTGACGATCCGGTGAATTCCTGAGCCGCCGGATCCCCTGTCAGCGTGCCGTTAAAGACCTTCTGTTTGGTACACTGAAATGCGATCCCCGTTTGGGGCATCCGCATCGTTAAGACCGAACCCTCCAGTCCTGCCATCTTCGTTCCGACCACGGTCGCCCGATCAAGTGCATCCAGGCTGATTGCCAGACCCTCCCCGGCGCTTCCCGTCCAGCGGTTTACCAGAACGACCAGAGGACGTTCGTACTGCCACTCGCCTCTCGGTCTGACCCGGCTCAGAAACGGCTTTCCATTGTGGGGCATGGTTCTCTGGTACACGCGCTCCCGGTCGATCAGGCGTCCGATAATCCCTTCAACAACCCCCGTATTGCCGCCGCCGGCTTTGCGCAGATCGAGGATCAGTCCGTCGGTATCCCGCAACGCTTCCAGCGAGGAGTCGAAAAACTCCAGGAGTCCGCGGCCTGCCACGGTACCGTTGATGGCCACGTATCCGATCCGGCGGTCGAGAGTCCGAAAATCGAGTTGCGATCGGTGCTGCGAGTCATACGCGATATCGAACGCTTCGGGCGGGAATCAGACCCGTCCGGTCTCGTCCCGGTCCCGGTACTCGATTGTCCTGGTCTGATTCCGATATCCCGCCAGGACTTTTCTCAGCGTCCAACCCTTAATCTCGTCGCCGGCCTGAACAATGGTCCTGCCCATCCGCTCTCGGACGGCCTCTCCGATCGGGACGCCATTGAAACGAAGGATCTCCATCCCGGGACGCAGACCCGCGGCAGCAGCGGGAAAGCCCGGTCGGATTCCCGTTACGATCGCCTTATCGTCGATCCATTCCGCCCAGATGTCGGTTCGCGACGGCACGATATTCGGTGAAGATGCCGTATGCGTGTTCAGATGTATATGGTCGTCGTACAGCTCCTCAAGGACCTTCTCCAGCAACGCGACGAATTCCGATTTCGTCGAAATGGTTCGGATCTGCGGCCGGAATATCTCTTTGACTCGATCCCAGTCCGTACGCTTTTCGTCAAAATATGCATAGTCCGTACGGAACGCTGCCCACAGAAAATCGAAGTCCCCTTCGTACTGGTCTGAAGTCAGGCCATTCTGCGCAAACGCGATAGAATAACTGAGGAAATTGAACGTCAACAGCGCGCAGAAGAGCAGTGCGAAGAGCATCCGTTCCGGTCCGGTGTTGTGTTGCAGGTGCATGGTCTCGAGACCGTGGATCTTACACCATGGATTGCCACGGGCTTCTTTCTAAAGGATCTCACTGCCGAAGTCCGCGTAGGTCGCCGCGGCGGAGAGCCGGATTGGGGTATCGGATTGATCCAGCTCGGTTGCGATGGAATCAAGCGCTGCGAAATCGGGGATGGTCCAGACGGCCAGGCCGCCGGGTTCGGGCGCCAACTTCCCAATTCTCTGTACGAGGAGATTCAGCGTGAAATCCGGATGGCGTTCCGCGCGGCTCTCGAAAAAACGTCGGACTGCATCCCTGGTGTCGCGGACACCGAAAAACTCGGCGTAGTACGTTCCCTTGCGGGCCGGCACCGGCTCGAGAAGCGGATTATAGCAGCCGGCTGCTTCGATCCGCGCGACCTGAAAGAACGGCTGTTCCAGGTCGTCCGCCTCGCCGCTGCGAAAGATCCGGTCCCACGCGTCTATCCTCTCGAGGCCGGCGTTCCGCGTGTGCCAGACGGTCATGTACTCCGGCTGGGGCCCCAATCGCCACGTGCGGCCGACGGACAGAACCAACTCATCCTCATACCCGCTGTCCCATCCCTCCTGTCCCTTTGCGGCCTGCGCGCGAAACGTCTCCGGATCGACGCCTGGAAGACGGCTGATGTACTCGATATAGACAAATCCCATCTTGTGTACTGACCTTGTGTCTCAGGCTCCCGCGACGGCGACTTCTTGCCCGCATGACGCCGAGGCGTACAGCGCGTCCATGAGCCGCTGGATTCGAATGATCTCGCTGCCGGAAACGGGAGACGCCTCACCCTGACGGACGGCGCCCAGGAATTCGTTGATCAGCTGCCGCATATCGTAGTCGCAAGGCTTCATGGCGGGGATCTCCTCACGCCACGTTCGTCCGTCGTCGGTCCGGATTCTGAGTGGCGAGATTGACGCGTCACCCCGGTCTCCGAGAAAGTCCCAACCCTCGTGTCTGTTGGAAGGCGCCTGAAGAAAATTCCCTTCCACGGTCAGGATGGTGTTTCCGGATAGCCGGATGAAGCCGGCGCCGAAGTCTTCGAAATCCGGATCGACCGACGCTGGATCTACGTCGTCCGCCAGTGGGCCTGCGGCCGACGGGTATTCATTCACCCGATGATGGCAGAATGCGCTGGCGGTGAGCGGCTCGGGATTGCCGAGCAGCCAGAGTACGAGGTCAAGGTTATGGATCGTCCAGTGTGCCAGAACGCCCCCGCCGCACAATCCACGTGGGCTGTACGCGAACTTCGGCAGACCGTAAGTACACCCTCCCCACGTCCGAACGGCGTGTACGTGACCGAGGACGCCCTCTGCGATTCTGTCTTTCAGGTACCGTGACTCGTCCCAGGTCCGGTATTCGAAGCAGATACTCAGCAGCCGGTTGTTCGTTTCTGCGGCGCGGACCATGTCCCGGGCCTCGTCTACATCCATCGCCACGGGCTTCTCGCACAGGACGTGACATCCCGCCTCCAGGCACATCACCGCGAGGTCTCGATGACTCGAAGGCAGCGTGGCGATGCTGACAACGTCGGGCTTTGTCTTTTCAAGCATCGCTTCCGCGTCCTGAAATCCGGCGACTTCGAACTCTTCGCGCGCGGGCCAGCCGTTCGGACGACAGATCGCATACGCCCACGAGCGAGCAGATTCCGGCATCCGCTGCCTCCCGGTAGGCCGGCAGATGCTGTGTGGTTGCGATCTGACCGCACCCGATCACGGCGACTCTCGTCGGACTCATAGGGTCCTCGCGGAAGACGGTAGAAGAAATGCGGGGAGACCTACCCCCTGACCCCCTTCCTGTGAGGAAGGGGGAACGGTGATGGGTAGATGTACATGCTTCCCAACGTGCCGTGACGGCGATTTCCTTTCAATCGAAGTTTCTTTAAATGTCCGGCACCCGACGTCTGCCTTTCCTCCCCCTCTCCTCACAGGAGAGGGGGCCGGGGGGAGAGGTCATTGACGGCTGAAAGCCGATAGCTGCTTTTGCATCAGTTCAGGAGTATCGTACCTGGGACCCGGAGGATTTCGCACGCTGTGAACTTGCCCTTATCGTACGTCAACCTGACCCTTTCGCAGTAGTTGCAGGACGTCCCCCACGTATCGTGTTCCGCGTCGGGCAGGCAACCGACCGCACTGGCTTCGATGAATCCTCCGTGAGATATGATCAACGCCCTGCCGCCGTCCGGCAGCGACCTGGCGATATTCGCGTGAAATGCCGCCAGTTCTCCGGCGAAGCTGGCGACGACGCTGTCCGGGTATCGACGGATATGGGAAGAGAATCCGCCGAATCCAACATCAAAAGAGATTTCCACGTCCGACGGCATGGACGCCAGCAGTTCGACCTGACGGTCGACGGCGAAGCCCATGGCAATACCCGTTTCGAATGCGCGGGGGATGGTACTCGTGTACACCTTGTCGAATGCCGTCATCCCCTCCCCAACCCGTCTGGCGAGATCGACGCCGGCCTGCGAGAGATGCTGGCCGGGCTTCGTCCTCATCGAATGTCGTCGATGTTCGATAAATCTGGCTGTCATGTGCGGCACCTCACAGGTTCACGGTTTTTCGGCTGCAGCGCCTCGCAAGTCAGCGCCCGGGAAACGTGATCGTATTACGCAATGTATGACGCTAACTTCAATTCGAAAAAAGACAACAGTCAATTTACCACAAAAAGCACAAAAGGCACAGAAGGTGACGGTGCGAAAACGGGGTATTGAGGTCGTTCAAATGGATGAAGATTCCCTTCACGTTCAGTAACCAGAAGTACCCGGGATCCTTGACGTCAATTCGCCTCTGTTCTTCTGTATATATTCGACATTCAGTTCCCCGAATAATCGCGAATCAAGGTAAACCCGGGTCCAACGGCTCGGGCGGTCCCGCTACGGACGGAGTATTAGACCTTAACCTCAATTCCGCAAAAGCCGCAACGCGGCACCGCGACAAAACCCTTCGAAACAGGCCGAAATGGTCGTCATGAAGGACATTTATTCAGTTCACGTGCAGTGTCCTGGTGTATCCTGGCAATCAGCAGTCTAATCGCCTTTTTAACTGACACTTATTCGAATTAACGTCCTCGAAAAATGAGGAATCAAGGTTAAGGATTGCGTCTGGTAACTCGGACAGCGATCCGATTGTGAGGTCGAATTCACCGGATCCGGCGCCCCCCACTCTGACCGTCTTTGCACCGAGCTTCCCGGCAGCCAATAGTGGCGTTTCGTGATCATCCACGACGATCGACTCTTCAGGACTGGCCCGGACTTCGTTCAGAATGCGTGCGTGGAAGGTCCTGTGCCCTTTCTGAAATCCGACCAGATCGGACCCGAACGGCCTGCCAATCAATTCACGAATACCCATGCCCGTGAGCAGGGTCTCGATCACCCACGAGGGATTGCCGGACGCGGTATGGATCTCGAAGTCTTGCGCCAGCGCCTCGATCGCCGCTCCGGCGCACGGAAAGACGGCCCTGGTGTTGAGATAAACATTGGTGAATGCACGCTCGGCAACGTCGACTCGTTCTTCGAAAGTGCGGGGTGCTTTGACCCCAACTTCCTCACACAGTTGCAGGACCCAGTCGGCATGCAGACGATCCCACCATCGGGAGAGATTCAGTCTTCGCAGTCCCAACGCCTCCGTGTATTCTTCGTTTCCCCGGTTCCACACCCTCAGCCACAGCCGTTCCTGATGCTCAGCCCACACGTTGGCGTCTCCACCCAGCAATTCGCTGAACGCGGCGCCGACGAGCCTGCTGCTCTCCGCTTCCCACATGGCATTGTCAAGTATTACGCCGTCGACATCCAGGAATAGAAACCTGAGATCGCCCTTTCCCACGTCACCTCTCGTTTCGCGTCAATCAAGAAAAACAGTATGTCCGTTACCGGAGATCAGAGAACTCTTTAGCCGGCATTTCTGAAAAACGTCATCAGATCTTCCCGAACGCTCTTGCTTCCGTGGACCACACTGTGGGGTTTGTCCGGGTACACCCGGAATTCGGCCCCGGGGACCTTCGCTGCCAGGTCCCTGCCCCATTCCACGGGTACTTCCCTGTCTCTGGCGCCGTGTACCACGAGGGTGGGCGCCCGGATCCGACCGCAGTCGGCAGTCAGATCCCTGTCAAGGTACGCGCCAATAGATTTCAACTGAGCCTCGTACCACTCAATGCGTTCCTGCCGGCTGGACCTCGCAACAAGGCTTTTGACCCGCTCCTCGTACTCCGCCAGCGTTCCCCGTTCCTCCATCTCGTCGCGTTCCCAAAGGACGTCGAGCGAAAGTTCGACGCCTTCCGGACGGTTCTCCCATGCGGATATAGCACCTTGTCTATAAAGGATTTTCAACTGTTTTTCGACAATACGGGTAACCGGGTCGTCGTCCGGCCAGAGATGCGCCGCGGTGCCGGCCAACACGAGCGTCTTGACCCGCTCGCGGTAATGCGTAGCGAAAAGGATCGCAATCGGACCGCCGGCGGAGGAACCGATGACGTGCGCGCTTTCGATATCGAGGCGTTCCAGCAATTCGGCCAGGTCGTGCGCCTGGTTTTCCAGGCCATAGCCCGACTCGGGACGGGAAGACAGCCAGCAACCCCGTCGATCGTACATCACATACCGGAACTCCGCAGTGAAATCCATCTCCCACCCCCAATTGCCATCCGGATCGGCGCGGAGATGCATGTCGAGCGAAGGAAATCCTCCGTGAACGAATACGATGACTTCGCCTTCCCCTCGGACGTCATAGAACATCCGGAATCCGTTTATTGATGTGTAGGGCACAGTCTCTGGAACCTTATCAATAACCGGCATTCAGTTTATCGATTATCTTTCGATCCGTCTCGAAAGCCATGTCCGCGGGCGGGTTTTCAAGAGGGAAAAGTCCGACTTCGGCCGCGTCGTCCCCTGCAACGAGGTCGCCGCCTTTTTCAATGACGAGAAAGTACACGCCAACGACGCTCATCTCAGGCGAGTGATGCGTCGAGAGCACGTCCAACACGTCGCCCACCGCAACGTCCAGACCCGTCTCTTCCCCGATTTCGCGTTTGACGGCCGTACGGACGTCCTCCCCAACCTCTACGTTGCCGCAAGGGATACACCATTTCCCACGGTTTGCGCCGTATTTCCGGCGTACCAGTACGATTCGGTTACCCCTTAGGATCACTCCCGCTACGCCCGCTTTCACGAAATGCGACGTCATATTTTTTCGGATTTCATCCGGCGTGGCATGAGACATCGATATCCCCAACATAGTTATATCATTAAACCCCAGGGACGGGATGATATACGCACGTACAAATCAGGTGTCAAGGTCATTCCCCGAATGCGCCGCCATATTTGCGGCTGCATTCCGGCTTCCGTTCACTTGACGAATCCGGCCGATTCTCGTATACTACCAAGCGGATCCCCGTAAGTTCTGTATTCTTCCGGAGACGGTAAGGGTGTATTTTTCCTTCAAACGGATTCATCCCGTTGTCGTGTTCGCCCTGGCGATATTCGCTGGCTACCTTGCGGTTTTTCTGCTTGCCGCCTTCGCCGGACAAGATCACGGACACCCGTGCCACAATCATGATCAGCAGTGTCACGAACAACAATGTGCCGTCTGCGCATGGTTCGGCAGCCTGAGTATCGTTCTGCCGGCAGTGCTGGTGCTGCACCTCTGCTCTCTGTATTTCAGGCAGGGCTTTTCCTCGTTTGGTTCCCTGCGCTCTTCCCTCCTTCTGCCAGACGGACGCGCACCTCCCTTGTTCTGATCCATCCTAAAGTGTCTTCCTGACACGTCTTCGGTAATTCCAGTTTTCTACATACCGGTCGTTCGAGGTCGGCCCCGGCTCGGACCCACGCGTGCAGAAATGCGCCTCGGTTCTGCAGACGGGTAGGCTCTTCGGATTGGGTATCGTGCATTCGCACCCCTCTCCGGGTCAGGCTACACCCGTAATGGCGGATCGCCGGCCAGGCGAATTCGTGGGTCGGCATCTTGTCGGTACATGCGCAGTTCGTCCGCCACACGGGCGGAAAACGGATTCGCGCCCATTTCGGTGGCGATCACCGCACTGTAGAAGATAAAATGCGGGCGGATTGTCTGCCTGATCCCTGAGCCCTGGCAGGTCGACCTCCCAGTTCACAGCCCGCCGGGCCAGCGCGTGGGTGGATGCTCACGCGAGAATCGGGACGAAGTGAGATTCCGGCACACAGGAGAACCTTAATGTTCAACACGTTCAAAGTGAAAACATCCAATCAACCGATGGCGGCGGCACCGGATTTTGCGGTGGTCCTGTCCGGTTGCGGTAAACAAGACCCCGATCCGGGCGACGACACCGGCCGCCGTTCCGCCATCCGGCTGTCCATTTACCTTACGGCGCTCACATTGCTGTCTTTGGGCTTTCTGGCGGGTATCGGCTCGGCAAGTCAGGCTGTGTTGATCGAAGGGTACGTCTTCGACGGCGAGACCGGACTGCCGGTCGGAAACGTAAACGTCCAGCCTTCGGATGACGTCGCGGGCGCGTCTACGGACGAAAAAGGCCGCTTCGTACTCCACCTGTCTCCCGGTGACTATCGGCTGTCCTTTACGCACGTCGGCTATCGGGAAACGCGCCACGAACTGAACCTCTCGGGCGCGAAGCATCCGGTTGTCTATCTCGAACTGGCGCGGCTGGACCACAGGCTGGACCCCATCGACGTTGTGGCCGGACGCGCTGAAACCCGATTTGAAGAACTGCACGAGGCCACACGTGTGCTTTCCGGTGACGAACTCAGGAAGAAATACAGCATCACGTTGGCCGAGACCATGAAGAACGAACTCGGCGTTGCCATCCGGAGCATGGGTCCGGCGCCGGCCCGCCCCGTCATCCGCGGGCTCAGCGGCGACCGTGTACAGATCAACGTCGACGGCATTCAGTCTCAGGATCTCTCCGCAACGTCGGCGGATCACGCGGTCACCGTCGAGACGTTCAACGCGGAACGCCTGGAAATCATCCGGGGGCCCCGCACGCTGCTGCACACGTCCACGGCCGGCGGCGGTGTCATCAACGTCGTCAAGCACAGGATTCCCGAAACCCGGCCTGATCGCTTCTTCGGGAGCGTGGGCGCCTACGGGGAAACAGCGAACCGGGGCTATTTCTCGTCCGCCGCCCTCACCGCGCCCGTGGGGCCGCTCGCGATGCACGCCGAGTCCACCTACCGGGATACCCGGGACATCCGGACCCCGGTCGGCCGGCTTGCCAACACGCCCATCAACACCCGCACGTATGCCCTCGGCGTGTCCTACGCGGGGAACCGGGGATACGTTGGCGCATCTTTCGATCAATTCGAGACGCAGTACGGCATTCCGGGCGGATTCATCGGCGCGCATCCGAACGGCGCGGACCTCGATATCATCCGTCGGGTCTTCGACGGAAGGGCTGTCTATCGGTTCGACGGCGGGACGGCGGACAGAATCGAGGCGGGCTTTACGAAGGCCTACTATCACCACGTCGAATACGAGTCAAGCGGCAGCGTCGGATCCGAGTTTCTTTTTCATGACTACAGCGGAGACTTCAAACTCTACCTGAACTCGGGAAACAAGGCGCAGAACACCGTAATCTCCGCCGACTTCGAACATCGCGATCTCGAACTGGGCGGTTATGTCTTCACTCCGCCCACGCGAAAGCAGGACGTCAGTCTCGGCCTGTATCACGAAACAAGCTATCGCAGTCTCGAACTGCAGGCCGCGGCCCGGTACGCCTATGCCGCCTTCGACCCGCGCAGCCAGTTGATCACCAACGAGAGGCTGGACGTCGACCGCACCTTCCATACATGGTCCGTGGCGTTCAGCCCGCTCGTGCCGATTACCGACCAGCTGACCGCGGGCTTCAGCCTCAGCCGGTCCCAGCGGGCGCCCACCATCGAGGAACTCTACAACGAGGGACCGCACCTGGCCGCCTATACCTTTGAAAAGGGCAGTGTGGAACTCAACGCTGAACGCAGTTTCGGCGCGGAAGCATTCTTCCACTACCTGCAGCCGGGATTCGACCTGGTCTTCACGGGATTCTGGAACGAATTCGGCAATTACATCGCGCCGCGAAATACGGGGGAAATCAACTGGGCCCAGCTACTTCCCATCTACGCCGCGGAGGGTATCGACGCGAGAATGACGGGCGTGGAATCCCACCTGAAATGGCGCCCGAACGCACGCCTTGAACTGGAGATGAAACTGAGTCACGTGCGCGGCGAAAACCGGGACGACCGTATACCGCTGCCGGAAATGCCGCCGCTCAAGTTCGTGGGCAGCGCAACCTACAGACACCCCTGGCTCACCGGGGGAGGAACCATGGAGTGGGTCGCGGGACAGAAACGCGTGGATACCTACGAAGACCCCACCGACGGTTATTCCATCTTTGGCGTCTACGTTCAACGCGATTTCCTCGCAAATCAGGCACGACACAGCTTCATCCTTTCTCTCGAGAATCTATTCGACACCGAATACCGCAACCACCTGTCGCGCGTCCGGTCCGTGATGCCCGAAACCGGCCGCAGCCTCAAACTCAACTACAGGACGTATTTCTTTTAGTTCCTGACCGCGTTGGCGGAACGACAAAACAACAGCCCCGTGTCAGTCGTTGTACACGGGGCTGGGTTCTTTGAAGGACCGCTTCCGGCGAAAATCAGACCCCTACGGCATCGTCAACGAACTCATGATAGGCTTGACGGTAATCAGGCTCCCAATCAGCCCGTTCGGGTTGCCATTGCCGGGCGGCCATCCAACCCAGGGCGATTTTCGTTGCGGTTTCCAGGTCGGAACCGTCGAGGCTCGCGAGTCCCGCTTGGCGGCGTTTTGCGGCCATTCTGGGAACGAGATCCCTGTGACCCGGGCGACTCCTGTCCCCCGAATTCAAGACCTGAAGATACGCGGTATCCAGAATCCACGGTCGGCGATTCGGTTCTATATCGATCAGTACCGCGCGCTCCCCTTCCGGCGGCGGATCTCTCATCAATCCGTTGCACAGGTGAAAGTCTTCGAAGCAGGTTTCGGATCCGCATTTTGAGAGGATAAACGCCCATTGATCATCGAGTTGCGATAGAAGCACATCGACCGCTCCCGGACAACGCCGCCGGATTCCTCCCTCCAGCCAGACGAAGACTTCAGCCTTCTCTGTAATTTGCAGCGTGGGGTCTTGGATCAGCTTCGCCTGCTGATAAAAGCGAATCCCTGCGTCGAGCATCAACTCGAACTCCCTACCGTTCCAGGAATTCCCCAGAGGTCCATAGGGAATGGCTTCCGATGCCAGCCAATGCACGTCGATCTCTCCCAGGCGCGATCCCGCGGCATAGACTCCCGGGACCAGGTCGGGCGCACGGCGATGAAGTTCAGTGCACCAGAAGTTCTCCCGCGCGCTGGTCCCGACTTTTATGATGACGACCAGGCCGGTCTCTCGATGCAACCCGCGAAGATGCACCGCTCTCAATCCGTATTCCTGGACGAACGGCTCGACGTCGCTCGCGATTGAAGTGATTTCTTCCGTCCGGTTCACGGCATCAAGAATCGCACTCAAGACCGCGCCCGATCGCAAAACCCGTCCGTATTGACCGAAGATATTCACCTGTGTATTCATGCCTGTTGCTGCCTCAGACGGAGACGTAGGTGTGCGCGCAAATTCCGAAGGTCGGGGCGGGCGCGGGCGTCAGAAGTGGTCTGGCGCCCAGAAGATCACCTCGCGGCGGGGGAACGACGCTTCGAGTCGGCGAAGTTCCTCGGCATCCAGCGAGATCCCACGCGCGCGAAGGATGGGTTCCAGGTCGCGGCCCGAGGACTCGCCGAACAGGAGCCGGCACACCAGATCGACCGGCAGCCTGCGCGCCAGCTCCGCCCCATCGGGAATGGTACTGGCGATCAGCGACTCGAGGTTGCAAGGCAGGACCATCATCGAGTTGTCGCCTCCGAGTCTCAAATCGGCGTCAGCGGCGGCGACCAGAGCGTCGACGAAGGGGTGGCCGTGGGGGATCTCTCCATAGATCTGCGTCACCCCGTTCTCCGCGCATTCGTCGAGCAGGCATTTTACCAGGGTATCGAGTGCAGAGCCGCCCTCAAAAGCGATCTCATACACGCTGGCACCCTCTCCGTCGCTCTCCCAGTTGATATATCCGCAAAGTCCCGCGTTGCCTCGCACGACGTTCGTCGGCAGCACGCCCCGCACGCGTGAGGGCGCATAGTCCCAGTACGGACGCGGGCGCAGCATCGTGCCGCTGCGACCGGCGTTGTGGCGCTGATAGAGCGCGACGGTCTCCTCAAGGTCCCGGGACTCATCGAATGGCAGGACCTCCAGCGCCGACCGGCCCGGCTGCGGTAAACGGCGCAACTCTGCGTGAAAACCCATCAGCGGCACGCAGCACCAGCGGAGGCGCAGGTAGAAGCGCGCAGGGATCGCGCTGAACAGCAGACCGAGGTCGAAACCATCGTCGCGCATGTGCTCCGCCGCATGCTCCATCAACCGCGTCGCGATGCCCCGTTGCCGGTAGTCGTGATGCGTGGTGACGCCGCCGATGCCGCCCATACGAACGGGTGTAGCGCCGAGGTGGACCCGGCGGTCCCAGATGCGCAGCGTGGATACGATCCGATTGTCGACAACGACAACCGGCGTGTGCGATGGGCGCCACGTCGGATCGCCTTCGATGTAACCCCGGTAGCGCTCGCGACCATCGGGGTTGTGCACGGCGCAAAGCAGGTCGAGGAGTTCCTCGAGTTCCGACTCACGAATGGGGCGAATCTCTTCCATGGTATCCATTTCAGCCTGTCGAGCGCGGCCTTCGCGCGGCGATCCGTTGTCACCCGTACATTGCCAGCGACAATCCGTCGTATGCAATTCTGTACCCGTTCGCCGCTGCATACGCGTCAAACTCGTCGTGCTCCAGGTATCCTTCATGGGAAATGTGCGTCGCGTAGACCCGCGCATTGTCCTTGAGGAGGCCGCTCCGTCGAAAGCGATCCACGTGACCGATGACGTCAACGGCGGCGAGATGATCGGGCGGACTGACGTCAATGCCGACGCCGTACGTATGATCGAGGATGAGAAGATCGAATTCTGTGCCGGCGCGCAGCAGTTGCTCCCATACATGCTCCGGAAGCACGGATGTATCCGTACCGTAGAAAATGGCCTGCCCGTCTTGCTCGATAGCGTAGAGCAACGCCCCCTTTACCGTGCCGTGGTTCCCGGGATATCCTGTGATCCGATAATTGCCGACGACACGTTCCTCGAATGGCTCGAGGGGCAACGGATCGATCCCAAGCGCGCGTTGTGCCTGTCGGTCGAAGATGCTCCCGTACGGACATCTACCGGCCAGGTCCTCGTCAATGGATCTCAGCGTATCGATTGAACCTGCCAGAATCATCCTGTTCGCGAGGACAGTCCCGTAATCCTTGTGTCTGGCCATCAGGAATTCGGGATCGAAGTGGTCCTCGTGGGCATGCGTCAGGAGGCAGACTTCGATGCCGGTGAGACAGATGCCACAGTGGAACGACGCGGTCGCGATGTCCGGGCCGAAATCGACCATCAGGTCATCGTTGACAACGATCGACGATCGCCTGCGAAGGTTCTTCCCGCCCGCCTCCCTGGCGATACTGCAGGCGTCGCAGGCGCAGAGTGGGTTCGGCATCGAAGGCGCGGCCGATGTTCCGAGAAACGTGACCTGCATTGCTTACCGGTCTCCGATGAAGTGCGTCGCAGCGCTCATTTCAAATGCTCCGTCCGCAGTTCCCGCGACCAATCGAAGTAATCGTACAGGCGCACCAGTTCGAACTCGTCGACGATGTCAGCTGCAGTGCGCTCCGCGGTCTCGCTGTAGATCACCGACGTGCCCACCTCCCCGGTGATGACAATGCGCACGGCCTCGCCGTACTTTCGATGGATATCGTCGAATCTGGCCCGATTCTTGTCGAGATGCACCACTTCAAAGTCCAGGTTGATGCGAGCGGAAGCCCAGCTTCTGTAGTTATTGCTCGTGTCCAGGGTGGTCCCCTGCGGATCGATGACGGTGCAGGGCGTACCCCTGTAGACCGAGCCCACGAAGTAGGCCTGCACGTCAAGCGCCCAGAAGTTCTGCACCAGCCCGCCGTGGTACATGGAGCTGAAGAGCAGCAGTTTCGGCCTGAGCTTCTTGTACTGCGCCCGCAATTCGCCAAAGTTCAGGTCGAAGCAGATCACCCCGCCCACCGGGCCGAATTCGGTGCGGATCAGCGTCGCGCCCGGACCCGGACGCGTGCCGTGATCGAATTCCGGGTAGACCGGGATGTACTTGCGGTAGATGCCGGCCAGTTCCCCCTGCCGGTCAAGCAGCCCGAGGACGTTGAAGACCGCCTCGCTCTTGGGTTCGATCTGATGTACCGGAACGGTAATGTAACAG
Organism: Gemmatimonadota bacterium; assembly: GCA_028873695.1. GTDB lineage: Bacteria > Latescibacterota > UBA2968 > UBA2968 > JAAXHE01. Next base: position 91,148 of record JAPPNU010000044.1, on the reverse strand, counting down.
TTGTATTCCCGCGCCAGGCCGGCCAGAAGCTGTGTCGTCGGCCCCTCCGGCACTTCTTCGTCGCAGGTGCGGCAAATGGTCTCGGGAAGGACGATCAGATCGGGCGTGGTCGCGCGCGCGACCTGTCCCACCAGGTCGGTCAGGTCCTTGTGGGTCTGTGCCATCACCTTCTCGTCGTCCCCGCTGATCGGGGCGTAGGAGATGCTCGATACAACGATATAGTTGCTCATGGCGCTATTCCTTTCGTGAGTCGATTCGTGGGACTTGAATGCCGTAGTCCATCATCGTGGATCCTTATCGAACCCGTTCCGGGAGCAGCCTCAGGAGCGCCTCTCAGGATCGCCACGCGCGCCGACCCAGACCCGATTCCCGTCGGGATCCCGCACTCTGAATTCCGTCATGTCGTAGAACGTTTCGCCGATGGGATCGGGGTCGAATCCGGCGGCGATCAAGCGGTCTCGTACCGACTCGATCTCGGACGTATAGTAGTAAACGACAGTCGCGGCGTTCGATTCCGAACGTATCGATCGGTCAATCATCACCTGGCAACGATGCTCACCTTCGAGTATGGCGTGGCCCCAGTCATCCCTTCGGCGGACGACCTTCAGGCCCAACCCTCCCGAGTAGAAACCAATCGCCTGATCCAGATCGGTAATCGGAACCATCGAAGTAATGCGATGAATGCTCACAGTTTTGTCTCCTGGCTAAAATGTCCGGTCCATCCAATGCCTCAAACGACTTCATGCATTGAGACCGGACATGCTGTGGATCCATTGGTCCCGAGACAGCAGAAATACTCTCCGTTCGGGTAACATCCGGTCTGTGAATTCGTCTCTGCACTGTCCGGGCTGCATGCGCTCCGTCGCCTCGAATCCAAGCCGGTGAAGAAGACGCACGGACCGTTTGTTTGCGGCAACACACCTGGCTTCGATCTCGTGCAGTTCCAAATCCGCAAACCCGAAGTCAAGCATCGCTCGAACAGCCTCCGTTGCGTAGCCGTTCCCCCAGTACGCCGGCGACAATTCGTAGCCGACGTCGCCTCGCAGGGTTTCGATGCTTTCCTTGCGCACTCCGCAGTTACCGAATAATACCTCGCCCGCTCGATCTGTGATCGCCAGGTGGAACCGGGTTCTCGGATTCTCTCCGGACCATGCGATGCACTTTTCAACAAAGCGGACGCACTCTTCTCTCGTGTAGGGAGGCCGGTAATAGAATTCCAGATACCGCGGGTCCTTCCTGAACTCGGCAACGGCGCCCACGTCATTCCTGGTGAATTCTCGGAGGCGCAGACGTTCAGTCAGTTTTTCCATTCCGGGAACCTTTACGTGAAATCTCGTCTGAGGCGGATATGCCGCCCGTCATCCCGGACGCCGCCATCGCGGCGCCAGCCAAAGGCCTCGTAGAAGGCAATTCCGCGCTCGTATCCTTCCACGGTCCACACGATCGCTTCGTCGTAGCCGTCCGCAACCAGATAACGCAGTGCGACGGACATCAATGCCTTGCCTATTCCTGTGCGCCAGTGCGACGGATCGACAGCGACCGTATCAAGTTCGCCGAGGCGTTCATCGACCGGGTCCCGGCTGGGTCCAATGCCGGCGATCCCTGCGGTTGTACCCGAATTTTCAGCGACCCACCAGCGACGTGGGACAGGTTGAATCAGATCATGCCGCCAGCGTTCAACAAGCGCCGGTGTCACGGTTCTATCCGCCCGCGACAGCAACGCGCCGAATCCGGCGTTCCAGGAATCGATGTAGATGCGCGCTACAATCTCGGCGTCTGCAAAGGTGGCCGATCGGATCGTCGGTGGTATTCTTCCCTTCGTGCGTTTTTTCATCTGATGGCTTCCGTCGCGAACCTGTCGTTGAGCGAAATATACGCAATTGGCAGATACGTAGTGATCGCCTGTCACGTCTGATAGGAATAGGCGACACCGGCGTCCGTGAGAAAACCGGATAGTTCTGGCACGGAGTCGACAGGGATAAGCTGGATGCGCCAACTGCGCAGGATCTCCTGCATCGTATAGGATTCGGAACCGATGGCTTCGACCGGTTCTCTGGAGATGTATTCGTTGCTGGGCGTCTTCGTGAAATGGCAGTCGTCGAAAATATAGACGCTCGCTTCAAACTCCATTATCTGCGTCTCAGCCTCGCGATTGGCGAAGATGTAACACCTCTTGTCCGCATCTGTCTCGAATCCCAGGATCGAAAGCTTTCTCCTGGACTCTTCAGCGTTCCTCACTCGAATTCGATGAATCTTTGGAAACAGATGAATTGAAATCTCGTCGAAGTCGCCGGCATAGAGCAGGCAGTCCGGGACGTAGCCCGGTTTGGGCCGTCTACTGCTGCTCCGAAAATCCTCAGTACGGTAGAATCTCGTTGGCTTGAACACCAAACTCTCGCGCGGAGCAGACACCTTGTATAGATGCATTGTGTCGTCACCTGCTTTGCAGCAGAATCAATCTTCAAACGAATTTTTCTGCCAGCGGGAATACGCCGATATATTCCATTATTTCATATATCTGGCGAGCCTGGAATTCAGCTCATGTCCTGAATTCTAGTCTGGACGCAGAGACAGCCGCCCTCGTACTTCACGGCACTCGGTGGCATGCCGCCTCCCGTTTCATTGGGCAACCGATCCGCTCAGCGTGTTTCACACTGAGAAAATTACGCAAAAAGGGTTCGATTGCAGGCCTTTTTCAAATCTATCCGGAGTATCGAACATCGTCTTCCATACGTGGATGCTGCCAGTCACAAGATCGGTCAATAACACGCCTGTCCAAAACGGGTCTGAGTCACTACGAGAGTCGGGAGAGTGCGCGAAATATATGGATGGATACCTCGTACGTTGCCATTGGCGAAACGTGTCGGTCAGGTGCCGGCAAAAGCTGTCATCCAGAGGAGGCCTGTGCGCAACGTCCGCGAAATGCATCGGTTTCGCTTGACACCTGACTGTCATCCAGGGCCGGCGCCCAGGCCGACGAAGGATCTACTGCAGCATCGGATCATCACCGCGCGATTCGGACGTTTCGATACCTGAGAGGCAGCACGTCCGCCTCTAGCGCGGGACGAAAGCGGCGAAAGTTGCTTCGACTCCGCTCAGAATGACATGCCGTGCCATCACCATTGGCGAAACCTGTCGGTCAGGCGTCGGAAAAAGCTGTCATCCAGAGAAGGCCTGTGCGCAACGTCCGCGAAATGCATCGGTTTCGCTTGACACCTGACTGTCATCCAGCGCCGATACCCAGGTCGACGAAGGATCTACTGCAGCATCGAATCATCCCGCGTGATTTGGACGTTTCGATACCTGAGAGGCAGCACGTTTGCCACCATCGCTGGACGGAACGGGCGAAAGATGCTTCGACTCCGCTCAGAATGACACGCGTTACACCAAACACCGACCGATGGAAACCTGGTTTTCGTTTTCCGATTAAAACCCGTACAAGATCGCGAATTGAAGCCACCTTTCGAACCTCATCTCCAAGATTCCCACGGTTCTTGGACAGCAATGGGGCAATTAGAAAAACACCTTATGATCTATTCCAATCAGGAATATAAACCGCCGGGATCAGAAGAATCCAGAGTCGGTCGATCATTAAGCGGACGCGCTCCCGGAGTGCTGGCCGCATTCAAATCGTAGATGAAATCACAACATGATATTGTTTTTCTTAGCACCTACATACGCCGACAGCCCCCTTCGCTCCAGGCAATTGGGGGCTGTGTCGTCAAGGTCGCGCCATCGCCTTGTATTTTAATTCGCTACACCGATGTCTTCCGGCGCTCACCACCATAAAATCGAAGCCGCTCGTCCAGAGACATATCTTTCGTCTGCTGATAGTGCAACTGGCGAATGAAATGCAATTCCTGCATCATTTCATCATTTGGAAATTCCTTCCGAACTTCCTCCCAAATCTTGTCCTTCTCAGACGGCGTTACTTCTCCCATGGCCAATCTCCTACAATTCAGGCGGGGCGATTATCTCTATCGAACCGTGGCCTGTCATCGCATTGATCTAATTCACTTCTCTTCGAATATTCACCTTTACAAGGTGCTTGAAGTTCCAACTGCAAAAATACCCGATTCCGTTGGCAACCGCAATTGCAACATGATGGGCGTCATCAACATGTCTCTCAGAAAAGACTCCTCTATCGACGTATTCTTGTGCCAGCGCGTTGGCTTCTTCATCAAACACGAGGACTTCGCAGTCCTGTACGAGGTTTTCCAAACGGGTTCTGCGTTCATCATTTGGAGTGGCACGAATCTCCAACAGGACAACACTTGAAATTACCGCTGCAAAGTCCGGCAAACGGTGGATCCAAAACTGAAGGGTCTGTCCCTGGCGTTCTGGAGTTCTCGAATCGTAGTACGCACTTGGAATCGTTGAATCCAGATAAACACTCTGTTTAGCCATTTTCGCTCGATGTCATTTGAGATAGAGAATCCTGGAAGCAAGGACACTACGCTTTAACACGTTTCCCTACGATGGCGCAATCTCAACCCTGCTATTCCAGCGTATCCATCAATTCCATTCGGACGAACTCGAACTCCCCGCCATTCGTCCGGTTCATGTAATGTTCGACTTCCCTGAATCCGATGCGTTGATAGACCTTGATCGCGCGCGTGTTGAATGCCGCGACCCGAAGCTGGATGGTTTTCGGCGAGAATCGGGTTCTTGCGAAGTCCAGGCCCGCGCGCACGAAATCCGCCCTCAAACCCCTCCCCGTCAGGTCCGGACGAAGTCCCAGACCGAAATCCACCACGCCATCCTCGATCTGGAACGCGAAGAAGCCGACCAGATCGCCCGCGCCATCCCGAACGGCAAACATCGAGTCGCCGCGAAGCGCCGGATCCAGGAGTTCCTCAAGATCCTCGGGATCCGCTTCAGCGTCATAGAAGGCATATTCGCCATCGTAATGCCATGTCGCGATCGTCTCGGCGTCGGATTGAGTCAGTGGTTCGATATTAAAGCGCATCTGAACGGCTCCAGAGACACGTGTCGTCGCATAGCGCAAGCTGCGAATGGCAATCACGCCGGCTTGTTTGTCAGACTCTTGAAGGTCAGCTTGTTCTCGAACGGATCCATCAGCCTCTTCAATTCAAGAGTCTAAACTTACATGGATGGACAGGATAGTCAGGATAAAAGCAAAACCTGCCAGGATTACGCAGGATTGGGAACCAGGAGTAGGACAAATGCTCACTACTCCGCGCCAGAGCGATGAATCCTTACCTCTGAAGACCGCGGAACATCACACTGACCAATCAGATTCCGTATTTCTTTAGATGCTGTCGTACAGAAATTCGCGCTGAATCTATCGAAATTCAAACGGGCATAAAACACGACCGACTGTCTTCGTGGATATTTCATCTTTAGATCCGGCCACCTTCATCCACAGCGCGACGCAGGCGTTGCAGGTTCTCCTGTGGCCAAACCTCGTTCCTTTCGTATCCCTTTTCATACTGAGGAACATCGGTCGGCAAAACAAGCCAGGGGTGCCTGTCTACGGTCCAGATATGTGCACCGATCTCCAGCATCCTGGGGTCATCCAGTGTTCTCGTGTTCAGGAGCGCCGTTGCAGGGTGATTCGTCGCAGTCCCGTAAATGACATCACCACAGGACTTGCAGATGAATTCCGTTCGCTGCGTCGATATCTTCCTGAACGAAACGTCGCCCTGACTGATCACGATGTCGCGTTCCAGGACGATGGTTGTAATCCGGAATGCGGAACCGGACGCCTTCTGGCAATCGAGGCAGTGACATGCATGAACGAAAAGGGGCGGGTTCCGAAGCCCGTATCGGACCTCGCTGCAACCGCATCTGCCTGAGAACCGGGAGCACCTATTCATCTGTTTCTCCAACCGCCTTGCTGTATTGTACGCTGGCAGAGCTCGCATTGAAATAGCTCCTCAACCGGGAGAATGCTTCCCTCTTATATTCATCGGGGAAACTGTGCCCGCATTTCTGTACGGCAAGATACAGATGATCGGACAAACCCTTTGGTTCGTAGAACTCCCTTCTGGCCTCGTTGAAATATCCACGAATCTGCTCGATCATCTCGGGGGTTTTCTCCAGAGATTGCAGCACCGTCATCAGATAGCGCGGCGCAATTGCCAGAAGGTTCTTCTTTGTAACCCGTCCGGTTACAAGCCCCACTCTGACGCGGGGATCGCGAGCCATCGTACTGGCAGCCTGCGCCGATCCCATCGAGTGACCGATCACGCCGATGCGCTCCGAATCCACAAAGTCCAGGCCTGAAAGAACATCGACCGCGCGCATTCCATCGTACGCGTGCTTGAACCAGAAAGGCCGTCCCAGGGGTTCGCTCAGAATCTGATGGCAGTGATTGTTCTCATAGGGGCGTCTGATTGAAGGAATATTACGCTCGCCGCAATTTATCGCATCAGGCGCCAGAACGACAAACCCTTGAATAACAAGCTCATAGCCATAGGCCTGATCGGGGCGTTGGACGGCCTTCCCAACAACGGCATCCTTTGCAATAATACAGTCGGTGTTGCACTGATGAAAGGCAACCATTGCCGGGTAGGGTGGTGAGAATCGCTCATCTTTGGGGACCAGAAGGTATGCCGGTACGCTTCTTCCCGGCAACTGAGGCATCGTTTCTTCCGTCTCAACGCGGTAATCAATCTTCCATTCTTCGTAAACGTGATCACGATCGGACCGATAGTGCTTGTCCAGAATCTGCATGTCGAGGCGAGGAGGGACAGGATATTCGGCCATTTCCTCCTTAATCTGCCCAATGAAATGTTCACGTTCCTGTCTGATGGACATGATCATGAATTCGCTCAATCACCATGGGTCGTGATCAACGTTCGTTCCGGGCACAGGGGTTAATGCCCGCGGCCAACTCCCGCAGCACGTCAACCGCCATTTGCACGTCTTCCCGACGACAGTCGAACTGCCCGACCTGGAAGCGGATGACGAACCGTCCCTCGTGGATCGTATGGGTCAGGTAAATCCGGCCGTCGTCATTCACCGCGCGGAGCAGTCGCTCGGTGGCGCCGTCGGCATCCTCTCCGTCGGGCGCGTACTGGAATGTGAAGAGCGACAGGCGGCAATTCGTCATCAGTCGAAATCCATCCATCGACGCGATCGCCGCGGCGGCCTCCTCGGACCACGCGATATGGTCCCGGATGCGTTGGCGGAGGTCTTCAAGCCCGTGGGCGCGTAGCAGGAACCAGAGCTTGAGCGCCCGGAAACGGCGCCCGAGCGGAATGGTCCACTCGCTGTAATTGGTGATCTCCGACTGACCGAGCGTTTCGAGGTATTCCGGCCGGATTCCAAGGGTGCGGACCTGCGGTTCCGGGTCGGCGAGAAACTGGATCGAGCAGTCGAACTGCGCGCCGAGCCATTTGTGGGGATTGAAGACGATACTGTCGGCATTCTCGACGCCCTCCCACAATCCCCGCAACTCGGGACAGATCATCGCGGAACCGGCCCACGCGGCGTCAACGTGAACGTATAGATCGAACTCGCGAGCGACTTCGATAGCCGGGCGCAAGCGGTCGGACGCGCCGACCGAGGTGCCGCCGATGCAGAGGACGACACCCGCGGGCAGGAATCCCGCCGCGCGGTCATCAGCGATCGCAGTTCGGAGCGCCCCGGGGTCCAGCGCGCCGGATCCGTCGGTGAGGACTTTGACGAGGTTCCGCTGGCCGATCCCCGCGATCCGGATGGACTTGTCGATTGAGGAATGGGTCTCCGGCGAGGCATAGATCCTGAGCCGTTTCTCACCAGTCATTCCGGCGTCGATCCCCCGCCAATTCAGCGCGCGTTCGCGCATCGTCAGAACGGCGCAAAGATTGGCCGCCGTCGCCGTGTCCTGGATGACGCCCTGGAACCCTTCAGGCAGCCCGAGCGCCTGGCGCATCCAGTCCACCATCCGCGTTTCGATTTCCGTGGCCGCGGGCGAGGTCTGCCAGAGCATGCACTGGGCCGCCATCACAGCCGTCAGATTTTCGGCAACCATTGAAGCTGGCGCGGCGCTGGCGGGGAAGTACGCGAAGAAGCGCGGGTGCTGCCAGTGGGTCATGCCGTCCGGAACGATGCGCTCGAAGTCGGCGAAGATCGCCTCCATGTCTTCCGGCAATTCAGGAGGCGCCCATGGCAACATCGCGGCGATCTCGCCCGGCGCGGTCTGCGCGCGAACGGGCCGGTTCTCGACCGTAGACAGGTATTCCGCGCCCCACCGAGCGGCGCGTTCAGCCCATCGATAATAGTCTTCTCGTTTCATAGTGCCTCGTACTCGCCTCAGATTACAATTCGGCTCGAATGCCGGCGCAGACCCACCAACCGTCGCGTCTTTGGTTCACCCTCGTCATGTAGGGGCGTCCCTTGTGGGCGCCCGGCCAATTCGACCATAGCGGCCGCGTCATCAATATAACACAATCGCTTCAAAACGATGATTTTTCGTAGTTCCCGGTGCAGAAATGGACTTGGAGTATGGAACTTGAAACAGACGCCGCGATTTCGTAGCTTGATACCAGACCGGTTTCGCTCTGTCCGATGGACATGGGGAGAAGCCCGCCTTTCACTGTCGCCCACATGATGGCGTTGTCGTCATCTGATTCGGATTTTGCCTCAAGCTGACTGCTGATGGCTGATAGCTGACAGCCAAGGGATGGGTGGCGGGTCGGGGGTGTTCCTCTCACGTCTCCCCTCTTAACCCACTCAACGATTGGACCGTTGCATGGACACACTCCCACTACCCGCACGGCCAGTTCTCAAAGATTATACAAAGCTCGCTGAGGAACTCGTCGAGGCAGCACAGTCGGAGAATGCCAACGCACTGACCGAGCGGTGCGGCGAGTGGCTCGAGTCGATCGTCCGAAGTTCCGGACCCGACCTGACGGACTTTGTGCGGCGAAGTTGGGAACGGGCTATAGGCGAAGTCGAAAAAAGCGCCCGCGAGACGTCGGAGGAGGCTAGGGAAGGTGGCGCCGGGTTTGAGCTGGCCGATGCCCAGGCTCTCATTGCGCATGCCCACAGCTTTGTGGGTTGGGATGCATTCGTCATGTTCTGCGACGATGAAACGCGCCAAACTTCGGAGGGAGCCGAGTTCGAGGTCGCGGCCGACGCCGTGGTCGATGGAGACCTCGCCAGACTCCGGTCGCTCTTGCGCGAAAACCCGGCTTTGGCCCACGCCCGTTCGGCGCGCATCCACAGGGCGACGCTGTTGTATTATCTTGCGGCCAACGGCATCGAGGACTTTCGCCAGCGGTCGCCCGCCAACGCACCCGAAATCGCGCGGCTATTGCTGGATGCCGGCGCGGAGGTGGACGCCCTGTGCGGGCCGGGCAATTCGGATGACACGCCCATGTTGGCGCTCGTAACCAGCGTACATCCGCATCATATGGGTGTGGCGACGGAACTGATTGAGATATTCGTGAAGGCGGGATCCAAAGTGAATGGCGTGAAAGGAGACGACGCGCCGGTACGTCTGGCCCTTAAATTCGGTTATCCCGAATCGGCCGCCGCACTGGTGCGCCTGGGGGCGGAGGTAAAGACGGTCGCAATGGCCGCGGGACTGGGCCGGTTGGACCTGACGAGGGAGTTCGTTGAAGAAGGGGGCGTATCTGAGGCGGAACTTGCAGCCGCGTTTGAAGATGCCTGCCGGTTCGGCCGGACAGACATTGCCGAATACTTGCTGGCAAAGGGCGCGGACGTAGACGCACAGGTCACGTGGAAGATGACCGCCCTGATGTGGGCCGCGTCCCAGGGGCATGTCGACACCATGGCCATGATTCTCGATCGTGGCCCATCGCTCGAATTGCGGAACGAATTCGGCGGCACCGCCATGGGCACGGTTCTGCATTTCGCGATCAATTCGCCGAGACCCGGTGCCGACTATCCGGCCGTGATCGACATGCTGTTGAACGCGGGAATGAAGTTCGAGGGAACAAGGAAGGGGACGGGATTGGATGATATCGACGCCGTGCTTCGCAGGCACGGAAAGATCGATTAGAACGGTAATCTCAACAGATAGGCTAATCGAGACAAATCAAGGCGCGGCCATCACGGCGGCGTCTTTCTGTTGAGCCCGGGAACAGAGCATGTCGTACGAGAGCCTATCCAGAGCAGGCGCCCGGAGCCGTTCCCTGAGCTTGCGGTCCCTGAGCCGTTGTCCAGAGCCTGCCGAAGGATTGTCGAAGGGTCGAAGGGTCGGCGAAGGGCGGCCGCAATGAAAATTCACTCACTCTGCAAATCAGACGACGCTTCCCTGACGTCCAGGTCAATGTTGTAAAGAGGCAGTTCGCGTTCCGGAATGCTCTGTGAACGTCTGGTACCGATCTTCCGGGCGCCCATTGCAAGATAGAACCCGTCGGCATGCGGGTCGCCTTGAATGTGCATCGTCCTGAATTCCAGGTTTGATGCTGTTGATATTGCATGACGCATCAGACGTCCCCCGTTTCCACGTCCGATTTCAACCGGCTCAACAAAGAGAAACGTCAACTCGACTTCGCTTGTGGAGCGCGGTTGGAGGATATAGAATCCGATTACTCGTCCGGATTCTTCGATCACATACGCAGGATTGTGCGCCAATTCTGCTTCCGAAACCGATAGCTCTTTCTCGCACGCCGAAAGGAAAGCATCGTCATATCCCCAGTATCCCTTGGACCTGCGGGACAGAGCGGCGAGTTTGGGCGCTTCGTCAGATCTGGCGCGACGAATTACAGCAGAATCGATTTCTGTTTCACGACTCGTCATGTCTGCCGGGACAGGATAATTCTGCCTCTATAACACTGAATGCGCCCTTGGGATGCGACTCATATTCACCCTGAGTCAGCGCTGTCTCGAGGGCGGATTTCGCATTCTCAATAGGACGCGGGTTGTGACCGTTGAGGACAATCTCAAAGTCGAAATCGACAAGACGTTCAAACCGGCGCTTCATTTCGCCACGACCGACGTCCCCGTCCATTTGCAGCCGAATGCCGCCCTCCCGCATCCAATACGATACGGTCGCACCGTCGAAGCCTCCCCTCCGGGACTGACCGTAAATCGAGTCTGCGCAAATCAGAACCCCGGATGCGTTGAAGGTCTCCCAATGCAGCCACATCTCGCCTCGCCTATCCCCTGACCAGATCGCACGAATGTTCCCGGGAAGGATTTCCCCATCTCGATATAGTACATCCGACTTCAGTCTTATGCGGGAACGGGCAGGAGCGGGCTCAGGGCCGTGAACCGGTATCCGGAAACGTTCGCGGAACCACTCAGCATCGCGTTCATGGTTCGGACTCGTGCAGATTACAGCCAGGAATCGACCGTCGGCATATTTTTTCAGGGCATTCAGAGCCTGTCTGCTTTTCGGCTGTATCGGATCAACAAGAACTGCTCCATCGCGTGCGGAGAGCAGATAGGACTGTTGAATGTCGTGATTTCCCCAGGTCGTCCATCGTACAAGCCCGGGCATAGACGATGTCCCGACCTCGATGTGAAACCTGGTTCCTGACTGAATAAAGGTATCCACGGTCGCCTCCAATCCGTGCCCGTCAGTTTCTGCAAGGCGGCTGTACTTGCCGGACCCAATACCTCGAACAAATGGAGACCTTGTACTTCCTGTCGGGTCGTGGCGACCAATTGAGCCCCGGTCATTATCCCTCGCAGCAGGAGATCCCTCGTTAGCATGACGGCACCCTTCGACGGGCTCAGGGCAAGTCCTCGGGATGGCAGCTCATGTACGAGTGTCTCTGAGACACTTCATGGAGATTTGAGGGGCAACATGTCATCCTGAGCGACGTTGAGCGAGATGCTTCGCGGTCCAGGCTCTACCGCTGCATGATTTGAATGAGATTTCCGCAGGTATCGTCAAACACAGCCATGATGATGTCCTCCCACTCTGTCGGCTCCAACGTAAACCTCACGCCGAGCGCGCTTAGTCGCTCATGCTCTGCACGAATATCGTCTACGCCGAAGCATGTCGCGGCAATACCCTGTTCGAATATCCCTTTCTGATATGTCTTCGCTACCGGATTCTCGTTCGGCTCGAGCAGAAGCTCAGTGCCTTCCTGGTCGTCGGGTGAGACGACTGTCAGCCACCTGAATTCTCCAACAGGCACATCGTGCTTCTTGACGAAGCCCAGCGTCTCGGTATAGAACTTCAGAGCCTTGTCCTGATCTTCAACGAAAACGCCATTGAGTATGATTTTCATCGCGAAATTACCCCTTTCATTTGTCAGTTTCAGGTGTGGTAAACGAGATCATTTCTATTGGTTTTCTCAGCGATAATTCTCACGCGGCCATGAATCTCGCAAACGTACATCCTTTCGGATGGCAATAATTGTACGTGAAGTACGACTTGAAACCGATATTCCGGTACACCGGTTCCCCCAATTTAGACGCCTGCAGGACGGCAGTCCGGTACCCCAGTTGACATGCGTCCTCCATCGGCGAAAGCGTCATCGCGGTCCCGATGCCCCGCCTCCGATGTTCCGGCGAAACTTCCACCTGATACAGCCCTGCAACGCCCGCAGAGAGAAACATCATCGAAGTCCCGATCGCTACGCCGTCGATCCTCCCCAGATAGAGCCTCACTTCGGGCGATTCCATGAGGACTTTGAACATATCGAACTCGAACAGTGTGAAAAAGGACAGCCATTCGCGAAGTCCGGCGTCATCACCCACGCGTTCTATCCTGAGGTCGAGTGGTAATGGGCGCTCCTCGCCTACCCCATCCAGACGCATCGCCATCCCCGGCGGATCGTGATTCATCGCTACGAACCCGCTGTTCAGGAGACGGGTCCTCAGATTCTTCGGCGCCGCGCTCGGGCCGAACTTCAGGAGTGGCGGCAGCTTCCTCTGCTCGATACCTTCGCGGATCCCGCGGATTCGGCTTTCGAGGGTCGCTTCGCTGAAGCACGGTTCGACCAGATAGTTCGGCGACCATGGCTTGCCGATGACGCCTGTGAAGTCTTCTTCCCGCAGTATCGTCTTTCGCCCCATGGTAGCCGCAAAGAGGAAAAGATCGATGTTGTTCCGCTCAATCGCAGCAATAATAGCAGGATCCGAATCGTCTTCCAGGACAGAAACCATCTACCGGTCCTCAGCGCGTGATTTCGTTGCGGAGTTTCGACACCAGAACCCTGTCAACGTCGTGAAATTCACACAATTCCGAAAGCAAAATCTCAACGTTCTCAACTGAATACGCCAGACCGGGGCGACCCAGTTTCTCGCAGGCGTTGAACATGTAGTGACCGGCATCACACTCGCCCCGCCTGGCTCGCTTTACCGCCCAGACGACGTTCCAAAATGCCGACGTGGCGACACACCAGTCCGGAAACGGGGAAGGCCATTTCTGAGAAGTGTCTTGGTCCGACTTGATATTGAGTTCAATCCGCCAGAACAAGGGATATTCATGAAGATTGACCATTATGTTCTGCGCCATGCGGTCGTGTCTTTCTTGGGGGTCATAACGAATGGAGAATGCGCCGAATTGACGTTCAAGACACGCCTCAAGAGAATCGAAAAATCCCTGCGTGAGCTCAACCTGAACGTTGACCTCGAGGTCGACGTCGCTGTATTCGTCGACTTGCCCCGAGGCGAATGAACCGCGGAAGTTGACCTTTCCGGGCGAAAAGTGCCGCCGCAGGACGTCAATGGCTTCATTTCCGAAATGATGTATGGTCATCGCTGGTACGCATCGCTGTCAGTCGCCACTGCCAATCGTTCGAATCTCACGATGCGGGTTCCCAAAGCTCGATCGCATTTCCTTCGGGGTCGTGGATGCGGGCGAAGCGGCCGATGCCCTCCATCTCGCTTTCGTGGCTCACCTCAATATCGGCGGACTTCAGTTGTGTGATCATCGCGTCCAGATCGGCCACGCGGAAATTCAGCATGAAAGACTTATCCGCTGCGAAATAGTCCGTGTCATCATCGAAAGGTGAGAAAACCGTGACCCCGGACCCGGTCACCCATGGCGTCATCTCCATGTTCGTCGGAGCGGGATTGATGCCGAGATGATCGTGATACCATTTCGCGAGTCGTTCCGGGTCCTTTGCACGAAAGAAGAATCCGCCGAATCCCTGAACTTTTTGCATGCAACCCCCCTCTCTACGCGGAAGTAATGGGATTCTAATTCATTGGTCTGGCCTGGCGCAAGATACGGTGGATTGAAGAGAGTTTCCGGTTCTTCGGTTGTATGGGCTACCACTGCTGTCCAAGATCCGCGGGATACTCAGAGATGAAGTTCGAAAAGTGGCTTCAATTCGCGACATTGTACGGGTTTAACTCTGATAAAGGAAACAAGGTTGCCATCGGTCGGTGTTTGTCGCAACGCATGTCATTCTGAGCGGAGTCGAAGTCTCTTTCGCCGTTTTCGGAATGCGCTGCAGGCGGACGTGCTGCCTCTCAGGTACCGACACGTGAAAATCGCGCGGGGTTGATCCGATGCTGCAGTAGATCCTTCGTCGGCCTGAAGGCTTCCTGTGGATGGCAGCGGGAAGCCACGTGCATGACAATCGTAAAACATGTCATTCTGAGCGTGTTGGCCTCCTCAGGATGACAGTATTTGCGAAGGTGCGGGCTCAGCGTTTCACCAATAGTCACCGCAAAAAACGCCAATAGGAGCGCAGCGAAGAATCTCCCGTATTCTCGAATGTGCGTGTCGCATATGCCCTTTGAAGACGAACCTGTGCGCGGACGCTTGACCAGCCTTTCGGACTCCTCTGCGTTACATCCGAGCTAAAGTGTGAAGGATAATTCCCGCCAATTGCTGTGGACGATCTTCCAGCCGTTCATTTCGCGTATTTTCGTAACTATTGTAGTTTATCAGATCCCAGAGATTCGGACGACGGTCTTCATTCTTCCCTTTCGTACATCGTCAGTATCGAATACCGGTGAGCGGTCCGGTCTTGCGCGTATTCACTGGCAGGAGATTGCGAAGTCATCTCGTTACTGTCGTTTCAGAAGGAAGATCATCTCGGGCGATTCCGGCCCTATCGGATTCCTGTCAAACGATCCGAATTCTCCCACGATCCCAAGACCTGCCGCGGAGATAAGCGCTTTGAGATGTGGATAGGTATAGACGCTCATTTCGAAGTTCTCGGCTTCCTCCGATAGTACATGGTCGCCCTCGCAGAGCCGGAAGATAAACCGGCCCGATAACACCAG
Source organism: Gemmatimonadota bacterium (assembly GCA_028873695.1). Lineage (GTDB taxonomy): Bacteria > Latescibacterota > UBA2968 > UBA2968 > JAAXHE01. The sequence continues at coordinate 76,031 of JAPPNU010000044.1, read as the reverse complement.
GTTGACCGGGTCGTACCCGTTCTTCACGAAATACCGTCGGATGGTCCGACCGTTCCCGTCCTCCTCCGGCCATTCTAATTCCAGGTGCTCTTCGCCGTCGCCGGAATGCAGCTTGTCGAAGCGAGGATTGAAGACGTCGAACGCCAGGATTCCACCGTCAGTCAGATGGCTCCCGGCATTTCTCAGGGCGGCAAGTTGATCCTCAACGGTGTACATATGCTGCATGGGTCTGAACGGAATCACCACCAGAGAAAATTCATCACCCAATTGAAGAGTCCTGAAATCGCCCTGAACGACCCGTACCCTGCGTTGTACTTCTGCGGGTTCTTCTTCGAGCTTTGTCCGCAAGACCGCCAGCATCGAACGGGAAGCATCAACGCCCGTAACGTCAAGACCCCGCCGTGCAATCGGCAAGGTAATTCTGCCGGTCCCGCAGCCAAGCTCGAGGACCGGACCGCCATACTCACTGGCCAGACCGAGATAAAAGTCCCTGTCGACCAGGTCCTCTTTGACATTGTATGCGGCATCGTAATGCTTCGCTGCGAGGCGGTAGGAATCTTCAATCATTTTGGATTGCCACTCGTTCCTTCAGGAGAATCGATACGATGGTACGTTTCTTCATTCCTTGTCTGGCAAACGGATTGCGTGAAGTCCGGCGTGGACATATTGGTGATTCGAGATATACAGACTATTCTCACCGGTGACCTGCAATATACCTGCGCAGCCTCTCGATCGCAGGAAGATCCACTTCTCTAAGTGGCGCGCCGGCAGGGTGCTTGTGAAAGTTGACCTTTTCGTCCAGTTGGGCCTCAGCGCTGAGAATCGGGCAGGATAAGTCACCGAGCCGTCCCTCCGGCGCACAAAAGGCTCCAGGCGGATAGGGCCAATCGGTCCAACGGCCGGATGTAACCACATCCCCGGACAAAGTCTTCTCGAGCAGCCCAAAACTGACATACTGATCGCGTTTGTAAAACCCGATGTGTTCTTCGGGATGCCGGACTTGCTGGCGGGAATACGCCAGGGATCCGAGACGAACGGTCACATCCGGCGCGTCTGATTTCCAAACTGCCCAATCGACGTCACCGTGGACGCGTGTAACCTCCCCCAACAGAAAATCCAGCGCCCAACCCCCGCCTAACCAGTGTGGGATGGAACGGGCTGTCAGTGCCTGATGAATCTCGCTGATCAGCTCCAGCTGGACAGGATTTGGATTCTTCAAGTTTCCACCAATTGATTTCAATGGCATGGTTTCAATTCCAATGGTGTATCCCGTGGTGATCCAGTCATTTATTCCGGCTGAACTTGACCAGCCTTCGCTAAAATCGGTCGCAAATCCGGTTCCGAAAACCTCTCTGACTTCAACACTTTGCCGTCATTCCTGAATATGGGCTTACCCTGGTCATCCAGTTTGCTCATGTTGCTCCGGTGGACCTCATCGAAGAGCTCTTCGGCAATGTCCTGCAGTCCGTGGGTGATAAACGTACCCAGAAGCACGTAAAGCATGTCGGTAAGGGCGTCCGCGATTTCGACGATGTCATTGTCACCCACGGCCGCTCGATATTCCTCTAACTCCTCCAATAACATTCGGATACGCCATTCGCTTACGTCCGAAGGCAGCTCTGCAACAGGTGATCGCTCCAGGTGACACCGGAACACCTCATGAAAATGCTTCACGCAATCGAGTTGATCTTTCATCTGGAATCTCCTGATAACCCCGCCCGATACCGTTCCCGGCAGTCTATAGGGTTTGATTCGTCATTTTCCCCGCGACCCTTCAGCAAAGTGCCAGTTTGCTGTACCTGATCTTGCACCTTTCGACCAGATTCGCTGCTCCGCGACATGTAGGGGCGTCCCTTGTGGGCGCCCGCCGTTTCGCGTCGTCCATTACTGCCTCTGACCGTGCTTTCTCGAAGGATCGCCTCCGGCCCAATTGCGAACGCCGTGTAATTCGATTAATCGCTTACTCGCGTCCGGCAAACAGCCTCTCCCTCAGTCCGACCGCTGTCCGGTACGCATCGGCCAGGAACTCGGCCGGTGGTTGAGAGGGATCCTGGGGGACCGCCTCGATCATCACCGGGCCCGGGTGCGACGTCGGAAATACTCCCGCAACCTCATCCCAATCTACGATTCCCTTCATCGGCAGCCAGTGAACGTCTGCTTGGCCGTCGGTGTCCGAGAAATGCGTCGTGAAGAGACGATGGGCCCATTTCCCGAGCACATCGCTGGGCGTTCCGGAATACAGATAGTCGTGAGAACTGTCGTAGCACAAGCCCAGGTTCCGCAATGGAAGCTCATCCAGTATGAGATCCAGACGATCGGTAGCCCTGGTATTCTCAAGCGCCAGCTTGATCCCGCCTTTTTTTGCCGCCTCCCCCAGTCGTCGAAAAACCTCCAATCCCTCGGCGCTTGGCGGAGGCGGTGTCGGCCCCTTCGTGACGTGCAGCGCGATGCAGGAAATGGAATGGCGGCCGCAGTACTCGATCAGCTCAAGGTTCTCATCGACGATCGCATCCCGTTCGGCGGGACTGTCGGACCAGAACGCATTCGCATTGTCGTATGGCGCGTGGACGTGATCAATGGCGAGTCCGGCATCTGCAGCCATTCCGGGCATCTCGTGGGCGCGCCCGGCTTCCACCGGGGATTCCTCACTTCCCATCCACAGAAAGGTGTGGCTGAAACCATTCTTCCTGATCAGCCTCAGGCGTTCAGAAAGCGGCAGGGCGCAGCCGAACCAGGAGAATGTGCCGAGAGGCGGCGCCGTTTCAGACGAAGACATGGGTTGCTCCTCTCGACCTTAAGCGGCCGCAGTCCGCGCGGTCTGCCTGAATAAACAGGCTGACACGACCCATAAAGCGATGAAGAACCCGTTCAGGGACAGGAGTTCCAGCGGACCGCTCGCCGGGTGGCCCAACCTTCCGATAATCGCCACCAGGGTCACGAACGCCTGAGCGATCGCCGTGGCGATCAGTGCGAACGCCATGCCGCGCGGCTGGAATCGCGCGACGACGGCGCCGACGATTCCGACGGCGAGGACCCCGAAAACCATCAGGTTCGCGTCGTTGTTCTCCGATCCGGTCACGCCGACTGCACCGTTCACCCATAGGAGGATAAACGCGGTTGCGAGCGAGACGCTGACTGCAGATCGGTAGGGATTACGAATCCTCATTGCTGCTCCTATCGTCCCGGCGTGGTTATATGGAAATCCTCGAATTTGCAGGGGCGTCCCTTGTGGTCACCCGGCCTGCGCTGGGCAATCCGCTGAATCGTCTATCCGAGCGGTCTTCCCCATGAAACCCGCGTCTGAAGATTGAAACTCAGCATTCCGGATTCGTCAGCGTAGTCACGGAGGATGCTCGTCAGTTCGGCATCGAAGACCGCCGCGTTTTCCACCCCCATATGTTCGACTGACATACTCTCTCGTGAATGAAATGAACCGACGTAGTCTCGTATTGACTGTGAAAAACGAACGGGTACCGTCAGTTTGTCTCCGAGCACGCGAAGGTGGCCGCGCTCTTCGAGTTCCCGAATCAGGTCGATATCCTCATAATGCGGGTTCGTGGAAAACTCTCGAATCAACACAAGTTCTGCTTCCCGCCAGGGCGGCTCGATGGGCCGGTCGCCGTCGATGATGACGACGAATCCGCCATCTGGCATCGCCTCCCTGAACCTCGGAAAGACCTCGCTCCACTCCATCCAGTGAATACTGGCGCCTGCTGTGACCATCGAATAAGGGGGGTTTAAATCCACGTCCTCCGTCCGGCCGCAGATCCATCTGAGACGCGGATGATTACCGTTGTTCAGTGACTGTCCGACGCGAATCATTTCGTACGAAAAGTCGACTGCATCCACACCTTCCACGTATTCGACGAGGACACGCGCGATCTTGCCCGGACCGCAGCCGACGTCCAGCACCCTGCCCGGCGAGTCGCCAAGTAATTCCCTGAGTATTTCGTACGTCTCGTCCGGATATGGAGGCCGAAGTTCGTAGGCATCGGCCAGGCTCCTGTGCTTGAATCGGCTCGCATAATCATCCCAGTATTGGCGCGGCCTGGCGGAGACGTCTATGGCCATATTGACCGACCTTCCGATGCATTATCGATGCTCGACCCGTCAACCTTCCGAAAATGACGTTAAAACGGCGTCCCAGGCCAGTTCAGAAGCGATGAATCCTATATCGAACTCATCCAGGGTTTTTGTCGTAACTTCGTTCGTGGTAACGGCATACAGGATATCGCCGTCAAATTGGGTGTGGAAGGGTTGAATGGCCTGCGCCATGGAGCTATGGACCTGTTTCGCCAGTTGATGGAGTGATCCCGCGTCCAATTTGCGGTTGGTAACCACCAATGTCAGGGTCGTGTTTTCGCGAGAAGGAATGCTCCGTGTCGACTTACCGGACCGACGATGGACCCGATCCCGTAAATGAAGCCGGTTTCCTGTACTCGGATCCAGATTCCCACGAACGACCTGCCCTTCACGATTGACAATCGCGCCGAGCGCATTCACAACGGTAAACAAAGCAATCCTGGTACGTCCGATCTGTCGGAAGGCGGCGCCCTGTCCGGACGATTCTCGAACACCCAGCCCGGATCCGCCCCCAACGTTGGCCGACCGACCGGCGCCCCGCGGCCCGAGAGCAAAGACGCCTGAACGGGCCGCTCGCAGAGCGGCGCGTCCCAACTGCATATCCGGATAGATGGCGTTATTCCTGCCTCGCCAATCCCAGATAATGGCTCCGGAAACGAGGGGAATATTCTCCCAGTTTATGGAATAATCCTGCAGTGCGAGCAGTTCAGCGCGTACACCAAGCGCCGCTTCAAGACCGTATAGAGAGCCGCCGGCGAAGCAGATGGCATGATACCAGCCGTAGCCGGTCTCACTGGCCCCGACGCTACCCCCTCGAATATCGACAGCCGTGGAGACTCCCTTTGGGAAATGGAAGACGGTACAACCGGTTGGACCTTCTTCGTATTCGGCGATACCCACCTTCATCTCCGGAAAGTTGAACTCGAGGGCCGGACCGTCAAATGCAGTCATCGGCGTCAATTGTACGCTATCGTGTGAAATGAATTTTCTTCGTCTGGCCATTGATCTTACCGATCTGGAAGGAGAACTCGTCTGAAGCTATACGGCAGCACCGGAAATTCAGCTGGACTCGGCGATCAGTGATATCGTCGAGGGCAGATCTTCCAGTCTGGTGACTGTCCCGTCGGGAATTTCATCCGGTTCCCGTGGTTCCAGCGCGGCATATCTCCCCTGCCGGAACCAGATGGTCCGGATGCCAAGCCTTTTCGCCGGAATGATATCGTTGTCGAGCCGGTCGCCGATCATGATCGCCTCGGAAGGGGCGAACCCGGCCTTGTCGAGGATTGTCAGGAAGAAACGCTCATCGGGCTTCTTGATCCCGATACTTCCCGACACTTCCCTGTGGCGAAACCAGCGCAGCACGCCGAGATCGTCGAGTACGCCTGTGATATTCGCGGGCGCATTGCCGGCCAAGGCGAGCGTGTATTCTTCGGCCAACTGCTGCAGAATTTCAGCGGCTCCGGGATATAGTCGGAACCCGAGAGACCGAATCTCCGCATAGTGCGATCGCACCCGCTTCGTGATCTCATCGAAGAGACACACGTCAGGTCCGGCAAAGTGCCGGGTGATGGCGTGCATTGGACTCGGAACGAATTCTGAGATCTTGACGCTGTCGAGTTGCCTGTACGCTTCGTCGGACAACTTGAAACCGAATCTTGCAAGCGTGGTTCGATGCACTTCCATCAGGGCATCCTGTTGACTGGTGGCGTCGAGAATCGTCTCCCCGACGTCGAACAGCAACACGGTATTCATCGCATTCTCACGCAGGATCATCGGAAACGCTGTACTGCGTTGAAACATTCGACGGTTGGCAACTTCGATCTCAGAGCCTTGCCGTCGTCTCCTTCAACGTCCGAAGCAGCCTTCTCAATTCGGATTCGTACGATCCTCCTTCGTTTCCGATGGGCTTTCGCGCAGTCATCGTCCAGATGAGTTCCTGAACAGTGTAAAGGAGATGAACGGACTCCCACTTCGGTCCGTCAAGTCCTCGCACGTGCAGGTACTCCCGCCAAATTGCCTCTCTAAACGTGCCGAATCTGTCCCGGAAACGCCAGATCTTCTCGCCCCATTCCCCAAAGTTGAACTCGAGGGCGGGATTCCCGACACCCGCATTTCCCCAATCCAGGATCCCGGTTACTTCCAGGTCCCGTTCCGACCGGACCAGAATCTGGTCTTCGTGGATATCGCCGTGAAGCAGCACGTCGCCCATCATGGACAACTCTGACAACGCCCGACGCCATTTACCTGTTGTCGACACGGATTTCAGCTCGCTGAAATCCTCCGTGCCGCCTCCTGCAGCCAATTCGCGGACCGATGAAGCGATTAAATCCGGTGCTTCGCCCGGCGAACCCGACCGCAGCGCCCCATACATCCATCGATACGAGTCGCCGTGATCGCCGTCCATATCCTGAGACAGTGGTTTCAGGAATTCAGTTTCATGACCCAACTGAAGGTTGTGCCAGATCGCCGCAAGCCGTCCGATCGTGCAAAGCACTTCTTCATAGTCACTTGTACCTAACCCGTGTTCGATGTTTCCCAGCAGGATCCCTTGCAGTCGTGTGACAACGCCGAACCGATATGGGCTCAATTCGCAATTCTTGACCGCCCTAACGAGCCTGGGCACGGGCAATTGTTCCAGCTCGCTTAAGAGCTTATATAGTTCCAACTCGATATTCAAAGATTGTTGGTACTTTGGATGTCTCGGAAACAGAAAGACATGGTCCGGAGACTTGATAACGTGCTTTGACCATCCGGTAAAATCGGGTTCGAGCTCTCCAGGTGACAGCCCAAACACGTCACAGAAACGATCAAGGTGAGGCCCAACCAGGATGGCTTCGATTGCCGCGGAGTTTTTCATATCCTGGTGATCCGAAATTGAGCGTCCTTCTCCGTCATTGCCAATGTTCATTCGCTCTGTGGTTTCAGGTTCTCCTCTCCGCCGCGACATTCTACCCTGGTCCCGGACGCGAAGTTGCCTGGCGATTTATTGGCGGGTAGCGATATGCGTACTATTTCAAGAGCTCCTCGCAGCCCCAATCCTCGTAGGCTTCCATAGCGAATTTCATTGAAATGACTCTTTTCCAGATCAATGGGCAAAAGACGCACGAAATGATCGAGAGACGAAAATCGCGTATAAATTCGTCATGAGAATAACTGCTGATTCCACCGGCAATCAGTCCCTGGTAATACTGGTTCATCAGCCCGCTCTCAATTTGGCGCCTCCCGCTCGTTCCATGAACCAGCATATAGGCAAGATCATAGGCGCCGATTCCCCGTTTATAGGTCTCCCAGTCAAAAAGGATCAGCCTATCGGTCGCAGCATTCTTCGGGTAGAAGAGATTCCAAACGTGTGCGTCGCCGTGCAAGAGTGTGATATTCTGCCCGCCTGATACGCGTGCGTGAAATACCTCCGGGTATTTCGCGATTACTCGCTCTGTTGTCTCGATCCAGGAAGGCAGCAATTCGTCGCCTGCATCTTTCGAGAAATCTCTTAACGCGGGTTCGAACGCTCGGCAGTTAACATAAATGTCCTCTTTCGCAATAGCCTGCGCCATTCTTAAGGGGCCGCCGTGCCGGACATAAAAGGTCCGGGTTTCCAGCCGTGGATCGTTCCACCACCGAACGTGGTATTTTAGCAGTTCCGCGACGACCTGCTCGTGCGGGCGGTCCTTTGCGTTCATAGGCGGTTCGGTATGTGTCCCGGACAGGTCGGCCATGATAAGGTGGCAGATTTTGTTCGTGTGATCGATCCCACCGTCATATACGGGGCAGACATGGGTTCCCGGTGTCTTCGGCGCCAGTTCGTTGTAAAATTCCCATTCGAGGACGCCACCCCCAAACCAGCCTTTTCGAAAAACCTTCAGGACCAACGCGTTCGATACATCGCCATCATAGTCATCACTGAATGCAACGGTAAGCCGATCCCACTTTGCGGCGGACGTTTCAAAAGAATCTCCCTTCTCTACGGATATGACCCATCCAGATCGGATAAAACTATTCCGAACCAATCTATCCGTCAACTCTGCCTGCGTGATTCCCTTCACATCCGCAATGGGATCGGATAGATCCATCGGTGAGTCTCCTCGAAAAACTGTACGATTCGCCTCTATCTGAACGCGAACCACACGCCAAACGATGGCGGCCCATTAACGGCGATGCCTATCCCGGCCGGACACAAAACCCGCGTAAAGGCGAACCAAAAGAAAGCGGCAGCCAACTGGCGCATCCGACCCCTAATCTTCCCCGTTGCCGCTCTTCGCCAGACTGGCGCAGACCAGTTCCTCGTCGTTGCGGGCGAACACGTGTTTGTAGGCGAACGCCGGATGCGACCACGTGACGCCGCCTCGACGGTTCAACTGGTCGCGTGTGGGCTCGATCAGTTTCGCGCGGCTGATGATATTCAGCCCGTCCGGCGATAGCTTGGTGATCAGCAGTTCGCCCCGCTCATTGAACATCCATACCCTGTCGCCGTTCCGGATAAAATGGATATTGCTCCAGCGGGCCTTGGGAACCGCCGTGAGGTCTTCCCAGATCCGATCGCCGTTGCGGGCGTCCAGACACCGGAGTTCACCGTAGCTGTCCACACCGTAGATGAACTCGCCAATGCGGACGGGGGTTGACATCGTCGAATGAAGCGCGTCCGTGTTTCTTTCGCTCTCTCCCTTGCGATGCCAGCCCAGTTTCATCGATGGCTCGTCCGGATTCAGTTTCAGCAGCAGGGAGCCGTCAAAGAAGTCAGTAAAAAACAACTCGTTCCGGTAAGATACCGGACTTGCAATCCCGACTTCCATGCGGTTCGGCGGAAAAGGATGGCGCCAATATACGGCGCCCGTCTTCGGGTTGAGTCCGGCAATACTCTCGGCCGTCCGAATCACCAGGACGCGCGCGTTGCCCTGCGTGATCACAATCGGCGCCGAGTAAGACGCCTTTTCGTCGAGGACCTTCCATCTTTCGGCGCCGCTTTCGCGGTCGAATGCGACGATGCACGCTTCTGGCGTACCGCCGATCTGGACGATCAGGTTCGTTCCTTCGACGATAGGCGCGCTGGCGATGCCCCACGTCGGCATCGCGATATTGTATTCGGCGTTCAATTCTCTTTTCCACTTCAATTCGCCCGTGACCGCATCGAAACAGTGGAGATGACCCATCGCCCCGAGCGCGTAGGCGAGACCATTGTGCACGGTAACCGTCGCCCGGGGACCTGCGACGTAGTTGATCCTGTACTCGCAGTCGTACGTGTAGGACCATAGCAGTTCTCCCGTTTCCCACGCGAAACATTGGACCCGTTCAACCTGTTTCGGTTTCGCCAGCCGGTCGGTGACGTAGACCCGACCATCGGCGACGCTCGGACCGCTGTAGCCGCTGCCAATGGGCACTCGCCAGCGAGTCGGAATCTCCGGGCCGTCGAACGCCTCCAATATTCCGGTTTCACGCCATACACCGTCCCGGTTCGGCCCTCGCCACTGCGGCCACTCGTCGGCGGAAACCGGCGAGATTGGGATCAACAGAGCGAGCAACATCGTAGCAATGATCGATTGGATTCGATACATGGTCAATTCTGTCCTTTCGTTTGTCGCAGGGAATCGCATCAGCGACGCGATGAATTGAGCTATGTGAGCAGACAGGAATGTCCGCTCCACCCTTTCAAACCCTGGAACCGGGTATCGCTTTGGCGCATGAGGCATTCGAGACTATACGCCGGTATATTGTATCCGGCGCAGCGGTTAGACATTTCAGCTTCAGACCTCTACTTCTCCATGACGCGCTCTATTCCAGTCTCGTACTCAGCCACGCCCGCATGCGCTCGGCATAGGGTCTACGCTCGTTAGGTGTCGTGGAGATGCGGCGTTCGTGATATAGCCGGTCGCATTGCCAGCGCGGGAAGACGTGCAGGTGGTAGTGCCAGACATCCTGGTTTCCAGCAGGCTCATTGTGCTGGCGCGATGAAACGCCGTCGCAGTCATAGAGCTCTTTGAAGCCGATAGAGACCTGTCTGGCGACCTCCTGGATTCCGGCCAGCAAGCGGTTTGGCATCGTGTAGATGTTCTCAATGTGTTCATTCGGAATGACGAGAACATGACCATGATTACCGGGCCACCAGTGGGAAGAGATGAAAGCCGTTACGTCACCGTCACGAAACACGACGTCCTGCTGCTTTGTCGCGACGTGTTCGTTCTCGATTCCCTTCACGACCAGGCAGAACGGACAAATGTACCCGTGGGGAGCATGCGTGTACGTTCGCATTCAGTGGACCCTATTGATCTGTACAGACGGCCCGCTTCTTGAAAACCAGAAGAACGTGGCTGCTTACGCCCATGAGAGAGCGGTCCCGGTCCATTCGGCGCCTCGCGAGAAAGGATCGCTCAAGGACATGCTGTTGAATTCGATACCAATTTACCCGGCATCTGCGGACCCGTCAGGAGAACGCGCAAGCCCGGGAGTTGCCATCACATTATTTCGATAACCCGGTCAAGCCTGTTGTGGATTTCCCCCGTCTCTGCAAGTTTGAGGCTTGCCTTTGCCCACGAAGGAAACCTGTGCCTTTGAAAGGCCTCGACGAGAGCACACAAAGGGGCGACCAGTTCGTCCAGGACTTTCTCCCCGGGATTGGTCTCGCCGTACGCAGACCGGAATGCATCCGCCGCGTCTGGCCCACGAGAGCCGGTCACGTTTCTGCAATCCGAATGTCGCATTCCCAACCCGAGAAGGTGATAGTCGAACACAACGGCCCGGGGCGGCTTTCCATCTCGCGACAATGCCAGATTCGTCCAATGAAAGTCATTGTAAGTCAAGGTCTCAGCAGAAGCCATCACTGCATTTCTGATTCTGTCGATATTTCCGGCGAGTATGGACCACTTTTTCCGGTCCGAGCCCCTGACCAAAGCGGCAATTTCCAGGATCGACGCGGGCGTCAGCGCGTCGATCTCACGCGGCAAGAACGAAGATCGGGGATCGACTCCCAATCGCACAGCCGAGCCCGCATTGTGAAGTGCGCGATACCATACCGCCAGAGCGGCCCCAGCTTCTACTTTCCCTACGTCTTCCTCAGTGGCAAGCCTGAGATGCTCGCTGACGTCAAGATCCTCGAGGAGAAGCGCGTCGTTCGTCCGCGCAATGACGCGGAGGGTTGGAACCCCAAGGTCCTCCAGGAGCGAGTACGCCCGTACTTCCCTCGATGCCTCCGTATGTCCGAATACTTTCAGTATGTACGACGAACCATCAAGAACGATCCGGAACAGGCGCTTCCCCTCTCTCTCCCGGATTGGCTCGACACTGTCCATATGGGCAGTATCAAAGCCCATCTTTACCAGGGTCGAGCGCGCAATATTGGCGGAGTCCGTCAGATCGTCGCTCCCCATGGGTCGTCTGAGTGACGCAGACCGCAGCCCGGTTACATACCTATACAATGTGGTTTCGACGCTACTTCGTCGCGGTCGTATCGTGGCCGGCCAATTCATCCAGCAACTCTGTTGCAGTCTGCTGGGTACCCTCGATGAAAACAGCCGCCATCGCGCCCCGGCCGTGGATTACGTGCAGCAGGTTGTCAATCTCGATCATTTGTGTCTGGGGGGTCTTTGCGGTTTTCCATTGCGATACAAAGGCGCGAATCCCGGCTGTATTCCCGGTGCGTATGTTCGCGTCGCTATGTTCCTGACGCCACGTGTGCCAGGTGAAACTGTGGCCGCATTCGCCGCACTCCAAATGTTCGTCCTTCCTTCTCAGCATCTTCGCAAATGCGCGCCACGGGCGTTCGTACTCGCAATGAGCGCACTTGAAAGATCCTTCATGACGAGTGCCCGATCTTCCACACGAGGGACATTCCAACTCACCCGATTCTCCATCAGGAGTCGCCTGATTCGGCTTCGGGCTGTCTCTCTTAGGACGCCTGATGATATCTCCGCAATGCGGGCAGGGCAGTCTGGTCTGCCGCTTGGGCAATTTGCTGTACGCATTCCACTTCCACTCTCTGTCACATCGAGCGCACGAGAGTGTGTTCGTGGAATAATGCCACTTCAACGGGTCCCAGCAGCGGAGGCACCGGGGCTTCTTCGTCAGCGGACTCGCACACTCAGGCCATGAAGTGATTCCGCCGCAGGACGGACATGGAAACCGCCGGGTGCGCGCCTCCTCGGCCTTCCTGGTGTTGAGCTGCCGGTTGAGTATCGAGCGATGAACAACGGATCCACATTTGTCGCAGGTGACTTCTCCACGGAGGGCGCGATGAAACGCCAGTACATCCTGCGCGCGGGCAAAGAGACCCCATCCGACCTCGAGGAGCAGGTTATCGTCATAGATGCCCTGCCGATCCAGCATGTACAACCGGCGAATACGCCACGGTCTAACTCGTTCAGAGGTCTTTTTCGTTGACATCGTTCACATCCACTCTAAACCTGCACATTGGCATAGAAGTTGACGATGTTCCGGTCCGGGTCCCGAAACCAGACAGACCTTCGTCCCCACGGCTGGGTCGTGGGCGGCTTGACAATCTCGACATTCATCGCCACTAAACGCTTGAATTCCCGGTCGACGTCTTCGACCTCGAACTCAATGGTATATCTGCCGTTTCCGGACCCCTCCAGGCAACCGGGCGCGGCTTTCTCCGTGCGATCTGCTGTGTAGATCGACAATTCCGCTCCCTCCGTCGGGATAATTTCGAAGATATTCGCTTCTTCAGGTTCAAGTTTCAAGATTTCCCTGTAGAAGGCGCTCAATCGAGGCACATTGTCTGTAACGATACAGATGCCATTAAATCGCACTTCGAACCTCCGTCAATCATCACATATCCGGGGCGTGGCGCGGAAGTGCCCGCCAATGAATGGGAAATCCTGATTGCTCACTGCTCGATCTCCGGCCCCCAATCGGGTGCGAAGTCGTTAGCACGGCTGTTGGACAGGTTGATCAGGTTCCCGCCGTCGAAATCGACTCGATAAATCTGCTCGCGGCCGTCTTCTCTGGCTGTGAAGACCATCTGATGACCGTTCGGAGACCACGAGACCTCGCCAACGCCACCTTCAAGGTTTGTAAGGCGCCTCGCGTGGAACCCGTCCGCTTTCATCACGTATACCTGCGTTTCACCGTCCCGGTCCGATTTGAAGGCAATCCACCTGCCGTCCGGCGACCAGGCAGGATCGTTATCGTCCCCGTGCGAAACGTGCAGTCGTCGCTGCCCGCTGCCATCAGGGTTCATCACGTAGATTTGCGTTTTTCCATCACGGTCCGAGGTAAACGAAATCTGAGCGCCGTCGGGAGACCAGGCCGACTCGAGTTCGCACGCCGGATGATTGGTCAGATTTCGCTGGTTGGAGCCGTCGCGGTTCATCGCGAAGATTTCGACGTTGTCGTCGCGATCGGTGGTAAAGATGAGCGTCTGCCCATCCGGCGACCAGTGCGGACGAAGATCGGGCGCCGAGTTATGAGTCAGTCGCCTCGGTCGGCCACCATCGGCATCGATCAGGTAAATCTCCCCCTTGCCGTGACGCCGGTCGCAATACGCAATACACTTTCCGTCGGGCGACCATCGCGGATGATCTTCCTCCCACCCGTCAGTACGTGTAATATTCGTCTGATCGCTTCCGTCCGGGTTCATTACGAAGAGATCGAAGGTCCCATCCCGATCGCTGACGAACGCGATCTTCGAAGCTTTCACAGGTGTACTCTCTCTCAGACGGTCGGTGTCAAATTGCGGCCCGGAAATCGTCCTGATCGGCCCGGGAGCGAGGGCATCCTGCCCTCGACGGCTAATACACGAGGCTCTGGCGTCTGCATTTCCATTATGACTTCGGATGCAAATGTAACAAACGGCCCTTGATTCGGGTATTGATGGGTCACACGAAGTTCGAGGGCAGGATGCCCTCGCTCCGGATATTGGTGGATCAGGCCGCGAAAGAGCGCAGATTGCCTTCGGTGGCTTGACGCCCGTGCCCGATATGGTACAATTCGGAAACGAGGACTATGGACAGGTATGAATGGAACCTATACTTGACGTTTCCTCAGCACGAGAAGCTCGTCTTCCATCGAAGCTTCAAGCGTAAAATTGAAACGGTTGACATCCACGCACATTTCGACGTCTCGTGGATTGATGCCCGGGTAGCCCTCTGCCGCTGCCTGACGGATATCGACCGCCGCTTTGGACTCTGAAGCCCGCTGGATATACGGGGCATGATCGGTATCGGGATTTCGAACGAGAGCATCGACGTATTCCGCGCACGCGAGATCCTCTTCAGCCGTTCCGTCCTCGCCCGTCACCACGTAGGTCAACTCATCGGGCGCCAGGCCGCGCAATCTCCGGGCGACGGCCGATGCGCAAACGAACCCCGTGCAGATCAGTGGCCTGCAGTGGCGGACGGCAACGGCGCCGATCGTTCCTGCGGTTGTCCGCTGCACGATGGTCTCGCCGCGAATATCCGCTTCCTGAAGGTCCGCGGGCGAATTGTAGAGATCGAAGCCCTCTGCCGGCGCGCCGTCCTTCAATGCCAGAGATCCTGGAAATCGCGACTTGAGCTCCAGGGCTACATCAAGGTCGTCAACCAGAATCATACGCGCGGCGCCCAGGTGCAAAGCCCAGGCGGCGACGGTATACGCCCGCATCACGTCGATGACAACCGCGGCGCCCGAAACAGATTCACATTCGCCGATGCCTATAAACCTTGCCATGAATTGTCCCCTCAAGAAACGCGTTCCGGATATGGATTCTCGGGAAGTTTAACTCCCCCAACCCAGGCAACGTGGTGTGTGGTCTCGATCTCACCGGATGATGTCGTGTTGCGTTCAGCAAACAGCTTCAGACGAGGGTCATCACAACTCGGAAGGGTTCCTCCGGCCCATGCCCAGATGGAACATTGGAACTGAAGCCATTCGTAGACGTCCGGATAGATCCGCTTCTCGATTAGGTCTGCAGCGAATCGAATTCCGACACCGTTCCTTTCCATAGAGACGCGCATCTGGTCCTGAACCGTTATCGTCTGGGACAGCCGTGTACGATCGCCAAAGACTTCGCGCACTTCCTGATGGTGCAGTTCGCCGATCAGTTCGCAAAAGATAAGGCCGCCAGGTTTCAGAACCCGAAGAGCCGCCTGTACACCGGAGCTGTCGTATCCGATAGGCGAACGTTCGGAATAGACGAAGTCGAACGACTCAGGCTCCAGGGCGTTACCTTCCGCAAGAAAATCGAGAAGTCTGAACTCCACATTCCGGACTTGCCTCGTCTCACGTTCTTTTTCAGCCAATTCGATGTGTGTGTTGTCATTGTCGACGCCGAGCGCCGAGCCAATGCGATTGGCATTCTGCAGAAGTGTCCCACCACTCCCGCAACCGATATCCAGCACCCGCATCTCGGGGTGAAACTGCGAAGCAATTATCTCCCGTGCCCGAGGGGCGATATTTCCGTCGGTGCGGTACTTCGCTGGCGTTGACCCATAGTACGAATGTTCCTGATTCAGGATGGACTTCAGGCGTTCCTGGTCAATTTCCACAAATCGGATCTCCAATCGTTCGGCGCTCAACTGACGCGGGGGCACGGTCTAAGGCGCGGCCGCACGCCACACGAGAATGACCTGATCAGGACAGCTCGTTTCTAACGGCGAAGAAGAATGGATGCACTTCTGTCTGCCCCTCAACGTCCGCAAGCCCGGCTACCGCAAACCCTTCCCGTTTAACTTCAAATCCGGTTTCAGTGAGAATCTTCCTGTACGTCCCGGGCCCAAAGTTGCTCCAATACATGGTTTCGCCGAAGAAGTCATCCTCAGTGTATCCGGGCCCGTCATCATTCGGCGCGACTGTAAACAGAAGGAGTCCGCCCGGCCTGAGCCACCGCGCGAACCGCCGAAAGAGTTCCCGATGCTCCTGTCTCGGAATATGGAAAATCGCGTAGTAGCTGACAATGGCATCGAAGCCGGCCGCGGGGAATCCGGTCTCCAGAACGTCGGTGCGGATGAACCTGGCTGAAGGGACGTTTTTTCTCGCCATACCGATCATGCTCGATGAGATGTCGACCCCGGTAACTTTAAATTTATCAGCCAGTTGGCGCGATACCGGAATACCGGCGCCGCAGCCGACGTCAAGGACTCTGGAGCCCGGCGCCAGGCGTTCTTCAATCAGGTTGAGTTCCACACCGGCCGCGGGACTTCGTTGGTTCGCATAGTCCATCGCGCATCGGTCGTAGGCCGCCCTGACAAACGCTCGATAATCGGTTTCGGGATCGTTTGTAATCTTGAATGACATCACACCTGCCCTAAAACGGATTTGATTAACTTCGAAAAGACGAATAAACGAAACTACGAATAGACGAGAATACGAAACGGCGAAAAACGAAAAGGTGAAACTACGAATTACACGAACAAATGCGAATTACACCAGAAAACGAAAGAAGAAACGGCGAATAGACAGAAAACCAGAAAAAAGGCTGAAAGACAAAAGCATAACTACGAATGGCGCGAATTTACACGAAATAGACGGTGGTGATAGTCGTCCGCAGCCATTGGCGAAAGAAGCCGGAGATTCCCGCGGTTCCTGGACAGCAGTGTCCACTATTCTTCACGGATGGCGTCTGCAGGATTCAGCCCGGCCGCCCGAAGGGTTTGACCGGCGACGATTAATACTATGATCGACAAAGCGAGTACCGTCGAAAAGATAAACACATCGGCAGTTATCTGAATCCTAAACGAGAAATCCTGCAGCCATCGGGACATGAAAAAGTATGCGACGGGCCACGCCAGGACGCTGGCCAGGAGTCCTGTAAATATAAACTTCCCTGAGTACATCGCCACAACCCGCCATTTCGATGCCCCCAGGACTCTACGAACTCCTATTTGCTTCGTGTCCTGTTCAACCGTCAACTTAACGAAGCCCGCCAACCCCATGCCGGCCAACAACAGCGTGATGCAGACGCAGATGCCAACTATCCTGTTTAAGCCACGTTCTCTTGCGTACCATCGCTCAAGCCGCTCGGTCAAGAATCCGCTATTCGACGGGAATTCCGTCTGAGGTACGATTCGTGACCATGTCTGAAGGATCCAGTTTACCGCATCTTCAGTGCGTTCCGGATGAATTCTCACCAATATGCCTGACCCGCTTTGTACAAGGAAAATACCCAGCGGTTCGACCGGATTGTGCGGTGCCATAAAATTGAAGTCCTTGACCACACCTACAACCGTTCGACGTTTTCTCCACCAGGTAATTTCCTCCCCGATCGGTGACTTCAGTCCCAGCAGTCTCACGGCTGTTTCATTGAGCAGGCAGGTGCGCAGGTATTCGTCCTGGACAGAAAAATCCCGTCCCTCATCGATTTCAATGCCCAGGGTCTCCACGTAGTGACGACTCGCCGCGAGACTCCGGATGGATACGTTGCCGGAAACGGAACGACCCCGTGCCGTGTAGCTTTGAAGAACTCCTCCAGGGATGCCGCCCGACGCGACGCTGTGAATCAATGGTGATCGTCTCAGCTCCCGCTCTATCGTCAGGCGTTGATACGTCGAAAGGCCCGGCGTGGAAAAATAGAAGACGTGGTCAGGCGTCAGACCCAGGTTCCTTTTGTCGATATGGTCCAGTTGCAGGAATACGATCGACGCGCCGATCAGCAGAAACGTGGAAACTGCAAATTGAAAAGCGAACAGGAGGTTCTTCAGCCATGCAGCCGTGCTGAAATTCAACCTGCCCGCCGCGATTGGAGGCGGCTGTGCCGTGTGCAGCCAGAGTGCAGGAGACGTCCCAAATCCAACCAACAGAAGGAGGAGAAGCACGAAGCATGCTGCGATCACGCCGGCAACCTGTTCAAACTCGTAAGCCTGGACCGTGAGCGTGACGCGATTCAACCAGGGCAGACACAAAGTCGCGATCGTGACAGAAGCCAGCAGCACTATTGTGACGATCAAGAGAGAATCTGTCGCTATCTGAAAAACCGGTTCGGATCGCCTTGCCCCAAGAACCCTTCTGGCTCCAATTTCCCTCGAGCGGTCCAGAAATCGAGCCGTGTTTAAGTTCACAACGTTGGTACAGACACCGACCAGTATGAAAAACGCCAGGACTACAGGGACGTAGATATAAACGGAACGGCTGAGACTCACGTTTGCCGAGAATTGTTGATTTACAGTTGGATCAAGATGGATATGCGTCAATGGCTGGAGCGAGAGCTGAAAGCGTTCGGCGTCTCGATTTCCGTAGAATTCCCGCATGAATTCGCGCTCCTGCACAACGAAGTCACTGGAGAGATACCTTTCATCAAGCAGCACGTACGTGTAGACGGACATCCAGCCTTTGGAATTGAAATAGGTCGGGAGATGGCTGGTAACACTGTTTATTGAGAACAGATAGTCAAAGGAAATGTGCGAATTGCGGGGAACGTCCTTCAGGACACCGGTTACCGTCAAGAAATACGATTTGCCCTTGAATTCCCCCGCTTTGATGACCCTTTCCAGGGGATCTTGATTCCCAAACAGCTCTCTCGCCAGGGATTCTGTAATTACAATTGAAAAGGGCCTTGCGAGCGCAGTCCGTGCGTCTCCCTTGACCAGTGGAAAGGTGAATATATCAAATACGCTGGCATCAACACTGTAACCCGACGCGCGGATATTGCGGTCCTGGAACTCGACCACTCTGTTAAAGCGGAAAAACCGGACGTAGTCATGGACAAAGGGATATTCTTCAGACAGACGTGGGCCCATGAACCAGGCGGATTGATGCCAGATGCGTTCACCGTTATCGAATTTCTGACGCACTGACAGACGGAATATCCTCTCGACATTCTTGTGAAACCTGTCATAGCTGAGTTCGCTCTGCACGTAGACTGCAATCAATAGTACGGCAGCGATACCGATGGCCAGGCTCGAGATGTTTATGGTTGATGCGACCCTGTGTCTTTTCAGGTTTCGCCACGAAACGATGAGGTGCGACTTCAACATTCAGTTGCTCATCCTGAAAGACAACTCCAGCGTTTCTTACTTGCCGGATATCTTAGTCACATAGCGAGTCGGAATTTCGGCGCTGTGTTCCACGGAGTGAGAACTACCCGTTCTTGTCCTGCGCGATACACAGACTGTTACCGTCGGGATCCTCGAAGCTGAACTCGATATTTCCCCAGCTCTGGTCCCAGAGTTCTCCGACTGCTATACCGGCTTGCCCGTACTCCGCGTAGACGGCCGCCGCGGCTTCGACGTAGATCTGAACGGTCCGCGCCCCGGGCGGACCGTCACCGGGAAACGAGGAAATGACGACGTGGGCCGCATCCCGGACGACGCCCATATAGCAGGGGTCGAGTTTATCCGGATGGGGCCGCCAGGCGTACATCCGGCGGAACCCGAGCTTCCCGCAGTAGAATACCTCGGCGGCCTCCGAACTTGAAACGCCCAGAATGGGTACCGCTTCTTTGAACACGATTCACACTCCAATTGTTGAAACTTTACTTCGGTTTTTCTTCCGCCCGGATCATAACAACTCTTCTACTGCCAGCGACCGGACCGTCACGGTCGATCCCCAGCCCGGTCCGATGCAGACCGGACCGATCAGACCCCTATAGTCGATCCGGTGAAACTCGTCTCCGCTCTCCCCTTCGTTCGTATACCTGAGTTCGTCGTCGACCAGCACACGCATGAAATCCCGCTCGATCACCCACGAAACCTTTACCCAGGAATCCTGGGGAATCCGTCCATGTCCCCTGACATGGAAGGGATGTCCATACACCGGTTCATAACAGGCCATCTGGTCAGGCACGGCTTCCCAGTTCAAAATAACGTGCCCTTTCGCAAAATGGAGGCGCAGGTTCGTCGAGTCCGTCTTCGCCACCGTTTCGATCGTGAGCGGCGCCGCGTATGCCCCGGGGGTACGGACGTAACCGTATCCCGACAAAACAAGATGTTCACTGTCGCATTTTGCGACACATTGGCTGACTGGCAGCATATCAGAAAGTTGGATCGCTTCCATCGTCTACTCCTCTCATTCCAGACCAACTCCTATGGCTCGACCCGGATTCCATCAAGTCAATCCACAATGGCAAGGATTATCAAGTTCTATCGCGCTGACACGGCGGACCGGTAGATGAATCCCTGAAGGATATAGATCCCGCCCTCCAAAAGAAATACGGGGTTGCGCAACGGCCGACTCTAATCTGCCTGTATCGCGCAACCCCGGTGCACCGCCACTTTGATCAATAACGCGTCTGTGAAGTTCGATCACCTCTGCGAGAGAGAGATACCTCATTAACTCAGCCTTCGATAGAGTTCCTCATTCTTGCTTAAGACGCGCTGTGCTGCGGCTTCGAAATCCTCCTGAAGCTTATCAAGCAAATCGTCCAACGCAGCTTTTGCAAGCTCCTCCGGACGTATTCCAAGTCGTCTGGCGGTTAAATCCAACTTTTCGTTCTGTGAATCTGTGAGATCCAGAAAGAGCTTCATTTCAGTTCCTCCGAGCGTTGTCGACCCTTCTACATAATCGCAAAATACCTACCAGGGTTCAAGATCGATTTTGCTTTCGGTTTGTCCTTAAGTGCCATCTTTAGGGTGTTTTGCCAGTTTGCGGCCCCTAAGTATTTGCAGGGCGCCCACAAGGGACGCCCCTACAGGCGGACGGGAGGCGTAACGAAATTCGGTTGCTTGATCGCCGTGCGGGACGTTAGAGTCTTCGCGAAACCAGACGTAATGATTACTATAAATCAGATGCACACCAGACGTGCACATCATCAGTTCCAGACATTCCGCGGCAACCGGTCCGTTGCCAATTGCGTCACCCGCGTGAGAAATCGCGTCGTCGCCCTCTCGCCGCATTGCGCTCAGGTCAGCCTGGAGCCCGGCGTCTCATTACCCTGTATCGCACCTGCATCACAATAATCAACTGTCCATCAGGCCAAGCGTTCGGGAAGTATTCTCACAGATTTGTCTTACGGTGTCGATCTCATTGGTGGACAGGGGACCTATTTCCGGGTCGTCATCTTGAGACAGAACCAGTTCGTTCGAATCTATCCACTTCTGTCGCTTGGGCTCAAGCCTTGAACCACGGAGGTATTCATCGTCGAAGTTTCGAAGCACCGGGAATTCGGGGTCCAAAGTGACTCTCTTTTCAAGTGCATCACCCAGCAATCCCTCAAGGGTTTCCTTTGGGAAGCGACACAGGATGTCGTAACGAACGAACCGATCAACCAGCCGGCGGTCCCGCCACAACTTTGAATTGACGGCGTTCCACTGGTTTGCAACTTGAGCGATCTTGTCGGAGGATACCATTTCTCGCCATCCGCGCGGCTTGACACCCCACCAGCCATCTTCCGGGCCGCGCGATCCGTCGACGTGCCGGAATCGTTTGAGAAGAGAGAAGGCATTTGAGACCGGTTTTCTGACAACAGCAACAACGAACATGCCAGGCAGGATTGCCTTGATCCAGGGAAGCCGAACCGTACTGTACGGGCACTTGCTGATCCCCAATTCCGATGGTAAGGATTCAAGCCTGGTTTCTACATCCTTCCGTACGCATTCCACCGTGTCCGGGGTCGCATCGTCGGCGCCAATCTCGTGACCCTCGTCTCCCGATTTTCGCTGATAGATGACACCGGCCGGAAACGCCGCGGGCGTAAACGACGGCCTGTTGCCCCAGTCTATTCCGCCTTCTGTTCTTCCTCGCCCTCCTAGAAACTCAGCCAGGCCTGTGTTCTCGAGCAGCCTGACCAGGAGAGAAGTACCTGATTTCTGAAGCCCTGCGACGTGGATGATTCGCTTCAATTCGACATCCTCGAAATACTGCCGACGCGGACGAAGCAACTGCGGTCTGCCAGCGCGACGTGGAAGTCAGCGACGGACCCCGGGCCCGATCATCGCGTCTCGCTGGCGGGGTTCCCTAAAGCGGTTGCCCTATGTCTATTCGATTGCCATCGGGGTCCGAAATGACAAAGTCCCGTAGACCGTATTGCTGATCGCGCAGTCCCTTGATGATCCGTACTCTCGACTTGCTTAGGTGTTCGAAAAGCGCATTCGCGTCACTCACCGTCAGGTGCGCGACGTTGTGTATCTGTGGCTTCATGACACGGCACAATGAGAGGTGAAGCTCGGCCCGGTCTTTCTTCATGATCACAAACCCTACCGGATTTCCGTTCTCGAACGTCTTGCGCATTCCCAGCATCGACGCGTAGAATGCAACGGATGTTTCGATATTGCTGACTCCGATGCAGGGCGCCATGCACCCCAGTTCAACTGATTCGGGGAAACTCGATGAATCGTCCATGAACGCTACCTCCTTCGTTGACCAAACGATCCGGAACTGAGGCAGTGCTATCCTTGATTCGTCATTTTTCGGGTACGTCAATTCGAATATGTGCGAGTTAATAAAGGCGATTAGACTGCTGATTACCAGGATACACCAGGTCGCTAGACGTGAACGGAAAGAATGTCATTCCTTACGACCATTTCGGCCCGTCTCGGAAGGTTTCGTCGCGGCGCCGCGTTGATGTTTTCTTCGAAATAAGGCCAAATGCAGGACAATGGCAGGTTTTAGTGTTCTGTCACAGAACACGCGATAAACCGAGGCAGTGCTCGGATCGATGATCGGGCCGGGTTTGTTCGACGACAGTTCAAAGGAATTCGCTCCCGGATGCCGGTTTCGCCGGAGCGAAGCTTTGCTGTTGAGACCAAATCAGCTTATGTAGCCAATGTCGTTGAGGAATGAACGAGATTCTGCCTCAGGGCCGTTTATCGGTAGTGCCTGATCCTGGGATCCCTGAATGTTACCCTCGCCTTGTGCCACATGTTGAATCCGACACCGCCGGTTCTGTATGTGCCGTCAGTCAGCAGGTGGACCGGTTCTCCATCAATGGACGTGCTTATTGAGGTGCCTCGTGCCGCCACAACGATGTCGTACGCGCGTCCCATTTGGATCGGGACCTCAACAACGCTCAGCCATTCTAGATTGCGACCGTCCCTCCTGCTCAATACAACCTTTCCTACATTTCCCCAGTCGAACGCGTAGTACGAACTGCCGTCATCCGATACGCGGAAGAAAATCTGAAGATTCGACCCTTCGATCAGCGCACCTGTCACGTGGACCTCATAATCGGCCCACGTCGAATCTCCTCTTCTCAACAGGGCATTCTTGTCCACTTTCTGATGACCGATCAATGTATCGGCCTGACGGTACCAGGCTTCGGAAGACCACGTTTCTGTCCAGCCCTCGATCCCCTTCCCGGTCAGCAGCGATTCCAATTCATCTGAATCGGTTGTCAAGGCTAAACCTCGTTTCATTGATGCGTTGCGGTGAAAATCCTGGACCGTCGGGATCGCATATAGCGGGCAATGTTCGTTTCACGAACTGGAACATTGACTTAGCCTCAATATATGTGCGAATTGATAGAGTTCCCCGAAGTCCGCAGCTTCGGGACCGAACAATTCCGCCGCTCGTTTGAAGTGGACTGTCCATACTTCCACGATCCTGCTACTTGAATCCGGATCGAATCTCTCCGCTGTGTTTTGTATCACGTTTGCCCACGATACGACGCGAACGTGTTCCGGGTGCGGAAGGTGGGATAACCTGGATCGGTCACGATGAGAGACGCAGTAGTACATCCCGATCGGAATCAGGTCTCCGAGAGTACACCCCGTCTCCTCCTTCAACTCGCGCCGCCCGGCCTCCTCCCACGTCTCACCGGGATCGAGCGTGCCTCCCGGCAATACCCACTTCCCGTTGGACCGCCTGGTGACAAGACAGTGACTGTCGGAGACGAAAGGAATGACATAGGTGGAGCCGCAGATCGTCGAGGCCAGATCAATATCGAATTCGCGAAAGCAGACGTTCGGGCGCAACTGCCCAACCTTCCCACTCAGGGTGGGATATCTCGCGATGAACTCGTCGAAGAGCGTGGGTCTCATATTCACGATACGTCCAGTTTTCGGTCCCCGCGTGAACGGCCGCCCCGACGGTCAAGACGGGTTTCGCGGCGGCCAATTCAGATTTCGCCCCATCTCTTCAGCAGGTGCGGGTCGGCGCCCCCCTTTACCAGAATGGGGATCAGGCGCGCGTGTTTCATCCTGACGGCCGCATCACACAACAGCCGGGTATACGGCTTCACGAGGGCGCCTTCCCGAATCAGCCATCGTGCGAGTAGCTCGTGGCCTCCCGTGACCGCATAATGCAATGGTGTCACCCGCCAGACGGAGTCGTCGTCCTGTTCCATGGTCAGCAGGCATGGCTCCTCCTCGAGGCACTGCTTAACGCGGTCCATGTCCCCCAGATAACACGCCGAATAGATATCCATGACGGAACCCGCTTTGATCAGCATGTCAGCGATTTCCAGCCTGCGATAGCGCCGCGCGATACAGTAAGGCTTCAGGAGCACCGGTATCTCCGCGCGAGTCCGCCCGGGGACATTGGGATCAGCGCCCGCTTTCAACAAAAACCGCACGACATTTATCCGGTTGCCGCGCGTCGCCTCCCACAGAAACGTCCGGTTGTGCCCGCCGCTCTTGGCCAGAAGAAGCGACGGGTCCCGCTTAAGGTGCCGTTTTACAGCATTCAAATCGCCGCGCCGGACTTCCTTCAGTATCTTGTCGATACCGAATCGACCACTGTGTCCTGAACGCGGCTTGGTTTCATTCCCCCATCCGTGATCGTCAGGCGGCATACTCCTCGACCTTGTTAATTCGCCAGCCGCTATTCAAGTCAATAAACGAAACGTCGGAAAACGTACCTCAAACTCGGCCCTGAGCCTGCCTCGACAACGAACCTTCATCAAGCCTGAGGTGACCGGAACTCTCGATGTGATTGCATCTACTCGTTTACTTCAATTAGCGCAAGTGCCGCCTTGACGCTGGCAATGGCGTCTCTTTCCGCCTGTAGAGCGGTCGCGATAAGCCTGCCCGCCTCCGCGCGAGCGCTAACGGTAAATTCGTCGTCACGCCCGGAACGCACGCAGACCGCATGGACCTTGCCAACCGCTTTAGCAACGCGATCGTAGTGACCGGCTGCAGATTGGAGTTCGGAGGTTGCCACCGGAAACACATGGGTGAGTTCACGCAAATAAGCGGCGGCGTAGCGCCGGAGTGACGCCAGTACTTCTGAGTGACTACGGGTATCCTGGACGATTCCGCGGCTCCTCGGATGCCGCTGACCAGGAACGGCACTTGATCCCGATTCGATGGCGTCCTGCCAGAGTTTAAAGGCAGCGAACCCTCGAGCGTCCACTTTGATTGGGGCGTTGGCCGTATCGTATCGAGTCCCGTTCGCAAACTTGACCGCGTTCCTCAGTGCCTTGACGTGGGTGCTCGACACATCACCCGGCTCCGATCCATCATAGACGAGCACACAGAACAACCCGGGCGGGTCGGCATCTCCGATTGCGTCGTAGCGAACATTGAATTCACCTCCACGACGCCGAACGATGTAGGTTCTGTCCGTCTCGTCATAGCCAACCAGCAGACCCCAGTCTCGGGCCGAGTCCTCCCTGCGAGACATCGGGGCCCACGCAGCCACCGGTATCCCACGGTCGATGCTTGCCCGGACTGCGTCCCAGGCGGCAGCCTTGATCTTCCTGCTCTCGGCGTCGCACGTATCCCCCTGGCGCGCCTGAAAGCGTTGAATTCGGCAGCCGAGTTCTGCTTCGGGCCGCGTTTCGAAGACCAGCCACCAGTCCAGGTTCCCCTCCTGCCAGACATCCCCACCGCCCTTCCTCATTTCGAAATTGAAGGCATTGCCCAGCACGCCTTGAAGCCGCGCGGGCGACCATTCCGTCTGACCCGGCGCCCGAAGCATGTCGTGAAAGGCACTGATGATCCGGGTCCAGATTTCTGACCTCTCGATGTCCAGAACCTTGCGCAAATGCTCGCTCTTTGAATCGGATACCACTTTCTTCTCCTTTATCGGGTTGGCGCTGAGCGTGTCGAGCGTAACAAATGTGACAGCCTGGAAAACAAGAATGCCGACAATGCAGGAATGTGGGAAGCCTGCCAGCCTGCGACGTACGTTCGTGCCGTCGAACCCACGGAGCCGAATGACGCGTAAGAGGGCGGCCACGCCCGCTGTGACCAGGGGCAAGTTCAGGCTCCTCAAGCTCACCTGCATGTCAATCGCCTCCACGTGCTCTTGCGACCACCGACTCCGGCCGCGACGTTGTCACAACAGTACTCGCGGTCCATTGGAGTCATACGCGAGTCCCACCAGACCTGTGTGGCTTTCACGCGGCTTGACCTCGTGTCCGCATCCGAGTCGTCCGGAGATATGCTGTGCGCCTCGGTTCCTTTATGGCCGTTGTTCATGTTTTTCGATGTCGCGCGGTTTGTAAACCCCGAGTTCAGCCTCGCCGGATTAAACCAACCGTTTCACCAGGCCGTAATCCACCAGTTGGCGTACCCTGTACCCCGCGCCGAAGTAGATCTCCTGGGCCGGGTTGTTCAGCCCCGTATGGAGCGTATTTCGCGCCACACCCCGTTTCTTGAACTCCGCGCACATCAGATTGAACAGCACCGTTCCGATCTTGCCCCGCCGGTAGTCCGGACGCGTCCCGATCCCGGTAAAGCCGCCCCTTCCATCCGTTCCAATGCGGACCGGACCGGCAAAACCCACCACCAAAGGACCGTCCGTCGCGATCAGCACTGGATAGGGCGGATCGCCGTCCAGACAGGACTTTACAGAAGCCTCCCAGCCACCCGGGAACAGTGCTTCCATAAACTCACACAGCGCCTTCCGATGTTCTGCTTCGCAAAATCCGAAAAGGATGCCACGAGATCGGTTGTCTTCGATGTAGCTCTTGATCTCATCCCGAAGCTCAAACTCTGCGAACGTCGTTTCCATAAACAGACTCACCGACCCGCGGTTGCGGAATCCCTGATTCAGGAAAAACGTATAGGCCGGGGTCTTCATATCGACGCCTGTCGCGAATGTGATCGGATTTCCCTTGTAACCGATCCGCATCTCGGTCTTGCCGCGACCAGATAGAAATCTCTCCGCGGCATCCACGAGCCTGCCCCCAACCCCGCTTCGCCGATAATCCGAATCCACCATCAACACGCTCAGGTAGCCCGTCTCTCCATGGCCGGGCGCGACAGCCAGCACGAACCCCACAACCCGTCCTTCCACCTTTGCTGTAAACGCCCCCTCCGGGTCAAAATCCGGATGCGCCAGGACCCGTTGCCGAAACCCCGCGTCATCCATCTGGAAGTCGTACTTCCGGTCTGCGAACGCCCGCTGCCAGAGATCCATCACCTGCGCCAGGTCTTCGTCTTTCCAGGATGCAATCGATATGGCCCTCATTTTCAGTCCACCAATCCGTTTAACTGCCCGGGAGGTAAGCGACGGCTTCGATCTCGACCAGGTAATCGGGGTGAGCGAGGCCCACAATGAACAAAAGCGTGTTCGGGGGGAACGCGTCCGTGAAGAAGCGATTTCGGACACGGCGAAAGGCATCCAGGTGGCTGCGGTCGGTCAGATACGTCGTCAACTTGACGATGTCGTCCAGGCTACCTCCGAGTTCCTCCAGGATGGCCTGAAGATTCGTGTAGACCTGCTGTGTCTGTGCCTCGATATCGCCCTTCCCGACCAGGTTGCCGTCCGGATCCAGGGCGATCTGACCGGCAATGAACACGGTGTCGCCGGCCCTCGCGACGTGAGAGTACCCCACCCCCGCCGTCGAGTGTACGCTTGCCGGATGTATGATTTCTCGGGCCATGCTACCGACCTCCTGTATTGTTTGTTGTGTTTACCTCAATTCGAAGAAAGGCAACAGTCAATTTGGCTGCAAAAAGCTTGATTGCGGGTAGAGGTGAGTCACGGTAGCGGGTAGAGATTACCTGCTTTGTGAGGCTTCTTTTCGTGCCGGAGGCAAGGAGGGATAAATTAGCGGGAAAGGATATCTTCTACCGGCTTACGTCTCCCGTCTACCCGGTTTTCTCCCCCTCTCCCGTCTTAAGGACCTACCCCCTAGCCCCCTTCCTAAAGGAAGGGGGGACGGTAACGGACGGATGTACCGGACTTGCAAACGTTCCGGAATGGCGATTTCCATTCAACGAGAGTCTCTATGGAAAACCGGCGAAGCGACAACCGGCCTTTCTCCCTCTTTCCTTTAGGAGAGAGGGCCGGGGAGAGAGGTCTGAGGGGCCGGGGGGAGAGATCCCGTTCACGTCCAGCGACCTGGTGTATCCTGGTGATCCGCAGTTCAATCGCCTTTGTCAACTTGCATATTTTCGAATTAACGTCCACGAAAACGCACGAATCATTATTAGTTTCTTCCCGTCAGTCTTGCGCCAATCCAGGCCATCGGAATGTATGCGCCAACCAGGTCCACGACCGTAAACAGGACAGGTCCCCCTATCATGAAAGTGTTCGCGATGCCGCCGATGAGGAAGAATCCTCCCACCACCATCGCCACCGCCAACCTGCAGCTTGCTGCGATGAGCGCGGCCAGATATGCGCCCACAAGGGTCCCCAGCGCATGGGCCAGGAACGGGAAGATGAAATGTCTGAACTCAAAAAGATGCATCGAAGCCTTAATGGATTCCACGTCGGTTACATCGACGCCATCGGGAGGCGGAATGACATAAGGCCCTACCGTGACCAGAATCATATTTGCGATGCTCCCGACAACAACGCCTACGATGACTGCCAGGACGTTCTTCAGCTTGGACTTCATGGTTCACCTCGCGAGTTAAATCTTCGTTTGGCGGGCGCCCACAAGGGACGCCCCTACAATGCTACTGAGCGTCAATCAGCGTTGATCGGGCATGATTCGGTACCTCAAGATGGCATTTTTCGGCTCGCACGACCACCGCTTCGAACATACCTGGCGGACCTCAAGCCTTCAATTGCGTGCAATCGACTGCCGCTACTTTCGGCCCGTGAGACGTGGCAGTACGTTTTCCGCTTTTCCGTGCACGAATAAGTCTTCTCTGTGGAGGAACTCCGGTCGATCCGGAGATACCGAAACGACTTGCATGCCGTTGTCACGGGCATAGCTGATCAACCCATGTTCGTCTCTCCCAAGCCCGACTGCCAGAAGGACGTTGCCTTCCGCTAGCCACGCCCGTCCGCGCGCACCCGGCTTGAAGTCCTCAGAATTCTTCAGTTGGACGTTTACAGATCCCGCCCTCTCGTGGAGCTTATCTCCATTGCCTGTAATGACGTGCCGAACCCACCCTCTCTCCTCGAGGTCCGCCAGTGCCCGGTGCGCATCATTGGGTTCCGCCTGGATGAATGCGGCTTGAAATCTCGCAAGAATTCTCGCGAGTTCTTGAGGCCTATCAATCATGAATTCCGCGACGGCCCCGGGAAACGGTTCATGCAACGGGAAGTGCCGCTCCAGTCCCTTTGCGCCTCTGAAGCTCGGGATGCCGCTACCCGTGGAGATTCCGGCTCCCGTGAGGGCAACAACGGGGTTTTGTGAAACGAGAGATTGCAGGTCTGAAACCGCGATCTCTCTTGCGGCTTCCGGACACGCGCTTGTGCTCACCGGGTAGTACTCGTTTCTGGCAGTGAGCGGATCATCCGTATCCTTCGCTTTCGACTCGTAGCGACTGAAATGGACTTTTCTCAGGTCACTCGAGTCACCATAGCCCAGCAGAAGATGACTCGCCGGGATTCCTCCGGCATTTTCGGAGACCATGAATTCAACATTCCAGTCGGCAGGCTCATGTGCAGGATTCCCTGATCTGGAACACAGCTTCTCTCTGAGCTGTTCCGGCAAGCCTCCGTGTTCATCAACTGTGTGTTTTGCCGAGCAAGCCACGCATAGACCAAGCAGGTCTACGCGTCCCGCTACATCCACTCCCAATCTGCCGTAGAATCCAAACGTCCTCCCGGGGCCAATAAAGGCCCAATCGAAGCTTGTAAAGCTGCCCCAGATTAATTCGAAGGATTCAAGCTGCGAGCGTGTGAGATTGAGAACGAACATTTCGATGCATCTGTCAAGTGCCGGTTAACGCCTTCGTCGTGACGTGCACGGCATGAACATGCCTAGCCGAGATGTTTTTCCAGCCATTCAACCGCAGAGTCCGCCAGGTCCCTCCCGTCAAACAGATACGAGTCCGCGGCGCCAAATTGGAGACAGGGAACGTACCCGCCTGTTTTATAAACGAATCATTCCCCTTTTGAGGGGGAGTCGCAGAAGCCGAGCCGTCCCCTGAGGCCTGTCCTGAACTTGCCGATGGGTCGAAGAGTTGTTAAATCGCGGGCATTTCGACATTTCGACAAGCTCAATGCAGGCATGCGCAATGACCACGCGTAATTGAGTTTTATGGACGTCATTGAACTGCTGACACGAGACTCCCAACCTGACCAGAGCCGATCCATGAGCTCCTGCCCTGCTTGTGCGGCTTGCACTGAGCTTGTCGAAAGGACCGGCGAAGGCTGATGCGGCGGGGGGATTACAACACCATAGACCTATCTCAAGCAGCATTTTGAAACATGATCGCATTTTGCGTTGAGGTCATATTGTAAGGCTCTAAACTTTCGGTCGAACGCGTCCGAACACGGACCGCGGTTTCAAGCGTCCGTAAGCGTTTCAAGCTCTCGACACGCTTTCAGCAAAGCCTCTTGAATGTTCAGAAACTCAAGATACCCGGGTGGCATCGGATACCTGGCAATGTCAAACGACTGAAGCGGATTGTCGATCAACTGCCTTGCAAAGGAGTAGAGCGCCTTCTGGCTCTCCGTCGCCTCCGGCACCCGGTCAAAGGAAATACGACAGTTATTCCGCCACAATCGAGAATCAACTGTATCGGCCATCGCCTGAATTCGTGAGCCTCGATTCTCAAACTTCGAGTCCAGGTAATTGGACAATCGCCCGGCCTGCGCGTGTGGACTTCGCATGATGTCTTCGTACCCAACAAAAAGCCGGTGCGCCGCGTCGTCGGTATGACGCAGGATCAGCATCATTATGTGCTGCCAGCGCAGCAGATTCATCGCCACAAACGAGATCCGGACTTTCAAATTGGACGGCATGATGAACCCTTGCCACGAAACGGCTGTGTCGAGAGGGTGCCGAACGGTGATTATATATATCGGATCTCCCCATATTTGTTTAAAAAACGGCAAATAATGACAGAGCGCGGGATCCTTCCAGAACCATGGGCCACCCATATCCATTTCTGACATCAGGACAGTGGCTTTTGTTCGATACACCGGGTCGGAAGCATAATTCGCGATTCGATGCTGGAAGTCACGGTCCCACCATGTCGCACCGGAAGCGAAATCCCCTAACTCGGCCAGCAAATCCCACAAGGGCAAGTATTCCCAATAACCTCTGGGCGCATGGGCGTCAGCCGCGTGCAAGTTTTCGGAAGCGCCTGCATACGCGCCCCATGCATGCACCATCTCGGCAACCACGGATGTCCCGCTGCGCTCTGCGCCAAGTATGATAATAGGTTGGCTTGCAGGGCTGACCATTTTCAGTGCTGTCTGAGACTTCCGCTGACGACGCATTACGTTTGGCTGCACCCGGATCGAGACTCACGCGCGCATCAGCTCGAGGCATTCCTCATACGCTTCAAAGCGCTCGCCTTCGCGCTCCTCGGGATCGACCTTCTTGAGGAACAGCGCGCTACCTGGTTTCTTTCCCGTGAACTCGCGGTGGCTCCTGATGTGCGCCGGGTTTTCGCCGCTCCACTTGACCTCGCCATCCTGCAGATAGACGAACTTCCCTCCGTGTTCCTCGATCATCGCCTGCATCCGATCGCGATAGAAGAGTCCCTGCTCGCAAGCCGTTTCCCTTACCGTGGCCATGATTTCTGGAGGATCTTCCTCGACGGAGTCGAATTCGTTCAATGGACCCTCGACCTCGCTCTTGAAGTCGATTTCGTCCAGATTGACCGTTCCGAATCCGCTCTGTGCCGCGACGAGGAGATGGTTGCGGTCGCGGCGGAATGGCGGCGTGGGCCAATCGGACGCGGGATCGTGCCCCATCAGGCTGGCGCCGACCGAATCGGTTGCGATGATCTGGTCGCCCGCGATGAGGGTGTTGCACACGCGTCCCTCGCCGTCCCACTCACGACCCCATTGACCGGTAGTGGCGTCGATGATATTGAGACACGGATTGGTGATGCGCGCCAGATCGGGAAGCACGTAGGACAGCCTGATCGCGTGGTGGAAATAGGTGCGCACTCGACCTTCGGGCGGAATCGTGGGTGTGAGGCCGAAGAGATTCTTGGTGCAAAGCGTGACGCCCATGAAGAGGTGGTTCTTCAACTTGGCGACGGAAACGACCTCATCGGCTTCGCTGAAGCACCGGCTGAGCGTGTAGCGCTGGAACATGCATCCGCCGCCCGGTACGTCATACTCGGCGAAGGGGGGATAATTCGACTCCGCGTGCTCGACGTCGAATTCCTCGAGGAGCGGAAGATAGTTGAAGTAGTCCGTCGCGGCACCGGACGCATCCCGGCAGAACGTATCGGCGGCGACAAGCGTCGCTGAGGTCCGTTCACGCAATAGCCGAAGGACGGCGCGGAAGACAGCTTCGTCGACGAGCTCCCGACGGCGGCCCTTGAAACGAGCCACATTCGTATGTCCCATGTTGAACTTGAGTGCGATCCGACCCGCCTTTTCCAGTTTCTCCCAGGTTCGCGCCAGGGGCGCGGTCGCCCGAACCAGGTTCTCGTAGACCTCCTCGTCCGAGGCCCGGTGATCGCACTGTACTGCACGAACGCTGAATTCATGGTCCATCTCTAAACTCTCCTTGTGTGAATGGCGGTTCAGGGATCGATCCATCCGAATTTATCGTGTCAAAACGACATACCGGCGCACTTTTTGGAAACGAAAACGTCATTGACAGGTGAATTGAAACACCGGAGGCGAACAACCGGGAGTCGTGTTGTCGCATGCAGTCGGGAGGGATGATGTCTATATCCACTCATTGGTCGTCACTGCCAATATTCACCGACGTCCAATCAGTCTTTGAGAACATCCCGGACACAACGGAATCCCAGATTGCCCGACCCGCCTTTCACGCGCACGCTTCCCCGCCTGGAACATCTCTTGTGAAACGGGCTCGTATACCAGTCGCCTCCCCGCGCCGACCGCGTTTCACCTCCCAGGGGCCCAACAGGACAGTGTCTGCGGTCTTTTGTATAGAGTCGCCGGTCATCTTTGCACCACTGCCACAAGGAACCAACCATGTCGTAGAGACCAAACCCGTTTGGTGGATACGTGCCGACGTCCGGCGGGCCTTCTTCTCTCGTGCGATCTGCCGCCTGCGTTCCATCAAATGCATCGTCACCCCACGGAAACAGCATATTCTCCAGGCCACCTCGGGCCGCTTTCTCCCATTCAGCTTCCGTGGGTAGCCTTTTTCGTGCCCAATCACAATATTCGAGAACGTCCGGCAACGAAATACTCCTGACAGGCTGCAGAGGGGCATTCAGCCAGTTGTCCTGCCAGGTCACAGGGCGATAATCAGCTGCCCGCATGAATCTGTGATACTGCTCTACAGAAACCAGACCGACATCAATGTTGAAGGCTTCCAGGTTGACGACGTGCTGGGGCTTTTCGTCAAGAAACGCTCCAGTGTAGCCCATATCTTCGTCATTTACCGCGCCCATCAGGAATTCCCCTGACGGAATCAGCACCATATCGGATACCTCGCTCTGGTTGTAAATGCGCGTTCCTCCCTCGATCTGCTTGTGTTTCCGAAGCCATACTCCCGTGCCATCCGAGGTCGCCAAAATTCGTCTCAATCAGGCAATATACATAGTTCGTGGACCACTGGCCATGGCAACGCAGTCCCCGAACCGCATACCGAAATGTGGTTCGAATTCCGCCGTCAACTTTCGTTACCATCCATCAGATGTGGCTTGTCTGCCAGTCTTCTGCCTGCCGCTTTCTATTCGAGAAGTTTCAGCACGGTTGTCCGGTCCCAGCCTCCAGGCGTCGGTCCCTGGTATGCGGCCAGGATGTTCAGAACCCTTGCCAGGGAATGCAGTTTCAGGACCCGTTCCTGTTCGGCACTCAATATTCCATAGGTCCGCCAGAAACATTCGGCCAGTTCCGGCGTATCGAGGAATACGCTCAGATTGAGGTCCCTGGAGTCCGTAAAACCCGGCGCAAATGCGGCATTTCCGAAGTCAAGCACCGCCGTCAGATTCAAGGTCGCGGGGTCTACGCGAAAATTCTGCAACTGGAAGTCATGGTGCACGATGGCGTCCACTTCAGCTGTTCCGAGAGAGTCGGCGTGGTCTGTCCATAGATCGGTGCAGCGATCGAGGGTGTCTTTCCCGAGCCACCCTTGCTTCCGTAGAATCGCGATTGCCCGCTGAAATATGTTCTCCTCGGACTCCCGCCACTCGCTTCCACTCATCGGGTCTCCGAAAATGGCGGCTGTATCCGGACCGACAGGAATCGAGTGGAGGTCATGCATTTGAGAAGCGCATTGCGTAAGAATCTTCTCCTTGTCTTTGAAACCTATCTCGCTCCACAACCGGTCGCCATCGACGCCACTCGCGAATTCTATGAGAGCATGGGGATATGTGAGATTGGAGTCGCCGGATGAGACGTAGATCCAGTCTGGCGTAGGTACCGCACATTCGCGCTGGACGAATCTGACGACCCTCTCTTCCCTTCGCATCTGCTCGTCGTCCGAGCATCTGATCCAAATCTTCAATACAGCAAGTTCACCACCGGGCAACTCCAGCAAGAAGATCGCGTTCACCTCGCCGCGCTTCAATCGTCGAATCGAAGTCGGTTGCGGAAATCCGGCCTTTGAACAAATGGCCTGCGCCACCGGAAGCGAAACTTCGTAATTGACGAATTCCCGGTACGTTAACAATGGTTTTGGCGCGGTCATAAACAAGCGGAAAATGGGCCAACGATTACCCCGACCAACCATTCTCGTAGGCCGCACGAAAATTCAACGGTGGCGATGTGACTGACATGTAGATAAAAGTCTGGGTACCGGAATTGACAAACCCATGAAGGTCACCTTCCTCAAATCGAACAACGTCACCTTCAGCGAATTCCGCTACCTCCTCATTTTCCAGAGTCAGAATTCCAGAACCTTGTAAAGCGATCCATATCTGTTCCGATGCGTTATGTCGATGCGCAGGATTCTTGCCTCCAGGTGGGACAGAGACCTGTGTAATCGTAACCCTTTGCGACGATGAGTTCTCCGGAAACAGCAGTTGTCGAGACTCAATTCCACTATTGCTGAAGACCCGGATGTCCGACGAGCGAATCAGTTCCATTACGAACCCTTCTCAACCACTTTTCGGATAGCGTAGTATAGGTTAGGGATCCGATGCCGCGTTTCATAGGCCAGGGCGCCCGACGGGTGGCGCAACGCGGCGCCGGACGACTATCGGGCGTGTGTTCTACTTGTTTGATTCCATCGACTCGATCAGCAAGTCAATCTTGTCGTCATAGCCGGCAACGAGTTCAGGAAGTGCGCTGACATCAGCCCAGAAGAAATCGAACGGATGGATAAGAGATCCATCCTCCGAGTGCTCTCCGTGTCGCCACGTCTCTTCTGTTGGCCCTTCCGCAGACAGATGAAAGAACCAGCGATGTTGTAGTTCATCGCTCCCGCAGTCCCGCATGTCACGGATATCCCGGGCAAGGAAACGTATAAATCTGATCCCGGTTAACCCCGTCTCCTCTGTTGCTTCTCGCATCACCGCATCCCGAGGATTCTCTCCCGCCTCGATCGTCCCCGCAGGTACCTGAATGCCGGCATCCGGCGCTCCGGGCTGCGTAAAGAGCAGCAGCAGGCGCCCACTGGTGATATAGGCGTAGGCCCTGTGGCGGGTTTTCATTGGTATAGGAACTGGTGAGACGCTTGTCTCACATGCCGTGTAAAATACTCGACACCCCCGAAGCCGGAGGTGCCGTGTTAACCGATGTGGAGGACTGCCGGATCACGGCAGAGTTCAAGTCGCAACGACCACGCCCTGGTTATCCTCGTTCATTTGCTCTCAGCGCATCCGACCAACGCCCGGCCATTTTCCTCAATTCTTCCTCGTGAACCGGCCAATCGTGAAGCGTGGCAGGATCGAAGTCAGCACCATTCGGCCAGACCAGTGTATGCACTTCAGAATCAATGCGCACCTGACTAAATAGCACTTCATCTACCAGTGGTACGAATAACTCGCCCTCAAGTACTGGTCGAAAATCGATATCCTGAGTCGTCTCATCGTTAAATCGGACATGAATCCGATAGGGCCCGACAATCTCGAACGAAACGACTCGGTAAATTGGATGACTCATTCTATCCAAACTCGCTGTGCACCGAACTTGAAGATTGCAGTGAAGCACTTGTACCAATCGGCTTCCCGGGAGCGAGGGCATCCTGCCCTCGACGGCTGCATCGCGCGGCTCTGGCGCCATCATTCTCAATATGACTTCGGATGCAAGGGAATCTATAAGCCTTTGATTGTGGTTTTAACGGATTACAGGAAGTTCGAGGGCAGGATGCCCTCGCTCCGGATATTCGTGGATCAAGCCGCGAAAGAGTGCAGATTTTTCTGGGTCGCAGGACGCTCGTGTCTGTTTCGAAATCCGGTCGGAAATGTAACGAATTCTGCATCGTTAAGCAAAATCCGAGTCGGGACAGGTGGGATTCAGTCTCTGCTCCTCAGAGTAACCGCTAATGGGCCTTTCAAACCACGGTGTCGTTGGGTCACTTCAACCGATCTGGCTCCTGATTCAAGCTGAATGCTGAGAGCTGACGGCTAATCGCTGCCTTTTCTGCTTCCGGGCGGCTGAATTAAGGGAGTCGATCTACCTGACGGTCTACGGCCACTTGTAATGCCGTATCTTCGGATCGCGGTATGTCGCTCGCGTGTCCCACCACATTGCGATGCCGACGCCTCCCCCGCCGTACCTGGCATCGGTCACCTGGTTGACGAGCTTACCGTCGATATAGGTGGTCAGCGACTGGTGCCGGGCGGAGATGATGAGGTGGTACTCGCGCCCCTTCTCCAGAGCGTAGTTGACGACGCTGAGCTTGGTGACGCCATGGATGTCAGGCTCACGCAGCGTGACGTTGATCGTCTGCCAGGCATAATCGAATTCGACGAAGTAGAAGCCCTTTCCGTCGTCGGTCACGCGGAAAGGGAACTGCATGCACGAACCCTTTTCCAGCGTAACGAAAAGCGAATACTCGTAGTTCTTCCAGCCGGAATCCCCCTGAAAAATATGGGATTTGCGTTTGCCGTCCAGTCGCCCGACAATCGCGTTGTCGCCGCGAGACCACCCTCCGGATGACGCGGTCGCAAGCCAGCCTTCAAGGCCCTTGCCCTGAAGAAGCGATCGCCAGGGTATGATCAGGCCGTCAGGGCGGCTTCGGCCATAGTCGTCGCCGGCGCCGGAACCCGCGTCGACCGTCGATACCGCAGATAGGAGCGCAAGCAGGCAAACGAAGAGAATATTCATGTCACCGTCCTATGACGTTGGGATGGCATGTTGTCCGTGTTGCGGCACCTTGTACGGTGGGCAAGCGCATTGAGCAGTAGGAGCTTCAGCAAGTAGGTATATGAGCGCATCGATGACTGGATCCTCGTTCTCTAAGCGTGGAGATGACGGCAAATGCGATGGGTACCAGGCCGAAAAGGATCATCAGGATGCCGTTGAGCTTCCATATGTCGGCATCGAATTCAAGATACCAACAGCCCGCAAACAGAATGGAACTCCAGCCGTTGACCACGTAAAAGAGCAGGTTGAAGCGGATATACCTCAGAATGAGGAAAGCCGAGATCAGCCAGATTGGACCCTTCGTCGCGAGTAGTTCGCCTGCGTGGTCGAGGTCATTGGCCGGCGAGACCACGGACTGGAAGATGAGAACGACTAAGACACCGAGAACCATCAGGCTGGTTCTGCCCAGGACCCGCCACCAGATGAAGAGAAGACTAAGGATCGCAACGGGGCCAATGAGCATACCACTGAATTCATCGACAAATTCACCTAACGCGGGCAGGTAGGTATTGACGTTTGCGGGCACGCCGCCTTTTGCGGCCGGGTGGTACGAAAGAATGTTGAGACGCACGTAAGAGGCAAGAACGCCGGCGCCTTCCGTGATACCGGAATAGCACGCCACCAGAAAGACGACCTGCCACCACAACGCCGCGCCGCCCGCCTTCAGGCGGAACACGTCGATCCAGTCGGAGACGCGCATCTCTCCGGGACGCTCGACGCGAAACAGCGTATCTCCGAGGGCACAGATCAACAGGGCGAAGATGGTCGCGAACACGAAGCCCGGAACAACGTCGACAAGCTTGCCAATGAGGAAGGTACCCATTGCTTGACTCGTGTCAAAGCCCCGGTAGAATGTGGGCAGTTCGTTGAGGCCCTCGAGTAAGGAGCACACGCCAAAGAGGATGCCGAAACAGATGGGCAATCGCCACTCGATCAGCCCGTTCCGATAGGCGCGCAGCAGGTAGATCACGGCCAGAACGAAGGTTACGACAAGGGCGATAGTGCGGATAGTGGAGACAATGGTGCTCTTTGCAGTCTTCTCTCTCTGTTTGCGCATGAATTCTTCAGGCGCCTTGTAGGCCTTATACGCAAGGCCGATCCGGTCGCCCTGCACAGAGGCGACGATGCGAAACTCCCCCTCTTCAACCTTGATGTCCGTGCGTTCCCACACAAAGCGGTGGTCCATCCGGTTTTCGCGCTTGATGGAGCGTGCTTCGAGACGCTTGTAGTGCGTCGTATCGGTTACATCCCGATTCAGATGTTGGCGCAGGAAGGCTTCCGCCACTTCCTGCGCTTCTTCGATGGCGAGTTCCGCACCCTCCTGGCCTTCCGGCACTGCATGCGAGACGTAGGAGAGGCCGCCGTTGCCATCAACGCTGATGGTGAGTTCCTCCTTTTCAAGAGGCTTGAACCATCGCACACTCCAGCGCCATGAAGTCGTGTGCTCCGCCGCGAGCGTATCCGCCCTCGCGACGTCGACGTTTCGCAGCAGGTGTTTAAAGTGTTTGGAACCGAGACTGCTTGAGAATCTGGTGGTTCGGCGATAGCCTTCAAGTTCGATTCCGAGTTGCTCCCGAAATCCTTCGGCCAACGTGTTGGCCTGCGCTCGCGTTGGGACTTCCTCTCGTGCGTATTCAGCGAATTCCCGCGTTTCGAAAGCGAAATAAGCGTACCAGCCCGACAGACCGAGGATACCAAAAACGAGGAGACCCTTGCCGGAGACGAGGTAGTCCGAGGTTCTCTTGCGTTCGATCGGAGGTCCGGGCGGCTCTTCGGGAACGGCAATTGGCGGGGGCGCCGCCTCTGGCGCCTTCGAGGCGGGTTCAAGAGGCCCGTCCTCGTAGCGGCCGCGGACGGCGCTCCAGATGGCGGGAAGGGCCGGTATCGAGATGATTGCGACAGCGAGAATGCCCGAGACCTTGAAGTAGAGGCTATCGGACTGAAGCATGGGATAGACGCCGAGGAAGCAATTGTATACGTAGTGGGAGATGATGGTCGCCCAGACCCCGAAGCGCAGGAAGACGACTCCGAGCATGATTCCCACGACGGTCAGCTCCAGGCCCCGGATGTAGATCGGTTCCTGTGGATAGTCGGCGTGGAGGAAGGCCCACACCACAGCGGGAACGAGAACGGCCAACCAGCTACTCTTAAACCAGCGAAGGAGGAGAGAGATCGCCACCAGCCGGAAGAGGAATTCCTCGAACGTGGCCGCCGCCAGACCCGCCAGGAGGGGATAAATCCATGGCAGGTATGTGCTGTAGGCATTGCTGTATTGGGTCATGGCGGCGGGCGACCAGACCCCCAGGTAGTCGTGGCCCAGAATGTAAAAGAGCGTCACGTAACCCAGGTGGGCGAATGCCAGGCCATACCCGATAAGGGTGACGCGTGCAAAGCCCGCCGACCGCCAACGCCGAAGGGAAATCCGCTCCAGGGGATTGCGCCAGCCACTCATGTCCTTCGCCGCGGCGCCCCCTGCCGCACCGCACACGGCCACGATGAGGGCCATGAAAGCGGCACCGAAGAGACCGGTGAAAATGAAGTCGAGAATAAAGGAGTCGAAGGACTCCATGGTGTCGTATCCGAACAGACTGATCGGATAACTGTTGATGGACCCGAGCAGGGAGGCGGCGCCCACGAGAATGCAAATGAATACGGCGACGCGCCACGTGATTTTGCGCTGGCGATACCTGCGCGCCATGACGACGATCATGGCAATGCCCAGTGCGACGGTCAGTCCTCCGGCAACCCTGGCGAGCAGGCCGGCGCGGGAGCGAACCTCGCGGTAATCGCGCGAGAAGGTTTCGGGGACCTTGACGTATTCGTAGAAGCTACCCACCCTGTCACCCTGGATTCCGACGTACAGGCGGTAGTGTCCATCATCGCCGACGATGAAGTCCCTCTTGCGGTAGGTAAATGTGTGATCCCTCCGCTTGGGACGGTCGGTGCTGGAGGCCTCGATGGGTTCGTAACCGTCGAGCGAAAACCCCTGAACATCGGTGAGGAAGGCCTCGGCGATGTGCCGTGCATCCTCTTCCGACAGGCTGGCGCCTTCGTCGGACTCGAGGATGCTGTGGGTGAACCCGACGACGCGCCCGCCGGGATCGATTCCAACATAAAGTTCTTCCTTCTGCAGTGGCTTGAAGTAGCGGATGCGCCAGTACCATACCGAGACCCAATCCCGAACGAGGCGGTTGGTCTCAGCCAGGCCCAGGGTGCGTTCGAGGAAGATCTGGGGAAGGGGAGAATAGGAGAAGACTTGAGCGCTCTCGTATTCGGTGAGGTCGTAGCCGAGGTCATGGAGATATGCTTCGGCAGACTGAAAAGCCTGTTCGCGGTCTACGCGAAAGTTGAGCGAGGCGACGGGAAACGCGCGGTCGAACAACTGAATATAGCAGACGAGACCCAGAGCGCCTGAGACCAGGAAGGAGAGAATCCACACAACGTCGCGTCGGGTCATGGTGTCACCTGCTTCCCGCCTCTTGTCTCCATTGGGCATTCCCGCACCTTGCTCGGAGCCGCCGGAAGCCGGGCGCCCACACCTTCGATCCCGTGCTTTCTCCGCCAGAATTCACTCTTCACCAATTCGGGCCTTTTCATTATCTGGACGCAATGTGCGTTCAAGTTCTGTCAACAATCTGCCCTCAATCCGTGAAATTCCCTCGCTCTCACTCAATTCCCTGCAGGCTGACAGAATTGCATCTGCCGCCTTTTCGCTGGATATCTTCGCCTTGATGCCATTCAAATATGCTTCCAGATCCAGACGGTTCTGTAAGGCGCGCACCGCTCTGGGGCGGATTGCGGCCATTTCTTTTCTTACGTCAATTCTCCATTTGGCCCGCCTCAGGAATGACCGAAACCCGATTTCCTCAGACATCTGTCGTAGGTCTTCGACGTGAAGCGTTATCACTGCCGCTTCAAGGAAAGCCACTTGCTCATCTGCCGTAAGCATTCGCGCATCGATTACCGAGCGCATTCCGGGGCTGAATAGCTTGAAGAGAATGCCGATAAGAACGGGAGCAAGAAGGAACAAAGCGATCACTACAGTTGAAGCATCTGAGAACATCGAATTCCCCTGCCGCCGGTTAGCCGGATGCAGGGCGCCCACAAGGGGCGTCCCTACAAGACGAAAAGGACAGAATCAGGTCTGATGCCTTGGGCTGACGTGTCGATTGAAGCTGTGTACCATGCTTCCGCTCGAATATCAGAGAACAGTGTACTTTGCCCACCAGCGATTGTCCATCGCAAACTCCAAGTCTTCTACCAGATGACCGATCACAGATTCCACCTGGTCTTCGTCCGGTAGATTGTCGATAAGCCGATAGCGCTTTCCATCGGAACACTCGCGATCCGTGTAGTAGTCAATCCCGTCGTCGCTCTCAGGGGCCCGGTATCGTTGGCCCCCCATGACAACCACGGCTCCGCAAATGAGTTTTCGGTGAAGGCTTTCCATCAGTCGGGGCCAATCAGAATACGACAGATGATTGATGAAGTTGAAGTGAAATGCCGCATCGAAACGCTCGTCCAGCTGGCCTAATTTGAATGCGTCAGATTGGACGAACCTCACGTTCGCCTCCTTCACCAGACTACGTCCGATTGCCAGGACTTGTTCCGACGTGTCCGTAGCTAAAACCGATTTGGCTGTTTGCGCGATGTGTTTCGTCCATCGTCCCCCTCCGGCTGCGAGTTCCAGCACCTTACGACCGGAAAATACCCGCTGGATTTGTTCTATTGTGCGTCTCTGTTCGACGCTCAAGTTGGCCTCATCGTCGATGTACGACTGCCGCACGCCGTCCCAGTCGTAAGAATATTTGGCGCCGTCATAATATTCGATCATCTGCTTGTGGTACGAATGCGATTTCAGATCCACCAGCAACACCTCCGATCTATCCAGTTCCACGTGAGAAAAACACTCATTGCCTGAACCAGATGTCGCGATTTCAACCGTATTCTTCACCGCTTGCGGACCATGTGTGCGAGGTAAACGCAAACGCCGGGTCGCGTACGCCGTGCAGAATCCCCACCAGACAGCCTTTCCAGCGGGGATCTCATTCGGTATCGGTCGACACCATTGACCAGCATCAGGGGCCCCGTGATGCCGTCTTAACCTTGATTCACTATTATTCGGGGACCTGAATGTCGAATATATACAGAAGAACAAAGGCGAACTGACGTCAAAGGTCCCGCATACTTGAGGTCACTGGACGTGAGGGGAAATTTCATCCCTCTGAACGACCTCAAAACCCCGTTTTCGCACCGTCACCTTCTGTGCCTTTTGTGCTTTTTGTGGTAAATTGAAGGTTGTCTTTGTAGAGTTGCGGTTGATCAGTCGCTGCAGAATCCGCGGTTCCTGCGCATGCGATTGTTATATGATGATCTGTCCTGGCATTCGCACGTGGAGGCATTGGTCACAGCCGTACCCAATCTTTCAGGTCGGCATGCTCAAAGATCATTTCGCGCTGCAATTGCAGATCCTGTCCCAGGCCGGCATCGAGGGCTCTTTCGTACATGGCAATGGCGATCCCAACGTCAACGTAGGCCAGACCCACTGCGTTAAAATAGATCCTTTCGTCGTCGTTTTCCCTCCCCGGCTTCGTACCACGGACCAATTCCACGAGATTCGCATACATGTCGTTATCCGTCAGCAGGCCCTCCTTGTACATACGGCTGAGCGTCTGTGTTCGATGTTTCACGGTCTCCCAGTCATCGCATACAATCTTATCGCACAGTTTCGCCACGTTGTATTCATCTTCCCATCCACCAATGTGACTGTAGAAAGCACCGGGTTTCATCCAGTCCGCCTTAAGCAGCGGCGCCTGTGCGCTTGTTGCCGTGACAATGACGTCCGCTCCGTCAATGGCACGTTCGAGGTCTGAATTCGCCATCGAAAAATCCATATCGGGAACGATTGCAGACATTTCCTTTGTAAACTGTTCTTCCTCAGCGCCCAGCTTCGCGGCCACACGACATGTCGTCAGGGATGGTATCGCAGTCTTCATCGCGATCAGATGCATCTTTGCCTGTTCACCGGCGCCGATGAATCCGATCGATGTTGCGTCCTGACGCGCCAGATATTTGGCGGCCAGCGCTCCGATGCTCCCAACTCGAATATTGGAACACAGGGTGCCTTCCATGAACGCAATCGGGAATCCGTGAACAATCTCGGACAAGATGATCACTGCCGAGAGATTCTGAATCCCATGTTTGACCGGATTCGGAGGAAAGACCGACACCCACTTCATGCCGCAAATTTCCTTATCCTTGAACGTCGCCGGCAGGCAGTTGATTCTCTCCTGGGTTTCATCGTTGAAGATCTGCACGATCTTGTCAGGAAACAGGACGTCTCCTTTATCGAAGGCACGAATAGCCGATTCGGCAGCGTCCATCGCCATCCGGATGTCCAGGCATCCGGCGGCAAGGAGGTCTTCCTGAGAAAAGAAACGACAGTGAATGTCATGTCGAGGCATCAATGATCCTTTCGTCTGTAATTGGAATCAGATTTCCCAGTTCGACCGGCATCGCCTGGCCTACGACATTCTTGCCACCGGCGAACCCACTTATCGCAGCGAATGTGGGTTGCGCGAGGTCGTGGGAGCGAACGCGACCGGCGCTCAGGCGGACCTGTTATTCGTCGTGTTGTTCTACCTGAGCCAAACTCCTGGTGGGCAGGCTTCTTCCCCTTATGCAAAGGCCAGATTGTACAGCCTCGCGGCTTGTTCGAAAGCCAGCCTCACGAATTCTTTCCGCTCCTTCACCCGCGAATGTTTTGTCAGAACCTCAAGTGTCACTGGCCCACCGTAGTCGGTGTTGCGGATTAGCCGGCATAGATTCTCCCAGTCAATGAACCCATCGCCGGGAATGGCATGGTCTACATACGCACGGACCCGATCCGACAAGTGAAGCGCCAGAAGCCGATCCGACATATCCTCAAGCAATGTAAAGGGCCTTGGACCTCCCATTTGATCATGTGAAGAATCGTAGCAAAACCCGAAAACGTCACGTGGCAGACTGTAAAGAGCGCGTCGGACAAGATCCGTAGCGGGACCGGGATGTACGTTCTCCAGTGCCAATTTAACTCCGTTATCCCGAAGGATTGAAGTCAGAGCCTCGCAGGTGGCGAGAGCCACCTC
The DNA here is from genome assembly GCA_028873695.1 of Gemmatimonadota bacterium. Classification (GTDB taxonomy): domain Bacteria; phylum Latescibacterota; class UBA2968; order UBA2968; genus JAAXHE01. The sequence continues at coordinate 31,479 of JAPPNU010000044.1, read as the reverse complement.
CAGGTACTCGTGTATCTCCGTGGGCTTGAGGACGAATGGCCCGGCGTGCACGACGACGATTGGTACATCGAGAAAGGCCGCGGATTCAACCGTGGCGGCCAGGGTCGAATCCGCGCGCGGAAGGTGAAGCGGCTTGCCGTGAATTGTGTCCATATTCAGGTTGCAGTCACGCAGGAGATTCCGCAAACCGGATCTCCTCGTGCCACCCAGGTAGCTCGAATGTGACTTTTGTGCTCCGAGCGATACATGCGTGAATCCTGCCTCAGCTATCAAGGGAAGCAGATCCTCAAGTGGGCAGTCATATGCGAAGGAGGTAGCTATGGATGTCTTCGGGTGGCTCATTTGCTCTCTCAACTGGCTGTTTCCGCTTACATTCAGGTGGCGAAATGTGTCGGTCAGGCGTCGGCAAGGACCGTCATCCAGAGGAGGCCTGGGTGCAACGTCCGCGAAATGCATCGGTTTCACTTGACATCAGACTGCCATCCAGGGCCGGTACCCAGGCCGACGAAGGATCTACTGCAGCATCGGTTCCTCCCCGTGTGATTTGCACGTATCGATACCTGAGAGGCAGCACGTCCGCCGGCAGCGCGGGACGGAAGCGGCGAAAGATGCTTTGACTCCGCTCAGAATGACATGCCTTGCGACAAACTCCCACCGATGGCAACCTGGTTTCCGTTATCCGGGTCAGACCCGTTCAAGATCGCGAATTGAAGCCAGTCTTCGAACCATATGTTCGAAAATCCCACGGTTCTTGGATAGCAGTGGATATATACAAAGTTGACATTCTGATTCAGTCAATTCTCTTCGAGTCTATTGGGCAGCTCGGCGCTTGAGCAAAAGACGCGACCGAGGACGTGTACGCGTGGCCTCCCGCCAGCCTTCGCTTCTCAAGACGACTTTGAAGTTCTTCGTTCTCCCAGTTCCCGCTTTCGCCCTCTTCACGCCATTTCAGGTTGTATGTCTCACGCTTGCAGACGTCCAGGTCTTTCGGGGCCAGCGTAAGCCACGTCTTCCCCGAGGTTACACTTCCGAAGCCGTTGAAGCATGGGGAGTGCATGTAGAGCAGGTTCTTTGCCATGTACGTCAGATAGTCTTCCGAGCTGTACCTGGCTCCGTTGTGACTCATCTCGTCGTTACAGAAAATCGTCTCGTGTCGGCAAAGTCGATCCCTGGTCTCCCATGGATTCAGGATCAGTCCGTCAGCATCACGCAGATACGCATTGTACGAAGGATCAACCATCACCCACTTCGAGAGAGAAGTACACCAGACCACCGAGACCAGATGATTATCATAATCGAATGGATTCAAAGGATTCAGAGACACGATTCGGCTCGGCAGTCCCAGAGCCAGGCATGCCTCGGTAAGCACAATGGACAGCATGTAGCAGTTGATGCCATAGTCCTCGCCTTTGCCGAACGAATATTTCAGAAGTCCCGAAGCGTTCATGGGCAGGGATTCGCAGACCTCGGGAAGCGATTTGGTTATGTCGCCTCTGTGGCATATGCCTTCTGACATCCACTGCATCAGGTTCAGGGCCTTTGACCACCCGTCTCCTCCTCCCGCAACCTGATCAAGTCGATATGCTTCGCGCAGACGATCGAGTTCAGGATGTGAGAGTTCATACTGGAAGCCAGGCGCCGACTCATCCGGTGAGGAGTCAAACTCGTCATACAAGCGTAAGAGCCCGCAGTTCATCCTGAACTGGTAATTCATCGTTACTTCCTCAAGTATTGTTGATTCACTCTTCACACTACCTGTATCGTCGCCGCGCCCGTCGATCTCGCTTAGCGAGTTGCCGATGGACAGGGCGGCGCAGCCGCCAGCCAGCCCTTGTTTTCATTTACGAGATTGCCCCCTGAATCCGAATGGTACCCTCCAACAGTATCTCCCCGTGCTCGTCCTTCCGCTCGGCCTGCCAGTATCTTCGCGCCCTCTCGAACATCGATGCAAGGGATTCAGACGCTTCGAAGTAACTTATCAGGTTCATATCAGCAGCGAACGCGCGCGCGCATTCAAGAATCTCGACACCATACAATTCGCACGCTTCCCTATGCGAGTCGAATCGTCTGGCAGCACTCGCTTCCGGCCAGAGAAACAGGCAGTCAAACCGACTTGGTCTCTGAGGAAATTCCCGTAGACGAACCGTCTCCCACGCGAGTTCCATCGTGACACGACCTGTCTCGGCGGCATTTGGAACCGTTACCGTGCGAGAGCCTGTTTGGACTTCGATCAGGACCTGACGCATCATATAGGTCTGGAAGTCTCCAGGTCTTACAACTGTTCCGGAGCAGAGGCCGGACTTCGCAGACCAAAACAGGCGAGTTCCTGGACCAATATCACTGGACATTGATTGCGACTTCGCCCACTCGGCCACAGGCTTTAAATTGGTTTTTCAGGGTCGCCACGGTATTGTCTTGCTCCAATTCAGGAAATGCGCCCTTGCGAGTAAAGTCCTGGCCACGTGCGAACCTATAGCGCGGGTTGTCAACGGCCAAGACGCTTTTCTGCAGGCTCAGGACAGGCTCGGCGCCGTGGCGCGAAACGTGCTGTAATCGGAAGTAGCATCAGCTTCACCTCTGTGAAGGCTGGTCAATACTGCGATGATTCTAAAGAGTCCGCCGGATGAACCAGGACAATCGGGCAAACCCACCGTAAACTACGCGCCCTTGAATCCCGCCAGATATTCGGCGATTTCTTCATGTCCCGCGTGCCGTGCCCAGTCTTCCGCCGTGCCATCGTGACGATGATCTCTGATGTTCAGGTCGATTCCTTTGCCAACGAGATACACCACCTGTTCCATACGGCCGGCGAAGGCGCATTTGTGCAGGATGCTGGCCGGCTCGTGGGTACTCCATCTCGTATTGATATTCGCGCCGTGATCAAGGAGATAGTCCGCGACCTCGTAATTCCCGTTCTGCACCGCCCATGCCAAAGCCCTGTCGACGATCTCCTTAACGCCGGCCAATGGTGATTCCCCGGGTGGGCAGACATACAGGGATGGATCCCCCAACCGCGGAAACCCGTTGGCGAACCTCTTTGCAACGGCTTCCATGTTGCTCAGACCGGCAGCGTGGGGCAGATCGTCAGGCACGGGCCAGATCTGCGACAGGGCCGGAACGTAATCGGCATTCCCGTATTCGAGAGCATAGAAGATGGCGCGAGACGCCGGCGGCTCAGCCACTGTGGTGATGGCCGCGCCGCTCGTGATCACGGCTTCGATCACCGGCAGTTTTCCCTCGGAGCAGGCCGCGACTGAAAGCAACATTTCCTGGGTCTCGAGATAGCGGGGTCCGAGGAGAAAGGGTTCGGCCGCGAGCAGATCGCGGATGGAATCCGCGTCTCCATCGTCCAATGCAGCCAGCAGGCGCAGTTCCACGGCCCGACGCCAGATCAGGCCGGGTTCGCCATCCACCTCCCGGTACGAGTGCGCATTTCTTCCCCCCTCCGGGCGCTTTTCCAGGAGGAAGTCGATAAAGGCCGTTTTCCCTTGCCATGCCTCCACCCGGGAACGGAGATCGTCGTCGAGCTGAAGGCAACGACCCATCAGGAAGTGCGCGATTTCGCGATGACCCAACCGGCAGGCATAGAGGAACGCATCTGCAACGATCAATTGATCGTCCGCGGGATCCGGCCAGTCAGCCTCAGCTCCAGCGTACCCGGTACGCAGTTCCGCCTGCGGGCGTCCGACGTCGGACAGGGCACCGGCAGAGTCGAAACATCCCTGCACTTTTTCGAGATCGCCCCTCGCGGTCAACGTTCGAAGGTTTTCCGGCAGTACGCCCTTCTCGTCAAACAGCGCCAGCATGCCGTGAGCGCCGGTGTCGATTGCCCTCAAGTACACCTGGGGATGCATAACTGCGCCGGCGTCGAGCAACAGGCGGGCACAGTCGGGCCGGTTGAACACGGCTTCGTTCTCGGCGCCGGGAAAGTTTGCATAGGAAATAGTGGCGTAGAGCAGAACGCCGCGCTCGTCGTCCTGATTGTGCCACGTGAGCAGACCCGGGTGCTCCGCAACGAGACGCTCCAGGCGAGCGGTATCGTTGGCGTGGATAGCCTTCTCGGCTGCTTCTATTGCCCTCTTCAACCCAGGATCCGGCATCGGATTTTCAGTCTCCTACATCAAATAGCGAAGCGCATCCCTGGCCCGCTGCAACCTGGTCGTATCTTCAACCATACAGGTCAACCTGTGGAACCCATATAACGTCTTAATCCGGTGAGTAAGCCTTGCGCGATCCCTCCTCAGGGCGCCACATTCCCAATAGACGGGTGTGCAGGGATCTTCTTCAGCCGGCTCTTCAGTCCCCAGTTCGTCCTCGACATTCGGCAGGGATCTCCACAGGCGGACATTACGATGGTGGGCCTCAAGTCCTTTCTGCGCCAGGTCAGCGTAGCCACACTCAGACAGATCGATCAGCGAAGCGGCATGGTTGATAACGTGCCACAATCCCCCGTATCCCTGTCTCCGTTCGGCAGCTGACTCGAGGAGCTCATCCAGCACCGCTTCGATCATGCCCTCCGGATTGGAATACGGCGGAAAATCCGAATGTTCCGGCAACGTGATCATGTCTCCGTCGATCCGACCCTTTTCCCTCCCGTAGTAACCGCTTCCGGCAGATGCCCGGTCAAAGCCCCCGATCAATCTGCATATGCCATCGATGACAGACGATGTTGCGTACCGGGGGTACTCCTGAAGCGCCCGAATGGACAGAGAAGCGAAGATCACGTTGTGACCCGAGGAGCGAGTTTCTCCGATGTTTCCGGATAGGACCTGTGCGATGCGGTCAATCTGATCTACCTGCATGGCTTCGTCCGGGTACGGTACAAACAGTTCCGACGTTGCAATTGGTCCGCCTTCGCCGGGGTCAAATACCGACTCGCCATTGAGGACACGATCCAGTTCTTTCTCTATGCCTGCATGAACCTTCCTGTCCAGTTCACGGTGTTCCTCACTTAAGAGATAGCCAGCGACGAGAGTTGCGCCCAAATATCCGGTCATGGTATTCGCAAGGTGGGCTCGGCTCAGTCCCAACAACCCCTTTTCCAGATACTCCGGTCTAACCGCCATATATCTTCTCCATGTCTTGACGGCGTCAGTCAGGCAACTCCCAAATGGCTTTCCGTCGCATCTTGCAACAGATTCCTGTTGATAACGAGACTGCGGGACTTCGGCTAATGCCCTTCGTAGAGGGAATCAATTGGGAGATAGTCGGAATTAACCGGCAGAGCGCGCTCGACGATCCGGCCTCGCCGGACCCGGAGCGACCAGGCTCCGGATTCGGGATCACAGGAGATGACCCTGTACCCGTCCGGCGTGAACGCGACGGCGCAGTCATTGTCGATGGCCAGGCCGTTTCCACCCTTTCGCTTCAGCATATCGTGGAAGTCCTGCCTTCTGGGTACGCCAGCGGTATCACTGTTGTAGTGAGGACACGCCAGCCCGCTCAGCAGTCCGATTCCGGTGACGGCTATGTAGCGCCAGTCGTCGGGGCTGTAGAAGGACATCGAGTCGCTGTGCCCGCGGTCGAACCAGCAGATCGCTCCCGCGCTCACGCCGCACAGGACGGCGCCATCTGTATGAGCCGACCTGAGCAAGGTGTCGACGCCAAGCCGCCGCCATCGGCGCATCATCTTGAGCGTGTTTCCACCACCCACGTAGATGATGTCGGCCCGGGCGATCTTCCCGGCTATGGACCCCGGCGACGGCGTTTGGCCAAGCAGGTAGAGCACGTCGGTGTCGCACCCGTAGCTCTCTCGATACGCTCTGTCGAATCCTTCCCAGTACTCGACCGAATCGCTGCTTGCCGTCGGGATGAACAGGGCGTTTGGATTCGATGATCCCGAAAGCTTGATGATTTCCACGTCGATGGGCCGGGTTGCCAGTGTGCTGATTTCTCCGCCACCTATTGCGACGATGCTTCCCATCACATTACCCCGTTGGTAGTCAATCTGCGAGCAGCGCGAGACCTGCGGACCACATTTATGCGGCAAGTGAATCGTAATTCTCTTTCAGCCACGTGTTTTCTTTTACCAGTTCCGCCAGATCCCCACGTTTGTAGAAGATGGACCAGGGGATGAGTCCTTGCTTTCCGAGCGTCTCGATCCTGCGGTACTCTTCCAATTGCAGGTCGCCTAAGGTGTCCAGGATTGCGTTGGAGGCGGCGCCATAAGTGTCGGAAATTACTGCCAACCTGGACCTGAGATCAGGCTTCTCGGAAAAACCGGCTTCTCTCCATTGCTCTTCGCCACGGAGAGGCACCGCGTACCAGGCAAACTGACTGACATCGCAGAGGGGATCACCCGGTTCAGCAAAATCCCAGTCGATTACTCCCTTTAAGGTTCGCCCTTCCCAGACGGTATTCCAGGGTCCAGGGTCCCCATGCCGGATGATCATCCCCGGTCGCCAGGTCATATTGGGAACATACCATTCAGCATCCCCGGGCGGCTCGAAACCCCTCACCGCATTGTGATATCCGGACAGGAAACGCGCGACCTCAGCAAGGCCCTCTTCCTCGAGCATCACCTCCGGCCATGGTCGCAGGGCAATCTCTCCAGGGATAAACGAAAGCACCTCGCGTCCGAGTTCGTCGAATCCGAGGACACGAGGAACGCCAGAAAAGCCAACCGCCGCCAGGTAGCGCAGCAGGGAATGCACGGCTGGCGTCCACCTGTGAACAGGTCTGCGCACGGTGTCGCCAATCCGCACAACGGGATTGACGCATCCCCGGTCGGACTCACCCTCTTGCAGCATCTCCGGATTCTCCCGAGCCTAATCTCAATTGGAAAAAGACAACCGTTAATTTACCACAAAAAGCACGAAAGGTGCCGGTGCGAATCACGCCTGTCCAAAATCGTCTGTTCCAACTGCTAACACGACATGATCCGCCTGAAACCGGAGCGAGGGCATCCTGCCCTCGAACTTGGCGTCACCTACCCCTATTTGCGTCGAGAGACTGACTGGGCTATTCAATCCGACTCCGGTTCGAGGAAAACACCGTGTGCGACGCGTTTTCCGATGTCGAGGGCAGGATGCCCTCGCTCCAGGGAACGCCAACCACGCCGGTCCTATATCGGTTTCTGTCTTGGACAGCCGTGGCCAAAAGAGAGGGACCTGCATGAACACTTCGAAACGACTTTCAAAAAAACCAGGTACTTACGCATCCAAGATCGTCTTTTTTAAACTAATTTGGACAGCTGTTGGTGCGAATGTACTCTTGGGGACCCTTTCGGCCCGTTTCGTAGGGTCTCGCCGATGGCGCCGTAGCGCACGACGTGCTGTTATCGGATGTCGCCTGAGGCTTTCAACTTCCCATCATGTCCGGTTCAGGGAGTCCAAGCTCCCGAACCGTCCACTGAAGACCTGCAATAAGCTGGTCCTTCTGCAGTTCGCGAACCAGCGGTGTGTGTGGCAGGTCCGGCAACCCTGCACGTGAAGCGAAATACCCCGTAACATACGACGCCAGGTGACCGGCGTCTGGAAGAATATCCTGTGGAGGCGGCCCACCCTCGTGGCGAAGGCCGGGAAGCCAGAAGGCAATGTCGAGATCGGGATTGCCAAAGCAGGCGTTGTTCCAGTCGATCAGAACGGCCCGGCCGGCACGAAAGCAGATGTTGTCGCTTCTCACGTCAAGGTGGACAAGCGCTTTGCCTTCAGGTTCAACGCTATCGTGCGCCTCCAGGAGGGCGGGCAGACACTTTGCCAACCACGATTCGCTTGCGACGCGTATTGACAGGAATGCCTCAGGGTGCGCCGCAACTTCGTGCCAACTGCGATGCGTGAAGTTCTCCTGATATTCGGGCACACTCGCCTGGCTCTTATGTATCGTTGCCAGGCTGTCGAGAACCATATCGACACGGGAAGCAGTCCAGGGCGGAGGCCACGGGTACCCGCTCAGGTCCTCCAATATCAGCAATGGAGGTTCCTCTTCGTCCCATGCCAAAACCGCCGCCATGAAGTCGTCGGAAAGCTGGCGGTAGACCGAAATCTCGGAATGCAGCCACGCGCTGGTGCGCCGATCCGTAGCGCACTTTGCAAATGCGGTGTCTCCGTCCCGGAATCTTACGATTCTCCGGCAGGCGTTTGTGTACCCTCCCTGTACCGGGTGCAGCCGGTCCACTTCTCGTCCGGTCAGGTCCGCTATTCGCGATTCAAGTCCGTCGCAGCCATCAAACATGACCTGCCTCAAGGCATTGCCGATAACGTTTCACGCGCCTGCGAACCTATCGAAACCAAGTTGGATGAGGACGCGGACGACCCGAGCCACAAGCGCTGCTGTTGCACGCTGACGGGACGATCGTGGTTCTTTCCAGGACGACAAGGCCGCAAACCGGCTATTTCGACTTACCTAATGGGGCTCGCGTTCACTATTGGTACATTTCATCAGGAAGTTCCTGCCATACCGATAAGCGATCTCAAGATTCCTTGCCACGTTGCTCGATGTCGCAAAGTGATCTGCCATTCCGGGAAGGAGCGCAAACTCACAATGCTTCACACCCGCGTCAGGTCGGAGGCGATCATGGGTGTATAACCGTCTCATGGATTTGGCAATTCCGGACTCTTTCAATGCCTCCAATGAATTACCCACGGGACAGAGTACGAGAGCCCTTTCGATTGAAAGTCGCGGAAACGGATAGGTCTCCCTGGCGAATTGGTACTCGTACGCGTATCCGCAGACCCAGACCCGGTCGAACCATCCCTTCAACTTTGCCGGACAGTCGCTCCACCAGACCGGAAAGACAAAGGCCAGACCGTCTGCCCTGCTGATCTCGCTGTGTTCGACTTCTACGTCCGGCGGTATGGGGAGGGTGGGGCGATTGCCCTGGACGTTCATCTCGCGAGTGTACTCATCCGGAGTCATTTCGCATTTGAAGTCCATTTCATACAAGTCCCCGATCTCGTAGGAATGTCCTCCGTCGTCGAATCCTCGACACAATTCGGCCAATACCTCCCCTGTGAAAGACCTCCTCGTCGGATGCGCGAAGACAATGTATGCGTGCATCAAGGGATCTCCGTCAGCAGCGGTGCAGGCCACGCCGCTGGACAACACGGCGCTGTTTTCGAAAGTAGTCTCTATCAGGCATGCGCCGTAACGACCGGCTGAAAATAACCGGACTGTTCAGGCGTATGCCAGGCGACTTTCGAGAATCCGGCGGACTCCAGGGCCAGAGTGAGCTCCTTGCGCCGGATTGCCCGGTAGCGGGTCCTTAGCTCTCTTACTTGCCACCCATTCGGTGCCCGGGTCATTATGAATAGCCGAATCAGACAGGTATCTGATTCCTTCGACCAGTCCCAGACCTGAAACGTAATGACCTCGCGCTCCGATGCACCCTGAACGTTGGCGCCCATAAACGACGGTCTCTCTGCGAGCAACCGATCGTAATCACGAATACTGGCAACCAACAGTCCATCAGGCTTCAGCGTGCGCCTGATGCTTCGGAGAGCGAGAGTCAGGTCTTCGTCGGTCAAGAGATGGGGAAGTGCGTTATCGCAACTGATCGCAACGTCGAATTTGCGGGCGAAGGCGCGTTCCACCTCCCGAACATCGGAAACGGCGAACTCAATCTTCAGCCCCCGGTCAGCAGCTTCAAATTTCGCCCTGGCAATCGCCTTCGGGCTGAGGTCGGACGCGAAGACTTCATACCCTCGCTCCGCCAGACCAATTGCCTGGGTGCCTATTCCACACGAACAGTCCAGGACAACCGACGCGTTTACCGACGATTCACGTTGAATCAACCGATCCAGTACACACGATTGCCGTTCGATTGCCGATTCCCACTCGGCGTAGACGTGATGGTAGTCAGCAGCCAGGTCATCGTAAAAGCGTCTGACGTCTTCGCTCAACGTTGGTAATTCCGTTGAATGAGTTCAATTCCGATACTGCTTCACTCCGATGAATACTTCCCCACACATAGACTGAGGCAAGCCGTATACCAAACAATTCGCAATACACCGAGACGTGGTCCACGACGGCGTCTGTGAAGAAGCCATCCGCGATGGAGTCGAGATTGACAAACCTGTCGAAAACCTTTCCCTCCACAGCACCTCCTTCGCGCTCGCGTGACGCGGCCGCATTCACGCCGGGTGCGGTCGCGCCATGTGGCGCGGAGTCCACTTCGAATGTCCGCGGTAACGTCGTGGCTCAACCGATCACGGAGGCCGTTTCGTGTGTGTTCACTGGCAGCATGAAATACGCACTGCAGTCACCCTCATCCTCGTTAACAGCGGGTTGAATACCAAAACCCAGGGATATGTTAAGAGCGTGGTTTTCAATGTTGCTGTAACAGCTGCGCTCTCGTACCTGGTAGCAGTCTAGATCACGTGCCCAGGAAACCGCCGTCTGCTTTAGACTCCTCCCGATACCCCGACGCCGATATTGCGGTTTGACGAAGAACGCGACAACCTTTGCTTCCAATACTGGCTTATCGTTCCGCTCAAGACCGGGCTTGTCTTCATCGATCCCAATCTGTTGGGTCCAAAACCTCAGGTAACCGACCATTTGATCCCGAACATGCGCCACGAGGGTGAATGGCCCCGAGTGGTACTCGCACGTCTTGGCGTCGAGTCTGGCTCCTTCGCCTCTCTCGTCAGCGAAGGCCAGGAATCTCTGCCATGCGGGGTGAGTGGATTCCAGCCGCTCTATTCGAACGTCTTCAGGCAGTGGCATTTCAAACTCCTGTCTGTGAGGTGGCATTGTCTGGACATTCCGTAATTACCACCACTCCGGATGCACCGAGGCATTCCCTTGGCTGGTTTCCATTTCAAATAACGTCTTGCCGCGCACGAACCGCGATGGTGGTTGCCGAAGGGCGCAGCCGGGCACGGTCGTATTTGCCGGGCTGTGGGGCTGCGCGCAAGGCACAAGATTGCTCAGGGTGGGAGGCGATTCTCGAAGAACCGGGTCGCTCTGTCAAACACTTCGTCGCGATGCTTTGCCAACGCGTGTGTATCGTCGGGGAACACGACCAGCGAGCAGTCTCCTCCCAAATCGTTAATGCACCTCTCGACGTGTCGCATTTCGTCCGTGGTTGCTACAGTGTCAAGTCCACCATGGAAGAGTAGAACCGGTCTCTTGATCTTTTCGGCCTGCGACAGCACGGATCTCTCTTCCAGTGCTTTCTCACGAGCATTCGGGTTGGCCGGGAGAATTCTGTCATGGTGAAGCCGCAAGACTCGAAGGCTCGTGCAGGTGCATGTCGATACCGCACCCGGGAATGGTGAGGAAGGATTCGCCAGGGCCAGAAGGCTGAGAAAGCCACCGTAGCTGTTACCAAACAGCGCGATCCTTCTGCCCGAACCGAACTGCCGCTGCCAAAAGACCCCACAATCAACCACGTCCTGAACGTCCGAAACGCCACAAACACCTTCATTGGCTCTCGCCAGATCATCGCCAAAGCCGGTAGAACCTCTGTAAGCCACACGCACGACCTCGAAACCCTTGCGAACAAGCCACAGCGCCCACGAGTCGTTTCTATCGAGGCTGCCGCCCGGACCGCCGTGTACGTACAATACTGCGGTCTCTCGCGGGCAATCCGGAACCAGGCGTTGTGCCGGCAGCAGCCAACCATCCGACGCGGGAACTGTGAACTCCTCCAGCTTGAAGCTCGGCCCGGCCTCCGAATGCTCAGCCACGGCAGTAAATTTGCCCGACTCATCCCAACGGTAGACTCTATTGTCCGTGGCCAGGAAGTAGACGATGTCGCTGTCCGCCGCGATGGCAATTTGATGCCTGGTCAGGTTCTTCGAAACGCTGATGCCCGACGGAAGCTTGAGCCGTGCGTCGACGCGTCCCTCGGGAAACCGCAACCAGACGAGTTCATCGGGCAGAATGCAGAGCAGCCTGTCTGTTTGAGCGGAGAATGCCCCTTCCTGCACCGAACCATTGTCCCCCCAGGTCCACGTGGAATCTCGATCGGTAAGATCTACGACCCGAACGCTCTCTCCTTCCTTGTCAACCTCCTGCAGTGAAAACCACCTTCCATCACGAGACCACGGGTATCTACCAAATCGCTGACTGTTTGCACCGGAAAAGAGGGAGGACACTTCCCGTCGTTCGATATCATACAGGCAAACTCTCTTGGGTTTATTAAGCTCCTTGAGGTCCTGGCGATGAAATGCAATCCGGTCGCCGGATGGGGACCAATTCGGAAACCTGTCTACAGCATCCGGCGAGGAGGTCAATCTAACAAGCCTGCCATCGGCCGGTGTCAGGCGGAAGATATCCGGTGGTCGTCCATCGGGTTGCCTTTCGTAGGCGGAGAATACGAGCTCTAAACCGTCCGGCGACCACTGACTGAAGCCAGCTTGCATGGACGGGTCTTCATACACGATCCTGGTGTTGTCCTCGGATACTTCATGGACACCTATGCGACCGTCGTTGCCCGAAAATGTCAGGCGAAGACCATCTGATGCCCAGCGCGGATGATGCGGCAGGAACTCGGGCGGGATCTCCCCAATGATTTCCCCTGAGGATTCCATGATCTTCAACCATGTCTCACCCGAAATCCCACGGCACTGCAACACTATTCGACCCGAAACTGGATCGACGTCGAAATCGCTTATCAACGAATCTTTCCTCCGAAAGTACTGAATCGCACACCTGGACGAACCGTACGACGCATTCTCGAATTGCGGCTGAAGTCTCACTGGTTTGTGGATCGAGATGGTGATTGCCATCGGCCAAGCCGGCGATGGCACCGCAGGGCAACACCGTGCTGTCACACGTAGATGGTCGCCGTCGATGCCAAATGGCGCCGTTCAAGTTGGCCCCTTCTTTTGCGCTTCAATTAAGAATTTCCTTGCCGTGAACGCCAGCTCATCGCCGCTATCAAGCCGGTGTTGCAGCCTTAACAGGTGCTCCACGTGCGTTTCGACTGAAAACCCTGGTACCAGCCACGGGACCGCCTTCAAGTAATAGACCAAGGCGCCCACGTCAGCGAAAGCCAGCCGGCCAGACCATTCTTCGGCACCGAGAATAGTCAGGCCCGCCGTTCTCAATTGAGCCACATTCTTTTCAAGGGTGGATCCCGGCCATTGCGGCTTCGCGTCAAACGCTGCCAGCAAGTCACAGGCCCACAACCCGTGAACCTGATGTGTCAGGAATGTGCCACCCGGCGCGAGAATACGGGCAACTTCATTGGGATTGAATGCGGAATGGCGGTTCAGGACGAGATCGAACTTCCCATCGGAAAAAGGCAATGGATCGCAATCAGTTAGCCGAACATCCACAACTCTCGCTCCCATTGGAACGAGACGTTCAGTTGCCAACTTGAAGTTAGGTGCAAATTCCTCCGTTGCGACAACCACTTCAGGCCAGGATTCCTGTAAGTCCAGGAACCTCTCACCACCACCCGTTCCCAGATCGATGACAGATGAGCATCGACGCATAAGCTCGGCAGCCCGTGAAGAATAAGACCACGGAGGTTGATCTTCGAACATCCTGCCGTCCAACCACGAAAAATTCGATCCCGAGAAGAGCTGTTCCTCTTCACCCTTCCATGTATCAACAAGCTTGGCGAAGGTCATATTGATCAGTATCTGTGACGGGTGCCGGCCGATTGATCGACCTATGCCTCAGTTATCATGTGACGTGTTCCCGTGTCAGAACTGCCCAACGGTTGCTCAGAGGGCATAGCCGGACACGGTCGTGTTATACATTGTGCCGCTTGCGATCCGGCAAACCCAACAAAGGGCAGAAATCCGTCATGCGGTCTTTGCCTTTGTTTTGTCGTCTCTCCTGGAGCGGCTTCTCAAAATGCGCAGTCAAAATCCCACATGCAAAATTGATCTCTTGGAAATAGGACATTTAACAATTCCACTTCCGTTTTCTTTAAATCCAAATTGTTCGAAAAAATGATATGTTCGATTCCCATATCCCCAAACAGCAGTTTGATCAACTGTTCCTGGCTTAGGCGAAGAGAGATGTCTGGCGTGACTGACTCTATCAAAATCGACAATTCCCCTTCATTGATATTCAAGACCTGAATACCAGCTTCATATTGAATGGCGATAAGCCCCTTCCATTTAGAAAAATCTGATTCTACAAGCCGTAGCCTTAGGAGAGGTATAATCTTTCGCAAGAGAGACTCAAAGTTGATAATCCGTACCATCATCGAACAGGATTCGGACCGGCTGACTTTGCACCCCACACCTTCGAACAGGCCTTGAAAATTCAAGGGAACAAGGGCATCGATCGTCTTTACACCTTCAGCCCTGGCATGAGCAAAAACGTGTTTAAGTAGATTGACCAACTCTCGATCCTGGCCTTGGGAGAATCCGACTTCGACTACGTTCCAATCAACGGACCTTAGGTAAGCTGCCAACTCACCATTTCTCCTTGCTTTCCAATAGAGGGCCGGTTCATCTCCAAGATATTCGATCTGATTATACCAATAGGCAGAATTCCTTACCACCGTACCTGAACGCAATGAGTTAAATTGACTGTAGATTGCAATTATCCCGTTCGAATCCTCGTTGAAAGGACCACAATCTACATGCGATTCATTCGGAGCTTTAAATCCGTCACTCGGTAGATCCAATCTCATACTGAATGTCGGGTAAACGACCCAACCTTCCTTTGCATAGTGAGAAGGAATACGAGTGGTCAAGAATGAAATATCGTATCCGGCTTCTTTCATGTAAGCAACGCCAACCTTCATCAGCTGCGAAGAATAGCGTTTGTGCCGATACGCTGGCAAAGTGTACACACTTCCGATACCACCCATTTGTAATACAAATTTGCCAATATGAATTGGGCGACGAAAAATCTGAACTAAGCTCACAACTTTCCCGTCCAAGAAAGCTGCAAGTGTATCGTCTCTTGTGATCCAGGGATCTTCCTGGATGTACTTGGCTTCGCGCCTAACCTGCGCATCAAAATCCGTCTTATTGTCGAGCGCTTCATGAAAAAAGCACCGCACCGTGTCCATGAATTCAGACTGATTCCTTGGAGAACGAAACTCGACCTTCATAAATATCCACCGATTTACCGAGTACGTGATCGTTAGCGGAAGCACTGCGATCTGTTTCTGGTTTAATTTCCAGAATCCGGACCCAGGGCAATTACTATTCAGATGGAAGAAGAGACGCATTTAATCTGAGGCATCTGCGCCGCAACGCATAGCGTGCTGTTATCGGACGACGCAACCTGGTCGCCCGTTACTATGCGGTCAGCTGTTTCGACAGAAACCTTTGCCAGCGATGACCTTCAGGATACAAGACTTCCAACCCGGCTCCCAACCATCTCTTTGCCCCGGCGGACATCAACGGCAGGCACGTCTCAAAGTCGAGATCGTCCTTCGAACGAGGATTCCTGGCTTTGTACAACAGTTGAACCTCGATCCGAATGCAGGGAACATTTCTGTATGCGACGACCAAGTCTCCTCGTTGCCCGCCAATCAGTCTGCTGCGCTTGCTGAACCACCTGTCGCCTTCGCTTTCGGTTAACATGATCTGAAGCTGCCATGCCTGTATGCTGGTATGGCCCCATATGTCAAATATCCCGTATGGCAAGAACTCCGATTCCGCCCATGGTCGCAATGAACCAGACGGATCAGCCGCGTACAGATGCCAATTCGAGAGCCAGCGCTGTACTTCGAGTTGCTGATCCCGGTACACGATGACGTCAATATCACCGTGGTCCCTGACGTGCTTTCCCACGAACTGCTCAACCGCATAACCGCCAGCGAGTCCCCACATGAAAGGAGCGCCAGCGAACAATTGCGTCAATTCCTGGACTGACAAGGGTTGCCATTGGCTTGAGGGAATCTCAGGAGTGGTCATACAGTTCGCATTCTGCGCTTAAAGGAAGTCCGCCAACGTGCATGCATTGGAGCGGCGGCACTTCATCAATCATTGCATGACACACCTGTCCAAAAACGGATTTGATGAACCACAAAAATCGCGAAAATACGCGAAATAATTAGCTGAAAGAATCGTCCTGAGCCATTGGCGAAACGAGTTGGTCATGCCTTCGCGAAGACTGTCATCCTGAGGAGGCCTCCAGGCAGATGAAGCGCACGCGCACAAGGTCGTCTTCAATGACCATATGCGACACGTACAATCGAGAATACGGGAGATTCTTCGCAGCGCTGTGATTGAGATATTTTGCGAAAACGATTGGCGAAACGCTGAGCCCACACCTTTGCAGAACATGTCATCCTGAGGAGGCCAGCGCGCTCAGAATGACATGTTTTACGATTGTCATGCACGTGGCTTCCCGCTGTCATCCTAAGGAGACCCCCAGACCGACGAAGGATCTACTGCAGCATCGGTTCATCCCCATGCGATTAATACATGTCGATACCTGAGAGGCAGCACGTCCGCCTGCAGAGCGGGACGGAAGCGGCGAAAGATCCTTCAACTCCGCTCAGAATGACATGCGTTGCAACAAACACCTACTGGTGGCAACCTGGTTTCCGTTATCCGGGTCAAGCCCGTACAAGTTCGCGAATTGAAGCCGCTTTTCGAACCCTATCTCTGAAAATCCCACGGTTATCGGACGGCAGTGATTGCATGAGATTTCCGACACTCCGTCAGTGACTCTCGCAGGGCCGTTTGGGTTAAGCGACGAAGGAGCGGAGAATTTCATAGATCTTCATTCGGCATCTGCGGATGTTGGGCAGGAAAGAGTGCATCCAGGAGCTCTGCCGCATCGCCGGTAAGCAACATATCCGACTGATCGGCAATCTCGATTGGCGCTTCTTTTCCAATGATGATTTGTGCAAACTCATGACCACTTTCAATGGCGTTATCTGCTTTGCCGCCAGGTTGCACAGAGACTTCACCGTTGTCGATGGATAGCATTGCAGACTGATCCGGGATGGAAATCCGCAATGTACCCATGAAATCTCTGAGATGCGATTTTCGTAATCGTCGAGATAGTTCCGAAGCAATCTTGCTCAGCGTCGTCTCAAGGTTGATGATGCGGATCTGGTTCCCGGTCCGGCCGTTGTGGTTACTTACCTGGTAAAGATGAGGCGACTGCCGCACGCGTCGTGCCAACGCGCTGTGCCAGGGGAGTCGGACGAATTCCACCCGGGGTCCCTGGTATTGCCGGGCAAGTTGCCCTAGAACGCGCAGGATCTGTTCCGGATCACCGGCTGAATCCGTATGACGGAGGTCGCGCCCCTCATGATCTTTCCTTTTGTTCGGGCCATCGTAGAGATAACCCACCGCACGTCCGGTTTTATCGTTGAAAATGTACGCTGTCCACGGATCGTCGTCTTCCGGCGGGCATTTGCCTCTTCGGTACGTTGGACGGACGGTCGTGCCGGTCAATCCGTCGTGCCATCGATTGTGAAGTTCGGCCAGGTCTCTGCGCCCGTGAATCACGTTGACATGAACTTCCTCGTGCTCTATTTCCGGGGCTGCCTCGGGCAGGTGCTCGGTGTCTATAAAATACGTCTCCTGATCCGGCCAGGCAAGCACGTAGCCGAAATCCGCAAAGCGATCGAGCGGTTCGGTACGTGTACACGACATATCATAGCCATGGGCATACATGGCGTCCAGCGCCGCCTGAATTGTTGCCGCGTAGATCCCCTCATCCCGATAGTCGGGATGTACGGTCGGCAGATTGATGCCCCCGGTCCGGACCGTTGCGCTGCCGATGCGCATCGACAGATCATAAATGCCTGCGTGCGTGACTACATCACCATCCATCGTTCCGATCCGCGACGTCTGCCAGTCGTAGTGACTGTGCGCGATGCGTCCGGCGCGACACTGACGGCTGATGGCGCTCCAGCGCCTGTCCAGCAACTCATAGATCCCTTCGCTATGATCGGATTTATCCGGCGCCAGGATTTCACGCACACGGTCAATGAAGCGATCGTCCCGCGAAGGCCGGTTCTCATGCATATTGTCCTTCACCATATCGAATAACCCTTCCTTGAGCCGTTTCCGCGCAGACCGCAGACGGTTTTTCACGACGGCGACTGACACACCCAGAAAAGCGGCCACTTCCCGCTGTGAATAATCCGAGACGTAGAACAAAGACACGGCCTGACGCTCGTTTTCGGGCAATGTGTTGATCGCTTCTCGCACAAGGCGGCGCATCTCGTTTTCTTCTGTTGTCCGATCCGGTTGCCGGTCTTCCGATGCGATCTCGACAAGTTGCTCCATCGATACAATCTCGACCTTCTTTCCCCGGCGCGTCATCCGATCGCAATATTTGAACACGATCTTGCGCAACAAGGCGGGAAAAGCGAAGACATCGTACACCCGCTCCAGATTTAGCCAGGCCTCTGTAAACGCCTCCTGCGCCGCGTCCTGCGCCAGGTGAAAATCCCTCAACAACGCGAATCCGTATCCCACGGCGAGATCCTGAAAGCCTTTGACAATCTGCTCGTAGGCCTTCAGATCTCCTCGCTTTGCGCGTTCAAATATCGGCTTCAGTGTCTCCATCTCGATCCTCTGACTATGAAGGCCTTCACCGATAATATCCCAATTGGACTGAATTGGGTGTACTTATCCTGTGTTTTTCTGTTTCCAAAGGGCACACCTGTCCAGAAACCGATTTGATTCACTCCGAAAGTCGGGATTGTGCGCGAAATATAGGGAAGGAAAAATCGTCCGCAGCCACTGGCGAAATGTATCCTTTACACGTGAGCCCGAATGTTCCGCAGAGGAGGCCGAAAGGCTGGCCAGGCCTCCGCGCACAGGGTCGTCTTCAGAGGGCATGTGCTACACGTCCAATCGAGAAGACGGGAGATTCTTCGACTCCGCTCAGAATGACATACCTTGCCATAACCATTGGCGAAACGTGTCGGTCAAGTGTCGGCAAAAACTGTCATCCAGAGGAGGCCTGGGTGCAACGCCCGCGAAATGCATCGGTTTCACTTGACACCAGACTGTCATCCTGCCCTGAGCGTGCTTGCATTGAGCTTATCGAAATGTCGAAGGGGCACCCAGGCCGACGAAGGATCTACTGCAGCATCGGTTCCTCCCCGTGTGATTTGCACGTGTCGATACCTGAGAGGCAGCACATCCGCCTGCAGCGCGAGACCGAAGCGGCGACAGACGCTTCGACTTCGCTCAGAATGACATGTATAGGAACAAACGCGAGAGTGCGAGACCGTGCCGTTCGATGAAATTCGGACTGCCTGTGGGGAATTCAAGGCGGGAAGACGAAAAGGAATGGAGGAGGACTATAGTGGCTGGTTTGGTGGAGATTCTTGGCTTTGCCTTCGATATGCGTCTGTTCGACGGAGTAAGCAATTCCGGCCGACGATCCCGCCACTCGCTAATCCACCCGGCTCGATGGTCGGGTTGCCATCGGGCCAGTGCGTCTGTAGCAGCCGCAGAGCATTGCCGTGCTGTCACACGTAGATAGTCGACGTCGATGCCAGGTGGCGCCTTTCAACTTGGCCCCTCTTTTTGGGCTTCAATCAAGAACTTCCTTGCCGTAAACGCCAGCTCATCGCCGCTGTCAAGTCGGTGTTGCAGCCTTAACAAGTGCTCAACGTGCGTTTCGACGGAAAACCCGGGTACCAGCCAGGGTACGGCCTTCAAGTAATAGACCACGGCGCCCACGTCGGTGAATGCCAACCGGCCAGACCATTCTTCGGCGTTGAGAATAGTCAGGCCCGTCGTTCTCAATTGAGCCATGTACCTATCAAGGGTGGATCCGGACCATTGCGGTTTCACGTCAAACGCTGCCAGTAGGTCATAGGCCCATAACCCGTGAATCTGCTGCGTCAGGAATGTACCGCCCTGCGCGAGAATACGGGCAACTTCACTGGGATTGAATGCAGAATGGCGATTCAGAACAAGATCAAACTCACTATCGAAAAAAGGCACTGGATCGCGATCGGTTAATCGAACATCTACGACTCTCGCTCCCAATGGAACCAGGCGCTCTGTTGCCAGCTTCAGGTTGGGTGCATATTCCTCTGTTGCCACAACCACTTCAGGCCAGGATTCCTGCAAGTCCAGGAACCGCTCACCACCACCTGTTCCCAGGTCAATGACAGATGAACATCGACGCATAAGCTCGGCAGCCCGTGAAGAGAAAGACCACGGCGCTTGTTCTTCCAACATCCCGCCGTCCAGACAGGAAAAGTCCCATCCCGAGAAGAGCTGTTCCTCTTCACGTTTCCATTCGTCAACAAGCTTGTCGAAACTCATATTGCACGCTATCTGTGATAAATGCCGACGAGTTGATTGACCAGTGCCTCACTTTTTTGTGTGACGTTTTCGCCGTTTTCGAACCCCGAGCTTGTCGAGGGGTGCCGGAGGCCAAGGAGCGAAAACCACGCAGCGCAAACCGTGCTGTTATGTGCTGGAGGCTGACGTGGCGGAGTGGGGTTACGAAGCCTCGTACTCTTCGCTAACGGCCCGGCTCTCGCGCCTCTTGGAATGGGACCAGTCTACAACCCTGTCGGCATATGCACGCTCTCTTTCGCGGAGCATGGCGCCGAGGCGCTTCACGTCAAAGCCGTGCTCGCGAACAATATCCTCCTTGGTCTTCCACAAGGCGGCTATGACTTCATCCTTCATCATGGTAGGTCTCCTATCATTTCCTGCGGAGTGCAGATCTCCGGACACGGATGCCCATGCTCAGCACAGAGGGCTCGAACCCGTGGCTTGAGCAGGGCATTGTCAATGTGCTTGAAGTTCCAGGTGAGAAGAAAATCGACAGTGTGCACAGCCGATAGGGCAATGTGGAACGCGTCATCTGCGGCACCAATGGGTAGCGGACCGGGATGCACGAGCCCACCGGCAAACTCGATCACTTGATCCGACACGGCCAGTAATGGAATGCCCTCAAGATGCGCCATTCTGCGCTCTGCCGCTTCCGGATCGCCACGGCTGGCTTCCTCTAGCACCAAGGCTGAAGTGCAAGGGTCGAAATCTCGACGCTGGTGATTCCACCACGTTACCGTCACCTCCTGCCAGGCCGCCACCAACGCACTGGGCGATGGCCGCGCTGTCAGGTAACTGACGATCGATGTCTCGATGTAAACCGACGGCATAAGAAGAAACCTGAATTCAACCTATTGCACGTAACGTCTTTGCCGGTCTGCGAACCCGCGCAACGGTTGCGCGGAGGGCCGAATGGTCCGTGGCCGGGGACATGGTGTTGGAGTGCGTGTGGGGAGACGAGGTACTACGTGGTTGCTCAAGCGCTTAACGACCGTGCCACGGTTTCGGGATTTTCCGAAGCAATCTTGAGCAAAGCCCGAGCAGGACCCTCCGGACGGCGGCGTCCCTGCTCCCAATTCTGCAATGTAGAGACGCTGACACCGATCATCAGGGCAAATTCAGATTGGGATTTTTCCAATTTTTGCCGGATCATCCGAATGTCTTCGGGATCCATCCGGGTCGTGCGCCCTGGCTTCAACTTGCCGCGCTTGATCGCTCCGGCTTGCTTGACGCTGGCTGCAAGTTGATCAAATTCGCGCTCATTCATGCCAGATACTCCTTTACGAGATTACTAAGCAGCTTACACTGACGAGGGGTGAGATCGTCTTGTTGGCGTTTGCTATACACCCACAACATATACAGAACCTCAGTTGGCTTGTCCCAATAGTAGATCACACGAACACCGCCCCGCTTGCCCGCGTGCGGCAAATTCCATCTCAGTTTTCGCAATCCACCTGTCCGCTGAATTATCTTTCCCGATTCTGGCCGGAATAGGAGTGCCAACTGTATTGCCCGATAGTCCTCATCCGACAGAAGGGTCAAGATCTGTCTTGTGAAGATTGGCGTTTCGACGAAAATCATATATCCAATATACGCCAATGACGTATAGTGTGCAAGATTCTCACGTTGGTCAAGGCGTTCCGAAGACGAGGATCGCCGGGCAGTTGGGAGTTTCGCGGCACACGGAGTATAGCCAACTGAGCCGTGACGAGGTGTTCCTCGAAGTCAATGCGCAGAGATCGTCGAAGCTGGATGCGTATAGAGACACGATCCGGACGGGCATGGATCAGTTCGATGTGTCGGGCACGGTACTGTTGCGGGAACTGTGTTGCCAGGGCTATCAGGGAGGGATCGCGATCCTGCGTGAGTACATCCGACTGCTGAAGGCGTCGTTGGTGCGTCGTGCAACCGAGCGTTTCGAGACGCTGCCGGAACGAGGCGTAAAAGGACTGGGGCAAGCGCGGCTGGACTCAAGCCGGATCGGACCGACTTCGGTCTTCGCAGGCATATGCGGAATCTCGCCATGTCAGGCCGGGGTTCCGCGCCAGAAATCGTTGTACGCCGCCAGCGGCCCTTCACCGTGCGGCCCGGTAGCCAGGTCCAGCCCCCCAAAGAGATAGACGGACCCGCCCCCCACCGCCATTACAGGGATTCGCTTGACGCCGGGACGTTCGGCGCCGGCAGAGTAATCCTTCGCGCCGTTGTGTGGATACAGACAGTCCCACCGGCCGGCGCGAAGATCGTACTGCCACAGATCGTTCAGCTGTGGGTGCTCCCCTTCCCCTCCTGCAAATCCTCCGAACAGATACAGGTGATCTCCAATCACAGCGTATCCCAGCCCGTACCGTGGGGAAGGCCGTGCAACGTCATCCGGCCGGTTCTCCTCAATGCAGGTCCAGGCGCCACCGCCGGGATCGTATTCCCACAGATCGTTGTAGAACTCCGGCGCTCGACCCTGGCTGTCCCGACCGCCCCACAGGTAGAGCCTGCCGTTCCAGCCGGCAAACGCGGGGCAGTATCGTTTCGGCGGCCAACCGTCGCGTCCATTCGATGCTGGGCCCAGGTGCTCCCATTTCCCGGCCGTCGCCCTGTAGGTCCACAACTGTGCGTGCGTCTTCGCGCCATGTCCCCCCATCAGATACAGGCAATCACCCAGAACGGCCGCGCCCATCCCGCCCGAACCGGCAGGACGATGCCCATCCGCCATTATTCCCGATGCGCGCCCGTCGTCGGGCTCTATCAGCTCCCACGAGGCAGTCTTCGGATCGTAAGCCCAGAGATCGTTCAGTTTGATCCCCATAGCGCCGGGGCCCTGCACTGAGGATCCGCCAAAAAGATAGAGCCTGCCGTTCGCCGGCAGCCAGGTCGTGAGCTTCCGGGTACACGGTCTGGTATCGGACGGATTGAACCCGATGCGCCCATCGTGGTCTTCCAGCCGCGTCCACCTGCCTTGACCCGGGTCGTAACGCCACAGGTCGTTCAATGAACCCTGGACGGAGAGATCTCCAGGCCCTTTCGGCCGGCCGTACATCACTTTAATCCCCCCGAACAGGTAGACGCAGCCATCGCAGCTCAACATCCCGCCGAAGGCCGCCCGCCTGCAGGGTACATCCTCGGCCTGCTCCTGGTCCGGATGCAGCAGTTTCCACTTCATAGCTGACCTCCGCACGGCCTGACATGTGATTCTACGAAATGGCTTCAGGACACGTAAAGAGCAAACAGCCTGGCGCGGTCCAGGTAGACTTTGACCTTGACCCCGCCGCGAGCCTGTGAGACCATCTTCTCCTCGAGTCCACTTTCGTTATCCCCGACTGCGCCTTCCGGATCGCTTTTCCATTGTACCCGGTATTCTGTTTCATTCGCCGAGAAGGGGATGCAGTCTTCTTTGCCGAAACCCGGCACGACCCGGTCAAACGGATCGACGATCTCCACTCGCAGTGACCCGCCAGTCGCATCGGCGTTGATCCACAATGCATTGGGCTCGATACTCAGAGGGACCGTGGTCACGACCCCCTGCGCCTCCGTCTTCAGACAGACCAGCCGGTCCTTTTCGATCTTCGCCAGATTTATTCCCCGCCGGGATTCTTCACCGTAGCGCGTGCCCTCGCCGTGCAATTCGTTTGAGCAGCTGTGATAGACCCAGATCTCGTCGCCGCGGACAAAGGGGGAATGAGACGGATAGACACTTCCACTGTCGTGGCTGCCGCGGGGACCGCATTCCAGAATGGGTTCGCGGTTGCCCGCCCGATGCCAGGTCCGGCCATCCTTAGAGCAGGTCAACTGAATGTCCATCCGGTTCATCCATTCCGGCATCCAGTCTTCGATTTGGTTCCGGGCGATCCACCCCTCGTTGAGCGTGTGAAACACGGACAGGAAGCCGATGCGAAAGCCGCGATACGCCAGCGAACTCATTCCGTAAAACTCGTGGTCCTGCGGGGGATCGCGCTCATCGGGTGCTACGATGATATTGCGCGGGGTCCAGTTTTCGAAATCGTCGCTTTCGGACATGCAGATGATGCGCACGTTAGGCCGGCCCCGCAGATAGACGACGTAGCGGTGGATTCTTGCATCCCAATAGGCGACCAGGTGCGTATCCGAGCCCTGTGGAATGACCGGATTGAGCCAGCGCCGGGGCACGTCCCAATGAATCCCGTCGGCGGAATACGCCACACAAACCGGCTGGACGATACCGGCGAAGATCATGTCTCCGCTCTGGAACATAAAGAGCATCTTGTAGCGTTTGGCGGGGTCGGTTTCGATGGGGTCTTTCATGACCCCTGTCCCGGCCCCCCATCTCAGAAAGGGAAAGACCAGGTTATTCTCCTTGCTGCCGCTGTCCTCGACAAGGTTGAGGACGGGTTTTTCCCAGTGGATCCCGTCCTGCGACACGGCGTAGGCCAGTCCGTCCGCACTTTCGCCTCGCGCTTCGCTCAATTTTCGACTAACGCCGTACCACATCTTGAAGATATCTTCGTCTTCGTCGTACAGGACATTGACGTATCCGCCGATCAGCCACTCCTCTTCCCAGGCCCGATCCTTTTCAATCAGCGGCCCTTGCGAAACCTTCTTTGCGAGCACGACCCCTCGCACGACGCTGTCGAGACTCTCGACAAACGTATTGTCAATGAACAGGAAGGCCGCTTTCTCGTCGGTCATTGGTCTCTCCTGGCATTGAAACAGTACTAAGTTTGCAATAGCTCATCGATCAGCGGCGGAACCTGGCGTATATCGGTCAGTTGCCGCAGGGCGCCGGTGAAGTCCAGGCCGCGCGTCAGGCCCTGCGGTATGACGATGCAGCGCAGCCCGGCCGCAAGAGCGGCGCGCAGCCCCCGGTCCGAGTCTTCAATAGCGACGCATTCCGCGGCGCTGAGGCCGTTTTTCCGCATGGCCGTGAGGTAGGGCTCGGGGTCGGGCTTGGAATGCCGGTAGTCTTCGCGAACGAGCGTGAAATCGAAAAAGCCCAGCAGGCCGGTTGTGGCGTGGATGATCTCAAAGTGCTCCCGCCGGGAACTGGTGACGATGCCCATGCGCACCGTGCCGTGGAGCTGGCGCAGCACCTGGCGGGCGCCGTCGATGACGGGTACACCGGCGCGCAGGAGTTCGGTGTAGCGGGCGTTGCGCCAGTTGCGTGCGGAATCCAGCGCCCGTTCGTCCATGCCGTGTTCGGCGGCGATCCCGGGAAGGCCTTCGCTGGCCTTGAGGAAGAGCTCGATGAAACGGGCTTCGCTCAGGTGGACGCCGTGGGGTTCCAGGGTTTCGCGGCAGGCCTGGAAGTACAGGCCTTCGGTGTCGACCAGGACGCCGTCGTTGTCCCAAAGAATGGCTTTCAGCATTGTGCTTTATGTCCTTTCGCCGCGCGGTTTAACAATACTTTGATGAAGTCGCTCTGCAGGCGAAGCCTGTCACGGCCGCAGATAAAGCGCGCGCCATCTGGCTTCCGGACTCTACGTGACCGGCCTGAATCTGGCCTGAAGGATCCTATGGGCTGACAACTCACCAAACGGCGCACCACAACGCCTGAGGTCCTCCGCAACCTTGTCGTAATCGTAACCCAATCTGTGATTTTCCACGTGCCATTCCTGCCCGTCCCACCGCACTCCGGCATATCCGGCTCGATGGTCCCCGTCATACGGAAACCCGACTGAATCGATGATGCTGTATCGCTGACCGCACGGAACGCCACAGGACGCGTAGTGAAGGTGTCCGGCCACGATCAGATTGGCCCTCGCATCCCCCAGCAGTGTCCTTGCTTCGGCTTCCGGAGTAACCGGCCGCTGACTGAACGGAACGGGTTGAAGAACCAACATACCGTTCACGTCAGCAGGCGTTGCGTGCACGATGAGAAGATCATCCTCCGGAGACCGCCCTCCCGGCGGCGTTATCCGGTGTTCAAATGGCAGTCCCTTCAGATAGCTCAGGCCATCCGTTCCCAGCTTCTCTCTCACCCAGTCCAGTCTTTCCTCGGAATGCTGTTCATCGAAGACCAACTGGTCCGTGTTCCCGTAGATCGTGGGAATCTCCAAATCTCGTATTGCGTCCAGACTCTCGGCCGGGCGGGGTCCGCTCAGCACCAGGTCGCCGGCGACCACCAGACGATCAACGGGTTGGCTTTGCAGATCCTCGAGAACAGCGTTTAGTGCAGCCACGTTGCCATGAATATCTGAAATAGCCGCAACTGAGTATGGCAGGGTATCATTCATTTCACATCTCAAGAATCTGGCTGTGGCGGTGAACGGTAGAATGTCGAAGATCAATCATCTGCGCCGGGTCGACGTCGATTCCTCCCAGTTAAACAACCTATATCTCAACCGTCGTAAGCTCGTCGGGACACACGATACAACCGCTATATCCATTCCCATGGTAGCCTCGACGCAGCCTGCCGACGACCTCCTCACTGTGCGGAGAACCGCAGTGGATGACCACGACCCTCGATATGCCGGCTTCATTAGCGATGTCAACGACCTCTGAAATGTCCGCGCTGACACCCCTGATAGGATGCGACGCATCTTCCTCATTCTCTTTGAAATTGCGCATAGAGAGCCCCGTAACGAATGTATCGACCCCCCTGGCCAATGGCCTCAGATCGGGACAGTCCGCTCCATCGCACAGAAAGAGTACGCTGCCGTTATTCGTATCGATCCGGTACGCCAGTTCGGTCAGGTAGGGCTCGACGTGAGGAACCTGTACAGCCGTCGCCTTCCAACCTTCCCCATCGACAACCGCTCCAGAACTGATGTCGGATACATCGACCTTCATGCCCGGACGGGGAAGCGTTCCGCCTCTCCCCACGTGCCCGTGGTGGCTGATGTGGTGTTCCCGACGCGCAACGATATCGGGAAGGAAGGCGCCGTCCTTGCCAAAGAGGCGATCCACGAATTCGACAGTCGGAGGCGGACCAAAGACTCTGAGTGGAGGAAGATCGCCGGGGTCGAGATCGAACCGCAGCAAGGCAAAGCACGGGAAATCAACGATGTGATCCGAATGATGGTGAGTCAGGAAAACCGAATTCACCTGTGTCGGGCTCATTCCCATGCGTGCCATCTTGTAGGTTGTGCCGGGGCCGCAATCTACCATGATTCGATCATCGCCGATCTCGAGAATGCAGGAACACCCGTAGCGTTCACCCATTCGGCTGGGTCGCGGACCACCGTTACCGAGAATGTGTAGCTTCATTGGACAGTCACCGGACACCCTTTCACGTATTATGCGCTCATGTTGGTCTACTCGCCGCCAACTCTCGATTGTGCGGAAGAATCCGGTCGAAAATCCCCGTATGGCTCATTCGCTGTAGAGCAGTTCCATCAAACAAAGTAAGTGGTTCAGAGGTTTTCCGGGCGGCCAGGACGGGATAGCAAAACGACGTGTTATACGACGGCCTATTCCGCGTCCGGATTCACGGTTCCACAATAGAACTTGTAGTATCTGTGCTGCCGCAGTCCGAGCTCCTGGTAGAACGCGGCTGCTGGCGTAGCCTCATTGGCAATCAGGGACACAGACACGTCTGATTCCCCAAGCGTGTCGAGCAGATGACGCACCAGGCTTCGACCATGGCCTGATCGACGTCGATCAGGTTCAACAAAGAGCTCCTGCATGTAGTAGTTGATTCGGTCCTGCCACGGATAACTGTATCCGAACATCGCTCCGACGACGTTATCGTTTTCGACGGCGACGAGACAGTGCCCGGGATCGAACCTCCAGAATCGACCGAGGTAGTGGTGGGCCTGGGCGACGCTCCACGATTCCTCGTACGGCCATTCGGAGAAGACCTTTACGAATAGACGTGCACAAGCTCCCAAGTCCTCCGACGTGACTGTCCGTATCATACCTGATTTCTCCTCGGATCCCGAATGCAAAAACAGTCCTGCTGCCGGTCGTAAGACGTTCCCGACGGTTTGCGAACGCCGGGTTTGACGAGGCGATGTCGAAGCAAGTCATCGTTCTCGCCCGCGGCGAACACTCCCGCAACGAGGCAAAGATCCTGCTCATATTCGGCCTTCTTCGGGTGCCTCGCGCCCGCCGTCCCAGAAGCCTGGCTTGTCGGTCTCCGTCGGCCAGTACCCTCCGGCGTCTTCATCCCACTGGTTTCCGCACATCGACGAGATGATGGTCCATTCCGCCGCCCCGAAGTCCGGCTCGGGATGGTACAGGAAGCGCTTCAACCCCGCCTCCCGCGAAGCAGTCAGGATGCCGTAGAGATCGCGCGCCTGCATCGGGTCGCCGCCGTGGGGGCGGCGCCCGGTGGAAACCCAGGCGATCACCTTGTCGGGATCGCCTATGGCTGCCAGGGCCCGCCGGGTCTCGTTGTAGACCACCCTTGAGAAGAATTCGTCCGGGAAACCCATCTCCATGTCCATTAGCGAGTTGACACCGGGCAACTCGATGCCCAACAGCGCCTTGACAACGGCGAAACACTCCGCCTCGCTCAGGGACGGATTCCACTTTCGCAACCGTTTTACCCAGCGTGATATGGTTCCGTACATGCCGTCCATGCCGCGGTGCCAGAAATAGTGTTTCGGAAAGACATAGTCGAAATACTCCGCCATCTGGCAGTAGTTCTGTCCGGTGAGCGATGACCACGCCGCGGCCCGCGGGATTCCGCCCAGCTCCACTTTGCGATCGACGGCGTCGACCTGTTGGCGCATGTACTGCCAGTCGAAGCGAGAGCGCTCCTGCCGCTTGCGCAGCCAGTAGAGTACGTCCTCGTTGACGTCGAACAGGAGCATCGCCCCCAGCATCCCGCCGTCGGCGTGGTACCGCACCAATTCCGGTGTCAGATTGTGCAATCGCTCCCGCATGTGGTTGATGCCACGTTGTATTCGATCGATCTCGGCGCCGATCTGGTCGAAGCGGGCCGCCTCACCGGGTCGGACCTCCAGGAGTTCGCCCCCGTGGTGGAAGGCCAGCTCGTAGTGGTTTTCGCCCGGACCGTCGACAATGATGCCGTGTACCTGTGGAAAGGCGTTCATCTGGTCCTGCACGTGGGCGGTCGGGCCGCCTCCGGCGAAAACCAGCAGTCGCCAGCCCCGCTTTGCGGCGTCGTCCAGCATTGCGTGCAGCTTCTTCTCTTTTGTGAGGTCGCGCGGACGCTGCTCCGGAACCTCCGCCCCCAGGGCCTCGTACACCTTGGGGTCGGGAGACCACGCCGGGATGGTGGAGCCATCCGCCTGGAGGAACGTCATACGGCCGACGGCCAGACCTTGCACGCCGCCGTCCTCCCAGGCGTCGAAACGCTCCTCGTACCCATCGAGCCAGTGTTCGAACGGGCTGTCACTGCAGGTGAATACCCAGAGTTTCATTTTCCCTCCCTTGGGGGCAAGGACGACTCCCGTTAACGGCCTCGCGTTACCCGACGCTGCCGGTGCGTAACGGAGGTCCGGTCCTTACGGCGAACCGCCACCAAACCAATGGGACCGATCAACTCCGCTTCGACACATCAGGCTTCTCTGTGAGTTTATGTATACCGATCTGATTCCCGTCCGGGTCCTTGATGACGGCAATGCTGCAGCGTGGCCCTTCGAGGGGTCCCATCTCAAACGATACGCCACAGCGTTCAATGTGCGCGACGGCCTCTTCGAAGTCCTCCACTTCCACCGAGAGTCCCGCGCTGAGTACGGCCGGCGGTTCGCCACGAAACCAGGTCGTGGTGACCGCAAGCGTATCGTGGGGACCGACGGCGTACTCGATGAAACCGTCATCCCCATCGGGGCCGCGCGGCGGGTCGATGACATTTGGTTCAGGCAGACGCAGAACCGTCTCGTAGAATTCACGCGCACGTTTGAGACTCGTCACCGGGTGGCCGACGAAAGCGAATCCTCTGATTTTCACGCCACTCTCCTCTTCATTTCATTTCTTTCAAATGGAGAATCATGACTCACTCGATCTGTCTCTCTGCGCCAACATCTGTTGTCTGACTTTTCTCTTCAAGTTCCTCTTTCTCTCCCGCTCTTCCTTTTTCCTCTGCCGTTCCTCTCTTTTTGTTTTGCGATGCTGTTGGCTTTTTTCGACCTTCTGGATCCATGCCGCTCTGTTGGCCAGGATTTCCGGGTCGCTCCCTTCGCCGTATGAAAGTTCGTTGAGGAAATCTATGATTTCATGCTGTCTTCCTCCAATTAAATCTGTAGCTCCAGGCCGAGTCAGTCCTCCCTCAAGTTCCCAATGATACCTGTGAATCAAGGTGTCTATGAGAACCATCTTCTCTTTTGGAGTTCTCGCAGTCTGGTATTTCCGGAGGAACTCCTGGAGAAAGACCGTGAGACCGGCGGCAGCAAGATGCTTACCTTGTCTGGCTTTATGATACTCGCCCCAGGTGAGTTCCCAGTTGCACGATTCGCATCTCAGAATCGTATCCTTCATACCGTCGTGGTCTATCTGGCGATCACACAATGGGCATCTTGCTCGTCCGGCACTGGCCTCTCGTGCTTTGAAAATGCTTTCGATACGAGCGAAGAGTCCAATCCCCACGTCTTCGATAAGCTCTTCGTCTACTATGCCCTGTGCATCAGTTGCATAGAGGCGGGCTATCTTTTCTCTTGGAACTCGACCTGCCCAGGTTGGCCTGTCGTATCTGGTTTTGTGGTTGCTCAGGGTTTCTTTAGAGATTTTTAGGAAATCACGGACTATCACTGAAAGGCACATTCCATGGCCATCACGAATACACAGGAACGCGCCATCCCACCAACTCATCCTGGTGAGATGCTGCGTGAGGATTTTTTGCCGGAATATGGGCAAACAGTAACTGCCCTGGCGGAGGCATTGGGTGTATCCCGTCAAACGATAAATGAGCTTCTGCGGGAGCGGCGCGCCATCTCACCCATCATGGCATTGAAACTTGCTCGCTTGTTTGGAAACTCTCCAGAATTCTGGATGAAGGCCCAGCACAAACGGGATCTTTGGGAATCAGAGCAGCGACATCAAAGCGAGCTGGCGGATATCGAACCGCTCGCGATACCGTAGACGACGTTCCCCTGCGCAAATCCCTTCCCTCTTTTTCTCGTAACGTCTTCCGTGCCCCCGAACCGCGCTACGGTTGGGCGAGGAGCCGACTGGCCGGAGCCGCCGCACGACGTGCCATATAATTGGCCAGCCGGTGCGGTCTGGAGTTCCCAAGGACCGGCATCAGCTGCAATCCGAAAAAAAACAGCAACGCGGCGACGCGATAAAACCCTCCGATACGGGCCGTTATCGACGTAAAGAAGGACGTTTTTTCCCTTCACGTCCGGTGACCTGGTGTATCCTGGTAATCAGCCGTCTAATCGCCTTTTTTGACAATCACATATTCGAATTTACGTACCCGAAGACGTAGAGTAGGGATGTGGCGCGGTAGTACCGGAGTGGCCTGTAGCCG
>JAPPNU010000077.1 GCA_028873695.1 Gemmatimonadota bacterium | reverse complement strand
GGCGGAAACAGATAGGCCTCTCCTAAACCACCGCGCCACATCTCGACTCTACGCTAATCGTCGCCTTTCCCCGCATTCTTCCTTCTTCCTTTCTCCTTGCCTTTCTTCGTGTCTTCGTGTGAGCCTGATTCCTGTTTTTTTCGTCAGCGGATGTCGCTCATGTTCACAAGTGTGGACGAATAACGACAGGCCTGTCGCTGGAGATGAATTCATATATAATTGTTTATAAGGTATTTATGTTATTGGCACGCTAATTGCGAAAGGGTTCGGTAGCGCAAACGAACACGAGAGAAAAAGCGCCTCATCTCCATTTACAGGATCCGGGCGCTTAAGGGATCCGCGGAGTTTCCATGAAGAACCTGCTCAAATTGCAGTCCGGCCTGCTTCTGTTGGTCTTCTTCACCGGTTGCGCCACCTACACCCACAACGCCGTGACTTTCAGAAGCAGCCTCGCCGGGGGCCACTACGAAACCGCGCTGCAGTCCCTTGGGAACGCCCGGAAAGGCCCCGAGCGCCTGCTCTATCTTATGGAGAACGGCCTGATTGCACACTATAAAGGCAAATACGATGCATCCAACCGTTTCTTCGAAGAGGCCGAGCGGCTTTCGGACCGTCTGTTTACGCGTTCGTTGTCCCGAGAGGCGGCCTCGCTGGTCACCAATGATCAGGTGCGCGCCTATCGCGGCGAAGTGTTCGAGCTTGTGTTCATCAACTACTACCGGGCACTCAACTACTGGTATCTGAAGGAGCCGGAAGAGGCCCTCGTGGAGTGCCGAAAGGCCAACCTGAAGCTGGAGCACTACGCCGCACAGGCCGAATACGACGCCACGTACAGGAACGATGCCTTCATCCATTACGTGACCGGTCTCATCTACGAAACAACCGGCGAACTCAACGACGCGTACGTGTCTTACCGGAACGCACTGGATGCCTATGAGACCTACACGAAGGCCTTTGGCCTGAAGGCGCCCACGGCCCTCGAGCAGGATCTCCGGCGTATAGAAGAAGCGCTGGGCTACGTCGATGGCCGGGCAGAAGCGGCTGATTCGGCGGATTTACGGCCACCCGCCGGGGGCGAACTGATCGTCTTTTCGGAAATCGGCTTCGTGCCGCACAAGATACAGGAGGAAATCAGCCTCCCGATCTACGAGGGTGAGGACTTTACCGGAAAAAAAGACCGCCTCGATCGTGTCTCCCGGAAAATCGCACGTCGTCATTTCAAACCGCACTATGCGGGTGAATCAAAGGTCAAATACTGGTTGCGCGTGGCCCTGCCCGCGTACGAGGACGTTGTACCGCGTACCCATACCATCAGGGTACACGCCGCCGGACGCCAGACCACCACCACGCTGGCGGAAGACCTCTCGAGCATCGCCTGGCAGACGTTTCAGGACAAACAGCCGGCTGTTCTCGCGCGTACCGTCGCGCGGGGCCTGGTTAAATATGCGGCTTCGGTCAAGGCGAAGAAAAAACACAAACTCCTGGGCTTCTTCGTCAATCTGCTTTCCGCCGCAACCGAAGCAGCCGATACCCGGAGCTGGGTCTCACTGCCGCACAACGTTCAGATCGGCAGGCTCACCCTCCCCGCCGGAACGCACAAGCTGACGCTGGAATCCCTCGACTGTCGAGGGCGCGTCATCGAAACCGGAACCATTTCGGATGTACATATCCGACCTGGTGCCCGGACCTTCGTGAACTACCGGACGTATAAATAGCCACTCATCCGAAAGGAGGAACACCATGAAGCAACAGATTCGAATCTGCCTGGCCCTGGCTCTCGCGGGGTGGAGCCAGACGGTATGGGCTGCGGACATACCGACGCGGGGCGCCGTTGTCAACATCGTGACGTGGGACGGACGGAACCTGCCGCCCGTGTACGAACGCTCCGACCAGCTACCCCTCACCCTGGAAGACGTCGTCAGTCTCAGCCGGAACGATTTCGACGACGAGGCGATCCGAAGGATGGTGCAGGAACGCCGGTTTGCGGGAGACGCTTCTGCCGGCGCGCTGATCGAGCTCAAGAAGGCAGGCGTCTCGCAAAAGGTCATCCAGGCGATCTCACTGCACGCCCTGCCCCCCAACCGGGCGCTGACTCTCTCCATTCAGCTCGAGTTCTCGGGTCAGTCGCGGCAGGCTCGCAGACGATATCTATACGTCATCATTCCGGACGGGCCGGCCGAACGCATCTTTACGGCGGACCTGGGCGCGGTACTGGCGGGGAGTTGGCGCCGGGACGAGCGCGTGGATCTCACGGATCCCCTCCTTCCCAGGCAGATCCGGCGCATCACGTTCGCCGACCGCGTACCGCTGAAGACGTATGGGGGCAAGACAATGCAGGTCTTCACGTCGACCAAACCGGATATTTTCCGTTCATCCGACGTACCCGATGCCGACCGTGCCGGTATCCGGGAGATTCCTTTCGATTATCCGGTGAGTTCGACCATGCAGGACTGCCGCCTGCAGGTGCGCTATCGCCAGGACGTCCTGTTGCCCTACAAGTGGCACATGGCGGGCGCGCACTTCCAGTGCGAATGGAATTGAATCACACGCCGTCTGTCCGAGAACAACAACAGCGCCGCATCGTCTTACGGACTATTTTACCAGGAGGAGAATCGCCATGAAGCCAGGAATCTGCATCACGCTCGCCGTCGTTCTCGCGTTCGCCGTCAGTTGCGCGGGACCCAGAGCCTTCACGAAGGGCTCGTACGAAGATCCCAACGCCATTGCGCTGCTGGACGACCGGTTCAGCGAAAACGACATGCAACTGATCGCGAAGAAAATGATCCAGTCCATGGTCGACAGCCACATTGCCGGAAGCAACGGCGCGCCGGTTGTCATGATCGGAAAGATGCGCAACCGTACGGCGGAACACATCGATATGACCATGCTTTCCAACAAGGTCCGGACACAGCTCCTCCAGAGCGGCAGTTTTCGATTTGCCGACGTGGTTAACCGCCGGGACATCGCCGAGGAGTACGAGTACCAGCAGTCCGGATACGTGGACCCGGAGCAGGCCAGGGGTCCGGGCAGCCAGACGGGCGCGGAGTATCTGCTGACCGGCACCCTCACGGCGAACGTGCAGCAGGTCGGCAAGGACAAACTGATCTACTATAAAGCGACCTTCCAGCTGACCAATCTGCTCACGTCGGAAATCGCCTGGACCGACGAGAAGGAAATCCGGAAAGCCTACAAGAAACGGCATATCGGAATCTGATGCCAGGGCTGCCGGCTCTGCTCCCACGTCAAACACAAAAGGAGATTCGCCATGAAATCCGCAAGCCTCGTTATGATCTTCACCATCTGCGGCGCACTGTTCAGCCTCCCGCTGGACGCGGCAGAGCAGGGCCGCACCGACGGTCCCGAGGGCAGCGAACTGGGCCGCGGCGGCTACCCGTTCGGCGGTCCTGAAGGCCGGTTCTACGTCAGCCCCGCGTTCGGCTCCGGTATTTTCGACAGGAACGCGGACGGCAACCGCACCGGACTGCTATACAGCCTGAACCTGGGTTACGAGAGGGACGGGTGGCTGGCGATCGAGGGCGGCTATTCGTATCTTTCAGACAGAGAGCTGTCCATCTACAGTTTGGGTTCACGCCTGGACTACAACGCCGATCCGTTCGTGTATTATTTCTCCGCACAGGCGGGACTCTACAGGCCCGATGACGGCGAGAGCAACTTCGGCCTTGCGCCCGGCGCGGGCATCGACATCATTGTCAATGACCGGATACGCCTGGGCCTGAACTACAAGCGGGACTTCATCTTTTCCGACGGCAGCACCACGGAAATCGATCGCCTGTTCGCCGGCTTGAAGGTCTACTTCTAAGCCCCGGCATCGGACGGCAATACGCGCGTACGGGCTGCCGGGCGTCTTCACCGGCGGCCCGTTGCGCATGGTGCGTTTGCATTGCCACGTGTCGACCGATTGGTTACCTTTGGACGGCTTGAGAGGCGAAGGCGGCGTCAGGCTATTGAGAAGCTGTCTTAGAATTCCCAGCGGTCTTCGCGCGGCTGGGAATTTTAAGACAGCTTTTGAGGCTCCGGTAAATGATCATTCGAGATCCGATCCACGGCGACATCCGGTTCGGCGAAGTGGAACGCCGGCTGATGGATACCCGCCAGTTCCAGCGGCTGCGGGGCATCCGCCAAACGGGCACCGCCCATCTCGTTTACCCGGGGTGTACGCATACCCGGTTCGAACACTCCCTGGGCACCGCCGCGATGGCGAGGCATATCGTGGGCGTCCTGAAGGACTCCGGGACGGATGTAAGCGCCGAACAGGAAACCACAGTCGTTCTGGCGGCACTCGTCCACGACGTGTCTCATTTTCCATTCGGCCATACCTTCGAAGACGAACGCAAGCTGTTTCCGCGTCACGATTCGGCGGAACGGATGCGACGTGCGCTCTCACAGGACGAACTCGCCAGCGCACTCGACGTATCCGGTCAGAGGGAGCAGGTAGTCGCCCTCCTGACCGAACGCGGTTTCGATCCGCCTTGGATGCGGCAGGTCGTTGCCAGCACCGTCGACGCGGACCTGCTGGACTACCTCCGCCGCGACGCGTATTTCGCGGGCTTGAAGCATGATTACGACGACCGTATACTGAGCACCTTCACCGTGGCCGACGACAAGCTCGCCATCAACATCGAGAAACTCAGCACCCGGACGGAATTACTGCATCTTCTCCGTCTGCGGTATTTCCTGACCGAACGCGTCTATTATCACCATGCGAAAGTCTCGTCCGGCGCCATGATCGCCAAGGCCGTGGAACTGGCCGTACAACTCGGCCTACGC
Organism: Gemmatimonadota bacterium; assembly: GCA_028873695.1. Classification (GTDB taxonomy): domain Bacteria; phylum Latescibacterota; class UBA2968; order UBA2968; genus JAAXHE01. Next base: position 57,814 of record JAPPNU010000077.1, on the reverse strand, counting down.
GAGGAAGACATTCTTAACCTTACCGACGGCGCGCTTCTTCGCTCGCTCATCGCCCGGAAGGACGAGCGTATCGAACGCCTGGTCCGCGGCGTGGTCTACCGCGATCTGTTGAAGCGGGCATACGTGCTGTCCACCGGAGAAATCGGCCGGCGAGCCAGAGATGAGTTGATCGCATCGTACACCAGGTCCGTCGAATCCAGACAGCGGGTGGAACGCGAAATCGCCGACGCCATCGTCGTGGAGCCCGACCAGGTCATCCTGTACTGCCCCGACATTTCCTCCATCAAGGAGGCCCGGGTCTTCACGAAAACGAAGACCGGGGTCCGGCGCCTCAACGAGCCGCTCGACAGTCCGCCGTTCGACGTCAAGGCGGTGGAGGACCAGTACGAACGCCTCTGGAAGCTGTACGTCTTTGTTCCCGACGGCTACCAGGAACGCGCCGGCAAGGTCTGCGAACGTCTTTTCGGAGAGAAGAACGCTCTCTAGCAACGGATATCCGACATTGCGCCTTATGCGCGATCCTGCCGCTGGCCGGGATGTCTCACGTCACGGAAGAGCGGGAGTTCGACCGCCGTCCTGTCTTCCATCCGTTTGTGGCACGGCCGGCAGACCGAGATCAGATTGTCCGGACGGTTGGCCGCCGCTGCCGACGCGAACAGCCGGACCGGTATCTTGTGGTGTTCGTCGAGCTGCCGCCCCAGCGTCTCCTCGGTTACCCCGCAACTGCGGCAGCGAAAGCCGTCCCGTTCTCTCGCCTCCGCGGCCAGGACCTTCCAGTTCCCACCCCTGAATTGCGGTCGGCCCTTCAATGCAGGTCCCTCCCCGGCATCCGGATCTACGGTTGCCCACGCATCGAGGCAGGCTTTGCAGCAGAAGTGCAGCCGCACTTTCTTTGGCGCAGACCACTGCGGGACGCCAAACAGGCTGCCGCACTGTTCGCATCGCACTTGGACCTTCCTTTCCCGGGGCCTCGGCCGACCATCCGGGAAACGCAGTTGCAACTGGTTCAAACATGCTGGAACATTGCGTCCCATGCGTACCGACCCGGGCATAATCCGCGTCTGTCTGGTGCCCATTCCGCCAACCACACCGGCATCACATAATCCGAATAACATGTTGACTATAAGCGTGTTGTGGGAATAAGTCAACATTGGTTACCCGTTCTGGAAGTGCGGCGGTGATTTGTATGAACGCCGACGTCAGCGTCACGAGATCCAGACAATCAGGATGAAACTATCCATGCCCGTACCGGACATCTACACGGAAACGCGAATCTCCATGCTCACGCCCGAACTCAGGCAGAGGGTGAGGGACAACCTGGTAACGTCGCAGTTCAGAAAGGCTGGCTGCACACGGCCCGACGGTAAGGATTGGCCGGCCTGGTTCGACCAGGTACCGATTCGGCGGTCTCGCGTGGCGACGGGTTCGCGGGCGTTCGGGACCTACAATCATCAGGCCGGCATCTGCAGATGGCGTGGCGAATACTGGTACGTCTTCTCCAACGGACGAGTGGACGAAGAGGCGCCGGGCCAGCGGACACTGATTGCCCGAAGCGTTCAATCGTTCAGCCGAAACCGGATGGGCATCGACATCTTCACCGCGACCACCCGGTCGTTCTGAACGGCAGGCTCGAATACGAACTGCGAAACCGCCTCGATCGCCGCCTTCCTGAAGATCTCCGGTCCTCGTACGGCACGGACCTGTCTGACGCTTCCGTCTGCGCCCACCGTGAACGCCACGAACACCACCCCCTCCAGCCCGGCTCTCTTCGCCATTTCGGGGTAAACCGGCATCGTGCCGCGGATCAGCACGGGTTGCCGCTCAACCCGCCAGAATTCAAGGACCTCCTCCTCGACGTGCGCGGTCTCGCGGCGCACGGGCGCAGGGAGTTCCACGGGTACACGTTCCAGGTCCAGTTCAGTCGACTCGATGGTTACGTCTTCGGGCACCTCGTCGGCATCCGCTTCAATCGGTATTGAGGGCCGCTTGGGCTCAGGACGGCGCGGATGCCGGATGACGGGAATTTGCTCGACAATGATCACGTCGGGGCGGCGCACCCGCGCCGGTGTTTCCATCTCGAAAGAGGGAAACATCACTGCGAGGACCAGAAGAAACACGACGGAAATCCCGACACTCCGTGCCATGACTTTGGGATACGCCAGCTTCAGATCTGCTTCGGGATGCTTATAACGCAACATCTTCGGCCTCCTTTCAGGTTGTATGTTAACCGTGACAGGTTGATTTTCCGTCTGTCGCCAATGCCATTTTTCCGTAAACTGCCAGTGTGCGCTACGTCGCGAAGCACGGGTATCGTATGCGGAGACCTCTCCCCCCGGCCCCCTCTCCCGTTGGGGAGAGGGGGAGCTGAGCGAGACGCCCGAGAGCAACTAACGTCGCCCTTTCCTGTGGGAACGGGAATTGCAGACTTTGCACGTCCTGTCGCGTGCAGGGATGAGGAAGAGTGGAATTTCGTCGTCGCAAGTTACATTGCTGCGGCATCCCATTTCGTGCTGGCATCAGACGCATACAATTAATGAATTAATATTTAAATTAAAAAAACGGGCGAGTATCCTCTGCCCGCGCGGAAGTCAGTCATCGATGCCGTGCGTGACATCGGTCCCTGTCGTCGCGAGCAGGTCCTCATAGAACGGCCCCGTTTCGAACGTCCCGGCCACAACGTCCAGTTGACGAAGATAGGTCTCTTTTCTTCTGTTAGGGCCGTAAACTCCAAGGTCCAGGAAATAGAGCCGGTCCCGCTCTTCGTCGACCAGCACGTAGCTTCTGAAGGGCCCGCCCTTCCACGAAAAATCGTTTTGCCACAGTCCTTCCAGATGCACCGCCAGCCGGCCTCCCAGTTCCCGTTGACTCAGGGTCAGGCCGGTTGGGTCCACGACGTCGTTTTCAAAGAACCTCGCGGCGATCTCGTTCCGCTTCCGGACGCACCACGCCTCGGTCAACCGGTCCGGCCGCACGCCGTCCTCCCGGTAGACAAACATCCACTGGCGCACCCGCGCGTGGGTACGCGTCAGCACCACGAAACCGCTATCGGCGTGCGAGTCGATCATATTGAAGCCGAACGGCACGCGCACGCGCCACCCGAACCGTTCCGCCAGCTCCGAAGCGAGCGTCTCTCGTTCGCCGAATCGATAGAGGATGTCGGCGACCCATTCATCCCGCTTCCCGTCGACCGCGCCGTAAATCCGGTCCGCTTCCGTCAGGAAGTTGGCTTTCAACGCTCCGCGGTCCTCGCCCGTAACCAGCGCAACGACCTGGTCGTCCGCCCACACGTCACGGCGGATGACAATCGGCGCCGCGCCGTTACGGATGGCTTCTCTCCTTCCGTCCGGAACCAGCGAGCGCACCAGCCTGGCCGCTTCGTGGTCTCCGTCAAGCGGCGCCGCGATCACGATATTCCTCCGACGCAACGCCCGGAAATCTCCCGCTCGCACGAACGAGACATGATATAGCCGCTCCTTACCGGGTGTCCGTATAACCCTCTCGAAAACGCCGCGGATGGGATTACCCAACATTCGGGCATCCAGGGAATCCGCAATTACCGTAACCAGGTCCGAGCGTCCGGAACTGGACGGCAGGCCGTCCAGCCTCAGGAATGACAGCAGCCGGTCCTTGAAGGTTGCCAGCCTGACGAAGGCTTCCGACCGGCCAGGCACCTCGACCGCAGGTCCGCCTCCGCAGTGTGTCAATACCGCGAGGACCAGACCGAAAGCCAGTATGAGGCCGGCCCGTGACAGCCGCCGATCGCGGCCGCCCGGGGCCTTCAACAGCCGTGAGACCCGCCGAACGACCTGCTTCCGGTCTCCGGCGGCGCCGATTCCCATCGTCAACCCGACCGGCGATGCCAATATCTCGGTCAGCCGGGTGAGGCAGACCGCGTAGTCTCTGGCTCCTCCGGTAATGCCAACCACCGTATCGTCGCACGCGACTTCTCGCTCAAGGTCCATCTGTCGACCGATCCACCATACGGCCGGGTGGAAGAACAAAACGCACCCGACGATCGCCTGCAGGAGCCTGGACCAGTCATCCAGCCGGTGCAGGTGCGCCAGTTCGTGCAGGACTACCTGATCGAATTCCGCCTCCGTCAGCCGGTCCAGCATGGACTCGGGGATCAGAATCACAGGTCTGAAGAGACCCGTCGCCGCGGGAGCGACCAACTGTGTGGAACTGCAAAGGCGCACCCAGCGACGCGTCTCGCAAGCCCGAAGGAGGCGACGCAACCTGTGCTGATAGCGGGCGGGAAGGGGTCTCGCGCTCAGCTTCAGCCGCCGAATATGACGAAAAGCCAGGAAGAGCCTCGCCGACAATGCCAGTGCGACCAGCATCCATACCGCGAAGACAATCGGCGGCCACGGGCGGGGAAGCTCAGCGACGATATCCGGCTCCAGGCCCTCCGGCGCTTCGGAGGCGGGCGTCGATTCGTACCCTTTCTCCCGGCTGAGATTCCGGCTTTCGGAGGCCTGCTCCTCTCTTAATTCCGCTGCCCGGGACCATATTCGTGCGGCGCCCGCATGGTCCGGCGGACTCAAAATTCCGGACCAGGACAGTGCGAACACCGCCGCCAGCGCGACCGTCCAGATTACGTACCGGGTCCGCGCGTTGAGCCACTTCGCGAAGTTCAGGAGGCACGCGAGCGAAATCGTAACGAGCAGTCCCGGCCAGAGTCCTTCCAGCACGGCAGACACCGCCAACCGTGAAACAGCGTCGAAGATCTCGTAGGCCGCGAACATACAAAGTTCCCTATTGACCATGCGTCGCAGGAACAGGGGAGACGAGTAGAGGAGAGAGTGGAGAGAAGTGAGAAAAGAGAAAAGGCAATTGTCGAGGAGAGAGTGAAGAGTAGTGAGAAAAGAGAGAAAACGAGTCAAAGGCCTCTCACTCCTCTTTCCTTTCGCGATTCCCGATCTGCTTTTTGTCGTTGCTCACTCCTCACTCCTCTTTCCTCTCTCCTGGCTATGGCCAGTGGATGCGCGATGAAGCCGAGAAAAGCATCTTGAGTAGAAGCCTTACTGCAAGGTCTAACTACCTTCGTCCACCATTCGTTTCAGGCGATCGAGAACGTCCCCGTCGACCGTTTCGTTCTCGAGGATGTTCAGCATCAGCGCCTCGGGCGAATTGTTGAAAAACCGGCTCATCATGTACCTGACCACGCTTCTTCTGGCATCCTCGCGCCCGACAACCGGTTGGTAGACGTATGCCCGGCCCTCTTTTTCGTGGGACACATAGCCCTTCCGTTCGAGAATTCTCAGCGTCGTCAACACCGTGCTGTAGGCCAGAGGTTCGTTGCCGGGCAGCGCCGCGACAACGTCGCTCACCGTGGCTGCCTCCTTCTTCCAGAGCACGTCCATCAGCCTGAGTTCGGCCTCCGTAAGCGTGGGCGACTTCGGCCTTGCCATGTACTGAACTCCTAAAAGGGTCGTATCTGAGATACGAAGTTTCGTGATAAAGGGTCGGCGCGATTAATTCCTTAATATAAAATATAGGGAAGATCCGCAATTTGTCAATTAAGAAATTAATATTTTCTCGATGCGCGGTTCATTCGTGGGCAGGGTCACTTCGCAGTCGGCGTTCCCGAGAGCAAGGACATCGAGGTCGTCACACACGCGTTACCCGGGAGCGAGGGCAGGATGCCCTCGCTCCGGACACTAATGGATGATGTTCGGATGTAGAGGCGGGTTTCCGTGATGCGTGAATTCACGGGTCACACGAAGTTCGAGGGCAGGGATGCCCTCGCTCCGAATATTCGTAGATCATGTCGTGAAAAAGGAAAAGATTCATTGTCCGATATGAGATAACCCGGATACGACGATTCCGGACAGGTGTGGGACACAATGTTCAACGGAGAACAAGAAACTTCTTGACATGCGTTACATGGATCGGTATGTTTAAAACGTTCGTTTTAAACATACGTTTGTTTGAAATCTGCCTCGATCCGGTTGGAAAGATGAACCAACCCGACACCCACGACCGCCTGCTCAACGCCGCCGAGCACCTGTTTGCCGAACACGGAATCGCGGCCACGTCCCTGCGTGCCATTACTTCCGGAGCGTCCGCGAACCTGGCCTCCGTCCATTACCACTTCGGATCGAAAGAAGCGCTTATCGAAGCGGTCTTTTCACGGAGGCTGGCGCCTCTGAACCGGGAACGGTGCCGCCTTCTCGATGCGGAAGAAGCGGCCGCGGAAGGCGCGCCCTCCATTGAAGCGATTGTAAATGCCTTCGTTGCGCCCGCGATGCGGCTGGCGTACGACCCCGCGGGCGGCGGTGAAAACTTCATGCTGCTTATCGGAAGGCTCTATTCCGAACCCGGAGACCTAGGGTACAATATCACGGAACAGTTCGCTGAAGTCATTCAGCGTTTTACATCCGCCCTTGGCCGCGGCCTGCCCCACCTGTCGCGGACCGACCTGCTCTGGCGGTTTTTCTTCATGGTCGGCGGCATGAGCATGCCGCTGATGGGAAGGCACATCATCCCGCGAAGGACCGGCGGCCTCTGCGATCCGTCCGATATCGAAAACAACATCAAACGCCTTGTGGCGTTCCTCGCGGCGGGTCTTCGGGCCGCCGCACCCAATGGAGACACAACTTGAGAACGGTTCTGCCCATCCTCTCGCTGCTGCTGGCGGCCTGCGCCGCGGCGCCGAAGGTTAAGCCGCCAGAGGTCAACGTAAAGGTACCGGCGGGCTGGTCGACCGGGCAGGCCGGCGTCGCGCCTGCCGACACGCTGTGGTGGCATACCTTCAAAGATGAAAACCTTAAGGGTCTGGTCGCCGAAGCGCTGGAGCGCAACCACAACCTTCAGGCCTCCGCCGCCAGGGTACGCGCTGCCGCGGCGCGCGCCCGAATCGCCGGCGCCCCTCTGTATCCCGACGCCGGAGGCCGCGCCGGCGCGTCTCGCCGTAAACAGAATTTCATCGGCCTGCCCATCCCCGGATCCGGAAACGGCGTTCTGACGTCAACCTCAAGCAGCTTCGGCCTTTCCCTGGACGTGTCCTGGGAACTCGATCTCTGGAACAGGCTGGGCGCCGGCGCCTCTGCCGCGCTGGCCGATGTGCAGGCCGCGCGCGCGGATCACAGAGGCGCGCGGCTCTCGCTGGCGGGGCAGACGGTCAAGACCTGGTTCGCCGCCGTGGAGGCCCGCAGACAGGTCGATCTTTCGGAAGCCACGGTAGAAAACCTCAAGACGTCCAGCGAGGTCGTCAGGGAGCGATACAGGCGCGGGTTGAGACACGCACTGGATCTGCGGCGGGCGCTCTCGGACCTGGCGGGCTCCGAAGCCGTCCTTCAACAGCGCCGGCTCATTCTGGACGGAACCAGGCGCCAACTCGAAGTCCTTCTGGGCCGATATCCCGCCGCCGCGCTCAGCCCCGGCATGAACCTGCCGAAACTTCCGGAAGCAATTCCAGCCGGCCTTCCCGCCGACCTGGTGTCCCGCAGGCCGGACCTGATGGCGGCGGAACGCAGGCTGGCGGCGTCCAACGCCCGGTATACGCAGGCCAGGCGGGCGTTGTATCCCCGCATCAGCCTCACGGGCTCAGCCGGCACCAGCAGCAGGGATCTGGAAAATCTTCTGGACGGCGACTTCAGCGTATGGAACCTGGCGGGCAATATTCTGCAACCCCTCTTTCAGGGGGGACGGATTCGCGGCGGCATTCAGCTGGCCGCTTCACAATCCGAACAGGCCGTCTCTGCATACGTTCAAAGCGTCCTGTCGGCCTATGCCGAAGTCGAGACCGCACTGGCGGCGGAAAGCCTGCTGGCAAAAAGACAGGAAGCACTCGAAACCGCAACCGAACAGGCGCTCGCCGCGCGCCGCCTGGCCGAAGACAGGTACGCGGGAGGGCTGGTCGACCTGAATACGATGCTGGATGCCCAGCGCGGGGCTTACGCGTCCGAGAGCCAGCTCATCGCCGTACGCCGGCAGCGCCTGGAGAACCGGGTCAACCTTCACCTGGCCCTCGGCGGGGGCTTCGAGCGTACCGACGGTATGGCGCTGGCGACTTCTACAACGCAAACGGAAGGACTGTAGAACATGAGCATGAGACCGCTAAAAAGTACGCGGGAAGAAAGGCCGCGTCTGACAGGCTGGATCCGGCGGCATCCGAAGGCGCTGCTCCCCGTTGCGGTTGTCGCATTCGGAGCCCTGAGCGCATACGTCCTCATCAGCGCCCGGTCCGAAGTCGTGGTGGCGCCGCCGCAAGTACCGCCTCCCCTGGTACGGGCGATGCACGTCGAGATCAGAAATGTCCAACTGACGGTTAACGCCCAGGGCACGGTTGCGCCACGAACCAAGACCAGCCTTGTTTCACAGGTCGCCGGCCAGATTATCTCGGTTTCTCCTGCCTTCGCCAACGGCGGTTTCTTCAAGGCCGGGGACGTGTTGCTCGCCATCGATCCGCGGGACTACGAACTGGCGGTCGATCGCGCAAAAGCGGTGGTCGCGCAGGCCAGGGTGCGGCTGGCGCGCGAGGAGGAAGAAGCCGAACTCGCCCGGCAGGAGTGGCAGCGCCTGGGTAATGGCGAAGCCACGGACCTGGCCCTCAGGAAACCGCAGCTGGAGGACGCCCGGGCCGCTTTGCAGGCCGCGCGGGCATCCCAGGAACAGGCACGGCTCGCGCTTGATCGCACCCGCATCCGTGCGCCGTACGAAGGGCGAGTGCTGTCCAAGATCGTGGACCTGGGACAATACGTCAATCCCGGCGCTCACGTCGCCCGCATCTACGCCGTGGACTACGCCGAGATCCGCCTGCCCGTGCCGCACGAGCAACTCGCCTATCTGGACCTGGTCTACAACGCCCGTAGCGAACTCGAGCCGGCCTCCCGACCGAAAGCGCTGGTCCATGCGGTCTTCGCCGGGGCCCCGCACACGTGGGAGGGTGAAATCGTACGTATCGAAGGGGAGATCGACGCCCGCACGCGGATGGTCAATCTCGTCGCCCGCGTCGACGCGCCTTACAACCAGGACGACGACCCGGCCCGCGCGCCGCTATTCGCCGGGCTGTTCGTGGAGGTTGAAATCCTCGGACGCGTCGCCAGGGACGTCGCGGTCGTGCCCCGGACGGCCCTCAGAGGCGCCGGCCAGGTCCTTGTCGTCGACGAGGACAGCCGGCTGCGTTTTCGCGGCGTCGATCTGTTGAGGCTCGAAGCAGAGAACGCCCTCATCCGTTCCGGCCTCGATGGGGGTGAGCGGGTCTGCATATCCACGCTGGACGCCGTCGTGGAGGGCATGCAGGTACGCATCCTCGGCCCGGAAGACGAGGCCGCGTCACGGTCTGACGGAGGTGCCGGATGAATCGCGCAATCGCCTGGTTTGCCGAAAACAGCGTCGCCGCCAATCTGCTCATGGTCGTTATCCTGGCCAGTGGTCTCATTACCATCGGCGGCATCGAACTTGAGATCTTTCCGGAGTTTTCCGCGGACGTTGTCTCAGTCTCCGTCGTCTATCGCGGGGCGGCGCCCGAGGAGGTGGAGGAGGGCGTGTGCGTGCGGATCGAAGAGGCCGTTCAGAGCATCGAAGGCATCAAGCGCATCCGCTCGACCGCGTCCGAAAACCGGGGCAGCGTGAATATCGAGCTCGTACCGGGTACCGACGCGCGCAGAGTCCTGGAAGACGTCAAGTCGGCGGTCGACGCAATTGATACGTTCCCCGATGAGACCGAACAGCCGGTAATCCAGGAAGTGGTCCTGCGTCGCCAGGTGATCAACGTGGCCGTATCGGGCGACGCCGACGAAACCGCCCTGAAATACCTTGGCGAACAGGTGCGGGACGAGATAACCGCGATTCCGGGAATCACCCAGGCGGAATTGAGCGGCGCGCGCCCGTACGAGGTTTCCATCGAAGTCTCGGAAGCCGCGCTTCGGCGTTTCAACCTCACGTTCGACGAGGTCGTGAGGGCGGTGCGTCGTTCCTCGCTCGACCTGCCCGGCGGCGCCATCAAGACGCAAGGCGGCGAAATCCTGCTCCGGACAAAGGGGCAGGCGTACCGTGGCGCGGCCTTCGAGAATATCGTGCTGCGTACCAGGGCCGACGGCGCCGCGCTCACCGTAGGTGACGTGGCCACGGTCGTGGACGGATTCGCCGACGCCGATATTTCAGGAAGGTTCGACCTGGAACCGGGCGTGATGGTACAGGTCTTCCGCGTGGGCGAACAGGACGCGCTCGACGTCTCCCGTAAGGTCAAGGAGTACATCGGGTCGGCGGAATCCCGCATGCCCGAGGGGATCTCCCTTACCGTCTACTCGGATTTTTCGCGGATTCTCGAGGGCCGGCTCAACCTGATGTTGAAGAACGGACGCGGAGGCTTCATCCTCGTCCTCGTCATCCTGGCGCTGTTCCTGAGGCTCCGTCTGGCTTTCTGGATCGCCCTGGGGATCCCCATCTCGTTTCTGGGCGCCATCGCGATGATGCCCACCATCGGCGCCTCCATCAACCTGATCTCGCTGTTTGCGTTCATCGTGGTGCTTGGTATCGTCGTCGACGACGCCATCGTCGTCGGCGAAAACATCTACCGACGTTTCCAGCAGGGCGAGCGCGGCCTGCGCGGGGCCATCGCGGGCGCCCAGGAAGTGGCGGTGCCGGTCACCTTTGCGATTCTGACGTCGATCGCCGCGTTTTCACCCCTGCTGATGGTCCCCGGCACTTCCGGCAAGATCATGAGGCTGATCCCGGAGATCGTCATTCTGACGCTGGTCTTTTCGCTCGTTGAATCCCTGCTCATCCTGCCCGCCCATCTGGCGCACGCAAAACTGCGCGGCAGAAAGAAAACCACCAGCCGCATCGGCGGGCTGCTGAGACGGTTTCGAGACGGATTTTCATCCCGCCTGGAATGGATCATACACGAGTTCTACCGTCCGTTTCTGGAGAAATGCCTGGCGTGGCGGTACCTGAGCGCGTCCGTGGGTGTGGCCGCGCTGACCCTTACGGCGGGACTCATTCTCGGAGGCTGGATCGGCTTCGTGTTTCTTCCCCAGGTCCCGGCCGACAACGTGGCGGCGATCCTGACCATGCCTCAGGGCACGCCCGCCGAGGTCACCGCGCGGGTCGTGCGCCGGCTGGAGTCGTCCGCGATACAGCTGCAGCGGGAACTGGAATCGGAAACAAACGAGAAAATCTTCACGCACATGCTCGCGCTGGTAGGGGACCAGCCCCTTCGCGCGGCGCAGCGTGAGAACCGCGGAACCAACGCCTCCTTCTCCGGCGCCCACCTCGGCGAAGTCAACGTGGAGCTCACGCCGGCCGAGGAGCGGAGCATCAGCAGCATTGAAATCGCCAGACGCTGGCGCGAACTCGCCGGACCCATTCCCGATGCGACGGAACTGAACTTCACCTCTTCGCTCTTTTCCGTGGGAGAGCCGATCAACATCCAGCTTACCGGTCCGGACTACGCCGAACTCCGGGCTGCCGCGGAAAAACTCAAGGCCCGGCTTGCCGAGTACCCGGGCGTCCTGGACATCGCCGACTCGTTTCGGCCTGGCAAGAAGGAAGTGAAGCTCGCCCTCACTGACGAAGCGCGCCTGCTCGGCCTGACCATGTCGGACCTGGCGCGACAGGTCCGACAGGCGTTCTACGGCGAGGAAGCGCAGCGCATCCAGAGGGGAAGGGACGACGTCCGGGTGATGGTCCGTTATCCCGAAAGCGAACGACGGTCGATGAACAACCTCGAGACCATGCGATTGCGCACCCCGGAGGGCGTGGAAGTGCCTTTTTCGGTCGCCGCGCGGACGGAACCGGGGCGTGGATACGCCGCCATCCGCCGCACCGACCGGCAGCGCATCGTCAGCGTCACCGCGGACGTGGATGAAGGCAGAGCCAACGCCAACGAAGTCCTTGCGGACGTCGTCGCAAACGCGCTGCCGGCAATCGTCTCGGACCACCCCCGCGTCCGGTTCAGCCTCGAAGGCGAACAGAGAGAGCAGCAGGAGACCATGGCAGGCCTGTCGAGGAGTTTCGGAATGGCCCTGTTTGTGATCTTCGGCCTGCTCGCGATTCCCTTCCGCTCCTATCTTCAGCCGCTGATCATTATGGCTGTGATCCCTTTCGGATTCGTCGGCGCCGTGATGGGGCATATCATCATGGGCCTCAACCTTACCATTCTGTCGATTTTCGGGCTGGTTGCGCTATCCGGCGTGGTGATCAACGACAGCCTGGTGATGGTGGACTTCATCAACCGCCGGCGCAAGGAAGGCAAAGGCCTGCAGGAGGCCATCCGGGAGTCCGGGATGGCGCGTTTCCGGCCCATCCTCCTGACGTCCCTTACGACGTTTGCGGGCCTCACCCCGCTGCTGTTCGAGAAAAGCCTGCAAGCGCAGCTGCTCATCCCCATGGCGACCTCGCTGGGATTCGGCGTCATCTTCGGCACAGCCGTCATCCTCATTCTCGTTCCCGTCACCTATGCCATCCTGGAAGACATCAGACACGGCGTCGCCGCGCTGTTCCGCCGTCAGCCGGCCGAACGGCGGGACGTCGCGCCGGAAACGGGCGATGACTGATGCGGGTTTCGACCGCGCAAGCGCCGGCGCTTGATCCGGATTCGCAAACTGCCAGTTTGCGCTACGGCCGGCGACCAGTGGCCTCCGGCGAATCGGACGGACCATAACCTGCCAGATAAAGGCGGTTAACAGCCTGCGTAGACTGGCAGTTTTCGTATCAGGGCGTTGACAATTTTGCAGTCACCTGCAAAATTGTCTTGACTTTTTTGCAGTTTAGTGCAAAATTGCCATATGGCTGAACTGAGATCCAGATACCTCGAGACCGCTGCGGCCGGCGATCTGAACGACAGGATGGTCTTCGTAGCCGGGCCGCGCCAGGTGGGAAAAACGACGCTCGCTACACTGCTGGCGAGACGCTTTTCAAACAGCGTTTACCTGAACTGGGACAACCGAAATCACAGGGAACGGATTCTGCGGCAGGAATGGGACCCCGACAGTCAGATTCTGGTGTTCGACGAACTTCACAAGTACGATCGCTGGAAGGGACTGATCAAGGGCATCTGGGACACAAGACCGAACAATGAACGGATCATCGTAACCGGGAGCGCGAGGCTGGACACGTACCGGCGAGGCGGCGACTCACTCCTGGGACGATACCATTTATACCGTCTCCACCCATTTACCGCGTCCGAGCTTGAAGGCAATCGAGAAGAAAACGACCCGGCTGGACCCTTCGAATTGACATTCGGAAAAGCCCGTCCGGACGTCGTCCGGCATCTGATGGCATATGGAGGTTTCCCCGAGCCGTGCCTCTCGGGACGGTCGCGTACCCACCGCCGCTGGCTTCAGGAACGATTCGAACGTGTCTTCAGGGAAGACATACGGGACACAACCGTCGTCAGGTCCCTCTCACAGATCGAACTTCTGGGTGCAATGATGCCGAAGCGCGTCGGGTCACCGCTCTCGCTGAATGCAATCTCCGAAGACCTGGAAGTCAGTCCGCACACGGTTCGAACCTGGGTGGACCTGCTGTGCCGGAACTATTACACCCATCCCGTCGCTCCGTATCACCGCCGCATCGAACGGGCTGTGAAAAAATCGGCCAAATACTATCTGTGGGACTGGTCCGAGGTTGCCGACGAAGGCGCCCGATTCGAGAATCTCGTCGCCTCCCACCTCCTCAAATTCTGCCATTTCCTTCGAGACGCGGAAGGGATCAATGCGGAACTGCGTTTATTGCGAGACCGTGAGAAACGTGAAGTGGACTTTGTGGTTCTGTGGAATGAAGAACCGTGGTTCCTGGTTGAGTGCAAGCTGACCGCACCCCGAAACCACGGGCACCTCGTTCGTTTTGGCGATCTCCTGAACTTGAAACAGAGATATGTCGTAACGCTTTCCGAAAGAGACGACTACCAGGATCGTCATACGGGCGTCCGTATTCTGCCGGCGTCAAAGTTTCTGACGGCATTCCCTTAAGGAACCGAAAATGTGCCGCATAGTATACCCGGTTACAAAAGCGACCTGACAAACCCCCCGTCCACCTGCAGCGACGTGCCGGTGATGTAGCTCGAACGCTCCGACGCCAGGAAAACGACGTAATCCGAGAGTTCCTCCACGGTCCCCAGCCGGCCCAGCGGTATCTCTTCGACCAGCGGCTGCATCTCGTCTTGAACCGAAGTTCCATTCGCCCTTGCGGCTTCCTCGAACTCCTCCCGCAACAGTTCCGTGTCGATAAACCCCGTACACACGTTGTTCACCAGTATCCGATCGCCCGCGTATTCGTTCGCAAGGGTCTTCGCGGCGGCCGCAACCGCGGTCCGCAACACGTTAGATACCGTATTACCGGCCGGCTGCTTGACCGCGAACGCGCAGAGGTTGACGATCCTGCCGCCGCCCCTTTCCTGCATCAACGGAATGACACGCCTGCACATGCGGAGTACGTAATTCAGGATCAGGTCCGTATATTCCCGCCACATGGCTTCCGTTACTTCCGCGAAGGGCGTCGCGGCCGGACCTCCGGAGTTGTTCACGAGGATATCGATACCGCCAAACGCCTTCACGGTTTCCCGCGCCAGTCGATCGACGGTCTCCTCTGTGGAGAGATCACCCGCGACCGTGAGTACGTCCGTTCCCGTAGCGGCGCGGATTTCCGCGGCAGCCGCTTCCAACCGCCGCTCGTTCCTGGCGCAAACGGCCACACGCGCGCCTTCTCCGGCCAGCGCCATCGCGCACCCCTTGCCCAGGCCGCGGCTTGCGCCCCCGACGATTGCCACCTTGTCTTGCAATCCCATATCCATCGGAAACCCTCCCATTCGATAGGCTTGCATTTGAACGTCCGATTGTCCGGGCGTTCGCTCCGGGCGGCGGTCTTTCTCATTTTGATTGACATTCGTTCATGCCGCGCGCATGATACCCGTTGCTGTCCTCAGGCCGTAATCGACCACAGGTCTGCATTACCCTGGAGCAAGGAACACACCCGATTGTCAACATGAGGCAGAGGCATGAGATCGACACGGATTCTCGCGGATAATTTCCGCCATCACGGCCCCGCTACCCGGAGCAGCCACCCGAGAGGCACGGTTGCGGCCGCCGACGTAAACGGCCGGAACGTCGTCCTGATCTGGCTGTTCGACCATCGCGGCGGGTACGCGCTGCTGGTCATCGATGCCGCCACCGGCGAAAGCCGGGAGTTCCCGGTACCCTTTCCTTCGGGAGGCGATTGCCCCTACGCGTCGCTCCTGTCCGGCCGGAATTGCTTCTATACGCACTTCAACGGCTATTTCGTGGAATTCGACGTCAACGCAATGGACTACACGCTCTGCCGCCAGACGGCTCCCCGCATGGCGATGGGCCTGACCGAAGACGACGTGGGCGTGATCTGGTCTTCGACGTTTCCACAAAGCGGGCTCGCGTCGTACGATCCGAAGAACGGTGACTTCAGGGACTACGGACACCTGTATAAGCAGAACTGGCGCCAGTACCCCACGACCCTCGCCGTCGACGACGCCGGCTGGGCCTACTTCGGCATCGGTACGACGTTGTGTCAGGTCATCGCGTTCGACCGGAAAACCGAAACGGCGACACCCGTCCTCGCGGAAGACGAACGGTCGCGGGGAAGCGCGTCCGTTTACAGGGACCTCAACGGAAAGGTCTATGCCCTGCCGCCAACCGGTACCCCGTGGCCCGGAGACAACCCGGATGCGGAGACATGGTACGAACTGTATCGCGGCGAACGCAAGACCGTACCCCGCCGGGAACGGCGCGAAAAGAACTATATCGCCGGAGATGCCGGACACGTCCATCCGCATTTTCCGGACGGGAGCGAACTACTGAAATGCTGCCTCGTCGACCGCGTGCTGTCCGTGCAGGATCCCAACGGCAATCGATCGCCGGACGTGTCGTTCGACTATACCAGCGAAGGCGCGCACATCATGGGCGTCGCCGCAGCGCCGGACGGAAACATCTGCGGCGGCACGTTCTTCCCCAGGCGCACGTTCAGCTATCGTCCCGAAACCGATACGTGGATCGAGCGGGAGAGTTTCGGCCAGTGGAATACGGTGGGCTGCCAGGGCGACCGGTTCTTCGTGGGCGGGTACGGCAGCGGCGCGCTCCTGGAATGGGACCCGTTCCGGCCGTGGGTGACGACCGAAAAGGAGAACCCGGCTTCGAACCCCTTTTTCCACCGGACCTGTACGCCCACGATGCATCGCCCGCACAAGTTGCTCGCCCATCCCGACGGCGAGACACTGGTGGTGGCGGGGACACCCGGCTACGGCTATACGGGAGGCGGGCTGCTCATCTGGAACTGTGAGGCGCGTACCGGGACCCTGCTGGAACATACCGACGTGCTGCCGGACCACGCCACGGCAAGCCTCGCGGCGCTTCCGGAGAGAAGGCTGCTGGGCGGAACCACAACCAGTCCCGGTACGGGGGGCGAGCAGAAGGCGACCGAAGCGGAACTTTACATTCTGGATATGGAAACAAGAAAGCTGGAATGGCGCCGGGTCCTCTTCCCGGCGGCGCAGGAATACACGGACCTGTGCATCGGGCGGGACGGTTTCGTGTACGGCTTTGTCGACCGGGCCCGTTTCTTCGTCTTCCGTCCCGACAGACGCGAAGTCATTCACGTGGAAGAAACGGAGCGAACGTTCGGGCTGACGGCGCACCAGCAGGGACCGCGCGTCTTCGTGACCGCACCCGATGGTACCGTTTACGTTCTTTTCGAAAAAGGCATCGCCCGCATCGAGAGCGGCACGTTCGCGCTCGAGAACTTCGCCTCCTCACCGGTACGCATCAGCAATGGCGGAGACTGTCTCAACGGGCGCATCTATTTCACAAGCGATTCCCACCTCTACAGCTGGGAAATCCCGTAACCTGAGCCCGACTCCTCGCGGTCCGGAGGCAGTGCGCGCGTTCGGACGTCCGATCCGGGTGTGGACCCCCGCCAATGCCTATGAATTGGCGCCAAATGCTTCTCTCTTCCAGTTCTCGTAAAATGCCCTCGCGTAACCGCTGAACACGTCGAGGTGTTCCGTCACCGCCCGTTCGAAATCGTGCATGGCGTCCTCGCCCAGCGATTCGAGCAGGGCCTCGTGATATGCGGGAACGGCGTCCCATTCCGCTATCGTCTCCGCCGTTATTTCGATGTGAAACTGGGCCGTGATCGCGTGGTCGCCCAGACTCAACGCCTGGACCGCGCACAACCCGGACGACGCGAGGACCTTCAGGTCGGGGGGAACGGTCTTCACCGCCGAACTGTGCCACTGCAGGCAGGGCAGCGTCGCGGGAAAGCCGCTGAAGAAGCCGCTGGCCATGCCCGGGGCGGTCAGGCGAACGTCCATCACCCCCACCTCCGGACTCTCGTTCGGACCGACGCGACCGCCCAGTGCCGAGGCCAGCAACTGATGTCCCAGGCAGATGCCCACGAAGGGCATCTTCTTTTCAACCACCGCGTACCGAATGGCGGCTTTCTCCTCGACCAGCCAGGGGTGGGTATCCTCCTCCCACACGTCCATCGGCCCGCCCATCGCCCACAGCGCGTCATAGGCGTCCAGATCCGGGATGCGTTCTCCCGCATCCAGTTCAACCACGTCCCAGCGGATTCCGTCCTCAGCGAAAAACTCCCGGAAGAGTCCGGGATGTTCCACGTCCAGGTGTTGAAAGACCAGCAGTCGCTCCAGACCCATTATTGTCTCCCGGGATTTCCTTCTGGATTCCGGCCCGTGGATTGGATATCTTGGGCTTCAATGTTCAACGTCTTCCGGGGGTGGATACGATGAATCTGTTGCGAAAATGCGGCGCGGAATTTATCGGCGCCTTTGCCATCGTCCTGGGGGGGTGCGGCGCCGTTGCCGTCAACCAGATCAGCGGCGGCGCCGTTTCCCACGCAGGCGTCGCCACGTCGTTCGGCCTTATCGTGATGACGATGGTCTACGCAACCGGCCACGTCTCGGGCGCGCACTTCAATCCCGCGGTGACGGTCGCCTTCTCCTTTACGCGTCACTTCCCCAGGCGGGAGATTCTCCCGTACATTGCCGCCCAGTGCCTAGGCGCGGTCCTGGCCAGCAGCATCCACCTCGTCACCCTTTCTCCCATCCTGAACGCCAGGCTCCCCGGTCAGGCGCTGGACCTGGGCGTTACGCAGCCGCTGGATGGCGCGTGGACCACGGCCTTCGTCTGGGAGTTCCTGCTCGCGTTCCTGCTGATGGTCGTGATCATGGCGGTTGCCACGGACTACCGCGCCACCGGTCAGGCCGCGGGTCTGGCCATCGGAGGCACGATCGGGTTCGAGGCCATGTTCGCCGGTCCCATATGCGGCGCGTCCATGAATCCCGCCCGCAGCCTGGGCCCGGCCCTGGTCTCCGGCAACTGGATGCATTTTTCGGCGTACGCCGCCGGACCGTTCCTGGGCGCGCTTGCAGGCGCTCTGTTCTACGAATTCATCAGGTGTTGCCGCGACGGCGGGACGGAAGCCAGGGGTTGTTGCTGAGGTATGGACCTCCGAAGCCCTGACGCCGTCCTTAAGGGAATCGGGAAAATGCATAGCGAACCGGTTTATATCACCAGCGCAACCGCCAGAATCGCCAGCGCCACCCCTGCCGCCGAGAGCCGATTGAGACGTTCCTTCCAGAAGAAATGGGCGGACAGGTTGTCCAGCAGGATCACACTGCAACCCGACGCCGGAAAGAACAAAGTGCCCGGCAGTCGACTCAGGGCAATCATGATGACGGAAAGCGCCAGGGCGTTGTAGGCGCCAAGGCCGATCCCCGTTGCGAGTTCGGACCGTCCGGGGCGGCGCATCCTCCCCGCAATGAAGACGTAGCCGATCGTACCTGCGGTAGCGCCCATCACCGTCAGGATCTGAACGAACTCCCCGTCGAGTCCGGCATAGTGAACCGAACGCAGGCAGGAGTGACTCATTCCCTGAGCGAGGAACACCGCGAACAACAGGCCAAAGGTCTTTCCGCCCGCCGCGCGGACCTCGCCCCGCGCCCCGGACGTCATCAGCAGCAGCGCGGGGAAGGCAAGGATGATTCCACTGTATTGCGAGGGTACGACCGGTTCCTGCCAGAGCCAGATGCCCAGGGCAACGGGTACCGCGATTGAAATGCGAAACGCCGTCAGCACGGCCCCGACGGACGCGACTTCCAGGACGCGCATCATCAACGACATCGAACCGATGAATACGGCGCCCGTGATCAGGCCGGTCTGCAGCGCCGCGGCCGAGAACGCGAACCGGCCCGTGGCAAGGAGGTACCCAGCCAGGATCGCGCAGAGCACCAGGTAGTTGGTCGATACGACGACGGGCGCGTAATAGCCCCGGCGCTGGGAGAATTTGCAGATCTGGACGAATCCGAAATCGAGCAGGATTGCGAATATCAGCCAGGACAATTCAGGCGCCTCTCCCGTCTATGCCAGGAAAGAAGATTACTCTTCCCAGGCCCTCCGTATCCACGGCACGGCCGCACGCAGGGGCTCGACATACAGTTGGATATCGTAATGACCCACGTTCTGAACGACAATCAGATCAATCCGAACGTCCGCGCCTTTCAGCGCACGCACGGTCGATTCCACGGGTCCGAAGGGAATCACCTCGTCGGCGACGCTGTGGATCACCAGCAACGGAACCTGCCAGTCAACCTCTGTGGCATTCTCTTCCGGTCTACCCGATATAGGAATCGCGGCACGGAACAGGTCCGGGTGACGTGCTGCCATATACCATGTGCCCCGACCGCCCATGCTGAATCCCGTCACAAGCGTCCTGGCTTCGTCGATCATATAGTTGGCCTTGATTGACCGGATCAGTTCCAGCACCTGCTGCTCGCTCTCTTCGTTGTCCCAGCCCTGTACCGTTGCCTCGGGCGCCACGATAATCGCGCCGATATCCTCCAGGGCGGGCCCGACAAGGACTTCCAGCAGCGGCCGTCCGTAATACGGCAACACCGAACCGCCGTAATGCAGTGAAAGGACGAGTGGCGTCGGCTGTCGGGCGTTGTATCCCGACGGGATGAGAAGGGTATACCGCTGTCCTCCCGGAGACAGCTCCCGGTCATATGCACCCGGTGACCGGGGCATGGCGTCCGCGTCGGGCCCGGACGGATCGTCTGAACCGCAGGCTGCCGCGGTGACTGCAAGCATTCCCGCCACGAACCAGTGAACCGCTGGTGAATTTTTACTTAACCCCCGGCGTGAGTTTATCATATCTTCCTCGGAGTCGTCTGCGGGAACGAATTGGCCCCATTAAATATAGGGGAACGGAGAATCACAACAAAGCGCGTATTGAAGGAACATCCATGACCGGGGCCGACGTCCTGATCCGGAGCCTCAAGGCCCAGAACGTTCGCTGCATCCTGGGCATGCCGGGCAACCAGAACATCGATATCTACGATGCCCTGCTGCGTACCGGCGGCATCGACCATTACCTCATTCGCAACGAACAGGGCGCTACGCTTATCGCCAACGGGTTTGCCCGCGCATCGGGCGAAGTGGGGGTTGCGCTTACGGTACCGGGCCCGGGCGCCGCCAACGCGTCCACAGGCATCGTCGACGCCCACACGGACTGCGTTCCGGTGCTGCTGATCACCGGAGGCACCGAAGTGGCCTTTAACGGGCGGGATCGAAGCAAGTGCTTCCACGGCATGGACCAGGCCGCGTTCTTTGCGCCGATCACCCGGTTTTTCGCCCGTCCAGAACGCATCGAAGACATCCCCGACGCCGTCAGGGGCGCCTTTGCCGCGTTGCGCGCGCCCAGGCCGGGGCCGGCCGTGATCGAACTGCCCATGGACGTTGCCGCCGCGACGGGCGAGGCCGACGTCCCCGCGTACGTGGAAGGATACCGGCCCCCGCCCGATCCGGCCGACCTGCGCCGCGTCGCGGAAGTGATCGCTCGCATGGAACGACCGGCCATCCTCACCGGCGGCAATACGGCGGATGCGAACGCATCCTCCGAACTCAGGGAATTGTCGGAAACGTTGAACGCGCCCGTGCTCTTCAGCCGGCTCGGCAAGGGCGTTTTTCCCGATTCCCATCCACTCTCAGGGGGCCACTGCCGCGCCCGGCTGGCCAAAAACGTCCTCCGTCAATCGGACGGGCTGATTGCCGTCGGCTGCCGATTCACCCAGATCGACACCTCCGGGTGGACCATGGAAATGCCGGAGCGGCGAGTACAGCTGGATCCGGACCCCGCCGAACTCGGACGCGAAGTCGCCATAGAGGCGGGCGCGGCCGGGGACCTGAAGCAGTCTCTGCCCGCGCTGCTGAAAGCGCTGGATGAAATGGAAAAGCCGGATGACGTCTGGATGGATACTCTGGACCGAGCCAGGGGTGAAATCGCCCGGTCCCGCCGGCCGCTGCCGATCATGTCAGCCATGAGAGAGCGTCTGGACGCGGACGCCATCGTATCGGTGGACGTGACCTCCATCGGGTACCGGTCTTTCGACGAGTTTCCCGTGGACCACCCGCGCTGCTTCATGTACCCCTGTCATTCAGTCACGCTCGGATTCGCGGCGCCGGCCGCCATTGGCGCAAAGCTCGCACAGCCGCACCGGCAAGTGGCCGCGTTCTGCGGCGACGGCGGGTTTCAGATGACCGCTTTCGAGTTGGCGACTGCCGCCGAACACGGCATCGGGATAATCTGCGTGGTCATCAACGATGGCAGCCTCAGCGCGATCCGGGGCGCCCAGGCCAAGGCATTCAACGGGCGAACCATCGACACGGACATGCAGACGCCGCGCATCGCAGACCTTGCTCGCTCAATGGGCGCCAGGGGCGTTCGCGTGGACGACCCCGACCGTTTCCCCGTCGTATTCGCCGACGTCATCGGCCTCGAGGGACCCACCGTAATCGAAGTGGTGATGCAGAAACAGCGGGATGCGCTCATCAGGCAGGTGCCCTGGTTGTATCCCGATCAATGAAATCGGTAGAAAGCGAGGCGATATGAAGATCACGGAGGTCAAGACCTTTCCCGTCTTTTACGGTTCGCGGAATTACCTCTTTGTCAAGATTGAAACCGACGAAGGCATCTACGGTGTCGGTGAATTCGGCATCACGTGGAAGGAGCAGGCCGGCGTCGGCGCCATACGCCACATGGCCTCCGATCTCGTCGGCCAGGACCCGCTCAATATTGAATACCTCTGGCAGATCCTCTTCAGGGGCGACTTCTTCCCCGGCGGGCGCATTCACATGGCCGCGATCAGCGCGATCGATATCGCCCTGTGGGACATCAAGGGCAAGGCCCTGGGCCAGCCCGTCTATATGCTGCTGGGGGGCAAGCTTCGGGACCGCGTGGTCTGTTACACCGGCATCGGCGGCGGGACGCCTGAAGAGACCGCCCGTTCGGCCAGGGACCGGGCCGCCGAAGGGTGGAAGTATCTCCGCATGTCGGTGCTCGATCGTGACGGCGTTCTGGAGCCCTCAAGGGCCGTTCGAGACTCCGTTGCGCATTTTGCCGCGGCGCGTGAAGCCGTCGGCGCGGAAATTGAAATCTGCATCGACGTTCACACCCGGCTGGACCCGCCCGACACCATCCGGCTGGGACGCAAACTGGAGCCGTACGATCCGTTCTTCATCGAAGACCCGCTCCGATGCGAAAACCCTCAGACTTATCGGCTGGTCCGCAGCCACGTCAACTGCCCGCTTGCGGTTGGCGAACACTATGCCACCAAATGGGAGTTTCGCCAGCTCATCGAAGAAGAACTGGCCGACTACGCGCGCATCGACCTCTGTATCGTCGGCGGTCTCACGGAAGCTCGCAAGGTGGCCAACTGGGCCGAGACCCACTATATCAAGATCGTGCCGCATAACCCGCTCGGACCCGTTTCAGCCGCCGCCTGCCTTCACCTGGACGTTGCCACGGACAATTTCGCCGTGCAGGAGGGCGGTCTGGTCGGGCGCACCGTCATGGAGGACCTGTTTCCCGTACAGGTGCCTTACGAGGCGGGTTACCTCATTGCGCCCCGCCGTCCCGGGCTGGGGGTTGAATTCGACGAGAACGCGGCGGCGAAGTATCCGTTCCGGTGGGGACACGGCCCCCGACTGCACCGGGAAGACGGATCGTTCACCAACTGGTAGGCATAGCAGCCCGTTGAAAAAGCCCATCCGGGCTACGGCCGGCCCTTGCGGTCGAAATACTGCGTTGCGCTCCCTCGCCGAATCGAGGGATGGGACTCGGTCGCGCGCCTTGTCTTCGGCCACAACGCCTCGCCTGCAGAGCGACTTTATCAACGGACTGACAGGGGAGACGGCAAAGGAAAAGGGTTACGCCAACAAGGCGTAACCCTTTGATTTTTTGGTGCCGAAGCCGAGACTCGAACTCGGACGGGCATGCGCCCACTGCGCCCTCAACACAGCGTGTCTACCATTTCCACCACTTCGGCAAAGAAGATCCGACCCTCTGCGTGACCGATTGTGGAAAACGGATCAAGCCGAACGGCCGACACGGGTACTCATTCGATTCGTGCGGTCTCGTGGGTCGGAGGGAAGCACTATCGCACCGTATCGGCCGGCGACGTCGCAGGCGCGGTGCGTTCGGTAGCCGTGCCCGGTCTGGCCTGGTCCAGCGGTTGAGGCAGTCCGGACGGCGTGCTCTGAAGCGGCACCGGCTGTTCCCTGAGGGCCCGTTCGGCTGCCGTTTCGGGAGCCGTACCCGTGTCCCTGGAAGCATACCAGAGGCTGATGCAGGTGAGAAAAAACACGACCGCCAGAACGGTCGTCGTCTTGCTCAGAAACGTCGCCGCACCGGCCCCGCCGAACATCGCGCTGCCACCGCCGCCGCCGCCAAAAGCGGTGGAGAGCCCGCCCCCTTTGCTGGCCTGCAGAAGGATGGTTACGATCAGAACCAGGCAAACCAGAACATGTACGATCAGAAGAAGGGTTGTCATGTTGATTCCCGCTCAGATTTCAGACTGAAGTGCCGCTTTCACGATGGTCGCAAACGCATCGGGCTCCAGTGAAGCCCCGCCGATCAAGCCGCCGTCTATATCCGGCCTGGATAACAGATCGGCGGCATTTTCGGGGTTGACGGATCCCCCGTATTGGAGACGCACCGCCCGGGCCACGTTGCCGTTGTAGAGTCCTCGCAAAACCCGGCGGATGGACGTATGTACGGATTCGGCCTGCAGGGGCGAGGCAGTCAGACCCGTGCCGATCGCCCACACGGGTTCGTAGGCGACCACGCAGCCAGCGGCATCCGATGCGGGTACATCCACGAAAGCCGCCGTGACCTGCCGTTCCACCACCCGTTCGGTTGCCCCGGATTGGCGCTCTTCGATGGTTTCACCCACGCAGACGATCGGTTTCAGCCCGGCGCCCAGGGCAGCCCTAAGCCGCTGATTTACAGTCGTATCCGTTTCACCGAAATAAGTGCGCCGTTCAGAGTGTCCTAATATAACGAACTCACATCCGCATGTCAACAGCATCCCCGCGGAGATCTCCCCTGTAAAGGCCCCTTCATCCGCCCAGTGCAGATTCTGTGCGCCCAACCTCACCGGGCTGTCCTCCAGCACGTTACGGACCCGGTCCAGAACCGTGAAGGCGGGACACACCACGACCTCAACCGTTAACGTACCGTCCAACGAATCCACGATCCCTCGCGCGAGCTGCTCCGCGGCCGCTGACGCCATATGCATCTTCCAGTTTCCTGCCACAATGGGTACGCGCATTTCCACACCCCCACCGAATAGTCGTATCAGACCGCGCGACTCACGCTTGAAGTTCGGCCAACGCGGCCACCCCCGGAAGCGTCTTGCCTTCCAGATATTCAAGAAAGGCTCCGCCGCCCGTGGAAACATGCCCCAGCATGTCCGCAAGACCGCACGCCGTCAGGGCCGCGACCGTTTCTCCGCCGCCCGCGAGGGTATTGGCGCCGCGTGACGAAGCCTTCGCAACCGCGTGCGCCACCGCCGTCGTACCCCCGGCGAACGCGGGCAGTTCCGAAACCCCCATCGGCCCGTTCCATACCACGGATCCCGCGTTAAGGATCTCGTCCGAGAACATGGACCGCGTATCCGGCCCGATATCGAATCCTTCCAGGTCCGGCGGTATCCCGTCACGGGGCACGACCTGCGTTGCCGAGCCGTCGCGTGACGGGGACGAAACCACGCAATCGGTGGGCAGCAGTAAACGGACCTCTGCGTCGGCGGCGCGTCGCAGCAGGATTTCCGCCATCCCCACGCGGTCTGTCTCGAGCAGGGACCGCCCGATTTCCAATCCCATCGCCTTGTAGAAGGTGTACGCCATGCCGCCGCCGATCAGGAGCGTATCGACGAGGGTCAGCAGATGCTGGATGACGTCGATCTTGCCGGAAATCTTGGCGCCGCCCAGGACGGCGACAAACGGCCTTGCGGGCGCCGACATGGCGCTTTCCAGACACTCCAGTTCCCGCTGCATCAGGAACCCGGCTGCGCAGTCCACAAAGTGGTGCGTGACGCCTTCCGTGGATGCATGCGCCCGGTGGGCCGTTCCGAATGCGTCGTTCACGTAGGCTGAACCCAGTTCGCAGAGCCGGCGGGCGAATTCGGGATCGTTCGCCTCCTCCTCCACGTGAAACCTTAGATTCTCGAGCATTACCACGCCGTCGGCCCGTTTTGCAATCGCCTCCACTTCAGGGCCCACGCAATCCGGCGCCATCACGACCTCCCGGCCCATCAGTTCGCCGAGACGCACCGCTGCGGGCTTCAGCGACAGTTCGGGAACGACGCGTCCCGTCGGCCTGCCGAGGTGCGACATCAGGATCGGAATCCCTCCTCGCTCAAGGATATACCGGAGCGTAGGCACGGCGGCCCGTATCCGCGTGTCGTCTCCGATCTCGCCGTCCTGGAGCGGCACGTTGAAATCCACCCGCACCAGCACCCGCCGACCGGAAAGTTCCAGGTCCGTGATCGAGAGTTTCGCCATGTCTCCTATCCTGGCAGCTATAAGAGAGGGAGCCGTCCCGCGTGGTCCGGCTCCCGCATGCGAGCTTTCGGTACGTCAGTCCGAAAGCGGTCTTCCTGAATCCGTATCCGGTCAACTCCGGGTCGCCGGACACCGTCTGTCCGGGTAACCTCACGATCTACGGGTCCGCAAAGCGTGTTCCCAACGACTCAACGAGATCGACGCACCGGCAGGAATACCCCCATTCGTTATCGTACCAGCCGCACACCTTCACCATATTCCCGCCCATGACCGTTGTCATTTCCGAATCCAACACACAGGAATGGGGGTTGCCGATGATGTCCGCCGAGACGAGGGGTTCGTCCGAATACTCCAGAATGCCGTTCAGGGGCCCCTCGGAAGCCGCCCTGAACGCTTCATTGACGGCTTCAGCGGTCGCCGTGTTCCTCAGTGTCGCCACAAAATCCGTATACGATCCGTCGGGCGTTGGGACCCGCACGGCCATTCCGTCCAGGTGGCCGTTCAACTCGGGAATCACCATGCCCACGGCGCTGGCGGCCCCGGTTGTCGTCGGGATCATGGACACGGCCGCGGATCTCGCCCTGCGCAGGTCCGAGTGCGGCGCGTCGATCATGCGCTGGTCGCCGGTATAGGCGTGAATCGTCGTCATCAGTCCCTTCTCAACGCCGAATGACTCGTGGAGGACGCTTACCATCGGCGCAAGGCAGTTCGTGGTGCAGGATGCATTGGAAATCACCCTGTCCTCTTCGGTCAGCGTTTCATGGTTGATGCCCATCACCACCGTCGGCACGTCGCCCCTGGCGGGGGCCGAGATGATCACCCGGCCGGCGCCTGCGTTGAGGTGCTTGCCGGCGCTGTCTCTATCCGTGAAGAACCCGGTTGACTCGATGACCACGTCCACGCCGAGCGTTCGCCAGGGCAACATGACGGGGTCCCGCTCGGCCAGCACGATGACTTCGCTGCCGTCCACGCTCAGCGTTTTTTCCCTGATTTCAACGTTGCCGGGATATCTCCCGTGGGTCGAGTCGTACTTCAGCAGATGTCCCAGCGTCCCCGCGTCGGTCAGGTCGTTCACCGCCACGACGTCGATACCGGGTCTGCGCATCGCCGCGCGGAATACGAGCCGGCCGATACGTCCGAATCCGTTAATGGCCACCTTGATCGCCATCCTGTCTACCTCCAGGTCACTTAGAAGCCGTCTCAAAATTCCCGGCGGTCTTCGCGCGGCTGCAAAAGCGCCGGTCGGCGTTGGTCAAACCCACCCGTATAGACAAATATGGGCGTGTTTTCCCGCCTTGACCGCCGCTTTTTCGCTCGCGCTCGAAAACTCACCGGTAATTTCAAAAACAACTTCTTACAAACCGGTCGACGGGTTGCCGCCCGGGCCGTTCGAGCTCACAAGATGATGTGCCAGACGGTTGCAGGGTCCGCGCGCGACTCGCAGATTCAGTGATTCGCGCTCCGCGGCAAACCGGCGGTATTGGTATCCGCCGGCGCAGAAGATCGACGTCAACCGAAAAAGACCCTGGCGATATCGTACAGGGTCATATCCACCGTACGCAACTTGGATACCGCGTCTTTCAGCGGCACCGGCACGATATCGGTGCCGCGCAGCGCCACCATATTGCCGAAATCGCCGGCGTGGACGAGATCGATTGCGGCAATGCCGAAGCGGGTACCCAGGACCCGGTCGAACGCAGTCGGGTTGCCTCCGCGCTGAATGTGCCCCAAAACGGTGACCCGGGTTTCGAAACCCGTTCGTTTTTCTATTTCTTCCCCCAGCACGATGCCGATCCCGCCAAGTCGCACGTGACCGAAGGCATCGCGTTCCTCGGACTGGAGTACCAGAGATTCGTCGGACAGCCTGGCGCCCTCGGCCACCACCACGATACTGAAGGTCTTGCCCCGGTCGTGGCGTTTCTGGATGGACGCACAGACCATTTCCAGGTCGACCGGCTGTTCGGGAATCAGGACCATATCGGCGCCGCCGGCAATGCCCGCCTCCACGGCGATCCATCCCGCATGACGCCCCATCACCTCCACCACCATCACCCTGTTGTGTGACTCGGCCGTGGTATGCAGCCTGTCAATGGCGTCGGTGACCGTATTGATTGCCGTATCGAATCCGAAGGTCTGGTCCGTGCCGTCCAGGTCGTTGTCGATGGTCTTTGGCACGCCGATGACGTTCACACCGTCTTCGTAGAGCCTGCTGGCCACGCCGACCGTGTCGTCTCCGCCAACGGCAATCAGCGCGTCCAGCCCCATCCCGACCATGTTCCGTTTTACAGTGTCGCCGCCGTTCGGCTCGTTATACGGGTTGGTCCTGGACGTACCCAGGATCGTTCCTCCCCTGGGCAGAATGCCTGAGACCTTATTCAGGTCCAGCGGCATCGAGACCGCCTCGAGCATGCCCCTCCAACCCATCATCACGCCCACGATTTCATATCCGTATGCGTCTATCCCTTTCCTCGTGACCGCGCGGATTACCGCATTGAGCCCGGGACAATCGCCGCCGCCCGTTAAGATCCCTACGCGCCTGCACGCCATTGGAGCGCTCCGTACATCGTCCAGTTGATATCCATGCATCCGTCACGCGGACAGGCTCCGTCAGCACGATATCCGGCCCGCGATCCGACTCGTTGCGAACCTGTGAATTTAAGACATGCCTTGTCTGGTGTCAAGTTGTTTTTTTTGTCAAAGTGTTTGGAATCAATGCGTTAGATGAAAAGATCAGAGCCTGTGACGACCGACTGGGCATCCGGTTCCTCGGCGTCGAAATAGGGACACGCAACGGCTGCGACGTGGACTTCGGTCGCGCCTGCCTCCAGCAGCGCCGCGGCGCAGGCATTGGCCGTCGCGCCGGTGGTGACAACGTCGTCCACCAGCAGGACCGGGCGTTTGCTGACCGGATCCTTTCGCCGAACGATAAATGCCCCCTCCACGTTCGCGCCGCGTTCCGCGGAGTCCAGGTTCGTCTGTGTTTCGGTGGCGCGTACCCGTTTCAGCGCACGGTCCTCAACGGACAGTTCCAGCACCCGCGCCAGGGCCCTCGCAATCAATACGCTCTGGTTGTAGCCGCGTTCCCGCAACCTGCTGCCGTGAAGGGGCACCGGCACCACCACCGGCCGGGGTTCCGGCAGGGATTCCCCCTCCAGCATCCAACCCAATGCCCGGCCGAGGGTATGGCCGGCAGCGGTCTGACCCTGGTATTTCATCATGTGGACCATGCGCTGCACCGATCGGCTGAACGGCGTGAGCGCAAGCAGCCGGGAGAAAACGTAGTCCTTGTCGGCGCAATTCGTGCAGGGGTGGGAAAGCCCCGGACACCCGCAACGGGCGCATCGCGGAGGTTCGATTATGTCCATAGACTCCCAGCATCCGGGGCAAAGCCCCTCTGATTCGTCCAGCGGCGTCCGGCAGAGCAGACAGTGCGGAGGGTATACGAACGCCTGAACGGATTCACTTGCGGACCGAAGGAGATGTACGAAAGCGTCCCGTTTCACGTCCATGCCGTTGGAATAGCGAGAAATGGCTTGCAAAAGCAGCTTCATGGCGATACATTCTCCCTCTCAACGCGATCTGCCGCGAGCGTCTGCGAAGCCGGCTTTGGTCGCGTTGCATCCGCCCCCCGCAACTGCACGCCGCGCCCGTTCCCAGACGTCATCCATGAAAAATACCCGCGCGATCATCTTCGATCTGGACGGAACGCTCTTCGATCTGGATCCGCTGGTTCAGGCCGCACGTAAACGGGTCGCGCGGCATCTGTACGACCACGGGTTCTTTGCCTCCGAGTCCTACGCGCTCAGCCGGATCAACGACCTGGAACTGAGGCACGGTCCCTATTATTCTTCGTCTCCGTATTATTTCGTCTTCTACGACATCGCCAAAGCCCTCCAGCGCGACAAGCCCGACCGGCTCACCGACCATATCAACAGACAGCGCTCCGATCATCGAAGCCTGGAAGGCGCCGATCACATCGAAGCCTTTGTTGCCGAACTCGAATACGTATACAACAGCGACGCCGTTGAAGACGTCAGGCTCTTTCCGGGCGCGGTCCAGACCCTGAAGGAGCTTCGCGATGCGGGATGCCTGCTCTTCCTTGTGACGTTCGGAAGGGCCCTCCGGCAGAAAAACAAGATTGACCTGCTGAACATCGCGCCGTATTTCCACACGATCGTCAACGAAGGCCCGCCGTCTCACGACTACTGGTTCGCCGAACTCATCAAGGCCCACAAACTTTCGCCGGAGGAAGTCGTCTGCGTGGGCGACCGGACCCAGGATGAGATTCGGGCGGGAAACCGGCTCGGATGCACGACGGTCTGGATGCGCCGCGGGAGATACGCCGGGGAGGAGCCCGGCGACGGCGACCGTCCAACCCATCAGATCCGTCTCCTCCCGCAACTGTCCACCCTGATCCATCTGGCGCGCCTGGACAAGGACCGGCGCCGGCTTAAGGTGGCTGTGCTGGGCGGCGGCACCGGACTCCCGATCGTATTGCGGGGGATCCAGACCTATACCGACAGGCCGGCGGCTGTAGTTGCGGTTACGGACACCGGGGCTTCCTCGGGACGCATCCGCTGGAATCTTGGTGTGCAGCCGCCGGGGGACATCCGCAACGCGTTGACCGCGCTTGCCGATCGGCGGAGCGTCTCCTCCGGGCTGATCCGGGTATTTCAACACCGGTTTCCGGACAGCGAACAGGAAGCCGGGATCTTCCGAAACGACAATATCGGCAACTTCCTGATTGCCGCGCTGACCCAGCAACTCGGTGACTTTCAGAAAGCCATCCAGACGGCCGGCGATATGCTGCGCATACGCGGTGAGGTCTTTCCCGCCACCAACCAGAACGTGGATATATGCGCCGAACTCGAAAACGGCGAACAGCGGTACACCGAGTGGATGGTGCGCAAGACCGGCAAATCTCCGTTAAGGTACGCGTACCTCGTCGCCAACAGCGACATCCTCGGGGAGTTGGAACAGCCGGACGGCGCGTTGTACCGGGAAGACGATTCGAAAACGGGCCAGGTCGAGGTCTACGCCAGACCCGACGGCGCCTTCCGTCCTGCCAGGAACGAAGCCCGGGCGCCGCGCGGCGCCGTGCAGGCCATCGCGGACGCGGACATTGTGGTCCTCGGCCCCGGCAGTCTCTTCACGAGCGTCATCACGAATCTGCTCGTTCCGGACATCAGGCGCACGCTGTCGGCCCGTAACCAGGGAAAGGTCTTCTATATCTGCAATATCGTGACCCAGCCCGGCCAGACAGACGGATTCGGCGCTTCGGATCACCTGCTCGCCATCCTGCGGCACTTCCCCGAAAGAGACCGCGGCTTTCTGGATCACATGCTTGTACAGGATCCCGAAGCATTCCACAGGCCGGGCGGTCGAAAATGGCGGCAGGTGCTGAATGCCTACCTCCGGGATGGAAAGGAACCCGTGTCGTGCGATCCGGAAGCGATCGGCCGTCTTGTGTCATGCACGGTTACGGACCTTCTCGAGGACTACACGTCCGAAGTGAAGCAACGCAGCGCGGGCGACTTTATCAGCCACAATCCCGACAGGGTGGCGGACGCCGTCTGCCGGATCTACTGCGGGCTGGAAGTGCCTGACTACGGGGAGCCGGACAATGGCGCGGCGTCGGATTGATGCCGTCATCTTCGACCTGGACGACACGCTGTTCGACTGCACCGGGCAGTTGACCGAACCGGCGCGCCGCCGGGCGGCATTGACGCTTGCCGCGGCCATTCCCGATTCAGACGCGCCGGCCCTGCAACGCATGCAGGCGACACTCGCCGACCAATTGAGTTCCGCCGATTCCATCCGTGAAATCGCCCGCCGCCATGAATTGCCGGCGGACGTGGTTGAACACGCGCTTTCAGCGTACAATCGGGACCAGGTGGAAGACATCGCGCCCTTTCCGGACGCGCTCTCAACGCTCGAGGAACTTGCGGCCAGGCGATACCGGCTGTGCCTCGTGACCACCGGCCGGCCGGAGAGGCAGCGGCGGAAGGTGGACCTCTTGGGTCTTCGCGGCCACTTCAGCGAGGAATCAGGAACGCTCGTCTTCCACGACGACCGCCGGGACCCCGAAAAGGACGAGGCGCTTCAGCGGGCGGTCCGCTTTTTCAGCCTTTCACCCTGCCGGATCCTCTCGGTGGGTGACAAGCTGAACTCGGAAATCGCCGCCTCGAAACGCCTGGGCATGCGCACGGCGCGCATGTGTTCCGGCAGACAAAAAAACCAGCGCCCTCGAACCCCCGAGGAACGCCCGGACCACGAACTGAGCCGCCTGACGGACCTGCTGGCGCTGTTGCCCTGAGATGAACGCGCGGCTACGCGTACTCCGGTCCGAAATCCACGGTTATCCGATCACCCCGCTTCAGCCCCAGATTCCGCGAGGCATTCCCTCCGTTAATTGCAATCTCCAGCGTATTATCGCTTCCGTAAAGGGCCAGCGAACTGCCCTCCGGAACCTCGGCGTACGTGCGGCAGATTCTGTCGAACACGAATTCTCCTGCCCGTACGCGGACGCCTTCGGACCCCACGCGCCGTTTTCCGAGATTGCTGATCGCATTCCCGAAACGATCCACGTGTACGATCCGCCCGACAATCGAGTTGTCGCATTCCTGAATGGTCCAGAGGTTGAGGCGGACCGGATCGGTGATCCGCGGCCCCAGTTCGTCCAGCGAAACGCCGTTGCAGAGATGGGCCGCAACCGGGCCGAAGATATCCCGGCCGTGAAAGGTGGGGCTCACCTCAGACCGGAGGTACGTCGCATTGCGGATTTCAACGGCTTTCCACGTCGATTCGCGCTGGAACACCGCGCTGAACAATCCGTTATCCGGACCGACAAACCGGTGGCCCGACGTCTCCACGACAATTGCGCGGCGGGCGCTTCCCACGCCCGGGTCCACAACCGCGAGATGGACCGCACCCGCCGGAAAATAGCGGTATGCGCGGGACAGGATATAAGCCCCGGACGCCACGTCCTGCGGGGAGACCTGATGGGAGACGTCCACCAGCGAGACGTCCGGGGCGATCGAAAGTATCGCGCCCTTCATCGCGGCGACGTACCCGTCGTAAAGGCCGAAATCCGTTGTCAATGTGATCATAGCCAAAACACGCCTCCACACCTCACCCCCGGCCGCCCGACCACCGGGTGAAACGTAAGTCACGGTAGAGGGGAGAAAATCGGGTAGACGGGAGACGGTAGACGGTAGAGATTACCTGCCTTGTGAGGATTCTTTTCGTGCCGAAGGCAAGCAGGGAAGACATACCGGGCAAGGATTACTTCTCCCTCACCTCTACCCGCATTCAGGCTCTTTGAGGCTAAGTATCGATGTCCACAATATAACGCATGTCGGGCCGTCTCGTGAAAAAGGATTCAATCCCGTCCGGCGAGATCAGACCCTTGCCCTCCCTTTTTCGCCACAGGGGAACGGGTATGCCGCGTGAAGACCGCTGGGGATTTTCATTCAGATTCTCAAAATAGGTCTGCTTCCTTCATGCTCAGGAAGCGCTCGGCCCCGATGATGATGTGGTCCAGTACTTCGATCCCCATGATTTCACCGGCCTGCACCATCCGCCGGGTCAGTTCGATGTCCTCGCGACTCGGTGTCACGTCGCCGGAAGGGTGGTTGTGCGCGAGGATGACGCTGGCCGCGGACGAGCCTACGGCGGGGAAGAATACCTCACGAGGATGAACCAGCGACGCGTTCAGCGAGCCCACCGACACTTCCTCCCTGCAGATGACCTGGTTCCGGGCGTTCAGAAAAACCGCCACGAAGTGTTCTTTTC
This sequence comes from Gemmatimonadota bacterium, assembly GCA_028873695.1. GTDB lineage: Bacteria > Latescibacterota > UBA2968 > UBA2968 > JAAXHE01. The sequence continues at coordinate 24,185 of JAPPNU010000077.1, read as the reverse complement.
TTCGGTCCTTAAAGTCCGCCAACAGCCCGACCGCGTCGGCGGGTTTCGTTATGGACGGCTCGATGCCCATCCCCTGGTTCAACGCCCTTCTGGCCAGCTCGAACCCGGAGACAAGACCCGCGGCCTTCGCCCGGCCGATCCCCTTGATTGCCGTCAGTTCAGCCAGTCCCATCGCCATGAGCGCCTGCGTCGAATGCTGTTTCAGGATCTCCCCGGCGACTTCAAGCACGTTCTTGCCTTCATAGCCGGTCCGCAGCAGCACCGCCAGCAATTCCTCGTTTCTCAGCGCTTCGGCGCCGAGTCGTTCCAGTTTCTCGCGCGGAAGGTCCACGTCCGCGACACCGTCGATGCCTCTGCGCCGGACCAGCGTTTCCATACTGTCGTATTCCTGGTTGAAGTGAAGCGATTACAAAAGAGCCGTCAGCGATCAGCTTTCAGCTGTCAGCCAATACCGGTAAGCGATATGGCCAGGTGATATCAATTTGCAATATCAAGGCCGTGACGTGGGCTGATTGTCAGTTGTCCGCATGTCCGGGTGGAGGCGACCACTTTCAGTAACTCGCGCCCCAATAGAGACACCGACCGTAACGCGAACTGTTAGTTCGCGTGCTGTCACTACAAAGCAAACGCCGTTCCGGGAGAACGACAAACGGCAGTTCCCATACAAAACGCCGCGCTTTGCGGCATCGCCGCGCAGATCTGCCGGTGCGTTTCATACATTCTGTTCAAACCAGTCGATTCGGAAGGAAAGATCCGTCCACACCTGCGACGGACGCAGGAGTCGGGTACACTGAAAAGAACTGGGAAACTGCTGACTCTTTTGGGTATATTTCGAGTGCCGCTTTCTTCGACCGGTATTGGATAACGTGAGGGCGAAACAATGAAGACAACACAGTCAGTGAGCCCGTTCGAGAACAACTGGTTCCTGCGGCACGAAGACAAACTGGACCTTACGGCCGCCGAGCGGCGGTTCATCGCGGCATCGATGGGGCCGGCGCCGATCCGATGGTTCTCAACAAGCGCGGCAAGAACGCGTTTGAAGTTGCGAGGAAGGAAGCGAAGAAATTCAAAGAACGGGCGTGAGCCGGATCAGTAGGGCCTGGAAGCTTGCGTTACGTCAGCAACGCAGTGGAAGCCGCAAGACGACTGGAGGTTTGCGCGCCTGGTGGACCGTCGGAATACCGCGCCAGAATGGTCAAATCAGACGACCATGGGAAATACGTACCTATGCCGCCCGAAACATCGAACAAGCCGCTGATCCGTGTCGAGAACGTAACCAAGACCTTCAAGAGACAGAAGAGAAAGGAAGGGTTTCTGGGAGCCGTACATGCACTGTTCAGCCGGCAATATGAGACCATTACGGCGGTTGACGACGTCTCGTTCGAGATCGGGCGGGGCGAGGTTTTGGGATATATCGGCCCGAACGGCGCAGGTAAGTCCACAACGATCAAGATGCTGGTGGGGATTCTCGTGCCGAATTCAGGGCAAATCCGGGTTGGCGGATTGGTGCCTCACGAGGACAGAATCAAAAACGCCGCAAGAATGGGCGTCGTATTCGGCCAGAGAACGCAACTCTGGTGGGACATTCCCGTTTCAGAGTCATTCAGTCTGATGAGGCACATGTACAAAATTCCTCCGGAACGATTTCGGGAAAACCTGGGAATATTCTCTGAAATCCTTGGCCTGGAAGAGTTTATCAATACGCCAGTCAGACAGCTCAGCCTCGGACAGCGAATGAGGTCGGACATCTGCGCGGCGCTTCTGCACGATCCCGCGATTGTCTATCTCGACGAACCGACCATCGGTCTGGACGTGGTGGTCAAGGAGAACATACGGGATTTCATCAAAGAGATGAACCGGACGCGCGACACGACGGTCATCCTGACCACCCACGATATGTCCGACATCGAGAAGCTCTGTACACGCGTGATGGTGATCGACAGCGGCAGCATCATGTACGACGGCAATTTGCAGCAACTGAAAGAGCGATTCGGAATGGACGAAACGCTGGACGTAGAAACGGAAGCGCCGGTTTCCGACCCGGACGATCTATACCGACTCGGGGTCTCGGAGTTTCAACAGGACGGAAGCAAGTTGTCCATAAAATACAATAAGGCGAAAGTCAACTCCACGACCGTGATCGGCTGGGTCATGGAACGACGTCGCGTGATGGACTTTGTCGTCAGAGAGACTGAGATCGACGAAGTAATCAGAAGGATGTACCTGGCAAGGTCCAGCTGAACCGGCTCACAGGCGGCCATGATATGAAAGTCTACATTGAATTCCTGAAGAACGCCTTCCAGTCCAATCTTGCCTACAAGATGAATGTATTCTTGAGTCTGATCAGTTCTATCGTCGTACTTCTGGTACAGATCTATTTCTGGCGCGCGCTGTTTCAGGATATCGGTCAGACACAGACCAACATGGGGGTCATCAGCTTTCGGGACATGGTCACGTACACGCTTGTCAGCACCGGAATCTCCATCGCCATCAGCACCACGACTGTGTTCAAGGTCAACGACAGAATCAGGACTGGTGAAATCGCAATGGACCTCATCAAGCCGGTGAGTTTGAAAGGCATGTTGTTTTGCGATGCGCTTGGAAACAACTGCTTCAGGATGGTGTTCCAGTTGACGCCATTTCTGATTGTGGGCGTCCTGATGTTCGGCATTCGTTTGCCCACGGGACCGTATCTTGTCCTGTTCGTGATTTCCGCGATCAACGGCATGATGATTTATTTCTCGATCAGCTATCTGATTGGACTGATCGGATTCTGGTTCCTTGCCGTGACGTCTCTGAGCATGCTGTTCAACGTTTTGATCAACGTCTTCTCGGGTGAGATGGTGCCGCTCTGGTTTTTTCCGGATTTCCTGTACGAACTTTCCGCTTTTCTCCCGTTCCGTCTCATCTATTTTGCGCCGCTGGCGATATTCCTGGAGAAGACAGTCCCGGCCGACGCAATCGGATTCATCCTCCAGCAAATCATGTGGATCGGAATTCTGGCGGGAATTGAAAGAGTGTTGTGGATGAAGGCAGTCAAAAAACTGGTCATACAGGGCGGTTGAGATGGAAAGTCTGAGATTGTACGGACGGTTCCTGGTCGTCTATATGAAGACCCTGATCGAATACAGGTTCAATTTCTTCACATCGCAGATCATCACGATCGTTGTGTATCTGATCAGCTTCCTCGGCGTCTGGATTGTTCTGAATAAGTTCGAAATCATACACGGATGGAGTTTCTATGAGATTATGCTGCTGTACAATCTCAATCTCTTTTCGTACGGCGCAAGCAGCCTGTTTTTCCGGGGACCCATGCGCCGTCTGGAATTTATGGTTCAGGACGGGTCATTCGACAGTATATTGATCTATCCGATGAATCCCTTCGCGAACTTGATCTGTCGCGATTTCAGCCATAGCTTCATGGCCCATATGGTCCTGGGCGCCGTCTTCTTCTACATCTGTTTCGAAAACCTGAGCATTGCGTGGACGTGGTTGAACGTCGTCTGGTTCGGGCTGGTGCTGATTGGCGCTACACTGATCCAGGCTGCAATCATGGTACTGACTGGGACGATGAGCTTCTGGTTTGTGAGGTCGGCGGCCGTTGTCGATACGGCGATTTACGGTTTGAGGAGGTTTGTGAACTATCCCCTCGGCATGTACGACAGATGGGTACAGGTGCTCTTGACTTTCGTCATTCCCTACGGCTTTGTCGCGTATTTCCCTGCGGAGGATTTCCTGAACAAATCGGACGCTCCACTATTCCATGGGATCACTCTGTTCGATCCGTTGTTCCAGTACGGGACCCCCCTGGTCGGCATTGTGAGCTTCTTCCTGGCGTACAGACTCTGGTGTGTCGGCATCAACAGATACGAGAGTACAGGGTCGTAGTTTCTCGCGGTTCGTGAAAATATGCTGCGTACATCCAAATACGTTCTGCGCTTCCTCGCGCTCATTCTGGCCGTCGTCGCCGTTCTATGGTACGTGGAAATCGACCAGGTGGCTAAGGGCATAGGAAGAATCGTACCCGAAAAGGAAATCTGGATCAGCGGGCTCGTCGAAGCGCAGATAGCAAAGGTCTACGTCGAGGAGGGTCAGCTGGTGGCGGCAGGAGATTCCCTGATTGCGTTCAAGAGTGACATTGCCGAATCACGGCTCGCCGTTGCAGAACGAGCCTACGAGCGTTCCGTGGCCGAGCGGGAGGCCGCGAGAGCCGCACTCCAGGCCGTGGAGGCGTCGCCTCCCGAACAGGAACTGAAAGGACTCAGCAGTGAATTGGACGCAATGAAGGAGAAAGCTCGTTTGGCGAACTGGCAGTTGAAGATGGCGCAGCGATTGTTCGATCACGGCGGGCTTGTCAGCGCTGACGATCTGGAGAAAGCAAAGTCGGATTCGATCCTCGCCCTGATGCAAATCGAGAAATCGTTGTCAGCGTTGGAACTGTTGAAGTCAGGGCCGATAACTCCCCTGCGCAGGAGGGCGTTCTTTACGTTCAAGGCACGGGATGCGGAGGTTGCCGAAGCTGAAGCCGCGTACACCATGGTACGCCGGGAAATGGGACACTATACGCTTCGGGCGCCTGGACCGGGACGGATCCTGATGGTCCTGCGCAAAGCAGGCGCGGTTCCCGCCGTGGGGGATACGCTGATGTTGATCGGAACGGAGGATCCTGTGTTGGCCGAGTGCCACGTTCCGGCGGAGTTCGCTCCGTGGATCAGGCGGGGACAGCAGGTCGACCTCTGGCCGCAGTGGGAGAGTTCATTTGAATTCTCGGGGCAGGTTCATTCCGTGCGGCGCTACGTGCAGCGAAAGGGCTATCCCTCCGTACGCGTCCTTGTGAAGATCGATTCGGCGCCGCCTCTTGTTCCCGGCAACCGACTCGTTGCCGAGGTAAAGCTGCGCCGCGCCAGCGTTCTCGAGTTGATCCTTTTTCCTTTTGACTGGTCGATCGCCGGTGGTTCAGAATAATCGGTTCGAAGTGATGTACCATGCCTGGATGGCGACCGCGACGCCCTGTCCCGCCATCAGACGCGGACCAGTTTGCGGAAACTGCGCATCACTCTGGGTGGATCCATCTGCGAGCCGAACGCGCTCCAGGACACCTCACCGACGTAGATGTCCCCGCGCGAGTCCACGCCCACACCGTGCGGCGCCGTGAACTGGCCGGGACCCTCGCCGGCCCGCGGGTCGCCCAGGCGGGCGAGGCGTTTGCCGGTAAGGTCGTGAATGCTCACGCACGAGCCCACGTTGGGATAGGTTGCGTTGACCTCGAGCTGCGTGGGCAGTTGTCCGATGTAGACGAGGTCGCCGTCGATATGCAGACCGCAGGGACGGTGGAGATTGTTCCACTGCGTGAGATAATTGCCATCGGGGTCGAATACCTGCACGCGGTGGTTCTCGCGGTCGGCGACGTAGACGGAGCCGCGGCTGTCCGTACAGACGCTGTGCACCAGGTTGAACTGGCCCGGATCCGTCCCGTAGTCTCCCCAGGAGGAAAGGTGTTCGCCTGCAGAGGAGTACCTGTGCACCCGTGCGTTGCCGTAACCGTCCGAGATATAGAGATCTCCGTTGGCCGGATCGAAGGCGACCTTGGTGGGCTGGTTGAACGGGCGACCGCTCTGCGCCGGGGCGCCCTCGCCGGGGGCGCCGATGACCATCAGTACCTCGCCATCCAGTGTGCATTTGCGGACGCAGTGCCCCTGGTCGTCAACGCAGTACAGCATGCCGTCGGGCCCCAGCGTCAGGCCGTGGGGTCGCACGAACAGGCCCTCTCCCCAGGATTCCAGGAATTGTCCGTCCCGGTCGAACACGATGACCGGATGCTCACCCCGGTTGAACACGTAAACCCGGTCGTCCGGGCCCACAGCCACGTCCACCACCTCCTTGAACCGCCAACCGTCGGGCAGACGCGCCCAATCGGTTCGTTCTTCATACCGGTACTCGCCGCTGCCGAGTAGCGTCATAGGGCAACCCTTTCGCCATGGTTGATGGGTTTTCCACCCCGCGGACTTCCGCCAGACGGCATCGCGGGATTCGTGTTGTTGCCACGATTTGAACCACCGTTCGATCGGTGTGCAGTATACGCCTCCGTGTTCCGGGGTGTCAACCGGAACCGGCGCAGCCCGTACGGGCCCTGACAACGATTCAGAAGCGTGCGCCAATCCGTTACGGCGCACAATTTCCTTGATTGCGAAAATGCGCGGAGCTATCTTCTGCCACATGAAGTTTCGACTGACTCCGAATCGTACAATCCGACGAACTGACGGAAACCGGATTCATGGACATCACGCCAGCACAGGTCGCCTACCGAGGTTTTCAGTGCGATCTCTCCAACGAGCGCATCCTGAATTCCATCCAGCGGGCGCTGAATGCGGGAAGGGTGAATCGCCCCCCGTTCACGCGCTGGCCGGGAGGTGAACCGATCTCCGTCCACATTGGCGAGTCCCACCTGGCGAACTGGAGACAACAGTTCGAAGAAGGTGCAAACGTCGAAATACCCGCGGAAATGACAGAAGAACTGAACGAAATCCTCGGTATGGTCCCTTCGTAAAGGGAAACTCGAGCGTAGAATGAATGGCTCCCGGCATCGCTCTTAATATGGCGGTGAGAAGGAAGACGGTAGACGGGAGAGATTGCCTGCCTTGCGAGGATTCGTTTCGTGCCGAAGGCAAGAAGGAATGTTGTACCGGGCGAAGATTTCTTCTCCCGTCTTACGTTTTGCGTCTACCCGATTTTCTGCCTTTGATTTGGAAAAGGAGACCGCAATGGACGACGAAGAGAGATATTTCTTCGACCTCAACGGTTATCTCGTGGTTGAGAACGCCCTCTCCTCCGAGGAAGTTGACGCGTGCAACGAAGCCACAGACCGGAATGCGAACCGAATCCGCGAACGGCCGGAAGAACAGTCCCTGTCGGGGAAATCCAGCACGCTCAAGGGCCAGCAGGGCCGCGGCGATCTGGGCGGCATGCTGACCTGGCCGAAGCCGTGGTGCCAGCCCTTTCGTGACCTCCTGACGCATCCGAATATCGTACCGTATCTCAACGAACTGCTGCGTGAGGGCTTCCGCCTGGATCACGTCTACGGCATCATCATGCGGAAGGGCACGGAAGGTCACGTGCTGCACGGCGGCGGCACCACGGACGACCTGACCCATTTCTACCAGTTTCACAATGGAAGAATGCGCTGCGGTCTTACGGTTGTCGCCTGGATGTTCACGGACTGCGGACCGGGAGACGGCGGCTTTTCGTGCATACCCGGAAGCCACAAGTCGAACTATCCCACGCCGCGGGGCGTGGCCCTGCTGGACCGGGACATCGGCGTGGTACGGCAGGTGGAGGCGAAGGCCGGCTCGGCCGTTATCTTCACCGAAGCCCTCACGCACGGCACCATGCCCTGGACGGCCGAACACGAGCGGCGTTCCATTCTTTACAAGTATTCGCCGGGGCCGCTGACCTATTCGCGTGTACACGTACCGGAGGGTGTGGCCGAAGTGCTGGACGAATTCACGCCCCAACAGCGCGCCGTCCTCGAACCGCCGTACCGCCCCGCCCGCCCGACCGTATCGATCGCGTGAGTCCTGTCACTCCGGTCTTCACGAGCCCCGACGGCGTTTCGGTATCTCCGATAATTCGCAGCACCCCACGAAATGGGCCCCGGTCCTGTCAGACCGGGGCCCATAACGTTGGCGAACGGCGCCGGAGTCCTCCCGCCGGCTGTCATTCTACAGATAGTTTACCCCGTACCACAGCGCGGGAATCGGGAACACCTCCGCCAGGACCTCGCTTGCCCTGCAACCGGATTTCAGCAGGGCCTCCTCGTCGCCCTCCAGCGTGCCGAAGATCAACTGAACCGCCGCCCCCTGGTCCGGCGCCACCACCCGGTCGCCTCCATAGGAGAAGATCATCTCATCCCCCTGCTGCCTGAAGACCAGGCTCTTCGCCTCCGTTTCTCCGATCACTTCGGCGAAATAGGGCCGCATCCGCTCCATGAACTGCTCAAAGTTGATCAGTGTGACCGTCCCTGACGAATTGGCGGGCGCGCCGGTGAGTCCTCTGGCCTGAAGGCAGTCCCGGAACCGCCTGTCGCAGCCCATGACGTGGACGCCGAGCGCCTGGAGGTCCAGTTCCCGGACGAGTTTTCCAAGCGCTCCGGTCAGACACCGCCGGTCTCCCGCCGCCTCCTGAACCGGTAACCTGTCGTCCCCCTCGCGGGGTTCCTGCACGATCATATAACCCCGCATCATCCCGGCTTCACACACTTTGAACACCAGCGCGGGCCGGTTCATTACAAACCCGTTGAACGCGTGGGCATAGTCGGAAGGGGGTCGCATCCACCGCACGGGCTCGTCTCTATATACCGAGGCCATCGCGGGTACATCGTCGAGGGAGGCCGCCACCAGTTCCACGCCGGCGTCGTCGAAATCATCGGCCCGTTCCGACGATATGGTAAAATTCCAGTCGCGGCCGACGTACCGGCAGCCGTACCGGTGGTACATCTTGCGATAGCCGGAAACAAGCATGAAGTCCACCCCGTCCTCCCCGCAGACGCGCATCGTGTCCTCGAACAGGGCCGTCGCGTACCCGTTACCGCGGTATTCCTCGTACGTGGCCACCCCGCCCAGGGACGACGCGCGCACCGTGCAACCGAAGATGGACGCGTTCCGCCGGAGCGCGCCGATGTGAGACACGACCCGTCCGTCCACCACCACCACCCGCATTTCGCCGGCGTGCGCCGGGGTGTAGAAGTGAGGGTATTCATCCGCCAGACCGGGTCGGAATACCGTGTGGATCAGGTCGCACAGACTCCCGAACTCATCGGGATGCAGGCTGCGCATGCCATCGCGCCAGGAGGGATCGGGTTCTCTGGGCATTCTTGCCTCCCTTCACCGGGGTCAGGGGCACCCGGCAAGTCTTGTCACAAATCAAAATAGTTCGCAGAAACGAATTCACCCGGCACCCGGATAAACAAGAACTCAGCCCGTCTCCGGCGCCGTCGTTTACGCTTTCTCGTGATCCATAAACCCCGGTACGCTGAAATACCGTTCCGCTGAATCACAGATCACCGTGGCCACGCGCCGGCCTTCACCCAACTCCTCCGCCACCCGCAGCGCGGCCCAGACGTTCGCACCGGCAGAGATACCGCTCAGGATGCCCTCCTCGGCGGCAAGGCGCCCGGCGGTCTCGAAAGCGTCGGCTTCGGTGGCGCAGATCACACGATCATAGATTTCGCGGTTCAACACCTCGGGGACGAATCCCGCGCCGATGCCCTGGATGTCGTGAAGCCCCGGCGCGCCGCCGGACAGCACGTTGGAGCGTTGGGGTTCAACCGCCACCACGAGCAGACCCGGAAACTCCGCCTTCAGGACCTCGCCCACGCCGGTGATGGTGCCGCCGGTGCCCACGCCGGCCACGAACGCGTCCAGCCGCCCCTCCACCGCGTCCAGGATCTCACGCGCGGTTGTGCGCCGGTGCACCTCGGGATTGGCAGGATTGGCGAACTGCTGCGGCATGAACGTGTCGCCGGGGGCTTCCCGCGCGATGCGCATCGCCTCGTCCACGGCGCCCTGCATGTCCTCCGCGCCCGGCGTCAGCACCACCTCGGCCCCGAAGCTCTGCAGGAGGTCCCGCCTCTCACGGCTCATGGAGTCCGGCATGGTCAGTACCAGGCGATACCCCTTCGCCGAGGCCACCAGCGCCAGGCCGATGCCCGTATTCCCGCTGGTGGGTTCCACGACGGTCATGCCCGGTTTCAGGCTGCCGTCACGCTCAGCCGCGTCGATCATGGCGAATGCGATCCGGTCCTTCACCGAGGCCACGGGGTTGGAGGCCTCGATCTTCACGACCACCTCGGCCATGCCCGGTTCCGCCATCCGGTTCAACCGGACCATGGGCGTGTCGCCGATCAGTTCCAGGATATCGTCCGCCACCGCGTTGGCCGCCGGCATGTCGGTCCTTTCAATCACTTCGGCTAAGTCGAATTAACGTGTGCAATCGGGTGGTCCTGATAGCCAGACGTCCAACGATCACACATCGCCAGGATCAGGTGTCCCGTCTCACTACGCAGGTCGAAACGTGGTCATTGAGCATGCTTGCATTGAGCGTGTCGAAATGTCGAAATGCCCGCGTTCCACTTTCGCTTCCAAGTCAATTGACAGCCCTTCGCCGACCCTTCGACCCTTCGACAAGCTCAGGGAACGGCTCGGGGCCTATGCGCTGGTTCCCGCGCTCGCATCGCGGCTTGCCACGGCTTCGATCGCCATTTTCCCCAGGCGCTGGATGTCTTCCGCGATCGTATCGTCCTCCAGGTCAGTGGGACCGCACCACCGGTATCCCTCCGCCTCGGAGACCGCCACCTTGAGACTGCCGCCCGTCACCCGCGCGAAATAGATCAGGTCTATATGCTGGTGATCGTCTGAAATCTGTTCCAGGAGAATGCACTCGGGGCGGCTCAGCACGTCCACCGTGCCCATGCGGTAGCGGGGCGACAGCAGGTCCACCTCCAGACCGCACTCCTCCCGGACCTCGCGGACGGCCGCGTCGCACGGCAGTTCGTCCTCGTCGATATGTCCGCCCGGCGGAAGCCACAGCCTGAGCCGCTTGTGAAACAGCAACAGCGTCCGGCCGTCCTGAACGACGAACGTGGTTGCGGTGAAATCCCGAGTCGTCATCCTTCCCAATATACCGTGATGGATAGGGATGGACAAACCCAAAACCGACCAGGATTAGCAGGATTGGATCAGGATTAAACAGGATTTAGGCAGATTCGGACACAGGGAGACCGATTGAAATCCGGTACGCGACGTGAGTCATCGTGGGCGATGACGGCACCGTGTGTCACCCGCCCAGGCCCGCTAAGCAGCACATCAGCGTCACTCCCCCTTGACGCGGTGGGGGGAGCCTAACACTGTTTCGTAGGATTCATTGCCCAGTCTGCTCGTCGCGCACCTATGGTTTTCCGCCTTTATCCTGCCCATCCTGTTCATCCATGTATGTTTGGATTTTGCCCTTGGTAGGGGGGCAGGGGGTGTCATCAATCCTGGACTACCAGATCGTCTGCGGATAGAAGGCCTGGATTCTTGAATCGGATGTGACGATGGGGCAGGCGTTCAGGCTGGCGGTTGCGATGATGGTGCGATCGGCAGGATCGCGATGGTCCCAGTCGAGTTCGAGGGACCTGATCCACGTTGGGACGCATACTGGGAGGATTTCGATGCGGTCGACTTGCTCCAGCCTGCGAGCGAATTCACGAACGGTCAATGGGATAAACAATTGTTTTTTATTTACTTTAATGCCGATTTCCCATATGGAGACGGCGCTCAGGGCAATCCTGTCGGCGTTGGAGATGGCCTGCGCCGCCGCCGCGGACAGCCGATTGCGGTCCAGCGCCCAGAACACGAGGGCCGAAGTATCCAGCAGGACCATTACGCCTCCGTCCATTCGTCGATGGTTGGCAGATCGATGTCATCGTAATAGATCACACCGGCCCGTATGGCGCCGAAGACGTCTTCCACGCTTTTCTTCCCGGATACAGGTTGGATGCGCAGGACCGGCCGACCGCGATCCGTAACGATCAGTTCTCCGCCGGAGTCTTCGAGTTCCCGAAAGATACGAAGCATATTGGCTTTCAACTTGCTCTTCGAGATGGATTGCACGGTTTCTCCTCGGTTGATCTAAATGACTATGGTCATAACTATAGTCATTATACGCAAAAACAAAAATCCTGTCAACAACTCAACCCAATTTGGCTGACAGGATGAACAGGATTCTAATGTAATTGAACTACGATTTCCCGGGATTCACGCAAATGCAGGGAAGAATGGACTTGAGGCGCTTGAGATCTGTTCGACGGATAGTTCTCAGCCTTTATCCTGCCTATCCTGTGCATCCATGTTACCATTCTTTTCGCGCAACCGAATCCTGATTTCGTCAACCGATGCCGTATCCAGAAACGACGCCAGTTCCTTCTTCAGGTTTACCCTTGATTCGGCTACGGTCTTTCCCTGGCTCGCGATATCCAGCTCGGGGCAGAGCGCGACGTACCCATCGCCCACGCGCTCGATAACTGCCGTCAACTGCCTGCTCATCACCAACTCACGCAATCCCGACTCGATGAATTAACATGGATTCAACTGCATGAAGGAGAAGCATCCCGGCCTACCTACGATTCGAGCGATTTCTGTATTATATATGATTATACGTGCGGTGGGTTCCCGGTTTTATCCTTTCTGTCCTGTGGATCCATGTTTCGTGCTATTTTCGGGTCTACAGAGAACAGTGGCAGGAATAGACCCTCAATCTTACATCTGGCGAGGCAGTGAAGCACGTGGGATCTTGATTCCGCACCGAGAATCCTTATATTTGAGCTATGATCGTCAGTTTCCGCCACAAGGGTCTGAAGGAGCTCTATGAAGAAGGAAACCGGCGATATGTTCAACCTGTATTTGCTGCCAAACTCGAACGAATCCTTGCCCGTCTCGACGAGGCGACGGTGCCGGGAGACATGAACCTGCCTGGCTTGCGGCTTCATCCGCTGAGAGGTGATCGTGCTGGTTACTGGGCAGTCAGTGTGTCGGACAGTTGGCGCGTCATTTTCGGGTTTGACGGTGAGGATGTCTGTCACGTTGATTTGGATGACTATCACTAAGGAGTCAATATGCCGATGAAGAATCCGCCGCATCCTGGACATTCGGTGCGTTACGATTGCCTGGAACCGCTTGGCTTGAGTGTCGCTGAAGCCGCACCAAAACTCGGTGTCGCCCAAAAACACCTGTCCGATATCGTCAGCGGTCAGGCCGGCATCTCACCCGAGATGGCGATTCGCCTGGACAAGGCGTTCGGCGGCGGCGCACAAACGTGGTACCGGATGCAAGCCGCGTACGATCTCGCACAGGCCATGCAGAAGGCCGACGAAATACGCGTCGAGCGTCTCGTAGCACACGAATGATGTCTGATTGTCAAGACGAACTATCGTCGTCCATCCTGATATCACACCCTTCCCGACCACCCCGCCATTCTGCCTTCCTCTCATTTGAGTCAGGTCCGCACGTGGTTGTTCCGGCTTTCCGGGTTATTGGTATTCCGCCTTTATCCTGCCTATCCTGTGCATCCATGTTTCATACCTTGCCCGTCTGATCGTCGCCGTTTTCGTGTTTTTCCCATGCCTTCGTAAAGGACTCCGGTTCGACGCCAAGCGCATCGGCCACGCGGTTGATATAGTTGAAAAAGCCGATGATCTGGACCGCGTCGTGGATGGCGCGGTCGTCAAAGCCTTGCTCGCGAAGCCTGTCGATGTCCGCGGCAGTTGAATTACGCGGATCCAGGCTGAGCTTCTCCGCGAAGGCGCACAGCGCACGGTCGGCGGCCGGCAGGTCGGCCCTGCGCCAGTCCGCGGCCAACTGATGCACGAACCGGTCGGCCTCCTCGTCGTCCTCGACGTCGAACTCTCCGGCGACCTCGGCACGGAGGTCGTGGGCGTGGGAACGTATTCAGTACACGCAATGGTTCGCGGCCGAGACCACCACGGCGAGCATCTCCCGCCGCGCGCGGCTGAGGGGGGAGGGGCCGTGCATCAGCGTGCCGTAGAAATCCAGCGAAGCCTTCATCGCCGGCGGATTCGGACTCATGACGGCAACGATGCCCCAGATCCGCCCCGCCCGCTTCAGCGCCGCGTCATACAGCTTCTTCAACAGGCCGGTGGCCCTATCAGGAGAAATAACATTGATATACGGCATCGTAAGACCCCCTTCCCATACCCAAGATCAACACCATCAAACATGGATGGACAGGATGAGCAGGATAAGACCCGAAGAGACGACGAATCTACGAAAGATGCGAAATACACGAAAACCGCAACGACGGGTCAAGCCAGGACCGCTAGACATGGCAGGGCAGGATGCGCAGGATGAAGACGAACAAGAAACAACAATGGCCACAAAAAGCACAATAGCGGGGTAAACCAGAACCGGTAAACACAGATGGACAGCATAGTACATTGTCCCGTCTTACACGCTCCTGTATATGCCTTACTCAAACAGTGTACGTGGTAGCCCTGACTGTCTAATGATTGCCGAGAGTGTTCCTCTCCGCAGTTCCTTGTGGTCTGGAACCGGGACGGTAATCGTAGTCTCAGCCGTGACCTTCTGCATAACGACATGGCTTCTTCTACGCCGTACCTCGGCAAATCCGTGACCCGCCAGTATTGCACAGGTTTCACGACCCGACAATACCCTAAGTCTAACCAACGGCAACCTCTACCTGGGTTACGTACACTTCTTCGTGCAAGCGCTCCTTGATCTCCGAATCTGACGCCGTCTCCAGGAACAATTCCAATGCCTCCTTGAGGTTTTCCCTTGCTTCAGATACGGTTGTTCCCTGGCTGGCGACGTCCAGCTCAGGGCAGAGGGCGACGTAGCCGTCGTCCTCGCGTTCGATAATCGCAGTCAACTGTCTTGTCATCGTAAGCTCCCGCTTTTTGGGTTTGCTTGTACGGTGTCTCTTGCGGCATTTGTTGCTCTTCCGCCTTTATCCTGCCTATCCTGTGCATCCATGTTCCCCTGCTTTTTTCCTCGACGGTCTCCCGCTACCACCCGCCCACCTGAGTCCTGTCCACGATATCCCGCGTCAGGATCTCGAACGCGGCGCCGAGGCCCTCCTGGCGGGCTTCTTCGCGCTGGCCTGCGGCGCTGTAGATGCCGTATCCCTTCAGGCGCTTCTCTTCCCACAGCAGCTTCTTGTTCTTCACGTCGTAGCAGCCGACGTCCAGGAAGACCGAGATCTGGAACTGGTCCTCCTGCCCGCGGTAGGTGAACGGGTCGTCCCGCACCTCCACGATGGTACCGCGAAGCACGATGTCCGCTCGGTCCTCGTCGGTGACGCGAAGCGCCGCGTCCTGAAGAAAGGCCTGGATCAGGCTATCGGTGAGCGCCAGCTGGATCTCCGGCTCCAGGCTCTCGTTTTCCATCAGCGGAATGGCAACTGAACGGAAACCGGATCCCCCGGTCGCGGAGGTCGAATAGTACGCGCATCCGGCGAAACAGAAGAGGAACAGCGCCGCACCGGGCAGGAGGGAACGCTTCAAACCTACTCCTCCTTTGACGCCGATGCCGCCTCGTCTTTCGGCGCCTCGGCTTCAGCGGCGCCAGCGGCGCCGCCGGCGCTCTGCTCCGCGGACGCATCCTGCTCCGGCGCCTTTGCTTCCGTGCTCCCGGCGGCATCTTCGTCGCTCTCCTCCGCGGATGCTTCGGCTTCGGCCGTTGGCGCCTCGGCCTCATCGGCAGGCGCTTCCGTCTCGTCCGGCCCCTTGTTCGCTTCGTCGATGTAGTTCATTCTCAACTCGTACAGCGCGTGCTCCAGGAACTTTTTTTCGTTGTCGCTGAGATTGCCCTCCGTCTTCGCCTGCAGCATGCCCAGGATGTCGATGGTGTTCTTCGCCTGGGCGAGGTCCCGTTCCACCTTGTTGGTCGCGGGGTTCATCACCTTGCCCAGATGCTGCCACGCCGCCCCCTGAAACATCAGTACGATCTGCGTAAACAGAAACTCGTTCATCTGCTCCTGGGAAATGGGTTCACTTTCGGCCATCTGGATATCCTCCTTGAAATGATTGACTTATGCACTTTGTGCAAGGGTCTATTCAGAACTGAATCCCTCGTGGGTAGACGTGAGACGAAAAAAGGAAGAAGGAAGAAGTGAGAAGGAAGAGAGATGTCACGCCTTTTGCCATTTTCGCTTTGGCCTGAGGTATAAGCCAAGAACATATAGTGCGTAGCATCCTCTTATTCACTTCACGCCTTTCCCCGGTTTTGCTTCTGGACCCCTTGTCCTTATTGGAGAGGTCTACGTGATGGGAGGAGAAGTGGCCTTTGATCTTGCCTTTCGCTTTTAGCTGACGGCTTTTCTTTGTGTCTTCGTGTCTTCGTGTCTTTGTGTGAGTCCGGTTTTCGTGCTTCCCTCTCCCGTCGATCTATACCCGTCTACCTGTTTATTGTTTTTTTCAGCCGTGACATCGCCGTCTCGGTGTTCGCCCAGCCGCGCACGACGTCCGTCTGCGTGTCGCCGTGCATTACGATCACGCTCGGAAACTCCCTCACGCCCATCGACCGGCGCAGGTTGAATTCCGCCTGCAATTCCGCCTCGATCTCAGGGGATCTGATATCCCGTTCGAACGTCTCCACGTCCAGAGGCGGTGAAAGGGAGCCGGCCGTAGCGGCCAGCGTTTCGATATCCGATGGATTCCGCGCCTCCCGGTAATATGCGCGCTGGATCGCGTCGAACATTTCGGGCGCTGCGTCTTCACGCTGCGCCCTCGCCGCCAGCACCGCGCGGCAGGCAGGGTAGGTGGACCGGCGCGGTTTGCATTTGCGCCAGAAGTCCCAGTTGAATTCGGCCCCCGTCGTTTCCGTGACCTCCCGCCAGTTCCGCTGCACGTAGGCGCGGGTCTCTTCGGGCATTGGATCGTCCGAGTCCTTTGCCAACCCGCCCATCACGTATACCACCGGAACAGACTCGGGAAGCGCTGATACGATCGCCTGCAGCACCGGCCTGAAGCCCCAGCACCACGAACACATCGGGTCTGCCACGTAATAGAGTTTCGGTTCCACGCTTCGTCCCTCGCTAAAGAGTTTGTTTCGGTGAAAACGCCGACAGGTCGACGCGAATGACCTCGGGCGGTTCGGAACGCGAAACCGGATTCCACGCTCGTGACGCGGTTACAATATTAAAGACGCGAACAAAAAAAGCAAGCGCATCGACCCTGTCCACCGCCCGGAAATACCGCTTCGATGCGCTGTTTCCGCGCCTCGGTAAAATCCACTTGCGCAGGCGTATCGATTGTGCGTACCTTCATCACCCCAAATCCTGCCAACTCCGCTTTGTGCGGAAGATCGTCAACGGGACCGCGAAATCGGGAAACACACAAAAAGGAGGTGGTCCGTGAACCTGGAAGTCACCATCAACGGCGAGCGCCACAGCCACGACGTGGAGCCCAGGCTGCTGCTTGTGCATTACCTGCGCGACGTCGTCGGCCTGACAGGCACCCACGTGGGCTGCGAAACCAGCCTCTGCGGCGCCTGCACCGTCATGCTCGACGGACAGGCGGTGAAATCCTGTACCCTGCTCGCAGTGCAGGCGAACGGCGCCGAAATCACCACCATCGAAGGTCTGGCCGAGAACGGCGAACTGCATCCCGTTCAGGAAGGCTTCTGGGAGTGCCACGGCCTGCAGTGCGGCTTCTGCACGCCCGGGATGATTATCGCCGCCCACCAGTTGCTGGAACGCAACTCACGGCCCACCGAGGCGCAGATCCGGCGCGGCATCGAGGGCAACCTCTGCCGATGCACCGGGTACCAGCACATTGTCGACGCCGTCCAGTACGCAGCCAGAAAAATGAGGTCCTGAAAGGAGGTCTCCCATGCCTGTCGGTAAATCAGTAGGCGCCAGAATCAAGCGCAGGGAAGATCCCAGGCTGATCCAGGGCCTTGCGCAGTACGTAGACGATATCCAACTGCCTGGTACGCTGCACGTGGCCGTCCTCCGCAGCCCATACGGACACGCGCACATCCTGGGCATCGACACCTCCGCCGCGGCAGACCACCCGGGCGTGGTGGCCGTGGTGACGGGCGACGATCTCAAGGGCAATATCGGCACCATACCGTGCGCCACCACCGATCCCGAAGGCTTTCCCGGCATCCAGGTTCCCGAGCATCCGGTCCTGGCCCACGGCAAAGTGCGGTTCGTCGGGGAGCCGGTGGCGGCCGTGGTGGCCGACAGTCCGTACACCGCGCGCGATGCGGCCGAACTCATCGAGGTGGACTACGATCCGCTCGACGCCGTCAACTCGGCGGCGGCCGCGCTGAAGGACGGCGCGCCCGTTCTGCACGAAGAATTCGGCAACAACCAGGCCTTTACGTGGGCCATTGCCGGCGGCGACGTCGACGACGCCTTCGCCCAGGCCGACCGCGTGGTCAAACAGCGCTTCGACCACCAGCGCCTGGTGCCGAACCCGCTGGAGACCCGTGGCGTTGTCGCGCAGTTTCAACCGGGAGACGGCAAGCTCACGGTCTGGTCCTCCACCCAGATCCCGCATCTGCTCAGAACGCAGCTTTCGGTCATTCTCAGCCGGCCCGAACAGCTCGTGCAGGTTATCGCGCCCGAGGTGGGCGGCGGTTTCGGCTGCAAGCTGAACGTGTATGCGGAGGAGGCCCTGGTCGGGCATCTCGCGATCCAGCTCAAGAAGCCGGTCAAGTGGATCGAAAGCCGGCGTGAGAATTTCCTGCACACGATCCACGGGCGCGACCAGGTCGGCGACGTGGAGATCCCCGTCAAGAACGACGGAACCATCCTGGGCCTCAAATACACCGTTGAGGCCGACGTGGGGGCCTACTACCAGTTGCTTACCCCGGCCATCCCCACGCTCACGGGGCTGATGCTGTGCGGCTGTTATAAATTCCAGAACGTATCGATGGAGCTCACCGCCGCCTTCACCAACAAGATGGCCACCGATGCCTACCGCGGCGCCGGAAGGCCGGAAGCCACCTACCTTATCGAACGCATGCTGGACTGCGTGGCTTTCGATCTGGAAATGGACCCCCTCGAGGTCCGGCGCAGAAACTTTATCGGCAAGGATGAATTTCCCTTCGAGACCGGTACGGCCGTTGCCTACGACAGCGGCGACTACGAGATCGCGCTGAACAAGGCGCTGCGGAAGATCGACTACGAAGGCTTCCGCAAGGAACAGGCGGAAGGCCGCGGGCAGGGCCGGTACCTCGGCATCGGCTTCTCCACGTACGTGGAGATATGCGGGATGGGTCCCTCGGCCGCCATGCCGGCGGGCGGCTGGGAGAGCGGCACCGTACGCGTGGACCCCACCGGGAAAGTCACCGTTCTCACCGGCGTCTCGCCTCACGGCCAGGGCCAGGAGACAACGTTTGCGCAACTCATCGCGGACGGTCTCGGGGTGGACATCGACGACGTGCGGATCATCCACGGCGATACGGAAGCCGTTCAGTACGGCATCGGTACGTTCGGCTCCCGCGCGACCGCGGTGGGCGGTACGGCCATGGTGATGGCCATGGAAAAGGTCAAGGAAAAAGCCATCAACATCGCCGCGCACCTCCTGGAGAGCAATCCGGACGACATCGTGGTCGAAGACGGCAAATACGGCGTGAAAGGCTCGCCCGACCAGGGCGTGACCCTGACGGACATCTCCATGGCCGCCCACGGGGGCGTGAATCTGCCGCCGGATACCGAGCCGGGCATGGCTGCCACGCATTTCTTCGAACCGTCCAACTTCACCTACCCGTTCGGCACCCATATCGCCATCGTGGAGGTGGACGCGGACACCGGCGAAGTGGACATCCTCCGGTACATCGCCGTGGACGACTGCGGCGAAATCATCAATCCGATGATCGTCGAGGGCCAGATCCACGGAGGTATCGCCCAGGGCCTGGGTCAGGCGCTTTACGAAGAAGCCATCTACGACGAGAGCGGACAGATGATCACCGGCTCGTTCATGGACTATGCCCTGCCCAAGGCGCATAACTTCCCGCGCTTCGAACTCGACAACACGGTCACGCCTTCGCCGGTGAACCCGATGGGGGTCAAGGGTGTGGGCGAGGCGGGTACCATCGGCTCCACGCCGTCCATCGTCAACGCGGTGGTGGACGCGCTCAAGCCGTTCGGCGTGCGGCACGTCGACATGCCGCTGCGTCCCGAAAAACTCTGGAAGCTCATGCAGGGGTTAGCAGCCCGTTGAAAAAGCCCATCCGGGCTGCGGCCGGCCCTTGCGGTCGAAATACTGCGTTGCGCGCCCTCGCCGAATCGAGGGATGGGACTCGGTTGCGCGCCTTGTCTTCGGCCACAATGGCTCGGCCTCGCCTGCAGAGCGACGTTATCAACGGACTGTTAGGCTGCCTGCCCGGACCGTCACGGGGCGCGGTAACCTGGTGACGAACGGTTGAACGCGCTCGCGGGGAAATTCCCATATTCGATACGTGGAGAGACGACAATGATTCCCAGCCCATTCGACTATCACGCGCCGAAGACCCTGAGAAAGGCGCTCAGCCTGCTTCAGGAACACGGCGGCGACGCGAAGATCCTGGCTGGCGGCCATAGCCTCATCCCGCTGATGAAACTGCGATTCGCCTCGCCGGCAACCCTCATCGATCTGGGGGGCATCGCGGGTCTGCGGAGGGTCGTCGCCGGAAACGAAACCATCTCGATCGGCGCCCTGGCGACGCACTACGCGGTGGAGAGCCACCGTCTGCTGAAGTCCAGGTGCGGCCTGCTTCCGGAAACGGCATCGGCCATTGGAGACGCCCAGGTGCGCAATCGCGGCACGGTGGGCGGCAGCCTTGTCCACGCGGACCCGGCCGCGGACTGGCCCGCGACGATGCTGGCGCTGAACGCAGAACTCGATATCTCCGGCCCCGGTGGCGAGCGAAGCGTTGCCGTCGGCGATTTCTTCGAGGACCTGCTCACCGTCGCCATCGGCGAAGACGAAATCCTCACACAGATACGGATCGCCACGCCCCCGGACAACTCCGGCGGTGCGTACGTCAAGATGCACCAGTCCGCCTCGGGCTTTGCCATCTGCGGCGTTGCGGCGCAGGTCACGCTGGACAGCGGCAACTGCGCGTCTGTGGGCATCGGCGTTACGGGCGTATCGCCCGTGGCCTACAGGGCCTCGGCCGCTGAGGCCGTGCTGCAGGGAGGGCCGCTGAACGCCGAGACGATTGCCGCGGCGGCCGAGAAGGCGGCCGACGGCGTGGAAGACTTCCAGGAAGACCACCACGCCTCCGGCGACTACCGCGGCCACCTGGCCCGGGTCTTTACGCGCCAGGCGCTCACGAGGGCTGCCGGGCGGGCAGCCTGACGACGACCGCACATCACGTGAACCGATGTTAGCGTGCGCCCGGTTTATGCCGCCGGGCGCACGTCATTGCGTACCATCCCCAGGGAGGCGCTCTTGAAGATCCAGGGCACGCACACCATCAACGCGCCGCGACAACGCGTATTCGAAATGCTCACCGACGCGGAGGCCCTCGCCCGGTGCATACCCGGCGCCCGGAAGCTGGCGCTTGTGGGCGAGAACACGTACGAACTGGATATCAACGCGGGCGTGGGGCCCATCAGAGGCAGTTACAGCGGCACGGTCCGCCTGGAAGACCTGAACCCGCCGGAACGCTATCGCATGATCGTGGACGCGAAGGGCAAGACCGGGTTCGTCAGGGGAGAAGGGAGTATCCGACTCGCCGCCGAGGGGGACGGTACTCAGGTGTCGTACAGCGGCGACGTGCAACTGGGGGGCCCCGTTGCCGCGGTTGGCCAGCGGCTGCACGTTAGCGTCTCGAAGATGATGACCCGTCAGCTCTTCGGCGCCATCGAGGCCGAGGCCAGAGCCGCTCCCGGCGAAACCGTAAAGCACGGCATCCTGAGGGATTATCTCCGCGGCAAGAAGCCGGGGGCCGGGCGGTAGCGATTTTCGTCCGGCACGGCTGAGATGATCCGTAAACGACCGAATTCCGCAACCAGGACCCGGAACTCCGAATGCCCCATATCGACTGGAACGACGTCCCCGTCAACGAACTTGCGCCCGGCGTGCGCATCCGTGCGCCATACGGCGAGAATCTCATGATCTCCCTGCTGGAAATGGATGAGGGCGCGGTTGTGCCGCTGCACCATCATCCGCACGAACAGGGCGGCATCATGCTCGAGGGAAAGGTCGAGTTGACCATTGGCGACGTCACCCGGACGGTTGAGAAGGACGCCGCCTATCTCATCCCGCCCAACGTGCCTCATCGCGCGGTTGCGGTGGACGGCCCCGCCCTCGTGCTGGACATCTTCAGCCCCGTCCGTGAAGACTACGTGGCACTGGGCAACCGCTACATCCCGCCGGAAGACAGAGCGGGGTAAAAAATCACGAAAATGGGCCTCACACAAAGACACGAAGGCACAAAGAAAAGCTGTCAGCTATCGGCCGTCAGCTACAAGCAAAAGGCAAATTCAAAAGCCCCCGCTCCCCGCAGACCTCTCTCCCCGGCCCTCTCTCCCACCGGGAGAGAGGGAGGAAAACAGGTTTCGCGTGCCGGTCATTGATAGACACTCTCATTGATTGGATGTCGCCATCCGGCACGTTTGTATGCCCATTCCAATGACCCGTCACCGTTCCCCCTTCCTGTCAGGAAGGGGGCTAGGGGGTAGGTCCGGGAGACGGGGGACGACAGCACCGAACGCCACCGGTTTTCCGCTCTCCTCAGCAATCCGCTTCTATTCGATTTTTGCGAAAGTCCGATTGCAGAAGTGACAGACGTCAAAGTTACCGCTACTTCTTCCTTCTTCCTTCTTCCTTTTTCCTTTTGCCCTCTACCCGATTGATCGCGGACGAAGAATTTTACGCGCGAACCCTCTCAGGAAAACCCTCAAGTCGTCCAGATACGTATAGAACAGCGGGACGACGAAGAGCGTCAATATCGTTGACGATAACAGGCCGCCGATCATTGTGATGCCGAGCGGGGCATAGGGTGTCCCGAGCATGGTCGCCGAGCCCGCGGCCATAGGGAACAACCCGAAGATGGTCGTGAAGGTGGTCATCAGAATGGGCCGGAACCGGTTGAATCCGGCCTCCTCGATCGCCTCGGTTCGGCTCATGCCGCCCAATCGCAACCGGTTTATCATGTCCACCAGTACGATCGCGTTGTTCACCACCACGCCGATGAGCAGAATGATGCCCATCTGCGCCATTTTTCCCATCACGGTGTTCGTCAGGAACAGACCCCAGTATACGCCCAGAAACGCGAAGGGGATGGACAGCAGCACCGCGAACGGCAGAATGAAAGACTCGAAGAGCACGCCCATCAGCAGAAACACGCAGGTGATCGCCATCGTGATCGCGAACGACATCGTGTCTTCGGCTTCCTGAAACCTGGAATAGGTCTCTCCCTTGTTCCAGGAGTATCCACGGGGCATGGCGAATCCTACCATCGCCCGGTCGATCTGTTCCCACAACCCCTTCAGGTCCTCTTTAGTCGTGTACGCCCGCACTCGCATCCGCATTTTTCCGTCCTCGCGTCGAATGTTGCCGCTGCCTTCCGTTATATTGAACGAGGCGAATGCCGAAAGGGGAATCTGGGAGCCGGTTTTCGAGCGAAACGGAAAACTCTTGAGTTGCGCCAGCGTCTGGCGGTCGTCTTCGTCCATAAACAGGCGGACGGAGAACATCCGGTCTTTCTCGTAGTACGGCGCCAGGTTGACGCCGCGCAACTGGTATGAAATACTGCGGCCAACGGCCTGGGCGGAAATCCCGTACGAGTGCGCCTGTTCCTTGTTGATGAGCACCTGCACTTCCTTTTCTGCAAACTCCAAATCGCTGTCCACACTGACGACGTCCGGAATCGCCTCCACACGCTGCCGCACGGCCTCCGACAGCCGCCCCAGCAGATCGACGTCCTCACCGTAGAGATAGACCGACACCCCCGGTTCGCTGCGCCACCGCGTCTGAACCATCACACGAACGCCGACGAACTGCGGAATGTGTTTCTTGGCGTCCTCGATCACCTCCGCCCGGGTCATCTGCCCCTTGACCGGAAATCCGGCCTTCTTTCGAACGCTCTTGTAAAACTGGTACCACCAGTTCCTGTTCGGCTCTTCTTTCAGATACACCCGGATAAAACCCCGGATAAGACTGCTCTGTCGCCAGTAACCCAGCCGCACCGTTTCGATCCGGTAGGTTTCCCGTTTGCTGTCCAGGAATTCCTCGATCTGGGCTGCCACCCGTTCCATCTCCGCACGTTTGAAAAAGGGAGGGGCATTGAATCGAATGAAAAAATCGTTGTTTACCCGGGCCCGACCGGTGGTCTTCTTGACGTTCGAAGCCGGATAGAAGACCGAAGCAAACAGGATGATGAAGATCAGGGAAGCATCCCGACGGTGATTCAGAATCCACCGCAGGCCTCCGTGGTATTTGCGCCGCGTCCACCGAACCGACCCCGGGTCTTTCGTGGCGGCGTGCCTTCCGAGTACCTTCGCCGCAAGGGGGATGAAGATCAGCGCCACGAAGAGAGACCCCAACAGCGACACGACCACCGGAATGCCGACCCGGGTGAGTTCAAAGGTCAGTCCAATGTCACCCGTCATAAACATCAACGCGCCGATACGCTTTTGGACTTGACAAGTGGGGCTGGATGTGTTATCTTGTA
>JAPPNU010000064.1 GCA_028873695.1 Gemmatimonadota bacterium | reverse complement strand
TTCCGGGATGGCGATTTCCCTTCAATGAGAGTCTATAGAAAACCGGCGAAGCGACATCCGGCCTTTCTCCCTCTTTCCTTTAGGAGAGAGGGCCGGGGAGAGAGGTCTGGGCGGCAGGGAGAGGTTGCTTTTGATCTCGCCTTTCGCTTTTAGCTGACCGCTGACGGCTGATCGCTGCTTTCCCCTCTCCCAGACCTACCCCCTGGCCCCCTTCCTAAAGGAAGGGGGAACGGTAACGGGTGGACGGACCGGACTTGCAAACGTTCCGGGATGGCGATTTCCCTTCAATGAGAGTCTATAGAAAACCGGCGAAGCGACGTCCGGCCTTTCTCCCTCTTTCCTTTAGGAGAGAGGTCTGGGCGGCAGGGAGAGGTTGCTTTTGATCTCGCCTTTCGCTTTTAGCTGATGGCTGACGGCTGATAGCTGATAGCTTTTCTTCCTTCTTCCTTCTTCCTTCTTCCTTTTATTCGCTGTTGATCAGCGTATGTACCGCCCGTTCGAACACGTGGATTGCGCGTTTGGCGGCGCCGTGGGGCCCCGCCGTGGCGACGTTGATCTCATAGAATACGCTGGGGATGCCGAGCCTGCGGGCCATCTGATAGCACATCGTATTCTCACGATGCACGTTCGCCCTGCCGTGCGTGGACATGCCGTCGGTCTCCAGGCGCATCGTGTCGCATAGGGCCTGGTACTGCCTGGCCCGATCGGAATTCTCGAAGACGGGATCGACCACCTCGTACCATCCGTCGTAAGGGTATTCTCCGTTTTCCCGCCAGCCCACGAACGCATGGATATTCATCCACATCGCCGGCCGGT
The DNA here is from genome assembly GCA_028873695.1 of Gemmatimonadota bacterium. Lineage (GTDB taxonomy): Bacteria > Latescibacterota > UBA2968 > UBA2968 > JAAXHE01. The sequence goes on along the minus strand of JAPPNU010000064.1, from coordinate 6,536 downwards.
CCTTCACGAGCCTTTCCCACAGCAAGCGGCTCTCGTGGGCTTCGGGCGCCTCCGCCTCCGGGTCTTCGCCGAATGACCGGTACATGTCGAACCCCTCGGCGTTGAACGCGTTCCTGCCTGCAACGTTCCCATCGGGATTGACCGCCGGCAGGACCTCCACCTGTATCCGCTCCCGAAGGGCGACGGCGTCGGGAACGAGAGACGTGATGAAATCCGCAATGCCCAGCATCCCCCACGTGCCCGAGAACTCGACCGCGTGCTGTCCGGCCACGCACAGAATCCGGGGCTTGCCGGGCGCGCCGGTCCGGATTCCGGTGATGTCCCGCCCCTGCACCGATTTGCCAATGGTGAACGCCTCGCAGCGGTCCCCGCGTTCATCCGCCAGCCTTCGGAGCGCGTCTTGCGTATCGCTGTAGCGCGCGGGCCATGCGTTCGTTACCCGAATCGTCTCGTTTGCCTTCAGATTCAGGCGAATCAACAGCGGTTCCTCAGTATTCCGGACCCGTTCGCGGTCGAGCGGCCTGAATCGACCGTCGCCCCTGGATGCGACCCACACCGTGGTCGGCAGGCTGACCACGAATCCCTCCGGGCCGAATCGCGAGTCCGGCCACACTTCAACGGTTACAGTCGATGCAGGCCCGTCATTCCGGACGTCGAAACAGAAGTAGTAACTGTACGTGGGCTTGTCCCCGACAACTTCGAGCCGGAACCGGTCGATTGCGATCTGCCGGATATGTTTCGCGTTTCCGCATTCGAAATCAGACGAGATTGAAATCATCCCATTTCTCCCCGGGGGGCGCACGAACGTCTCACACCCACACAATCGACATTGTCAATTACCTCAATCCGAAAAAAGGCAACGGCGAAATTTACCACAAAAAGCACAAAAGGCACAGAAGGTATCAGCGCAAAAGCGGGGCATCGAGGTCATACAAATGGCTGAAATTTCCGTTCACGTCCAGTGACCTCAAGTATCCGGGAACTTTGACATCAATTCGCCTTTGTTCTTCTGTATATATTCGACATTCAAGTCCCAGGAAATTTTCGAATCAAGGATAATACCCGGTGCCCGTGGGCGGCCGGGCGTACGCCACCTCGATCCGGCTCGGAACACCTGTACGTTTCATCGAATTCACGCCCCTGCATTCCAGCGACTGCACTCCCTCCCGCATCGGCCAGTCGAAATGCTCCCCGCACTGCTGCCATGCTCCATCATCGAAGCGGATTTCGTAGTGATCGAAGAACGGCATGCAGTGCGAGAGCGTCACCGCGATGCTGGCGCCCTCCTCGTCCCAGGACGGATGCGTGGAAATGCGCACCAGATTCACCGACCAGTACACATCGGGGAGACTGGAGGTCAATCGAACGGGGCCGAGCGGTCTGAAGTTGCTCACGAACGTGGGCAGGCACCTCCTGTCCACCCATTCCAGGGTGAGGCGGTCCGTCAGAACCCGGACCCGGGCGTAGTAGTCCATCACCCTGTTTCGCAGGAACCTCGCGAACAAATGGCGGTTGACCTCCTCGTCATAGTCTTTCCGGCAGGTGGGGTCCCGGAGCGCGAGACGGACGTGCCTGGCATCGGGAATGACGAATTCCGGCTGGTCCTGCACCATTTCAACCTCATCCGCAACGCCGTCCAGCCACGCCTCCCGGATCTCCAGCGCGTTCAACGGCGTACCGTCCCGCTCGTAGTGGACGTTGACATCCGGATCCATCATCACCCACTTGCGGTGTCCGTTGGACCAGACCTCCGCGACCGCGTGTCCCACGTTCCACGTCGTGTAGTCCCGGGGCGCCTCGCAATCTTCGATGGAGACCGCCACCATCCGCGCCGGCCAGCCGAGCGCGGTTGCCGCATCCACGAAGAGCCGCGCGTAGGAGCCGCAGAAGAAACGTTCCCCCCTGCTCACGGCCTCCAGAATCCCCAGGCCGTCGTCGATTTCCGGGCGGCTGTACCAGAGCCCGTGGTCCCACTGTTTTCCGACCCATCGCTTCAGGGCCAGAAGCCCCTCGAATTCCGTCCCGCAGCCCGCCACGACGTTTTCAAGCCCGTACTTTTCCCTGAGGCGCGCAATTCTAGCCGAATGCGGGTCCCCGTAATCGTGGCAGGTAAAATCCCCTTGGAAGTCCGGGACGTCATAGGAGACGACTCGAAACTCACCAGGACACGTCCGGCTCATGGGATCCTCCCGGGAACTACACGGCTCGCACCGGTTTTCCGAGCGCCTCGGCCATCGCACGGATGTGGGATGGACCCGCGCCGCAGCAGCACCCCACGAAGTCGATCCCTTCCGCCCTCGCCTTCAGCGCAAACGCCCCCATATCGTCGGGCGTGACGCCATTGCGGTGACGGTGGACGGCGTAGCCGACGTCTTCGGTATCCGTCATTTGCCTGAATCCCTTCGGCTGGCAGGCGATCGGCACGTCCACCGCTTCCCGCATCTCGAGCGCCGTCGGCAGCATCTGGTCCGGGTCCCCGATGCAGACGGTCCCCACGATATCCGCCCCGTCGCCCACGAGCGCGCGGGCGCATTCCGCCGCATTGGCGCCGTCCTGTGTCTGTTTGTCGCTTCCGATGCCCACAAGCGCCATCGTCGGCAGGCCGGTCTTCTTGCAGCTTTCCACGCACAGCCGCATCTCGTCCAGACGGAAGAACGTCTCCGGGATCAGAAAGTCCGCGCCGGCGTCGACGAGAATCGCGATCTGCTCTTCCCATTCGGCCTGCGCGCGGGCGTGCGACGAAGGATCCTCCGGATTGTAAACCCGGTCTCCCAGCCGGGAGCCGGTCATCGTGGAGACGAGACATCCGCCCACCGGCGCCTCCCAACCGGACGCCTCTTTCGCCGCGCGAATCCCGGTCCTGTTGATTTCGTCCACGCGGTCTCCCCATCCGTATTTCTCCTCCAGTTGAGCGCCCGAGGTAAACCACGTCAACGCCTGGAGCACCTCCGAACCCGAATTGTAAAAGTCCCGATGGATCTGCTGAAGCGCATCCGGGTGGGAGCCGATGATGCCGGGTACATCGTAACCTCTCCAGTTCGCCTCCAGGTACATCCCGCCGTCACCGAGGACGATTCCCTCTTTGAGCATTTCCATTAGATTCACGGCCATATCTTAAATCTCCTATCGGCAGTGATTGAATTGCCCCGCCGCCACACGTCCACCCCCCTCGATGTGGGCAGAGGTAGAGGTAACGCGAGTTGCCGGGCGCCCACAAGGGACGCCCCTACAATACCAGACGTCGACGAATTGAACACTTTGGGTTTCGCGCCGATATTGCATCTGTAGGGGCAACCCTTGTGGTTGCCCAGATAATGGCGCCGCCAACCGTGAATTGATATCGCCTGGCCGTATCGTACACCGGGTTTAGCTGACTGCTGACCGCTGATGGCTGACACGGTAGAGGTAACGCGAGTTGCCGGGCGCCCACAAGGGACGCCCCTGCAATACCAGACGTCAACGAATTGAACTCTTAGGGTTTCGCGCCGATGTTGCATCTGTAGGGGCAACCCTTGTGGTTGCCCAGATAATGGCGCCGCCAACCGTGAATTGATATCGCCTGGCCGTATCGTACACCGGGTTTAGCTGACTGCTGACCGCTGATGGCTGACACGGTAGAGGTAACGCGAGTTGCCGGGCGCCCACAAGGGACGCCCCTGCAATACCAGACGTCAACGAATTGAACTCTTAGGGTTTCGCGCCGATGTTGCATCTGTAGGGGCAACCCTTGTGGTTGCCCAGATAATGGCGCCGCCAACCGTGAATTGATATCGCCTGGCCGTATCGTACACCGGGTTTAGCTGACTGCTGACCGCTGATGGCTGAGAGCTGCATTTTCTGACGGCTAATCCGGCATCGACGTCGGCTTCCCCAGCGCCTCGGCCATCGCACGGATATGGGATGGACCGGCGCCGCAGCAGCAACCCACGAAGTTGATCCCTTCCGACCTCGCCTTCAGTGCAAACGCCCCCATATCGTCAGGCGTGACACCATTGCGATGCCGGCGGACGGCGTAGCTGACGCCTTCGGTATCCGCCATTTGCCTGAATCCCTTCGGCTGGCACGCGATCGGCACGTCGACCGCTTCCCGCATCTCGAGCGCCGTCGGCAACATCTCGCCCGGGTCGCCGATGCAGACGGTCCCCACGATATCCGCGCCGTCGTCCACGAGAGTGCGGGCGCATTCCGCCGCATTGGCGCCGTCCCGTGTCTGCTTTTTGCTTCCGATGCCCATAAGCGCCATCGTCGGCAGGCCGGTCTTCTTGCAGCTTTCCACGCACAGCCGCATCTCGTCCAGACGGAAGAACGTCTCCGGGATCAGAAAGTCCGCGCCGGCGTCGACGAGAATCGCGATCTGCTCTTCCCATTCGGCCTGCGCGCGGGCGCCCGACGAAGGATCCTCCGGATTGTAAGCCTTGTCTCCCAACTGGGAGCCCTTCATCGTGGTGACGAGACAGCCGCCGACCGGCGCCTCCCAGCCGGACGCCTCCTTGGCCGCGCGAATCCCGGTCCTGTTGATTTCGTCCACACGGCCTCCCCAACCGTATTTCTCCTCCAGTTGTGCCCCCGAGGTAAACCACGTCAGCGCCTGGAGCACCTCCGAACCCGAATTGTAGAAGTCCCGATGGATCTGCTGAAGCGCATCCGGGTGGGAACCGATGATGCCGGGTACATCGTAACCTCTCCAGTTTGCCTCCAGGAACATCCCGCCGTCACCCAGAACGATCCCTTCGTTCAACATGTCCATTAGACTCCCGGGCATATATCAATTCTCCTATCGACAGTCGTTGAATTGGCTCACCTTCATACTTACCCTCTCACCTGGTAGCCGGGCGCCCACAAGGGACGCCCCTACAAAGCCAAATGTCCACGAATCGAACTCTTTGGGGTTTCGCGCCGATGTTGTATCTGTAGGGACGTCCCTTGTGGGCGCCCAGATAATGGCTTTGGTAACAGTGAATTTATCTCGCCAGGCCTAACCGCTAACCTGGTTTGGCTGACCGCTGATGGCTGAGAGCTGCATTTCCTGTCACCGCCTTTACAGGAGTTGATACGGTCCCGGCTGATCCGGCATCGACGTCGGTTTCCCGATCGCCTCCGCCATCGCCCGGATGTGATACGGCAGGGCCCCGCAGCATGCGCCGATGAGACCGACGCCCATATCCCAGGCATCCCTCGCGTAGTCGGCCATCTCACGCCGGGGCTGGTGGCGGAGCGCGAAATGAACGCTGGATCCCGAGGCGATCTCGCGGGTATACTCCGCGCCGTTTTCCAGCACGTACGCCAGGGGTTGGGCACAGACCGGAACGGACACCGCTTCCATCATCTTCCGCATGATATCCCGGTACATGTACCATGGCCGCCCGCAATTCACGCCCACGACGTCGGCGCCCGCGTCCACGAGCCGTTTCGCGACCTCATCCGGCAGATGCCGGTCGGCGGTATACTCCCCCGACTTATAGGTGAACGCCACCACGGCGGGCACGCCGGCGGCTTTAATGGGGGGTAAGCCCAACAACGCCTCCTCCACCGAGTAGAAAGTCTCCACGATGAACAGGTCCACGCCCGCCGCCGTCTGCTGTCCCACCCGCCGCTCGAAGAACGCCTGCGCCTCGCTCTTTTCCCGCGCGGAAAGGGGCGACCGCCTCCGGTACGATCCGATTCCGGAGGGGCTGAGCGTACCCGCCACGAACCGGTCCGGGCCGGCGGCCTCCCGTGCAAGCTCGACCGCGGTGCGGTGCACCTCTTCATCCCGTTCCATCCTGCCCACGCCCCAGGTCATCGCCTGCAGCACCTCGGCGCCCGCGAGCGCGAACTCCCTGTGCAATTGGAGCAGGCCCTCGGGGTGGTCCAATACGGCCCAGGGTACGCCTTTGGCGAAACTGCCCAGGCACCGCCGTTCGAGCTCCAGATAGTATCCGCCGTCGCCGAGTACAGGGCCGTCCTTAAGGCGATCCATAAATCCCAATGCCATTGCTATACCTCCTGCTGGCTTTCGGCCCTAATCCAACCTGTTCAAAATACGGATCTGATTCACTACGATAATCGCGAAATAAATGGCTGGAAAAATCGTCCACAATTATTGGCGAAACGAGTCGGTCGTGCCTTCGAGAAGACTGTCATGTTGAGGTGGACTCCAGGCAGCTGATGTGTCCGCGCACAAGTTCATCTTCATACGGCATGCAATACATGTACAATCGAGAATACGGGAGATTCTTCGCTGCGCTGTGATTGACATATTTTGCGATAACAATTGGCAAAACGCTGAGCTCACACCTTTGCAGAACATGTCATCCTGAGGAGGCCAGCGCGCTCAGAATGACATGTCTTACGATTGTCATGCATATGGCTTCCCGTTGTCATCCAGAGGACTTGCCCTGAGCCTGCGGTCCCTGAGCTTGTCGAAGGGTCGAAGGGGACTCCAGGCAGTCGATGTGTCCGCGCATAAGTTCATCTACAAAGGGCATGTACTACACGTACAATCGAGAATACGGGAGATTCTTCGCTGCGCTGTGATTGACATATTTTGCGATAAC
>JAPPNU010000066.1 GCA_028873695.1 Gemmatimonadota bacterium | reverse complement strand
CCAAAAAGCGCCTTGCTGCACAACAAACAAAAATACTCGCTTATTTAAGGACTAACCTCGCTCGAATTGTCGTCGAGGCTAGATGCATTGTGCAATCTGTCGCTTACAGAGACGGCTGCTGAATCTGACATTATTGTTCCTCCGTCAAGGACATAATGTGATCGATGATTTCGTCTGCACGGCGCAATGAATCGTCGAATTTCTCCTCAATTAACTCAACGATTTTTCTGGTTTGCATCTGCGGCTCCACATCTCCCACAACGTAATGGTCATTGACCCCAACGTAGACCCCGAGATGCTCTTGCGCGACCATGTTGGATGGCTCCACCTTAACGTTAATTTGTCCGCCAGCCGGTCTATTACAAGGATTTACCTGTCTCATCGTAAGGGATACCATTCCGCCGCGTTCTCCATCCAAGTCAAGTTATCTTGCCCAATCCCCCCAAGGCTCTACAGGTGCGAGTAATCTTCCGAGCTGGTCTCTCTGTTTATGATCCTGCACGCAAAAGTGAACGTCACGGTTAATTCCGACAGTGGTTAGCGGTGTATGGTGAAGGTGTTCCCGAAATATTCGGACTACCAGATCTCGAATCCGAATATAAGGAGGCTGCGACGTTATTATTTGAATACGTTCTGGAACGACTTGTATGTTAAGCCAATCCGCGTTAAACCTTGTAATTTGAGGATGGGCAATGTTCGTATCTGCAATTTCGATTACTCTTCTAGGTAGAAGCTTATGCCATCCAAACCAGGCGGGTGTAAATATCACAGGATTGAAACGGCCAAGCAAAACGAGCGAAACCCCGGCGATTTCGGGTTCAATTCTCATCGCACAATTCTCCGTTCGAATCGTCTAACGGTCATAAACTTACAGATCGTGAATCTCATGTGCGTTCTTGGAAGCAGCGATTAAACTTGATTCGACAAACGGAAAACTGAAGAATCGACAGCTCCCTGTTCCGCAGAGAAGAATCGGCCTTGGGAATCGTAATGTTATCCACCTTGAGATTGAAAAGGACGGGTATAGCCTCCGCGCCATTGTTATGTATAAGGACTAAATTCAAAGTCTGCAAGCATCCTCTCAATGTAGTCGTATTGCTCGTTTCTCTCCTGAAAGAGAATATGTGCATCGGCGAACCTTTTCCTATCCCATTTCCCGTTTTCGTATCGCCTGCAAAGGTCGTCGTAAGGAGTTGCTGAAACGATAAACGAATCTAGCGTGACACCTTTTCGATCACTTCTCTCGGCGATCTCATTGGCCATCTCGGGCAGCTTTTCGTGAAGCTGGGCCTTTTCGTCGTTGCAGTATGCATTTGCATGTAGCATTCCGTGCGGCTCGACGAAGACGATGTGTTGTTTCTTTGCTTCCTTGATCCAGAGGATAAAGTCCGGATAGAAGCCGCTCGACTCGAAGAATCCAACGCCAACCCCACGGCCTTGATTTCGAAGCAAGAAGACTTCCACCCCCGAAAGTTTGCCGTCCCTCTGTTGTACCCAGTAGTCCCTCAGATCCTGTGCAAACTGTCTTTCACTTTTGTTTAGGGCCGGTGGCGAGGTCTTGATGTCGTCTTCTTCACCGTATTCTACCAGCAATGGTTGGTAAAGGTGACGATCGAAGTGAAGGCGAGGTAACTCGTGCGTTTCCTTCTCGTAGAGTTGCTCGCAGTCTTTGATGAGTTTCTCGATGTTCTCCATTAACGCGATCTTGGATCGTCTGACGCTGACAATGTAGCGGCCACTACCCTCCGATTCACGACCGAAACTCAGATTGGGATCGCGCTCGTCGAGGGTCTTGTATACCATCTGTTTCGACTCCCATCGATCCCGATGCATACGGTAGAATGCATCGACGTATTTCTGCAGAATTGAAGTTACAGCTTTTTGTAGCCGTTGCACATCCTCAAATGACTGGGGTCGAACGACTGCTTCATCGGCAATCAAGCTGTAGTTTTCGCTGTCCGCCACGATTCGACGAAGCGCGTCGGGCAAGACACACAGGTTGCTTAGGCCTTTCTGTTCTGTATATTCGATCAAATCGAGATAGGCCTGCTGCCAATCCACGAGGTCTATACTCTCCTGGGGGAGCACTTGCTCGTGACCAAATTGCGCGTCGGACTCCATTACTCCGTCTTCGCTGCTTTCCAGCGACTGAACCCTTAGCGACAAGTCGACCCTTACTTTCTTTAATTCTGAATCCGGCTCCAAGAGACGACTTTGAGTCTTGGCGAATTCGTCACCACCTTGTATCCTTGGAACGACGAGCCCCGCTTCGAGCAGTCTCTTATCTGGGCGGACAAAAAGAGGTAGTTCATTGTACCCTTCCGCATCCACGCCCTCTCGGCTGAGGTAATTCTTGAAATCGGCCATGTAGTTTGCACGAACCCCGAAGATTTCGAGCGTTTCAAGAAGTCCGATGTGATTCGGGTGCGCACCGTCCAATGCTGCGCTCCGCTTTAGGCTTGCATCCATGCCCCGCAAGCGAACGCCACGGCCGAATAGTTGGATGATTTCCGAACCTTCGGTCTGCCCGATTTTCAAGAGTCCCATATTCGAGACGCGCCATGAATTCCATCCTTCCATGAATTTCTTCGCGCCTATTAGTACTTCGATTGACGTATGCGGTTTATTGATCGTATCAAATAGCGACCCGGACAGAGCGTCATCTTCCAACGCCATTCCAGTGTCTGTTTCTTCCACCAGATTCTTGAATCTGCTGACGTCGCCAATGTAGATTAGCCCAAAATAGTCCTGGGCGCCGCTCACTTTAAGACCCAATTCGCCGTCGGCCCCTCGAATTGTGCACAAGTGTAGACCACCGCTCGCCGGGGCATGGAATACCATTTTTAGTATGTCCTCGTAAATATACTCGGTTGAGCGTTCAGTTTCCCGCAGAAATGGGAATTTCCCCGAGAACACATCTTGACCGTATTGCGTCACGAGTCCACTCTTGCCGCTCAGGACTCGATCGATGGCATTGGTGGTCCACTGACGCTGACTCAATACCAAATGCAGGAAACGCGCTACGGTCAGTACGTCACTGGATTTCTCCTTTTTCTCTTCGTACACCGCATTTACTGTGCTGCCCACAAAGACGGATAGCGGTCTTTCGAGGGCGTAAGGGCGCAATTCGTCGGACGATTGAGCAAAGACACACTGTTGCTCGTAGAAGGACAGCAAGTTTCCGAGCAATAATGTCTCCGTTTCGTCAGAGGTCGTCTCCTCCACGAGATTTAGTATTCGGAAGTCTTTGCCAAAACCGTCGCCGTGAAAATATCTGTACGAGTAATCGAATGCAATGGCCTTACCGTATTCCCTGGTAAGTTCGTCGCTGCGAACTGCTTTCAATGCTTGGCCAAAAGTCGCGCTGTATTCCATCGTAAAGCCACTTTCGCCAAGTGCGTCTCGGTAGCGACGCCAGACATCGCCACCCGAACCCTTGTGCCCTTCATCGACGAAGATCAGGTTGTTTCCTTCAAATGCTTCGACCGGTACACTGACACCGCCCCCTCGCTTTTTTTCAACCAGTTTGGTGATTTCGATGAATCTAACTTCGTTGCGATGGCCGATTGTATCACCCTCTTTGAGCGTGAAGCGGCTGCAGGGTATGCCCGATACCTGCATTTCGGTTTCGTGCTGCTCACTTAATCCCTCGTTTGGAGTAATCAATAGGATGTTGTCCAGTAGCTGGGAGTTGTAGTGCAGAAACTGGTAATAGTTAAGGTGCATGATCAGGGTCTTGCCGCTTCCAGTTGCCATCCACATGGCGAGTTTGTTCAGATCGTGTTTGGAGAATTGCTCACCCATATTCCGCTGAATGCACAACTGATTCAATGAAAAGAGCATCTCGCCTGGGCGGTTGAAGTATGCGTCGAGGAAGACTTCCACGTAAAGAGCGGCAAGGTATTGAAAATAGCGAAGCGTGATTGGTTCCGACCGCCGGGCATTCATTGCTCTCAGGTGGTTGCGGATATTCTCGTCGTATTGTGAAAGCGAATCGAGATCTATTTTCACTGCGTTTCCGCGGGCGATCAGCCGGTAATAGACATAACTGCGCCCATCGGCATCAAAACCTTCGGCGGCTTCCTTTATATCCTGCAGCAGTTCCTGGTTCCGCTCGTAGCCGAATTGTTGGTTGAGCCATGCCAGCAAGACCAGTTGGCGGTCCAGGGCGGTGGTAGCTTCGGTCGGCATTTCTATCGCTCGTCCTTGAAATTTTCGTTCGAGATTCTCAATCAACGGCGGCAGGTCGCGGCGCCGTTAGCCGGGGACCGTATCCTGACTCGGGAAATGTTGAACTATGTGGTGTTTCCCGACAATGTCCATATGCTGTTCCCAAATCATTTCCAACTGACCGCGAAGCCCGTCGAGCAATCCCTGCACCGCGTAGTAGAGAAACGGTACGACCTCTCCTCCGGATTGGTTGGTCCGCGCGAGTTGGCGCGCGTATTCGGCACGTGTGGCGCCACAGTGGATACTCAACAGGTGACAGGCGGGTAGCGGTATCCCTGAGCGCAACAGGATGGCGAATTCCAGCAGTCTCGCCGCGCGGCCGTTTCCGTCGCCAAACGGATGGATCCAGGCGACGTAAAGATGGGCTATCACCGCCCTGATGATTGCAAACGTAATCTCCTCGCCTTCGGGCACTTTGAATTCATCCCGTAACCACTGACACAGCCTCTCCAGCAGGTATTCGCAATCCTCTGGGGGCGCTCCTCGATACCGCCCTCCTACGCCCACCGAGTAGGCGCGAATCGTACCCGGTTTGGAACCCTCTTGTTGTTCCAGCTTGTCTAGAACAGCCCGATTTATCTCCCTGATCCAATCAATTTCCAGGGGTTCGACCGACTCCTCGCGCATTCCCCCGCTGGTGGCGTCGATCGCCTTTATAATGTTGTCGACCTCCTGCGCCAGATACTCGTGTGAGGGAGGCAGTTCCAGTTCGCCATCCAAATGCCGTAGAACATCCTCTTCGGTCAGGGTATTTCCTTCAATTGCGGTGGTGGCATGAACACCCTTGGCCAGATATACCTTGTAGAAATTCTCCGCCGAGTCGTGAACCAGCGGTACCCTGGAGATATGCTCTACAATGGACGTGCATTCTCCCAACTTAATCCAATGGGAATAGGGCACGGCGCGCAGATCGACTTGAAAGGAGATCCAGGGGTGGGTCTTCTCGTATTGCCTCATGGTTTGCCTGTGTCCGAAATCTGTACTTTTTCGTCCAGCCGCCCTCTTATTCCTCGTCCTTCTCGCCGTCGCGAGTATTGGAGAGCTTTGTCATCATCTGTATAATCATACTGTTGAAGATCTTTTTTAATTCCTCCAGATCCTTTCCGATGAATTCTTCCTCAAAATCGAGATCCCGACACACAAATTCCCAAACACAACGATTCGAGTCTATTTCGTTCTCAATCCTGAACTCGAAATCAATTCCTTTCTTCGCTTGATATTGCGACAGCCAAAAGCTAATTCTCGAGGTGACCAAAAGAGCGTCTTCGGGCCAGGCGTCACCTCGTTTGTCGAGCGAAAAACGTCGAATCTGATTGTCAGGACACCTTACCGAAGAATCGCTACTAGTCTCAAATAGATTCTCAAACATACTGGAAAACTGCTCGCACTTCTCCTTGCAATAAATAAAAAATGGATATAGCACGCTGTCCGCATACTCCCTGGCCCGAATAGGTTCACCGTTACCGTTTTGAATCGATCGCTTGAAGAGTTCGATTTCTTTATCTATATCTTCCACGTCTTCAATACTCTCACCGCGGGCGGCACGTAGATGAAGACTCAGAGTATTCTTGCAGTATTTGGTAATACACTCAATAAACTCGGACAGATCTTCTGTTTTGTCGGCCTGCTCCAGCGTCCTGATGTATCGACTTCGCTCCTCTATAGGTATGATCGCGACCGTATAGCCGTGCTTGATCAGGATCATGTTCATCAAAAGCCGCGCCATTCGACCGTTTCCATCGTCAAACGGATGAATTCTGACAAAGCGATAGTGGAACGTGGCCGCGATGAAGATGGGATGCTCGCCCGCGTTTTCAGCCTCCCTGTACCAGTCGATAAGGTCACTCATCGCGGGTTTTACCTGATCCGGAGGCGTGTAGTAATATATCTCGCCGGTTGAAGTCTTCACGTTGTTTGGTTGTGACTTGTATTGTCCAATCGTGATGAGTCGCTTTGTCGGCTGTCCTTCCGGTGTCAGTGCGTCGACTTCATAAGGCTCTTTCAATAATACCCTGTGGAGATTTCGGACGAAAACTTCATTGAGAGATTCGTCCCGATTGACCGCGTCCTCCATCGCCTTTACCGCTTCGTCGTGACCCTCAATGTCCAGATGATCGCGCATCGGTTTCCCGTGCGCTGTGAGCCCGTGAAGAATCAAGCTCCTCGTTTCTCCGAGGTCGAGGCTGTTGCCCTCTATGGCATTGGAGTGGTAGTTCGACTCGATCCGGAGTTTCTGTTCTATTCGTCCAACGACGTAGGAAGATAACGGCCGTGATGCGTCCAGCTCCGCTTTCAGTTGGTCGATTTCATCAATGACTGTTGAAGTGATCGGTTCGTTGATCTGATCCACGGGTTCTTCCGGCGAAACCTGTTCCATTGGAATGTCTTCTGCGTCGGTAGAACGGGCCGAGTGCGAAGCGGAACATGGAGCATATTCCACCACTTTTTCGTCCGTTTTCCGACCCCAGCCCAACCAACGTTTCCAGAACTCCCAGCTTCGCGATTTCGTGTCGATGCGTACCATCTATTCTGCTACTCCCGCGAACATCCGCCGCTTGAACAAGGGTTCCAGAGCTTTCGCCTCGTGAATCAGCGAGTCGCCGTTGACGTATACGTCGTCTACACCTACAGTCAACTTCCGTTCAACAACAAAGTCCCTATCGCGTTCAAAGTCCGGCTTCTTCCAATCCTCGGTTTCTCGCCAGATAACCGCAACCAGCCGCTGGTCGATTTTTCCGCAATATACCAGATATCGCCGATCTTCGTCGTAATGAACGCGCCGCGTCTTGACGTGCAGGCCGATCAGATAGTTAAAGGTCTCAGGGATGTCGGCCATGATCTTTCGCGTCTCGCCGTCGGAGTGGATGTTCAATTGGTAAGCGAACGGGTTCGAGAGCTTTTCTACATTCAGCAACGTCTCGCTACGTTTTGTTTCCCATCGAAGCATGTATTTCAGCATGTAGTCATCAAATTGCAATGCCTTTTGCTGTGAAACTTCATCGAAGTCTATGTTGTTCAGCGCATCCTCGTAGCTCTCGATGCGCAAGTACTGGACAATTCGCGGACTGTGTTCGGCGTCTCCATCTGTTGCCAATCGCTTGGGAATGCCGCCTTTCCACTCCGGCGAAAATGTGATCTTTTTGATGCGAGGAAGCAAGACGGTATCGAAGTGGTCGCCCATCTCTATAAGCATGAATCTCCGACGCCTGCCATCTTCCCTGTTGAGATTAATTATCGCGTGGCCAGTGGTGCCGGAACCAGCGAAATGGTCGATGATTATATCTCCGTCATTAGGCACTGCTGCGCCCAAAAGGCTCTCATATAGCGAAACAGGGTGACAGTAAGGAAATTCCAATCCTAATTTCTCGATGTCGTTTTTCCCTCTCCGAGCGTCACTTACAACGGACGATAACTGTCGTCCCCGTTCACCAGTCAGGAACACTTTTCTTCTCGGCTGTACGGTCTCGTCTTCACCGAAGATTATCTCATTTTTCTCAACCAACTTAAGCAAGGTAGTTGGAGCGCGCGACCAACCATTGGCAGGGACTGGACACCTTTTTCCCGTCTCTGGATGAATTAGCGGAATGTGAAATTTCGAATCGGCGCGAGATTCGGGTGCTCCCATCGCCACACTTTGGAAAACTCTTCCATCGTCATCGACTAGCTGGTAGGCTCGTTCTCCACCGGTCAAGGATTCGCAATTTCTGACCCAATTTCGAAACGTACGCCGAACCTGCTCGTTGACACATCCTTGCTCGCTAATAAGAGATTTCGCCTTGTCGAGCATCATGTGAATATTGGTTGGGCTCATATATACTGAAGACTCTTCCCATGTCCTCCACAGTATGTACTCGTGTTGGGTAGCTATGCCCTTACGGCCAAGCATTGGATTCTTCTTGTCCCAGACGATGGTACCGGCATCCGGTACACCTGTATCCGCAAACAGGAGGTGCAGTACTTCGTACTCGTTTTCGTCAATATGGCACAGGAATGCACCGTCCCGGCCTAACAGAGGCAGAGCAGCCACTATCCGATCGTACATCATCGCAAGCCAACTGGAATGCTCGTATTCATTCTTATAGAGAAAGCCGCTTGTTTGCGTGTTGTATGGTGGATCAATATGCACACAATGTAGCCTTTCGTTGTATTTCTGTGACAAGACTTGAAGTGCATGGAGATTCTCGCCATGAATCAGCACACCATCTGTAATTTTGTCCAATTCTACAAAACCACCCAAGAGACGATCGGTGAATTCTGCGGAGAAATGTCTTGTATCGAGTACGAGAGTCGGGCGCAACTTCAAGAACTTCAAACGCTTACCTAACTTGCCCTTGGTGGGGTTGAACAGTACCTCCTGTTCTTTGTCAATGCCGAACAATTCCCGCCATTCGTCCCACTGCGCGTCACACAGGGCGATTTCCCTATGGAGTACTTCATCGATGCATTTTATCGTAATACAATATTGGGTTTCAGTGACGAACTTACGCTTTTCCCAGAGCAATTTTTGAAAGTTCTCAATCTGGTCGAGAAAGTCAATGATCACGCTGCCGACGGATCGGATCGTCCGTAACATCTGAAACCAGCCTTCGGATCGTTCCTCGCCTGCCGCTTCCATCTCGTCAAGATTCAACACTTCATTCTTCAGGAAGAAATCAAGTTCGCGAGTCAGGAAGCCTTTCAGGTCTTTGTGGATGAAAAAATCGGAGGTGTTGCGCCGGGTGTACTGCAACAGGTGATGTTCGAAAAATGAGACCGACTCACCATCACTATTCTTACGCCTTTCGGCCATCAGTGCGGCGGTCGCCTCGCCGGCGTGTTTCAGGCGATTCGGAATTTCAGCCACCGCTTTATTGATGATTTTTTCCTGTTGATTGGATTTGCCGTAAGTGACTTTCTCTTGAGACGTCAGAGGACGGTACTCAAACGATACTGCTAACCGCTTGGACGCCTCGTCCCAAGTGGGTGTCTCATTGCACGGCGCAAAATACCGCTTGTCGCTCTTGACGTTATTCTGCTCAACGTCAGCAGATTTCAGGTCAAATTCCACCGTGATATTTCGCGACTTGAAGGCATAGTTTCGGAAGTGCTCGCCGGTCTTCACGTAGTACTGGTCGCTGTTCGCCCAATGGAGATGTACTTCTTCGCCGTTATACGGTATGGCGTAACGATGACGTTTTGAATAACGGCGTTTAGAGATGAAATCGCCGTCCTGGTAGTACCGGCTGAAGAATGCGTACAGATGATTGAAGATCGCCGCTTCCAGTGCGTCACGGCCCTGTGCGCCTGAGGCTTTCGCCTGGTGTTCCAGGTAGTCTTTGCCAAGCGGCGTGCTGCGATACATCTCCGCAAGATTCCCGTCAGCGTCGACAGCATCGTGGCCGAAGGATTCCCAAATCTTATTTCGTTTTTCCCGGAGTTTTTTCTCGGCCTGCGATTGTTCGTGGAGCGCGCCTTTCCTTAACTCTTCAGCGACGGTATTCGGCAAAGTTTCTACAATAAAACGCTCGATGACGTCCCGCTTGTGATTCATTATGCGGTAGATGCCAAAGTCCAGGTCTGCGCAGTCGAATTGGAATAACTCTCGCAGAAGTTCCTGGAATTTCTCAAGTGAACTGGGCATAGACTCTGTTTCCTCGTGGTTGCTCACGTTCTCAATGTATGGAGGATGATTTAATGTTCGTCAACAGAGATTCTCCAGCAAAACACCTTCCGGTTTTACGATGCGGGAAAGCGCCAGGTCGCTTCTGGCGTAACGTAGCCAGTCCTCAACACTTCCTGGAACTCGAGCGTCAGACTCCAAATACCTCGATACCTTCCTTGAGGGCGTTTTTGTAGATCAAGCCGTCATTGTCCTTGTGATTCTCCAGATCTTGTGTAGTAGCAACGACAATATCGAAGGGCACGCGCAGGCCCTTAATCTCACGGTAGAGTCTCTGGGCCGTACGGCGGCGGTGTACCCCGTCGGGCATGACGACGTGCAGATCAATGTCGCTTCGCTCTCCTGATTCATTCCTGGCCGCCGAACCGAAGAGCACGATTCACAAGGGGTTTACGCGCTTAACGACCTCGCCCACGAGCTTGTCTATTGTCGAATCAGGCATTCTTCTGTTCTTTCGCGGTTGCGCGGGCTGATTTGTTTCTCAATGTATACACAATGACGTGGAGATCGTCAAGGGGAAGGCAGATCGGAAGGGATTTCAGCGGCGCAGCCGGAAGCCCTGCGCCGTCAGGAATTCGTCCAGTTCGGCGCGGGCGTGAAACTGGCCGGTTCGGCCGGCCATGACTTTGGTCCATCGCTGGTCGCCTTCGTGCATCCCCTGCGAGGCATAGAAGTCGACCATCGTCCTGTCGTATTCTTCCATGGCCAGTTGATGCGTTTCGTCGCACAGGTATCGCTCGCGATGAAGGACCGCGTCGAGCGGCAGGCGCGGCTTGACTTCCGGCGCCTGGTCCGGATACCCGATGCAGAAGCCTGCCACGGCCACGACGTACGGCGGAAGATCGAGCAACCGGCCCACCGACTTCGGATTGTTCCGCATGGCGCCGATCATGCAGATGCCCAATCCCAGCGACTCCGCGGCGATCGCCACGTTCTGCATCATGAGCGCCACGTCAACCGTCGCGATCATCAGCGCCTCCACGTAGTCCCCGTCAAATCGCTCCGCGTCGTGCATCCGGTTGGCCATCCTGTCCCGGTGCAGGTCCGCGCAGAAGGCCAGAAACGCCGCGCTCTGGTGTATCTGCACCTGGTCGGCGCACAGTTCGGCCAGTCGCTTCTTCCGGTTCGGGTCGGCCACGTGAATGACGGTGTACGCCTGCACATTGCTGGACGTGCTCGCCTGTTGGCCGCACCGGATCAGCGTTTCGAGGACGCCATCGGGAAGGGGCCGATTCTGGAACCTGCGAATGCTCCTGTGGGACATTAGAAGATCGATTGTTGGATTTGTCATGTTGAAACCCTTGAATGGTGAGATTTAGAGCAGCTATCAGCTAGAAGCGAGACCTCTCCCCCCGCCTAAACGCCCTTGGCGGGTGAAGGACAAAAAGAGGAAAAAACCAAATTCAAAATCCACATCTCCCCAAATTCCCTGCCTACGGCGTGTTCCTTTTGAAGCGACCAAAAGGAACCAAAAGTCGCCGCTGGGCGCGGGGCCTGCCATATGCATGGCGCGAATTGCCCTTCAGGACCTACCTGATCCGCTGGCCTGCCAACCCCGGAGGATAACGTAAATCGATGCGGGACGGAACAACGCGCCCTGCTCTGGAAGTGCTCGCGAGAGACTTCGCGCTCGATAACCGAATACCTGTTTGAGTGTGAGACCTCTCCGCTAGGCCCCGCAGACCTCTCTCCCCGGCCCTGTCTTTTAAAGGAACGTGGGAGAAAGGCAGGTCTCGCCCAATCCACGCATTTCACATCCGGCGATTGGGGGTATGGGGGGTTTTTCCGTGCTGATCCGTCCATCGTATTGGTTTTGGCACTGCTGAAGGGTTGGCAGGCCACCCTATTCTCTTTTTGGCTCCGGAGTGGTTCACGGAAAAACCGGCCCCCTGCCGAAGGGCGCGTTTCTTTTTGGTCCTTTTTCTTACGCGGATAAGAAAAAGGACGTAAATAAAATAAAAATAATAATTTGAATCTAAAAATAGCGACCTGAATTAAGCAAACCCATCTATTGTCTTTCTATTCAAAATCTTGCCTACGGCGTGTTCCTTTTGAAGCGACCAATAGGAACAAAAAAAGCGGGCGGGTTTCGAAACCCACCCATGCGAAAACGACACTGACGCCTTGTTTTCCAGGTCGTTTCAATGTACCCCGATCCGAAGCCGGTTGATCGCCCGCGCCAGGGCCAGGTTCGCCCGTGCCTCGTCGATCTGCTGTTCTTGTTTTCGCGCCAGCAATTCCCGCGCACGGTCTCTGGCGGCCTCGGCCCGGGTCACGTCGATATCCCGTGCGAATTCCGCCGTCTCGGCCAGCACGGTCACGCGGTCCCGCTGGACTTCCGCGAACCCGCCGCTGATTGCAACCGACTTCGGTCCATTCTCCTGTTCGGAAAAGACCATCTCTCCGATGCTCAGTGAGGCCAGCATTGGATGGTGTCCCGCGAGCACGCCGAACCCGCCTTCGGTTCCCGGCGCCCGCAGGCGCTCCACCTCGCCCGAGTAAACCGTCTTTTCCGGTGTAACAATCTCAAGCTGAAACGTCGGCATCGCGTTCCTGAAATTAAAGGGTCTTCGCCTTCTCTATAGCCTGCTCGATGGTCCCCACAAGATAGAAAGCCTGTTCCGGCAGGTCGTCGTACTCGCCTTCGGCCAATCCCTTGAACCCCTTCACGGTGTCTTCGATTTTGACGTACTCGCCTGGAATTCCCGTAAAGCCCTCGGCCACGTGCATACACTGGGTGAGGAAGGCCTGGATCTTGCGCGCCCGCGCCACAACCAGTCTGTCTTCCTCGGACAACTCGTCGATTCCCAGAATGGCGATGATCTCCCGAAGATCGCGATAGCGCTGGAGGATCTGCTGCACCTGGCGCGCAACCTCGTAGTGTTCCTCGCCCACCACGCGGGGGTCGAGGATTCGCGAACTGGATGCCAGCGGGTCCACGGCCGGATACATCCCCTGGTCCGCCAGCGCGCGTTCCAGTACGATTCGGCCGTCGAGGTGGCTGAATGCCGTCACCACGCCCGGGTCCGTATAGTCGTCCGCGGGTACGTATATGGCCTGCACGGAAGTTATGGAGCCGTTGCGGGTGGTCGTGATCCGTTCCTGGAGCACGCCCATTTCGGTCGCCAGCGTCGGCTGGTAACCCACCGCCGAGGGCATCCGGCCAAGGAGCGCGGACACCTCCGCGCCGGCCAGGATGAAACGGAAGATGTTGTCGATGAACAGAAGCACGTCCTGTCCTGCCTCTTCGCGGAAATGTTCCGCAATGGTCAGTCCGGTAAGGGCGATGCGCTGCCGCGCGCCGGGCGGTTCGTTCATCTGTCCGAATACCATCGCCGTCCGGTTGATCACGCCCGAGTCCGACAGTTCGTGCAGCAGGTCGTTTCCTTCGCGGGTGCGTTCGCCCACGCCGGCGAATACCGAGTATCCACCGTGACTGCTCGCGACGTTGTTGATGAGTTCGGTCAGGATCACCGTCTTCCCCACCCCGGCGCCGCCGAACAGCCCCAACTTGCCGCCCCTGGCAAACGGGCAGATGAGGTCCATGACCTTGATGCCCGTCTCCAGCATCTGGTCCGACGTGACCTGGTCCGCGTGCGCGGGCGGGTCCCGGTGGATCGGCAGCAGCGGCGTATCCTCCGGCACGGGCCCCTTGCCGTCGATCGGGTCTCCGATCACGTTGAACAGACGTCCGAGGGCGTTTTCGCCCACCGGCACCTGAATCGGCAGCCCGGTATCCGTCACCTTCGCGCCCCTGGAGAGACCGTCCGTCGAATCCATGGCGACGCACCGCGCCAGGTGTTCGCCCAGATGCTGCTGTACCTCCAGCACGAGGCGTCCGCCGCCGTTACGTGAAACGTCCAGCGCGTTGTATATGGCCGGTAATTCGCCGCCCGTGAAATCCACGTCCACTACGACGCCCACGATTTCCTTGATTACGCCTTCGTTCATGAAGAAACCTTTCAAGAAAGCTGTCAGCGATCAGCCATCAGCAATCAGCTTAAAGCAAAAGACAAAAACCAAACGGCGAAACCCTGATAAACGATAAATCGCAAGTCCAGTCGGGTTATGAAATCCTCTACCGTCTAACGTCTACCGGCTCACCACGGAAAAGAAGCTGTCAGCAAATGAAGCGGTCAGCTGTCAGCCGTCAGCTATCAGCCGTCAGCTATCAGCTTAAAGCAAAACCAAAAATCAAACGGCGAAAACCTTACAGACGACAAGTCGCGAAACTGGTTGGATTTGGTCTTCCACTACCGTCTACCCTCTCACCCCGGAAGAGAGCTGTCAGCCGTCAGCTTGAAGCAAAACCAGGCAACACAGGATCGGCAGGAACTCTGCAAACAGCCCGTCGCAAAATGCGACAGCAGCCGTCGCTACGCCACGGCTTCGGCGCCGCCGATGATGTCCATCAATTCCAGGGTAATCGAAGACTGGCGCACTTTGTTCATTTCGCGCGTCAATTCTTCAATCAGGTCTCCGGCATTCTTCGTCGCATTGTCCATCGCCGCCATGCGGGCGGCCTGTTCGCCTGCGTTGGACTCTAGAAGGGCGCGCCAGACCTGGAAATTTACGTGTCTGGGGACGAGCGTCTCAAGCAATTGCTCCGGATCGGGCTCAAAAATGTATTCGCCGGCGGCGCTCTTTTCTTCGGTTTCCTGGGGCACGATCGGCAGTAGCCGGTTGATTGCCGGCTCCTGGCGTCCGAGAGAGAGGAACTCGTTGTTGGCGATCCACACCTGGTCCACGTCGCCGGACATGAATCGACTCGTCATGTCCCGCGCGATGGAGACTGCCTGGCCGAGATCCAGGTGGGCGAACACGTCCAGGTATTCCCGTGTGATCGTCAATCCGCGCTGTCGAAAAAAATCCCTGCCCTTCCTTCCAACGGCGATCAGTTCGACTTCAGCGTGTTCCTGAAGCTCCGCCAGCACCCTCCGGCAGATTCCTGCGTTGAACCCGCCGCACAGTCCGCGGTCCGCAGTCACGACGGCAATTGCGACCCGGCCGGATTCCCCCTGCCGGAACAGGGGATGCCGGTCCGCGTCTATACATGCGGTAAGCCGTTGAAGAATCCGGTCCAGTTGCTCGGCGTAGGGCCGTGCAGCGAGGATCGCATCCTGGGCCTTGCGCACCCTGGCCGCGGCCACCAGCTGCATGGCGTGGGTGACTTTCTGGATATTCTTGACGCCGGTCACCCGGTTTCGGAGTTGACGCAATGTCGCCACCGGCTACCCCTCCGTGCGCCTACGCCGACGCCTGAAAGCCGCGTTTGACACGCTCGATGGCAGTGTCTATGACGCCCCGCGCCTCGTCGCTCAACGCTTCGGTATTCGAAATCTCGTCAACGACGTCCTGGTGGTGGTCTCGCATGTAGGCAAGCGCCTCGGCCTCGAATCGTCTCACGTCCTCCGTTGGCAGTTCATCGATGCTCGCGCCAACGGTAAGGGACACCACCTGCGCGCCGAGCGACATCGGCGTATACTGGTCCTGCTTGAGGATTTCGATCAGTTTCTCGCCGCGGTTCAGCAGGTTTCGGGTGGCCGTGTCCAGGTCTGAGGCCCCGAATTGCGCAAAGGCCTGGACCTCGTTGTATCGCGCAATATCGCCGCTCAGGGTGCCTGAAACTGCCCTCATGGCCCGGGTCTTGGCCGAGCTGACACGGGAGACGGAAGCGCCGACGTCCATTGCCGGCCGGATGCCCGAATAGAACAGCTCAGGCTTCAGCAGAATCTGTCCGTCCGTTATGGAAATCACGTTGGTGGGCACGAACGTGGACACGTCTCCTTCCAGAATCTCGATGATGGGCAGCGCCGTGAGAGAGCCTCCGCCCTCTTCGTCGCTCAGTTTGCAGGCGCGTTCCAGAAGACGCGAATGCAGGTAGAACACGTCGCCCGGATAGGCTTCCCTCCCCGGCGGCCGGCGCAGGACCAGGGCCATTTCCCGGTATGCCCAGGCCTGCTTGGAGAGATCGTCGTACACGATCAGCGCGTGTTCGCCCTTGTCGCGGAAGTACTCGCCCATCGAGCAACCGGCATAGGGGGCCAGAAACTGGAGCGGCGCCGGGTCGCTGGCCGTGGCCGAAACCACGATGGTGTAAGCCAGGGCGCCGTTTGCCTCGAGCTCGGCGACGACCTTGGCCACGGACGACGCCTTCTGTCCGATGCCCACGTAGATGCATTTGACCCCGCTGTCCTTCTGGTTGATGATCGCATCCAGGCCGATGGCCGTCTTCCCGGTCTGCCGGTCGCCGATGATCAACTCACGCTGTCCGCGCCCGATCGGCGTTGCGGCATCCACCACCTTGATTCCGGTCTGCAGCGCCTCTTCCACCGGCTGGCGTTGAATCACCCCGGGCGCAATCCGTTCCACGGGCAACGTTTGCGAGGTCTGAACCGGTCCCTTGCCATCCAGCGGCTCCCCGAGAGGCGTAACCACGCGACCCAGCAGTTCGTCTCCCACGGGCACCTCGACGACGCGTCCCGTCCGCTTGACCTGGTCGCCTTCCCTGATTGCCGTGTCGTCCCCGAAGAGGACGCACCCGACGTTGTCTTCTTCCAGGTTGAACGCCATACCCATGATGTTATCGGGAAACGCCACCAGTTCGCTGGCCTGCGCGTTGCCCAGACCGTGAACGCGCGCCACGCCGTCGCCCACCTGCAGCACGGTCCCGGTTTCGTAAACGTCAATGTCCCGTTCGGCCTCCAGAATCTGCTGTTTGAGAATATCGGAGACTTCATCGGGGCGAATCTGCAAGTTCATCGCCATAAGTGTCTACACCTCGGTTGTCAGCCCGTTGAATGAGTCCATCCGGTCTGCGGCCGGCTCGTGTGAAGCGCAACGTTCTCGAAGGACTGCTATGATAAACCCGAAACCAGCCTCTGGCGCATCCGGTTCAACTGCGCTTCGAGGGTTGCGTCGAATACGTGGTCGCCCATCCGGGTAACAAAGCCGGCTCGGAGCCCGCGGTCGATTTCTACGTCCAGCCGTACCTGCTTCCCGGAATAAGCCGACAGCCGCTGCACGAGCCTCGCGCGCTGGTCCTGCGAGAGTTCCTGTGCCGACCTCACGTACGCCGTGATCAGACCCCGTTGCTCGTCCAGGAGCATCAGAAACGCCCGAATGATTCCGTCGAGCCCCCGCTCGCGCCGCTTGTCGCACAGCAGCAGCAGGAAATTCAGGGTGAGATCCCCGATCCGGCCGGAAAAAAGCCTCCGGACCGCCGTCCGCTTCTGTTCCGGGTAGATCAGAGGGTCACTGAGAAAGGCACGCAGGTCTTCCGATTCCCGGATCAGGTTCAGAAGGCCCTCCAGGTCCTCGCGCACCCGGTCCAGCGCGTCCCGCTCTTCGGCCGCCTGGATGAGTGCCCTGGCATAACGCATGGCAACGGGGGTTTCGTTCAAGCTCCGCTCCGAA
This sequence comes from Gemmatimonadota bacterium, assembly GCA_028873695.1. Classification (GTDB taxonomy): domain Bacteria; phylum Latescibacterota; class UBA2968; order UBA2968; genus JAAXHE01. Next base: position 46,039 of record JAPPNU010000066.1, on the reverse strand, counting down.
AATCAATTACGTCCGCTTTCAGGAATGCTGTCGATGAACTCGTCAACAAGCTTCCTGTTTCTGGCATTGTCCAGGTTCTCGTCCAACACCCTGCCGGCGGCTTCGATGGCCAGACCGGCGGCGTGCGTACGAAGCTCCTGGATCGCCTGCTCCTTCTCCTGCCGAATCGTCCGCCGGGCCTGCTCCAGCATCTGCCGGGCTTCGTCCGACGCGCGTTGACGCACTTCCTGGGCTGCACGCTCCGCCGCTTCCCGCCCTTCCGAGATGGCCTGTCGCGCCTCGGTCTGGGCCTGCTCCATCGCGCGCCGGTTTTCCTCGGCCGCTTTACGGGCATCCTCCCGGGCTTCTTCCGCCTGGTTGAGGGAATCCCGAATACGCCTTTCGCGCTCGTCCAGCATGGCCAGCAGGGGCTTCCAGGCAACCGCCCTGAGAACAAGGAGCAGCAGGACGAAGGTAACAATGGTCCAGAACATCAGACCTGTATCGACATTCAGCAACATACCCGTTCCTCTGGTTTAGACGTCCTCAACGGTATGCTTTCTCAGCCGCCTTTTGTCGCCAGAAGGAAGCAGACCACCTGCCCGAAGAGGGCCACACCCTCTATGAAGGCCGCGGTAATGATCATGGAAGTCCGGATATCGCCGGCTGCTTCGGGCTGGCGTGCAGTGCCCTCCACGGCCATACCGGCCAGACGACCGATTCCAATTCCGGCGCCGATCGTTACCAGCCCCGCGCCAATGCCGGCGGACAAATAACCGTATGCTTCAGCCGCCACGGATGCCACGTCTGCCACAACACACCTCCTCCGCTAGGAAGTTAAAGGTTGATAGATGAAGCGTTGACAACGTTTTCAACGATCAGTGATCCTCATGCACCGCCATCCCGATAAAAACGGCGGATAACATGGTGAAGATATACGCCTGCACCAGTGCCACGAAGATTTCGAGCAGATAGATCGCCAGCGCGAACAGCACGGATACGGGCGCAACGGCGTACGACTTGAACATGAAGATCAGCCCCAGCAGAGCCAGGATGATCACGTGTCCGGCGGTCATATTGGCAAAGAGACGAATACACAGGGCAAACGGTTTGGCAATCAGCCCGATGAGCTCGATCGGGATCATCAGCAGCGTGATCGGCAGCGGCAGTCCGTGGGGAACCAGCCCCTTGAAGTAACCCAGAAAGCCGTTGTGAAGGATGCCGCCCATCTGAATGACCAGAAAGGCGCAGACCGCCAATCCGGCGGTGATGCTGACGTTACCCGTCGCGGTCGCGCCATAGGGTACAAGACCCAGCAGATTGCACGTAAGGATGAAGAAGAATACCGTAAACAGGAATGGAAGGAACCGTCCGGCCTCCCTCGCGCCGATATTGGGAACGGCGATTTCATCTCTGATGAATACGATAACCGACTCCAGCAGATTTGCGAGCCCGGAGGGTACCAGACCGCGACGCCGGGTTGTCCTTATGAAGACCCACAGGAGAAACGCCGCGGCAACCCACATCATTACCACGTGCCGTGTAATGGACACGTCGATGCCGAACAGTTCAAAACGGGGCAACTCGACATGCACGAAGGGCAAATGGAGCTCCGAAGAATCGAGCAGGTGCTCCATGATGTAGTCTTTCTTGCCTTCCGCGCCGTTTTCCGATGCCATCGAACCAAACCCCTGCTTACAGATTATGAACCCCGCCTGAACTCGGCGCGCTTCACGAAGAACCGGATTTCCAGAATCTGAAAGAGCAGATAGGACGAAAAGAGAGAGAAAACCAGACCGTAAACCGGCAACGCCGTGAATCTGATCAACAGCACCAGTCCGACGCAGATGACCAGCATCCGAACGACCATGCCGCCCAACAGCGCTTTCAGAAAGACCGGTTGCGGCCGGTCGAACGACCAGATGGCCGAGAGCCCTCCGGCCATCGCGTTCAGTGCGCCGATCCCAAGCCCAACCGCCGCCGCCCGGACCATTTCAGCGCCCCAATACGCGTATAGCGGGTACCCGGCCACAATTGCCGCCGCGATCAGGACAGCTCCGACCTGTTTGCCGAATCGGAGGATTTCGGTTCCCAAGATTCAACTCCGGACCGCTATTGACGGTCCTGCTTTTCGCGTTCCTGGAGCCGCATCGCCGTTCTGTACAGATTCAGAAAGCCGATGGTGATTCCCAGCGCCAATCCCGCCAACATGAGATAGGGGGTCGTTCCGAGTTTGCCGTCCAGCCATCTTCCCGCAAACAGGCAGAGCATGAAAGACGCCGCAAACTCGATTCCCAGGTTCAGATAAGGACCGGCTTTGCGATAAGCTGCAGCCAGACCCGTCTGTTTTTTTTCCTCCGCCATCGATTAGCCTGATGGGTCCGGGACGGAAGGGCGTGGGAGCTCGAATATCCCCGTAGCTGCAGGCACAGTTTCCAAGAAGTTGTTTTAAAATTACCGGTGAGTTCCCGAGCACGAGCGAAAAAGCGGCGGTCAAGGCGGGAGAATCCGCCCATATTTGCCTATACGGGTGGATTTGACCAACGCCGACCGGTGCTTTTGCAGCCGTGCGAAGACCGCTGGGAATTTTAAGACAGCTTCTAAGTTCCAATGAGGCTGCCTACCGTCTGCATGGCCAATTCCAGGAACCGCGAGGGAGCGAGGCCAATATAGAGGGTTGCAACGGACGTTACGAGAAGCGCCGTTCGTGCGAGCGGTGGAAACGTGCCCACCGGCTTTTCGTCGGCGGGTTGTCTCATATACATACTGACGACGACCCCGAGATAGAAATATACCGAGACAAGGCTGTTCAGTACGCCGATAACGGTAAGCGAAACCAGCCCTGCGTCGATTGCCGCTCGAAAAATGTAGAACTTCCCGAAGAATCCGGCAGTGGGCGGGAGCCCCGCCAGCGAGAGCATAAACAACGTCATCGTCAGCCCGAGGACCGGATGCTTGAAACCCAACCCCGCGTAATCCGATACGTCGACGTTCTCTTCGCCCTTCCGCGCAACCAGAATCACGACCGCGAAGGCCCCGATATTCATAAACGTATAAGCAAGCAGATAAAACAGCGCGGCGGAAATCCCCTTGCCGCTGGCCGCGGTGAGCGCAACCAACACGTAACCTGCATGGGCAATGCTGGAATAGGCCAGCATTCGTTTAATGCTGCGTTGCCCCAGCGCGCTCAGGTTGCCGACGGTCATGGTCAACACGGCCAGGATCCAGAGTACCGCCGTCCACTCCGCCTTCATCGATTCCAGAGATACCATCAGCACGCGCAGAAATGCAACGAAGGCTGCCGCCTTGGGCCCTGCCGAGAGAAACGCCGTAACCGCCGCGGGCGCTCCTTCGTAGACGTCGGGCGCCCACATATGGAACGGGACCGCCGCCACCTTGAATGCGAAGCCCACAACCAGCAACGCCATGCCGGCATATAACATCAGCCCGCCGCCGTCCACGCGCCGCAAAAGCATTGCGCCGATCTGCTGGAGGCTGGTGGAACCGGTCGACCCGTAAATCAGGGCGATTCCATATAGCAGAAAACCGGTCGCAAAAGCGCCCAGCAACAGGTATTTCAGAGAAGCTTCGTTGGAGACGGAGCGCGAACTGAGGAACCCAACCAGGATATAGAGCGACAGAGACATCAGCTCCAGCCCCAGGAAGATCACGATAAGGTCCGTCCCCGCGGCCATGAACATCATGCCCAGCGTGGCCGTCAGCAGGAGCAGATAGTACTCGCTGCGGCTGCTTTTTTCCCGCCTCAGGTAACCCGTGGAGACAAAAATCGTCAACGCCGTGCCAACCGTAAATATGATGTTGGAAAAGAGCGCGAAGTTGTCCAGCGCGAGCATCCCGCCGAAGGCCTGCTCGGACCGCCCCCAGAGACCCGCGCAGGCGACCGCCGCCAGGACCGTTCCGGCAATGGCCGCGTATGCCGCTCCCACACCCCGGTTTTCCGGTCGGACGACGTCGATGCACAGGATCAGCAGCGCACTCCCCGCGACAATCAGCGAGGGAATGAGTACAGTCCAGTTCAGGTCAGGCAACGCGGTAGTCCTCGTTGAGAATTATTAGCGGCATTAATTAACGGGGATGCGATAAAAAAGTCAAGCCTAAAGTTCGAAACTGCCGCAACGGCACGCAATTGCGGGACGAGGCCGTCGATCTTCGGCGCAAAAAACGTGCTTAAATACCTGTTTATAAGTCACTAAAACTATACCATACGTTCCCGGACGTCAGAAGCAGAAGACCATGAACGCGGCTAGAGAGATTGTCACGACCAACACGGCGGTACCCGTGGTCCAGCTTCGACCCAGAATGCCCTGGGGACCGTGGTACTGGCGGCATCCTGAAGCGGCCGCCGAGACCAGGGCCTTGCCGCGCTTCAGGATCGAACTTCCGGCGGAACCACCCACCCGCGACACAGTCCGGACGATACCGGGAAACAGCCGTCGATACGCCCAGTCGGCGTCCAGGTTTACGGACCGCAATACGGATGGATAAACGCCGGCCCGCCTCATCACAACGAAGGCCAGCGCGGAGAAGAACAACAACTGGAACTGGGTAACCAGGTGTCCGGCCGTATAGGGTTCGTAATCTACGGCAAACGGCAGGACGGCGTACAGTGGTTTCGGAAGAATGCCAATCAGGACGCACAGGCCGGCAGCCGCGCCCATGGCGACACGCATGTTCAGAGGAGCCTCCCTGCAGCGGATCCCCGAATCTCCCGAGAAGAAGGCAAGGTAGGGGACCCGGATACCCGTATAAAGCAACACGCCGGCCGAAGCGAACAACAACGACAGCCAGGTCAGGACGTAGTGTCCTTCGCCCGCCGCCGAGAGGATAAACGACTTGCTGACAAAACCGTTGAAGAAGGGAACGGCCGAAATCGAGGCCGCGCCGATGATGCAGAAAGCCGTCGTCAGAGGCATGGACCTGTAAAGCCCGCCCAGCTCCGAAGCCCTGACCGTACCCGTACGATAAAGCACGGCGCCCATCGACATAAACAGCAAGGCTTTGTAGATAACGTGGGTGGCAGCGTGGGCGGCCGTTCCGTTCAGGGACATCTGGGTCCCGATTCCTATGCCGACGACCATAAACCCCAACTGGATGTTCAGGCTATAGGCCAGCACCCGTCGAAGGTCGTTTTCGATGATCGCGTAAAACATGGGAAACACGGTCATCACGGCGCCGATCGGGATCAGGATTTCGGCGCCGGGAAAGCCCCGGGCAAGCGCGTAGACCGCCAGCTTGGTTGTGAAAGCGCTCAGGAACACCGTACCGGTCACCGTCGCCTCCGGATAGGCGTCCGACAGCCAGTTGTGGAGCAGCGGAAACGCGCATTTGATTCCAAAAGCAATGAAGACGAGCGTCGTGCCCAGGCCATTCAGCCCCAACTCCGAAAATGCGACGGACCCCGTCTCACGCAGATGGATAAGAATCCCTGCCAGCAGCACCATTCCCGAGCAGACCTGCACGATCAGGTAGCGCATTCCCGCGGCATAGGCGCGGTCGGTGCGGCGGCTCCAGATCAGGAATACGGACGAGATCGCCGTCAGTTCCCAAAAGACGAACAGGGTAATCAGGTCGCCCGCGAAGAGGGCGCCTACGGCGCTGCCCGCGTAGAACAGACCAGCGACGTGCTGCGTATTGTCCTTCAAGTGGAGCGCATAGATGACGCTCAGAAGGGCGGCGATATTGAAGATATAGCCGAAAACCAGGCTGAGCCTGTCAATGCGAACCAGCGTTATGGAATAGTCGAAGACCCCGATCTTCCAGTATTCACCGGGTGTAAGTCCGATCAGATGGACAAGCCCGGCAACCGGGAGCAGAAGCATATAGGCCGATTGCAGGCGTCCCCGCAGGACCGGAATCAGCAGCGACCCGACAATCAGGATCAGCGCCGGCGGAAACGGATCAACCATAATAGTCTTCCTTGCGTCCCAGAACGGCCCGCAGGGCCCGTGCGATCAGAACGAGCGCCACGCATGCGACAAACCCGTACCACCCGTGAAAGCCGAACCACTCCTCTGCCGCGACGTGGCCGTATCTGACCCTGACCAGATCCGCCGCCAGCAGAAGGGCGCAGATCGCATAGAGCGCCCGGTGGAATGTCCTTGCGTTCCCGGCCTTTTCCGGCCGTTTCTTTCCGTGTTCTTCCATGGCCTCGCCTGCGGAGCGACTTTATCAACGGACTGCTATGGGCGCCAGAAGCCGGTAGATTGCTTCGGCGCAGAAGAAGAGCGCCAGGCACCCGAGCGCCGTCAGACACAGGGGAACCACGCAGAACGCCGGGGCTTCCCTGATGGCAGACGGGCCGGATGGGTCCGGGGAGGGCGCTGCGAAGAAGGCGCGCGCGACAATCGGCATCAGATACGCGACGTTCAGGAGCGAGCTGATCAGCAATACGGCCACGAAGACAATCCGGTCCGCGTCCGCGGCGCCCAGCGCCAGGTACCACTTGCTCCACGAACCGCCGAGCGGGGGCAGGCCGATCACGCTGAGCGATCCCACGAAAAACCCAAACATGGTAATGGGCATCGCCTTTCCGATACCCGCCATTTCGCTGATTTCCGTCTTGTGCGCGGCCACCATGATTGCGCCTGCGCAGAAGAACAGCGTGATCTTTCCGAAGGCGTGCATCGCAATATGCATGGAGCCGCCAATGATCCCCCAGCTATTGGCAAGAGCCGCGCCGAGCACCACGTAGGCCAACTGGCTCACCGTGGAATACGCGAGCCGCGCCTTGAGATTGTCCTTTGTCAATGCAACCAGGGACGCGATCAGCAGAGTTGCCGCGGCGACGTAGGCCAGCCACAGGCTCATGCCGGTGTTCGCGAGCAGATCGATGCCGAAGACGTAGACCACAATCTTCATCACCGTAAACACGCCCGCCTTGACCACGGCCACCGCGTGCAGCAGCGCGCTCACGGGCGTGGGGGCAACCATCGCCGCGGGCAGCCATCGGTGAAACGGCATCAGCGCCGCCTTGCCGGTCCCGAATGCATAGAGCGCCAGCAATATGCCCACCACGGTCGGACTCGCCTTTCCCGCGAGGATTCCGCCGGGTACGAATTCCAGGGTGCCGGTCAGGCGCCACGTCCATATCACTGCCAGCAGCATCAACCCGACCGAGGTGCCGAGCAATATGCCCATGTAGATCCTGCCCGACCGGAGCGCTTCCTCCGTCCGATGGTGGGTGACCAGCGGATAGGTCGACAGGGTGAGAATTTCGTAGAAGATGAACAGCGTGAACAGATTCCGGGCGAATGCAACCCCGAGGGCGCCCGTAATGGCCACCGCAAAGAAGACATAGAAAACGGTCTGGTTGGGTTCGTGATGCCCGCGCATGTACCCAATCGAGTACAGAGAGGTCACGATCCAGAGCCCCGAGGCGATCAGCCCGAAGAGCATGCCCAACGGTTCAACCTCAAAGGCGAGTGCCAGACCGGGCATCACCTCGAAAATCTCAATACCGGGTCTCGCCCCCGACAACACTTCGGGAACCAGGGAAAGCACCACGAAAAACAGCGCGACGCCGGTGACCAGCGTGGCCGCCTCGCGGAGATTGGGCCTGTGTCCGAAAAGGCCGATCAGCGGGGCGCCGAGCATGGGCAGCACAACAGCGAGCAGCGTGGCATGCGAAGCGGTCATGGCGCTATACCCATGAGCCATCCGGCGGCCTGCCGGGCAACGCCCACCGTGAAGGACGTGGAAAATCCGAAGTAGAGGGTGGCTGCAATCAGTATCCACGTCGGGATGTGCATCAACAGGGGCGCCTCGTCTGCGCCGCCCGGAACGGGGGGCTTGCGGAAGTAGGCGACTTCAACCACGCGCCATATGTAGACGACCGCCAGTAGGGAACCCAGCAGAACCAGAACCGCAACCGGCCACCAGCCCTTTTCCAGGGCAGCCAGAACCAGGTACCACTTGCTGATGAAACCCACCGTAAGAGGCACGCCGATCAGGCTCAGGCCCCCGAGCACAAATGCGGCCGTCGTCACCGGCATGCGGCGTCCGAGACCGTGCATGGCGTCGAGTTGCACGGAGCCCAGGCGGAGGGCGATACAACCCATGGCAAGGAACAGCGCGCCTTTCATCACCGCGTGGTTGAAAAGGTGGACGATTCCCGCCGTCAGCCCGTTCAACGATCCCGGCCCGAACCGGATTCCCGGTCCGGCGCCGCTCACCGACACGAGGCCTACGCCCAGCATCATGTATCCGATCTGTGCGACGCTGGACCAGGCGAGCATACGTTTGATGTTCGTCTGGAAGACGGCCACCGTCGAGGCGGCGAAAATACCCAGGAGCGAAAGCGGCAGCAGCACGTATTGTATCCCGATCGTATCGAACGCGAACCGGGGTCCGAACACGGTGAAGATGAACCGGAGGAGGACATAGATGGAGACCTTGGTCGCCGTTGCCGCAAGAAACGCCGTCACCATCGAGGGCGCATAACAATACGCATTGGGCAACCACATGTGCAGGGGAAACAGGGCCAGTTTCAGGCACAGGCCCACGCTGAGAAACGCGAATGCCGCCAGCACCGTGCGGGTGCCCTGGGCCGGGCCCAGACGGACCGCGAGGTCCGCCATGTTCAGGGTCCCCGTTGCCATATACAGGAGCCCCACGCCGATCAGTATAAACGTCGCCCCCACGGTGCCCATCACCAGGTACTGGTAAGCGGCAGTCAGGGCGCGGCGGTCGCTTCCAAGGCTGATCAGCGCGTAGGTTGAAAGAGAGGCAATCTCTATGAAGACGAACAGGTTGAACGCGTCGCCCGTGATGGCGATGCCGAGCAGACCCGTCAGGCACATGAGATATGCCGCGTAGAACAGATAGTGACGGTCCCTCGGGATTTCCCGGGCCGCGCTGCAAGGCGCGTAGACGAGTACGACGGCGCCTATGGATGCCACCAGGAACAACACGAACGCGTTGACCGCATCGATCCGATACTCGATCCCCCAGGGGGCGCTCCAGCTCCCCAGCGCGTATGAGATCGTGCCGGCAGCCAGGACCCTCATGAGCAGCAGCGCGGCGATCCCGAGTACCGCCCATGAGACAGCCGTGGCAAAGGCCCAGGCCAGCATCCTTCGCCTCAGCAGCAGGCAGACCGGCGCGGCAATGAGGGGCACGACGATCTGCAAAGCAGGCAAATGGGCGGACATCAGGGCGCCTCCTCACCCTGACCGTAGATTTCCTGTTCTTCTATTGTGCCGAAGGCTTCCTGTATGCGCACCACCAGCGCCAACCCGAGGGATGTCGTGGCGATACCGACCACGATCGCCGTGAGAATAAGGACGTGCGGCAGCGGATTTGAATACCTCTGCACGCCCTCGGCGATGATCGGCGCGCTTCCGCCGGAGACCCTGCCCATGCTGATGTAGAAAAGGAAGACCGACGTCTGAAAGATATTCAGGCCGATCAGCTTCTTGACCAGGTTGCCGCTGGCGATCACCGCGTAGAACCCGATCATCATCAGGACGATGACGATCCAGTAGTTATATAGGCCGGGAAACGCGGTCATGATCGTGCCCTGCCGGCGAAGGCGAAGAAGACCCCGATGATTACCGAAGCCACGGTGATTCCCACGCCCAGTTCGATCAATAGAATGCCCAGATGCTGACCACCCACCGGATCCGATCCCAGAACGCCGTACTCCAGGTAGCGGCCGCCTTTCATGATGCCCGCGACGCCGGTGATTGCATACAGGAGCAGCCCCAGGGCAATGACAATTTCCACGACGGCGGGCCTGGCCACCCGCTTCGCCTCGTCCAGGCCGAAAATCAGTGTGTACAGCACAAATCCCGCCGCAAAGATCACACCCGCCTGGAACCCGCCTCCGGGCCCGAAATCGCCGTGAAACTGGACGTACAGCGCAAACAGAAGGATCAGCGGGATGAACAGCTTGGCGATGACCCTCGGTATGATCTGATGTTTCACCGGCCTTCCTCCCGGTCGCGTCCCGGTCGCGTCCCCTTCAGCAGCAGCAACACCCCGATGCCCGCGCAGAAGATCACGGTGGTTTCTCCAAGCGTATCGTATCCTCTGTAGCTGGCAAGGACGGAAGTCACGATATTCTCGACGTCGACGCGCTGCGCCGAACCATCGACGTGGGGTACGGAATCTGTGAGATATTCCGGCGCGACATGGGTATGAACCGGCGCCTCGGCGTCGCCGAAGGGCGGCATGTCCAGCGTTCCGTAGATCAGGACCGCCCCGGTCGCCAGGACCGCGAAAAGGGGAAGCGGCGCCACCCGGGAGGGCCTTCGTTCCACCCGTGTTGTCAGCATCAGGGTGCCGAGCAGCAGGACGGTGGAGATGCCCGCTCCCACGGCGGCTTCGGTAAAGGCCACGTCGACGGCGTCCATGACGGTAAACAGTCCCGCGGAAAGCAGACTGAAGATTCCGGCCAGAATCACGGAGGCGAGCAGGTTGCGGATGAGTACGACGGCGACGGCGGTAGCGACCAGGAAAGCCAGCAGAACAACGTCGATGAGTTCAATCATGGCTGGTGGTTATCCTCTTGACCCAGAGGCTTCAACCCGGAGGTGAAGGCGGCCTTTGCAACCGCATGCGTCGATGCGGGGCCTGTCAGGAAAACCAGCAGGAGGATCAGAAGCAGTTTGACGGTGACCATGCTGAGTCCGCCCTGCAGCATCAGCCCCACGAGCAGAAGCCCGGCGCCGAACGTATCCGTAACGCCGGCGCCGTGCATGCGGCTGTAGAAATCGGGAAGTCTGATCAGCCCGATACCGCCCACGATACAGAAGAACGACCCCAGGAGCAGACATGCCCAGCTGGCGACGTCGTTGACCATCATTTGGCGGACTCTCCGTTCTAAGAAGCTGTCTTAAAACCCCCAGCGGTCTTCGCGCGGCTGCAAACGCGTCGGTCTGCGTTGGTCAAATCCACCCGTATCCAATGTATCGAGGCTGCGCGCCCCTCGCCTCTCTTAGGCGAATTTGCCCGCCTTGACCGACACATTTTCGCTCTCGCTCGGGACTCACCGGGAATTTTAAAACAACTTCTAACCGTCAGCCGACCCGAAACTGCCGTACTGAACGAACTTGAGCACGGCAAATGTCCCGATGAAGTTCAACAGGACGTATATCAGCGCCAGGTCGAGAAAATCCGGCCTGCCGGTAAGGAACCCCAGCACCGCGATCAGGAGAATCATCTTGGTGCCGAACATATTCGCGGCGAGGATACGGTCGTAAACCGTGGGCCCCGCGAATGCCCGAACCAGGGCCAGAACCATCGTTATCAGAATCGCCGCCATCGCCGCCGCAAACATCAGGACCCTCCCTCCACCGCCCGGACGCGCCGATCCATCTCGCCGCCGGCGAGTTCCTCCGCGCTCTCCCGCGACAGCGCGTGGACCAGAACAAGATCGTCTTCCACGTCCACCGACACCGTCCCGGGAGTCAGCGTGATCGAGTTGGCGTAGATGACCTTCCCCAGCGCGGTTTTCTGGCTTGCCCTGGTACGAATCAGGGTGGGGCTGACGGGCAGGCGCGGGTTCAGGATTCGCAATGCCACGTCGACGTTGGACCGGAGAATGGCAATCAGCAACCACGGTAGGTACACGATTGCGCGTCCCGCCAGGTGGACGGGATGTCCCTCGGAATCGACAATACCCATCCGCCTGACGATGCCGGCCACCGCCAGACAGGAGACGATTCCCAGCACGAGAACATACGTATGTTCGATTGAGTAACGGCCCGACCAGAGCAGCCATACACCCAATAGCACAACGCAGAGACTCAGCAGAATTCTCACACCCGGTTCCCTCCGCGCTTTGCGTCCCGTCCCCGGAATGCCTCACCATTCGGCAACCTGCTTCCGGGCCAGGACACCGGACGCACGACGAATGCACAGGACTTCCGGTTCAATCAATCTGGTTTTTCTCGCTCTTGCGATCCAACACGTATAATTCGTGAAGGCTTTCGATCTGCCGGATCCGCACCTGTTCGATCACGAGCCTGGCGGACAATTCGGTTTTCTTCAGGAGCGCGCCCGGGTACACGCCAATCCAGAACATCAGGACCACCAGCGGCGTCAGGATGAGCCATTCACGCAGGGACAGGTCCGGCAGTTTCCGGTTGCGTTCGTCTTTCACCTCTCCCCACACCACCCGCTGGAACATCCACAGCATGTACACGGCGGCAAGGACGACACCCGACGCGGCGATGATGCCATACACCATGTTTGCCTTAAAGGCTCCGAGGAGGATCAGAAACTCGCCGACAAACCCGTTCAGCCCGGGAAGTCCGATGGAAGAAAGCGTCGTAATCAAAAAGAAGGTGGCGAAGACCGGTATGGTTTTGGCCAGTCCTCCGAAATCGGCAATCAGCCGCGTATGCCGCCGTTCGTATATCATACCCACAATCAAAAACAGCGCTCCCGTTGACAGTCCGTGGTTCACCATCTGGATGATTCCGCCCTGCATACCCTGGGCGTTCATGGCAAAAATCCCCAGGACCACGAACCCCAGGTGGCTTACACTGGAATAGGCCACCAGTTTCTTGATATCCGTCTGAACCATCGCGACCAGGGCGCCGTACACGATGCCCACCACGGAGAGCGCCATGATGTAAGGGGTGAAGTACAACGCGGCCAGAGGGAACAACGGCAGGCAGAACCGGATCAGCCCGTAGGTTCCCATCTTGAGCAGGACCCCCGCCAGGATGACACTGCCCGCGGTCGGCGCCTCGACGTGCGCGTCCGGCAACCATGTATGAAGCGGAAACAGCGGGACCTTGATGGCGAAACTCAGGAAGAACGCCAGGAAGAGCCAGTGCTGTTGCGGGTGCAGATAGGTCATCTTCTGTAGAACCACGAGATCGAAGGTACCGTACTGCAGACCGAGATAGACAATCGCCACGAGCATCAACAGGCTGCCGGCCAGGGTAAACAGCACGAACTTCACCGCCGCATAGATCCGGCGTTCGCCGCCCCAGACACCGATCAACAGGTACATCGGGATCAACATGGCTTCCCAGAATACGTAGAAGAGGAACAGGTCCAGGGCGCAGAATACCCCCACCATCCCGGTTTCCAGCAGAAGCATCGACGCCATGTACTCCCGCACACGGGACGTTATTGACGACCAGGAGGCGAGAATCGCCAGGAACGTGAGCAGGGTAGTCACCAGCACAAGCAACAGACTGATGCCGTCGATTCCCACGAAATACGAGATGCCGAACCGGCCCACCCACTCTACCTTTTCCACAAACTGCATCCCTGGAACGCCTGCACTGAAACCGGCGTACAACAAAAAGGACAGCAGCAAATTCACAGATGCCACTGCCAGAGCGAACACGCGGCTGAACCCGTCCCGGCCGCGACCGAACAGCAGGACCAGAACACCGCCAATCAGGGGGACAAAGATCAGGCCTGTAAGGAGTCCAGGCATAGGTTCAGTTCCTCATTCCGCGCGGCGGTTTCTCAATTCCCGGACACGTAATAGATCACCGCGACCACCCCGAGTACCATCCATAGCGCATACGTAGGCGCGTTCCCGGATTGAAAGCGGGTAAAGACCCAGCCCGCGCCTTTCACCGCCAGGCCCAGCCCGTTCGCGATCCCGTCCACCACGATTGCATCCAATACCCGCGCCAATACCAGCGAAAGCCGATGAATCGGCCGGACGATGAGGGCATCGTAAATCTCGTCGACGTACCATTTGCGAATCAGCAGCCCGTGAACGGCGTTCGACGATGCCGTTCCCAGCCGGTTTGTTCTGTGCATCCGGTATGCGAACCCGATTCCCAGCAGGCCCGCAAGGACGGAAATTCCCACCAGCATCCCACCGGACAATCCCCCTGACCCGGCATGGTGGGCCGCGCCGGCCGTATCGCTCAGGAACCCGTCGATCCAGCCGTGACCCGGAGGAACGCCCACGAAGCCCACGACGGCCGATCCCAGCGCCAGAAAGACCAGCGGGACGGTCATGTTCAACGGCGACTCGTGAGCGCGGTCGTACAGCTGCTGATTCGCGGGTGTTCCGTGGAAAGTCATCAGGATCAGCCTGAACATGTAAAACGCGGTAAGGACCGCCCCCAGGACGCCCAGAGCCCAGATCGCCACGTTTCCGGAACGGTACGCGCTCACCAGGATCTCGTCCTTGCTCCAGAAGCCGGCCAGCGGCGGAATTCCCGCGATGGCGAGTGCGCCTATCCAGAATGTAATGCCTGTTATCCGCATTCTGCCCAGCAGGCCCCCCATCTTCCGCATGTCCTGTTCGTCCTGCATTGCGTGCATCACACTGCCCGCGGCCAGAAACATCAAACCCTTGAAGAACGCGTGCGTGAACAGGTGGAAAATCCCGGCGGTATATGCGCCGACCCCCACGCCGATGAACATGTACCCCAGCTGGCTGACCGTAGAATAGGCCAGTACGCGCTTGATGTCGGTATTCACCAGCGCGATCGTGGCGGCCAGCAGCGCCGTGGCGACGCCGACCCAGGCCACCACGGCCCCGGCCGTGGGCGCCAGCGTATACAGCACGTTCGAACGGGCCACCATATAGACTCCCGCCGTGACCATGGTGGCCGCATGGATCAATGAGCTGACGGGGGTGGGGCCCTCCATTGCGTCGGGCAGCCAGACGTAGAGCGGAAATTGCGCCGACTTGCCGCAGGCGCCCACAAAGAGCAGCAGCGCAATCGCCGTCGCAACCCCCGTGGACAACATCAGGGGCGCCTTTTCGAATACCTCGGCGTACTGCACCGTCCCCAGATAACTCGCCATCAGGAAGATGCCAAGCAGGAAACCGAAATCCCCGATCCGGTTGACGATGAACGCCTTCTTGCCGGCGTCGGAAGCGGACTTCCGCTCGTACCAGAAGCCGATGAGGAGATATGAACACAATCCCACGCCTTCCCAACCCACGAACATCAACAGATAGTTGTTCGCGAGTACCAGAACCAGCATAGAGAACACAAACAGGTTGAGGTAGGCGAAGAATCTGGCAAACCCCGGGTCGTTGCGCATATACCCGAAAGAATACACGTGGATCAGAAACGAGATTGTCGTTACCGTCACGATCATGATCGTCGACAACGCATCGACCTGGAACCCCACCGAGGCCTTGAACGAGCCCGCCACGATCCACGCATACACGTCCTCGTTCAATTCTCCGCCGCCCATCACCCAGAACAGAACGCGCAGAGACAGCACCCAGGATAGACCGACCGCCGCGGCGCCGATATAACCGGACGCCTCCCGCAGCCGGTACCCGAACAGACCGTTGACGGCCGCGCCGGCGAGCGGAAAGAGTATAATCAGAATGACTGCGGTCAACATTCGAGGTCCATTTGAATCAGAAGAAAAGAAACGCGTCGATGTCCCGCGTTCTCAAGTCGCCTACCATTTCAACAGATTCACGTCGCCCACGTCCAGCGTCTGCCTGTTCCTGTAAAGCGCGATGATAATCGCCAGCCCGACCGCCACTTCGGCAGCGGACACCGCCATCACGAAAAACACGAACACCTGCCCGGAACCCGATCCCATATAACGCGCCATCGTCACGAACAGCAGATTGACAGCGTTCAGCATCAGTTCGATACACATGAAGATCACGATCGCATTGCGACGAATGAGCACGCCCGTCACGCCGATGGCGAATAGCATGGCGCTCAGAATCAGGTAATAGGAAACCGGAACGGCCATCTCGATCTCACAGGTAAGTATCCAGCATGAATTCGCCGCGAAAACGAAAAACGGACGGGTTTTCGCGTCCGGAAGACACGGCGCCTATCGGGGTTGGTTTTCTCCACTCTCGCGATGCCCTTTTACCATGACCATCACGCCTATCAGGGCAACCAGCAGAATCAGGGAAACCACCTCGAAAGGAAACAGATACCTGGTGTACAGCATCCTGCCGATGGTATTGATGTTGTCTGTAAACAGCGGCGCGTCACCCGACGCGGGCGTGCCGGCCCATCGCCGTCCCGCCATGAAGCCCAGTTGGGCTACCAGTACCGCCGCCAGCATGACAACGGCGACGCGCCGATATTTGCCCGCGACTCGCTCGAGCGCATCGGAATGACCCAGATTGAGAAGCATGATCACGAACAGAAAGAGTACCATGATTGCGCCGGCGTATACAATAATCTGGACCGCCGCCAGGAAATACGCATTCAGCAAAACGAAAAGCCCTGCCAGGGCGAAGAACGCGGCCACCAGGGACAGGGCGCTGTAAACCGGGTTGCGAAACGCGACGAGGAGCACGGCCGCAACCAGCGCGATCGCGGCAAAAGCGTAAAAGAAGATCTGCTCCATGATTCCTCCAGCAGGTCGTCGCTCAGTGCGTAAGCGTCAGGTACAGACCGGTCAGGAACACGTTCATAAGCGCCAGCGGCAGCAGAACCTTCCAACCCAGCCACATCACCTGATCGTATCGAAAACGCGGAAGGGTCCAGCGCACCCAAAGGAACAGAAACATGAAGAATCCGGTCTTGACCAGAAACGCGAGCACCTTGAGCAGACTCGCGCCGATCGAGGAACTTCCGGGATCCACGAGCCAGGGCATATGCCAACCGCCGAAGAACAGCGTGGCTATTACGGCCGACGCCGTAATCATGTGGGCGTATTCGGCCATAAAGAACATGGCGAACTTCATACTGCTGTATTCGGCGTGGTAACCGGCCACCAGTTCCTGTTCGGACTCCGGAAGATCGAACGGCAGCCGGTTGCTCTCGGCGAATGCGGCCGCGGTGAACAACACGAACCCGAGCGGCTGCGTAAATACGTTCCATCCCGGCAGAAATCCGAACAGGGTCCGTTCCGACTGCTGCCTCACGATTTCATCCAGCTGCAGTGTGCCCGCGGCCATCAGTACGCCGATGAGAGACAACCCCAGCGCCAGTTCGTAGCTGATCATCTGGGCGGAAGCGCGCAGCCCGCCCAGCAGGGCATACTTGTTGTTGGACGCCCATCCTCCAAGCACGACTCCGTAGACCCCCAGCGATGCCAGCGCAAGGAGGTAGAGGATGCCGATATTCACGTCGGCGATCTGCAGCCTGATCTCATGGCCCCACAGGGTAATGGAATCGCCAAACGGCACGATGGCGAAACCCATCAGCGCGGGGACGAGAATGGCGGGCGGCGCCGCCAGATAGACGAAGCGGTTCACGTGCCGGGGAATCACGTCTTCCTTGAAGAGAAACTTGAGACCGTCGGCAACAGGCTGAAGCAGTCCCCAGGGCCCAACCCGGTTCGGACCGAGACGGTTCTGGATATATGCACTGATCTTCCGCTCCGCCAGTACGAGATAGGCAACCGCCCCCATCAGCCCGCCGAATACCACAACGATCTTGACCGTACTCTCAATGGCGTAATCCATAAGCGCGCCTAGCGTTCCGTCCCGGCCGCCTCGATTTCAACGAGCGGCCGGCCCCCATCACCGATGACGTCGTAGTCCAGCCCTTTGAATGCCGCGATGGTATTCGACAAGTCGGCCATAACCTCTTCGACCGCGGTCTGCGGGGCCTCGCCCCCCATGAGCCGATTGACGTCCCGCAGGATCTCCCAGTCCGGCCGCGCGTCGCCCGCGGGCGCCAGGCCCTGTCGTATACGCTGCACCCGTCCGTCGACGTTCGTAAACGTGCCTTCTTTTTCGATAAAGGCAGCGCCCGGAAGGACCACGTCCGCCATCGACGTCCAATCGCGGGACTGAACATCCTGAACGACCAGGAAATCCAGGGACGCGAGCGCCGTCTGTTCCTCGTCGGACAGCGATTCCAGTGGGTCGCCGCCCACCAGGTAGAGTGCGCGTATCCGCCCGTCGGCCACGCCACGCCAGATTTCGGAGGTCTCCGTCAGAGACAACCCCATACCTTCGAGTACGGTCCGCGCGCCGCGTGCATTCGGCGACTTGTCCGCGTGGATGGTGAATCCGGCCTTGAATACCACGTCGCCTTCGTCGCTGACCCGGCTGCGAACCGCGACCGGGCCGCCCGCCAGCCCGTTTCGGAAGAGACTACCGAACAGAAAGTGCTCTTCGTTGGTCAGACAGGCCGATGCAACCCCGGCCACGGCGCCGCCGCCGTATTCCGTCCGAATGCGTTCGAACCCGGCCCTTGCCGCCTCAAGCGCGACCTCCCACAACGCCAGTTCCTGATCCTCGCCCCTTCCCGACATCGGAAACAGCAGGCGGTCGTCGCCATGCACGTATCCCCACCCGTGGCGGCCGTCGTCACACATCCAGTACTCGTTCACGTCCGGATTCTCACGCGGCACGAGCCGGTAGATCCGCTCATTGTTGTAATCGGCCCGGATGTTGCAACCCGTACTGCATCCGGGGCAGATGGTATCAACCGACTTCAGAAACCATACACGCTGCTTGAAAAGGAACGACTTGTCCAGAAGCGCGCCAACCGGGCAGATGTCCACTGTATTGCCCGACAGGCGATTGTCCATCCGCGCCCCCGGAAAGACGTCGATCTCGTTGTAGACGCCCCTGTTGAAATACCCCAGTTCGCCTGTTCCGGAAATCTCGTCGCAGAACCGGGTACAGCGGGTACACCGGATGCACCGGTCCGAATACAACAACACGTGCCGGCCGACGTCTTTCTTGGGCTGAACGAGTTTCTTCTCGTGGAACCGGCTCCTGTCCGATCCGTAGGTATAGCTGTAATCCTGCAGTTCGCACTCTCCGGACTGATCGCACACGGGACAGTCCAGCGGATGGTTCACCAGCAGGAATTCCATCACGGCATTCTGGTTTTCCTTGACGACGTCGGACTGCGTATCCACGACCATACCCTCGGCGGGCATGGCGGAGCAGGAAGGACCGAGGCTGCGTCGGCCGCCCACCTCCATCTCCACAAGGCACATGCGGCAGTTTGCCGGTGCGCTCAGCCCCGGGTGGTAGCAATAATGGGGAACGTATATTCCGTTGTCGATCGCCGTCTGGAGTACGTTCTTTCCCGGTACGATCTGGATCTCACTGCCGTCGATTGTAAATGTCGACATTGTTGTCTACCCCGGAACCCGAATGGATTTGTCCTGATGGATGGGGCATCGTCCTTCTTCGATATGGGCCTCGAACTCGCCGCGGAACGTATGTACGAATCCGTGGATCGGGTTTGCAAACGCCCCGCCGAAGCCGCAAATGGTTGTCAGCCTCGATGGCGGGCACAAAAACGGCCCGACGTTATGTGCAACGTCGAGCAGGGTATCCAGGTCGCCCGGTTTTCCCTGACCGTTTTCGATTCTCGACACGATGTCTCGCGCCCAGGGACATCCCTCGCGGCACGGCGTACACTGACCGCAGGACTCGTGCGCGAAGAAGACCATGAAATTCAGCAACGCGTCCACCATGCAGGTCGTCTCGTCCATCACGATGATCCCGCCCGTGCCGAACATCCCCTGGAAGTCGCCGCCGCCCGGCGCGAGGAAATTCGACGGGTCCATTACGATATCGATCTGGTCGGGTGTCATCGGAGGCGTTGAGGCGCCGCCCGGAATCACGGCTTTCAGTTCACGCCCGTCGCGTACGCCGCCCGCGAAATCCTCGATGATCTGGCGCATCGTGACCGAACCGGTTTCCAGCTCGAACATCCCCGGCCTGTTTACATGACCGCTGACACAGAATATGAACGTACCTGGAAACCGTTCGCTGCCGATATTCTTGAACCAGTCCGCGCCGCGGTTCACGATATGGGGTACATAGGAGAGCGTCTGGACGTTATTCACCGTGGTGGGCCGTTCGAAAACGCCCTGCTGGGCGGGAAACGGAGGCTTCGAACGCGGCTCGGCCCGGTTGCCGTTAAGGGACTGGATCAGGCCCATTTCCTCGCCGCAGATGTAAGCCCCGGCGCCGGGATGGATGTAGACTTCAAGATCGTATCCGGACCCAAGAATGTTGCGGCCGATGTACCCCGCCGCCCGCGCCTCGGCAATCGCCCGTTCCACGATCGTCCTCGCCTCGAACATTTCCCCACGGATATAGACGTATGCCACGCTAACCCGCATCGAGTACGAGGCGATGATGGTACCTTCGAGCATCTGATGTGGATTCTGCTCCATCAGGTGCCGGTCCTTGAACGTGCCCGGTTCGCTTTCGTCGGCATTTACGCAGAGATAGCTGGGCTCATGGGGCTCTTTTGGCATGAAGCCCCATTTCACGCCCGCTGGAAACCATGCGCCTCCCCGACCCGCGAGCGCCGCCTCCCGGACCTCGTCGATCACCTCGTCCTGCGACATGCCAAAGGCCTTCTCTATGGCCGTATATCCGCCATGGGCCCTGTACACGTCGATAGTCTGCAGGCCTTCGACGCCGAATTGTTCGGTGATGATTTTATATTCTTCCGGCATATCCGGTCAATCGTGCAGTTTCATTCGCAGCGGTCCAGCAGATGGTCCAGCTTCTCCCGCGTCACGCAGCGATGCAGGTCCTCGTTGATCAGTACCGCCGGCGCGCCCTCGCAGGCCGCGATGCACTCCACCTTGGCCAGCGTGAACCGTCCGTCCCCGGTGGTTTCGCCCACGTCGATTTTCAGCTTTTCCTTGAGATGCCTCGTGATTTCTCCTGCCCCGCACAGCGCGCAGGACAGGGTTCCGCACACATGGATGACATACTTGCCCACCGGCGCTTTGTGAAACATCGGATAGAAGCTCATCACACCGGCCGCATGGGCGGGCGGGATTTCCAGAAGGTCCGCGACGTATCTCAGCCCTTCCAGCGAGATGTACCCCCACTCGTTCTGCGCCAGGTGCAGAACCGGAAGGATTGCCGCCTTTCGCCACTCCGGCGGATAGTGCGTGATGATTTCTTCACACTTCTTCCGCGTCTGTTCAGACAGGGCGATCGCCATTTCGTTGGATCCGTGGAAATGATACCGCGGTCGGGCAACTTACCGGTCCAACTCTCCCGCGATGACGTTAATGCTTCCCAGAATGGCCACGACGTCGGCAACCATATGTCCGTGCGCCAGTTCGGGGAAACACTGGTAATTCATGAACGACGGGGGCCTTACCCGAAGCCGGTAGGCGGCGCCGCTTCCGTCGCTGACAATATAGAAGCCCAATTCCCCGTTCGGGCTTTCCGTAGGCACGTAAATCTCTCCGGGCGGCGGCGCGATACCGTGATCATCCATTGTTACCTTGAAGTGGTGGATCAGCGATTCCATCCCGGTATACACGTCGTCTTTTTCGGGAAGGATAACTTTGGCGTCGTCGACCTTGACGGAGCCCCCGGGGAGATTGTTCACCGCCTGTTCAACGATCCGGATGCTCTGGTTCAATTCCTCCATCCGGACCAGGTAGCGGTCGTAGACGTCGCCCTTTTCGCCCACGGGAATCTCGAAGTCGTATTCTTCGTAGCCCATATACGGCTCGGCCTTCCGCAAGTCGTAGTTCACGCCCGAGCCGCGCGCCATGGGCCCCGTCAGGTTCCACGCGATGGCGTCTTCGCCCGAAATCACGCCGATTCCCTTTGTCCGGTCGATCCAGATCCTGTTCCGGGTCAACAGCCTGTCCACCTCCCCTGCCGCCCTGGGGAATTGCGCCGTGAAATCCGTGACCAGTTCGTGGAAATTGTCGGGCACGTCCCAGCCCAGACCCCCTACCCGCGTATAACTCGTGGTCAAACGGGTTCCGGTGACGGCTTCGAAGATATCGTACAGGCGTTCACGCTGTTCAAAGGTATACAGGAATACCGTCATCGCGCCGATATCCAGCGCGTGGGTCCCCAGCCAGACCATATGGTCCGCGATGCGCGACAACTCCGATAGGATAACGCGGATTACCGTAGCTCGCGGCGGGACCTCCAGACCCATCAGTCTTTCCACCGTCATTGCAAAACCGATGTTATTGCACAGCGGCGAAAGATAGTTCATCCGGTCAGTCACCGTGACCCATTGGTTGTACGTGTGGTGTTCCCCCAGTTTTTCGAAGCCGGTATGCAGGTAGCCGACGTCCGGAAGACACCTGGAGATGCGCTCGCCGTCCAGTTCGAGGGTGAGCCGCAGCGTGCCGTGGGTTGCCGGGTGCTGGGGTCCGAGGTTCAGGACCATCCGCTCCGACGCCAGCGGATCGCTGTCGGGCGAATCGTCGACCTCGAACGGATTGCCCTCGAATCCGGGATCTTCCGGCGCGATGACGTCCCTCTCGCCGCGCCCTTTTACCGGGTAATCTTTCCTCAGGGGATGGTATCTGAAATTCACCGGCATCAATATGCGACGCAGATCCGGATGTCCCTCGAACCGGATGCCGAACATGTCGTAGGCTTCCCGCTCCGGCCATTCGGCGCCCTTCCACAATCCGCACGCGGACGGGATGGCGCAGGTTTCTTCATCCACCTTCGCCCTGAGCCTGAACCGGTGGTTGTGAGGGTGGGAATAGAGGTGATAGACCACGTTGAACCGGCTGCCCGGATGCGGTCCCGGATACTCGGAATAGTCAACCGCCGTCACATCCGACAGACGGTCGAACGCCAGGTCCGGATCGTCCCGCAGGAACGCCAGCATATCGGAAGCCCGGTCCGCCTCGCATACCGCCGTCCAGTCGCCGCGGGACCCGGATACCTCCAGGACGTCGTCGCCGAACCGTTGCTCCAGCTTTTTCGAAGTCAGGTTTCCGATCCCCTTGTCGGCAACCGGCGTCCCGTTTTTCTCTTCCAGGGGCATGCGTTGGCCCAATCTCAGCAGTTTGGCATCAATTCTTCGGTCGCTTCGGCTCTCAGTCCCAATCCAGCCCGCCCTTCCGCCAGACATACGCGAGCCCGAGGACCAGGACCCCGAGGAACACTGCCATTTCCGTAAAAACAAAGCTCCCCTGAGCCAGAAGATCCTTAAAGACAACGGCCCAGGGGAATAGAAAAACGACTTCGATATCAAAGACGATAAACA
Source organism: Gemmatimonadota bacterium (assembly GCA_028873695.1). Classification (GTDB taxonomy): domain Bacteria; phylum Latescibacterota; class UBA2968; order UBA2968; genus JAAXHE01. The sequence goes on along the minus strand of JAPPNU010000066.1, from coordinate 23,198 downwards.
GCATCGCCACAACGTAAAACTTGACGGAAAACCGCAGCCTGGCGTCGCCAACGGGAGGAACGCCCGACTCGTACGGCGAAAGTTTCACCGGGTTGGGACGGCGGGGTCCGAACAGATGCGTAATGATTAAACTGACGGCTGCAAACCCGACGGCCACTGCCATCAGAATAACAATCGGAAGATAATCGACCAGCATCGTGTCCCTGGACCTCTCGCGGGCGAACAGCCCGTTGAAAAAGTCCATCCGGGCTACGGCCGGCCCTTGCGGTCGAAATACTGCGTTGCGCGCCCTCGCCGAATCGCAGGATGGGACTCGGTTGCGCGCCTTGTCTTCGGCCACAATGGCTCGGCCTCGCCTGCAGAGCGACTTTATCAACGGACTGCTAAAAAAGCAGTTCTGGAATAACATCTCTTCCAACGACCGCTTTTCGGCGGTGTTAGTATATCATAAGGGTTGTTAAATGTCAAGCCATTCCAGAACAATCAATACGCATATTTCAGCGTGCGATTACGAGGTCCGGTCGGGGGCGACAATCCGGCCCTGAACACGGGAATCCCGGCTGCCGATTTACGGCTCGAACGGGCGAATATCCGTTGACACAGACTGCGATGTCGCTCATATTGTCGCTCAATACGGAGTACGATTGAATTGAGACGCGCCAATCGCGAATTCGTCGACGACGACCGCCGGGTGTCCCCCTGACAGACCGCTGAAAGAGTCTGTCCGGCGCGCGTCCGGCTCCTGCCACCGTTTTCTGACGAGAAACAAGCCATGTTCCGGCGGATTCTTTCCATTGTGAACGCCAGTCCACCGCCGCCTCCGTCGCCCCAACTGGAAATGCAGAGGGATACGCTGCGGGACCTGCCGGAAATCCGGATCCCCAGGGGGTATGGCCTGCGAACCTACCGTTCCGGCGACGAAGCAGGGTGGTGCGCAATCATGGAAGGCAACGTGGGGCGGGACTGGACGCCTGAATTGTGTCGTGAGAAACTCGTTAACGATCCGCGGTTTCACCCCGGCAACCTCTTCTTTGCGACCCTCGATTCCCGACTCGTGGGTTCCGCGTGCGCCTGGAGCCGGGACCTGACCGAACGCATCGTGGGTGAAGTGCACATGGTCGCCGTACTCGAAAACCAGCGCGGAAGAGGCCTGGGACACCTTGTGAACGCGGCCGTGCTCCACCGGCTGAAAGACCTGGGCTATCGCCAGGCCCACCTGCTGACCGACGACTGGCGCGTCCCGGCCATCAAGAGCTATCTCTCCGCCGGCTTCCGGCCCCTGCACACCCATGACACCCATGTGAAACGGTGGTCGGACGTCCTTGCCAAACTCGGCATGGAGCATCCGCGAGTAGATTAAGTCAGTCACGGCTGACGGAAGCGCCCACGCGGGCGACCCGCCGTAAGGATTGTTAACGTCTTCTCCGAACCGCGGCCGTTGCTGCGTCGGGAGGCATTCATGAAAGCCGCCATTCTCCACAGACCGTTGACCCGTGTAACCGTCGAAGAAGTGGATATCGCATCTCCGCGGGAGGGTGAAGTGCTTCTGGACATCGTCGGCGCGGGCGTCTGCCACAGCGACTATCACTTCGTTGACGGACACGCCGCGCCTCGTGCGCTCCCCTGGGTGATGGGGCACGAAGGCGCGGGGGGCGTCCGTGAAGTCGGCCCCGGGGTGACAAGCGTTCGACCCGGCGACAAGATTATCCTTTCGCTCGATGCCATGTGCGGCCACTGCCGGAATTGCAGCCAGGGAAGCCCGGCGCTTTGCGAAACACATCAGGGCGAAATACCAAGCCGTATTTCCAGGAACGGCACGGTCTATTTTCACAACAGACCCACTTATACGGAACAGACCATTGTATCGGCGGATGCGTGCGTGAAGGTGCCGGATGACACGGATCTCAGGAAAGCGTGTCTCATCAGCTGTGCGGTCATCACCGGTATCGGCGCCGTGGTGAATCGCGCACACGTGGAAGCGGGCGCCACAATGGCCGTCTTCGGCTGCGGCGGCGTGGGCCTCAACGTCATCCAGGGCGGCGTCCTGGCATCGGCCGGCAGGATCATCGCCGTTGACACGGTGCCGTACAAACTGGAACTGGCCGAACAGTTCGGCGCCACGCATTTCGTGAATGCGGAAAGGGAAGACCCCGTTAGGCGGATTCTGGAGATTACCGGCGGCGGTGCGGACTATGCCTTCGAAGTGGTCGGTTTCCCGGCGCTGGTCCGGCAGGCGTTCGCATCGGTCCGTACGAGTGGAACCGCGGTCGTGGTGGGGGTACAACCCACCGGCCAGGACATATCCGTTGATGGCGAGGATCTGTTGCGGGACCGCGCCGTCATGGGTTCGTGGCACGGGGCCGCCCGCGCCCGCGTGGATTTCCTGTGGATACTTGATTTGTATCGACAAGGGAAGGTTAAACTGGACGAACTGATATCCCGCTACCGGCCGCTGGATGAGATCAACGAGGCGTTCGAAGATATGGTCCAGGGAAAGGTGGCGCGGACGGTGCTGGTTTTCGATTGAGGGGTTTTCAGGCGGTGATCGGACGTGAAATCCTTCCCGTGCGCGTGGCCGCAGTAACTGCCAAAACCCCAAAGACGCTGCACCGGACACGAACGCCTTTCGACCGAAGGCAATCTACCCCCTGTCACGACATGATCCACCCGTAACCGGAGCGAGGGCATCCTGCCCTCGAACTTTGCGTCACCTACCCCTATTCCGGTCGAGAGCAGGATGCCAATGCTTCCGAGAACGCCGACGACTCCGGTCCCGAATCGGTTCCTGTCTCGGACAGCCGTGGCCGAAAGAACGTGACCTGCATTGGCACTACAAAACGACTTTCAAGAAAGCCAGGTACTTACACATCCAGGATCGTCTTTTCCAAACTACATTGGACGGCTGTGACTCTCGGATAGGACTGAACAATGGCATTGAAGAAATCCCAGCTCTATTCATCGCTCTGGCAAAGCTGCGACGAGTTACGTGGCGGCATGGACGCGTCTCAGTACAAAGACTACGTGCTGACCCTTTTGTTTATGAAGTACGTCTCTGACAGACACGCCGCCGACCCCAACGCGCTCATCGAAGTTCCTCCAGGTGGCGGCTTTGCGAACATGGTGGCGTTGAGAGGCGACAAGGAAATCGGAGACAAGATAAACAAGATCATCGGAAAGCTTGCAGAGTCGAACGACTTAAAGGGTGTCATCGATCAGGCGGACTTCAATGACGAGAGCAAGCTCGGGTCTGGCAAGGAAATGCAGGATCGGCTTTCCAAACTGGTTGCCATATTCGACGGTCTGGACTTTCGGGCTAACCGCGGTGGTGGCGACGATCTGCTCGGCGACGCGTACGAGTATCTGATGATGCATTTCGCTACAGAGTCGGGCAAGAGCAAGGGGCAATTTTACACGCCCGCCGAGGTGTCCCGGATCATGGCGAAAGTGATCGGTATCGGACCGGACACCCGCCAGGACCGGACCATTTACGATCCGACCTGCGGATCAGGTTCGTTACTGCTCAAGGCCGCGGATGAGGCGCCAAGCGGCATTACTATATATGGGCAGGAGATGGACAACGCCACTTGGGCGTTGGCTAGAATGAACCTGATCCTGCACGGCCACCCGACCGCAGAACTGTGGCGCGGCAACACGCTGGCCTCACCGTATTTCAAGAACCCTGACGACAGTCTCAAGACGTTTGACTTCGCCGTCGCGAATCCGCCCTTTTCGGCAAAGGCCTGGACCAGCGGCGTCAATCCGGAACACGACGAATACGGGCGGTTTGTATACGGTATCCCCCCGGCAAAGAATGGTGACTATGCCTTCCTCTTGCACCTCATCGCGTCATTAAAGAGCAACGGGAAGGGTGCGATCATCCTGCCGCACGGCGTGCTGTTTCGAGGGAACAAAGAGGCTGACATCCGAAAAAACCTTGTCCGACACGGCTTCATCAAGGGTATCATCGGCCTGCCAGCAAACCTTTTCTACGGAACCGGAATTCCCGCCTGCATACTGGTCATCGATAAAGAAAACGCCCACGCTCGAACGGGAGTCTTTATGATCGATGCAAGCAAGGGATTCCTCAAGGACGGCAACAAGAACCGCCTGCGAGCACAGGACATCCACCGGATTGTCGATGTGTTCAACAAGCAGGTCGAGACGCCTCGATATTCCCGTATGGTGCCTGTAGCTGAGATTGGCAATCCGTCTAACGACTATAACCTCAACATCCCGCGTTACATAGATTCGAGTGACCCGGAGGATCTGCACGACATCGACGCACATCTGAACGGAGGCATTCCGGACCGTGACCTCGATGCGCTTGGCGCTTATTGGGAGGTTTTTCCCTCATTGCGTCGGACGTTGTTTGTGGCCAATGGCCGTCCCGGCTATAGTGACGCCAGAATTGGCACTCAACAGGTTAAAGCCAGTATCCTTGAACACAGGGAATTCAAGCTTTTTGAGGAACGGGTTGCAGCCCTTCTGAACGATTGGTGCAATGCCCATCGATCGACTCTTGTGAATATCGGTCCAGGTACGAATCCGAAGGATATCGTCCGTATTCTGGCAGACGATCTATTGGCGTGCTTCGGAGACATTCCCCTGATAGACGCTCGCGACGTTTACCAGCGGATGATGGACTATTGGGATGAGGCTATGCAGGACGATGTCTACCTGATCGCCTCAGATGGCTGGAAAGCGGGTCGTACCCTTCGGTCACCAGAGGACAATGAGTCGCCTGAATTCACGATCAAAAAGGGCAAAACGACTTCCAAGTACGTAGGTGAAGTGATACCTTCACCTCTGGTAATTGCAAGGTTCTTTAGCAGCGAGTACCGTCAGATCGCTCAGCTTGATGCAGAAGTCACCAGATTGGCGGAACGAAAGGAAGAATTCGAGGAAGAACATGCTTCAGACGAGGGCGCCCTTAACGGTTTGGAAGGCAAGAGTGTTATCACAAAGGGAAATGTGCAGCTACGCGTAGTAGAACTCAAGGAAGCCGTCCTGAAGGCTTATCCAGCGGGATCGCGCGAGCACGAACAGGCGAAGTCCATTACGAAGACGAAGTTTGGCACAAATGACTGGATCAAGAATGTCGGGGACAACGAAGGTCTATTTCCCGAACTGGACATTCTTTATGACTATCTACTGCTAATGATGCAAGAGACAAATGAGAAAACGGCGCACAAGCAGATGATGGAACTCATGTACGAGTCGGTGATTGCGAAGTATAACCAACTCACCGAGGAAGAAATAAAGACGCTCGTAATCGAAGACAAGTGGTTCGCGCGAATCCGATCCGACATTCATGAAGAGGTGCTGCGAATTACGCAGCAACTTACCGGTAGGGTCAAGCAACTCGACGAGCGGTATGCACGGCCGCTTCCCAAGCTGGAGCGGGAGGTAGACGAATACAGCGCGAAGGTCGAGGGCCATTTGAAGAGAATGGGGCTATCACTGTGATAAAAACTGAGGAGCGATGACGTGTCTGCATCAGATGCCCAAACACTCCCAACCGTTCCATTCGGACGATATCGGATCAGCCGGCTCATCATGGGCGACAATCCGATCTATGGATATTCACACTTCAATCAGCTGCTCTCGGAACATCAGAAGGAAGCCAATACATCCGATCAGGTGATGGCGACCCTGCGCCGCGCGGAAGAAGTGGGCGTAAACGCCTGGCAAAACACACTGACGGAACGGTCTGCGGCCGACCTGCGGCGATACCGCGACGAAGGAGGTACGATCCATTACTTCTGTCTCAGCCGGGGCGGCAACTGGTACGACGATCCCTCACTGATCGACGAAGCCGCCACGCATGAACCCATCGGAATGGCGCCGCACGGAAGCGGTGTTGCCGGGCGGTGCCTGAAGGAGAATCGCCTCGGCCATCTTTGGGATATCCTCAAGCGCATTCGCAACACCGGCGCGATGGTCGGCCTGTCGGTTCACAATCCCCGGCTTATCGACATCGCCGAAGAAGAAGATTGGGATATCGACTATTACATGACCGCCCTGTATTATCTGGAAGGAGCGCGGGAGGAGTTCGAACGAAAATTCGGCCATCCGCCACTTGGTGAAGTCTATCTCCGCGAACATCGCGACCGAATGTGTCGAATAATCCAAAATACTGCCAAACCCTGTATCGTCTTCAAAGTCCTCGCGGCCGGACGCTCCGTCGGTTCCAATAACCAGATTCGCGAAGAGTTCGCGTTTGCGCTGAACAACATCAAGGCCAACGACGTACTTCTGGTGGGGATGTACCAGAAATTCAACGATCAACTGGGCGAAAACGCGGCTATGGTTGCTGAATTGTGTCAGTGATAATCAAACTTGAGAGGGCGGCAGACCACGCGAGAGCATTGATCGCGTAGCGGGTATATTTGATGAGAAGTGAACTCTATAAATTGGACAGAGGTCTTGAAACCGGAAATTCCCGATCCGAAGGATTACCTGCGGCCTACAAACGAACTGAATGGGGTGTGATTCCGAACGATTGGTCCGTGTTCTCCATTGGGGAACTTTTCGATTTCCACAGTACTGCATCCAATTCTAGAGCCGACCTCGGAGACTCCGGGAAAACTGCGTATGTACATTACGGCGACATCCACACGCGATTTAATCATTTTATCGATTTTTCTCGCGACAATGTACCATTTCTTTTGCCTGGCAAGAGTGTTACAGCCAACCGACTTAGAGATGGCGATCTAGTCGTTGCAGATGCGTCCGAGGACGAAGATGGTGTTGGTAAGAGCGTCGAAATTCGAAATCTTGGTGCCACTGAAGCAATTTCAGGTTTACATACTTTCCTGCTCAGACCAAAGGACAAGCGAGTCCAGGATGGCTATCGCGCATTTCTTCTAGAGAGTGGACCGGCAAAGGAACAATTACGTCGCCTCGCTACGGGTCTAAAGGTTTTCGGAATATCGAAACAGTCAATCGGGGTTGTTCGTGCGTTACTCCCCCCTGTGCGCGAACAACGCGCCATCGCCGACGCATTGTCGGACCTGGACCGATTGCTCGCAGCGTTGGAAGCCCTTATCGCAAAAAAGCGAGCAATAAGACTGGCCGCCTTGCAGCAACTACTGACCGGGAAAACTCGTCTGCCGGGTTTCAGCGGGGCGTGGGAGAAGAGAAGAATTGGTGAATTTACGGACTGCGTCGCAGGTGGGACACCCAGCACGACCATACCCGAATATTGGAACGGAACTGTACGATGGATGAACTCTGGCGAATTGAACAAAAAAATAGTCAATGACGTAGAGGGGAGAATAACAGAGCTTGGTCTCAGGGAATCCAGTACCAAGCTTATACCGCCACGATGTGTCTTGGTAGGTTTGGCGGGACAAGGAAAGACAAGAGGGACTGTAGCCATAAACTCAGTTGAGCTGTGTACAAATCAGTCGATTGCAGCAATCTATCCAAACGAGTCCTTCAGTCCAAAATACTTATACTACAATTTGGATTCTCGATACGAAGAGTTGCGTGGGATGTCTACTGGAGATGGTGGCCGTGGGGGGCTAAACCTCCGAATTATCCAATCTATAGCCGTGCCCTTTCCTCACGTTGATGAACAAATCGCGATCTCGTCAGTTCTATCTAACGTTGACGCCGAGGTCGACTCGCTGGAGAGATGCACCGATAAAATAAGAAGTGTCAAACACGGCATGATGCAGCACCTCCTAGACGGGCGGGTGCGGCTGGTCCTGACGATACCTACTAAGGAAAATCCAGCATGTTGAGCTTCCTTGCGAAGTGTCTTCTGGTATCAACATCTTTATCTCCTGTCCTTGGTGCCGTTGCCATCAGTCAATTCGAGCGTTGCCAGCCATGGACGAGTTGGATATGGTGGTTCTTGGCTGCGATAGTTTTGGTTGCTCTTTGTTGGGCACTCTTGAAATATGCTGAGAAGAAAGCACAAAGACACTTATTCTACATCAAGGAATTTGAGAGTAAGGATCAGGAAATTCTCACATTCCTGTTCATTTATTTGTTGCCCTTTGTCCGATCGGAAAATTCGACGTTTGCCAGCGAGTCGCTAACGAGCATCTATATTTTACTAATCATCGTCGTAGCAATTGCGCAAGCTGGAGCCCTTCATTTTAATCCAGTAATGCGTCTTCTATTTGGTTATCGTTTCTACGCGGCGAAAAACCGCCATGGTGTGTCCAATTTACTCATCAGCAAGGGAGAATTGAGACGACCGGACAATGAGGTCCAAACGGTGATCGTTGCTTGGAATATCTATCTTCACATAGGGGATTCGGATGCTTGAAAACTTTCAACTTGCAGTGATAATAAAGCAGCGCAACGAAACAAGCCTGCGACGAATTCCCCTACATCAAGACTTGCAGAAGAGCCTCGCTGGCAACTGGCAAGACCAGTACGACAGTTTTGTTGAAGAAATACAGGAAGTCGAATTTGACGCGGGTTACCAAACCGAGGGCCAAGAGTGTTTTTGCCTAATGGATTACAGTCTCCCGCATTGGCTCGTAAACGAAAACTGCCAGACCGTTCCTAGTCTTAACGATTTCAGTAGCGATGAGACGTTGATGGATTCGATCAAGGGTATCGTCGCTTTTACTCGAAATGAACGGAGCGAGGAGGTATTACTGTTCCAGAATTTCAGCCGCTCCCATGTGATTCGGCCAGGGCGTTTTTTGATTCTAGATAACAAGACCTACAAGACCAACCAAGATCCCGGGATGACGCTTGGTGTCAAGTTAAGTGCCGTGTATCTGCCTTCCGAAGGCAAGCTGTTGTTTCGGAATTACCGCACCGTCAACACGTTTCTCCGCTTAGAGGACTTCTATAAGGAGGCGTCGGATCAGGAGATTCGCGTTGTGTTGGGGCACGAGCGGCTGGCAACGCAAGATCCGGAGGCCGTAGTGAATGGAGCCAATCAATGGGATCGCAAGCGGTTCGCTATGCTTAGGGATTCAGGCGTGCTTGATAAATATTCCGCGGTCGAAATCAGAGAGCGTTCCACTCAATACAACGTCGATATCCACATCTCAGAGGACAAGATTGTTTTCCCATCGGAAAAGCATGAAGCGAAAAAGGTTCTGCAACTACTGAACGAAGAGATTTTCCGGGGAGCAATCACTGAAAATCTCTACGAAACCAATTCAAAAAGGCAAGCAGACTGATGAGTCCAGTCGGTCAATTTTACTTCTCGCTGGCTGACCCTTGTCGCCATTGTAGGAGACGTAGATTACATTGACGTAAGCGAAGACTCTAAGCACCGACTGCACGTCCGCGCGGCTGCGAACGGCCATTGAATCGACAAGGAAGCGTGGGCGATTTTGCGTACAGCGCTTCCCGAACACGCTCCACACGCTAATCTTCCACGTAATACATTATCAACTTGAGCCAATCGATAGTGTGAAATTTACCATATCTGCGCGCGAGCGCATGTACGATCCATTCCCGAATTGGTTGAATTGTCGGTGGTGTTCCAATTGTGTCACGTCCCGAAACGGGGTTTAAATTTATTCCTCATCGCCTTTACTCCACCGTGATAGAGTCTGGGATTTGGTGAGGAACCACAATAATTGCGGATTTTGTTGAATGTTAGGCCGATTATAGCGTATAATAATGGAAACATCGTCACATCGAGATCTGTGATTTTGTGAGGGTGCTAGATGATCGCCCAATTCTTAGGCGAAGTTCTTGAAGCAACTGGCTATTTGGAAAATGGTACACCAGGACATGGTGTGTATCTCGAAGACGACGCGCGTTCCAGGTGCCAGGCCCGGGAGTTTGAGCCCGATGCCTTGTGGCGGAGCGATTCCGCGCTTACTGTCTACTTCAAGCTGGAAAGCGAAGACCCATCCACAAAGCAGGTGGAACGGTGGCGACAGGAAATCTGGAACCAGGGTTTTGCCCCGTTGCTATGGGTCGTTTCACCGGATAAGATCGATCTATACAACGGCTTCGGTGATCCCCGGGCGACAGAGGATGCTGCAGCGCACCGGCTGGGTACATTCAAGCTGATCGCTAGTGAGTTGGACAAACTGGACGCCTTCGCCGGTCGCTTTGCCATGGAAACCGGACATTTCTGGCAGCAGGCTCCCGGAATCAACCGCAAGACATGTGTCGATCGACAACTCCTGTCCGATCTTGGGGCGCTTGAACGAGATCTTGTGGATAGTGGGGTGGAACGTACCGATGCACAAGCGCTAATCGGCCGGTCGATATTTACACAGTACCTGATTGATAGGAGGATTGTCACAGAGAAATTCCTTGTAGAGAATTACAATCACTCCACCCTGGCATCCATTCTGAGAGATCCAATAAGCACTAGGAATCTATTCGATTGGCTTCGAGTGACATTTAACGGAGATATCTTCCCATCGGATGGGTCATATGTGAAGGAAGCCGATCACCTATCGAGAGTAGCGGACTTCCTTCAGGCTGTAGATCCAGACACTAAACAGATGAAACTCTTTCCATATCAATTCGACGTCATACCAGTAGAGTTGATCAGTTCCATCTATGAGCAATTCGCTCACGCACATTCATCTAAATCTGACACTGATGTCGGAAAAGATGTCTTTTACACTCGGCTCTCTCTCGTTTCCCTAGTAATGGACGAAATCGCCGACGGACTCACTGGGGATGAATCCGTACTCGATCTTACATGTGGATCCGGAGTCTTTCTCGTCGAGGCATTGCGCAAGCTGGTTGATTTGCAGACAAACGGGGCTGTGCGGAACCGAGATATAATCCGATCTACACTGCACGAACAAATATTCGGTGTCGAAATTAGCAGGGCCGCGGTACATGTAGCTGCGTTCAGTCTCTATTTGGCAGCGCTAGAACTCGACCCAGATCCGCAGCCACCACAAGCGTTAAAGTTCGAGCCATTAATTGGGAAAACTCTAATTTTAGGTGACGCTCGAGACGCGGAAACCACAGAATTCGGGAAGTGTTCGCTAACTGAAAATGGAATTCCAAAAAAGTTCGACGTAATCGTCGGCAATCCGCCATGGAGCTATGGAGGCAAGCCTGACAAAGCACTTTGGCAAAGCAAAAGTGGACGGTTTGATGTGGTCGCACCCCGAGGCACGAGCCTCGATTTCGTTTCTCAAGCAATGCGTTTTGCTTCCGAGAAGACTCGATTTGGCCTGATTCTGAGCGCTGCCCAGTTCTTCAGCGGGAGTGCGACTGGTGCGACCGCTACGCGTACAATCATCGAGAGTTTGTCTCCAGTGACGTTGGTAAATTTGTCAAACCAGTCGGCCTGGCTTTTTCCAAGGGGCAAGATGCCCGCGATCGTCTTGTTTGCGAGGCATCGGCCATCGCGCAAGGGCGTGATCAATACCGTGCAGGTCCCGTGGTCTCCTACTGCCGCGCAAAGCCATACGTTTGCATTGGCACCGAGTGATGTAATTTCATTGCGTTTGGACGATTGGCGGAGGAGGCCGGAGTCTCTAAAGGCGGCGTTTTTCGGATTTCGCCGCGATCTGTCATTGTTGGACAGACTAATTTCTCGACATTTCACATTGGGTCAACAACTCGAAAGACGTGGCACAAGACTCCGTGCAGGTTTGAAGATGGGCAATCGTAGTAGGAATTCTTGCTTTCTACACGGGCTCCCGTTGATTGCTAATAACGATGTTCAGCACTTCCATGTATCCATTGGCTTAAGGACGTTTGTCGAAGAGCGCGCCGAAGGACCACGAAGGCGTGAGATCTATCGTGCACCATTGCTAATTGTCAAAGAATTCCTGACACAAAACCCACGCCCCGTTGTTGCCGTGGTAGATAGAGATGCCGTGTATATGGACGCGTACTTCGGTGTATCTCTTCCGTCGGAGTCCGAAGACGTCGCCTACCTATTGGCTGCTATTCTCAGTTCGTCGCTTGCTTCTTGGTTCTTCCTTATGTCCGCGTCGACATTTGGGCTTTGGATGCGAAGGCTTTTGCGGCGAGACGTCGAGAGATTGCCGGTTCCGAATATAGATCAAGCCGTCAGCTGCAGCGCCGGCCAATATGTCATAGAACTTGCCTCTAATTTACAGGGAAGTCTCCCTAGCGTCTCTGATTGGCAAGCTATTGACGAAGGCGTATTCGACTTATATGACTTGAGCGAAGCCGAGCGGATCGTTGCACGTGATGGTTTGTCTCGTGCAAGTTGGCAATGGAAAGCTGGCAGAGAAGCATCCGTCAAACCCGCCGATATTCGCCACGTCTCGAACTATGCGCACAGTTTCCAAGCAGCACTAGGTGCGTGGCTCTCCGCTGCGAACAAACGTAGTCTACGTGCGGAAGTGTTCGATCTTCCCCTACAGGTGCCACTAAGGGTTGTGCGCTTTGTTCTCGAAGAATGCTCGAAACCGAATAGTTTAGAGATTATTAGACCGGAGGGAGACCTGAGAAGTGTTCTCGACCGAATTGGCGAACGCTTGGCTGTTCGGATTTCCAGTGCCATAGTTGGCGAACGCGAACTTCGAGTACATGGTCGAAACGAGGTCGTGATTGTAAAACCTGCTGCCCGCCGTCACTGGATGGAAGTCTCGGCATTGGAAGACGTCGACTCAGTAGTTATCGAAGGTTTCTGCGGAACCGGTGTATGAAGTTGCCTCTTAACGATTCTGATGCGAAGGGCCAGCAGTTTATTAACCTTGGGTCTGATATTGCCGCAACTATTCTCCGAACGGTAGAGGCTGGCTGGGCGCTGGCGTGTCGGTCGACGGAGGTTGACATTGATATTGGCGAAGTAGAACTCACAGAACATTTGCGCGATGGAATGCGGATAGTACTGGACTCAGCATGTTATCGGTGGTTCAGAACAATGGTAGTCTTACCCGGAACGGAGTCCCGTTCTCATCCGAAAGTAATGGTACCCGATGGCCGAACGGACATCCCGATTTTATGGATCGAGATATTCCTCCGATTCCGAGAGCATGATCCACACGCAATTATAGAATGCAAACGTATCGCCGGCACGAATGCTCGCCTTTGCCGTGAATACGTCGTTGAAGGTGTTGATCGGTTCCGAACTGGGAAATATTCGAGAAAACACTCAGCCGGGTTCATGATTGGATATCTTATTGGTGGTGATGAGCAAAAGGCCGCGGACGGAATTAACGACTATCTAGACAGCAAGTCACGCTCCAAGGAGAACTTGAAACCATCGGATCTGGTCGCCGAGCCGTGGGCCTGGGCAAGCAACCACCCGCGCGATAGCACTTCACCAATAGATTTACATCACGCATTCCTGGCGTTCACGGCGGCCTGAGCATTGCGCGTAGCGGGAGCCTAAAATGCTGATTTCTTTATTGAACGCGTGAAATTCTATGATTTTCATATCCATGTTGCGACGGAGCGGTACCAGGAAATCAGAACCAGGGAGGACTGGTACGCCGAGCCAACAGTCCGCTACGGAGACTTTCATAGCGCCCTTCGCTGTCTGATAGCCGATGGGAATCTTGAGGTGCTGCCGAACCTTCAGGGCGGACGTTTTAAGGCGGTAAAGGAAATGTCCATCGAGACCATAGAGCGAGACTTTCACGAAAGGGTTTCGGCTCAGATTCGGATTGCGGCCGAGGGTATGGATCGCTTCCGCGTGTTTACCCCGTTCATATTCGACGACGGCGATCACCTGGACATCGTGCTAAGAAAAGACGGTGCGCGTTGGGTGCTTTCCGATGAAGCGCATACGTACATGCATCTGACATACGACATCGACGAAAAGGACCTTCAGAGCGGCACGCGCCGAAAGATTATTTCGAATGCACTATCGATGTTTCAAATCGAGGATCACGATGGAGAGCTTGTACTCGACGTGCCTGACGAGCGTTACGGTGACGCACTTTATTCGTTCGTTCAGGGGCTACTCAAGATATCAGACGTGTCCTATCTATCCCGGGAACGGGTTCAGTCCACATTTATGGACGATTTTCGTTCGATGATGAGCGATTCCGTACCGGATGAGCGTAGAGAGTTTGACTGGTGCGATCCTGGACGTGATCCTCAAGGGATGTATACCGTGGACTGTCGAGTCAACGGAATACACAGGCCGTTGTTCGTTCACGCGCTTGCCAACGACGGACGGACCGGCGACGCCACGATCGCACTTCATCAATTCGAACGGTGGGAAATACCGTTTCGTTCACTCGCTATTTTTGAAGATCAGGAGTCCATCAATCGCAAAGTGTTAGCCCGCTTCAGTGACGTCTGCGAGAAGCAATTCTCTAGCCTCACCGCAAATCAAGAGAGGATAACGCGCTTTCTGAATGAGAGCATCTCGGGATAAACCACGATTTCGGTAGACTTGATTGGATCGCCTTGGCAGAGCTGTGTCGGGACACGATCCGCGTTTTCAAGAGCAATCGAGAAAGAGCAAAGTGGATAAGACGCGCTAACAGACGGATGTAATCAGAGCGGAGTAGGCGCCACAGTCGAACCGAGGTGCGCATTTGCTACGAACTGGAGGTGAGGAAAATGGGTAATGTGATGATACGTGACATCAGTGATGACATAGAGCAGCGTCTGCGCATCCGGGCGGCTGAGCACGGCCACTCCATTGAGGAGGAAGCGCGGGCGATCTTGCGTGCAGCGCTTACCGAGTACCCGCCACCCACCAATCTCGCAAGCGCTATACATGATCGATTCGCGCCGATGGGCGGTGTGGAACTGGAAATTCCTACTCGGGAGCCAATGCGCGATCCACCCCCATTTGATTGAGCTAAGTTTAATGATCTTACTCGACACGAATGTTGTATCGGAGCTGATGCGTCACAGGCCTGATCCCGGTGTAACATCGTGGCTCGCGAATCAAGCCAGTGCGGATGTTTTCATCTCGGCGATCACCGAGGCGGAGTTGAGGTACGGCGTTGCTATCCTGCCGGCAGGGCGACGCCGGGATGAGATCGCCGCCGAAGTCGAAAACATGTTTCAGGAAGACTTCGCGCAACGTATCCTGCCCTTTGATAGTGAGGCGGCACGCACCTACGCAAAGATTGGTGCACGTCGCCGTAACGCTGGTCTGCCAATCAGCCACGCGGACTGCCAAATTGCAGCTATCGCCCGTTGTTGCGGGGCAGCCATTGCGACACGAAATGTCGGTCACTTCGAACACTGCGGAATCGAGGTAATCAACTCTTGGAACGCAGTTGTGGATTTGAAGCCATACAGTACTGAGACATGAGCACAGTCGGCCAAAAGGAAATACGCACACAGCGGCGGGTGATCTCCTTCTTCCGGGATGCACTTGGATACACCTATCTCGGTGACTGGCAGGATCGCGCCGACAACAGTAGTATTGAGAAAGGGCTGCTCACCGATTGGCTGAAACGCAATGGTCACGCTGACAATGTCGTTAACAAGACGTTGCGCCAACTGGAAAAAGCAGCCGCAATAGGCGGTAGTAAAACGCTCTACGATGCAAACCGTGAGGTGTACGGACTGCTTCGTTACGGCGTGAAGGTACGACCGGATGTAGGCCAACCGAACGTTACTGTCTGGCTGATCGACTGGCAGAATCCGGTAAATAACAACCTCGCGATCGCCGAGGAGGTTACGGTCTCAGCTACGAACGACAAGAGACCGGACATAGTACTGTACGTTAACGGAATTGCCCTCGGGGTGCTTGAACTTAAGCGTTCGACGGTATCGGTTACGGAAGGTATCCGTCAGAACCTCGACAACCAGAAAAAGGAGTTCATCCAGTCGTTCTTCGCCACGGTGCAACTCTTGTTGGCTGGAAATGACACCGAAGGGTTGCGCTACGGCGTGATCGAGACACCCGAGAAATATTGGCTGCACTGGAAAGAAGCGAACGCCATCCCGGCTGCCGGCGACAATTCCTTACTGCGCGAGTTGAGCCAACTCTGCAGCAAAGAACGATTGCTCGAAATCATACATGATTTCGTCGTCTTTGACGCTGGCGTCAAGAAGATCTGTCGCCACAACCAATACTTCGGTGTCCGGGCGGCCCAGGACCGGGTGAAACGCCAGGAGGGCGGTATCATCTGGCACACGCAAGGAAGCGGCAAGAGCCTGACGATGGTCTGGCTGGCGAAATGGACTCGCGAGAACGTCAGCGACGCAAGGGTCCTTCTCATCACGGATCGTACGGAGTTGGATGAGCAAATTGAGGCTGTTTTCAAGGGCGTCAGCGAGGACATCTATCGCACGAAGAGCGGAGCCGATCTCGTTCAGGTGCTTAACAGACCTGACGAGTGGCTGATTGGTTCCCTTATCCACAAGTTCGGATCAACCGAGGACATCAGCGAAAGAGATATCGAGGCCTACGTCGAGGAGATCAGGAAGAATTCACCCGGTGGTTTCCGTGCCAGGGGTGAGATTTTCGTTTTCGTGGACGAATGTCACCGCACCCAGTCCGGAAAATTACACGAGGCGATGAAGGCGATTCTGCCGGGCGCTATGCTGATCGGCTTTACCGGGACTCCGTTACTCAAAGCAGATAAACGCCGAAGCATCGAGACCTTCGGTACCTATATCCACACCTACAAGTACGACGAAGCAGTTCGCGACGGCGTGGTGCTGGACTTGCGCTACGAGGCCCGTGACATCGATCAGAATATCACCTCTCAGGAGAACATAGATAAGTGGTTCGAAGCCAAGACCAAGAGATTAAACGACGTAGCGAAGGCACAACTGAAACAGCGTTGGGGAACCATGCGGAAAGTGTTAAGCGCACGCGATCGCCTGGAGAAGATCGTCGCCGACATTCAGATGGACATGGAGATATGCGACCGACTCAAGAGCGGTCATGGCAATGCCTTGCTCGTGTCCGGCAACATCGACTCCGCCTGCCGCTTCTTTGAGATGTTCCAGCAGACCGATCTGGCGGACAAATGCGCCATCGTCACGTCCTACAAGCCGGCGCCCGGGGACATTAAAGGTGAGGAGACCGGCGAAGGACTAACGGAAAAGCTGCGCCGGTACGACATCTACCGAAAGATGCTTGCGGCGCACTTCGACGAGCCGGAAGACACCGCAATGAACAAGGTTGAACGGTTTGAACTTGAGGTAAAGAAGCGCTTCATCAAGGAACCGGGTCAAATGAAGTTATTGATCGTCGTAGATAAACTCTTGACCGGTTTCGATGCGCCATCTGCGACCTTTCTCTACATTGACAAACACATGCAGGACCACGGGCTCTTCCAGGCGATCTGCCGAGTCAACCGCCTCGACGGCGAAGACAAAGAATACGGATACATCGTGGACTACAAGGACCTGTTCCGCTCGCTGGAGCAGTCAATTCAGGATTATACCGGAGTAGCTTTTGCCGGGTACGACAAGGCCGATGTGAAGGGGTTGCTCAAAGATAGACTCACGAAGGGTCGTGAGCGACTCGAGGAGACGCGAGAGGCGATCCGGGCGCTTTGCGAACCTGTCGCGCCGCCACGCGACCGTGCTTCATATCGGAGCTTCTTCTGCGGGACGGATAGTGGTAATATGGAGAGACTCAAGGAAAACGAGCCGCGGCGTGTAGCCCTTTATAAGCGGACTGCGGCGCTTTTGCGAGCTTACGCAAACCTGGCCAACGAAATGCAAGAGGCAGGTTACAGTGAAGCCGAGACGCAGGAGATCAGGATAGAGGTTGATCATTACGAAAGTGTCCGTAAGGAGGTCAAACTCGCAAGTGGCGACTACATTGACCTGAAGATGTATGAGCCTGCTATGCGGCACCTACTCGACACGTACATCCGCGCCGAGCATAGCGAAAAGCTCTCGACATTTGACGACCTGACACTTGTGCAACTGATTGTCAACAAAGGCGAAAAGGCATTGAATGCGCTGCCGGAAAGTATCCGCAACGATCACGATGCTGTGGCCGAGACGATTGAGAATAACGTTCGCCGTCTAATCATCGACGAGACCCCGGTTAACCCGAAATATTACGGCAGGATGTCTGAGTTGCTGGATGCTCTGATCCTCCAGCGGAAGCAGGAACGCTTAGACTACAAGATGTACCTCGATAGAATTATCGAATTGGCCGGGAATGTGAACAACCCTGATACCCAGACTACATATCCATCGGAAATTGACAGCAACACACTCAGGACACTATTCGACAACCTACAGGGCGCTACAGTTGGACAGGACAGACCGTATGCCGGTTCGGCCATAGAACTTTCCAAGGGTGAAATGATCGAAAAGGCGGTCGCGGTCGATCACGCCATCCGAAGTGTAAAGAAAGCCGACTGGCGAGGAAACAAGTTTAAGGAACGGGAGGTCCGCAATGCTATCAAGTCTCAGCTTGGTGACAACGACGACCTCGTATACCAGATATTCGAGATTGTAAAGGCACAGAGTGAATACTGAGCCGAAATCCTATACCATTGAGATACGAGGGACTGCGGTAGACGTCGTCCTCAAGGACATCAAGAACCTCCATATCGGGGTTTACCCGCCGAACGGCAGGGTGAGGGTGGCAGCTCCGCTCAGTCTCGATGATGACGCGGTGCGCTTGGCAGTCATTTCTCGACTTGGTTGGATTGGCCGCCAGAAGGAGAGATTCAAACGGCAGGATCGGCAATCCCAGCGAGAATTCGTGACAGGTGAAAGCCATTATTTCGAGGGGCGACGCTACCGGCTCGATGTAACGGAACAGTGTGGTTCGCCTTCGGTTCGTATACTCAATAACTCTACCCTTGCGATATGCGTCCGACCGGGTTCCGACCGGCATGTTAGAGAGGCCTTGCTGGATCGATGGTACCGACACAATCTCCGTGATCGCCTTCCAGCAATCATAGCAAAGTGGGAGCCCGAAATGGGTGTGCAGGTCAATGAAGCCCGTATTAAAAAGATGAAGACCCGCTGGGGAACCTGCAACCCGGATGCTCGCCGAATCTGGTTGAATCTCGAACTGGCAAAGAAGCCTTCAGCCTGCCTTGAATACGTCGTCGTGCACGAAATGGTCCACCTGATCGAGCGTCGTCACAACGATCGTTTCAGGAAGCTGATGGACAGATTCATGCCACTCTGGCGTTTTCATCAGGATGAACTCAACCGTGCGCCGCTCGCGCATGCAGACTGGCGCTACTAGACTGGACTGAAGCTCAACACCCTTCCCCCGCGCCCCCCTGTACCCTGCGGCGCCATTCCCGAAATGACGCCTCGCAGGGTTGCGATTGGTGATAATTCCCTTAAATTTTCTATATGACAGAGGCTGTATCTGTGTCATTGGCTTCAGGGGCGCGGTTGGTTCTTCCGGGTTCTGCAGCGTGGCGGTTCCTTTTGTTCCGGCAGCCCGATGAGTCCGCTGACGGTCTTTGAAATCTATGGCGTCGGCTTCAGGTTCAAGTCGGAGTCAATGCCTGAACCCGGCCTGCCGGCACCATCCCGACGTCGCGGACGATCGCTGTCCCGAGTCCTCTGAAAAATGCCCGTGAAACCGTAATGCGGAAAACTTCAGCGGGGAAGACCGGTTTTCATGGATCTGGACATCAAATGGGAGCGGAAGGAAGGCATCCTCATCGCGGCGCTCGCGGGTCGCATCGACGGCAACAATGCCGATGTTCTTCAGGAGACCCTGGAGTTTGGCATCGGCACGGAAGACAGAGCATTGATCCTGGATTTCGAGCGGGTTACATTCATCAGCAGCGCGGGTCTTCGCGTTGGCGTGATCATCGCCTGGAAATTCAAGGAACCTGGAAAGCGATTCGGGGTTTGCGCGCTTGCCGATCCGGTCCGGGGCGTTATCAATGTGAGCGGCTTCGATCAGATCATAGACGTCTACGAGTCGCGGGCCGAGGCGATAGAAGCGTTCAAGTGCAATTGATTTCCAACCTGGGTGACATTAATTCGACTGTGAGACGCAAGAGGTACCTAACCGGATTGGAGTATTGAAATGAACAGTGACGAAGAGAAAATCGGATCGATGCAGAGCGCGGTCGACATGCAGATCATCGGCGACAACATCTCCGACATTGCTGAATTCACGATTGACAAGTATGAATTCAGGAATGACAACACCCTCGCTTCCGACGTGCGCGAGAAAGCGGCCGCCAGGATCGAGGAGGCGCTCTGGGAGAGGGTCAACGAGTTGAACCTGTTGCGCAAACAGTACCTGGCAGGGCTGTTCAGTCTGGCAGACGAGAAGCTTTGCGAGGTTGTCGATACGCGGGAATAACGATGGTTTCCATCCTGCGGGATGTCCCGGCAGGGATGGGACAGCCCTGAATCAACGATCGACGGCACGATCCTGCGGTGACGGGTCCGGGAGGTTGTGACCGGGGGTTGGAACAGGCGGCCCCTCGTCTCAAGGAAGCCTTTTTAAAATTCCGATTTACGGGCAGCACGCGAGCATTCGAGCGGTGGGCGCGCGGGCGACCCGCAAAGGATTTTAAGAGGGCTTTTTCGTTTTGTATCTTGAAACCTCACCGTGCAACAGGATCACCTGGTTCCCCCGGAGACAGAACGGGAGGCGCACCTGATGCCGGCCCCTGCACGCGATAGAATCCGCTACGAAACAGACCAGGCCTGTCCCCTGCCACTGGCAATCGGGGTCGGTATTCAGGGTATCGTGATCGTGCTGACGCCCACCGTGCTGGTCGTGGCCATTACTGTTCTTGCCGCCGGCCAGGATCAGCAATTCATGTCGTGGGCTGTGTTCGCGGCGCTGATCCTTACCGGAGCGGCCACCGCATTGCAGGCCGCAAGGATCGGCCGGTTCGGCGGCGGCCACCTGCTGATAACGGGCGTCACCCCGAATTTCATCGCAGTCTCGATACTTGCCCTTCAGGAGGGCGGTCCCTCAATGCTGGCCGGGCTTGTTGTCGTCTCCTCGTTATTCTACGTTGCCGTGGGGGCATGGCTGCCGCTTCTGCGCCGTATCATAACGCCTGTCGTCTCCGGCACGGTACAGATGCTGATCGCGGCCATGGTCATACCGTTTGCCCTCGATCGGCTGAAAGACGTTCCGGAGAGCGCACCAGAAGCGGCGGGCCCATGTGTTGCGGCGGTGACCCTGGTTGTTTCAACGATGCTGATATTGCGCGCGCCCGCGTCCTTGCGAATGTGGTCTCTTCTGGGAGGGATCGCCGCGGGTTGCGCGGCGGCCGCTCCGTTCGGGCTATACGATTTCGCGCGGCTGAGTGGTTCGTCGTGGGTGGGAATCCCGTATAGTGGTTTTCCGGGTGTCGACCTGACTCCGAACGCGGGCTTCTGGGCGCTGCTGCCCATGTTTTTCATCGTGACCCTGGTACAGGCCATCAAGGGCATCAGCGACGGCGTCGTGGCCCAACGGGTGGCGCGGAGCAGGCCTCGCGCGACCGATTTCCGATTGATTCAGGGCTCCCTCTATGTCAACGGCGCGGGCATTCTGATGTCCGGCATCGCCGGCACGCCACCCACGAGCACCTATTCGTCGTTTACGACCTCGCTCATCAGTCTCACGGGGGTATCCGCCCGCAACGTTGGCTATACCATGGGCGGCCTTCTGGTGGTCCTGGCCTTCTTTCCGAAGGTAACGGGTGTACTGCTCACCATTCCCGGCCCGGTTATGGGCGGCTTTCTTCTGTTCGCCCTCGGGATGTTTTTCGTTGAGGGAATTCAGACCCTGTCGCGGGCCGGCCTCGACCTGCAACACGCCATCGTTGCGGGGCTGGCATTCTCCATCGGCCTCGGTATGCAACACCAGAATATCCTGGAGGGCATCCTGGGAAATCCATGGGGCGCATTGCTCGGCAACGGGATGACCATGGGCACGGCGACAGCGATCGGACTGACAGCGTTCCTTGAACTGACCCGTCCGCGGCGCCGGCGTCTGGAGGCCAGGCTGGACATTTCGGATTTGCCGCGTATCGATGCGTTTCTGGAAGAGGTTGGTGGCCGGATGGGTTGGGACGCCGCCTCGACCGGACGGTTGCGCTCCGCGGGGGAGGAGACTCTGGTGAGTCTGCTGGAGCCGGAAAACGAATATTCTCCGGACCGCGTGCCGCGCCTGATCGTCGTTGCCCGCAACGAGGGCGAGGCCGTGGAACTGGAATTCGTAGCGGTTTTCGACGAAGAAAACCTGGAAGACCGCCTCGCTTTTCTGGGCGACCAGGCGGAAACCCCGGACGAGAGCGAGATATCGTTTCGAATGCTACGACATTACGCTTCTTCTGTGAGGCACCAGAAGTACCACGGCATGGACATCGTTACCGTACGAGTGGTCCCGCAGGAAGATTCCTGAATCCCTGAGTCGACGTCCGAATGGTCAGGCTTTTCCGGGACTGGACGCCACTTGAGCGCGGTATTCCTCCACCAGAGCGGCGGCTCCCGCGCGGATGAAGCCCAATTCCGACGTTGCTTCGTAAAACGCGGCTCCCCTGCGGGCCCACTCGCCCGCAGCGGCGGCGCTCCAGGGCATGGTGCCGAAGGCTACGCCGTGCTTCTTGCAGAGTTTCAGGACGTCTTCCATCGGGCCGCGCACCTCGGGGTGGTCGAAGTCGCCGGGATGCCCGAATTCGATGGAGGTGTCTCCGGGCCCCACGAAGCACATGTCGACCCCTGGTTGACTCAGAATCTCCCCGGCGTTACGATAGCCCGTGACCGTTTCCAGATGCACCACGAGCGTGGTCTCCCGGTCCTGTTCGTCCATCCAGCCCCGCCAGTCCGAAACCTCCCTGTAGTCGCTGTTGCCCCACCCCGGCGCCACGGCGCGGGTTCCCGCCGGTGGAAATTTCAGGTAACTCAGCAGGCGCTCGACCTGCTCCCCGGTTTCCGTTCGGGGCAGCTGGATTCCCACCACGCCGGCCTCCAGGAGCTTCGCGACCTCCTGCCGTTCAAGCTGGGGGGTCTTGGCGATGACGGGCAGGCCGTTGTCGCGTGCGGAGAGAATGGTGTCGGCCAGGTCCTGAAGGTCGAAGAGGCTGTGCTCGTACTCGATGTAGACGAAGTCGAAGCCGGCGTGCCGGAACATCTTGACGAGCGAAGGATGGGCGTACGCCTCGATCGTCGCGCCGATCAACACCTCGCCCGTTTTCAGACGGGCTTTGAGGTGGCGTCCCGGGCCTCCTTCCGGGTACCAGGGATTGTCAACTCCCTTACTGCTGCCTGAAAGCCGTGGCATGGCCCCTCCTGATCTTAAGAAGCTGTTTTAAAATTCCCAGCGGTCTTCGCGCGGCTGCAAAAGCGCCGGTCGGCGTTGGTCAAATCCACCCGTATAGACAAATATGGGCGGATTTTCCCTCCTTGACCGCCACTTTTTCGCTCGCGCTCGGGAA
>JAPPNU010000032.1 GCA_028873695.1 Gemmatimonadota bacterium | reverse complement strand
CGTTTCGGAGGGTTTTATCGCGTCGCCGCGTTGCTGTTATTTTCTGATTGAGGTTTATGACTGAGGCCGTCGGACGGTGTCCACCAGCTTTTCGTCCCAATCAGAGCTGTACCGTCAGCCGAGGGTCGTTCAGGAATATCGGCGGCGGCTGTTTCAACTTTTCACTGTTCGGGTCGGGAAGGATTTGCAGCTCGAATTTCAACCTGAACGGATTGCAGGGCACGCGTACGGGTGATGATTTTCGAATCACTGCGGTGCCTTGATTGCCGTGGTACAGCGGGCGAGACGCACAGGAACAATGATAACCCGCGTGTGCCAGTTTCTGTGCGGGAACTCTTTTACGACGAGAGGCAACGGATGTCGCTTCTGCCGGGACGAGGGGCGGATTCGGATGGCCGACCGCGCCGAAGGTCTGCTGGCGAAACTGATTCAGCGGTGGTTCTGCAATGACTCCGATTTTTCGCAACTTGCTGTTTGTTGCCGTTGGTTTCCTTGCGTTTGCGGGCGCGGCGTTCCTCATGGCCGATGCAGACGCGGATTTGCATCCGGATCCGATTCCCGGTGGCAAGCCGGATGCCGGTGGGTATGACAACGCTCCGGACACGATGCCGGAATACGCCGCGAAAGTCGCCCTGGGCAACAATGCGAATGCGATTTTGTCGCTTGACCTCATCGCTGACGGCGGGGCGGGCAACCGGAGGGACGACGGTGTGACCACGGGCGCCGTCTCGGGTCGCGGCACGAAAATCGCCCTGGAAGTCTTCGCCACGGGGGTTGCGACAACGCTGCGCGGGGTCATCCTCAGATTCGACTTCGATGCCTCTCTCGTGTCTTTCGTCAGAGCCGAAAACAGCGCGTTTGCCCTTTCGCTGCCCGAGGGGTCCGTCGGCGCGGGTCTTGCCGCTACGTCGCCCGTGACACTGGCGCCCACCGGCTTTCTGGCGCGCGCGGAGTTCGAGACGGTCGCGGACGTTACGGGCAGGGAATTCTCGATCGGCATCGAAAAGGTCACGATCTCGGAAAGCGCCGCGTCGTCTGATGACCTCAGGACGACCCGGGTAATTGCGATTAACGCCACCGCCTCTCCTGACTTCGACGGCGATAACTTCGTCGGATTCACGGATTTTCTGATTTTCGCAGGCGCATACGGGTCTCGACAGGGCGATGGGAGGTACAATGCCGCGCAGGACCTGGACTCCGATGGTTCGATTGACTTTGCGGACTTTCTGATCTTCGCGGGGAGCTACGGTGGTCCGCCGCCATCAACGGGCGGCGGAGGAGACGGCAACCCCGACCTCGTCGTTCAGTCCCCATCCGTCAGCAACAGTCGTGTGTCTTCAGGCGCAGTTTTTACCCTTGGCGCGACGGTCCGGAATCAGGGTAACGGCTCGTCTGCCTCGACGACGTTGCACTACTACCGTTCGACCGACGCGACGGTCTCAACCAGCGACACGCAGGTAGGATCTGACGCGGTGAGCGGACTGTCGGCCGGCTCCTCCAGCGCAGAGTCGATCAATCTGACGGCGCCATCGACCGCGGGGACTTACTACTACGGCGCGTGCGTCGACGCGGTTTCCGGAGAGTCCAACACCGGGAACAACTGTTCGCCCGCCGTCTCCCTGACGGTTGCCACGGCTCCCCCGCCGCCCACCGGCACATCGAAGCTCTATTGGACGGACTGGGGCACGGACAAGATCCAGCGCGCCAACCTGGACGGTTCGGGTGTGGAAGACCTCGTTTCAGGCGGCGGGCTGAGGGGGCCGGACGGATTGACGCTGGATACGGCCGGCGGCAAGATGTACTGGACCGACGCGGGCGCCAACAAGATCCAGCGTGCCGACCTCAGTGGCGCCAACGTGGAGGACCTGGTCACCGGTCTGGGAATTCCGTACGGCCTGGCCCTGGATCTGTCCGGCGGCAAGATGTACTGGACGAACCGGCAGACGAACAAGATTCAGCGTGCGGACCTCAGCGGGTCCAATGTGGAAGATTTGATCACCAGCGGTTTGACGTTTCCCGGCGGCCTGGCGCTGGACGTGTCCGGCCGAAAGATGTATTGGACCAATCCAGGAGCGAACAGGATTCAGAGATCCAATCTGGACGGCTCGGGGGTCGAAGATCTCGTCACCAGCGGGGTAATCAGTCCCACCGGGATCGCGCTCGACGTATCAGGCGGCAAGATGTACTGGACGGACCGCCGCTCGGACAAGATCCAGCGGTCCAACCTGAATGGCTCGGCAGTCGAAGACCTGGTCACAAGCGGCCTGCGCAGCCCGAACGGACTGGCCCTCGACGTGTCGGGCGGAAAAATGTACTGGGCGGATGAGGAAACGAACAAGGTGCAGCGCGCCAACCTGGATGGGTCCAACGTGGAAGACCTCGTTTCCGGATCAGACGGGCTGGTCGACCCGTCGAGCGTGGCTCTGGAGACCGCGTCCGGCAGTGGAGGACGCGGTCCCGGTCCGGGCGGTGGTGGAGGAGGAAGACCCTCGGCCGACCTGGTGGTTGAAACGCCTTCGGTCAGCAACAACAGCCCGACCGCCGGATCGTCCCTGACCCTGAGCGCGACGGTCCGAAACCGGGGCAACGGCCCGTCCGCGGCAACGACGTTACGTTACTTCAGCTCTGCGGACCCGACGATTTCCACGAGTGACACGGAAGTGGGAACGGACGCGGTAGGCGGACTCGCGGCTTGGGGATCCAGCGCGGAGTCGATCGACCTAACGGCGCCGTCGTCCGCGGGTACCTACTACTATGGCGCCTGTGTGGATGCGGTATCCGGCGAATCCGACACAGGAAACAACTGTTCGCCGGCCGTGACCGTAAAGGTTGTCACGGCGCCTGCCCCTGACCTGGTCGTCGATGCCCCAACGGTCAGTACCAGCAGTCCTGATACAGGTGCGACGTTCACGCTGAGCGCGACGGTCCGCAACCCGGGCAACGGCCCGTCCGCGGCAACGACGTTACGTTACTTCAGCTCCTCGGACGCGACCATTTCCGCGAGTGACACGGAAGTGGGTGCGGACGCGGTCGGCGGACTCGCGGCTTGGGGATCCAGCGCGGAGTCGATCGACCTGACGGCGCCGTCGTCCGCGGGAACCTACTACTACGGCGCCTGCGTGGATGCGGTATCGGGCGAATCCGACACCGGTAACAACTGTTCACCAGCCGTGACCGTAACAGTGGTCGCCGCGCCCGTTCCGGACCTGGTCGTCGATGCCCCAACGGTCAGCAACAGCTGCCCGACTGCGGGTGCTTCCTTTACTCTGAACGCCACCGTACGGAACCAGGGCAACGGCCGGTCCAGCTTGACCACGTTACGCTACTATCGCTCCACCGACGCGACGGTCTCCACCAGCGACACCGAAGTCGGCACCGACCTGGTGAGCAGCCTGTCCGCCTCCGGCGCCAGCGCCGAGGGGATCATCCTGACCGCCCCGTCAAGCGCAGGCACCTACTACTACGGCGCCTGCGTGGATGCGGTATCGAGCGAATCCGACACCGGTAACAACTGTTCACCAGGCGTGACCGTAACCGTGGTCGCCGCACCCGCTCCGGACCTGGTCCTCGATGCCCCAACGGTCAGCACCAGCAGTCCTGATACAGGTGCGACGTTCACGCTGAGCGCGACGGTTCGCAACAGGGGCAACGGTCCGTCCGCGGCAACGACGTTGCGTTACTTCAGCTCTTCGGACGCGACCATTTCCGCGAGTGACACGGAAGTGGGCACGGATGCGGTGGGGGGACTCGCTGCTTCCGGATCCAGCGCGGAGTCGATCGACCTGACGGCGCCATCGTCGGCGGGTACCTACTACTACGGCGCCTGTGTGGATGCGGTATCAGGTGAATCCGACACGGGAAATAACTGCTCCGCTTCGGTGAGCCTAACTGTCTCGACCCCGCCACCCGCCACCGAAACGTGGAAGCTGTATTGGACGGATGGAAACACAGGCGAGATCCGGCGTTCCAACCTGGACGGCAGCGGCGTCGAAGACCTGGTGGACCTCGTCAACTCAGCAAGCCCATCCCTTATGGCGTTGGATGTATCAGGCGGCAAGATATACTGGACGGTTCCTGGCGCGGATAAGATCCAGCGTTCCAACCTGGACGGCAGCGGCATCGAAGACCTCGTTACCTCCGGATTGGATGTCCCGTTCGGCATCGCGTTGGATGTATCAGGCGGAAAGATGTACTGGACGGATGCCGGCACGGATAAGATCCAGCGTTCCAACCTGGATGGCAGCGGTGTCGAAGACCTCATTACAGGATTGGATAGCCCACGTGGCATCGCGCTGGACGTGACCGGCGGAAAGATATACTGGACAGATAGCGGTTCGGATAAGGTCCAACGTTCCAACCTGGACGGCAGCAGCATCGAAGACCTCGTCACCTCCGGACTGGATAGCCCGTTCGGCATCGCTTTGGACGTATCCGGCGGAAAGATGTACTGGGCGGATGGCGGCACCTGGGAACGAGCCAGCGGGGCAAAGATCCAGCGGTCGAACCTGGACGGCAGCGGTGTTGAAGACCTCGTCACGTCCGGCTTCATTGACCCGTTCGGCATCGCATTGGACGTAGCCGGTGGAAAAATATACTGGACAGATGCGTTCGATAAGATCCAGCGGTCGAACCTTGACGGAAGCGGTCTTGAAAACCTGATCACAGGATTGTTCAGCCCGCGCGGCATCGCGGTGGGTCTTGTGTCCGACGAGGCCGGTGACGGTTCCGGCGGAGGCGATCCTACTCCGCCGGCCACGGCGGTTACGGGATCAATTACTGATTGTTCGTTCACTTATTCCAACTTCATCTACGCCATCCGGATCGCAGGGACTGTTCGTGCAAGCAGGACAGTGACGAACTTGACATTAACGGGATTCGTTGGCGGCACCTTCGTAGGTACCGCGCATTTGGGTACCTTGTCCGCGGGTCAGACCGAAAATTTCACGGTCTCGGGTATTTCCGGGACCCAACCCAGTGGTGAATGCCGGGTATCAATGGAGTGGACGGAGTGGGGCAGCCAGTCTCGGACGATTTTGAAAGAACACTAACGCTTTTTGCAGTGGAAGAAACTAAACCGCGTCTCCACAACCTATAGTTCCTGGTTGTCAAGTCATGAAAACAACAAATATAAAGCGCATAGTGTACGTACTGATCCCTTTCCCGGCGGCCTTGTGCGCCGTTCTTCTGTTGGTGGGCGTCGCCAAACCGGCGTACGCCCAGGTACTTGTGAGTAACACCGACCAGACAAGAACCGGTAACTACAATGCGCTTTTCAACGATTTCGCCCAAGAGTTCACCACCGGCAGCAATATCGATGGCTACAGGCTGACGAGTATCGAGGTCATTTTCGAGAATAGTATCTCTGCCCCCAATGTAAAGCCGTCCGTCAAGATCAATCTGTCCAATAATGGCGTCCCGGGGGGCACCGCGCTCGGGGAGCTGACTAAATCGGGGGGCTTGGTCGGCGGATTGAACCAGTTCGAAGCACCGTCCGGCGGTATCGACCTGGAAGCAGATACGAGTTACGTCGTTTGGTTCGACAACAGCCCCAACGTTCAGTTCGCTATACAGAACCCGAACAGAAGCAACAACTTCTTGTACACCACGTCAGACGCGGAGGATTCTGGTGCGTCGGCCGGTTGGAGCATGGGGAATAATATGAAGGTGAAACGTCGAGTGCGTCTTGTTATAGGGCGCGGATGGCAACCCGACACGGACGCAACCTGGACCTCCTTCAATGGTCTCCTGATGATCAGTGTGGACGGCTCGGTACTCAACTCCTACGACAACGACGGCGACGGGCTGATCGAAATCGGCAGCCTGGCGCAGTTGAACGCCGTCCGATGGGACCTGGACGGCGACGGGGCCGTGGACGACAATGCGAATGCGGCCGCTTACGCCGATGCCTTCCCGAATGCCGTCGCTGGCATGGGCTGCCCCACCACGGCAGACGATGCCGATGACAACGACTGTATTGGGTACGAGTTGACGGCCGATATGGACTTTGACACAAACGGCGACGGTACCGTGGATGCGGCCGACAGCTACTGGAATGGCGG
The DNA here is from genome assembly GCA_028873695.1 of Gemmatimonadota bacterium. Lineage (GTDB taxonomy): Bacteria > Latescibacterota > UBA2968 > UBA2968 > JAAXHE01. The sequence continues at coordinate 58,427 of JAPPNU010000032.1, read as the reverse complement.
CGCGGGATGGCTTCCGATCGGGAGTTCCGGTTCCGGCAACGAATTCGTCGCCACGTTCGAGGGGAATCGGCACACCATTGACAACCTTTATATATACCGCTCGATCTCCGCAGTCGGGCTGTTCGGTGTCGTCGGCGCCGACGGCCATGTGCGGAACGCAGGGCTTCGAGAGATCAATTTGAACGGCGGCGACGGGAGCGTGGTTGGGGGGTTTGCGGGGATCAACCGCGGCGGCATTTCCGGCAGCTACGCGGAGGGGCTGGCGCAAACGGGCGAATCCGGCAGCGTTGGTGTGCTGTTGGGGGCAAACACGGGCATCGTTTCCTCCAGCTATGCGTCCGGTAAGTTGTATTGCGAAAACGGCAGCAACGCAGGCGGGCTGGTTGGGTTACACGGCGGCAGCGGCGGCAGAAGCATCATCACTGCCAGCTACGCGACCAGTCTGGTGTCCGGCTCGGACGGAAGCGACCTCGGGGGGCTGGCGGGTCAGGTCGCCGTTGTCGGCAGCGGCGCCAGATGCATCATCATCGCGAGCTACGCGACCGGTGCGGTGGCGGGCGACGGCAACGTCGGTGGACTCGTGGGGCAGACCGCCGCCCTCGGCAACGACTGCAAAGCAATAATCACCGCCAGCTACGCGACCGGCGAGGTCGAAGGGGTCGACAGCAACGTAGGTGGACTGGTGGGGCACAACCTCAGCGGCGGTCCAGGCAGCGGTGGTACCATCACCGCCAGCTATGCGACCGGTACGGTGACCGGCTCGGGCCAGGGCAATTTCGGCGGGCTTGTGGGAAAAGACTCCACGAATCTGAACAGCATAAACAACGTAAGCTACAGCTACTGGAATACCGAGACCTCCGGGCAAATATCGAGCGACGGCGGCATTGGCAAGACGACCATCGAGTTGGTGACGCCTACCGGGTACGCCGGCATCTATGCCAGCTGGAACCTGGATCTGGACGATGACAACACCAGGGACGACCCCTGGGAATTCGGCAATTCCAACGAGTACCCGATGCTGCGGGCCGACTTCGACGGCGACGGCGACAATGACGCGGAGGACGTAGACCCGCAGCGGCGAGTCGTCTCTTCGCCCGCCGTATCAACCGATTTCAACGGCGACGGTACGACGGATTTCGTGGATTTCTTCCTCTTTGCGGACGCGTTTGGCAGTTCCGATTCGCGTTACGATCTCAATGGCGACGGAACGGTGGATTTCATCGATTTCTTCAGGTTTGTGGATGCGTTCCGTACGTAAATCCGATTTAGCTCGATGAAATTCGGGTGCGGCAGGAGAATGGGCGCGTTGGCCGCCGTGTGCCCAGCAACATCCATCTGTATCGCATACTGACGGGCGGTTTTACAGCCATTAGACGGATGCTGCTATTGAGATAGGCCTATTGGCAAACATCGCCATCAGGCCGCTGCGCGGGAACCCATTCTCGACGATCGTCAACTCAGCGCTTCCGGAGACGAGGTTCCTGTTCGGACTGCCGCCCGCGCCGCAGATCTGGTACCGAAGTTGACACAATGCAGGTTCTGCAATGACTCCACGTTATCGCAACTTGCTGTTTGCGGCCGTTGGCTTTTTCGCGCTTGCCGGCGCGGGGTTCCTCAGGGCCGATTCAGACGCGGATTCGCCTCCGGACCCGATACGCAGGGGCGAGTTGGATCCTGGCGCTGAGTACGACGTAGTACAGGGCGCGATGTGGGAATACGGAGCAAAAATGGCCCTGGGCAACAATCCAAACGCGGTTTTGTCGCTGGACCTGATCGCCGACGGCGGGGCGGGCAACCGGAGGGACGACGGCGTGACCACGGGTAACGTGTCGGGACGCGGCACGAAAATCGCAATCGAGGTTTTCGCGACTGGCGTGACGACGTCCTTGCGTGCATTCGATATCAAATTCGACTTTGATCCTTCACTTCTTGCTTTTCAAACGGCCGAAGCCGACACGATGTTCAATGGTACGGATTCATCCACGGGCGCTACTTTTAGAGTGCATCCGCCCGTGACATTGGCGTCTTCGGGATTCCTGGCGCGCGCCGAGTTTGAAACGGTCACGGATGTCTCGGGTCGGGAGTTTTCCATCGGCATCGAGTCCGTCACATTCGCCCATAGTTCGGGTTCCGTTGACGTATTCATCACAAACATAGAGATCTCGTTCAATGCCGCGCCCTTCCCCGACTTCGACGGTGACGGGACTGTGGGGTTTTCAGACTTCCTGACTTTCGCTGGAGCGTTCGGGTCGAGTCAGGGCGATGGGAAGTACAATGCCGCGCAGGATCTGAATTCCGATGGTTCGATTGACTTTACGGATTTTCTGATCTTTGCCGGCGCCTTCGGCAGTCAGGTCCCGCCCTCCGGCGGCGGGGGGACAACAACGCCGCCGTCCGATAACCCCGATCTGATCGTTGAATCCCCTTCGGTCGACGACAATACATTGACAACCGGGCAGTCGTTTACGCTGAACGCCACGGTGCGCAACCAGGGCAACGCTTCGGCTGCGGCCACGACCTTGCGTTATTATCGCTCGTCCAACGCGACCATTTCGACGGATGACGCGGAAGAGGGCGCGGACGCCGTGAGTACCCTCGCGGCCGGAGCAACCAGCGACGAGTCGATCAGCCTGAATGCGCCGTCGGATGCCGGGACCTACTACTACGGCGCCTGCATTGACGGCGTCAGCGGCGAGAGCAATACGAACAACAACTGTTCTTCAGGCGTCACCGTCACCGTCACCGTCAGCGGAGGTGGCGGAGGAAGTCGTGGCGCTTGCAGGGCCGGGTTAGTCGTAAATCCCGGTGAAAGTTGCACTTACAAAGGCGCCACCTTCTCCGTCAGTTCTTCCGGAACGGGAACCATTCTTGCCGGTGGAATATTAATGAGGTCAGGGCGTAGCATTCAAGAGAGGGGCACCATAAATGGCGTGCGTTGGAATTTCCATGCAACGAAAAACAGCAACAGCAATAGTTGGACGATACATACTGCGAATTGAGCATTGAAACCTTTGAGGTTGGGTTTAAGTTCGCGAAATCGAGAAGTTTTCGAAAGCATAAAGCGGATAATCGCCATTGAACGGTGGATTTGACTCCTACGGTCGCGGGTTAGCCGGAAGCGGCGTCAACTGCTCGCTTCGGAACGACGGCGTCGCCCGGCCCTCGCGACCAGGTACAATTGTGGGGGTCCCCTTCTTGTATGACGACCGGAGCCCTCGCCGGCGCGGGTGTCGCAATATGCGTCAATGAGTGCTCAGAATGTCGCCGTGGTGATGCGATTTGCTACAGACCCAATCGACCAGCCGAGACGCACAACTGTCGCAAATTGCGACAGTCTGGCCACTCGATTCAAATGGCAATCGCCGGTTTTCGCGAAATACGACGACGGGTGAACGCATTTCACGGTCGCTGAAATCGAGTTGGCGTGAAACGTAGGGTGGCCCGCCCGATTGAAGGGGAATCACAATCATGGTCAGTAGGTTCGCTGACTCAGAGAGTCGCAATGGGCAATGTCGGCTACATCACGAAATTCTCGATTATCATTAGCGCTATCGGGGTCTTCCACGCCGGTCCTGGCGCACAATCCCAACCCACGTCGGACGTTACCGGTTCGTTCACCGCTTCAACCGGACGAACCATCCTGTATCGATACAGGGTCAAGACCAACTGGAACACCACTCAACCGCGCGGACTCCTGATTTTCTTTCATGGCAATAGTACGGGTACGCAAGAGGATATGTTGCGTGCTATAGGGTTCGTCTCCGAAGCTCTCGACCTGGGCCTGGTCCCGGTCGTGGTCGCCTCCCCTAACTCATTACAACCGGATGCGGCGGGGGATCTGTTTGGCTGGGAATTCGAAGCATACGGGACACGTGCGTGGCTGGCGCGAGACCGGCGCCTGGTTCACGAGTTGTTGCAAAGCGGCTTCAATTCGAATCTTGCAGTTGATCATAGTCAGATCGTTTTCATGGGCGGTTCTCAAGGAGCGTGTTTTCTTGCGGATGTCTTCGAACACTACGCGGGCATCTATGGGGGTGGATTCCATGCATGGTGCGGCTGCTATTGGGCAGCCAAATCGTATTATAACCCCCCGCGAAGATCCACGCCCTGGAGGCCCACGTACCAATGGACGCCGTTCTCTGCGTCCTTCGTCAGAAGCCGATTCCGAGTATTCGTGGAGGCCACTACGGGCGATAAACTGCACGACCAGGCCGTCGCCGTGGCGAAACATTATTCAGAAGTTCTCGGTCTGGAAACCCGGTCGGATCTGGCCGCACCGGGAGGTCACTGCAGCAAAGGCGCAACTCCCAATTCGGAAATCTGGAAGTGGCTATCGTCAATATCCGTTCCGGATCGAACGGTGGACGTTACGGACGTCGATGGAGACGGGCTTGAGAATGCCGTCGATCCGGACGATGACAACGACGGGGCAATGGACTTTATGGATGCCCTCCCCCTGGATCCCAAAGGCTATCTCGATACCGATCTGGATGGAATCGGCGACTATGCCGATCGCGACGCCGATGGCGACGGCGCGGAGAACAGTATGGATCCTTTCCCGTTAGATCCGGGGGAATGGCTCGACTCTGACGAAGACGGCATAGGCAACAACCTGGATGCGGACGATGATAATGACGGAATTCCGGATAACCGTGATTCGCATCCATTCGAGGGTTCCAGGAACGATCAGTTGGCATTTCGAAAGGTTGATTCCGGTGTGAATCTCGTTTACGAGAGGTACCCGCGCCAGCGATATCCGGCGGCAAACGTGCATAGAAAAATACCCGAATCAATTCTCTATCCCAATCCAGAGGGGGATCAGCAATCCTATCAATACATAAGCCTGGGCGATAGTGACGATCCCAGGTTTGAGATTATGATCGACAGATTCAATAGAATGGAATCGTGTGAAACGGTTCTGTTGAATGCTTTCTGCAATCCGGAAACTGATAATCTCAGGCTCTTTGAGCATTATATCGACAAGATATACATCGATCGCAATCACAATCAGGACCTGACCGACGATGGACCGCCGCTGTTAGCGGCGCGAAATAAGAATGACATATTTTCCGATCCCGGTGTCATCACCGTAATCGAGGTTCCTTATGCAACGGGTGATGTATTTCCGTACGGGATCAAACTCTGGGCTTACGAGGATCTCTCCGATGGGGCGCGGTTCAAGGGCGCGAGTGTATGGATGGGCCACGTAAAGCCCCCTTCCCACGATCCGGTTCTCGTTGGCGTCATTGATGCGAACCTGGATGGCGTCTTCAGTTCAGGTAAACCTGCAGTGGGCGGCGTGGACGTACAGGAAATCCAGGACTTCGTTTGCGTTGATCTCAACCGGAATGGTGTGCTGGATGAATGCGAGACAACTGAAGATCCAGGTTCTGACGATAGGGTGAATCCGGTATATCCGGGCAGACCGTTCGAACTCGACGGCGTCCAGAATATGATATCGGTCGCGCCTTCAGGACACCAGGTGACGATTTATACGGATCAAAACGGCGCCCCACAACGACGCTCTGCTGACTTCGATGGCGATGGAACGGTGGGATTTCCGGACTTCCTGCTGTTTGCAGGGGTTTACGGTCTGGACCAGGGAGACGCGGGGTATGATGAGCGCTTCGATCTGGACGGCAACGGAACCATCGGGTTCAGCGACTTTCTGATCTTTGGGGAAAGTTACGGCAAGAGCGCCTCGTAAACCGAATGTTCCGCATTATCGAGGTTCGCAAGGGCTTGAACGTGCTGCCTGGACGCGAATACCTGACTCAACCCGATTATCCCGATTGAAGCGGGGCCGCGGCCTGCAATTGAACATGGCGGTTTGACCTGTGACTCCCCGGAAGCGCAAAATGTGGTTTGCAGCCCACGCACTGCTGGCATTCGTGTGCCACGCCACTGTTGGCGCAAGTTCAGACGATGGTCGCGGGACGTCTCGTGTCATCTCCGTCGACGCCATCGGCGACGATAGCGCGTCCATTCCCGACTTCGACGGCGACGGCACGATCGGTTTTGGCGACTTTCTGATCTTCGGGGGTGTGTACGGTACACGTGACGGCGACGACGAATACGAGGCCACGTATGATCTGAACGGCGACGGGGCGATCGGGTTTACCGATCTTGTGATCTTCGCGGAGAACTACGGGAAAGAGGTGGTGGTAGCACAGGAGATTGTGTGGCTGAAGGTGGAGCCTGCACGGCTGACTCCTGCTCATGCTGGCAAACGGGGCGCCGAAACGATTATCGTCACGGCCATGGACGGAGAAGGATTGCCGGTCGCGGGCGCCCGTTACCAATGGTCGACAGACCGGTACTCCGGCTGGGTGTACCCTGCGCACGGCGTCACGGATGGCCTGGGTCGATTCCGGACGACGTGGGTGGCGGGCTGGCCGGGAGCGGGCACATTATCGCTCACCGTGGAGAACGAAAGCTTCCGCGTTACGAAAGAACTGGTAACGATGTCCACGACACCCGCCAATCCTCCCGCGGGAGATGCCACCATCTGGGTCCACAACCGGAATCACACCAGCGCGGGTTACTCGATCGACATGACCCCGCTGACCGAACCGACGGGTACCTATTACGCGGCGATCCAGTGGGACGGAGGATACACGGGACTGCAGCGGGGAGGAGACCTTTACGATCGACAGCTTCAATTCTCGGTCTGGGACGCTCCGGGATTTGGCGATGCGAAGCTCATCGACAGGGCGAACGACGTTATGTGCCGGACTTTCGGAAATGAAGGAACGGGGGTGAAGTGCAGGTTGGACTATCGATGGACGGTCGGGTCGACATACCGCTTCGAAATCACTGAGGAGGAGATGAACGGGGGCAGTGCGATCACCCTGCACGTAACCGATCTTGCCACGGAAAGCAGGCGCTTCGTGGGCACTTTACGCTTCGCAAGACGTGCACAGATGAGGAGCTTCGGGATGTTCGTGGAGGACTTCGCAGTGAAAGCGCGGCACTGTCTTGCCCGTGAGGTTCGAAGTGTTGCATTCCGCCGTCCAAGGGCGTGGCTCGACGGCGACTGGGTCGCGCTCTACGTAATGACGCGGGGGAGACTCACCGGGTGGGCCAATGACCCGTGGAATCCCGGGACACCGAGATGCGCAAACGTCGCCGCACGCGAACATGATGCAGGACTCGAACTGGTCATTGGAGGAAGTACGGCCGGTGATCCCAATGCATCGCCCTATTACACCGTTCCCGCGAACTGAGGGGTCATTCAGCCGGGCGACGTGAGCAGGGACTCGGCCCGCTATATCGCCCTGTAGAACAGCCTGAGCGTATTGTCGCCGCCGAACAGAATATCCAGTAGTGCCTGAATCTCCGGCTCGATCTCGTCCTGACCCCCGGACTGGCGGATCAGGTTGAGGTATCGCTCCTTGTTCACGATGAGCGTCAGGTCGGCGCCGTCCACAGAGTACTGGCATTGAATGGTAAATCCATCCTCGGCGACGATGGTGAGCACGTCGCCCTGAACCGTCCAGACGCCCGAAGTGCTGGCATTGTCTTCGAATGTCCCATCCGCGTTGAAGCGCAGGACCGACAACCCGGTATGCCTGAAACCTGCTTCCATCTCATTCCGGAATCCGTCCACCATCCGCTGCGCGGACGCCGGGTTCCAGCCCTGACCGAGCAGGTATTCGCGCAGATTTGCCGCTGCGGTTGAGGCGAAATCGGTGCCCTGGTAAGTCCACGAACCGACCAGGTCGCGGACCGGCTCCGTGGGTGTGTCTTCGCCGCAGGATATCACAAAGCCGATCAACACCGCCAGGCCGGGAACCGGCAATCGGCTCATTGGATAAACCTCCGTCTGTGTTGCGACCTCAGCTTCGTGCCGGCGGCAGTCCAATAAAGGAATACCTCCACCCGCTATCTGGCCCTGTAGAAGAGTCTCAGGGAGTCGCCGTCGCCAAAAAGGATATCCAGAAGCGCCAGCGTATCCGGGTCGAGTTCAACAGCACCTTCTGTCTGCCTGATAATATTCAGGTATCGCTCCTTCGACAGGATGAGCGTCAGGTCTTCGCCGTCTATAAAGTACTGGCACTGAATGGTGAACCCGTCTTCCTCCACCATCGTAAGCACGTCGCCCAGGACCGACCAGATGCCCGAGTTGCCGGAATTATCTTCGTAGGTCCTGTCCTCGTTGAATCGCACGATTTCCAGGCCGGTCTCACGGAAGCCCCTATCCATCTCGTTCCTGAATTCTCCGACAAACTGCTGCGCGGCCGCCGCGTCCACGCCCTGGCTCAGCAGGTAATTCTGCAGGTTGGTCGCCGCCGTCGAACTGAAATCGGTTCCCTGGTACGTCCATGATCCTACAAGATCCTGACCCGGCGCCGTTGGTTCATCGTCACCACACGAAATTGCAAAACCCGCAAGAACCGCAAGGCCGAAAACCGACAGCCTGTTCATCGTTACACCCTCCGTCTGTTTAAAGGTGGATTCGTTATTGCTTCACGGTACGCTTCTGACGCGCCGGGGAGATCCCGTCCTGTACGTCTACCCGGATCAGAAGAGCGAAAACTCGATCTCCTTGGCCGTAATGAACTCCAGCAGCGCCGGAACGCCTTCCTCCGTCTTCCTGATTCCCCGCACTATTGCAGGCACGATATCGTCCGGCGATTCCACGCGCTCTCCGTAACCTCCGAATGCCTTCGCCATGTCCGCATAGTGCCCGGAAATATCCGTGCTGCGGTATTTTTCTGTCGAGACGGGCATCACCGGAAGCTCGATTGCCATGCTGAAATTATTGAACAGGACCGACAGGATCGGTATCCGTTCCCGAACGGCCGTCTCGAAGTCCATACCCGTGAAGCCGATGGCGGCATCGCCCCAGACATTGATACACAGTTTGTCCGGGCACGCCAGCTTGGCGCCCATTGCAAGGCCGAGTCCGTAACCGAGTTGGGTGGTCTTTCCCCAGCCGATGTAGGTAAGCGGCGTGTGGGACTCCCAGAACGGCGAAAGCTGGTCGCGCGGGCTGCCGGCGTCGTGGGTGATGATCGTGTTGGGTACGTCCACCGTCTGCATCAGGTCCCGGATCACCCGGTACGGCGAGAGAGGCGACTCGTTCAGCGTCAGCTTCGGCGTCCACCGGGAGAGCCATTCGCGCTTCACGGACGCAATCTCCCCCGCCACCTGTTCCGCCCGGCCGCGTGCCTGTCCTTTCAGGCGCGCGCGAACCTCCTCCGCCAGCGCTTCCAGGGTGAGTTTCGCGTCGCCCGCCAGGGCGTGTTCGACTTCCACGTCCTTGTTGATATCCGCCGGGTCCAGCGTGGCATGAACCACGCGTTTTCCCTCCGGCATGGTTACTCCGAAATGGGTGCGCGAAAAACTGCATCCGATTCCGAAGATCAGGTCTGTCTCCTGCAGGAAGTGGTGCACGGTTCCCGGGATGGACCTGCCGCCGGAGCCCAGGGACAGCCGGTGGTTTTCCGGAAACGCGCTCTTCCCGCCCAGGCTCGTGGTGACGGGCGCTTCGAGGAGTTCAGCGAGGTCCCGCAGGGCATCCCACGCCTCGGCATAGTGCACGCCCTGTCCGGCGTAGATGACCGGTCGCCGGGCTTCCAGCAGCATCGTTGCCGCCTTCTCGACCTCGCGCGGGTCCGGACCGGTTTTCACCGAAGGCACGGGACGGTAGTTGATAGGCTCCGTGACCTCCTCGTCGAAGATGTCGCCCGGGAACTCCACCAGCACCGGACGCGGGCGGCCGTTGCGCACCTGCGTAAACGCGCGGCGCATCACCTCGGGCACGGTTTCCGACAGGATAACCTGCTCGGAGTGCTTGGTCACGTGCCGGTAGTTCAGCGCCGAATTGAAATTCGGTTGCACGTTCGTCAGCTTTCGGGAATAGCCCATAGGCAGCACGAGTATCGGCGCCGAGTCTCCGTATGCCTGGGCGACCCCGCCAAAGGCGTTCTCCGAACCGGGGCCGCTCTGCATGCAGAAAACGCCGATCTGCCTGCCGGACGTCATGCGGCTCAGCGCGTCGGCCATATGCAGGCCGATGCGTTCCTGGCGTACGAGAATGGGCCGGATATCCACCTTTGCCGCGGCCTCGATGAGCGGATTTACGGGATAGGCGAAAAGGTACTCCACGCCCTCGGCCTTTAATACGTGTGCTACCGCATCAGCGACGTTCATAAGAATCTCCTCACTGTATCTCTCCTCGAAACGCGTGAGTGCCATCCTCCCACGCCCCTCCGACCGGCCGCATCTGCCCGCCGCCCGTGACGCCCCGCTCGCGTCCGTCCTTCTCCGGATCAACGTAGGTCGCAAACCAGTCTTCCAACATCGCCCGCATCGACGCCATCCGCGAGTTCTGTGCGACATCGCTCGCCAGATTCTCCCGCTCTTCAGGATCGTTCACCAGGTCGTATAGTTCGTTGGGCCCTTCCGGATAACGATGAATATACTTCCGGTCCGCGGTCCGGACCATTCGGGTGGGACCGTATTCGTCGTAAATTACCACGGATTCCCGGCCGGAGTCTCCGCGGCCGAGCAGCGCGGACAGGAAACTCCCGCCCGGCAGGTTCCGTCCCCCGGGAAGCGGCAGGTCCAGGTACTCCAGAAGCGTGGGCATGAAGTCATACGCGCTCACCATCGCGGGCTGCGCGAGTCCTTCAGGGATTCGTCCCGGGTGGCTCATCACGGCCGGCACCTTGATGGAATTCTCGTACATGTTCAGGGGGCGCGTGCCGTTCCCCTTGCCCCAGAATCCGTGGTGGCCGCAGCTGAACCCGTTGTCTGATACGAAGACAACCAGCGTTTCGTTCCGAATGCCGTGTGACTCCAGCCTGTCCAGGATCCGTCCCACGTCCGTGTCCATCGCCGTTACAGCGGCGAAATATCCCTTCAACATTTCCCGGTTGCCCAAGCATTGGTCGGTCAGACCGATCGCCCAGGGATGGCGGGGTTCCTGAGGACATGACTCGAACGCGCAATCGTCGTAGGAATCCACGACGTCCTGCGGATGCCCGGTCCACGGGCTGTGCGGCGCGGTATAGTGCACGCTCAGGTAGAATGGATCGTCGTCGCCCGCGTGGCGGTCGATGAACGCCAGCGCATCGTCGGTAATCACGTTGGTTACGTAACCCGGCGCATCGATCAGTTCGCCGTTTCTCACCATCGGCGCATCATTGTATCTGCCGCCGCCCCTCTGATGCACGAACCAGTGCCCGAATCCATGCTGAGATATCCGGCTGTTGCCCAGGTGCCACTTGCCGCTGATACCGCATGTCCATCCGTTTTCGGCCAGCACGTCCGTGTACGTTACCTCGCCTGCTAGATAGGAGGCCGCGTCCTGCCCGACGTTTCCGTCTCTGATCCAATCGTGAACGCCGTGCTGCGAGGCGATGCGTCCCGTCAGGAACGTCGCGCGGCTGGGCGAACAGACCGGCGTGGCCACGAAGAAATTTTCGAACCGAACGCCCGTATTCGCGATCCGGTCGATATTGGGGGTACGGATCTCGGAATTGCCGTAGCACCCGGCCGCCCAGACACCCTGGTCGTCGGTGAGAATAAACACGACGTTCGATCTGCGGGAAGCCACGATCTGTTCCCTTTCATAAAAACGCCAGACCGTTCGGGCAACGCCAAAACGGCCCGGATTCATACTGGAATCGAGATTCCGCAATCTAATGCGACTGCATTCAAAAATCAACGTGAATGCCCTGCGGCCCCTGCGTCGTTTGTCCTTGCCTTCTTCCGGTAAAGGGCGGTATTCTAACAAAGGACGGAGGTGTAAGGCTGTAGACGGAAGAAGACCAAACCGCACCGGCCCTCATGCATTGCTGTCAGCTATCAGCCTTCAGCCGTCAGCTAAACCGGGTTTACGACACGAACAGGCGACGACGTTTCACGACGGCCGCGGTCGCGGAGGTCTCTCCCCGGGCGCCTCAGACAGAGCTTTCGGCTATTTTCCGTCAGTTGTAAGCCAAAACACCCGTGACCGTGGCACCCGGTTCGCGGGCGCAGGTCGGAGGAAAAACAATGGATATAACCTGTCTTGACTACTGTATGACGGACGAACAGCGGGAACACTTCGATCAGCAGGGCTTTCTGATCGTTGAAGATGCGCTGGATTCGGAAATGCTGGAACGTCTGCTGGATGCCGGCGACCGGGTGGACGCGCGCGAACGGGAAAAACAGGCGCTGGGCTCCGGTCAACTGATGGCGAAATTCCGAACCATCGTCGAAGACGACGCGTTCCTGGACCTGCTGGATTTGCCGAAAACATTCCCACTCATCTGGGACATTCTGGGCTGGAACGTCCAGCACTACATCTCCCACCTGATCTATTACCCGCCCGAGCCCAGGGATACGGTCCAGACGAAGACAGGCGGCTGGCATCAGGACGGCGGCCGGCCTGTACCGGAGATGGAGCGCCCGCATCCCCGGCTGTCGCTGAAGGTCGCATTCTGGCTGTCTGACACGAGTGCGCCGGACCGGGGCGGAATTCGCATCGTTCCGGGCAGCCACAAGCGCGACGTCCCGCCGGAACGCTGGCCTGAAGGGGGCAACGGATCGCCTGGCGCGTCCGGGTTCGAGGACATGATGCAGGTCCGGGTAAGAGCCGGAACCGCGGTCCTCTTCGACCGGCGCTTATGGCACTCACGGGGGTTCAATACCTCCGATATCACACGAAAAGTGTTGTTTCTGGGTTACAGCTACCGCTGGCTCAGAGGGTTGGACTACAACCTGATTCCGGACGAAATCCTTGAGGGATGCGATCCGGTTCGACGCCAGCTTCTGGGTGACGGGGTGGACGTCAAGGGATGGTGGCAGCCGACGGATGCCGACGTACCGCTCAAGGGATGGCTCCTGAAGCACAAGGGTGAGTCCTACGTGGAAAAGATCGGACAGAAGCAATGGGAACGGGAAAAATGGGCGGCTGTGTCCTGATTCCCGAACCAGATCTCAGGGAGGAAGACCAATGGACCGCGAATCCATGAGTCACGAAGAGAATTACTGCTTCGACGTCGCCGGTTACCTGATTGTCAGGGGCGTTCTGGGCAGAGGTGAGATTGCCGCCCTGAATTCGGCAATCGATGCCAGCGGGAGGTCGCGGGGCATGCTCGGTTGGCCTTACCCGCATCGCGAGCCCTTTCGCGACCTTCTCGTCCATCCGCACCTCGTTTGGTACCTGAATCAGATCGTCGGACAGGGCTTCCGTCTGGAAACTGAACCGGAATTGCTCTGTGATGCGACATGCGACACGGGCGCGCCCCTCGAGGGTGGCAACGAGCCGCGCGACCCGACACGGGCCTATTACTACCAGAACGGACGACGCTTCAGCGAAACGGTCAGGGCCGTTTGGGCACTCTCGGACGCGGACGCCGGCGCGGGCGGATTCGTCATCGTGCCCTGCTCTCACAAATCCAACGTGGAGACTCCCGAAGACGTCCTTACGTGCCGGGACGATATGGGTCTCACGCTGCAGCCCGGGCTCAGGGCAGGCGACCTGATCCTGGTTGCCGGCGCTCTGCTACAGGGCATGCGGCCGTGGAAGGATGACGGCCCGCAGCGCCTGCTCTCGTACGAGTTCGCGGGCCGCGGGGTGATCCGATCGAAGGGGACCGGACCAGGGACGGACGAAGACCCCACGCCCGAATGGATGTCCGCCATCACGGCCGAACAGAGGGCTTCGCTCTATCGACCCGGTTACCGGAGCACCACGCCGCCGCCCACGATCCACACGGACGGAGCGTCCGTGCGTCTCGACGAATCGCGTCAGGTCTACCATCCGTCCGTCTACGTCAGGAATCCGGACTCCGGGATCGACGAGAAGGAGTTCTACTTCTGGGACCTCTGCGGCCACCTCGTCCTACGGAACGTGATGGACGACGCGTGGCTGGAACAGGCCAACGAAGCCGTCGATCGATTCGAAGACCGGATCGAGGTGGGAGAGGAACTCGCCCGCGGATCGAAAGCGCTTGCCGGGACCGGCCGGCCGCTGCTGTCGGGCCTGCTGCAACTTCCCGAACCCTGGTGCGATCCCTTCCGGCGCATGATCGCCCACCCGGTCGTGGAGCACCGTCTCAACTGGATGGGCGCGAGCGGCGGCCGCATGGGCGGCGCCACGGCCTTCTGTTCCGTCAAGGGCGGTTCGGGCCACTCATTGCACGACGCCAACGAGCCGCTGAACCCCGGACGGGGGTATATTTTCCAGAACGGCCGCAGCTATTGCGAGGCCGTGACGGTGAGCTGGCAGTTGCGGGACGTGCCCGAGGGACTGGGCGGGTTCGCCTGTGTGCCCGGCAGCCATAAGGCCCAGTATCGCATGCCGCCGGGCGTACGGTCCTGCGACGACCACATGGGCCTGGTCGTCCAGCCGGAGATGAAGGCCGGCGACGTACTCTTCTTTATGGACGGGGGTCAGACGCACGGCGCGCTGGCTTGGAAGAACGAGGTCGCCCGCAGGGCTGTCCTGATCAAATATTCCTCCCGCAACTTCAACCGCAGCGGCGGCGAGATGGCGCACCCCGAGAATCGATGGGGCGACCTGGTGGACGAAATGACGGACGCTCAGTTGGCCGTTATGCGCGGCCCGGACCGGGACGTCTTCAATCAGAACGTTCCGAGGCTGGAGGTCAGCGACGGGCAGGTTTCGGTGTCGTACGAACGAGGCGGCGCCCTTTACAGCAACGAAGCCCCGACCGGGCCGGTCGCCTCGAAGGGCGGCAGCGAATCCAAGGGGAACTGATGTCAACAGGTGTCACCACGATATTCTTCGATGGCTATGAAACGCTGTTCTCGGGCGCCATGGACAAACTGCATGCCCTGTGCGGCCGGATCGTCAGGGAACAGGAACTGGACATGTCCGCGATGGATTTCTTCAACACGTGGGACCTGTCGTTTTTTCCGCTCCTTTGGGGCGAAACGTTTTACACCATACGCCAGGCGCATCTCATCAGCCTCGAACGGACGTTTGAGCAACTGGGCAAACGCGTTTCCTTCGAACACTACGTCGACGGCCTGTTCGATGTTTTCGCCGACGCGCCTCTCTACGAGGACGTCAGGCCCGCGCTGGCCGGGCTCGAGTCCTATCGGACGGGCGTGATATCCAACGCGGACGAGGACCATCTGAATATCGCGCTCGGGAAAAACAACCTGTCGTTTCGCGTGGTCGTCAGTTCGGAATCCGCCCGCGCCTACAAACCGGCGCCGGAGATCTTCCATGAAGCCCTGCGCCTGATCGGCAGCCGTCCGGAAGAGACCCTCTACGTGGGCGATTCGCAGGACGACGACATCGTCGGCGCGCGTCGGGCAGGTATCAGGGTCGCATGGCTGAATCGAAAGGGCGAGGCACTCAAGCCGAATATCCCGAAACCGGACCACGAAATATCCAGCCTTCAGGAGGTCGTGGGACTGGCGTCGTAGGACGTGTCATCCCGATTGGGTGTTCCGGACTTTCCGGAAACCGGTCCAGCCGTCAAACGAAAACAAACAGCCTGCAATACGCTTCCACGGAAGACGTACTGCAGGCTGACAGGTGTGGGCCCGGAGACGGGCTATTTGTTCGGCTGCGGGGTGTACCTCAGGTAAGGCTTGATGGTTGTAAACCCCTTGGGGAATTTCTCGACTGCCTCTTCGTCCGTCACCGCCGGAACGATGATGCAGTCCTCGCCGTCCTCCCAGTTGACGGGCGTTGCCACCTGGTGGTAGGCCGTCAGTTGCAGCGAATCGATCACCCGCAGGATTTCGGCGAAATTCCGACCCGTGGAAGCCGGATAGGTCAATGTGAGCTTGACCTTCTTGTCCGGCCCGATCACGAATACGGACCTGACCGTGGCCTTGTCGTCCTCGTTCGGGTGAATCATATCGTACATGCTGGCCACGGCTTTGTCCGGGTCGGCAATCAGCGGGAAGTTCATGGTGGTGTTCTGGGTCTCGTTGATGTCGCTGACCCAGCCGTGATGAGAGTCCAGCGGGTCCACGCTCACCCCGATCACCTTGACGTTTCGCTTTTCGAACTCCGCCTTCAACTTGGCAACGACGCCCAGTTCGGTGGTACAGACCGGCGTAAAGTCGGCGGGATGCGAGAACAGGATCCCCCAGCCGTCTCCCAGCCATTCGTGAAAGCGGACCGTGCCTTCGGTCGTCTCGGCCGTAAAATCGGGCGCATCGTCCCCCAGTCGCAGTGGCATGGCAGGCCTCCTTATGCTTGTGATGCGTTGAAAACGCTCCGGTTCACCGGGGGTTTTCCGGCAACCGAAATCCATCCGGCGCGTATTCACGTACCGCAACCCGGTATCGGATAGGATAATAAAGAAAGGAACTGGAATATCGATGTCAAGGGATTTGTTCGAAATTCGGCGCATCATTTGCGTGCCGATGCAGGGACGACTCCGATGACTGATATAGCTGGAGAGGCCGCCATGCAGGACCGCGCTCGCCTGGTTGTCATCGGCGCCGGCATCGTTGGCTGCAGTACGGTCTACCATCTCACCCGGATGGGCTGGAAGGACATTGCGGTCCTGGACCAGGGGCCGTTGTTCGATACCGGCGGCTCGACGTCCCATGCGCCGGGGCTGGTTTTCCAGACCAACTTTTCGAAAATGATGACCGGCCTGTCGGGGAATACGGTTTCGTTGTATAATTCGCTGGACCTGGACGGTGAACCCTGCTTTTATCCTGTAGGGAGCTTCGAGGTCGCGTACACGCCCGAACGCCTGGAGGACCTGAAGCGCAAACTGGGCGCCGCCAGGTCCTGGAACCTGGAGGCCCGCCTCATTTCGCCGGAAGAGGCCAAGGCCAGGCTCCCCCTCCTGGATGCCAACCGGATCCACGGCGCGTACCACGTCCCCTCAGACGGCATCGCCAAAGCCGTGCGGGCATGCGAATCGATGGCGCGGGCCTCTAAGCCCGGCGCGGCGTATTACGGCAGAACCACGGTCACCGGTATCGACGTCGTCAACGGCAGGGCCAGGGGGGTCAACACCGGCCGGGGCCGCATTGCCGCGGATCAGGTGTTGATCTGTGCGGGAATATGGGGCCCGCGCATCGGCCGCATGGCGGGCGTCTCCATTCCCCTTACGCCCGTACAGCACCTCTACGCCCTCACCGCGCCGCTTCCGGAACTGGCGGGTGAAACCCGCGAGGTCGTCCATCCCATCCTGCGCCACCAGGACTTCGCCATGTATTTCAGGCAGCAGGGCGACCGGTACGGCATCGGGTCCTATAAACACGAGCCGCTTCCGGTGCGTCCGGACGATCTGGTCAGCCCGGCTGAAGCAGTGCGGTCGCCTTCTATAATGGAATTCACACCGGAACTCTTCACGGCGGCACGCGAAGCGGCGGACGAGCTTCTTCCCGCTCTGAAACACGCCTGCCTCGACGACAGGATCAACGGTCTCTTCTCCTTTACGCCGGACGGGCTGCCCCTGCTCGGAGAGTCCGTCGACGTTCGCGGCCTCTGGATTGCCGAAGCCGTGTGGATCACACATGGCGGCGGCGTGGGGCAGGCCGTGGCGGAATGGATGGACGCCGGCGCGCCGCAGATCGATCTCGGCGACGCCGATGTCAATCGCTTCGGACCGCACGTCCATACCCGGGAATATGTCGAAGCCCGTGGGTCGCAGCAGTACCGCGAAGTGTACGATATCATCCACCCGCTGGAACAGATGGACCATCCACGCGGCCTGCGCGTCAGCCCGTTTCATCCGCGCCTGAAGGAACTCGACGCCGTGTTCTTCGAGAACGCCGGATGGGAACGCCCGCAGTGGTTCGGCGCCAACGGCGTCCTGTTGGACGAGGAAGAAGACCTGCCATCGCGCAACGGATGGGAGGCGCGGTACTGGTCACCCATCCAGGGCGCGGAACACCATGCTACCCGGCGCCGCGCGGGGCTGTGCGACATCACCCCCTTCACGAAGATAGAGATCACCGGCGCGGGCGCGCTGGATTTCCTGGAACGCATCGCCGCCAGCCGGATCGACCGGCCGGTCGGATCGGTCATCTATACGGCCCTGCTCAATTCGCGGGGCGGCATCGCCGCGGACCTGACCGTCACCCGCCTGGCTGCGGATCGATTCCTGATTCTAACCGGCGCCGGATCGGGGATGCGGGACCTGGCGTGGATTTCCCGCCATGCCCGGGACGAACGCGCGGTTCACATTGCGGACGTGACCTCCAGCTATTGCGGCCTGGGACTCTGGGGGCCCGAAGCCCGAAGGATCCTTCAACGGGTCTGCAGCGACGACCTGAACGACCGCGCATTCCCCTATTTTTCCGCTCGGGAAATACAGATTGGATCCGTTCCCGCCCTCGCGCTGCGTCTGTCCTACGTGGGAGAACTGGGATGGGAACTCTACGCGCCGGCTGAATTCGGGCTTCGCCTGTGGGACACGCTGTGGGAGGCAGGCAACGACCACGGCCTTGCAGCGCTCGGCGGCGGGGCGTTCGACTCGCTCCGGCTGGAGAAGGGATACCGCCTGTGGGGCGCGGACATCCACACGGAGTACAACCCCTATGAAGCGGGCCTCGGCTGGGCCGTCAGACTCGACAAGGGCGACTTCACGGGGCGGGACGCCCTGCTGAAAATCAGGGAAAAGGGAATCAGACGGAAGCTCTGTTGCATCACCCTGGACGATCCGGACGCTGTTGTGATGGGGAAGGAACCCATACTGGACGGCAGCCGCGTAATCGGATACGTCACCAGCGCCAATCACGGATACACCGTCGGCCAATTCATCGCCTATGGCTACCTCACCCTGGAAACCGCGAAACCGGGCGCACCCGTGGAAATTGAATACTTCGGCGAACGCTATGCGGCCACGGTCTCGCGCGAACCCCTCTACGACCCCCGGGGGGAGAAAATGAAGTCGTGAAGGCCTCAAGAATCAGGGCACCCACAAGGGGTGCCCCTACGACATCACGGCCGGTCATGGGGAAATGCGAGGGAGCGGTGCAGGCGAATCCGGGTAAGGCGCCGAACCGGTTTTTTCCGATGAATCAAGACCGATTTTTGCAACGTCTGACCACCTGCGTGAAATTGTTGCATTTGTAGGGGCATCCCTTGTGGGCGCCCACCTGCCTCGACGTCCGCATCATTGCCTGGGATATACATTGGCATGGGCGGGCCTCGTGGGCGCCCTTAAGATGTGATATTGACACGCAGGGAAGCGCGTTGTCAGGAACAAGACAGACCCCCTGGGCGAACGATATCGCCCAGGGGGTCAAAAATGCGTTATCCGGGAGGTTCGTTCTAATTCTCCTCGCGATCCTCTTTATTCACGATTAAACAACCGGCCATCATATCGTGAAGGGTCTGTTTTCGTTCCGTAAACGCCGCCATAACATAACCAATGTAGGCGGTCATTCGGGAGATCATCTTTGCAAAATGACGTCCGGAAGCTCGCGCAAAGGTAATTCGGTTTCCCTTGAGATCTACGACTATAATCCCTAGAGCCAACTTGCCCAACGTGGCTTGAAGACTGGAAGATTCCATTATGGCATAGTAAAGCCAATCAATGCAGAGATAGCAGATCAGGAACCCGATCATCACAGTTGCATAAATTGCATCTCCTGCGAAAAATGTACCTGACCTACCCGTACCGAAGTCATAGAACAAGGAACCCAATGCTGCATAAATTCCGGCAAATGTCCCGGTAGCCAACACATCGACAATCGCTGCTGCAAAACGCTTCCAGAATCCTGCAAGGGTCATTTTCGGCCTCCTAAGGTTTCTGCTTCCATCTCAATCCGCGGTAACTGTGAGTTTAGACAACAAGGCGTATTTGTTTGTTTCAAGATCAAATCAGCTCCGCAAACATCGTCGACTTCAACGGCCTGGATCTCAAAGTCGCCAATCCCTGGGAACGGCGGTGACCTGGAGAGAAACCAGGGCACCCACAAGGGGTGCCCCGACACGGTACGGGGTATTCGATTTGGTGAGAGATCTCATAGGAATCTCTATGCATTGCTATTGTCATGTATGTCGCAACGCCCAACCCCAATTGGGTAATATTAACATTGTAGGGGCACCCCTTGTGGGTGCCCGCCTTTTCGGGGAAGCAATGCGTGCATAAACATTAACCAAAACAACCACGAGGGTTGTCCCTACGATTGACGCTCGGACGCGGGAAAATGTGGCGGGGACGTGTTCAATCGTTTCCCATCCAATGAAAGAAAACGACAATTCCAACACCTGCAGAATTATCAGGAATATTCAATTGTAGGGGCACCCCTTGTGGGTGCCCGGCTACCTCGACATCCGCATAATTGCCTGGGACAATACATCCGTAGGGGCGGCCGTTGTGAGCGCCCGGCCTGTTTTCGCCTGCGTGGATAGCCGGTCCTCATTGATCGAGGATCGGCTTTTTTGTCGATCGCCTGTGCAAGCCACGTTGATTTCAATATGAATATAGACTATATTGGACTACATTCGTCGAGAGGAGATAAAATGTCCATACAATATGACAAACCTGGCAGAGTCTGGACAGTGGCGGAGGCAAAAGCGCGCCTGTCGGAAATCCTGCGCCTTTCCGTAGACGAAGGCCCGCAGCGTATCGGCGTGCGGAAATCCTACGTCGTGGTGCCGGAGCAAGTATGGAAGGATCAGTCGACACCGCGCAAGCCGCTCGGCCAGTGGTTGATCGACAACATGCCGCACGGGACGAATCTCGTCATTCCTTCAGATCGAACGTCACGGCGGGAGATCCCGTTCGCCGACGGAGGCGCCGGGTGAACGGGTTTCTCCTGGATACCAACGTCGTCTCGGAACTGACCCGGACCGAGCCGGACTCGAATGTTATCGCATTCCTCGCCGAGCATCACGACCTTTGGTTGTCGGCCGTGGTCGTACATGAGTTGGAGTTCGGTTTGCAGTTATTGCCTCACGGTCAGCGGCGTGACCTGTTGAGCGCCGCGCTGTCTGGGATTATCACCGAATACCAGGAACGTGTCCTTCCTTTCGACAAGGATATGGCAGAGCGGGCTGCTGCCTTTCGAGCGCAGGCGCATCGCGGCGGACGGGTGCTGGATCTGGGGGATGCACTCATCGCCGGAACCGCCGGGGCACACGATCTGTCGGTTGCAACCAGAAACGTCGCCGATTTCAACGGCCTGGACGTCAAAGTCACCAATCCCTGGGAACGGCGGTGACCTGGAGAAAAACCAGGGCACCCACAAGGGGCGCCCCTACACCATCACGGTCGGTCGTGGGGGAATGACGAGGAGAGGTACGGGCGAATTCGGGGAACATGCCACACAGATTTTCATCCGATGAATTGAGAACATATGTTGCAATTTCCAACCACCTGCGCGAAATTGCTTCAATTGTAGGGGCGCCCCTTGTGGGTGCCTGCCTGTCTCGACATCCGAATGATTGCCTGGCATAATACATTCGTAGGGGCGGCCGTTGTGGGCGCCCGATTTATTTTGTCCCAACGAATCCTTGACATCATGCGCTAAAGTAACTATATGAATTCCGTAGCCGAAAGAATCCAACAGAGGTCCGCAGAAATGGCAAAATGGAACTTGAAACTAATCCGTACCGGAAATTCCAGGTGTATTCGACTTCCCAGGGCGCTTTTGGACAAATATGGCTGGGGCGAGTCGCTCGTCCTCGAAGAGACGGACCATGGTGTCCTGCTATCCGGAACAGGCACAGTCAAACTGTCATGGAAGGAAACCTACTGTGCCATGGCCACCAGCAATGAGGACTGGAGCGATTTCGACGCGACGGTTGCTGATGGTCTGGAATGAGATTCCGATTTCCCGGGCGATGCCTGAGTTACTGCGGCAACCAGACCAGGTCACCGCTCCATGCGGCTTGAAGCACTCAAATATCTGTACGACATTCAGAATAACACAGATGCGCTGGTAGTAGCGGCTCCAATTACGTACCGCAGAAATTAACTGGTATTTTGATGGCCACTTATGTCCCACAACGGCATTTGTTGGCCAAAAACTATACAAAGTGGCCAACAAGACGCGTTGCTGGCCACAACCGTCCGACAAACGTCGATTCTACGGGGTCGCGAGTTGTAGGCACAAAAAAGGGAATCTAAGGAGAGTGCGATATGAAAGGCCAAAGGCTGTTTCGATCAATCCGTCTGGGCAACATATTGTCCTACGGATTCTGGGACGAGGAGTTTCATCTGGAGCCATTAAACGTCCTCATCGGGCCCAACGCGTCGGGCAAGTCGAACCTCATCGAAGTACTAACGCTACTCGCGGCAGCGCCTGGTGGTGATCTTCAGTCGCCCATTCGAGAGGGAGGGGGCGTTACCGAATGGCTTTGGAAGGGAACGACCCCCTTGGGCAGGGCAATGGTCGACGTAATCGTCGAATTCCCAGGGAACCGACCGCTCAGATACAGGTTGACGTTCAAAGAGACCGGGGCACGATTCGAACTCGTGGGCGAAGCAATCGGGAATGAGAGACCGATAAAGAAGAGTGAAGATCCGTTTTCCTACTACCGAAATCAGGGTGGGCGGGCGAGGCTTAGCGTGTTGTCGCCAGATGAGTCTCGGTCCTACCAACCCCTTACACAGGAGGAGTTAAATCAGGATCAGTCGATTCTCTCCCAGCGACGCGATCCCAACACCTATCCAGAATTAACCTATTTGGCTGAAACTTTCCAACGGATGCGCTTTTATCGGGATTGGAACTTCGGACGATCGAGTCCGCCACGCTTACCACAACAGGCGGACATGCGGCAGGATATTCTGCTTGAGGACGCTTCGAATATTGGTCTGGTACTAAACAGCTTGCTAAATCAACCACCCGTAAAACGCCAGATTATTGACCGCTTAAGGACTTTCCACCAGTCGATCGAGGATATTCTTAGCGTTTTTCACAGCAACACTGTCCAAATATTCTTTCACGAAGAAGGCCTGCATCATCCCATTCCGGCAACTCGGCTATCCGACGGCAGCCTGCGCTACCTTTGTCTCCTGGCAGTTCTATGTGATCCCAATCCGCCGCCGGTTGTATGCATCGAGGAACCGGAGATTGGCCTGCACCCGGACGTAATTCCGGAGTTGGCGCGGCTGCTGGTTGAGGCGTCCTCCCGGTGCCAGATATTCGTAACAACGCATTCGGACATTCTCATTGATGCACTTACGGACACCCCTGAAGCCGTGATTGTCTGCGAGAAGTCCCAAGGAGCTACGCAGCTTCGACGGCTGGACGCATCGGAACTCGAGAATTGGCTTAAAGACTACAGACTCGGAGAGCTATGGGTAAGCGGGGAAATCGGAGGCAATCGGTGGTGAAATTAAGGCTATACGTCGAGGGCGGTGGCGTCAGAAAGACCAGCAGAAGTGCTTGTCGCAGAGGCTTTCAGAGATTCGTTGAAAAGTCAGGATTGAAGGGAAGGATGCCGGAAATAATAGCATCAGGCAGTCGTATGAACGCGTACACTCGTTTTGCAAAAAGAAGCAAGATTACTGCAAATGAGGACGAATGCGCTCTGCTCTTAGTCGACGCAGAGGGTCCGGTCAGAAATCAACGGTCGTGGGAACACCTCAAGGATCGTGATGGCTGGAATCGCCCAGACGGCACGACGGACGACCAATGCCACCTGATGGTTCAGGCCATGGAATCCTGGTTTTTGGCTGATCGTACGACCCTCGCGAAACACTATGGCCAGCGTTTTCAGGAATCTGCGCTTCCGTCGAATCCGCAGATAGAGCAGATTGCCAAGATTGATGTCGTCAACGGTCTCATTCGGGCTAGCCGCAGTACCACGAAAGGCAGCTACGATAAGGGGCGGCACAGTTTCGAGATCCTCGCAAAGATAGATCCAGAGAAAGTCACCGCTGTGTCGTCCCACGCAGGGCAATTCGTGAAGACACTCTTTAAGCTAACGGGAGGTCAAACACCCGCGGTATAATCATCCCCCGAGCGCAATACCAGGCATAGGTCGGACCGGTGGGCAGCTGTTCTTGCGTTTCCCGAACTCATAAATGTCGCAGAAGGCAGAAAAGTATTTTGACGGCCACTTGTGTCCCACAACGGAATTTGTTGGCCATTGACGATACAAAGTGGCCAACAAAATGTGTTGTTGGCCATATCTGTCCAACAAACGTCGATTCCGTGGGAAGTACAAGCGGAGCTGTGTAGAAACTACACGGGATCCGCGAGGCGGTCGAAACTGAAACCGATTCATGGTTAAAGTCCGTTAATCCAGTCTACTTGAAATAGAGAACATCTCAATATGCGCCTATCATGGAATGAAATCCGCACCCGCGCCGCCGAATTCGCACGAGAGTGGAAGGACTCCGGCTACGAAAAGGGCGAGACACAGAGCTTTTACAACGAATTCTTCGAGATATTCGGCGTAAAACGTCGTACGGTCGCCCGGTACGAAGAGCAGGTCAGACGCCTGGATGATTCCCATGGATTTATCGACCTGTTCTGGCCTGGCGTATTGCTCGTCGAGCAGAAGAGCGCGGGACGTGATCTGGAAAAGGCACGCGAACAGGCAGACGCCTATTTCGACGCATTGCCGATGCACGAGCAACCGCGTTACCAGTTGCAGTGTGACTTCCAGACCTTCGAATTGATTGACCGGGACGAACGCGAGGAAGTTTGTTTCGCTCTCGCCGACCTTCCTGATCACGTCGAAAAGTTCGGTTTTATTCTCGGCGTTCAGAAGCGAACGTTCAAGGACCAGGACCCGGTCAATATTGCCGCCGCGGAACGTGTCGGCCTTCTACACGACGCACTTGCTGCATCGGGTTACACCGGCCACGACCTGGAGCAATTCCTCGTTCGCATTGTGTTCTGTTTCTTTGCGGACGACACCGGCATCTTCGAGCCACGGGACATCTTTCTGGATTACCTGGAAAACCGTACGAGTGAGGACGGGTCGGATCTTGGCAGCCGCCTGATGCACTTGTTTCAAGTTCTCAACACGCCCGAAGACCGACGCGTTAAAACGCTCGATGAAGACCTCGACCGCTTCCCATACGTCAACGGCGAATTGTTTCGTGACACGCTTCCCATCCCGTCATTCGATTCTGAGATGCGCAAGAAGCTGATTGACGCTTGCAATTTCAATTGGTCTAACATCTCACCGGCGATTTTCGGCTCGCTGTTTCAGTCGGTAATGGACAAGGACCAACGGCGCCGGCAAGGTGCGCACTATACCACGGAACAGAATATCCTCAAGGTTATTGAGCCGCTGTTCCTCGACGAATTGCGGGAGGAGTTCCGCAAACTGAAAGCCCGTCGTGACACTCGCCGTATTCCAGCGCTTCACACGTTTCGGCAACGTCTGCGCGACCTTCGCATTCTTGATCCGGCCTGCGGTTGCGGCAATTTCCTCATCATCGCGTACCGGGAACTGCGCGCGTTGGAAATCGAGGTACTCAGAGAGATTCACCCGAAAACCCAGACGGACGTCTTTGCCACCCAGCTTGTGATTGTCAACGTTGATCAATTCTACGGCATCGAGATGGGGGAATTTCCAGCACGCATCGCCGAAGTGGCGCTGTGGATGATGGACCACATTATGAATGTCCGTTTGAGCCTTGAGTTCGGTGAGACTTTCGCTCGCATTCCGCTGGAGAAGTCGCCGCACATCCGGCAGGGGGACGCGCTCGAATTTGAATGGTCCGAGCATCTGCCTCCGGAGGAATGTTCCTACGTGCTTGGCAATCCGCCATTTGTGGGGGCCAAATTTCAGTCTCAAGAACAGCGCGAACAGGTGCGCAACATCGCTGCGCTGGGAAAGAGCGGAGGCACGCTCGATTACGTGACCGCGTGGTTTATCAAGGCCGGCGCATACGTGCAGAATAGCGCGGCGCGAATTGGTTTCGTGGCGACCAATTCGATCACGCAGGGCGAACAGGTCGCGCAACTCTGGCCGATCCTGTTCGAGCGGCACAAATTGGAGATTTCGTTTGCCCACCGCACCTTCGCGTGGGGATCCGACGCTCGTGGCAAGGCGCACGTTCACGTGGTGATCATCGGATTGGCCAAACGGGCCGATGCACCGAGACAAAAGCGGCTGTTTTCATACGATACGCCCCAAAGCGATCCACAACACAGCCAACACGCCGTCCTTTCGCCCTATCTCTTCGACGCGGGTGGGTTGACTGATCCACACATTGTGGTGAAATCCGAATCCCGCCCGATTAATGGTTTCCGACGTCTAAAGACCGGCGTCCAAATGATCGACAATGGAATTCTAACGTTCAGTGATGAAGAAAGAGAAGCTTTCATTGAGGCTGAACCGACTGCATCCAAGTTCTTCCGTCGCTATATAGGTGGTGACGAGTTCATAAATGGATTTTACCGATGGATTTTGTACCTGCGAGAAGCTACTCCTACAGATCTGAAACAGATGCCGATGGTTGCCAAGAGGATTGCGGAAGTGCGATCATACAGAGCGGCGAGCAGACGTACGAGTACTAAGAAAATGGCCGACTATCCTACATTAGTTGGCGTTGATGAGAGGCTAAACGCGGATTACTTGGTCATTCCCAATACGAGTTCGGAACGACGAAACTTTATACCAATTGGCTGGCTCGGTACAGATGTCATTGCAAACCAAAAGCTGCGCATACTCCCAGAGGCGACCCTATGGGACTTTGCTCTGCTCACCTCAACCATGCACATGGCTTGGATGCGGACTGTTACGGGGCGGTTAGAAAGCAGATATATGTATTCAGTTGGTGTAGTGTACAACACTTTTCCGTTACCGCCGGTCCAGCCAGAACGCCTGGAACGTCTCGCCCCTCACGCTGATGCCGTTCTTGCCGCGCGCGCGAATAATCCTGGCGCAACACTCGCCGACCTGTACGACCCAGACCTCATGCCTCCCGACCTTCGCAAGGCCCACCAAGCCCTGGACCGCGCCGTCGACAGACTGTACCGGCGGAACGGTTTCAACTCGGAGCGCGAGCGCGTGGAACACCTGCTGGGGCTGTACGAAAAAATGGTCGCGCCGGTCACGGCAATGGTCAAACCGAAGCGGAGGAGGCGGGCGACATAAAAAACCCGTCTCCCCATGTCGCCCAAATTGAATGCCGTGCCTTGACCGGTTTGAAAATTCAAAGTACAATATTATACACCTACCGACGTTTTCCGCAAGAAGCCGGACGTCGTGAATCATTGTCAAGTTCTGGATTCTTGACAACTGAAATTAGGCATTCTTCCCGCGGCGCAATCAAGTTCCAAACGGAGGAAGGAAACATCCGTGGTCGTCGCATGGGGAAATCTGGTTATGGCGAGACAAGAAACGTTGAGTTTAGACTCTGAACGCAAATACAAGATGACGGTTGCTGGGCAATTGTTCAAACACCTGGGTTTGCAGATGTATTCCGGGGCGGTGCCCGCAATTTCAGAACTCATCTCGAACGCGTATGACGCTATGGCGAGAAATGTCTGGATCGAACTGCCAACTCACGCGGCAATCGCGCCGTCTGACGCGATTGTCGTCAGGGACGACGGACACGGCATGAGTTTTGATGAATGTAATTCTCGCTATCTTTCAGTAGGTAGAGACAGACGATCACATCAGAATGAATGGACAAGGCAATACAATGGGTTGGAATCTCGAAAAGTCCAGGGGCGAAAAGGCATCGGCAAACTCGCCGGATTCGGAATTGCCGATTTTATCGACATCCGAACCGTTAAGGACGGACAAATTGCCCATTTTGGGTTGGACTATAGCGATCTTACGAGGAGTTCGAATTTCGCAGACGCCGAAGGATATGCTCCCGAATCATTGTCAGATGACGGTAGGTATACGGAAGATTCGCCTGGGACAACGGTAAGACTTTCTCGGCTTAAGCTCAGTCGATCAATTAACGAGGAGCAATTTAGGAAGAGCATTGCCAGGCGGCTACTGATAATTGACGAAAACTTCACGGTCTATGTAAACGATACACCTGTATCGAGACAAGAGATACCATTTCAATTCAGGATTCCGGAAAGTGTCGATACATGGCAAATGGACGAGCTACCGAATCGACAGCCGCTGAAATGGTGGGCGGGATTCTGCAGTGATACCATACCTGTTGAAGAACAGCGGGGATTTGTAGTCTACGTGAGAGGCAAACTGGCTCAGACTCCGTGGTTTTTCGACCTGAGCGGAGGCGTATGGGGTCAGCATGGCATGCAATACCTCACAGGCGAAGTTCAGGCGGATTTCCTTGACGACAGTGTGGATCTGATAGCAACGGATAGAGCGACTGTTCGATGGGAGGATCCCACGGCAGTGCCGTTGAAGGAATGGGGACAAAGAAAAATCAGAGAGTTACTAGAAACATGGTCGGATAAACGACGAGAAGCTAAACGCACAAGTCCAAAGGTGTCGCAGTTCTTGCAGCAAGCCGAGAGATTACCCGAGAGAGAACGTCAAGTATTCACGAGAGTGGTCGACCGTATCTGCGGCATACCACAACTTGACAAAGATCAAGAGGGAAGGGATATAGCAGACGATCTTGTGGAATTCGCCTTTAATGCATTGACGAATCGGAGTTTTCTCGATGCGATACGACGATTGAATGCAGCTTCTCCCAGTGAATATGATAAATTCAGCGAGGTTCTTTCCGAATGGGACATAATTGAGCTTGTCAACACTGCACATCTCGTAAAGGGTCGAGTTGAAATCATCCGCAAGTTTAAGGAAATGATCCGTGATAGAGTCCCAGAGAAACCGGACATGCAGGATTATGTGCGTGATCACCCATGGCTTATCGATCCGAAGTGGACCACACTCGCACACGAGGTTACCCTCGACAGGCTGATTGCAGAAGAATTCGAAATCGACTCGCCTGATGGCAACGAAGGCAGTAAGCGACTAGATTTCTTTTGTCTTGGCGATCGTTACAAGACTGCGCACGTTGTTGAAACGAAGAGACCCGGAGGTTTAGTCGGGCGAAAAGAATTCGATCAACTACGAGACTATGTTTACTTCTTGCGAAGGAAGCTACAACAGGAGGCAGACGAAGAAAACCAGAGAACGACAATACGCGGTCTGTTAATTGCCGACCGCGTTAGTCCGGGAGATGAAATTCACGCGCAGGAACTTCAGCGTTCTGACGTTTTCGATATACGGACATGGGATAACTTATTGACTGCGACGGAAACTCTACACGGCGAATTCCTCGACGTGGTCAGAACACGTGTCTCATCGGATGACCCTAGATTAGAGAATCTATCTGACGTTTCGACTTAAAGCACTAATTTAACCAAACGCAGATCAAGGCTGATCAATGAATAAAGAAAGACCAATCGCGATCGACCTGTTCGCCGGATGCGGTGGGCTGACAAAGGGTATTCGCGATGCCGGATTCAATGTCTCAGCAGCCGTCGAAATCGACTGCGATGCGGCACGAACATACCGGTCGAACCACCCACGAACACGCCTGCTGAAAAAGGATATCCGTGAAGTGCGGGTGTCAGATCTCAAAAGGGAAACCGGCAACGAGGAAATTTCTCTTTTGGCAGGTTGCGCTCCCTGCCAGGGCTTCTGTTCGCTTACGAGCAAGTATGACAAGCCGGACCCTCGAAACGAGCTTCTTCTCTCGATGGCCAAGATCGTTGAAGAAATTCGTCCCCGTGCGGTTATAATGGAAAACGTCCCCGGCGTTTTGAGACGTGGGAAAGCGATTTTCGATGAATTTCTTGAAGTAATTTCCAAACTAGAATACAAATACAGTTGGCGTATTGAGCAAATGGCCGACTTTGGAGTACCGCAATCCCGACGACGCCTGGTACTCGTGGCCGGACTTGGATTCGATATTACCTTACCCGAACCCACTCATGCTCGTCTCCCGGACGATGGATCCGGCTTGCGTGCGTGGAGAACGGTAAGGCAGACGATCAACCATATGGGAGCACCTGTCACGGTAAGGGAAGCACGCAGCGATGGCGGTCCCCAGGCTCAAAACTGGCACGTAGTTAGAAATCTTCAACCACAGGTCAGGAAGAGGCTGGAAGCGGCGGAACCTGGTAAGACATGGTTGGCAATAGATGAGTCGGTACGTCCGGAATGTCATCGGAGCGACTATCGGGGATTCACAAATACGTATGGAAGAATGGCCTGGGACCAAATCTCCCCTACTATTACGGGTGGGTGTACCACGGCGTCCAAAGGCCGGTTCGGACATCCGGATAAATCAAGATTGACAATTTCAGTACGGGAAGCAGCGCTGCTTCAGACGTTTCCCGAAAACTACAGATTCACCACGGATAAAATGGACAAAGTTTGTGATCTAATTGGCAACGCAGTTCCCCCGTTATATGCGAAGTTAGCTGCCAGGAAAGTCCATTCCGCACTTCGGGAATCGGCGGAAAATTAACGAGGTGTGAGACGATGAGTCGATGGCCCGGCGACGCACGGAAGGAACGTACGACGTTTGGTGGTTTAGTTCGCGGTGAACTGATGACCCGCGTGCGTAGCAAGGGCAATAAAACAACTGAGGAACGCCTTGCACGTCTCTTGCGCGAGTGGAGGTTATCCGGATGGAGACGAAACCAATCGCTTCCTGGACGACCGGATTTCGCATTCTTGAAGGAGAAAGTCGCAGTCTTTGTGGACGGGTGTTTTTGGCACGGGCACGATTGTAGAAACTTAACTTCAAAGACGAATCGGGAAGCATGGCACGAAAAGATCACACGAACCCAGGCAAGGGATCGGCGGGCAAACCGTCACCTTCGCCAATTGGGATGGAGAGTTATACGTATTTGGGAGTGTCGCCTGACAAAGGCTCCGGACCTCTGTATGCGACGTATCAAACGCAAACTCCAGGAAAGCTGATGAACGCCACAGGATTAGTGATTCGGCAAATGTTGGTGCCAGAGACGTCCAACCGATTTCTATCTATCTCTATGAGCGCTTTCAATGAGAGTCGAAATTAAAGACAAGCGACACCTGAAAGATATTTCGCCCGGTGCTCTGTCGGCCTTTGCCCGTGCAGCGGGTTGGAAGCGGGTGGACAACTACGGCGACTCTTCAGACGTCTACACGGCGGATGGTTTGCCCGAAGTCATCTTGCCAAGAACCGACCAATTGGGTGACTATGCGAACGTCGTATCACGACTCATTGAAATCTACGCCGACGTTTCCGGTACCGACGAACTTGCTGTCTACCACGACCTGATAGCCTCCGATCGAGACGTCATTCGGGTGCGGGCCGTTGACGACGGCGATGGCGCCGCGTCGGCAAGCGATCGGATCGACCTTGCGCGCGGCGCACGTGATTTGGTCCTGGCAGCAGCCTGTTCGCTGCATGATCCGCGGTCGGTCTATCGCGCTGCGGCTGACAAGGCGTCCCGGAACTTCGTCAGAAAATTGCGAACGGGTCAGACCGACCAACAAAGCTTTGTTGCAACCCTGCTGACCCCTGTCGTGTCGCCACCCGTACAACAGTCATTCATACACAATACGGAGCACACCGAAGGCCCGATTGAGCGAAGGATGACAAGGCGTCTGGTTTCCGCGCTGCGAGCCGCCAGGCGTGCGCTGGAAGGAATTATGGGTGGCAACGCAAACGCTTTTCACCTGGCCGTGGAAGACGGGGTAAGCGCCAATTTCTGCGAAGCGCTCGTGAGGTTGGTCGAACCCTACGAAAGCATGGACGTCAGTCTGACCTGGGCCCGCACCCGTCCGATGAATCCGTCGCGTGAGATCGTTCATTTTGCCAATTCAGATGTCCCCATCCTCCGGGAGGCCGCACGCCTGTTTCGTGAAAGCGGACCCAAACCGGACGTGCTGCTATTCGGATTTGTGCAGAGGCGGACGGGCCGCCCGGAGACAGCGGATGCGATAGTCACGTTGCGAGCACACTTTGAAGGGCAAATTCAGCCCGTTGAAGCCGTTCTGACCCGTTCCGATTATGAGCGAGCCATGAGGGCTCATCAATACAAGGCGTCCGTGATTATCGCAGGTGATCTTGTGGGTAACGGCAAACGCCACCGCTTGCTGAATCCACGCATTGTGGCCGTCATTCCGCAGCAGGACGTGCAGGAAGAGGGTGAATGAGGTCAATCGATCCCATCCATTCGCTGGCTTTTTCGATGCAGGCCAATCCTGGCGTGTATGCCGTTCTTGTAGGCTCGGGGGTATCCCGGTCGGCGATGATTCCTACGGGCTGGGAGATAACGCTGAATTTGATTTGCAAACTGGCGGCATCTCACGGGGAGGAATGCGGTTCCGAACCTGAACGCTGGTATTTGGAGAAATTCGGGAAGGAGGCGTCTTACTCCGACCTGCTTAACGACATTGCCAAAACGCAAGCAGAGAGACAACAATTGCTTGGGGCGTATTTTGAACCGACTGACAAGGAGCGTGAGGAAGGCGCAAAAGCCCCTACGGCGGCACACCGAGCTATCGCGGGATTGGCCGCGAACGGATTTATCAAGGTCATCATCACGACGAATTTCGACCAACTTCTGGAAACTGCCCTCAGAGATGAAGGAGTCGAACCGACAATCCTAAGTTCACCCGATCAGGTTCAAGGTGCTCTTCCCTTGATCCACACCGATTGTTGTGTTTTCAAGGTAAATGGCGATTATCTCGATACTCGTATTAGAAATACGCCCGCCGAACTTGATGAGTTTCCGCGCGAGTTTGATGAGCTCCTGGACAGGATATTCGACGAGTTCGGCCTTATCGTATGCGGATGGTCCGCGGAATGGGACGCCGCGTTGCGCAGTGCGTTATCCCGGGCTCCATCACGCAGGTTCACGACGTTTTGGGCGGTACGCGGCAAGTCAGAGGACAAAGCCCAGCGGCTGATTGACCTGCGCGGGGCACAGGTAATCAAGATCGAAGACGCCGACGCGTTTTTCGCCGAAATTCAGCAGAATGTCACGTCCATTGAGGAGTATTCGAGGCCTCACCCACTCTCCACCGAATCGGCCGTAGCGAGTTTGGAACGCTACCTTCCGGATCCTCGATACCGGATTCAGTTGTCAAATCTGATCCAACAAACCGTTGAGCAGGTTGTAGAGATGACGTCGGGAGAGGATTTCGACGTGCAGCTTAGCGCATCTATAGACAGCGAGTCAGTTACTAAACGATTACGCAGGTATGAGGCTGCATGTGCAACTTTAATGGCGATGGCGACGAGTGGCGGCCGATGGGCTGAAGAAGAACACAATCAAGTTTGGCAACGAGCGTTGCAGCGTCTGGGTTCGACTGACTTAACTGGCGGAGTTGTATTTTGGATTGATTTAGTGAAATACCCCGCGACTCTGCTGCTCTATGCGTTGGGACTCGGCGCAGTTGAAGCGGGTCGCCTTCGGTTTCTACGGAATCTCTTTGGGACGACGATTCACAGACAACACAAAGAGGATCTGGCCGCCGTAAGGGTACTTCCTCCGTCTTGCATGTTTGATGAAGGCGGACAGGAAATGCAGGAATTGAAAGGAATGGAAAATCGTCACACACCGCTAAACGCTTGGATTCACGACGTCTTGCAAACGCACACAGATCGTATCATCCCCGACGTCAAACGGTACACACGAGTATTCGACAAGCTCGAAACACTCATGGCGCTAGGTTGCGCGCACGAAGATCCGGTAGAAGTGGCATACTGGCCGCCGCTTGGAGCCTTTGCATACCGACGAGAACGAATCCGGGTTTTTCAGGAGATTGAGAAATCGCTGGAAACAATGCAAGACGAATCGCCCTACGTAACAAGCGGTATTTTTGGCGCGACGGCCGAGGAGTGCAAGCAGGGGCTGACGAAATTAAAGGAATTCCTACCGAATTTGCGTTGGCGGTGAAATTCGGTCGTAGGTCACTCAATTCACAGGAACGCGAGGCCGCATTCGGAGGTCGTGTTGCGGCTATCGTCCGGATGGTCACCTGTTCGGTCCGCACTCTGGCCGCCATTCGTCCGTGATCTTCGAAGAATACCTGCAGTACTGCAACGTTACCCGACCGCCAAACGTCCAACGGGAGCTTTTCACATGATACGGGAAATTCAGATTCTCATTGATGACTATTATGCCTGGCTTAACGACAAGACAGTCCTGAACCAGATCGACAAGTGGGTCGAGATAACCACGCCATATCTGGATCGACACAACGATTATTTGCAGATATACGCAAGGGAATCCAATGGAGGATTCGTGTTAACGGACGACGGATATACGATTGAGGATCTTGCCCACAGTGGTTGCAATCTCGAAAGTCCGAAACGTCAAGATCTACTCCAGATGACACTCAATGGTTTTGGCGTCCAAATAGACGGACGTGCGTTACAGGTCAATGCATCAGCTGACAATTTCGCAATGCGCAAACACAATCTCTTGCAGGCGATGCTGGCCGTCAACGATATGTTCTACATGGCGGGTCCCACGGTAGTGAACATTTTCTATGAAGATGTCGAAGCCTGGCTTGATCTACACGATATTCGCCATACACCGAAAGTGAAGTTTACGGGTCAGACCGGGTATGATCATCTCTTTGATTTCGTGATTCCAAAGTCCCGGCAGCACCCGGAGCGGCTCATACGGACGGTCAATCGCCCGAGTCGCTCTACCGCTGAGAATGTTGTATTTGCGTGGACCGACACCAAGGAGGTCCGCACTCCTGAATCTCGCATGTACGCCTTGCTGAATGATTCCGAAAAAAAGGTGGACCACACAGTGATGGCCGCGCTTCGGAACTACGACGTCAAACCGGTAGTGTGGAGCCAGCGCGATGGCTCCCGAATGGAACTGGCGGCTTGAGCGTCAGGTCTCCTTACTCTTCGTCAAAACCTCCAATCCAACCCATCATCCCACGAAATCAAAAAACCACTACCATTTACTCAATGTATTGAGTATAATTACTCATTATGTTGAGTAATTTGTCATATACGCGACCGCACGGTGAAGATTTGCTGCGCCGTCTGGGCGAGCCGCGGCGTTTTATTCAGGTGATCACCGGAGCGCGGCAGGTGGGCAAGACGACCCTGATCACGCAGGTTGCGGAGAAAACGGGGTTGCCGTATCGCTATGCAAGCGCAGACGAACCCACGTTGCGAGGGTCGGAGTGGATCGCACAGCAGTGGGACGCGGCGCGGCTGCTCGAACGCGATGCAGGGGACGACGGCGCGCTTCTCATCCTTGACGAGGTACAAAAGGCGCCGAACTGGTCCGAGGCGGTCAAGCGACTGTGGGACGAGGATACTCGGAGCCGGCGACGGCTGAAGGTTGTCCTATCGGGTTCAACGCAACTTCTGATCGGGCGGGGACTCACCGAGAGCCTCGCCGGGCGTTTCGAATTGCTCCACGTACCGCACTGGAGCTTTCTCGAAATGCGGACCGCGTTCGGCTGGTCCCTGGAGCAGTTTCTGTTCTACGGGGCCTATCCGGGCGCGGCGCCGCTGATGGGGGAGCCGGCCAGATGGTCGCGGTACATCAGGGACTCGCTCATCGAGACGACGATTGCCCGGGACGTCCTTCTCCTCTCACGGGTGGACAAACCGGCCTTGCTGCGCCGGTTGTTCGAATTGGGCTGCGCCTAT
Source organism: Gemmatimonadota bacterium (assembly GCA_028873695.1). Taxonomy (GTDB): domain Bacteria; phylum Latescibacterota; class UBA2968; order UBA2968; genus JAAXHE01. The sequence continues at coordinate 22,986 of JAPPNU010000032.1, read as the reverse complement.
TCGGGGCAGATCCTTTCCTATTCGAAGATGCTGGGCCAACTCCACGACGCCGGCAACACCACCACGCTGGCCCACTATCTCGACCTTCTGGGCGTCGCGGGAATGCTCGGCGGATTGCAGAAGTACGCCGGGGCCGCTGTGCGGCGTCGGAGTTCCAGCCCCAAGTTCCAGGTCTACAACACCGCCCTGATGACCGCCGGATCGGGCCTTACCTTCGCACAGGCGCGAACCGACCGGGAGTTCTGGGGAAGACTGGTTGAATCTGCTGTAGGTGCGCATCTGGTGAATTCCGCGGCCGGTGGCTCATGTGAGGTCTTCTACTGGCGCGACCGCCACCGGGAAGTGGATTTCGTCGTGCGCGCAGGACGGTCGGTCATGGCCGTAGAAGTCAAGAGCGGGCGAACCGGACGGAACCCGGCCGGAATGACCGACTTCGCCGACGCCTTTCATCCGATCCGCAGCCTGCTCATCGGCGGTGACGGCATTGCGGTCGAAGAATTTCTCTCAAAACCGGTAGAGCACTGGATTAATGCATGAACGACGCTTAACGGTCAGATATCCAGGGCGCCCCTTGTGGGCGCACGGCCTTCCGATTATCTTTATGGAAAAACGGAGACAATCCAATGCCCGAATCGATACTGGAAAGGTTGAATGAGGGGGTGGTGCTGGGGGACGGGGGGTACCTGCTCGCCCTGGAGAACCGGGGCTACGTCCAGGCCGGTCCGTTCACGCCGGAAGTGACGATCGAGAATCCCAACGCGCTTCTGGCCCTGCACGAGGAGTTCGTACACGCCGGCGCGGAGGTCCTGCAGGTGCTCACGTTCTACGCCAGCGAAAACAAACTGGCGCAGACAGGGTACGCCGGGAGACTGGAGGAGATCAACCGGGCGGCCGTCAGGATCGCCCGAGAGGCCGCCGGCGAGAAGGTGCTGGTGGCCGGAAATATCTGCCTCACGTGGAAGTACCCCGAATCCGAAGACGAATGCCGGCGGCTGTTCGACGCCCAGCTTGGCTACCAGACGGCAGAAGGCGTGGACTTCATCATCGGCGAGACGTTTCTCCACGTGGGCGAAGCCCTCGTTGCCCTCGAATGCGTTCAGAAAACCGGCCTTCCCGCGATGATCACAATGGCCTTCGAAGGGCCCGAGACGCGGGACGGAAAGAGCCCGGGGGAGGCCGCGCGCATGCTGGAAGGCGCGGGCGCCGACGTCGTGGGCGCAAACTGCTGGCAGGACCCCACCTTCATGCTCCCCGCCATCGAACAGATGCGCGGGGCGGTAGCCTGCCACGTGGCTGCCCAGCCGGTCGCCTATCGATGCACGCCCGAAGTACCGTTCTTTACCGGACAGCCCGGCTTTCCGGACAGGCTCGATTCCTCCAAGATCTCCCGTTACGAAATGGGCGATTTCGCAAAGAAAGCGCTGGACCTCGGCGTAAACTATATCGGCGGCTGCTGCGGATGCGAGGGTTCGCACATCAGGCAGATGGCGCGCGCCATTGGCAAAATGACCGCTGAAGAGCGTGAATGGGACGCCGACTACGGGAAACCCCAGTCGGCGACAGAAGCGTACAGAGATATCCGGGAGCAGTCCGGCGCCGCTCCCGGAGGATGAACGGAACACAACGACTCGACCGGCCCCGCTACGGCCGACTCAGCCGGCCCTGGACTCCCAGCAGGTAACACGGAATTCCCTTCCCTTCAACGCCACGGCTCCCGCAAAGCCGCACCCGGGCGCCAGGGCCCGCATAAACCATTCGGAGGGCGCCGTGGGGTCATCGTCAACGTGCAGCAGGGCCGCAGGCTCCCACGGCCGCAACGAGACTTCGAATCCATCCAGGGGGCAGGCAAGCCCGGTCCCCAACGCCTTGATATACGCCTCCTTGCGGGTCCAGCAGTTGAAGAACGCCTCGTACTGGACTTCCGGGGGCAGCGCCCGGAGCGCGGCGACTTCGCCGGTCGCGAAATAGCGTCCCGCCAGCCGCAGGTGCTCTTTAACCTCACGGATGCGTTCAACGTCCACGCCGATTCTCCGCGCTCTGATCACCGCGAGGAGCGCGAGTTCGCCGGAGTGGGAGAGATTGAAGCGCAACCGGTCTCCATCCGAACCCTTTCTCAAGAACGGTTTGCCGCGCGATCCATAGCCGAATTCCAGCCGTCTGGGGTCCATCCCCACGTACTGCCCCAGAATTCTCCTGAGAGATGCCCGGCCGACAACAAAACGCGCCCGGTGTCTGTCAAAGACGAACCGGGCGGCGCGGGCGGTTTCGTCTTCGGAAAGCACATCCCGCATTTCGTCGACCTCTGAAGCCGGCCGGTCCAGATTCATGCGCCAGACCTGGATCTCATCGTCCGACGCCACCGGAGATTCGGGCGGCGGGCGCCAGATATCGGACGTCGACGGGTTGAGCTGACTCATGCAGATGTACCGCCGTTCAACCGCTGCACAATCGCGTCCACGTCGTAAACGCATCCCCCCCAGGTTCCGCCGCCCACGTTCTGAAGGGCCGCCCAAAGCCGGGTATCGTCGGGCAGGTCCGCGTCGGGCGCAAGATCGGAACGCGAGGCCCTGTCGGCCAGTATGCGGCGGCCTTCTTCCCGACCGAAACGTGTTTCGCCCACGCCGACGAAGTTGATTGTGCCCGAAAGCTCGTTCCGGTCGATCACGATTTCCACGACGTCGCCATCCGTCAGCTTGCCGATCGGGCCGCCGGCCAGCGCTTCCGGGCCGATATGACCGATGCACGCCCCGGTGGAAAACCCTGAAAAACGCGCATCCGTCAATACCGCAACGTGTTTCCCGAAATCCAGGTACTTGAGCGCGGTGGTGATCTGCGCGATCTCCTCCATCCCGGCGCCCATCGGACCGCGCCCGATCAGCACCATGACGTCTCCAGGCTTTACCCGTTTCGGGCCGGAATCCTTCAGCGCGGCGGCAGCCGCCCGCTCGGTGGTGAACACCTTCACCGGCCCGGTTGTCCGGTAGACGCCATCCTCGTCGACGACCGACGGGTCGATTGCCGTACTCTTCACTACGGATCCTTCCGGCGCGATATTTCCCGTGGGGAAACAGACCGTGCTGGTCAGCCCCCGCGCACGCGCGCGGTCGGCGTCCATAATCACATGATCATGATCGATCCCGTCCTGATCGCGCAGCGCCTGCCTGAACCTGGCTCGCCGTTCGGATCCCTCCCACCAGTCCAGGTTCTCACCCAGCGTTCCTCCGGATATCGTGAGGGCATCCGTTTCCAGCAGCCCCAGTTTCCGCAGGTGCAGCATGACTTCCGGCACGCCGCCCGCCAGAAACGCCCGGACCGTGGGGTGAAACTCCGGACCGTTGGGAAGTACGTCAACCAGGCGCGGGACCTGCCGGTTCACGTGGCTCCAGTCGTCCACCGTAGGCCGGGAGCGCCCGGCCGCATAAGCGACAGCCGGAATATGCAGGAGCAGGTTGGTGGAGCCGCCGAACGCGGCGTGCGTGACCATCGCATTGTGAAGAGCGGCATCCGTTATCACGTCGGCCGTCGTGCGTCCGGCCGCCTGCATCGTGAACACCGCACGGGCGGACCGGAGCGCCATATCCAGCCAGACTGCCTGACCCGAAGGCGCCAGGGCCGAATGGGTGAGCGCGAATCCCAGCGCCTCGGCCACCACCTGCGACGTGGCCGCCGTACCCAGAAACTGGCAGCCGCCACCGGGCGTCGCGCAGGCGCGGCAGCCCAGGTCCTGCACCTCCGAAAGCGACATCTCGCCGTGCGCCAGCCTGACGCCGACCGACTGGATCTTGCCGGCGTCCTCGCCTTCGTCCGGCGGAAGCGTCACGCCGCCGGGAACGATCGCGGTGGGCAGCGAATGCATTGCCGCCAGCGCGATCATCATCGCGGGCAATCCCTTGTCGCAGGTAGCAACGCCGATCACCCCTTTTCGCGTGGGAAGCGACCGGACCAGGCGACGGAGCACCGTTGCCGCGTCGTTGCGATACGCCAGGCTGTCCATCATCCCCGTCGTGCCCTGCGTACGTCCGTCGCATGGATCCGAGCAATACCCCGCAAAGGGGATGCCGCCCAAACGGTGAATCTCCAGGGCGGCTTCCCGCATCAGCAACCCGACCTCCCAGTGCCCGGTGTGGTAGCCAAGCGCGACAGGGCGTCCGTCCGGCTCGCGAATTCCTCCCATCGTACTCAGGATCAGAATCTCGGGCCGGCCCAGTTCCGCCGGGTCCCATCCCATGCCGGCGTTCTGGCTGTACCCGAAGATATCCCCGCTCGGCGATTCAACCACCAGTTCTTCGGTGAGGGAAATCAGACGGCCTTCGGGTCCCGGCGCGCGCGTTCGGACCTCGAAGACCGATTCGTTTCCGGACTGCAGGACGGATTGCAGGTATGGATTACTCACGGCAGGCATGAAGGCACCTCACGTCGTCGCGGACACGTCATCCGGGCTCGACCTCGTTCATTCCAGCCCCATGGCCTTCAGATTCCGGAGACTGATGCCCAGGCTCTCGAACGGGTCCCGCTGGCACGTGTCCTGCTCCACGATGTACCACAGGGTTCCGGCCGCCTTGCAGGCATCCAGAATGGCCGGCCAGTTCAGGTTGCCTTCGCCCACCTCGGCGTAGAGCTGCTCCCGGCCGCGCATGGCCATATCCTTGACATGGACCAGGTCCGCCCGGCCTGCGGCCTTGCCGATCCACGCGGCGGGGTCTCCGCCACCGTGCTGGATCCAGTAGGTGTCGATTTCGAGCTGGAACACCTCGGGGTCGCTTTCTTCGAACAGGATCTGCAGCCCCGTCCGATCTCCGAAGCGTTCCAGTTCAAAACTGTGGTTATGATACCCGAACGTGAGCCCGGCCCCGGCAAGTTTTCGCGCGACTTCGGACGCCTCGCGGGCAAACCGTTTGTAACCCTCGCCTCCGTCTTCACGATAACTCTGGGGGAGCCCGCCGATCGCCGGGTACCTGCATCCCCACAGCAGGTGTTCGTCGATAACAGCCTGGGTTTCATCCCTCATGCGCTCATAGCTGGTGTGGGTGGCGCAGATCTCAAGACCCTCGCCATCGGCCATGTCCTTAAGTTCCCGGGGGCTGATGTCTCCAAATGCCGACACCTGCATGGCGTCGTATCCCAGCGCCTTCACCTTCTTCAGACTGGCCGCGACGTCCGCGGGCGTCTGTGTGAACTCACGCACCGTATACATCTGCGCAGCCAATACTGTACCGGCCATCTTCCGCTCCTTTCCACTATCGCCAATGCCTCATGTACACGCTCTTTTCAAGATACCAAAATACCAAAGGATCGAGGAACTTCCAAGCCAAGTTTTCCGGCCGGGAGCCTGAGGTCCGTCTACGATTGCGGGAACGTTTTTTGTCTGGTATTTTTCCGAAACCACTGTATTTTTATCCCGACGTTTCCGCTCCCCATTTTCCCTCCCCCGCATCTCGCCATCCCCCTTTTTTCGTACGAACCCGCCTCCCTCGCAGAGGAGCCCGTTTATGTCCGCATTGCAGCACGCGACAACGCAACAGGAGCGCCGAAACCGGACGCTGCTGGATGGTTCGCGATATCTGTCCGACGTCGTCACGTCAGAGGTTCTGCCAATACATATCGACGTCCGCCGGACCGAAGCATTAACGGAAACACAGAATGACGCCCTCATCGCCCTGCAGATCGACGCGGCCCGCACGGCCGTGCGTTCGCTGGCATCCCTTGCCGGAATCGGCGAAGCGGACCACCTGGGCGGCGGCATCGGCCTGATTCCGCCTTTGTTGCTCACCCTGGCGGTGGTCGACTTCGAGCGCATCGAATACACCATCGAACACGCCCACACCAGCGTCGGATACTATGCCGCGCTCTCCGCCGTCGGATTCGTGGATCCCGATCACGTCGTTACCGGCTTCCGCCGCGGCCTGGACCTCCCCGGCCACGTTTCGTGGCTGCCGGGGGGCACGCAGATGAACGGCGGACGCCTGGGCGTGATGATTCCCGTTGCGGTCGGCAACGCGCTGGGCAAACGCGGCACGTACGGCGACGGGTGCTGGGTGGTTGCCCACTGCGGAGACGCCGGCTGGATTTCCGGCCAGGCGTTAAACGGCTTCAACGCCGCGCACGTTCACGGCGCGCCAATCACGTTCGTTATGGACCGGAACGGGATCCAGCTTTCCGGCAGCACCAGGAGCATTCTGGACAAGGATCCCCGTACGATCATCGGCGCAATGGGGGTCGAGATTCTCGAAATCCCAACGCTGCACGATCCTGTCGGCCTGTACAGGGCGTACCGCGAGGCGTACGGATTGGCGCAGGGAGGCCGACCCAGTCTTATCTATCCGGTCGGCTTCCGGTCCGGGAGCGGCAAACGGATCGATCTTTCGCAATTCGGCCAAGACCTCGGCATTTTCGAAGAGGTCGAAGCCTTCGCGGGACGGCACGACGTGCCTGTGGACCGCGAGATCTGGGTTCCGGGATCGCTGATGAGCTATAGAGACGTGGAGCCCATGCTGGAGTGCCTCTTCCTTGTGAACGACCTCCCGGGCGGCGCCGGCCACCACGACGGGGGCATGAAAGATCGAAACGAAGCGGACGTGCTTGCCAATCCCATGTTCCGGTCCACGCCCGGACAGTCGAAGGCGCTGGACATTCTGAAGTCGCGGTCGGCCCGGAAGGTTTTGACCCGCGCCCGTCCGGCCCCCGGAAGCCCGAATCTGGTACTTCCTGACGGCGCCGTGGAAAACGTCTCTTTGCCCGGACCGGGTGAAATGAAGAGTGCCCGAGACGGTTCGGAAGCCGGGTACGCCCTGGTTGCCGAGACCTTTCCGGACCGGGTATTCGTGGTCAGCTGCGACCTGGACGCTTCCACCAAACTGTCGAAGGCGCGGAGTCACCTGGCGGAAAACCATCAGTTCGAAATCAGCATCGAAGAGCAGGCGGCCACCCTCATCGCCAACGGCCTGGCCACCAGTACCCCGAACCCGCAACTGAACGTGGTCTCCACATTCGCGGCCTTCTTCGAAGGCATCGCACGCGAAGGCTTCGACATGTGGCAGTACCAGCGTAACCTGACGGGTGCGAACGAGGGTCTGAACGTCACGTTTCACCTTTCTCACGTTGGCGCGTGTACGGGCCGGGACCATTTCTCCGGATGGGGCCTGGACTGGATCAACGTGGGCCTGAACTACCTCCCGTACCTGCACCGGTTCTACGCCCCGGCCGACGCACGGTCCGCCTTTCTTGCCGTGATCGATCTCGCCGCCAACTACGGCGGACATATCATCGCTATTCCCCGTGACAACCTGCCCGTACTCGAAAAACAGGACGGCTCAGGCCCGCTATGGGCGGCGGCGGATGAGTGGCAACCCGTCACCCGATTGCGGTCTTTTGCGGGGGCCCGTCGCGCGATCCTGGCGTTTGGCGCGCCGGCCTTCCTGGCCGCGGAAGCCGCGGACGCCCTGAACGACCGGGGCGTACGGACGGACGTGTTCGTCGTCAACGGATTGCCCCTTCCGGACGGGCGCCTGGAAACGCTGGTATCGCAGTACGCCAGGGGCGTCGTTACCATCGAAGACGGAAAGATCGGCACGCCTCAAACCGGACTCAGGGGGTTTGCGGGCCTGGTGGCCACCGCGGCCTCTTCCCGGAACGTCGCCCATGCGCACGTGGGCCTGACGGTTCCGACAGTCGCCCCGTCCGACGGGCATATGGAGACCTGGGCGCACTTCGGCATCACCACCGACGCGCTGGTCGATGCGGTTGATCGTCTGTAGGCTTCTTTTGTTCGGGTGAATTGCAGAGTTCGGGGAAGGGGCAACGAGAGGCGGGCGGGACAGGCGGCGCCGTCCGGTGGGCGGAGAGAGTCTTTATTTCGCGTGTGTCTTTGCAAGACGCAAGGAACCCGCAACACGCGTCGACATGCGGTTACAACCCTGTTTCCGCACAAATCCCTTCCGGGGCTAGAAAATCCGGAAGCTCAAGCCCATATTGAAGCTTTGCCTGGACTTTTCGCCTCTGGCGACGCGAAAGGACTCGGAAAGCGTCATGTTGATCTTGTTTTCGATGTAGAAGCTTATCGCAAACGCGATATCTGAGATGATCTCGGCTTGTTGATCCTCGCGCTTCCTTGCACGGATCGTCTTCAGTGTCGTGAACCGGATCCTGTTCGTCACCTCGTAGATGAAGTCCGTTTTCCAGCGCAAGTTATAATCCGACCCGAAGGACCCGGAAAAAGGCGTATCGTAGTGTAAGTCCGTGTTGATCTGCGTGCTCCAGCTGATCGGGTGGGAGTATCGAAAATTGATCAGGAGACCGGGTGGCGGCCGGTCCGTATCTTCATAAGGATTCAACACCTGAAACTGAACGCCGGTGGTGATGTCCCATCCATAGAATCGCTTGCTGATCTGCTCCTGTGTCAACACTTCCTGTATCCGCACGAGTCCGAATCCGATTTCTTCTCCGAGAACCCTGCGAGACTTCCTGATTTCGGCAAGCATGTCTTCGAACCAGTAATTCTCATACCGGTCTCCATGCTGCTCCTTGTATTCCCTTTCCCTGTCTATTATATGCGCCAGTTCGATCATCGTCTCCTTGGAGAAATGTTCGCCGATGATCCCCTCCTCAAGGAAGAATTCCTCGATTCTGCCGGCTTTCCGAAGCGCGGTGGCGTCGATAAACCGTCCATGTCCAAGGCCCAGCGTCATCTCGATGTTGGGTCGATCGTACCCCGAATCCAGGTCCGAGTCCGTGCCCCACGAATAGAAGAAACTGCCCTCGTTCCGGTGGTATTTTTTCAGATTCGTTTTCAGGTGGGTCAGGGCGTCGCGCTCGACGTTCTCGGTAATGATGTTCTTCCTGATCGAACCCAGTCCGGTTGCGTCCACCGAATAGGCATATGGCAGCGACTCGTAGAACTTTCTGTATACTACGTTCACATTTCCATTCAACACGACGGTTTTGGTATCCTCGGTCACGTAGTTGAAGCTGAGCGCGTCGATGCGCAGGTTGTGCGCCCGGCTCACGGGCACAACGTAATCGGTAATGGATACGTTCTGCGCAGATGCCGCAGAGACCGTCAGGAGACAGACCGCTGCCGGCCTGATCGCCAACATCCGGAGTGTGAGGAATACATACTCCTGGAGACATGAAGCAAGGGCCGGCGTCTCCTGCCTTCTGCGAGCCGGCCTTTCCGCGCCGTGCTTTCGCAAGCGACCATGGCCGGAACCCGTCGTCAGGTCCACGATGACTCCCGGAAATCGCTTCCGCCTCGCTCCTGTTTTTCCTGTCATTTCACTTCCCCCTGTCTTGGTTTACGGCCTCCGCATCGGGATCGCGATCCGATGATTGGGGTGGCTCCATCAAAAACGAAATATCGTCGTAATCCGCTTTCACAAACGTCTTCGTGTTGTCAGAATCCGTAAGTACGGCAACGGCGCCGACAAGTCGCGGGTCGCTACCGAACAGGCGTCTGTAATCTTCGTATGCATTGACCTCTTCCCAGATCCACTTGCCCGCGTTCCTGCTTCCGGATTGCAATACGATCACTTTCGTATTGTCGCTGAGCGGGCTCTCGGTCTCAGTACCGGCCGGCAGCGTTGCGCTCCATACGTACTTGAGTGTCTTTGGGATATAACGGCCCTTGAATACAAGCCTCACGGCCGCCGCGCTGTCGTTGGTTTCTTTGTGGTTTTCATTACCGCCCGCAGGGAGGCTGTGCACCCGCCACCGCCATCTGAGCTTTTTCCAGACACGAAGGTTGACCTTTGCCGGCCGCCCCGCATTTGTCGCCCTGCCCACGGTTTCGGCTCTCAGAAAGTGGTCGCCGTTCTCAGCCTGTATCGTGTAATAGAGGTCCTCTTTTTTCCTGGTCCTCTTCTGTCGCCAGCCCGAGCGTCCTTCCCAGTTCACCGGAAACTGTCCGATCTGTCCGGGGTACTCGAATCGTTCCAGGATGAGAACGGAATCTCGGGAAGGCGTATGGAAACGCGCCGGCGGATCTGCCGCGTATGCCGTGGATCCAATCAGGATCCCGATGATGATTTTCTGGAATCGTCTCATAGGAAATCGGGTCGATGCTGCTTTACGGAACGCAGTGCAACCGGAAAATCCCGAGGGGATTCTGCATCAATCCTGACCGCCTGGTTGGCACCTCAGAAAATATAGGAAATAGACTCTTCAAGGTGTACAAAAAAGCCCGTAAACAGACTCCGGCCGTGCTCGCGGAACGGGCATAAAGATACCGCCACGGAACCCGTTCCCGCGGCGGCGACCTCGCCTCACTGACCCGCTAACAGCCCGTTGAAAAAGCCCATCCGGGCTACGGCCGGCCCTTGCGGTCGAAATACGGCGTTGCGCTCCCTCGCCGAATCGAGGGATGGGACTCGGTCGCGCGCCTTGTCTTCGACCACATTGGCTCGGCCTCGCCTGCAGAGCGACTTTCTCAACGGACTGCTAAGCGTTCACGTCTTCGCTACGTGCCGAATTCCCGTGCGAATCGAACAAAATCCCCAAACCCGACGCGACCGTCTCCGTCCAGGTCAAATCCGGTTTCGTAATCCCCGTCTCCCGCCTCGGAACCGAAGGCCCTGGCAAACAGCAAAAAGTCGGCAAAATCCACCTGCCCGTTGCCGTCGAAATCCGACGATCTCACCTGGACGCTGACGCTTGCCACCGGAAGGATGCCTTCCCCGTAATGCCAGCCCGTCCCCCAGGACACCGACTTCGCTTCCGCATTCACCGATCCGACATGGTACCAGAGATCCAGGCCGTCGTGGGATTCATGCACTTCCATCACGATTCCGTTGTCCACCGCCACGCTGGGAGCGATGCCCGCGTCGAATTCCGTTGCTTCTCCCCACGCGACGGTCTTCCGCTCCGCGTCCAGTACGCCCACGTGATACCATAAACGCAATCCGTGTATCGACTCATGCATCTCGATGACCACGCCGTCGTCCACGTCCACGGAGGGCGTCTGGCCGCCGTCGTATTCCTGTGGGCTGCCCCACGCGATCGACATTGCCGTCGTATCCACGACACCCACGGTGTACCAAAGACGTTCACCTTCTTCGGATTGATGGGTTTCCACCACAGTTCCGTTCCAGAGCGCCACCGACGGGAACTGACCCCCGTCGTACTTCTGCGGCTCGCCCCAGTCAATCGATCTGGCCTGCGCGTCCACGAGGCCCACGTGGTACCACAGGTTCGTACCGAAATGAGACTGATGCACCTCCACAGCGACGCGGCCTTCCAGCGCGACCATGGGAAACTGACCCGCGTCGTACCTCATGCCCTCGCCCCACAGGATGGCCTTTGTCCCCTCGTCGATCTCGCCTACCTTGTACCAGAGATTCGTACCGACGTGAGATTGGTGTACCTCGACGACGAGCCGTCCATCCACGGCGACCGACGGGGCCTGGCCGTCGTCGTGCGCCCCGACGTCCCCCCATTCGACCGTACGGGTTCCCACGTCGATCACACCGACACGGTACCGGAGTGCCGCCTCTTCTTCGTCCTGGTGCATTCCCACCACCACGTCCGCCGCCGGAATTGAAACACCCCGGAGGCACGCGTACAGGAAGACGGTAAGTCGAACGATTCGCATCATGTCTCATTCCGTGAAATATGGAATCCGGCGGCGACCGGCAGTTGTCGTATGGTTTGCCGGCCCGCGGCCGGCCGGATGCCGGACGCCTATTTAAGGCATAACCCGCCGTCCACTTTCAGGATCGTCCCCGTAATGTAATCCGCCGCGTCGGAACACAGAAACGTGGCCGCTTTCCCCAGGTCCTCAATGGTGGCCAGCCTGCCCCATGGCATACCCCTGGCGGCCTCCCTGATCTGCTCGTCCGTGGCGAATTGCCGTTCGCCCGGCGTGTCCGTATAACCGGGTTCGATCACGTTCGCACGGATACGATGCGGCGCAAGCTCGGCCGCAATAGTACGGCACATCTGGTTGATGCCGGCCTTGGCCGAATTGTACGGCATGGACGTTGGCATCGGTACGTGCGCCAGCACGGAACTGATGAAGAGGATGCTGCCGCCGCCGCCCTGGTCCACCATCTGCCGGGCGCCGGCCTGTGCGGCGTGAAAGCTGCCCCACATACAGACCTCCCACGTCCGCCGTACAGCCTGTATCGAGAGTTCCAGGAAGGGCTCACGCTTGCTGTAATAGGCATTGGCCACGACGACGTCGAGCCTGCCAAAACGTTCAACGGTTGCTTCGACCATCCGGTCCACGGCCGCGCGGTCCGACACATCGGCCTGAAGGACCAGCGCCTCACGACCCTCCGCGCGGACCTCGTTCGCGACGTTCTCCGCGTTTTCAGGATGCGAATGGTAATTCACCGTAATATTGGCGCCTGCGCGTGCCATCTCTACGGCGCAGCCACGCCCGATGCCCCTTGAAGAGCCGGTTATCAACGCAACCTTACCCGTCATTTCAACCATAAGGTCCCTTCCTCTTCGAAACAGCCGGCGCGAATGAACCCGCAGGATTGCAGGGGCGGAACACTACCCCCCGTCTGAACCGCCTGATGTATGCATGTGCGTGTGCACGGGCCCGCCGTCCGCATTCCCCACTGTCCGCACTTTCCGCTGGTCAAGCGCCTTCTGCCGGCGGGCTTCCCGGTGTGTTTCCCTGTAACGGTCCGGAATGACGAGTTCGTCGCCGTGGTCGGGCGCATGAGGGGTCACCTTCCAGAATCTGGGGAGGAATTGTTCCCATCGGGCGATAATGTCGCTCGCCCGGCGGCTGTTGGTTTTTTCGAGGTGCCGTCCGATCATCTTCTTCAGCAGACCGACGTCGTCCCCTTGTTCGACACGATGGATGGCGACGAGCTGCGGGTTGTACCTGTTCTCGAACGATCCCTCTTCGTCCAATACGTACGCGACACCGCCCGTCATCCCGGCGCCGAAGTTCCGTCCTGTGCTCCCCAGCACAATCACGATTCCATCGGTCATGTATTCGCACCCGTGGTCTCCCACGCCCTCCACCACCGCGTGACCGCCGCTGTTGCGCACGCAGAACCGCTCACCCGCAACGCCCGCCGCGAAGAGCACGCCACCAGTGGCGCCGTACATGACCGTATTTCCGACGATTGCGTTCCTGTGGCTCTGAAACCCGGCGTCGCCAGGCGGCCGTACGATGAGTTCTCCGCCGTGCATGCCCTTGCCGACGTAGTCATTGGCCTCGCCGGTAAGGACCAGCCGCAACCCGCGTATGCAGAACGCCCCGAAGCTCTGGCCCGCACTGCCGCGAAACCGGCATTCGATGGTACTGTCGAGGCCCCGGTCTCCGTAGTGAAACGCGATCTCGCCTGCCAGCTTGGCGCCAACCGCGCGCCGCGTATTCTGAATTTCGTAACTCAGCGTAATCGAACTGTTTTCCTTGATCGCATCCATTGCATCCTGAAGCAGCAGGTCGTCAATCGATGCATCGGGCCGGTCGTTGCGTTCACGGATATGCAGCCGGGGCCGGGTGCCTGCCGGGTCCGGATCGGCCAGTAATTCGCTCAGGTCGATTCCCCGCCACCGGTGTTTACTCGGATCGACGCCGGCTTCCAGAATCTCCGTGCGGCCGATCAGACGCTCCAGAGACCGATACCCAAGACCGGCGATGACCTCCCGGACCTCATCGGCGAGATTGGTAAAATAGCGAATGACATTCTCGGGGGAACCATTGAATTTCCTCCGCAGTTCGGGCTTTTGCGTAGCAACACCTACAGGACAGGTATTCAGGTGGCACTGCCGCGCCATCACGCACCCCATGGCCACCAGCGCCGCCGTGCCGAATCCGTATTCTTCCGCCCCGAGAGCGGCCGCGACGACCACGTCTCTGGCCGTCTTCAGACCCCCGTCCACTCGAAGCACGACCCGCCCGCGCAGGTCGTTCATCACCAGCGTCTGCTGCACCTCCGCCAGGCCCAGTTCCCAGGGGCTGCCCGAATGTTTGATGGCGCCGAGGGGGGAAGCGCCGGTGCCGCCGTCGTGCCCGCTGATATGCACCACGTCCGCGTACCCTTTGACCACGCCCGCAGCGATGGTGCCGATGCCCGCCACAGAAACCAGTTTGACGCACACTTTCGCCCGCGGATTCACCCGTTTCAGGTCGTAGATCAGTTGTGCGATGTCTTCGATACTGTAAATGTCGTGATGCGGAGGCGGCGAAATCAGCGTGACCCCGGGAACGGAATGCCGGATCAGCGCGATCTCCGCGGAAACCTTGTGCCCCGGCAACTGCCCGCCCTCGCCCGGTTTGGACCCCTGCGCCATCTTTATTTCCAGTTCCTTGGCCGATGCCAGGTACTCAGGCGTGACGCCGAACCTGCCGGAGGCCACCTGCTTGATGGCGCTGTTGGGCCAGTCGCCGTTGGGCAGCCGTCGATACCGGGCCGGATCTTCGCCGCCCTCTCCGCTGTTGCTCTTCGCGCCGATGCGGTTCAACGCGATTGCCAGCGTTTCGTGCGCCTCGCGCGACAGCGCCCCGTGCGACATCGCCGAGGACACGAAGCGCCGGCAGATGGCTTCGGCCGGCTCCACCTCGTCGAGGGGGACGGGCGGCGCCTCCCTGAATGACATCAGGTCCCGCAGCGAAGCCGCCGGCCGCTCCTCCACCAGGCGTGAGTAGGCCGTGTAGTCCACGTAATCTCCGGATTTGGCCACGCTGTGTATGGCCTTGAAAACCCCGGGATTGAAGGCATGGAACTCGCCGTCGCGCCGGAATCTGTAGATACCCGCGTCATTCACCGCCGGCGACCCGTCCGGCTGGAACGCCTGTAGGTGGCGTTCGGCGGCGTCTCCGGCGATCTCAGCCAGCCCGATCCCGCCCACCTGGGTTACCGTACCCGTGAAATACCGGTCTACGACGTCCGGATGCAGCCCTACGGCGTCGAAAATCTGCGCCCCGCAGTAGCTGCTGAGCGTGGATATCCCCATCTTGCAGATTACCTTCAGGATACCCGCCTCCAGGGCGTGCCGGTAGTTGTCCAGCGCTTTCGCGCAGGTGATTTCGTCTTCGAGCCTGCCGCTGCGGACCAGTTCGCACAGGCTCTCGTAAACGAGATATGGATTCACGGCGCTGGCGCCGTAACCGATCAGCGCGGCAATGTGGTGTACTTCCCTGGGCTCGCCCGATTCCACGATCAGGCTCGCCTGCATCCGCTTCCCTTCCCGAATGAGATGATGATGAACGGCGCCGACCGCCAGCAACATGGGGATTGGCGCGTGATTCGGGTCCACGCCGCGATCGCTCAGAATCAGCAGGGTCTTGCCGGAATCGACCGCCCGCTCCGCGTGGAGGCAAATCCTTTCCAGCGCCGTTCGCAGGCCCTCGACGCCACCCGACGGAACGAATAGCGCGGGCAGTTTTTCGGCTTCGAACCCCGGCATCCCCGAACTGGAAAGCCGGCGGAACTCTGAATCCAGCAAAACCGGTGAAGGGATGCGGATCAGCCGTGCGTTGACTGCCTTTTCCCTGAAGATATTCCTTCGACGCCCGAGCAGCACGTCCAGAGACATCACCAGTTCTTCCCGTAGCGGGTCGATTGGCGGATTCGTGACCTGCGCGAAGCGCTGCGTAAAGAAATTGTACAGAATCTGGGGCCGTTCAGACAGCATGGCCAGCGGCGTATCGTCCCCCATGGATCCTACCGGCTCTTTGCCGTCGTTCGCCATGGGCACCAGCACGTGCTCGATTTCATCGGCGGTGTATCCGAATGCCACCTGCCTCCGCGCCAGGTCAGTCCGTTCTCCAGCCGGCATCGGCTCGTTAAGGGCATCTGACTGATCCAGAATGGCCAGGTTGTCCGTCACCCATCGCCGGTAGGGTCGGCGGGCTGCAAAATGGGATTTGATCTCGTCATTCTTCAGTAAAACGCCCCGGCGCGTGTCCACCGCGATCATCTGCCCCGGCCCCAGGCGCCCCTTCTCCACGACGTGGCGGTCGTCTATCTCCAGTAATCCGACCTCCGAGCCCATGACGACCAGGCCGTTATCCGTAATCTTGTAGCGCGCCGGCCGCAACCCGTTCCGGTCCAACGTGGCGCCCACGACCGTGCCGTCGCTGAACGCGACCGCGGCGGGTCCGTCCCAGGGCTCCATCAGACAATTGTTGTATTCGTAGAAGCCGCGCAGGTCCTCCGGCATGTCGGGTATCTCCCGATACGCCTCGGGGATCAGCATCATCATCGCGTGCATCGGATTCCGTCCTGCCACGACCAGCGCTTCAAACACGTTGTCGAGCATTGCGGAATCGCTTCGGGTCGCGTCGACAATGGGTTTGATGCGTTCCAGATGCCGCCCCCATGCCCTGGATTTGAGCTCCGCCTCGCGCGCGGCCATCCAGTTCACGTTGCCCCGCAGGGTGTTGATTTCACCGTTGTGCGCGAGGTATCGAAGCGGTTGCGCCAGAAACCAGTCGGGCAGCGTGTTGGTGCTGTAGCGCTGGTGAAAGACCGCCAGCGCGGTTTCGAAATCGGGATTCTGCAGGTCCCGGTAAAACCTCGCGAGCTGCGGCGCCACCATCATCCCCTTGTAGACGATGGTCCGGTTGGACAGCGAGCAGATGTAGCAACCCTCTATTCCGTGCCGGCGCACGGATCTTTCCACCTGTCGTCGAACCAGGTACAGCGCCCGCTCGAATTCCGCGTCGGACATCCGCTGTCCCCTGGCGAGAAGCACCTGTTGAATATCGGGCATCAACTCCGCGGCCCGGTCGCCGAGGACCGTGCGGTCAACCGGCACCGTCCGCCAACCAACAAGTGTCAGCCCGTAGTGATCGGTCGCTTCGTCGACGATAATGCGGTACCGGTCGTTGGTCACCGCGTCCTGGGACAGAAACAGCATGCCGATGGCCAGGTCTTCGGCGCGCGGCGCACGATATCCCAGCCGTTCAGCCTCCCTCACGATCAGCCGACCGGGTATCTGGGTAAGCACACCGGCGCCGTCCCCGGTCTTGGCATCCGCGTCCATCGCGCCCCGATGGGTCAGATTGGCCAGCCCCTGCACCGCCTGGCGCATGATTTCACTGTTCCTGTTGCCTCCGATATCCGCGACAAAACCCACGCCGCATGCATCGTGCTCGAATTCGGGCCGGTACAGCCCGGTTTTGGTGGTTGCTTGCATTAACGCCTTCGTCCTTCCGTGTGAAATGTCAATATCGATCTACTGATAACTGACCCAATGGCCGGATGAGCTGAAGTTGTCCGGGAATTCGTCATCATCTAGTCCAACCCTTTTCCTTTGGTTATTTTACGTCCTTTTTCGTCTTCACGCGACTCGGCGGGGGGCCGGTTTTTCCGTGACCCCCCTCAGTGGCGAAAATGTGACTTGGGTGGCCTACGAACCTATCACCGGTAACAGTGCAAATGTGCTGGACGGATCTGCACGGAAAAACCCCCCACACCACCGTACGGCTGATAGGATCTCACGAGGTTTCGTACAACGAAATCGTTCCACTTTCTCGCGCGGATTCCAGCTCCATCAGCGTGCATATTGTATTCGTAGGGGCAACCCTTGTGGTTGCCCGCCTTTGGGTTGGTTCCGCTTTCTCTTTGTGTCTTCGTGTCTCCGTGTGAGCCGGGTTTTTCCTGGTCCTTCTCCCCGCATTTCGGTTTTTCCAAATTCAAAATGCCAGGATCGGCCGATCCTGGCATTTTCTCCACGTCGTATGAACGAGCGAAGAGGTCGAAACGCCCTATTCGAAAGCCTTCGCATTAATTTCGATATATTCCTTCCATTCGTCAGGTGTATCGTCTTCTTCGAAAATCGCCTCGACCGGGCACTCGGGTTCGCAGGCCCCGCAATCGATGCACTCATCCGGGTGGATGTAGAGCATCTGGCGTTGCTCGTCCTCCGGCAGATTGGTCGCATCGGGCTCGTAAATGCAGTCGACCGGGCAGACCTCCACACATGCCCTGTCCATGACGTCGATGCATGGCTCGGCGATAATGTACGTCATTCTCTTTACCCCTTTCCTGAAGGCCTATCCTGAAACCTGGAATGCAGGTTCGTGAGACCGATCCCGGCGAACAGACACGCACATTGGGGCGGCCCGCGAAGTCCACCTCTCCACCACGCCATCCCCGTAAATCTCATCCGAAATATAGAACTTTCTTCCGGTTTGTCAAGCCACAAAAACCTAACAATACCCATTCAGATGCCGCATCAAATCAGCGACGTTCTCCCGGCTGCCTGTATCGACGTTCAGGGTGTATCGATGTCTGGGGTCCGGATCGCGCCTGATGGCGATGTCGGCGCCGCCGTACAGTTTTCCCAGCACGCGGTGCAGGTCCGCCTGGACCGCGGCATGCGTTTCTTCTGAATTCGGGGCCAGCAACCTGTCGTTCAAGGCAATGAGAACCTCGTCCGTCCTGAATTTCGCTGCGCCCGCCAGTATGGAATCCCGTTCCAGTTTGCGACAGGCCTTCAGCGCGGAAGCGAATGCGGACGCCAACCGATCCTCGAAGCCGCCCTCGGACGGCTGTTTGCGGTCGTACAGAAGACCGGCCTTCCCGTCCGTCCGGTCGATACTGTAGTTCGCCTCGTGCCCGACAAGCAGGGTGACCGGCCCGTGGTGCACGTGGCTGTAGTCCGCCACGTCCACGAGCACCTCGTCCGTGGTCTCGGGAATCCAGGTGTTGAAGACCCGGAACCAGGTTTCCGGCGCCACGTCCTCCCCGCTCTCGAGGTAGAATTTGATCTGAATTCGATACGCGTTCATAAGGTTCAGGAGCTGACGACGTTCATCCGTCCGTAGCAGGCGTACGCGGCTTCGATGAAGAGCTGCGTCTCTTCGATGAACCGGTGCGCCAGGTCTTCGTTGTAGGAAACGACGTTTCGCCTCTGGGCGTGGAAGAGATAGTTGGCGAACTTGCCGCGGGTTACCGGATTGTCGTGCAACAGGCCCGAGTCGACGATTCTGGTCCGGAATTCGGACACGATCGTATCCGGGTCTTCCGGGACGTCCAGGAACTGGGTCTTTACCAGGGCCTTGGCGGCGTGTACCATTGCGCTGTACGCCTGTTTATAGGCCGTTTCGTATTGACCGCTTTCCAACATCACCTGAGCCTCGAAGGCCTCCCGCTCGCAACCGGACAGTTCGAACTGTACCAGTGGCACCACCTCGCCCGCGCATTCGCCCTTCCCCATGTCTCCGGTTGTGAACACACGGCTGTCTCCCCAGTCCATATAATAAGAGGAGTCGATTTCATAGGGCGGCACCTCGGTCAGGTCGTCCAGCATCCGTTTCACCTGCACCTTGCCGATACGCCGGATATATTCCTGAAAGCTCTCGTCACCGGATCGACCCTGAATGTAGCTCTCGCTGATTCGCGCGACCACGTCGGGGATTCGTTTGGACGGGACCGCCCCCATCGCCAGGCCGAACGACGCGGCGTTGCCGGTCCACTGTCCGCCGAGTACCACCTGAAAATGCGGCACCGTGTAACCGCCCACCTTCCGGCTGATCCCATAGAATCCCAGGTCCGCCACGTGATGCTGCCCGCAGGAGTTGAAGCAGCCGCTGATCTTGATGCGCAGGCCTTCCACCGCGGCGTCCATATCCAGGCCCTTTTCGGCCAGGCGCGTTCGCATTTCGGCGGCCAGCCCACGGGACGACGCGATGCCCAGTTTGCAGGTATCCGTTCCGGGACATGCCGTCACGTCCACTATCGTCCCCGCGCCGGGTTCATTCAATCCGATCTCCGCCAGCGCGTTGTAGAGTTCGGGGAGGTCCGCCTCGCTCACCCAGCGCAGCACGATGTTCTGCTCCACCGTCGCGCGGATGGTATCGTTCACGAATCGTCTCGAAATATCTGCGAGGGCCCGGGTCTGGTTGGACGTGAGGTCGCCGAGCGGCAGCGTGACCGTTACCACCGCGTAGCCCTCCTGGCGCTGCCGGTATACGTTGGTGCGCGCCCATTCCCCGAAGCCGTCGGCGGCAGCGGCGCCGTTCAGCGGCTGTGCGATCTTCAGCGGCTTTTCGTCATACGCGTGGAGGTCTGAAAGGAACGCCGTCCACTCGGGGTCGTCGGGCATCACCTTCCGTTCCTCGTCCACCAGGCGCCTGAATTCCTCCAGGCCCAATCTGGCGATCAGAAACTTGAGCCGCGCACGCGCCCGGTTTCGCTTCTCGCCGAGGCGGGCGAATACGCGGGAGATTGCCTGCGACACCGGCAGAAGCTCCTCTTCCGGCAGGAATTCCTCGAATAACTTCGCCTGGTGCGGCACGGCGCCCAGCCCGCCGCCAACGTAGAACCTGAACCCGCGTTTCTCCCTGCCGTCCACGGTCCTCGTAACCGCGACAGCGCCGATATCGTGCATATTGGCAAGCCCGCAGGCCTCGTGTTCGCAACCGGAAAAGGCGATCTTGAACTTCCGGCCGAAGTCCTGTGCGTCCTGGTGGCCCAGCAGGAATCTGGAGCATGCGCGTGCATAGGGCGTTACGTCGAATGTCTCCGTCCGGCACACCCCGGAAAGGGGGCAGGCCGTCACGTTCCGCACCGTATTGCCGCAGGCTTCGCGGGTTGTGATGCCCACCGACGCCAGGCGGTACATCATATCCGGCGTATCGTCAATATGCACGTAATGCAACTGAACGTCCTGGCGTGTGGTCATGTGCAGGATCGCGTCCGAATACTCCTCCGCCACGTCGGCCAGCATATCGAGTTGATCCGCGGTCAGGCCGCCGAACGGGATCTTGATCCGCTGCATCCCCGGCGCATCCCACACCGTATCCGGCCCTTTCACCAGGTCCCCGCTCGGGAATTCCAGAACCTGAGTATTGCTCCCGTCGAACCGTTTGCCGTTGTCGTAACGCTGCCCGTAAACCCCTCTGCGCAGGCGGGTTTCGGCGAAGACGGTATCGTCGATTTTGTCCTGTTTCCGCAGCTCGATCTGGGTGGCGAATATGTCCACTTCCCGGCCGAGTTCCTCGGGGACGCGGTCCGCGAGAACTTCCTTCCAGGTTGCAGATTCAGACATGGCAGCGCCTCCTGTATCCCGATTGCAAGGCAAACGCGTCAATCAGGCGGGTAATCTATCGAACTCACCCGGTGAAGTCAACGCATTTATCCCGAAACCGTAGCCGTTACGATCGGGAAAAACGGGCTTGCTCAGATATTCTTGAGTATTTCGATCAACAATATAATAAATAACACACGGGAGTAATGTCAACCGGGAAACGAGAGACAAACGTCTCTCGTTTCCCGGACTGACGCCCGTTTTCCTGTGGTCTGTCGGGCCGGGCGCGCAAGACAGAAACGCGGCGCCAGTCTGCCAGTGTGCTCTATCCCCCGATCTGATACATTTCCACCTTGGAGAATGACGGCATTTCCGCGGTCTCCGCCGTCCTCAATTCGGAATACCGGTCCTCGCGGCGATCCCAGATTTCCGAGATCGTCGCCAGAAGGGCGTCGTTCGTGGCCCCGTCGCGGAGGGGACCCCTGAGATCCACGCCGCTACCTGCAAACAGGCAGGTATACACCTTGCCGTCCGTGGAAAGCCTCGCCCGCGTACAGTCGCCGCAGAACGGTTGGGTAACGGAGGCGATGACGCCGATCTCCCCGCTCCCGTCCAGATATCGGAACCGCCGCGCGACTTCTCCCGGGTAGTTCGGCGCCACGGCGTCCAATGGCATTTCCTCATGGATTCGCCGTACGATCTCCGCAGCGGGAACCACCTGATCCAGGCGCCATCCGTTGCGGTTGCCCACGTCCATATACTCGATAAAGCGAACGATGTGCCCCGTTCCGTGAAAATGCCTGGCGAGATCCACGACGGTATGGTCGTTCACCCCGCGTTGAACCACCGCGTTGATCTTCAGCGGAGCAAACCCCGCCGCTTCCGCCGACCGGATACCTTCCAGCACCTGAGCAACCTGGTACCCTCGTCCGTTCAACCGTTCGAATACGTCCTCGTCCAGGGAATCGAGACTTACGGTTATCCTGTGCAGCCCGGCGCCCTTGAGTTCCCCGACCGTTCGCGGCAGCAGGTATCCGTTGGTTGTGAGCGTGAGGTCTTCCACGCCGTCGATCGCCGCCAGGCGCCTGATCAGCGCCGGAAGTTCCCGCCGTAGCAGCGGTTCCCCTCCGGTGACCCGGACCTTGCGCACCCCCAGACCCACGAAGAGACGCGTCAGCCGTTCGATTTCCTCGAACGTCAATATCTCGGCCCTGGGCAGGAATGTATAGTTCTCCCCGAAGACCTCGGCCGGCATACAGTACGGACACCTGAAATTGCAACGGTCCGTAACTGAAATCCGGAGGTCCCTGAGCGGTCTACCCAATCTGTCGATCGCCGCGTCCACCATGGCAATAGTGACTTCCTAGAATGATTCCACCCGCGTAACCGCTGTTACAAACTGTTTCTTGTCGATAATCGCCCCGCGCAGTTGCGCCTCGTACAGGAATGCGCCATCCAGGTTGGCGCCCCGCAAATCCGTTCCCCTGAAGTCCGTCGCGCCCACAATCGCCGCTTCGAGGTTGGCGTTCCTGAAACGCGTCGGCCGCCCTGAAGGATTCGGAAACGACGCGTGTACCACGCCCAGGCGCGCGCGCTTCAGACTGGCGCCCGTGAAATTCGCGCCGCCCAGTATCGCGCCCGACAGAAACGCATCGTCCATCACCGCGCCCGACAGGTCCGCGCCCAGCAGGTCCGCGGCGACCAGATACACCCGGTTCATTTTCGCGCCGCTGAGATCGGCGCCCTTCATACTCGCGTTGTGAAACCTGGTTTCCACGAGCGTTGCGTTTCTGAACCTGGCGTTGTCCAGCCGCGCGTTTGAGAAATCCACGCCGGAGAGATCCTCTTCTTTGAAGTCAAACCCGGTGAGATCCTCCCCCGCAAGATTGCCGGACGATTTCGCTCTGGCGAACAACGCTTCCCTGTCGACGAACGCGGCGTTCATCCGTTACTCCTGTTTATCAGTCGGTCAAATGCAAAGACCAGATTCAAAACCCCTTTTCCCCAAATTCCCTGCCTACGGCGTGTTCCTTTTGAAGCGACCAAAAG
>JAPPNU010000031.1 GCA_028873695.1 Gemmatimonadota bacterium | reverse complement strand
CCGCGGGGCCGGGTGGTGGGGTTGCTCTTGATCTTGCCATTCGTCGTTAGCTGACGGCCTATGGCTGATGGCTTTTCTCCGTGTGAGAGCTCTCGGTCGTCGCTTCCGCTTTTCTTCTACATTCTTCCTTTTTCCTTCTTCCTTGCTTTTCTTTGTGTCTATGTGTGAGCCGAATTTCGGTAATCTATCTCCAAGGCAGTGTGCGACAGCCCCTATTCCAATACCAATTCCACCGACTGCTCACGCTCCGTGCCCGCGTGGATATCGCGCACCTTTACCTTCAGCAGGAATTCGCCTGAGCCGGCTTTGTTCAGGTCCAGCGCCAGAGATTCCCGCGTGTCTGGAGAATCGCCGATACGCTCCACCGTGACCGTGGTGGCGGGTTTCTCTCCGCTGCCGAAGATTCTGAGCAGCCGTCTGATGCCCTGGCGTTTCAAACGGGTTAACCCGTATGAGACCTCGAACGAGGTCGTACCGCGCTCGTCCGGCGTCAGATTATAGAGCTCGAAATAGATGTACACCGGATCCCTGCGTGAGAATCGAAGCGACGGATTCGGTACGGCCTGGACTCCTCGAAGATTGAAACCGTGGGAACCCTCGACGCCGGCCCGGATCACATGCGCCGGCACGACGCTGCTCATTTCAAGATTCGTCTCCGAGAATTCCGGTATTCGCAGGTCCTGCTTCCAGCCGCCCAGGAGGTTGTCCCGCGAGGGTCTGAGGAAGAACGCCGCGTGGCCTGAATCGGGGTCCGCGGAAAACCGGAGTACGCCGAAGCTCCGGTCTTTGTAACGCGACCGTTCGACGTGGGATTTCCGCACGTAGCCGGTGAGGTTCTCGTACCGGTTCCATTGCATATCATGCAGCGCCAGGCCGTATTCATATATCGCAGCCGTATCGGGCAATTGACGGAAGTCTTTCTTCAATGCCTTGAACGGCATTCCATAATACAGCTCGACGTCGCCCCTGCCCCCGTCACCCCTGAAATACGCCAGGTACGACTCGTAATCGAGGTCATCCACGTCGTCGTCCAAGGTATGGCGGTCCGTCTGCAGCCCCGTCTCAACCGACTTGCGCACTTCGCGCCTGAGTTTCTCATTCTCCCATCGCAGCCGCCGTCCATAGTTCCCCGAACCGGACAGGGACTCCACAAGCCGCCAGTTGGAGCCCATACTGCTGGGCGTTGCGACAAAATTGAACACCATCTTCTGAAATGCATCCGTCTTCCAGTAGTGCCAGACTTCGGCCATCGAGAACTTCTGCGTATCCGACGGGCGGCCGTGACGTATATATATCAGACCCGGATCGTTGAACCGGTCGTTCAACTCAACCGTAGTCGGGTACGGGATGTTATCGCCCTGGTCCGGGTCGTAGAACCAGGTGCGAAATCCATCGTAAATGTAATACCGTTCGGCGTACAGGATCCGTCGATAGTGCTCCGCCAGCCGGACATTGGGAGACACGGCGGGGGTCGGGTCCCGGCTCACCCAGAGTTTTCGGAAGAACTCCCGATACGCCTCCGGCTTTTCGAGCCTGGAAAAAGCATCCATCTCCTCCACGGTTACGACGTATTTGACGTCTTCATACATCAGTTGCGCGTCCAGGGAGTCCCGGATACTCTCAACCGCCTTGTTGTAATGGCCCTCTCCGGTCTCGACGTCTTCGCTGCCGTAGGCGATTCGCGCCAGAGAAAGATAGGCCGGTATCACGCTCAAGGACGGGTCCGACGAAAGCCAGGACCGGAGGACCGTATCGGCGCGCGCCGTCCTTCCTGCGAGCCGCAGGGCTTCGCCTTCGAAGTATTGCGCGTATTCGGTGCCATGTCTGCGCAACCATTTCAGCGCGTCCTTCGGATCCGTATTGTCCAGGAGATACAGGTACAAACGCCGCAGTCTGCGCCGGTGTATGAATTCGTCCGGCTTGATCCGCACCTGACTCTCACCCAGACGTACTGCCTTGACAAACGCCTTGTCGTAGCGTCTGAGCACCGCATACTGATACAACGCGTCACGGTATTGCGGCGCAGTATCCAGAAGTTGCCTGAAATGCCGATCCGAACGCCGCCAATCCAGCCAGCGGGCGACCGTCCCCTTGTGCTTGCCGGATTCCCGGTAGGCGATGGCGCGCCGATATAGCGCCTCCGGATTGTTCGGATCCCGGTCCAGAATCTGCCCTGTCCATTTCTTCTGGTCTCCCCAGTCCTCGCCCCGCATCGCCACGTCGCTGAGCGCCTTCAGCGCCGATGGAGACCCGGGCGACCGCTTCAACGCCTTCTTCAGATAATATTCCGCGTCGTCTCCGGCGCCCCGCTCCAGATAAACTCTGCCCAACCCCACATAGGAAGGCGCGTACCCGTCGTCTTCGGAGATCGCGTCTTCGAATCGCTGCTTCGCTTCGTCGAACTTCCCGGCGGCCAACAGCCCGACGCCCTGGTTGAATGCTGCCGGCCCGCGGGGATCCGTCACAAGCGCCGCGGGCGGCGCCGCGCGTCTGGCGTCACCGGTCCCGGAGGAACCCGGCTTGCGCATTGGCGGCACGGGCGGCACACCGCGTTGCGACCAGTGTCCCTCGAAGCCCGTCGTCCGCTCGAAACCCGCGGTCGCCCTGCCAGGCGAGGCACTCAGGCGCTCCACGAGCTTATCGCTGTTGACGAGATGGACCACCTGGACGCCCTCCATATCTCGAATCGCGACGGGTTCCGCACGGTCCAACAGCAGCCGTTCGGGACGCGGCACCATGGCGGATGGAAAGACCAGCACGCCCCGCGCGGGCGGGTCTTCGGCGGTTGCCCCCGGCGGTGCGTGCATCCCGGTGGGATCTGAAACCGAAACGACCGTTATCGCCCCCGCAATGCCCCCGCCATGGGCTTTGTCGAGTCCCTCTACCGCGGCAGCCACCGCCGAGGCGCTATGCAAGGATACATCCGCCTGTACGTTGGCGACGTTCTCCAGGGCATTCCTGTCCGGCTTGGCCTCTTTCTCGAAACCCGAGAAAGCCGGTATATACACAACACGAATCGTATCGGCGTCCAGGACGTCCGCCGCCATCTGTCCCCGGGTACGATTTACAACCAGGACGTTCGGCGTTGCCGGCGCCGGCGTCATCAGGCGCACGGGGTCGCCCCACAACCCGGACAGGTCCTCATCCTGTGCAACGCGGTTCATATAGCCCATCAGGTTCAGGCTCACCCGCGCGTCAATGCGGCGCATCCGGATATCGGCCAGAAGCAACCGGGTCTCATCCGCGCCGACCGAGCCCGCTTCCAGCGCTACGTTCATCGCGTCGACGTCTCGCTTGAGCTCCAGAAGCGATTTGCGGTTCCGGATACGCAGGTCCTTGAGCATCTCCCTGAAGTCGACCGTGGTGGACGGTGTCTCCTGCACGGGCATCTGCGTCGACACAGGCCGCCTTCCGTCCCACGTCAGATGGATGCTGTCCACCGTTCCCTGCACTTCCCGTACCTGCACATCCACCGTTTCCCCACGGGCTGAATGGGGGCCCGCCAACAGAGCAAAGCCCAGGACGACTGAAATCACGTGTCGCATAGCCGCTATCTCCACTGTTGCTCCAGTTCGGCTTCCATGTCCAGTATTGACGCCTTGATTTGCGCCAATTCCTTTCTCAACGGCGCCGTTCTTCCGTTGCCCGCCGGTACGGCCGTTTCATACAACTCCATTCCCCAGACCGCGAGCATCAGCACCGCGACCACCGCGACGGGCGCAAGCACCCCGCGGGGAATCCTCTCGATGAGGTCTTGCGGGCGCCATCGAACGCGCTCCGGTCGAGTATTCAACCGTTCCGACAGACCATCCCAGAAGCCGGTTGGCGCCGTCTCGTTCACAACAGTCGCCGCAAAATGGCTCCGGACTGCATCCTCGCTTCGCTGCAACCGCTCGAACGCAGGCGCGCAGTCTCCGCACCGTGCAAGGTGTGTACGCATAGCCCTTTCTTCCATCGGCGATAATTCACCGTCCAGGTAGCTGTGCATCCGCTTTTTTGTCTGGCGACATTCCGGATTCAACATGTCTCGGCCCCTTCTCATTTCGGCCAGTGCATCAGACCCTGACTCTCGATCTCTTTCTGCAACTTTTCCCGCGCCCGGTGAAGCCGGGACTTTACGGTACCTTCAGGGATGTTCAGTATTTCAGCAATCTCCCTGCTGGCAAGTTCCTGCAGATACGACAACACCACAACCTCGTGGAGTTTCGCGGGTAACCTGTCGATTATCGCACGAAGCCGAACCCGAGCGTCCCGTTTTGCAAACCGGGCGTCGGGCGCTTCCGTCTCCGACGACGCCAGTCCACCGAACCAGGCGGGCGGCGTCAGTCGCTCGAACAGGCGCCGTCGCCTCCGCCTGCGCACGTTCAGTGCGGTACGAACCGCAATGCGGTACATCCACGCTTGAAACGGAACCTTCCCTGAAAACGAACCCAGCCCCCTGAAAGCGCGGACGAACGCATCCTGAGCCGCTTCCTCCGCCTCCTCGCGGCTGCCCAGAACCGAAATCGCAACGCGGAAAACGAAGTCCTGGTGGGGTTCGATCAACCTCCGGAACGCGTCCTGATTTCCCGAGAGACACTGCTGGATCAGGGCCCGTTCCTGGGGCATTGTGGACTCCGGCGTTTTGGCCCGCTGAGGAATCGCTATCGCAAATTGCCTATGAAGTTCTACGGATAACACTATTTTACCCGGAATCGGCAGAAGAAGCGTTACGTACCCGGACTTACACACTGCAAGACACGGTTATTGTCCGGAAGGTTCAGTATAAATTCGCCAGATTGCTTGAAAAAGCAACAGTTATTGCGCGGAAACGAAACGCAGTGCCGCCCATTCTTCACCCCACGACAGAGCCCGCTGGCGCCGAAATGACGTTCATGAGGATTCCTATGTTACCCGTCGGCTTCTATTGCAATCCGTAATACGCTTTATATTCAGTATATTTAGTGACTTTCTCCACCCTTGAATTCGTCCATAAGATCCCTTGACATCGATTGTCATCCCCTATATGATACAGGGATGAACGCAGTGACAGAACCCATTCCCATATCCCGGAAAACCAAACCCGGGGGCCCTGTGCAGGACGCGCAGGAGAGAGGCCTTATGGAGTGCCGTTAGCTGGTCGTTGGTTGTTGCTATTTCGAGGATATTCAACTAGTTTTATATCTAGTCATTCTTTTGGCGGAGGTAACGCTCCATGAGCAAGACATGGCCTGTGCAGGATGCCAAGGCCCGCTTCAGCGAGTTGCTGGAGACGAGCTTGGCCGAAGGCCCTCAGATCGTGACCAAACGCGGCGTGGAGACGGCCGTGCTCGTACCCATCGACGAGTGGCGGCGAATGGAGTTGCGAGCCCGGCCGGATCTCAAGCAGCTGCTGCTCGCCCCGGGAGCACGCACGGATGCACTGACGCCGCCACGGCCGCAGCATCGTCACCGCGTTTCTCCGAGCTTCGAGTAGTCCCGTGTATCTGCTCGACACCAATGTCGTATCGGTACTTCGCCGTACCCATCCGCATCCAGGCGTCGTCCGGTGGATTAAACAGGTGGCAGCCGAGGACCTGTTTCTGTCAGCGGTGACGGTCGGAGAGATCCAGGCGGGCATCGAACTCGCCCGGGAGCAGGATGTCGCCGAGGCGGAGGAGCTGGAAGCGTGGCTCAGCGCGGTGCTGGTTTCCTACAACGTCCTCCCCATGAACGCGGCCACGTTCCGGGAGTGGGCGCGGCTCAAGCATCGCCGTTCAGATACTATGATGGAAGACGCAATGATCGCGGCAACGGCCGTGGAGCACCGGCTGACGATCGTGACCCGGAACGTGCGGGATTTTGAGCAACTTGGAGTCGATCTTCTGAATCCATTCGAATACGAATCAGACGTGCGGCGGTAGGCTGGAGGAATCACCCATGGCGAGGGGAAAGCGAAGAAGAGGGATTTAATAGGGGGATTCTATCAGATTAGTATACCGTATATAATTTAATATCAGTAACTTAAATATGAAATACCGCCGCCCGCCGCAGAATAATTCCTTGACGCCTATATACCATGTCCGTAGTTTTTCGTTGTTGAGGCGCGATTGAGCTAACACGCCCCGCACCTGTTCACCATCCTTACGGAGATTTGAGCCATGCCGGACCCGAAATACCTCCTCGACGACCGGAAAATGCAGGAATTCATCGCGAACGGGTTCATAACGATCAAGGTGGACCTTCCGCCCGAGTTCCATGAAGAAATCTACAGGAAGACCGATGAAGTCTTCCTGAAGGAAGGCAACCCCGGCAACAACGTCCTTCCGCGCATTCCCGAAATCCAGACTGTCTTCGACCAGCCCGAAGTCCGCGGCGCCTTTTCGTCCATCCTCGGGCACGACCACGCGATGCACGTCCACCGCCATTGTCATTTCAACAAGCCGAACGGCCCGGGCGGGGGATGGCACAAAGACAGCTACTGGGGCTACTATAAGCTCCGTTACCACCGCAACCGGTGGGCAATGGCCTTCTATTATCCCCAGGACGTGGAGTTAATCAACGGGCCGACGGGGGTCATTCCCCACACGCATTGCTACATGGACCGCCTGGAGAATCCTGACGATGCCGGTGTTTCCGTGTGCGGCGAAGCGGGTACGATCGCAATCGTCCACTTCGATATCTGGCATCGGGCCATGCCCAACCAGGTGGACATGAGAAGGTATATGATGAAATTCCAGTTTACCCGCATGTCCGAGCCCACGCAGCCCGAGTGGAACCACACCGACGAGGCATGGAGCAACACGGACGTTGGAAACGAACACCCGTTCGTCTGGAACAGCATATGGGAGTGGTCGCGGGGTTCGAACGCCAACGGACACGCCGGCAACGTGGACGCGCTCACCCGGACGCTCCGCGACGGCGACGAACATGCCCGGCTCAACGCGGCTTACGAACTGGCCGCAACCGGAGAGCCGGCTGTCGGTCCCCTCTGCCGGGCCCTTCAGGCCGAGGACGACGACGTCAAACTCAACGCCGCCTACGCGCTGGGCGCAGTGGGAGAACCCGCCGTCCTCGATCTCGCAGTTGCGCTTGGTGATGACGATGAGAAAGTGCGCGGCCATGCCGCCTTCGCGCTGGGCGACGCGGGCCCGCCCGCAGCCGAGGCCGTACCCGCGCTCTCGAATACGTTGAACGATCCGTCGGAATGGGTGCGTCACCACGCGGCCGAGGCCCTGGGTACCATCGCCGGCAACCCGGACGAGGCCGTGCCCGCCCTGGCGAACGCGCTGAAAGACGACGTCGGCCAGGTCCGTTACACCGCGGCGTATTCCCTGGCGAGATTCGGAACGGACGGTGAGTCCGCCATCCCTGCCCTGCGCGACGCCCTGGAAGACGAGAATCGCTACGTCTCCGGTCACGCCGCCGTGGCGCTTCAATATATCGGCACGCCCGAAGCGCTCAACGTCCTGCTCGACCATCTTTCCACGGCCCGGTGGTGTCCGATAACGACGAGGGAAGATCTGTATTAGGATGGATGAAAGAGGCGGCGAAGAGATGGAATTCGTAGGGCGACTGGCCAATCGCCCTACGGGAACGTGGCATCCTCGAGTTGATATTACGATTGCCGTATCGTATACCGCCTGCTGACGGCTGCTCCAACCCTGGAAGCCAAACCGATTACAGACGTGATACCTATCCTGAGTTCTCCCAGAGCAGGGCGCGTTGTTCCGTCCCGCACGGATTTACGTTGTCCTCCGGGATTGGCAGGCCAGCGTATCACGTGAGACATGTGAGGGTGGTCGCGCCATGCATATGGCAGGCCCCGCGCCCAGCGGCGACTTTTGGTTCCTTTTG
>JAPPNU010000079.1 GCA_028873695.1 Gemmatimonadota bacterium | reverse complement strand
TTTCCGGTACTTTTGTACATTTAAATCTGAAAATACTCGCTTAATTTGAGATTAGACCTTGATCCGTAAATTTTCACGAACCTGAATATCGAATATACACAGAAGAAGAAAGGCGAATAGACGTCGAAGTTCGAAGATGCTTAAGGTCACTGGACGTTAACGGAAATATCATCCCTATGAACGACCTCAATATCCCGTTTTGTGCCCAATCCTTCTGTGCCTTTTGTGCTTTTTGTGGTAAGTGCCTTTTTTCGAATTGACGATTGAGCGTCGCATCGGGTACACAAGCGGGCTTTACCGTACCTCTCGCAGGTCGTCTCCCGTCATGGCTTCCGGTTTGCGAAGCCCGAGCACGCCCAGAAGGGTCGGCGCCACGTCGCAGAGCCGGCCGCCTTTCCTGAGCTTTCCGCGAAACTCCGGATCGACAAGTACCAATGGCACGGGATTGGCCGTATGGGCGGTGTGGGGCTCGCGGGTCCTCTCGTGAATCATCTGTTCGGCGTTGCCGTGGTCCGCGGTGACGATGGCGACGCCTCCGACTTCGGCAATGGCTGTCAGGATCCGCCCCAGGCACCCGTCTACCGTCGCGACCGCATCGATGGCCGCTTTCAGGACGCCCGTGTGGCCGACCATATCGGGATTTGCGAAATTACAGACCGCGGCGTCGAATTTCCGCAACCGGATCGCGTCGACGAACTTTCGAGTGACGGCCGGCGCGCTCATTTCGGGCCTGTGGTCGTAAGTCGGCACGTCCCTGGGAGACGGGACCAGGATGCGGGTCTCGCCTTCGAAGGGTTCCTCCCGCTGGCCGTTGAAGAAATAGGTGACGTGCGCGTATTTCTCGGTTTCCGCGATACGCAACTGGCGCAGCCCGGCATCGCTCAACGTCTTCCCGCACACGTCCGGCATATCCTGCGCCAGGTCTTCGGGCGAAAACGCGACGCCGTCCACGGGCAGGCCGGCTTCGTAACGCGTGAGGCAGGTATAGTGTACGCCGGGTTCGGCCGTCCGCTGGAACCCGTCGAAATCCGGCAGCACGAAGGCGCGTGTGATCTGCCGACCCCTGTCGCTCCGAAAATTGAAGCAAATCACGGAGTCGCCGTTCCCGATTGCCGCCGGAGGTCCCGCGTTGCAATCCGCGATGACGATCGGCCTGACGAACTCGTCCGTCTCGTTCCGATCGTACGCGTCCTGGATGGCCTCCAGCGGGTCCCCTGCGTGCGTCCCCCGGCCGAGCGTCATGGCGTCGAAGGCCACGCGGACCCTTTCCCAGCGCCGGTCACGGTCCATCGCGAAGTAGCGGCCGCAAACCGTGGCGATTCTGCCGACTCCCGCCGACGCGCACATCTCTTGAAAGGCGGCCAGATGGCGAATACCGCTTTTAGGCGGCGCGTCACGGCCGTCGAGCCACGCGTGTACGCAGACCTGGTCCGGCTTCAACCGGCGGCCGGCGGCCATCCTGAGCAGACCGTTGTAGTGGTTGGGCCAGGAATGTACCCCGCCGTCGGACACCAGTCCGATCAGGTGAAGGCGGCGATCGGTACCGGCAACACGGTCCATCGATGCAAGCAGCGCCCGGTTCCGCGAGAAGCCGCCGTCCCTCACCCTGTCGTCGATCCGGGTGACGGCCTGCATCACAACGCGTCCGGCGCCCAGGTTGAGATGCCCGACTTCGGAATTCCCGATCAATCCATCGGGCAGGCCCACGCTGCGCCCGCAGGTCCGGAGCGTCGTGGACGGGTACGCCGCGCCGATGCGGTCCATGGTGGGCGTATCGGCCATCGCGACCGCGTTGTGGTCCTCGTTGGAAGAAAGACCCCAGCCATCGAGGACGATCAGGGCGGCAAAGCGTCGTTCTGGGTTGGACATTTCGGAGTCGGAAAATACGATTTCGGTTTGGCAAAGGCAAGTTGAAACGGGAACGAAACCGGCCCGTTCAGGAAAGATTCGGGGGGATGGTTTTTCGGAGAATGCGGTGGAAAGACCTTACGATAGGACGGGCGAAGGTGGTACTGCGGCCAACAAGCGCTATCGGCCGGGAAAGCCCGGGTTCGGGGAAGCGAACAAGAGCCGGTTCGGGGATGCCCAGCGCCCTCGCAATGCCCACCGGCACCAGCCCGTGACCGAATCCGGACCGGGCCATCTGTACGATACCCGCGAATGATTGAAGGGTCTGTGCGGCGTCTATCTGTATGTTCCATCCTCCCGAGAGCGCCCTGATCCGATGCTCCAGGCGACGCCACGTCGTGGCGTGGGGTTCGATGGTGATGACCGAAAGCGTTGTATCCCTGCGAAGCCGAAACGGCTTCAGGCCGGATGGCACCAGAACCATGGGCTCATCCACGAGGGGCTCTGACGTCATGTCAGCGCTGTATTCCCGGAGGTCCGCGCATATCGCGAGCATGTACTCTCCCGAGCGGACGTGGTCGATAACAACCGGACTTCTGTGGGCGTTGATGTCGAGTTCAAGCTGCGGGATGGCCCGGACGACGCCCGCGAGAACGCGCGACCCCCATGAGGCCAGAATGGATTCCGAGATGCCGATGACGAGGCGGCTGGCCTGAACGGGGGACTCGTCCGCAACGGCTTCCTTCAGGGCGGCCATGAACGGCGCCGTCTTCTCGAGCAGCTGGATTCCCGCGGCGGTGAGCCGGACGCGTCTGCCGACCGGTTCGATGAGTTTCCGACCCAGCACACTCTCGAGTGTATCGATGCGCTTGCTCACGGCCGACTGGGAGATGCGCAGCCGGGTACCCGCCTTGGTCATGGTGCCTGCCTCGGAAAGCGCGGCCAGGGTTTCAATGTTCTCGATCATAATTCCAAGTCCTCGGTTGACGTTTCGCGGAATCGATTGTGAAGACGGGGCGGACATTCCTGTCTGTCGGCTTTGCTATCGACATTCTCTCCGGTCCTAACCTATTCCTTTTAGGAATATAATCTATAACAATGATTCGCTTTTGTACTGTATTGAATTTAGCTAAATTTCATCACGATGTAAAGCGGGAGCCCCGTAATCTCAAAAGCGCACGACGCCTTCCGCGGCCCACTCCGGCAGCCTCATCCACCTGATAGATTCCCACTTGCGGACTTAAGTAGATATTATATATTTTTTAAGTATCCCTTTGATTCGCGCGACCTACCCCCTGACCCCCTTCCTGAAGGAAGGGGGAACATGGGTCGATCGAATTGGGTTCGCGAATGTGCCTGCATGGTATACTCCCGTCAATGAGGGTGTTTCTGGACGACCAGCACGCAATCCCCGGTTTTCCACCCCCTTTCCTTTAGGAGAGGGGGCCGGGGAGAGAGGTCTGCGGGGCTGGGAAGAGGGGTTGCTTTTGCCTTTCGCCTTTGATCTTTGCTGACAGCTGACGGCTGATCGCTGACAGCTTCTTCAGGGTTTTTCGCCATGACCAATATCAACGATCCCTTCGGATTGCGCGACCGGTTGCCCACGGCCGGCGGCGACGTGTGGATCTATCGACTGGATCGCCTGGAAGCGGCAGGCGTCGGCGCGATTTCACGACTGCCTTTCACCATCAAGGTGTTGCTGGAAGCCGCGCTGCGGAACCTGGACGGGTATCTCGTGTCCGAAGACGATGCGGCGGGGTTGGCCGGATGGAATGCGACGGCGCCCACGCAGACGGAGGTGCCTTTCATGCCGGCCCGGGTCGTATTGCAGGATTTCACCGGCGTTCCCTCCCTGGTCGACCTGGCCGCGCTGCGTTCGGCCATGGCGCGCATGGGAAAGGACGCCAGCCGGATCGAGCCCCGGATTCCCGCCGACCTGGTGATCGACCATTCCGTGCAGGTCGACCGTTTCGCGCGCCACGACGCGCTGCGCATCAACGCGGAAATCGAATTCGAACGGAACCGCGAACGGTATGAATTCCTGAGGTGGGGGGCCAATGCGTTCGAGAAGTTCAGGGTCGTGCCGCCCGCCACGGGAATCGTACACCAGGTGAACCTGGAATACCTGGCGAAGGGCGTTGTGCGCCAGGGGGAGGCGGCGTATCCGGACAGCCTGGTCGGAACGGACTCGCATACCACAATGATCAACGGCATGGGCGTACTGGGCTGGGGGGTCGGCGGAATCGAGGCCGAAGCCGTCATGTTGGGGCAGCCGATTTACATGGCCACGCCCGAGGTGGTGGGCTTCAAGCTGTACGGCAGCCTGCCCGACGGCGCGACCGCCACGGACCTCGCGCTGACCGTCACCCAGATGCTGCGCGCAAAGGGAGTGGTGGGCAAGTTCGTCGAGTTCTACGGTACGGGGCTGTCCGGCATCAGCCTTGCCGACCGCGCAACCATTGCGAATATGGCGCCGGAATACGGCGCTACCGTGGGTTTCTTTCCTGTAGACGCCGAAACGTTGCGGTACCTCGAACGTACCGCCAGGTCGGAGGACGAAATGGACCTGGTGGCGCGGTACACGCGGGCGCAGGGTCTGTTCCGTACCGACGAAACCCCCGAACCCGCATTTACGGAAACGCTCGAGATGGACCTGGGCGCCGTGGAACCGAGTCTGGCCGGGCCGAAACGGCCGCAGGACCGCGTGCCGCTGGACGCTATGAAACGGGGTTTCGAGCACGCGTTGACGTCCCCCGTCGGTCACAACGGTTTCGGCGTTGACGAGGCGGGCCGTGGAAAGAAGCTGACCGTGGCGGCCAATGGCAGGGCCGAAATCGGACACGGCGCGGTGGTGATCGCGGCGATTACCAGTTGCACGAATACGAGCAATCCTTCGGTGATGGTCGGCGCGGGTCTTCTCGCCAGGAAGGCGGTGGAACGGGGCTTGACCGTACCCTCGTACGTAAAGACGAGCCTTGCGCCGGGATCGCGCGTGGTCACGGAATATCTGAATGCGGCCGGGCTGACGCCGTACCTGGAACGCCTCGGATTCCACACGGTCGGATACGGATGCACCACCTGCATCGGCAACAGCGGTCCGCTGCCGGGTCCCGTGGTTGCCGCAATTGACGAAGGCAACCTGGTGGCCGCGTCGGTCCTCTCGGGCAACCGGAACTTCGAAGGCCGGGTGAATCCGCACGTAAAGGCCAACTACCTCGCGTCTCCCCCCCTGGTCGTTGCCTACGCGCTCGCGGGCCGGGTCGACGTGGACCTGGCCGGCGAGCCCCTGGGAGAGGACGCCGATGGAAACCCGGTGACCCTGAGGGAAATCTGGCCCACCCAGGAGGAGATCGCGGATACGATTGCACGGGCGCTGAAGCCCGAGATGTTCGAAACGCAGTACAGCAACGTATTCGACGGCAACGAGACCTGGAACGCCATCACGGGGCAGGAAGCGGCGCTCTATTCATGGAACGCGGACAGCACCTACGTGCAGGAGCCGCCCTTCTTCACGGACCTCACCGAAGAACCGGCGCCCGTTCGGGAGATTCGCGGCGCGCGGGTGCTGGTGATGCTGGGAGATTCGGTAACGACCGACCATATTTCACCCGCGGGCAGCATTGCGGTGGACAGTCCGGCGGGAAGGTACCTCATCGAGAGCGGCGTGGCGCCGAAGGACTTCAACTCGTACGGCTCCCGGCGGGGCAACCACGAAGTGATGGTGCGGGGCACGTTCGCGAATATCCGCATCCGCAATCACCTGGCGCCGGAGACCGAGGGCGGCGTCACCGTTCATCTGCCCGGCGGCGATCAGATGGCGATTTACGACGCCGCAGTGCGTTACGCGGGGGAGGGCGTGCCGCTGGTCGTCCTGGCAGGCAAGGAATACGGCGCGGGGTCGTCGCGGGACTGGGCGGCCAAAGGACCGGCGCTGCAGGGGGTGAGGGCCGTGATCGCGGAGAGCTACGAGCGGATTCATCGCAGCAATCTGGTGGGGATGGGCGTGCTGCCGCTGCAGTACAAGCCCGGTGAAAGCGCGGCGGCCCTGGGGCTCACCGGCACGGAGGCGTTCGACGTCGCGGGTATTGGAGACGACCTGCGCCCGCTGCAGGACGCGACCGTGACGGCCACGGCCGATGACGGCGCCGTCACGACCTTTACCGCCACGGTGCGCATCGATACGCCCGTGGAAATCGACTACTATCGCAACGGAGGCATTCTGCACACCGTTCTCAGGAATTTCCTGAAGCAATCCTGATCTGCGGCTTAGCTACGAAGAAGGAGAGAATCAGGCTCCCGACCCGGCGGACACCGAAAAAAAGACCGGGTCCTTTCAGGGATCCGGCCGTGATTGAATCCTGATGATCGGTACGTCGAAGGTAGTTCTTAGAAGTTGAGTTTCCCCACGCTGGACCTGACGGCCTCCGCGGATGAATGGAACGCATTCCGTTCGTCCGGCGTGAGGCCGATTTCAATGATTTCCTCTACGCCGGAAGCGCCCAGCTTGACGGGAACGCCCATAAACAGATCCTGGACGCCGTACTGGCCGGTGAGCCAGGCGGCGCAGGGAAGGATGCGCTTCTTGTCCCGGACGATGGCCGCCACCATCTCGGCTATGGCGGATGCGGGCGCGTAGAAGGCGCTGCCCGTCTTGAGATGCGCGACAATTTCGGCGCCGCCGTTCCGGGTGCGTTCCACCAGCCGTTCGATGACGGCTTCGTCGAGCAGTTCGGACAGCGGAATGCCGGCCACTGACGAGTAGCGGGGCAGGGGCACCATGGAATCGCCGTGGCCCCCCAGCACGAAGGCGGTGACGTCTTCCACGGAGACGTTCAGTTCATCCGCAATGAAATAGCGAAAACGCGCGGAATCCAAAATGCCCGCCATGCCAACGACACGAGCGGGCGAAAACTCCGTAACTTTCAGCGCCACGTAAGCCATTGCGTCGAGCGGATTCGTCACGACGATAACAATGGCATCGGGCGCTGTTTCTCTGACGCGTTCGCAGACCGAACCGACGATTTCCGCGTTTGTCGTCAGCAGGTCGTCCCGGGTCATGCCGGGCTTGCGCGCAAGCCCTGCGGTAACGACCACGATGTCCGATCCGGACAGGCTGCCGGAATCGCTTGTACCCGAAACCCGGGTATCGAAGCGGTCAACCGGCGACGCCTGCGCCAGATCCAGGGCTTTACCCTCAGGAATGCCCTCCGCGAGGTCGAGCAGAATCAGTTCGCGGGCGAACTCCCGCTCCGCGATATACTGCGCGGCGGTCGCTCCCACGTTGCCGGCGCCAACCACTGAGATCTTCAATGCCGGGCTACTCCGCTATCAGTCCGCTGTGGGGTAAACGCTGACCTTCTTGCGGTGCTTGTTCATATTCTGGAAGGTCACGATGCCGTCGACCAGGGCGAAAAGAGAATCGTCTTTGGCGCGCTTTACCATGTTTCCCGGATGGATCCGCGTGCCTCGCTGTCGGACAATGATACTGCCCGCGGTGACAAACGCACCGCCGAAGACTTTGACGCCCAGGCGCTGTCCGCGGCTGTCGCGGCCGTTACGGGAACTTCCGACCCCTTTCTTGTGGGCCATGCGGATACCCTCCTCACCTGCTTCGTGCGGACCGGCGAAGACCCCGATACCGCTCGTTTATGCTGAGATGCCGTCGATCCGGAGTTCCGTGTAGGGCTGCCGATGGCCGTTCTTCCGACGGTAGCCCTTTCGGCGTTTCATTTTAAAGATTGTGATTTTGTCGTGCTTTCCGTGCCCCAGGACGCTGGCCTCGACGGCGGCCCCGTCGACCTGCGGCGTGCCGATGCTGGTTTCGCCGTCTTTGGATACCAGCAGTACGCGATCCAGGGTGATTGACGCTCCGGATTCGGCCTTCAGGCGGGAGACGCGAATGCGATCTCCTTCCTGAACCTTGACCTGTTGACCGGCGATTTCCACAACGGCGTACATGAAAAAATCTCCACAATTCGATTTGACGCATCCGGCCGTTTCAGAAGTTGTTTTAAAATTACCGGTGAGTTCCCGAGCGCGAGCGAAAAAGCGGCGGGCAAGGCGGGAAAACCCGCCCATATTTGTCTATACGGGTGGGTTTGACCAACGCCG
>JAPPNU010000007.1 GCA_028873695.1 Gemmatimonadota bacterium | reverse complement strand
ACTACGAAAGGCGAAACTACGAAAGGCGAAACTACGAAAGGCGAAACTACGAAAGGCGAAACTACGAAAGAGCGGGAATACATCATTCGTCTTATGGTTTTCTCGTATTCTCGTATCTTCGTATTCTCGTATTTCGGTGGCTGAGATAAATTGCCGCAAGAGGCCCAAAACCACAATGTTGTACGTCAGCCTGACAATGCAACGATTTTCATCACTATGGGCGCCTCGTACGGGGCATGACAACTGTCTTAAATTGACCGGTGAGTTCCCGAGCGCGGGCGTCTGCGCATCCGCGTGCGTCGAATATCGGCCCAACAGTATTTCGAAAGGAGGGTGAAACCGCAAGCCCAATTTCGACCGCCGGGACGGCCTGACCAGGGGCTTCGAATAGGGGCCGGCGGGCCGAGCGTCAGTCAGTCGCCGCTTGTCGAAGCGCTTGACGGTTGGCGCCATATTTGATAAATAGTCACTGCTGTCCGGGTAATTCCAGGGAGACGATCACGGACAGGTGTGGCCTTTTGTGTTTTTGCGCCTTTTGCGGCCAACGCTTTTTCGCGGGAACCTGGCAGAGCGGGACAACAGCCGCAAAAAGCGCGAATTTCGGGGGAAGCCTGTATGAAATACCGCACGCTCGGACGAACCGGTCTTCGTGTTTCCGTTCTGGGCATCGGGACCGGCGGGCCGAGCCAGTTCGGACAGAATTCGGGCGTATCCGAGACCGACGTCAGCCGGATGGTACGCCGGGCGCTGGCGCTGGGCGTCAATTTTTTCGATACCGCCGCGGGCTACGGTGAGAGCGAGGCCATTCTCGGCAGGGCATTGACCGGCGTGCCGCGGGAGGACTACGTTCTGGCCACAAAGGTACAGGTGGCGCGCGACGATTGGACCGCCACGCCCGAGGACGTGGTCGTCACGGTGGAACGGAGCCTGGAACGGCTGCGGGTGGACGTTATTGACATTATGCAGTTCCACGGCGTGAAACCGGAAGACTACGCACGCACGATCGAGATTTTTCTTCCCGTGATGGCGCGGCTTCAGGAACAGGGAAAATTCCGCTTTCTGGGCGTATCGGAGACGTATTCCCTGGATTTCCGGCATGAGATGTTTCCGATGGCGCTTGCCGACGACCATTTCGACACGGCAATGGTCGGGTATAATATGATCAGCCCGACGGCGGAGCGCAGCGTCCTGCCGATGTGCCGCGAAAAAAACGTGGGCGTGATCTGCATGGTCGCGGTACGCCGGGCGTTGAGCCGGCCGGACGTGCTGGCCGAGCGCATCGCCTATGCAAAGGAGAAGGGTCTGATCGAACGGGAATCACTGCCGGACGTCGATCCGCTGGGCTGGCTCGTGAAGGGCCACGTGACTTCGCTGCCGTCGGCCGCCTACAAATACGTGGCGTCCCACCCGGCGATGGGCACGGTCCTGACGGGCACGGCGAACATCGATCACCTGGAAGCGAACGTGAAGGCCATTCTGGGCCCGCCGCTTCCGGACGAAGACGTGGCGCGATTGAGAGATATCTTTGGCGCCGTGTGGGAGCCGCTGGGCAATTGAGGCGGTTTGGCGACCGCACGCACGTTGAAAGGACCTTTCCATGCTCGAGACGACAGCCGAATCGGGGACATCGGCGGCCAACGGCCGGAAATCCGGTGTCTCGCTTATCGATGCGGACGTCCACAATTATCCCGATTCCATCGATGAACTCCTGCCCTACCTGTCGAGGAGGTGGCAGGCGTACGTCAGGCAGTCGGGTTTCACGGTCCCGTCGGTTTCGATCTACCCCAAGCTCTATGCTCAGGCGGCGCGGCGCGACGCGTGGCCTTCCAGCGGCAAGAAGCCCGGAGCGGACCCCGGGTTTGCCGGGGAGCAGTTGCTCGACCGATGGGACATTGACTTCGCGGTCCTCAACCCGCTCGTCGCGGTGTCGGCCGTGCGCAATATCGACCTTGCAAACGCGCTGCAGCGGGCCGTCAACGAATGGACCCGGGAGGC
Source organism: Gemmatimonadota bacterium (assembly GCA_028873695.1). Classification (GTDB taxonomy): domain Bacteria; phylum Latescibacterota; class UBA2968; order UBA2968; genus JAAXHE01. The sequence goes on along the minus strand of JAPPNU010000007.1, from coordinate 63,407 downwards.
CTGGCTGGATGCCGACAGCCGGTGGCGCGGCTCAATCGTCGTCAACATTCAGGATGCCGAAGCGGCCGCCGCCGAGATCGAGCGAGCGGCCGCGGACCGGCGCTTCGTGCAGGTCTTGCTGCTCGTGCGCTCCTACGCACCCTACGGCCGGCGTGAATTCCGGCCCATCTTCCGGGCCGCGGCCGCGGCGGACCTGCCCGTTGGCATTCACTTTGGCGGCGGCGGCAATCCCATCACGGCCAGCGGCTGGCCGTCCTATTACATCGAGGACCACACGGGAATGTCGCAGGCTTTCGAGGCCCAGGTGATCAGCCTGGTGTGCGAAGGCGTCTTCGAGGAACTGCCTTCGGTCAGGGTCGCCCTCGTGGAAGGCGGATTCGCCTGGCTGCCCGCACTCATGTGGCGGCTCGACAAGAATTACCGCGGGCTGCGGGGCGAAGTGCCCTGGCTCACGAAGCTGCCCAGCGAATACATCCGCGACCACTTCCGCGCGACCACACAGCCCATGGAGGAGCCGTCCAATCCCCGGCACCTGCTCGCCATTCTGGATATGATCGGACGCGAAGACTTCCTCATGTTCGCCACCGACTACCCGCACTGGGACTTCGACGCACCGGACCGGGCCCTGCCCCGGGTCATCAACAACGCACTGAGGCAGCGCATTTTCTCTGATAACGCGGCGGCCTTCTATGGTCTCGAAGACGGTTGACATCGGGTCGATTGACGACTTCGAGCCCGGCCGGCCACGCCGGGTTGACGCGGGAGGACGGGTTTTGATGGTGGTGCGGCGCGGCCGGCGGTTTTTCGCGTTGCGCGATATCTGTCCTCATCAGGGCGCGCCCCTGTCCGCCGGAAAGGTGGACGGCACAGCCCTGCCGTGTCGTCCCGGCGAGGAGATCTCCTTCGGACGTCTGGGCGAGATCCTGACCTGCCCCTGGCACGGCTGGCAATTCGAACTGGCGACGGGCCGCGCACTGATCGAGCCCGAGCGATTCCGGGTGCGGGTCTATCCCGTACGGGTTGCCGGCGGCCGCGTGATCGTGCAGATGGATTAGATTTCCCCCTCCGCGTGCCCGCGGACTTGTCCGCGAGACGGGATGAATCGGCAGTCGTATGGTGAGTAATTGTTGGGACAGGACACAAGATTGATCCGGATCGGCAATCCGATTTCCGAATGGAACCGGGATTTCAGACTCCTGGGCGCGGCGGCGTTTTCCGTGGGCGTGTTTTTCGGCGTCCAACTGACGCTGTACAACAACTTCGCCGTGGAGCGCCTGGGCATCGAACCGCACGAACTCGGGTACGTGGAAGCCCTGCGGGAGACGTCGGGATTCCTGAACGCGTTCTTCATCGCGCTGATGATGCGGCTGGCGCCGCCGGTCGTCGCGGGCGTTTCCCTGGTGGTGATGGGCGCGGGGCTAGCGGCTTACGCGGACGTGCATACCGTATTTTCTCTCGCGGTCTATTCGGCGCTGTGGGGCATGGGGTTCCATTGCTGGATCCCCATGGAACAGTCCATGGCCCTGCGGTTTTCTCCCGAGGGCAAGAAGGGGAAGTGGCTGGGCCAGTTGAGGAGCGTACACGCCTTCGCGTGGCTGCTGACCATCGCGGTCTGCAATCTGGTTTTCCATATGGTCCGGTACGACTGGCTGTTCGCGGCTGCCGGGGCCATCACCGCGCTGGGCGGGCTGGCGATCCTCTTTGCCAGCCGGAAACGCCCGGAGGTGAAGGAGAAAAGCTTCGTTTTCCACCGCCGCTACGGTCTGTATTACGCGTTGAATTTCCTTCAGGGCTGCCGCAAGCAGATGTTCATCACGTTTGCCATCTTCGCGCTGGTGAAAGTCCATGGGATGCCGGTGGAAACGACGATGGTACTCGTACTGATCAATCAGACGCTGATTACGTTGACCGCCCCGCTGATGGGCCGGCTGGTAGACAGGCATGGCGAACGGGCCGTACTCAGCTGGAGCTACATCGGGCTGGCGTTCGTCTTCTTCGGGTACGGCGCGATTCAGCACCGTCCGACGCTCTACGTGCTCTATTGCGTGGACAACCTTATTTTCTTCGGGGGTATCGCGCTGACCACGTACCTGCACAAGATCGCGCCGCCGGAGGATCTGAAACCCACGCTGTCCATGGGCGTTACAATGAATCATTTCGCCGCGGTGGCGGCGCCGCTGGTCGGCGGTCTGGTCTGGCGTTACTTCGGCTACCAGGTGATCTTCTTCAGCGGTGCGGTTCTGGCGCTGATCTCCCTGATTGTGAGCCAGTGGGTGGATCCCGAGGGGATGTTGCGCCGGGAGCGCGAAGCGGTTGCACTGGCGGACTGACACGCAGGCCATAGTTCAGCTGTGAGGGAAACGCTTTTGATTCGCAAGTGGAGGGCAGGATGAGATTCCGGGAACTCGGGAGAACGGGAATTCAGGTCTCCGAGGTGGGTCTGGGTTGCTGGCCCATCGGCGGCGCGTCATTCAGAGGGGGCAGCCCGACGGGCTGGTCCGGAGTGGACGTGATGGCATCAATCGAAACCGTCCGTGCGTCCTGGGCGCACGGGGTGACGTTCTACGATACAGCGGATGCGTATGGCCGGGGGAAGAGCGAAGTACTGGTCGGCCTGGGATTGCACGAAAACAAGAACGACGCCGTGATCTGCACCAAAGTGGGGATGAGCCTCGCGGCGCCGGGACAGGACTTTTCGGAGCCGTATATTCTGGGCGCGCTGGACGCGAGCCTGACGCGCCTGGAGCGGGACTGCGTCGATCTCTACCTGCTGCACGGCCCCCCTCTGGAAGAGATGACCGACGCGCTGTTCGGGCTGATGAGGGACCTCAAGGGTTCGGGGAAGATTCGCGCCTGGGGCGTATCGATCAGTCCGGTGGATACCTCCGACGTGGTCGTGGAGGAGGGGCTGCGCGCCATGGAGGGCGGCGCCGAAGCGATTCAACTGGTATACAACATGCTTCAGCAGAAGGAGGGGGACGCCCTGTTCCCGGCGGCCCTGGAAAACGGGGTGGGGATGATCGCGCGCGTGCCGCTGGCTTCGGGCTGGCTGACGGGGAAGTACAACGAGAATACCGCGTTTCCCTCAGACGACCTGCGAAGTCTCAGGTACACGCCCGACAGGGTGAGAGAGACGGCAGCGCAGGTCGGGAAGCTTGACTTTCTGCTGGAGGAGGCGGATTCGATGGTCGACGCGGCGCTGCGGTTCGTGCTCTCGAATCCCGCGGTTTCCTCGGTCATTCCCGGGGCGAAGACGCCCGCGCAACTCCACGATATCGTCAGAGCCGCCGGAAAGACGCTCTCTCCCGAATCACTGGACCGGGTCCGGGAGTTGTTCGGCTGAACCCGTGAGGACGTGAGAAAAACAGCGGATTGAAACCGGATCCGAGCCGTGGAAGTTTCGGGCGGATGGGGTGTTCGTTCGGGGAGTCCGGACAGGGAGTACGAAGACGTTACCTGATGGAGGGATCTGTATGGTTGGATTCGCGGTGGTTGGCCTGGGCATGGGACGCAACCGGTCCAGGATGATACAGGAAACCGACGGCGCTGAATTGAAGCTGGTCGTGGATCTGGACGAGACCCGCCTCGGGGAGGTGCGTTCGGAACTGGACGTGGAAGGGACAACGGAGCTGGACGAGGCGTTGCGTCGTGATGACGTGGACGTGGTGATGGTGATGACGCCCAGCGGGACCCATGCCGAGGTGGGAATTCAGGCCGCGCGCGCGGGAAAGCACGTGATAACGACCAAGCCCATGGACGTGTCTACCGAAGCGTGCGACCGCCTTATCGCGGAATGCGACAAGGCGGGTGTACTTTGCGGCGTGGATTACGTCAGCCGGTACGTCGACAACACCTGGCGCGTGGCCGAAGCGCTTCGGCAGGGCTGGCTCGGGAAACCCATTCTGGGCGAAGTCAGATTCAAGTGGTTCAGAGCCCAGTCCTACTTCGAGGCAAGCGGCGGCTGGCGCGGCACGTGGAAGATGGACGGCGGCGGGTCGCTGGCCAACCAGGGCGCCCATCTGCTGGACGTGCTGTGCTGGTTCATGGGTGACGCTGTTTCGGTCTACGGCGAAATGGCCATCATGAACCACGAAATCGAGACCGAGGATATAGGGCTTGCAATCGTGAATTTCGAGAGCGGCGCGAAGGGTACGATTGTGGGAACGACGACGTTCCCGGCAAGTCCGTACTTCAGCGCCGAAGTCCACGGAACAACCGGCGGCGTGCTGATCCCCGACGTACTCGCGGGCAATATTCAGGTCTTCGGCGAGGGGTTGGAGGAACGTCTGGCTTCGGTGGAGAACCCGCTCAGGAATATCGTGCAGGACGTGGTCAGCGCGGTGGAGAGAAAGACGCCGCTCCGGGTTGACGGAAGGGAAGGACGCCGTACGGTGGCCTTGCTGGAGGCCATCTACGCGTCTGCCCGGAAGGGCCGTCGGATTGACCTCGGTGCCTGATTGACGGATCGTACAGGGCCGATAGACGTTGCCACCGGGGTCTGCGACGGCAGGAAGGCAGCCGCGCGAAGACCGCCGGGAGTTTTACGACAGCTTCTTACACGCGGTCGTGATCCTCGTGCGGGTCCGAGGCGAGTTTCAGGGTCCTTGCCCTCAGTTGTCCGCGGGCGACAAGGCCCTTTTCGACAGCCAATTCTTCGAGGGATGCCACCCATCGCGCATAGTAACCCGATGGGTCGTTTTCTTTTTCGGCTGCGGCGATCCGTGAAGCCAGCGCCGCGCTGAATTCGCGCCATTCGTAGACGCCCTTCTCGCACAGCGCCACCGCCAGACCGAAGGCGCGGGCTTCCCATGGGGCCTCGAATACGAGTTCGCCGTTCCGGCGGGGAAGCGCGACTGTCGTTTTTGCGTCGGCGATTCTCCTGTCGATTCGACGAGTCATATCCGCCTCACGCCGACGGGGAATCGATCCTGGCCACGCCGATCATCGCGTCGCGCGTGACCAGCGGGACAAGCGCCTCTTCCGCAAGGTCTTCAGTGCCCGCGGGCCGCTCCGGCAGGACCATATACCGGAGATCCGAATTGCTGTCCCAGACGCGGACTTCGACCGAATCGGGCAGATGCAGGTCGAACTCCCCGAGCACGGCCCGTGGTTCACGGACGAGTCGCGAGCGGTACGCGAAGGATTTGTACCAGCCGGGAGGCAGGCCGAGCACCGGCCACGGATAACACGAACAGAGCGTGCAGACGACGACGTTGTGGACCGTCGACGTGTTTTCGAGGACAACGATCTCGGCGCCTTCCGTTCCGACGAAACCCAGTTCGGCGATCGCCGCGGTACCGTTCTCCAGCAGCCTGCGCTTGTAGTCGGGGTCCGACCAGGCGCGGGCAACGACCCTGGCGCCGTTGAGCGGTCCCACGTCCTGCTCGTACTTTTCCACGACCCTGTCTACCGTGCCGGTCGCCAGTAATCCCTTTTCAACCAGGAGCGATTCCAGCGCCCGGGTGCGCAACGCCGCGTCGGACTCGTGCCGGGCCGATTCTTCCTGTCTGCTCATGTGTGCGGATCCTCTCTATTCGAAATCCGGCTGTGCGGGCGCCAGATAGCCTTCCCACATGTCCAGATAGACTGCGTCCTGCGCTTCCGCCGACTCCCCCCACAATTCCCGCGATTCGAAGCGTACGGCATACAGCGGCTGTTCGCGGCGCACGCACCCCGCGGGCAACTCGGCGTCCTGGAGGTTGTGAATGCCATAGAAGCGCGAGATCGTACCGGTTTTCCCCCGAACGTACCGCGGAAGCCGCGTGTGTCCTTCGGGGTGAATGTTTCTCGCGCGTACCTGGTCGCCCTTATGAAATTGCGGCCGGACGTCCACGCGCAACGGCGCGGACGAATCGGTTCTCCGGCTCGAGATTTCCGCCCGGACGCCGTCCGGGTCGGGGTGGACAGGGGTCTCGGCGTCGGGCTTCTCCCGGAACAGCGCCATTCTCGTTTCCAGCTCATCGGCCGTCATCGCTCCGGCGTCGATCAGTCCCTTGATCCTGGAATGCAGCCACTTTTCGTAGTAGGTGGAGGACAGGTAATGGGCAGGATCCATGTTCTCTATGTTGTTGCGCGAACCTCCGGGGACCGGCACGGGTATCGCAACGGCCATGCCCAGCACCCGCCTTTCCCACCCGTGGTGGAAGAGGGGTTCGTTTTCTTCGCGTACAATCGGACCGAATCCGTGCATCCCGCCCATGTCATGGATACCGTCCATGTCTTCTCCCTCAGGTTCCTCGTGAAGAAGCCCGTCCCGTCAGTTGCTTCGGTTGTCGTTCCCTTCGTAGACCGGTGTGCCGCGAACCAGAATTCGTTTGGGGTTTGGGACGTCGGAAAGTTCGTCGACGCTGTGGTACCCGACGGTCATGCTCATGCGGGTGCGGTCCGTTCGGTTCTCGCCGATACCGTGCATGAGCAGGCTGTCGATCACCAGCATTCCACCTTCCGGCATGGGCGCAACCAGCGCCTGGTCCAGTAGCGACCGGGTCCAGTCGTGCCCGTACAGGCGCCCTTCGACGCCGGGAAAATGGTGAGAACCGGGTACGAGAAGCGTGGCGCCGTTCTCTGCCGTCGTTTCCTGCAGATAGAAGATGACCGTGAAGATTGTCCGGGACCATTGCCTGACGTCGCGGTGGAACCCGTCCGGCCCGGTCTCCGCGGACGTGTTCAGGGTTGCATGGTTGTGCCGGTTCGTGACCAGTTCGATATTGGGCCCCATCAGGCATTCCAGGGGGTCCAGCACGATGGCGCTGGATGCCGTTTCGAGGAAAACCGGATCCCGGTCGACCAGGCTCGAGATCCTGACCACCCGTCCGTCCGCGTTCCTCACCACGGGTTCGACCTCCGCCCGGACGTCCTCGAGCACGGCACGCCGGAGCCTGTCGACGGTATCTCCTGAAAGACGATCCGGAAGCTTCAGGAAGCCGTTGTGGCGAAACAGGTGTACCTGTTCCGGTGAGAGGGACATGGGCAAGACGTCCGTCAAGGGAGTTGGGGGAAGGGATGGGGGTGACCGATGTAGATACGTTCCCCGGCGGCGAGTATCTTCTCCGGGTCGTCCTTCATGACGTCGTGCGGGTCGTGCGCCTGGTAGGCCAGGGTCATGCTTCTGCGCGACGTCTCGGCGCCGTTGACGCCAGCGCCGTGGAAACAGCAGTCGTTGAAGAGCAGCACGCCTCCCCGTGGCATCGGGACCGGCAGGGACTTATGGAAGAGGTCGCTTTCCTCGAATGCGCCGCCGGGACGCCGCCGGCGCTGGAAGGGACGCCGGTGACTGCCGGGAACGATGCGGATGCAGCCGTTCTCCAGCGTGGATTCCTCGAGGTAGACGAGGGCGGTGATCAGCGTGGGATGGTAGGGCTCTTCTCCGCTGTGCCAGTAAACGTGCTCGGACCCGGGGGGCCTGACCATAATGTGATTGTGCTTGTTCGTGAGCAATTCGATATTGGGTCCGAGGATGGATTTCAGAGGCTCCAATACGACGGGATGTGACGCCGCCTCGACGTACGTGCGGTCCCTGGAGAGAATCTTCGAGAGCCGCCGCACGTCATCAGGCCTGCGAGAGCCGGTATTCTCCCAGACGACCGGCTCGATCATCCCGCTGATCTGCCTGTCGGTTGCGGCATTCAGCCGATCGACGAGGTCAACCGGCAGGCGTTCAGGGACACGGTAGAAGCCGGTGTGATTGAAATACCAGAGATCCTCTTCGCTCAGGGACAAGGTATATCCCTTTCATATGTGAACTGTGTTGACGGATTCCGAATATGTTAAAGCGATTGCAGACGTTCTGTCAAGGGTATTCTGGACGTGCGTACGGAAGACCGCACGGTGAACCGCCGGGAACCTGATCGACCTGTCGCGGGGGCACGGCGCATGTCAACTTTACTGTGGCGTGAAATCGAAAAACCGTTATATTTATCATGACAAACGTTCGATGCCTGCACCGATCGGGCGTCTGGATATTTCAGCCTGTAAGGGTAGGCAGACGATCTGCGGAGGTTGGGCGGCCGTTCCCGAAGGGGCGGCCTTTTTGTGTAGACCCGGAAAGGTTCAGTACATGCCGAATGCGTTGCTGGTCAGTCCCCGGAATCCGGTTACGTTCTGGAGTTTTGACGAAGCCTTGAAAATGATCGACAAGAAGGTCGCATTTCCTCCGCTGGGGTTGCTGACCATTGCAGGGATGATGCCGGATTCATACGACCTGCGAATGGTCGATATGAACGCCCATCCGCTGATCGACGAGGACCTTGAGTGGGCGGATATCGTGATCACGTCGTCAATGATCATTCACTGGCAGTCATTGGAAGACGTGATGGCGCGCTGCAACCGGATCGGCGTTCCGGTGCTGAACGGAGGTCCGCTGCCCACCCAGTATTACGAAGAGATCGAGGGGGACGGGGTATTCTATCTGGGTGAGGCCGAGAACGGTTTTATGGATATCGTAAACCGGCTCGCCGCGTCATCAGGAAAGGTCGAACGCGAATACGTGGACCGCCGCGGCAAGTTTCAGGATCTCGCCGTTACCCCGCTGCCGCACTGGTCCCTTATCGACTTTAACGATTACAGCAATATGGTCATCCAGGTCACGCGCGGGTGTCCCGAGAGTTGCACGTTCTGCAATATTCCGTCGCTCTACGGAAAGACAACGCGACTGAAGAGCAAAAGCAGAATGGTACAGGAACTGGACGCGCTGTACGATTCCGGCTGGCGGGGCGCCGTGATGGCTGTAGACGATAATTTCGTAGGTAACCGGGATGAAATAAGGCACGCCCTGGAAGATGAGGTCGTTCCGTGGCAGCAGGAACGCGGCTATCCGTTTCAGTTTCACACGCAGGCCAGCATCCGGGTCAGCGACGATCCGGAATTGCTCGAGGCTATGTACAACGCGGGGTTCGACAAGGTATTCGCCGGAATCGAGTCACCTGTAGCGGAAAGCCTGAAGTTCATGGGCGCACAGAAAAACCTGCAGGGAAATACACCTCTGCTGGACAAAGTCACGATTCTCCAGAAAACCGGCTTCGAAGTACAGGCGGGATTCATTATCGGATTGGACACCGACCCGGACGATATCGCCGATCGGACGATCGCCTTCATCCGCGAAGCGGGCATTCCCGTGGCCATGGTAGGCATCCTTGGCGTATTGCGGGACACCCCCGATTACAAGCGGTTCAGCCGCCAGGGGCGGCTGGTGGAGGGCGCCAAGTACACCGGTGATTCGGGCATATTCAGTCGCGAACTGAGCTACGTCCCCCTGATCGAACCGGACACGTTGCTGGAGCGGCACCGGAAGACGGTCGAGACCCTGAACAGTCCCGAGGTCTTTTTCGAACGGTGTCTCACGTTTCTGAATCACCGGAAACGCCATCCCATCAGCAGCATGCCAATCCGAATGCAGGAAGTCAGGGCGGTATTCCGGTCGGTCTGGCGGCAGGGCATTCGTAACAGGAATTACCGCTGGCAATACTGGAAGTTCATGCTGCAGGTGCTCCTCAAGCATCCCGGCAGCTTGTCGGATGCGGTGCGCCTGGCCGTGCAGGGCCACCACCTGATACTCACCACGCAGCGCGCGTTGCAGGTGGACGAGGTGAAGACGTTCCTTGACGAGGCGTTGGAGCACCTGGAACATTTCAGGAATGGCTATCGCGCGGCCTACCGAAAAAACATGGACACGTACGCCGGGCGTCTCATGAGGGCGGTCCACCATCGCTTCGAGCACTTTCAGGACGACCACAGGACAATGCAGCATCACGCCAAGGTGCTTCGGGGCGCCGCCCAGGAATACTACCAGGCGACGAGCGAGGAGTTTCAGCACCAGATCCGGGAGCCGCTGGAGCGCTTTCAACAGGATACCGATCACTTGCTCAGGACCTTTTCGTCCGAGCGGGCGGCGCTTCAGCGCTCCTAGTGTCCTGTCCCAAAAATTCCTCACCAATCGACCGACGATTCATCCCGTCTCGCTACGTTGCTTGCGCTGCTTGCGTTGAGCTTGTCGAAACGGCTTGTCGAAGTGCCCTCGCTCGCCGACCATACGCAGGTCGCCTGCGCTCGGGCGCTGGTTCCTGAGCTTGTCGAAGGATGCGAGCCGGGCGACTCGGCGGTCGAATTCAGGCAACTTATTTCCGGGACAGAACACTGGTGTCCCCGCAACGTTCCGTCCTTATCCCGCCGGTTCATCCCCTCCCGCTGCGTCGGGCCGACCGTGTTGCGGATCGCAGGCGCCTCACAGTTTCCAGTATGCGTCGATGTCGCGCTGGTAGGCGTTCACTTTCCCTTTAATCACGTCGCTGACCCTGACAACCTCGCCTGATTTGCCCGATTCGTACAGCGCTTCGCTCACCGCCTTGCTGCGCAGGCCTTCCTCCGCGTCAATCTCCACGTTGCGTCCGGTGCTGATCGCGTCAATGAAGTCCCAGAGTTCCAGGGGCATGCCGCCGGTGATGCCGTAGGGAAACAGGCGTTCGTTTTCTTCTTTGCCCAGACTCTTCCTGAACATATCCACAACCCGTTCCATGCTGTAGGTAACGCCGTCCAGGAGTTGGCACTCGCCGCGCAGCGCGCCCGCCGCCGGATGGAAGATATCGTACTCCACGATCGTGCCCTTGCTGCCCGTCAGGCTGAGTTGCAGGAAGCCCTTTCCGGGCGCGCTGTTGGTCCAGGACCAGGTTCCGATCAATCCGCTCCTGAAGTTGAATATGCTGGTCCAGAAGTCTTCCCGCGTGTCGTTGACGATTCTTCCTCCCTTCCTGTGCGGGCGTTTTTCAACCTGCTCCACGCGCGCGTACACGCTGTGTACTTCACCGAACCAGTAGCGCATCGTGTCCACCCAGTGGGCGCCGCTGTCCATCACCATGCCGCACCCGCCGAGGTTGCGGTCAACCCGCCAGTGCCAGGCCGGGATACGCTTCGGATCCTGCCACGACGCGCTCGCGGCCAGCCAGAAACGCGGTCTTCCCATCAGGTCCCCCGCGTTGAACGCCCAGTGGATCGCGCGCTGCCCAACGCTTCGGCGGCACTGTTCGGCCGTTGCTGCAATGCGTTTGTGTTTCTTCGCGGCGGCGATTATCTTCTTCGTGGCCTTCACGGTGATTCCGATGGGTTTTTCGCAGATGATATTCACGCCGCCGGAAAGGAGTTCGCAGGCCAGCACGTGGTGGAGCCCATGAGGCCCGCAGATATCGGCGCCGTCCAGATGCTTCTCGCCGTTGAGCAATTCCTCCACGGTCCGGTAGGCGTTCACGCGCTGGCCGGTATGGCTTTCAATACGTTCTGCCATGGCTGAAGCACGTTCCGGAACGTCGTCTACGGTTGCGACGATGCGGAAGCGCCGTTCGTTTTTTTCCATGAGTTCTTCGTAACCCCTCAGATGCGCGCCGGCAATGCCGCCGCAGCCGACAATGGCAAGATTCACCCGTCGGCCGTTGGATCGTGTGGCCATACCATCCCTTTCGATGGAGTGATTGTGGCGGTTGTGTGAACGCAAGGCCCGGTTTTCCAGGTGTGGAATCCATATTACCCGGTTCGGCTGATTTGTCAAGTCGATTGTTTGTTCCGCAAAAGTCAAGAGCAGAGAAAGGCAGCGGTCGGTGGCCAGGTGTCAGTGGTCAGAAAAGGCAAAGGCGAAAAACCGGGCGCCCACAAGGGACGCCCCTGCAATTTCAATCGTACATCCGACCGCAAAGCTGATTATGTGCCCCTTACCGTGTAGGGGCGTCCCTTGTGGGCGCCCTGCCAATGTGTCTTCTGTTTTCCTCGCGTTTACGTGTGAGATTCTTTTCCGGAGGTGACTCGAAATGCTGATTGACGCACATAACCATCCGAACTGGCACGGCTTCGATGCAAAGCGGATTCTGAACAATATGGATGAACAGGGTATTGACAGGATGTGGCTGTTTACGTGGGAGGTGCCGGAGGACGAATACGATCCGTCGTACCACAAGGTATTGCCCCCGGGCGGGGTGGGCATTCCGCTGGAAGACGTGCTTCAGGTGGGAAGAGAGGCGCGCGACCGGTTCGTACTGGGCTATTTCCCGCACCCCAAGAGGCCCGACGCCGCCGACCGCCTGCGTGCGGCGCATGAGATTCACGGCATCCAGGTTGCCAGCGAGATGAAAGTGCGCGTCCTGTTCGACGACCCGGATGCGATTCAGCTTTACAATGCGTGCGCTGAAATGAAGCTGCCCATTACAATCCACCTCGACTATCCCATCAACCACGGCCGGGGAAACTATCCCAGACCGAACTATTGGTACGGCGGGAGCATCGAGGCGTTCGAGCGTGCGATCGCGGCCTGCCCGGAAACGACCTTTATCGGCCATGCGCCGGGATTCTGGGCGCATATCTCGGGAGACGATCTCCATGACAAACAGTCGTATCCGAGTGCGCCGGTACTTCCGGGCGGAAAACTGTGGGATCTGATGCGCCGGTACGACAACCTGTGGGCGGACCTGTCCGCTGGCTCCGCGCTGAACGCGCTCAAGCGCGACCCGGGAATCGGAACGAAATTCCTCATCGAGTTTCAGGACAAGCTGCTGTGGGGGAGGGACTATTTCGACACGGCGCTGATGGATTTCTTCCAGGGGCTGTCGTTGCCAAAAGACGCTTACGACAAGATAACCTATCGGAACGCGTTGCGTATACTGGGCGAATCCGTGCCGGGATAGGACACCAGATCGGATGCCCGCGGAACGACAAACGCCCCGGACCATCGCGTCCGCGGGCGTTTTTTTTACGGGAATCCGCTGGACGGGAGTTGAAAGCGATCTCTACGTTTTGACAAACTCCATAAGTTTTCGTGCGTAGGCAGCGTTGCCATATTCCTTGAGGATCCGGTCCTGCGCGCGCGCAGCGGCCCTTATCCGCTGGGTCTCGTGTTCCAGCCACCATCGCGCTTTCTTCCGGAGTTCCTCCAGGTCTGTCCACGTGTCAATTTCCGTGCCGACGTCGAAGATTTCCTCGATGCCCGCCACGTAATCGGTCAGCATGAATCCGCCGCTGCCGGTGATTGCGGTATCTCGCTGATTCAGGTAACCGTTCGCGTCGGGCGAATTGTGCTGGTTTACATTGATCCGGGACGCCCTGTACACGCCCGGAAGCTCCATGTAGCTCCGAAAGCCGCGGTAGGAATATCTGGGCAGGTCCTGGAACGTGCCGAAGCCCAGCCCCCCGTATACGTGGACCCTTCCCAGGTCTTTGAGCGCGGCGACCACTTCCTGTCTCAGCGCGCGCTGCCCGGGGAAGGGGATGGTGTGTGTGATCCGTTTGACCAGGTCTTCTGATTCCAGGTACTCTTCCGGGCTGCCGCCCTCTTTCGTGTACAGCGACATGACGGTGACGGAGAAGTCACATTCCTCGTGCCGCGCCGGTCTGGCGAAACGGTGCAACTCCATCGCCGGCGGCGGATAGAGCACGATGGCCTTGATTCCGCGTTTTGCGTAGACATCCACACTTTCCCTGCAGCAGGTCGCGGCAAATTCGAACTCCCGGGTGAATTGCGGGCTACGGAGAAGGTCCCACGGATCATCCTGCGTGTGGGTTACCGTCTTGCACCAGGGAAACCGTTCCCGCAGTTCAGCGATCAGCCCGGGCGGCCGGTCGTCCTTGCTGAACCACCAGATGAGCAGTTCCGGTTCGTGTTCGATAATGGTTCTGAACAGACCTTCCTGAAATGCGCCGGTGTCCCTGTATTTCAGGTCCCACGTTTCGTGACGAGGGATGACGTCGGCCTCTTCCTTTGCCAGTGCGATATCCGCTTCGAGATTTGCCTCGATACACCCCCGGGTGGGTTGGTAGAGGACGTCGTAACCGATGCTTTTGAACCCCTGCTGAATGCTCCAGAGGGATTGCCCGGGCAGGAATCCGCCCAGCAAGAGGACTTTCGGCATTTCAGGTTCCTTTCAGGTCAAGTCTTGCATCCGATTGCGGTGTTCATTCACCGCGCTGCGCCTGCCAGGGCGACGTCCGGTCTTTCTCCCTCTTTCCTTTAGCAGAGAGGGCCGGGGAGAGAGGTCTGAGGGGCGGTTGGGAGATGCAGGAGGAAACCGGATCGCACCTGCACGCGTGTAAGACTACACCAGGCGGATCCCATTGATGCCATCCATGGTCTCTGCCGGATTGGCCTCGGGCGATGGCCGAAAGATAGGGGAATCGAAATGCGTGCGAAAGACGAAAGCCGCCCGCTTCGCTCGCCCCGCTTTTTGGGTTGCCCGCGACGGGTTTTTGTACTTACTTGTTCGCGGGTGGCGCATCGAACGGAGGTGTTGCGTTGACAACGGACACGGACCTGGCCGCACGCCGGACTTCGATTCGTTCATGGTGGTCTGCTGACGGTCATCGTTTCCTGCCGCCGGCGCTCATCACCTGCATATTGGTTGGCAGCCAGGTTACGTATGGAATTCTCGAGGGCCTGTCAAAGACCGCCCTGGCCATCGCGGTAGCGGTTGGCGTGGAGGCCCTGCTGGGTTGGTTGCACGGGAGCCGCAAACCGAATTTCGTGAGCGGATACATCACCGGGATCAGCGTGGGGATTCTGATCCGTTCGCTCTGGCTCTGGCCCTATGCGCTTTGCAGCGCGGTTTCGATTCTGTCCAAGTATGTGATCCGCTGGCGCGGGCGGCATCTCTGGAACCCCTCCAATCTCGGCGTGAGCGCAATGTTCTTCCTTGCGCCGGAAATGGCGGCGGGACTGAGCGTTCAGTGGGGCAACGCCGTCTGGGTCATGCTGGTGATCTGGGTGTTTGGCTGGATGGCGGTCTGGCGCGTAAACCGGCTGCACATCTGTCTGACGTACGTGGCGAGTTTCCTGGCGCTGGGCTTCGTACGAAGTCTTGTCACGGGACAGGCGTATCTGGCGGGTGTGGCGCCCATTACCGGTCCGATGTACCAACTGTTTATTTTTTTTATGATTACGGATCCAAAGACAACGGTGAAGACAAAGCGCGGCCAGTGCTGGGTTGCAGTGTCCGTGGCTGTGGTTGAAGCTGTATTGCGCCTGCACGAGCAGGTTTATGCCCCGTTCTATGCGTTGTTTCTCGTTGGACCGTGCGCGATCGCGACAGAAATCTGGATGGAAAAGCGCGGCGGTGTGTCGGGAAGTTCAGGAACCCGAGTTGAAGTCGGCGGTTGACGGTGCAACCATGCAGTCCGTTGAGAAAGTCGCTCTGTAGGCGAGGCCGAGGCATTGTGGTCGAAGACAAGGCGCGCGACCGAGTCCCATCCTGCGATTCGGCGAGGGAGCGTAACGCAGTATCTCGACCGCAAGGGCCGGCCGTAGCCCGGATGGACTTTTTCAACGGGCTGATATGCAAGGAGGTGGCGATGAAAACTGAAATCAGGGGAAAACACTTCGAGGTGTCCGGTCGTTTGCGGGAGTATATCGAAAAGGAAACGGAAAAACTGAAACAGTTTTATGAACCGATACTGGATACGCGAATCACACTGGAGCGGGAGAACCGGATGTACAGGGTCGAAATCGTGGTCCGCGTGCACAATCACATCCTGAAAGCCACTGACGAACAGGACGTCGTCCATCCCGCGCTTGGCGGCGCGATCGACAAGATGGTCCGACAGCTCAAGCGGGTCAAGGAACGGCAACGCAGGCCGCGGGTCCCCGCTGCAGAACGAAACTGAGAGAAGCCAATCCAACGAAACGCTCCCGCCGCCGGGAGCGTTTTTTCTGTCTGTCAGGGACCGCCGGTATCCGCGGCCGGTCTGCGCCAGGTCTGAAGGAGATTGTATGCCAGCATCGCCGCCGCCAGCCACCCGAGTACGCCGGAAATCCCGAATGCGGTCATCGAGACCGTCAAACGACCGGGAATCCCGTGCAGAATCTCCGCCAGGAGCAGCGGCGCGATGCGGCAAATCGCGGCGGCCGTCGCGACAAAGAAGGTGGCGACCACCAGACCCGGAAAGGCGACGCTGCGTTTGTGAAGGAAGCCGGGAACCATTCGCGGGGCCATGCCCAGCAGAAGGAGGGTGATAAACCCCGCAAGGTGGGTGTGGCGCAATGCGTCAGGATCGAATGGCGACGCCATGTGAAAGAGGACGAGCGCGCCATCCAGCAGTTCTACCGCCGCGGCCAGCGCCAGGAAGACGTACGCGGCATAGAGCAGCAGTTCGAACCGGCCGAATTCGCCATAGTCCGGCAGGCCGGGTCGCGTGGGGCGTCTGTCGGGCCCGGGTTCGCCGATCCGGTGTACGGTCCACGGAGGATACCGGCGGAAGAGGACGTCCAGTTTCCAGATGAACAGGAGGAGGATGCCGCCGCGCAGGACCTTTCCTATGGGCGAGAGATGCGCAAGAGATGATGCGAAGGACGCGCCCGCGAGTTGCGCCAGTACGGGCGCGTGGATCAGGATGAGCGCCAGGAGATAGACCTGTCCGTAACGTGCGGCGGGCCAGCGGACGGCGGGCAGGCGCAGGTAGAGCGGAAACGTGCGGACGGAATACGCCATTGCCGTGGGCAGGATGACGAATCCCGTGAATAACTCAATGCCGAACCGGTTCCAGGCGATATGAAGAAGCGGGTTGTCGCCGAATACCGCTTGCAGCGCGAGCGTGGCCGCGAGCAGTGAATACAATCCCCATCCGGCAACGGCGATCACCAGGAAGATGCGAACGGTCTGCAGCGCGGGGCGGTCCGGCGCTGCGCTGCGCAGGGTAACGACCAGCAGGAAGATATAACAGAAGACGCCCGCGGTTTCCATCAGCGCGGAGACGCCCAGACTCCATCGCAGGCCGACCTGAACCGGCGCTTCAAGTCCGGCGGCCAGCAGCGGCTGCGAGACCGCGCGGAGGAAGATACCCGTTACGAGGAGGGCAAGGATCCACGCGGGAAGACGGGGATGGCGCAGGGGCGTTCCGGCCAGACGAGGCAGGAAATAGAGGCTTACGCCGATGATGAACAGGCCGATCCAGCCCAGGAGTTGGGCGTGGCCGTGGGCCTGGAGCATGGCGACCCACCAGCCGCCCATGTGCCACTGGAAGCCGATCAGCACGGCCAGAACGGCGGCATAGCCGAATCCGACCGTCAGCGCAACGGCCAGCGACGCCAGCACAAAGCCGAAGTGGAAGGGAGCGTGACTGCGTGTCTGGCTTTCCGGCAGGGTTGTTTCCTCGAGTTGGGAGAAGAGACGATTCAAATTTGTGACGATCGCTTACCCGACAATTAAACCGGTTCGTAAGATTCCGCAACCTCTTTCGCGAAATACCGGTTAGACGTAAGACGTTGAGGGTAGACATGGTCTGCCTGTTATGTTTCAACTCAGGCCGGGGCAAACAGGAGGAACCGATCGGGCAAGGGCTTCTTCTCCCGGCTCACGTCTCCCGTCTAACCGTTTCTTGGGAGCCATTGGCTGATTTTCTGAACCGGTATCGAAGGACCTGTGTCTATAGAAATTGACAGGCGTTGCGGGTTGGGTGATGTGCAGACCCGGCACGTATACGGGCGACCGGCCGGTCGCCCCTGCCAGTACCTGATCGCTTACGGAATTATTCATGAAACCCCATATCCTGAATTTCATTGCCATCCTCCTCCTGCTGACCCTCGCCGCGTGTTCGCCCAGGGAAACCGTGACCGTATCGGGAGCGGTGAGCCGGCCGGGCGACGCCGTCTACCGTGCGGATTGGACGCTGGCGAACTACGTAGCTGAGGCTGGCGGATACCTGGCCGAAGCGGATACGGGCCGCGTCGCTCTCGTCCGTGACGCGGCGGACAGCGTGGTTGCCGGAGCGCATGGCGGCGTCCTGAAGTGGGCGGTTGACGACGCTCCGGCGCCATTGCCGGGCGACCTGATTATGGTTCCGCTCAAGTCGTATCGTGTCCGGTTCGATACGGTGATGGCGGTGCGCAACCTGCGGCTGGAATGGAAGGACCGCGTCTACCGGATTGCCCTTGGCAAGGCTGCGCTCGGAACGACGCCGCGGGGGGTGGTTACGGCGGTGATCTTCGGGAACGGCGAGGTCATCCGGCGGACTTCCGGGAACGCGGCGGGGCCGTTTCAATACCTTTACCTGATCATGCATCCCGATCGGTACGGCGCGCTTCCGCCCGCGTTTGGACCGCCCATCGCGGACCGCGAGTCGCTCGAAGACGCGGTAGCGCTGCACCGCCAACTGTTCAGGGCGTCCGTGTACAGGGCGGGAGAACGCACGTACCTTCCGCCGGACGACCATTTCCGGGTGCAGGCCGGTGTCTGGCTCAGACCGAAAAACGCATCGTATCCCGGCGATGGCGTGCGGAAACGGCATTACGATGACGGCCGGGTATGGACGACGTTTCCGGACGGACGGCAGCGGTGGCGGTATACGAACGGGCGAATCGTGATGCAGTTTCCCAATCGGACGCGGGAAACGCGGTTTCCGGACGGTTCGGTCCAATTCGAAGATGCGCTGGGAGGCGTAAGGACGACGTATCCGGATGGCCGGCTGGCGTTCGAAGACGCCAAAGGCAACCGGCACCAGGTGTACGGAGACGGACGTCAGGAATGGCGGCATGCGTCCGGGAACCGGATGACGATATTTCCGGATGGCAGGAGGGAGCACCGGTTTGCCAGCGGGACCGCGCGTACGGTGCATCCAGACGGCGTCGAGCGGACGATATTCCCGGATGGGACCCTGCATGTGCTGTATCCCGGCGGCAGGGTGGAGGTGGAGGCGCCCGGAGGGACGCGAGAGACGCGGTATCCGGATGGAAGCGTCCTGGCGATAACGCCCGAGGGACACCGGATACGGGTCTTCGCGGACGGGCGTCAGTTTACGCGAATGAACGACGGCACGACGGTTGAACAGTTTCCGGACGGACGAAAGGTACAGAAACACCCATTGGGCGAGACATTGGAGGTATTCGCGGACCGATCGCGCCGCACCGTGTATTCGGACGGTTCGGAAACGGTGCGGCGTTCCGACGGGGTACGCGTTGCGCGGCTTGGAGACGGGACGGTGATCGAGGAATTCCCGGACGGCAGGATTGTGCAGACCGATACATCGGGCACACGCCTCGAGTTTCTGACGCCGGATCGATACGTCGTTACGGACAGGGAGGGCAACCGCGTCGAGGTGCGCCCCGACAGTACGGCCACAAAGCAATTCGTGGAGCCCTACCGGTACCGCGGCTCGATCCGGCGCGACCTGATCGGGCTGGAGCGTGTACCGGAACGAATCTCACCCGGCATGGAAGCGTCCATCCAGGGAACGGTGGGCGACGTCGTGAAATCGCTGTCAATGGCGGTTTTCGCGCTGCCGGACGGCGACGTCCTGGATATGCCGACCCGGCGCCAGGCGGGACGGTTTACCGGATTCCTGCTGATTCGCGTACCGGGACACTACCGTCTGCAGATCCAGGGGAAACTGGAAAACGGCGACGCTCAAGTGCTGGAAGACCGTAGTCTCACGGTCGGCAATCTGAAGCCCCTGGTGAAGCCTTCGATCGAGGTCGCGCTGTATCCCGGCGACGCGGCCGCGGGTCGTCGGCTGACGGACCTGGTGAATCAGGCGCGCGGCCGGATGGGCCGCACGAGATTGAAGTGGGACGACGCACTGGCCTATGCCGCGGCGTCTCATCTGAAGGACATGCTCGCATACGGCTCCGTCTCGCACCGGTCTCCCGTGTACGGAAACCTCACGAGCCGCCTGGAACGTTTGAATATTCCATTTGAGGTCGCGCTGGAAAACCTGGCGTCGGCGCCCTCGCTGGAGGAAGCGCACTGGCACCTGATGCTGAGCGCCGAGCACAGGCGGAATATTCTCGACCCGCGACTGACGCATATCGGCATTGCCGTGGCGCGCGAGCGGGGCCAGGTGTGGGTGGCCGAAATCTTCAAGCGATGACATTAACCGGGATTCGTATGTCTTTGTGGACGTTAATTCGAATATATGCAAGTTGATAAAGTCGATTAAACTGCGGATTACCAGGATACTCGAGGATTGGACGTGAAGATCAGACGTGGGACAGCTTGCCTGGTCGTCGGCGCAATTGCCTGGTGCAACGGCGCTTTCGCGTCCGAGAGCGACCTGACGACGGCCGAAGATCGATTCCGGATAGCCGTCGAGCGGCTGGGGCGGGTTACGACCGAGGAGAGTCTCCGCGCGTTGAATGCCGTGCTTGCGCTGGATGAGAATCACGTTCCCGCGCACGTGGAGATCGCCAGGCTGCATATGTCGAAGAACACGCCCCCTGCCAGGAGCAACGCGGAGAAATACCTGCGGCGCGCAATCCGTCTGGATCCGGAAAACGGGGGAAATCGGGTGCTTCTGGGCGATCTCCTGTGGGCGCAGGGATTCCTGTCGAACGCGAAGAGACAATATGAGCAAGTCCTGGCGCGGGACCAGCGAAACGCTCGGGCGGCCTTCGGGCTCGGAGTTTACTATGTAAAGGACTATATGAAGTATTGGAACATGATCGACACGGAGGGAACTGACCTTGGCGTGGTGCTGGAATGGCGGCATTTCGCCAGGGAATACCGCGAGTTGGCGATCCGGAATCTCGGACAGAGCATCCGGTACGATCCGGGGTTTAAAGACGCCTATTACCAGTTGGGTCTGGTCTATATGGAAGACATGCAATCCGCTCCCGCGGCCGCGGGACGGGCGCTGGTCGGCGTCGCCAACTCGCTGCTGAAGGCGTATCCGGCGGACAAGGACGCACTGCTGTTCGTCGGATTGGGCTACCACACCGGCGGATATCCGGAAAAGGCATGGGACTTTTACATCCGCGCGCTCGAGAGAATGGACCTGGAGGAACGTTCCATCATCGAGTCGCTGGAGACCGTCGCCGGCGACGAGGAACGGATGCGGGTAACAACAGCGGACGCTCAGGCGCAAGGGGGCGGGGGAGCGTGGGTGGACTCCTCTGAACGCGAACGGTTCTGGCGCAGACAGGACCCGCTGCTGCTGACGGAGCGGAATGAGCGGAGAATGGAACACTACCGCCGGGTGGCCTACGCCAATCTGCGGTTCGGCAAGCCCCGGAGGGGAATTGCGGGGTGGCGTACGGAAATGGGACGGGTCTACATCAAGTACGGCGATCCGCTCAGCCGGAAAGTGACGCGCCCCGAGGTCGGCCAACGGGGAGAGACCGTTCAGGCGCACACGGAATTGTGGGCGTATGAAGGGTTTTCCTTTCGGTTCAGGAACTGGAACGGGCTGGACGGGTGGCACTTTGACGTCAGTTCTCTCTATTTTCCTTCGGGCGAATGGGTCCTGAAACGCACGCCGCAGCGATTCGTCGACCCCTATCGCGACCTGAAATACAGTATGCCGTACCAGGTGGCGGCATTTCGGGATGCCGGCAGGATACGCCTCGAGGTGGCTTATGCGATTGCGAAGGAGAGGTTGAGGACGTCGGGCGGGGGCGCCGTCGACCTGCAGGACGGGCTCTTCCTGTATGACGGCGACTGGAACGAGGTCTCACGGGCCGTGTACGAAACCCGGCGGCTGGCGGACGCGGGAGAGGACAGTGTCAGGGGGCGGTACCTTCTGTCGAATTCCACCCTGATGATTGAACCTGGGTCGTATCATCTCGTCGCCGAGGTGCAGGACCGCCGGACCCGGTCCATTGGGACGTTCAGGAACACGTTCGCGCTTGCAACGGAAGACTCCACGGCGGCGATGAGCGACCTGCTGGTGGCAACCGGCATCGAGAGCGAGGATCCATTCCCGGAGCGGCGGGAGGATCTTAGGGTGGTGTCGAATCCGCTGCACACGTTCTATAGGTCGGAATCCGTTTACATCTATTTCGAGGCGTACAATCTCGCGCGTGATGATTTCGGACGGACGAAATACGAGATAACCTATCGGATCGGGCAGCCGGAAGAAGCCGAGGTGACTCCCGGGAGATTCCAGGCCGTGGCGCTGGCGGAACCGGTTGGGAAAGTGCATCTGAGGATCGGGACGGTCGGTGCGGACGGGCCGGTCGAATTTCAGGTGAGATACATTCCTGCCGAACGAAACAGGGTTTCGAGCATGTTCCGGAAGTTCGAGAGCGAGTCGGGAGAGACCGCGGTCACCGTTCGTTACGAAGGCGACCGGGAGGATGACTTCACCTATCTTCAGATCGAACTGGACAGGGTCCCGGCGGGGGTACACGCCCTGTCGGTCGAACTGAAGGACCTGAACAACGCGGGTCAGGGGGACGAGAGACGTGTTTTGTTCCGGGTGATGGAGTGAAAAAGATAAGACGGTAGAGGTAAGTGGACCACCCCTATCCGGGCGTCATTCAACCCGGATGACGTCACCAGGCACTTTGAGTTGAAACCGGCCTTCCGGAACGCCGGAATTGACTTTCCGGCTGATGACCTGAATCCGGATCCGGTTGCTGTCCTGGACGATTTCCATCCGGCGCGGAAGGGCGACGCCGTTCTGAAGCTGGTAATCAGAAAGCATCCGGCGGGAAACCAATACCCCCTGAGGGGAGTAAACGCGTTCTTCGAGCAGGACTGCGGTGCGGGGGTCGAAACGAAGGCGGCGCGTCCACAGCGGTTCGATAATCTCTACGACAAGACTGTCGCGGTGGGTCGCATACTCGCCGATTCGCGGCAGACTCAGCGGCGAAAGGTTGACGAGGCCCAATATCGCCTCTCGCGCGCCGTAAGGCGTGAGGTCCACTCCGGTGACGGTGCGCAGCACGTCCTCCGAAGGTCCTTCCAGATAGTGGTTGGTTCTGGCGAGGAATACCGCGAGAGAGTCGCCGCGGGCAAGCGCCGAAAGGACGCTGCTGAATAACACCTTCATCTCGATTTTCAGAGCGTCCGGCGACCGGTGGAAGAGTACGACAACGCCGTTCTGTTTGACGCCGTCCACGCGCATATCGATTCCGGCGCGGACCTCAAGGTCGAGAAGGTCGTCGGACCTCGAGGAGACAATGCGCAGCAGGTCGGCGGGGCTCGATGGAGGAGGGATTTCCGAAAGGCGGGATAGGGACGCGGCGCATCCGGAGAACACGAGAAGGAATAAACAGAGTGCAGGTTTCCACGCGATGGACCGCGTTCCGGACCGCTGCTGTCGTGCCATTTCAGGGTCCGCTGGCGTTGTTGGGGCGGAATGACTGCAGCTTGCGCCGGATGGATTCGTTTTCGGGCGCCAGTTCGGCCGCGCGCCGCCAGTGTTCAAGGGCTTCGTCGACATTGCCCAGGGCCCGGGCGGCATCGCCGACGTGGTCCAGAATGATCGACAGGTTTTCAAGCTGACCGGCTGTCCGGAACTTCCTTTCTATCTTGTTCAGCCTGCTTTCTTCGGCATTCAATGCGCGCTTGAGAAATTGCATCGCTTCCCGGTACCGCTGTTGCTGGAAATAGACCCAGCCCATGCTGTCCAGGTACGCGCCGTTTTCCGGGTCGCCCTTCAACGCCCGTTCGATATACGCCTCCGCTTCCCCCAGACGAACTCCTTTTTCCGCGAACATGTAACCCAGATAGTTCAGTGCCTGATGGTTGTCGGGCGCCCTGGCCAGAAGGCGCTGGAATACGGCGACGGCGCTATCGAACCGCCCTGCGCGCTCGTAGCCGTGACCCAGGTCGTAGAGTACGTCCTCCAGCAGTTCCGGGTCGTCTTCGAGGCGGCTTAAAAGGCTTTCGAGTTCGGGAATTGCGGCTTCCCAGTTCTTCTCTGCCAGATAGGTACGGCCGACCGCCAGTCTAAAGCGAAGGTCTTCCGGCCGGGCGTTTACCGCCTTGCTGTAGACGTCTCTCGCCTGTGCCGTACGATTGCTCACCGCGTACGCGCGCCCAAGCTCGAACGCGATCCGGGCGTAGAGTTCGGAATCGGCCGGCGTCTCGCCGAAGAGTCCATTTAGAATCCCGATGGCGGGGTCCCAGTCCCGTTGGTTCAGGTAGGAATGGGCAACGCCCAGGCGGTACATCGGATCGGGATCGAGGGAGAGCGCCCGGCGGAAGATGTCTCGGGCCTCGCCCGGACGATTCGTGTCGAGTAGCAGCGACGCCTTCCGCCCCAGCAGGTCGTGTCGTTCCGGAAACACGCCGATGAGGCGTTCCAGGACGGCTTCCGTATGTCCGTACCGGCGCTCCTTCAGTCCGCTTTCTGCGCCGGAACGTGGAATGCTTTGCGGGAGGTGGATTGACAGCCGGTCAAGAAAGAGCGTATCCGGCGGCGTCTCTGAAATCAGGGCTTCGAGATGGTTTTCACGGTCGTAAATCGCGATCAGTTTCTTCCAGAGCGTGAGCGTGGTCTTGTTCAGGCGGTGTTGAAAGTGCGCCAGGCCGGAACGATAAATCGTCGCGGCCTTCAGCGTGTCGCCCCCGGCAAGCGTCAGGTCGCCGAGGAGATTCCAGATCGGCGCCTGTTCCGGATCGCGATGCAGGATACGGCGATAGATGCCGGCCGCCCTGACGGGCAGATTCAGCCGCCGATAGCCGTCGGCGATCAACAGATCGAACCGGATGTTCCGCGTCGGCACGGACGCGGCCCGATCCAGGATTCGGAGAACGTCCTGGCGCTGGCGTCCGGCCGTGTAGATCTGGAGAAGATGGGTATATGCCCTGAAATCCGCGGGATTCAGACGCGTGATGGCCTCGAGTTGAGCCGTTGCCAGCAGGGTATCGCGCTGTCCTTCGACCAGGGTGTCGTACAGCAGCCATCGATGGGCCGCGGATCGGGGTTCAAGCCGAACGGCCTTTCGCGCCGCCTCACCCGCTTCGGCCAGGCGGTTCAACGCGATCAGATTGTGAGCAAGTGAATTGTACAGCGTGGCAGCGGTGGAATCGATGGCAATGGCCGCTCTCAGCGACTCGACGGCTTCCTCGATCCGACCTGCAATCTTGAACCTCTTGGCGTCGATGAAATGACCCAGCGCCCGGGAATCTGTCCCGCGAGGTTCGGGCGGGGGAGGAACGACGGCCTTTCCGGGCGCGGCGCAGCCCGCGATGCCCGTGAAGCCGAGGAGAATGAGGAGTGTGCGTGTTTTCATATTCTACGCGTCAGATCCGGAAAGATGGATGTCCGACAGGAAGAGCGACCGTATGGAGGGGGGTTCAGACTTTTCACGATTCGGATCAGAAAAGGTTGCCCGCCCGTTTTTCGAGGAGCAGTTTGCCTGTCTCGTTTTCGATGGGAATCGGATAGTCTTGCGTAAAGCAGGCCGTGCAATACTGAAGTGAGGAGTTGGGGGCCACGCCGAGCATGCCGTCGAGTGAGAGATAGCCGAGGCTGTCCACGCCGAGATGTTCGCGGATTTGCTCCACGGTTTTGGCGCTGGCGATCAGTTCCTTTTCGGTCTGAAAGTCTATTCCGTAAAAGCACGGACCCACAATGGGAGGGCAGCTCACGCGCACGTGAACCTGGCGGGCGCCCGCTTCACGCAACATTCGTACCAGGTGTTTCAGGGTGGTGCCCCGGACAATCGAATCTTCCACGACAACCACGCGTTTTCCGTTCAGAACGCCTCTGACCGGGTTGAATTTGAGGCGGACTTTTGACGATCGACTGTCCTGCCCGGGCGTGATGAACGTGCGCCCGACGTAGTGGTTGCGTATCAGGCCGATTTCGTGTTTGATGCCGGACTGATTGGCGTAACCCAGCGCCGCGGTATTGCTGGAGTCCGGCACGGCAATCACGATGTCCGCGGCGGCGGGCTGCTCAATGGCGAGTTGCCTGCCGAGCCGTCGCCGCGTCTTGTCCACGTTGTCGCCGAAGATGATGCTGTCGGGCCGAGAAAAGTAGATGTACTCGAAAATGCAGAACGCGTGGCGATCGGCTTCCGCGGTCGTATAGGCGCGGAGTCCGTGCGAATCTATCATGATGAGTTCGCCGGGTTCGACGTCGCGAATATAGCGTGCCGAGATGATGTCGAGCGCGCATGATTCGGAAGCGACGATCCAGGCGTCGCCCAACTGTCCCAGGCACAACGGACGGAATCCGTAGGGATCGCGCGCCGCGAACAACTGGTTTTCCGTGGCAAGGGCGAGCGAATACGCGCCCTCGATTCGCCGCAGCGCGTCCAGAATTCGATCTGCCATCTTCTCTTCCCTGGATCTTGCGACGAGGTGCAGGATCAGTTCGCTGTCGGTTGTGGTCTGGAAGATGGCGCCGTCGTCCTGCATCCCGTTGCGGAGTTCGGCCGTATTGGTGAGGTTGCCGTTGTGCGCGACGGCGACAAACGCGTCCCTGCATTCCGCCAGAAAGGGCTGGGCGTTGGTGAGGGTGTCGGATCCGGTCGTGGAATACCGATTGTGCCCGATGGCCAGGTGGCCCGGCAGCCGGTCCAGAACGGCCCCGTCGGCGAATACGTCGGCAACCTGTCCCATTTCGGTATGACGAAACAGGTATTCATCGTTACCGGAAACGATGCCGCTGCTCTCCTCACCCCGGTGCTGCAGGGCGTGCAGGCCCAGCGTGGTCAGTTTCGCCGCATCGCTGTCGCCATAAATGCCGAAAATGCCGCAATAGTGTTTTACACTCCGGTCCATCGGCCCCCCTGTCGGTCAACCCCTGCGTCGCCTGCGTCTGCCGTTTTTTCGTCTGTCGCTACGTCCCCGTTCCGCCTTTGAACCACCTTCCATCAACAGGAAATCGAGCCGGCGGAATCTCCTGTCCGCCCGTACAAGCTGGACCACCACGGGGTCGCCCAGCCGGAACCGCCTGCCGGACCGCTGTCCGATCAGGGCGCCTTCGCGTTCGTGATACACGTAGTAGTCATCCCCGATCGTACTGACCCTGACCAGTCCGTCAATCAGGAAGTCGTTGAGTTCCGCGAAGAATCCGATGGACCGGACGCCAACGATAACCGCGTCGAACGCATCGCCGACGCGATCTTCCAGAAAGCGGATCTGTTTGACCTTGACGGACGCCCGTTCCGCCTCCTGAGCCACGCTTTCCCTGCCGGTCACGACGTCGCCCAACAACGGAAGTCGTTCCCGGAGCGCGTTCTTTCGCTCTTCGGTAAGCCCGGCGGCCTCTTTCAAAAGCCGGTGGACCATCAGGTCGGGGTATCGTCGAATGGGGGAGGTGAAGTGGGTGTAGGTGTCGCACGCGAGACCGAAGTGGCCGACGTTGTCCGGGGAATAGACGGCTTTCTTCATGGACTGCAACAACCGGGCGTTCAGCACCTGACCGAAGCGTTTTCCTTCGACCGCGGCCAGAAACTTCTGAATATCGGCGGCCGTGATCCGGTCGCGCCGCGGAAAGCGCATCCCGAAGGCGGCGGCCGTGTCTGCGAATTCCGCGAGCTTCTGCGCGTCCGGCTTTTCGTGAATTCGGTAGAGAACCGGCAGATTCCGGTCTCGAAGACGGCGCGCTACGGTTTCGTTGGCCAGCAGCATGAACTCCTCGATTATCCGGTGGCTGTCGAGGCGTTCGCTCTTGCGGATTTCGGTGACGCGGCCCGCGCCGTCCACGACGATACGCGGTTCGGCTATATTGAAATCG
Organism: Gemmatimonadota bacterium; assembly: GCA_028873695.1. Classification (GTDB taxonomy): domain Bacteria; phylum Latescibacterota; class UBA2968; order UBA2968; genus JAAXHE01. Next base: position 36,038 of record JAPPNU010000007.1, on the reverse strand, counting down.
ATCGCGCCCCGCTTCATTCGCCGGCCGGCGATGCGCCTCCGCAGAACGTCCATCTTCCGCAAGACGGCGGCGTGCGGCGCAGGATGGGACGACCCGCTTCCATTGAGAAGCCGCTGGGCCTGCCGGTATGACAGCCGTGCCCGGCTTCTGACCACGGACGGCGCGATCCGGGATTCCATCGGCCGGCCGTTCGCGTCCAGATCGATCAGCACGCTGACCGCAAGCCGGTCCTCATCGGGAAGCAGGGAGCACAGGTTTCCGGAGAGGCGCTCCGGCAGCATGGGAATCGCCCGGTCCGCGAGGTAGACGCTGGTCCCTCGCGCCATGGCTTCATGGTCCAGCGGGCCGCCTTCCCTGACGTAGTGGTCCACGTCGGCTATGTGTACGCCCAGCCGGTATCCGCCTTCCGGTCTATCTTCCAGAGACACGGCGTCGTCGTGGTCCCGGGCGTCTTCAGGGTCGATGGTAACGCAGTGTAGATCCCGCAAATCCAGCCGGTCATGGGTTTCTGCATGGGGAATCCGGTCCGGAAACGCCTCCGCGGCCGCGAGTACATGCGAAGGAAATTCGATGGGCAGGTCGTACTCTTTGATGATGGAAAGGGTGTCGATGCCCGGGTCGCCTGGTTGCCCGAGAACTTCGACGACCTCGCCTTGGGGATCGGCGTGTCCGGGGAGCCACGGCCGCAGCCGTGCAACGACCAGTTGGCCGTCGCGGGCGCCTCCGGCATCTTCGGAGGAGACGTGGAGATCCCGCGGAATCCGGGGATCGTCCGGTTCCACAAAGCTGAAGCGGGTTCCCGCGCGATAGATCCCCACGATGGATCTGGCGCCGCGTTCGAGTACACGGCTTATCTCGCCCTCGGGTTTGCCGCCGCGCCTGCGGGATAACCGGACCACGACGCGGTCGCCGTGCAACGCGCCACGCAAGCCCCCGGGACCGACGAAGACGTCCGGCTTCCCGTCGTCCCGCCGGACGAAGCCGAACCCGTCGGGGTTGACGCTGAGAAGACCCGCTGCGAGATTGCGCCTTTCCGGGGAGCCGAACCGGTTGTTGCGCAGCCGGACGATCGCGCCTTCCCGTTCGAGCTGGACGAGCAGGCGTCGAAATCGCCGATAATCGTTCTCGGCCACCCGCAAAGCCCGGCTCAGTTCGCGAGGTTTGAGCGGGCGCTCCGATTCACTTCGGATATAATCCAGAACCCGGTCGCGGGTTATGGACATGGCGTCAATTCATCCCGTTCGCAGTCGATTTCGATACCCTCCGGAGTGGCCGGCGCCGCCGCAATTTTCTTGATGCAGGGGGGCGAATTCCTTATTTTCGAACGACCGTTCGTGTTCGCATTTAATATATGGGTTCGCAGACGGAAAATCAAAAACAAAAGGCGGAAAAGGCGGAATTTTCCACTCCATAGGAAGGAGGTCCCGGTGTAGATCACACGGATTCATCGTGTTTCGCGCCATATACCCGACAATTGTCATCAAAGGAGCTTTGCCATGAGGCGTTCGGTTCCATTCGTTCTACTTCCGTTGTTTCTGTTGGCTCTGCACGTGTCCGCGTTTGCGCACTGCGAAATCCCCTGCGGGATCTATGGCGACGAGGCCCGGTTCGCGGCCATCGCGGAAAACCTGACGACCATCGAGAAGTCCATGAACCAGATCACACTGCTTTCGGCCGAATCGGGCAAAAACACGAACCAGCTCGTCCGGTGGGTAAATAACAAGGAAATGCACGCGGATCAGATTCGGGAGATTGTTGCGCAGTATTTCCTTGCGCAGCGCATCAAGGCGCCTGCAAACGACGATCCGGCCGCCGGCAAGGCGTATTCCAGGAAGCTGGCGCTGCTGCATCAGATGATCGTTGCGGCGATGAAGTGCAAACAGACCACCGATCCCGCGCACGTGAAGAAATCGCGAGAACTGCTGGCGGCGTTCCAGGCGCTGTACAATCGGCAGTGAACCGCCCCTGGACCGGATGGGCTCTTTCAACGGGCCTCTTGCCCTGAATCCGCCGAAAATTACACGCCGGGTCTTCCTGACAGGACCCGGTATTTTCGTTGAAAGACAGATTTTCCTTGCCAAGAATACGCCGGTTTGATATATTTGTCGGTTGTTAGCACTCGCTCAATAAGAGTGCTAACAGTGGAATCAGGCATTGATAATCGATGAATTCAACGCCGGTCCCGTCTCAATATTTCCAAGGAGGTTAGAGACATGGCAGTCAAGGTGAAGCCGCTGGGAGATCGTGTGCTGGTCAGGCCCCAGGAAGAAGAGGAACAGGTGAAGGGTGGCATCATTATTCCTGACACGGCCAAGGAAAAGCCTCAGCGCGGTGATGTCGTGGCCGTCGGAGATGGCAAACTGGACGATTCCGGCAAGAGGATTGCGCCGTCCGTGTCATCCGGCGACGTTGTACTCTACGGCAAGTATTCAGGCACCGAGGTCAGGCTGGACGACGAGGATCATCTCATTATGTCCGAGAGCGATATCCTGGCGATAATTGAAGACTGAGGCGGTTCATTTAAAATACGTCAAGGAGGACGATATGCCGAAGCAGCTTGAATTCGATGTTGCGGCCAGAGACGCGCTGAAACGCGGCGTGGACCAATTGGCCGAGGCGGTCAAGGTAACGCTGGGCCCGAAGGGCAGAAACGTCGTGCTGGACAAGAAGTTCGGGTCGCCCACGGTCACCAAGGACGGCGTCACCGTGGCCAAAGAGGTGGAACTGGAAGATCCCTACGAGAATATGGGCGCCCAGATGGTGAAGGAAGTCGCCTCCAAGACGTCCGACGTGGCGGGCGACGGTACCACGACGGCAACCGTGCTGGCACAGGCGATCTACAGTGAAGGACTCAAGAACGTAACCGCCGGCGCCAATCCCATGGATCTGAAGCGGGGCATCGACAAGGCGGTGGGCGCGGTCGTAAAGGGAATCCAGGATATCAGCAAGCCGGTTGCCGGGCACACCGAGATCGCGCAGGTCGCAACGGTTTCCGCCAACAGCGACACGGCAATCGGGGACCTGATTGCCGAGGCCATGGAAAAAGTCGGCAAAGACGGCGTCATTACCGTTGAAGAGGCGAAATCCATCGAAACCGGCCTGGAAGTGGTCGAAGGCATGCAGTTCGATCGAGGATATCTGTCGCCTCATTTCGTGACGGATCCGGACAATATGGAAGCGACGCTGGAAGAGGCCTATCTGCTGATCCACGACAAGAAGATTTCGGCGATGCGCGATCTGCTGCCGGTCCTGGAAAAAACGGCTCAGACGGGCAAGCCGCTGCTGATTATCGCCGAAGATATCGAAGGCGAAGCCCTCGCCACGCTGGTTGTCAACAAAATCCGGGGCACGCTGAAGGTTGCAGGCGTCAAGGCGCCGGGCTTCGGCGATCGCCGCACGGCAATGCTGGAAGACATCGCCATCCTCACGGGCGGCCGCGTGCTGTCCGAGGACGCGGGGTTCAAGCTCGAGAACGCGACCACCGCGGATCTGGGGCAGGCCAAGCGGGTCACCATTGACAAGGACAACACCACGATCGTTGAAGGCGGCGGCGAGTCCGCGGACATCCGGGGGCGCGTGGGCCAGATCCGGCGTCAGATCGATGAGACGACGTCGGACTACGACCGTGAGAAGCTGCAGGAACGCCTGGCCAAGCTGGCCGGCGGCGTTGCCGTGGTCAACGTGGGCGCGGCGACGGAGACGGAAATGAAGGAGAAGAAGGCGCGCGTGGAAGACGCGCTGCACGCGACGCGGGCAGCCGTGGAAGAGGGCATCGTCCCTGGCGGCGGCGTAGCCTTTCTCCGTGCGATCGCCTCTCTGGATCGGGCGCGGAAGGATGCGCGCGGCGACGAGAAAATCGGCGTTGAAATCGTGCGGCGGGCGCTTGAAGAGCCGCTCCGGCAGATTGCAGACAACGCCGGTGTCGAGGGCGCAATCGTCGTGCAGAAAGTCAGCGCCGGCGACGGCGGTTTCGGATTTAACGCCGATACCGAGGACTACGAAGACATGATTGCTGCCGGATTGCTGGATCCCACGAAGGTGGCGCGCACGGCTCTGGAGAATGCGGCGAGTATTGCCGGGCTGCTCCTGACCACCGAAGCCGTGGTGGCGGACATTCCGGAAGAGGAAAAGCCTCCGCCAGCGCCTCCGGGCGGCGGGATGTACTAGAGAAGCGATGCCTCCCTTCGATACGAAGGAGGCCGAAGAAAAAAGAAACGCGCCTTTTTGCAAAGGCGCGTTTCTTTTTGTGGGCTGTCCAGGGGCGTCAACCCCAATTTAAAGAAAACAGCAACGCGGCGACGCGACGAAGACTCCCGAAACGGGGCGTAAAGGTCGTCCAGAAGGACGTTTTTTCAGTTCACGTCCAGTAACCTGGTTTATCCTGGTAATCCGCGGTTTAATCGCCTTTTTCAACTTGCATATATTCGGTTTTACGTCCACGAAAACATACGACTCATGGTCAATCGTCCGCGGCTTCCTGCTGCGTCACGCCGCTGCAGAAGGCGACGTAGTCGATGAGTTCGGTAATCTCGGGATTGTCGCCGCACACCGGACAGCCGGGGTCCCGACGGATTTTGAACGTCCGGAAACTCATGGCCAGCGCATCGTACATCAGCAGTCTGCCGATAAGCGGATCACCCTGGCCGAGAATCAGTTTGACGACTTCGGTCGCCTGGATTAACCCCACGGTTCCCGGAAGCACGCCCAGGACCCCCGCGTCGGCGCAGGACGGCGCCAGTTCGGCGGGCGGGGGTTCGGGATAGAGACACCGGTAGCACGGTCCCTCCAGGTCGCAGGGATAGATGGTCACCTGCCCCTCGAAGCGGAAGATGCTGCCGTCGACGATGGGCTTGCGCGCGAATACGCAGGCATCGTTCACCATATAGCGTGTGGGAAAGTTGTCGCATCCGTTCACGACGATGTCGTAGTCCGCGATGACGTCCATCACGTTTTCGGAATTCAGGTACTCGACGTACGGGACCACCTTGCATCCCGGATTCAGGTCCTGCAGGGTTTCCCTTGCGGAGATGGCCTTCGGCCTCCCCAGGTCGGATGTGCCGTGCAGGATCTGGCGTTGAAGATTCGTGACGTCCACGACGTCCGCGTCCACGATGCCCAGGGTGCCGACACCGGCCGCGGCAAGATAGTAGGCCGCGGGGCAACCGAGCCCGCCGGCGCCGACCATCAGGACCTTTGCGTCGAGCAGCTTTCCCTGGCCCTTTTCGCCCACTTCGGGGACCAGGAGATGCCTGGAGTACCGGTGAACTTCGGCCTTGCTGAGCGCCCTGTCCTGCTGAACCGGGTAACCCGCCTCCACCCAGGCGTCGAAACCGCCCTCGATGTAGTCGACGTTTTCATATCCCATGCCCTGCAGGTCTCTCGCGGCCAGCGGCCCCTGGTTTTCGTCGCCGTAGACGATGATGGCGGTTGAGCGGTCATTCGACAGGGTCTCGATGCGCAGTTCGAGGAATCCCCTGGAGAGGTTTTCGGCGCCCTCGATATAACCCCCGGCGTACTCCTCCCGTTCCCGGACGTCCAGCAGCAGCACGCTGTCGATCCGCTGCCGGGCTTCTTCCGCCGAAATGCCCCGGACCTCGCTCCTGACGCTTTCCATCAGCGTTTCAAATGACGTACCCATTATATTCCTCCCGGTGCAGTGTAATTGAAATCACCTACCGGTAATGTATCCAATTCCGGCACGGAAGGCAAAAGTTAATGCGCGGAGAAAAAGGAAGAAGGAAAAAGGAAGAAGGGAGAAGGGAGAAGGAAAAAGGAAGAAGGAAGAAGGGTAGATAACTTTCCTATGTGACGCCCTCGATGATGGACTCCTGCTCACGCTCTGTCAGAATTGTATCACGAATTGAGGGAAGGGCAAAGAATCGAGACAGTCCTCAATTGCAGGCTTGTCGTTCGGCTATCTTGCCCCTTATTAATAAAAGCACCCCAAGGGAGTCATCCCTCAGGGCCATCTAACGATGAGCGACCTCGAGGCGGTTGATTCGGCGTCGTTTTCATCTGCAAACTATATTAGGTTCCTACCTGCTTATGCGTCCCGACGGCGAGACAAAATCCTTTTCCGGGAGCATATATTTCAAACACAAATCTATATTGTTGGTTTAACCGAACTTCAAACATATCACCGTCTTTGTTTTTTAGCTTTTTAAACTTACGGCCGGGTTTGAGCGTATTGGTGCTTAGCTCTTGAATTACTTCCTCTAAATTCTCTTTCATTTGTTCGGGTAGACGATCACGAAATTTCGTAAATGCCTTCCCTGGTGGATCAAGAGTAATTGGAAGAGAGTCTATTTCAAGTAGTGTCAGAGTCCTTTGAAGGCTTTCTGGAGTCTGTTGCATTTGTTGAACCCTTATCTTCACCCGCATAATGTTCGTGTCTGGCTTGGTATATCATAAGATTCCATTTATAATCCTGAAAGAGATTTAGGTATTCCTTATACTTGCCTGCGACCTTGATGTACTCATCTAAGATCTTTCGATTATATGGGTCAGGGGAGCGTGCTACGTCTTGTTCTATTATTTCCTGCTCTCTGCAAATTTCTTCCAGACCGTTAAATAACTTTGGTTCACTTTCTTCAAGATTGGCGATTAAATCATCGGTACTGGTTAAACGAGAAATCTCAGCATAAAAACCAGTTCCATCTTCTTGAAAGGTTTCAACAATTTCAGACATAATCAATAAATGATGATCCACGGTTTTTTCGACCGCGTGTAAATCCTGCCCGGCCCTCTGCACAGGATCTTCTACCATAGTGTCATCATCTAATGCAGTCGTGTCCTTTTCCTCAATTCTTGCAGTTGGGGCTTTTACAAAAGTTGGGATGACTGTAAAAGAATCAAGGACTAAAGTTCCCATTTTTTTGCTCCGCCTCAGTGGAGAAATATTCTCTCACTTCCAAATAATACAGTACGTGTCAAATGTACGTTGAGTACTTTCGGAAAGATATATTATTCGCGTACGAAAGTCCATATGTATTCTTGCCGTACATAAATATACGGCGAGAACGGAAATTCTAGCAACAATGGGCGATTGGTGGCGCGCGTAGTGAGGTATATAGATGCTTTCTTCACGATATCGTGATCTTTGGCCCGGGCTGTTCGTGTGCGTCGATCTCATCCATGATCTTCTGCGCGATGTCGAGGAACGTCCGGGACTCGCCGGATTCGCCTGTCGCAATCGGATCCCCGTCGTCGCCGCCCTTGCGGATGGCGGGCAGAATGGGCAGTTGACCGAGCAGCGGGACGTTGAATGCCTGGGCGATCCGGTCGCCGCCGCCGGTTCCGAAGATCGCAGCGGACTCGCCGCAGCAGGGACAGATGAAGGCGCTCATGTTTTCCACGGCGCCCAGAACGGGGACGTCCACCTTGCGGAACATTTCGACGCTTCGCGTGACGTCTTCCAGGGCCACGTCCTGCGGCGTGGTGACGATCACCGCGCCGCTCAGCGGAACGGTCTGGGCGAGCGTGAGCTGCGCGTCTCCGGTTCCGGGCGGAAGATCGACGACGAGGAAATCCAGCGCGCCCCAGGCCACGTCCGTCATGAATTGCTGGATCATCTTGCCCACGATGGGTCCGCGCCAGATCACAGGGGTGTCTTCTCCGGCGATGAGTCCGAGAGACATCAGTTTCACGCCGTGGTTTTCGAGCGGGATGATCTTTCCGCCGATGGCACGGGGTTGCTCCGCCGCGCCCAGCATCACCGGGACGTTCGGCCCGTAGATGTCGGCATCGAGCAGGCCGACGGCCTGACCGTGGCGCGCCAGGGCGACGGAGAGGTTCACGCTGACGGTGGTTTTGCCCACGCCTCCCTTGCCGCTGGAAACGGCCACGATGTGCTCGACGTCGGGAATGGGGCGGGGTTTCGGCATGCCGGGTGGCATTTGCATGGGTTCGTTCCTTGAAGGTTGTTTGATTGTCGGGATCCGAATTGGGCGTCGATCTAATCGTGCCGCCTCTTCGCGCCGGGGTATGGCGAAATGTCGCGCAGGCGCCCGACCTCCTCGATGACGCGAACCGCCGCCCGGTCGATTTCGGCTTCGGTGTTGAATCGGCCGATGCCGAACCGGATACTGCCCTCGGCAAGGCGGTTCGACACCCCCAGCGCGCGCAGCACGTAAGACGGTTCCAGCGAGGCCGACGTGCAGGCGGAACCGGACGAAAGCGCGATTTCCTCCAGGCCCACCATCAGGCTCTCGCCGTCCACGCCTTCGAAGCTCACGTTCAGGTTGCCATCCAGGCGCTTCTCCGGATGTCCGTTGAGATGGATATCGTCCACGTTGTCGAACAGACGGGCTTTCAGGCGCTCGCGCAACCCCCGGAGCCGGGCGCCTTCGGCGGCCATTTCCGCTCCCGCAAGTTCGCAGGCCGCCCCCATACCCACGATGCCGGGCACGTTGAGCGTTCCCGACCGCATGCCGCGTTCGTGACCGCCGCCGTCGATTTCAGCGACGAGGCGGACCCGCGGCCGGCTGCGAACGTAGAGCGCGCCGACGCCCTTGGGTCCGTACAGTTTGTGGGCGGAGATCGAGAGCATGTCGATGCCGAGGGCCTGCACGTCGATGGGCAGCTTGCCGACGGCCTGGGCTGCGTCGCAGTGGAAGAGGAGGTTGCGCTCCCTGCAGATAGCTCCGATTTCGTCCAGCGGCTGTATTGTACCGATTTCGTTGTTGGCCGCCATAATGGAAACGAGGAGGGTGTCTTCTCGTATCGCTTCCGAAACCGCCGCGGGATCGATCTGTCCAAAACGGTCTACGGGAAGGACCGTCACGTCGAAACCCCGCCGTTGGAGGGCTTTACAAGAATCGAGGACGGCGTGGTGTTCCGTGGCCTGGGTGATGAGGTGCCCGCCCCTGTCCCGGCGCAAGGCGGCCACGCCCTTTATGGCCAGGTTGTCCGACTCCGTCGCGCCGCTGGTAAAGACGATCTCCCTCGCGTCCGCGTGGATCAGTTCCGCGATCTGTTCCCGGGCCCGGTCCACCGCGGCTTCGGCAACCCAACCGAAGCTGTGGGTACGGCTGGCCGCGTTGCCGAAATCCTCCTTGAAAAAGGGCAGCATAGCGTCCAGCACCCTCGGGTCTACGGGCGTGGTGGCCTGGTTGTCGAGATAGATGTGGGTCATATCAAGTAACGGTTAGAAGGAAAAAGGAAGAAGGAAGAAGGATGAAACGCCGGCGCCCGCCTTTCCGATTCATTTCCCTTCGAACAATGCCGTGACGAAGGCCTCCGGATCGAAATCACTCAGATCGTCCTCGCCTTCTCCCACGCCGACCATGCTGACGGGGAGGCCGAGTTCGTCGGCAATGGCAACGACAACGCCGCCCTTTGCGGTGCCGTCCAATTTCGCCAGAACGAGGCCGGTAACGCCGACGTCCGCGTGAAACTGCCGGGCCTGCGCAACGGCGTTCTGTCCGGTCGTGGCGTCCAGAACCAGCAGGGTTTCGTGAGGCGCTCCCTGCTGGCACTTCCCAAGGACGCGCCGGATCTTCTTGAGTTCCTCCATCAGGTTGATACTCGTGTGCAAACGCCCGGCGGTGTCGATAATGACGATGTCCGCGTCGCGGGACCGGGCGGCGGCTACTGCGTCGAAGGCCACGGAGGCGGCGTCCGCACCGGGCCGGTGGCGAACGATGTCGGCGCCCGAACGCTCGGACCAGATCGACAACTGGTCGATCGCGGCGGCCCTGAAGGTGTCGCACGCGGCCAGGAGTACCCGCTTGCCCCGCGCGCCGTACCGGCAGGCCAGCTTGCCGATTGTCGTCGTCTTGCCCGATCCGTTGACACCGGCGACCAGGATGACGTGGGGTCTGGCGCAGACAGGCTTGCGATCCGGGGGTTGGGCGGCGCGGAGGATCTCGAGCAGTTCGTCCGACAGCCGCGCCCGCACCCAGTCTTCCGTCCGTTCGGGCGCCGGCCCGTCCTTCAGGCGCTCGCGGAGACGGTCGATGATCCGCAGCGTCGCATTGACGCCCACGTCGGCCCGGATCAGGATTTCTTCGATCTCCTCGAGGGTTTCCTTATCCAGTCCGGAACTGCGCCGCAGGACCTCGCTGATTTTTCCGGACAGGCCCTCCCGGGTTTTTGAGAGGCCCTGTTTGATCTTTTGGAGAAAATTGCCGAGCATGCCGCCGCCGGCTCCTCGTGTGGCGCGGATTCGCCCCGTGAACGTCCATAATCATAAGGGGCACGGCGCGGCGTGCCCCAGGTCGGAACGGACGGTGGCGGTCCGACTTCTCAGTAAGACGTTTCCCTGAGGAGGTCCAGGATGCGCTCCAGATCGTCGTCCGTATAAAATTCGATTTCGATTTTTCCCTTTTTTCCCCGGCGGTTGATATTCACGCCTGTGCCGAACCGGCGCTGCAGGTCTTCCTCGAGCGACAGGACCTGAGGGTCCTTGCCACGGGGCTGACGTACGGTGGGTTCACGGCGTCCCTCTCGACCCGCCCTGACGAGGTTTTCGACCTGTCTGACGGAGAGGCCGTCCGATATGATCCTGCTGCAGAAATTCGCCTGCAGCCGGTCGTCTTCCAGCCCCAGGAGCGCGCGCGCGTGGCCCATGGAGATCTTTTTTTCCTGCAGGGCGTTTCTGACTTCCTCCGCCAGGTGCAGAAGCCGCAGCGTATTGGTCACGGTGGACCTGTTCTTGCCGACTTTCTGCGCCACCTCTTCCTGGGTCAGGAAGCAGGTTTCCATCAGCCCCCGGTAGGCCCTGGCTTCTTCAATCGGATTCAGGTCTTCCCGCTGCACGTTCTCGATGAGCGAGATTTCCATCATCTCCTGGTCGGACCCCACGTCCAGCAGGATGGCGGGCACGGTCTCCAAACCTGCCTCTATCGCGGCGCGGAGGCGCCGTTCGCCCGCAATGAGCTGATATCCGGTTCCGTCGCGCCGAACAACCACGGGCTGGATGACCCCTTTTTCCCGGATCGAGTCCGCCAGTTCCCGGACGGCTTCCGGATCGAATGCCTCCCGGGGCTGGTGCGTGTTTGGCCGGAGGTCTCCAACTGCTATGTCGAGTACCCCCGACCCCGGGTGGCTGTCGCCCGTTGCCGCAGATCCCGCGTCCTGTTCCGTTGTCGATTCATCAGCGCCGGGGATCAGGGCGCCGAGGCCCCTGCCGAGGGCCTTACGCCTGGCCATGGTTAATAACCTCCCCAGCCAGGCTCATGTAGTTCCGGGCTCCAGGCGACATAATGTCGTACAGGATGATGGGCTTGCCAAAGCTTGGCGCTTCGCCGAGTTTCACGTTGCGGCCGATGACGGTGTTGTATACGCGGTCGCCGAAGTGGTGACGGGCTTCATCCACGACCTGCCTGGAGAGATTGAGCCGGGTGTCGAACATCGTGAGCAGTACGCCTTCGATTTTGAGCGGGGGATTCAGATGGCGCTGGACCAGTTGAAGGGTGTTCAACAGCTTCCCAACACCCTCCAGCGCGTAATATTCGCACTGTATCGGAATGAGGACGGAGCCGGCGGCGGTGAGCGCGTTGAGGGTGAGCAGCCCGAGGGACGGCGGGCAATCGATCAGCAGGAACTCGTAGTTTTCGCCGGCCTTCTCAAGCGCAACCCTGAGCCGGTGTTCCCGGGCGCCAAGGCTCACCATCTCGACTTCCGCCCCTGTGAGGCGCACGTGAGAAGGGGCCACGTTCAGATAGGGAATCTCGGTTTCCCGGGTGATGTCGGAAAGCGAGTGTTCCTGAACGAGAACCTCGTAGATGCAGGGTTCCTCCCGCGTCAATGTTACGCCGAAACTGCTGGTGGCGTTCGACTGCGGATCGAGGTCGACGAGAAGGGTTTTCTTTTCCGCGGCCGCCAGGCAGGCGGAGAGGTTCACCGCCGTAGTGGTCTTTCCAACGCCGCCCTTCTGGTTGGCAATGGCAATGATTCTCGGCATAAACGGAAGGCCCTGTGCGGCGCCGCATTGCTGTTTTTTCGATCCGGGTTAATCGATGGCGGCCTGGGCGGCGGCCAGACGGGCGATGGGCACCCTGTACGGCGAGCAGGAGACGTAGTCGAGGCCGACGTCGTGACAGAACTTCACGGAGTCAGGATCGCCGCCATGTTCGCCGCAGATGCCCACTTTCAGCGTACTGCGCGCCGACCGCCCCCGTTCGGTCCCGATGATCACGAGTTGCCCCACGCCTTCCCGGTCCAGGCTCAGGAAGGGGTCCTGTTCGAGGACGCCCAGTTCGACGTAGGCCGGCAGGAATTTGCCGGCGTCGTCTCGCGAAAAACCGAAGGTCATCTGCGTGAGGTCATTCGTGCCGAAACTGAAGAAATCGGCGGATTCCGCAATGGCGTCGGCCACGAGGGCGGCGCGGGGGACCTCGACCATGGTGCCGACGAGATAGTCGATTGTAATCCTGCTTCCTCCCAGGACCTCGCCGGCGACGCGGTCGACGATCTTTCTGAGTTCGGTGAACTCCTTGACGGCGCCCACGAGGGGGATCATGATCTCGGGAATGACTTTAATCCGCCGCTTGCGTACGTTCAAGGCCGCTTCAAAGATGGCGCGCGCCTGCATTTCGTATATTTCCGGATAGGTGACGCCCAGACGGCAGCCGCGATGTCCCAGCATGGGGTTGAATTCATGCAGGCTGTCCACTTTCTTGCGAATCGTGCCGAGCGGTACCCCCATCTGCCGGGCCATTTCCCGCTGCTGTTCGGGCTCGTGGGGCAAAAACTCGTGCAGTGGCGGGTCCAGCAGCCGGATGGTAACGGGAAACCCCTTCATGGCCCTGAAGATGCCTTCGAAGTCTTCGCGCTGAATCGGAAGGAGCTTATCCAGGGCCTTTCTTCTTCCCGATTCATCCGCCGCGAGGATCATTTCCCGAACCGCCAGAATGCGGTCGCCTTCGAAGAACATGTGTTCGGTGCGGCAAAGGCCGATTCCCTGCGCGCCGAACTTCCGTGCAATTTCCGAATCCTGCGGCGTATCCGCGTTGGTGCGTACATCCAGTTGTTTTATCTCTTCCGCCCATTTCATGACGGTATTGAAGTTTCCGGACAACTTCGGACTCAGAGTGGGCACGCGCCCCAGCATCACTTCACCCGTAGAGCCGTCGAGAGAGATCCAGTCGCCCGCCTTGACGGTTGTGCCGTGGACCTCGAAAAGATCGCTATTGTAATCGATTGTGATCGCTCCGCAGCCGGCCACGCAGCACTTGCCCATCCCGCGAGCCACCACGGCGGCGTGACTGGTCTGGCCGCCGCGGGCAGTCAGAATGCCCCTGGCGGCGTGCATCCCGCCGATGTCTTCGGGCGATGTCTCGAGACGGACGAGGATGACGTCTTCGCCGTCCTCGGCCATCGTCTCGGCATCGTCGGCCGTGAAAACCGCTCTGCCCGACGCCGCACCGGGCGAGGCGGGAAGGCCGGTCGCCAGGACTTTACGCGGCGCGTCCGGGTCGAAGGTGGGATGCAGGAGGTGGTCGAGCTGGGCCGGATCGATCCGGACGATGGCTTCGTCCCTGGTAATCAGACCCTCTTTCACCATGTCCACCGCTATCTTCAGCGCAGACGCCGCGGTGCGCTTCCCCGTCCGGGTTTGCAGCATCCAGAGTTCGCCCTCCTGGACGGTAAACTCGATGTCCTGCATCTCACGATAATGCAACTCCAGTTTCTTATATATCTCTTCGAGGGTACTGTAGGCGTGCGGCAGTTGTCGCTTCATTTTTGCGACCGAATCAGGCGTGCGGACCCCCGCCACGACGTCTTCACCCTGGGCGTTGACCAGGTATTCGCCGTAGAACTTTTTCGCGCCGGTGGACGGGTCGCGGGTAAACGCCACCCCCGTCGCACAGTCGTCGCCCATATTGCCGTAAACCATGGATTGCACGTTGACGGCGGTTCCCCAGTTGTGGGGAATGTCGTTTATGTTCCGGTATACGATCGCGCGGTGGCCATTCCACGAATCGAATACGGCGTTCACGCTTCCCCACAACTGCTCCATAGGGTTCTCGGGGAAGGAGCGGCCGGCGCGTTTTCTGACAATGTCCTTGAAAACGTCGACGAGTTCGCGAAGATCGCCGGACGTCAGGTCTGTATCCAGCGCGATGCCCCGCCTGGCCTTTGCGCTGTCGATCGCGACTTCGAACGGATCGTGTTCACGGCCTTCGGGCTGTATACCCATCACAACGTCGCCGTATGTCTGGATGAAACGGCGGTAGACGTCCCAGACAAAACGCTCGTTACCTGATTTTGCAATCAGCCCGTCGGCAATCTCGTCGTTCAGCCCGAGGTTGAGTACTGTCTCCATCATTCCGGGCATGGAGACGCGGGCGCCGGACCGGACGGAAACGAGCAACGGATTCGCCGGATCTCCGAACCGCCCGCCCATCGCCTGCTCGACCCTTCCGATATTTGCGACGACCTGGCTCTTGAGCGTTTCCGGGTAATTCCTTTCATGGCCGTAATAGTAGGTGCAGACGTCCGTGGTGATGGTGAAACCGGCGGGAACCGGAATTCCGATGAGAGACATTTCAGCCAGATTTGCGCCTTTCCCGCCCAGCAGATTGCGCTGTTGGCCGTCGCCGTCGGCCTTACCGCCGCCGAAGAAATAGACGTACTTCTCAGTTTTCGAAGGCTGCTCCGACATGTTTCTCCTCGTCGTGTACGTTAGGGATTCCGTTCTGTTGCCGGTTCCCGGCCCGAATCAGTCGACGCGGTGCCCCCGGCCGTCGTCGCGGTCGCTGAATCGGGTTCGGTCCGGCCGGTCGGAAGGTTCTGTGTTACGTCTCGCCCGTGCGGGCCAAAATGAGCAGCCCGACTGGCCTGGACCACGTCACGGTCTTCGATATTCAGCAGGGTCTTGAGGATGCTTCGCCGGCCCACGATAATCCGCAGATCCGCCGTGGAGCCGTATTTGAGCGGCAACGGGGTTTCCAGAATGCGGATTTCCAACTCGAAGGTACGGACGCCGCCGCCGTGTACCGCGTATCCGTAGAACCTGGAGATTTCGCCGGCGCCGACGAATTCTTCGCGGTCGGTGAAGAGATTGCTGAGGATTTCAACGGGGTGTCCCAGCCGGATCTTCCAGGCGTTGGTTTCAGGAACCCACGCGTCGATCGTATCGTCGCCGCCGTCGCCTGCGATGATGAGTACGATCTGCCCCTGGTCCGCCAGCATGCCGGGGTGGAGGTCTCGCCTGGCCACAATCCCGTTGACGGGCGACCTCATGGTTGTCAATTCGAGGCCTTCACGGGCGCCCTCGAGGCTGCTGCGGGATTTTGCGAGCGCTGCGCGAGCCTGCCGGACCTCGGCCGCCGCCTGTCGGAGCTCGGCGGGCGACGCACCGCGCCGCGTGAGGTTGAGTTCCTCGGCTGCAACTTTTAGATTGGATTCCGCGAGTTGCCGGTTGGTTTTGGCGCGTTCCAGCTCCTCGATGCTCCATAGCCGTTCGCCGAAGTAGAGGGTTTCGGCGCGCTGGAGTTCCTGTTTGCGGGCCTTAAGCGCAATCCGTGCCTGTTCGACTCTGGATTCCGCGATTTTTAACGCTTCAGCTGTGGGTTTTTCCTTCAACAGCGCCAGATTCGCCCACGCATGTTCCAGATTGGCTTCACCGCGCTGGACCTCTTTTCCGGCCGCTTCTATGGCGGAGAGAAGGTCGCCGTTGTAGAGCTGGACCAGCGGCTGTCCTGCTTTTACCGGCTGTCCGGGCTCGCAATGGATGGCTTCGATGACTCGCTTCAGCGGCGAATCGATATAGATCTTCGTCCCGGGCTCGACAATGCCCTGGGCAATGACCACGTCGTCAATCTTAATCAGCGACAGAGAAAGAACAACAGCCGCCAGCACACCCCCGATCCACAGCATCCACTTCAACACACGGTGCCTGCGTCGCCTGCGCATCATTACGGAATCCCTTTTGCTTGACAGGGGAGAATGGCTTGTCTATATTCATCACTTTGCCCGATCGCGTACTGGTTCTGGAGGAGTGATCCGGCACCGGAATGGGCCCGTAGCTCAGGGGTAGAGCAGCGGCCTTTTAAGCCGTTGGTCGAAGGTTCAAATCCTTCCGGGCTCATTTAACTTTTTAAAAATGAATCACTTGCAATATAAAACGGCCCGGATCGCAACCGATCGGGCTTTTTTGTTTCAGGCATCGGAAGGTTTCGCGATCCTGCGAAACGCCAACCATTTTGCAGTTTTGTAACTTATCATATCACCTGTAAAAAGTCAAGGCGATTTCACGCGCATATACGCGGGAATCCACGACCGCCAGCCGACTGTCACACCCCCCGGATTGCCGGATAATTAAGATTGGTACTTGACATAGCAAGGCCATTTTATTATTGTTGACTAACTTGATAAACAATATTATGAATTAATCCGTCAGCGTTGTGTTCCGAATTCAGACAACCTGCTTTCTGGACGGATAACGAAGGGATGCACATGGATTTCGACCCGCAGAAAACCGACAGACTTGCCGATACCCTGGCGGGAGTTCGGCCCGAGGAGGTCCTCGAGTGGTCGTGGCGGGAACTGGGCCCCGCCGTGGCGATGAGTACGGCATTCGGGCCCAGCGGCGTGGTCCTCGTGGATATGGCGCAAAAGGTCGCCCCGGAACTGCCGGTCTTTACCATCGACACCGGGTACCTGTTTCCCGAAACACTGGCATTGAAAGAGCGGATCGAGGCGCGTTACGACGTTCAGATCGAGTCCCTGCACCCCCGCCTGAGCGTTCCCGAGCAGGACCGCGCGTGCGGGCCGGACCTGTACAGCAGGGATCCCGACAGGTGTTGTGCGATGCGCAAGGTGGAACCCCTGCAGCGGAAACTGGCGGGTCTGGACGGCTGGGTTGCCGGTCTTAGGAGGGATCAGTCCCACACGCGGGCTGGAGTACGCGTCGTGGAGGGATACCGAATCAGCAGCGGACGGACGATCGCCAAGATCAATCCGCTCGCGGCCTGGACGCGCAAGCAGGTGTGGGACTACATCGCGGACAATGATCTGCCGTACAACTCGCTGATGGACCACGGTTATTCGAGCATCGGCTGCCGGCCATGCACCCGGCCGGCGGCGCCCGGCGCAAACGAACGCGCGGGCCGCTGGGCGGGCACGGGAAAAACGGAATGCGGGATGCACCAGCCGTTGATGGCGGTCGAAATCCCTGAAGCAGAGGGGCAGCTTGCGGCGGGATGATGGGGCTGAAAGGGCAGCGGTCCCGGATCGCACCGAATCTTCATCGGCGGAAGCGTTTACGGCTTTCGCCGATGTTTTATGTGTGGAAATCTCGCGGAACCGCGGGCCATTCAGCGCCATACGTGATTTGTAGGGGCACCCCTTGTGGTTGCCCGCCGTTCGCCGATGTTTCTTGTGTGGAAATCTCGCCGAACTGCAGGCCACGCCACACCGGATCTTGTAGGGGCGCCCCTTGTGGGTGCCCGCTCGTTGGCGGATCGGTAGAGGAATGTCAAAACAGCTTGACCACATTCCGCCGATACGGTAGATTTTCACAGAATTTCCAACCCAGACCGGAGTCGGCCGGCATGAAATTTCCCGCCGTCGCACACCCGAGATTCCAGTAAAATCGGAAGCAACCCTTTTATGTCCGCATCGTTCAATCGTTGCCGGGCCGCATGCCTCGTGTGCGGGCGGGCTTTCTGGGTGTACGAGCAGTTGACGAGATAATTTGAGGTTTTCCCTTGGAAATTATCAGTGGAGCTGTAGCTCTTGGCGTGGCGATTCTGATTTTCCAGATTGGGAAATGGGTCAATGGAATGGACCGCCTCAAGAATGAGGCCGACTCCGTCTTTGATCGTATAGAAAAAGAATTGTCCAAAATCAGAAAAGCTCTTGTCTATTTGCTTGGACCAAAGGCTGGTGCATTCTTCGAATATACGAGTCCGTTGAAACTCACGGATAAGGGAATGCAGGTTGCAGGGGAAATAGATGCCGATAAATGGTCAAAGCAAGTTGTCGAATTGTTGTGGGAGGAACTTAAGGGACAATCTAAACATCAAGTGCAGGAAAGATGTCTGGATTACGTTGTCCTGGAATGGACAGAACCAGCGGAGGCCAACAGGATTCTTGGCGAATACGCATACAACAATGGTATTGGAATGGAGTCCATAAAGCAGATTATCGCCGTTCTTGCGCGTGACAGGATATTGGCTCGTCAATCCGCCGAAAACCTGGTTTAATTGTCGTATCAACCCCCGCTTGCTGGTCAACTCGGCAACATAGCGTCGTGATTACCTCTTGCTCGTTCTTTCACGTGCCAAAGCCTGATCCCGTTCATTCTCGCATGCTTCGCGGACGCCCTGGCCTGTTTCACAACGGCTCTGGGCGTTTATTTGTACATCGAACACACGCGGTAGTGACACCTTATCCGTTATCACAGAGACAACTTGCAATTGTTGGCATCCACGTACCCGCACGCCATTTGAAAGCCACGTTGTTTGTCCTTGTCCATCTCTGAATTGACCACGCCACACGTGATGTTGTAGGGGCAACCCTTGTGGTTGCCCGCCTTTCGCTTTTTGTTCTTTGCTGACTGCTGAAAACTGACCGCTGAAAGCTGCTTTTGCCGTTTGCGCTTGACAATGCCGGTCGTCGCCATATATTGTTTCCTGCTGCTTGGTCCCGGGCACCACGGGGCCATTTTTGTACGTGATCCGGGTGTGTTCCAATCGCCGTCGGGGTTTGAATCGCGCTTCCACTGGACGGACGATGGCGCGTGCGACGTGGAGATCACGGACTACCATTGAGAGGCGCGAACATGAACGCGAAGAATGGAATGAGACCGGTTCATCCGGGTGAGATTCTCCGCGACGAACTCGACGCGCTCGGACTGTCGGCCAACGCCCTGGCGAAGGCGCTGGGCGTGTCGGTGAATCGCATCACGATGATTCTGAACGGTCGACGTGGGGTAAGCGCGGACTCGGCATTGAGGCTGGCGCGTTATTTTGGGACGACCCCTCAGCTTTGGCTCAACCTGCAGACTTCATGGGAGCTTCGCAGGGCGGAGATCGAAGCAGGCCACGAGATCGCGGCAAGCGTAACCCCCCGTCAAACGGTACCGTAGAAAGGTGATGGCCTTTTGCATGCCGGTGACCTGGCGGAAGCGATGACGGCCGAACACGGTGGAATCGAAGCGCTTTCGACATCCATTTGAACCACGGCACCGTGTAGCGCAAGAAGCTTGGCGGTGACGAGGTCCTCGCTAAATGGCTCCCAGACCGCCAACGCCAAACCTTGGGGCGTTCGTTCACGTCCCTAATGGTCCAGTATTTCACCGATGCGGTGTGTCGAACGACACCTATCACACTTGTAAATGGAATGGTGGGATATATCACTATGACGCATGAGGCCAGTTTCGGAATAAGAACTGCTCGTGATTTTTTGCGTGAAATGGTCATTCCGCAATACGACGATTTCGTTAGAAAGAATTCATCTTCACGCCATGCTTTGATAGCAATAATACTCTCGTACCATATGTACGAATGGGTTCACCGAAATAAGGGGTTTAGTTGTCAACATTTCGAGGTGACGTATCCGGATGATCGAGGCTTGGCGGAAAAATTCGATCTTGCAAGGAAAATTTCAAACGGAACGAAGCATTTTAAGCCAAAGGTAAAGACGCAGACAGGTTCAGGTTTTGCGTCTGCATTCAACGACGGCTTCGCCCGTCCCTTGAATGTGATAACTAACGATGGAATGAGTGTTTCCGTAGACGTCTTATTGCGTGATATTGTGGATTTTTGGAAGAGACTGGAAGAACGTGGTGTTCTCTGAAATTGAACCGTCGCCATTGCGACCGTACTATTTCCGCATCAGCGGGCCTCGCAAAACCCCCGGATGGGTAAATGCGTTATGGTCACGCTTGCGGCCCGTTACCGTGAATTATGAGGATCAAGCACAAGGGTTTGCGGGCGCTGCACGAACGGGACGACCTGGCTCGGCTTCCCCCCAGTTGGGCACCGCGGCTTCGGCGTATCCTGTTCCGGTTGCAGGAAGCAACGCATCCGAGTAGCGCAAACGCACCTGGCTTCCGTCTACATCCACTTAAGGGAGATCGGGCGGGCGAGTGGAGCATTAGCGTAACCGGAAATTGGCGTGTGGTGTTCCGTTTTGAGGACGGCGAGGTCGTGGACGTGGACCTGATCGATTATCACTGACCGGAAGGAAGCGCTGACTATGAACGATAATGGTAGCGATCGTGTTGGGCCAATGCTGAACCCTCCGCACCTGGGCGAACTGATCCGTGAGAGTATGGATGAGGTTGGCTGGAACGTCACCGAGACGGCAGTACGCCTCGGCTGCGAGCGAGGCACGCTTTCGCGCGTGTTGAACGGTAAGGCGGGGGTGTCCGCGAAGATGGCGCTTGCGCTGGAGGATATCGGCTGGGGCACCGCCGATCACTGGATGCGGATGCAGGCAAGTTACGCGCTTGCGCAAGCCCGCAGGGAACGTGGCGACGCTAAGCGTCAGGAGGATTTGAGATTCGCGTGAATCTGGACTTGCTGCAGTACGCTTGTTCGGGATAACTTCCGACCTCATTAGACCGTTCGATAACCTCTTTTTAATGAGACGCCGATGACTGATGGAACCGTGAAAAGACGCTTTGAAATCGACGCGGAACATGTGCCTGATTTGCCAGGAATGATGTTGGCTACGGTTGAGGCTCTAAGGGAATTGGGCGGATCAGCCACCAAACACGAAATTGACGACAAGGTAATCGAGTTGGAAGGGGTGACTGAAGCAGAGCAAGCGTTAACTATGACAGGGAACGCTAAATTGATACGGGTTAATTACTACCTTGCTTGGGCGCGCACCTACCTCAAACGCGGTAACGCACTAGTGAATCCTGCACGCGGAGTTTGGGAACTTTCGGAAGCAGGTGCGGCGATCTCCGGCCTTGACGATACGCTAGCGATCTGCGATCGGGTTACCCAAGAGGAACGTGAACGAGCACAGATCAAACGGCAGGCCGTTAAAGCGGAGCGAAATGAAGACCGCGATCAGTTCAGTAACTGTATACAGGAAGCTGAGAGCAGGAAGTCGATAGACGTAGAGGACCCCAACAATGGATTGTTGGGAATGTCAATGGAATGGTACCTGGACCGGTCTGGTTCCGTCGACGTGTGGACTATAGCGCCGGGCGAAGGCGCGCGCTTGTGGAGAGAGTTTCTCGAGAGTGGTATCGTGGCAATCGGTTGGGACCACCTTGGAAACCTAAGCAGATATGAAACCAAGGAAGCCATCCACAGTGCGTTGATTGAGCACGGCGCAGGTAAAAATCCCTATAACCAGTCACTTGCTGCATGGGAATTCGCAAATGAAATTAAAACTGGAGACATTGTACTTGCGAAGAAAGGCCGCCGCATCATCCTAGGCTGGGGAAAAGTCACAGGCGAATACACTCACTTGCAGGAACGGACCGAGTACAAAAACGTCATGACTGTAGACTGGCGTCCATGCCGTAAGCCGATTGACCTAAGGGGCATGATTACCACCAAGACTTTGACTCGATTCACTGAATATACCGCGTGGTTGGGATACATTTCCGAATTAATCGACGCCGATGCAGGTGAGTTCGAAGTTGGGCACGATGACGATCAGGACAAATCGTATAATGTTGCTAAGGCGTTGGGTGATCTGTTTTTGGGAGAAGACCAATTTCTCAGGATTCGCGACGCCATTTCACTCCGAAAGAATCTAATCCTTCAAGGACCACCAGGTGTCGGCAAGACCTTTATCGCAAAACGAATCGCATGGTGCCTGATTGGGCGCATCGAGCCGGAGTATATCGAAAACGTGCAATTCCACCAATCTTATGCATACGAAGATTTCGTGCAGGGTTGGCGGCCTACGGAGTCCGGCGGATTTACACTACGCAACGGCGTATTCTTCGAATTCTGCAAGCGCGCGGAGAGACAGAAAGATAAGTCTAAGCCATTCGTGTTCATTATCGACGAGATCAATCGGGGCAATCTGTCCAAGATATTCGGCGAATTGCTGATGCTTATCGAAGCGGACAAGCGCGGCCCCAATCACGCTATTCCTCTAACGTACAGCCCGTCAGGGGAGCGATTTAGCGTCCCCGAAAACGTACATCTTCTGGGTCTAATGAACACCGCCGATCGATCGCTGGCAATCGTCGATTATGCTCTACGGCGCCGATTCGCATTCGAGACACTTGAGCCCGCATTTGGCACTCCGAAGTTCCGCGACTACCTGCTTGATGCCGATGTCGACAGAGACCTTGTCGACCGCATTAACAGGAACTTTTCGCAGCTCAACAAGGACATCCGTGAAGACCAGGATCTCGGACCCGGCTTCCAAATTGGACACAGTTATTTCGTACCCGATGAGTCGGCTGACGAGGAGTGGTACACCAACATTGTCGAAACACAGATCGCGCCACTGCTGCGTGAGTACTGGTTCGACCGCCCAAAACACGTAGAGAAAAAGACTAAGGAACTGTCGCAGTGAACGATAAGAGAATCCCAATTGCCAACATTTACTACCTTCTGTGCTACGCCTGGGACCATGTAGAAGAACGCGACATCGTACGATTAGACGAATTGGATGAGCTCGAAAGAGTTCACGATCTTCTCGGTAAGGTGCTGGCGCAGGGGATCTTTCGGTTGATCCGCAGAGGAATCGATCGTGGCTATCGGGAGGTGCGAGAGGACTTGGCCTCAATACGCGGGAAGATCGCCGTCGGCGAGACCGTGAAACGTGCAGTACGTGCCCACGGACGGGTCGTATGTGAATTTGAGGAGTTGTCAAAGGACGTCCTGCACAACCGAATCCTGCGTTCGACACTCGGAACATTATTACGGCTTCCGAATCTGGAATCCGGTGTGTGCGCAGAGGTTAGAAGTGCATATACCAAGCTGAACGACGTACGCGTAGTACGGCTAAGCCGACGACTGTTCCAACAGGTGCAACTCGACCGTAACCGTCGATACTATCGATTCCTTCTGTCGGTCTGCGAACTGATCCACGAACAATTGCTTGTAGACGAGATAACTGGTGAGGTGACGTTTAGCGACTTTAGAAAAGGTCGAATGGAGAAACTGTACGAGGACTTCATTATTGGATTCTATGCACGTGAGCAAAACCAATATCGGATCAACCATCAGGGTCGCGCCATCGGGTGGTTCGACGAAGGCACGACCGATCACAATCGCTCAATTCTTCCGCGAATGGAAGCCGATGTAATACTGGATGCACCACATCGAAGAATAATCATGGATGCGAAGTACTACCGAAAAGCGTTTGCCGAACGATTTGGCGTAAAAAAGCTGCACTCTAACAATCTTTACCAGTTGCTTGCTTATCTGCGAAATCGCGAAGCTACCGAAGAGTCAGGGCCAAGACACGAGGGAATTCTGCTTTACCCGACAGTCGACGATAAGGTGGAGGCCAACGTCTGCCTGGAGGGATTCTGGATACGCGCTAGGAGCATCGACCTTGCCCAAAACTGGCGCAACATCCATCGCGATATGTTGAGGTTGATCGCTTAGTTTACTTGCGTCCCCAAGCTTGAGATATTGACGGGCATCAACGTCGCGCGGGTTTTGACTTTGCCTCCCGCACGATCCTGAAGAGGTTGCCTTTGGGACATCAGGTTCCGAGTACGGACGTCGTCTCACGAATTCAGCCGACGGTTGTCGAGCACATCGGCAGGACGCCGCTGCTGCGTATCCGGAAGTTTGCCGACCATCTGGACGGCGTTGAGATCTACGCGAAGATGGAGATGTTCAACCCGGGCGGATCGGTAAAGGACCGGCCTGCGCTGCAGATGATCCGGGACGCAATCGACTCCGGCGAGTTGACGCCGGACAGGGTGATTATAGATTCCACGTCCGGCAATACGGGAATTGCGTACGCGATGATCGGCGCGGCGCTGGGGTACCGCGTGGAACTGGTGATGCCCGGCAGCGTGAGCGTGGAGCGCCGGCACGTAATTCAGGCCTACGGGGCCAGCCTCGTTCTGAGCGATCCGCTGGAGGGATCCGATGGCGCCATTCTCAAGTGCAGGGAGATTCTGGCGGCCAATCCGGAACGGTATTACAAGCCGGACCAGTACAACAACCCTTCGAATCCCAGGGCGCACTATCTGCAGACCGCGCCGGAAATCTGGCGGCAGACGCGGGGACGCGTGACCCATTTCGTGGCGACGCTCGGCACCAGCGGCACGTTGATCGGTACCGGCCGTCGTTTGAAGGAATACAACCCCGATATTCAGATAATTGCCGTGGAACCGCCCGAATTTCACGGAATCGAAGGGCTGAAGAATATGGACGTGTCCATTGTGCCGGGGATCTACGATCCTTCGGTCTGGGACGAGAAGATCCGCGTGGAGACGGAAGACGCCTACGCGGCCGCAAGGCGGCTTACGCGCGAACTCGGCGTTCCCTCGGGGCAGTCTTGCGGCGCGGCCTTCGCGGGTGCGCTGCGCGTGGCCGGGGAGGCGCGGGAAGGGGTCGTGGTTACGCTCTTCCCGGACAGCGGCGAGAAATACATGAGCACGCCGCTGTGGCGACTGGATGAGCATGGGTAAAGGAGGGGCGGAATTGGATCGGTCCGTCTGGAGCAAGATTCACCAACACGCGCGATGCGACTATCCCGCCGAATGCTGCGGGATCGTGTCGGAAGCGTCAGACGGCGCCTTTCGCGTGCATCCGTGCGAGAATATACAGGACAGGCTGCATGCCCGTAATCCGGAGGAGCATCCGCGAACCTCGAAAAACGCGTACCGGATGGACGATCTGGAGGTCCACCGGATTTTTACGGAGACGGAAAGCGCGGGCGGACGCGTGGTGGCGTTCTATCATTCCCACGTCGACTGCGGCGCGTACTTCTCAGAAGAGGATCGTCAGGCCGCCATGTTTATGGACCAGCCGGCGTTTCCGGAGGTGGTGTACGTGGTGGTCTCCGTGGTGGAGGGTGCTGTACGGGGCGCGGCCGGGTTCGCCTGGGACGAACGGACGAAGACATTTGCGAAGAAGGCGCTGGAGGGATACGATCCGGGAATCCGGCAGGGTTCGCATCGTTCCCACGGACGGCTATAGCGCGCGGGTCGTCCGGCCAGGACGGACCGGTGACGGATCCGAGGCATTCGCGCGCTTTGAATGCTGCAACTCATTTCAACCACAATCAGGAGGCTTTAACGATGGGCTTGACCGTACGTATTCCGACGCCATTGCGAAAATTCACGGGCGATCGCGCGGATGTTGAAGCCAGCGGCGCAACACTGGGCGAACTGCTCGACGATCTGGAGTCCAAACATCCGGGCATCAAGGAGAATCTGGTCGACGCCGGCACCGGCGGCCTGCGCCGATTCGTAAACGTCTACGTTAACGATGAAGACGTTCGTTTTCTGGACGGAACCGAAACGCCGCTCAATGACGGCGACAGCGTGACAATCGTTCCGGCCATCGCCGGAGGACGATGTTGATCGTGGGGCATCCGCGGCGGAAGTCGGTTGCCGTTCCGATTCGAAGAGGCCGTGTATGTATGTTTCCTCGAAGGGCAATTACGGCCTGAGGGCCGTGTTGGATCTGGCGCTGCACTACGGCGAAGGGGTTGTGCAAAGCGCGGAAATTGCATCACGGCAGGATATTCCTGAATCCTACCTCGTACAGTTGCTGAATCCATTGCGCAATGCCGGCCTGGTGCGCAGCGTCAGAGGTCGCAAAGGGGGCCACGAACTGATCCGGCGCCCCGAGGAAATTACCGTGGGCGCTGTACTGGAGGTCCTCGAGGGCCCGGTACAGCTCGCGGCGGAAGACAGGAAAGGCGCCGACGGTGCGCCGGACGTGCTGCGGGACGTCTATGAAGAGATGGAAGCGGCCGTTGAGGAGGTCCTGGCCACTGTTACCTTTGGCGATCTCTGCAGGAAGTACCGGATGCAAAGCGGCCGCATCGTGTTCCGCATCTAGTCGGGCAAAAATCCGGCGGCCACCCCTTCGGTTTGAACCATGGATGCCCTCAGAAAAGGCGACAACATTCTGAAGCTCATTGGCGCGACGCCGATGGTCCGGCTGAATCGGGTGGCCGATCCCGGGGGGGCGGTTGTCTGGGCCAAGCTGGAGGCGTTCAACCCCGCGGGCAGCGTGAAAGACCGGACGGCGCTGGCCATGATCGAGGCGGCGGAAGCGCGCGGCGATCTCAGGCCCGGGATGAGGATTGTAGAGCCCACAAGCGGGAATACGGGCATCGGCCTCGCGATGGTGGCCGCGGTGAAGGGATACAGGCTTACGATTACGATGCCGGAAGGCGTCAGCGACGAACGCCGGAAGCTACTCAGGGCGCTGGGCGCCGAGGTCGTGTTGACGCCGACGTACGACGGGATGCAGGGCACGATAAAGAAGGCGCTGGAACTGGTCGAAAACGGGTCGGAATGTTATCTGCCGCAGCAGTTCGAAAACCCGGCCAATCCGGATATTCACCGCCGGACCACCGCGCGTGAGATTCTGAGGCAGATGGAAGGCGCGCCCGACGCGTTCGTCGCGGGCGTTGGGACGGGAGGCACGGTCACGGGGGTGGGAGAGGTCTTGAAGGCGGCGTATCCCGAAACCTGCATTGTCGGGGTTGAACCCGAGGACTCCGCGGTGCTTTCGGGCAGACAACCCGGACCCACGGAGATCGACGGGCTGGGCGCCGGGATGATCCCGGATGTGCTCAACGTGGGTATTCTGGACCGTGTCGTTCCGGTTACCAATACGCAGGCCCGCAGGATGTCACGCAGGCTGGCCAGGGAAGAGGGCATCCTGGCAGGCATTTCCTCCGGGGCGGCAGCCCACGCGGCAACGTCGATCGCCGCAGGCATGTCGCCTGATGAACGCGTTGTCGTGATCCTGCCGGATACGGGCGAACGCTATATGGACGCCTATCTCTTTGCATGAACCGAACCGAACAAGAAAAACGCGCCCGATGTCTCTATGGACACCGGACGCGTTTTTTCGTTGCAGGGTAGCGCTTACAGAGAATTCGCACGTCGGGCGAGGTCCGATTTGTAACGGGCAGCGGTGTTGCGATGCAGGACGCCCTTTTTTACACTCTTGTCTATAACCGATACCGCCTGCGGCATCAACGCTTCCATTTCACCTCTGTCGCTCGTATTCGATGCTTTCTTTAGGACGGTTCTCAGCTCGGAACGCGCGCTCCTGTTGCGCAGACGGGCTCTTCGGTTCTGGCGGAGCCGTTTGTGGGATGATTTGAGCGTGGGCAACACGGACCTCCTTCGTGCTCACGTATGCGGGAACGGACACTTCAGATCAGGGTAGAGATTGAAGCAAGACAATGTAACAGAAAACGCTGCTTCGCACAACTGATTTATTGAAATTCGCAGAGCCGGCGTTTTTCAACACGCTGTAAGGGATGTCATAAATCACTGAATCTGAACGAAACCTCTCCCTCCGGACCACGACCTGGAGAGAAGGAAGACGGGAGAGGGGAGAAAACCACACCTCACCACCCAGACCTCTCTCCCCGGCCCTCTCTCCTAAAGGAAAGAGGGAGAAAGGCCGGACATCGCCTCGCCGATTTCCTATTGAGGCTCGCATTGAAAGGAAATCGCCATCACGAAACGTCTGCAAGCCCAGTACATCCAACCGTTACCGTGTCACCGCTTTTTGGTCTACCTTCTATCCGCATTCAGGCTCTTCACGGCCAATTTGACGGCTGTCCGTCTCGAATCAAAGTCAATTGACCTTCAGCAATTCAACCTCGAAAATGAGCGTCGAGCCCGAAGGAATGCGCGCATTTGCGCGGTCGCCGTAGGCGAGGTCGGAAGGTATGTAGAAGGTGTATTTGGCCCCTTCTTTCATCAGCTGCAAGCCTTCGGTCCACCCCCTGATGACGCGGTTAAGCGGGAACGTGGCCGGTTGTCCGCGCTTGAAGGAACTGTCGAATTCGTTGCCGTCGAGGAGGGTGCCGCGGTAGTGTACGGTCACTTTGTCCGTGGCGGAGGGCGATTTGCCTGAACCCTCGCGGGTGATCTTGTACTGAAGTCCGCTGGACGTTTCCACGACGCCGGTCTTTGTCCTGTTTTCCGAGAGAAACTGCCTTCCCTCCTCCTTGTTCTTCATTGCCATTTCTCCAATGTTGGGCCTTGCGCCCCGCGCCTTCATCTGTTCCTGCTGCCGGGCGATCATTTTTTGTTTCAGCGACGCCATGGCCGCCTCGATCTCCTCTTCGTTCATGCGGCCGTCTGTCTTCGTTACCCGGTCCTTGACACCGAGCGAGAACGCATCGGGATCGACTTCGACTCCCGCGTTCTGGCGCAGTCCGTTTACGATGTCCCTGCCTACCGCGTAACCGAGCGAATAGTTGAGTTTCCGGCTGTCCTGCTCGTCTTTCTCCTGGCGAAAGGCCAGCAGGGTCTGCTCGATCTCGTCGCGGGTGTAAAGCGTCCCGCCACCGGCCGCCGCTTCTCTGACGCCTTTTCCGTATGCCTCGGCGTCGAGCGCTATCTGTGTTTTTTCCAGGCCTTTCGCGACTTCCTCGCCGATCGTGAATCCCAGGCTGTAGCTGGTTCTCTCGGCCTCCGTTGCCAGTTCTTTCTTTTCCGCTTCGCACGCGAAAAGAAGTAGCGATAAAAGCAATATCCAACCTCTTCTCATTGAACTCTCCTGACTGATGAGTGATTTCTCCGCCGCCTGCGCGTCATCGGCAGCGGGATTGGCTTCGAACGGCCAAACCGGTCTGCCGCCTCCGTTCGCGTCCCCCCGTTGGACGACGCCCGCGTTCAACGCATGTAGATCCCGCCGTTGGCGTCGACGATTTCGCCTGTAATGAAGCTGCCCTGGTCGGAGGCCAGGAGCATCACGGCGCCGACCATTTCCTCGGCTTTGCCGACCCGCTTGAGCGGTGTGGCTTCTCCGAAGGATTCGAGCTGCTCCGGCGTGGAGTGCCGGTGCTGCATCGGCGTGTCGATCACGCCCGGCGCCAGGGCGTTGACCCGGATGCCGAACGGCGCCAGCTCTTTGGCGAGTCCCCGCGTGAAGGTATTGACCCCGCCCTTTGCCGTGCCGTACGGAAGCGTGCCGCCCGCACCGCCCGTATGGCCCGCGACGGAGGAAATATTGACGATGGCGCCGGAACGGTTTTTCTGCATGGCGGGAATGGCCGCGCGGCAGCACAGGAACACGCTTTTCAGATTGACGTTCATCATGTGGTCCCAGAGTTCCTCCGGGCACTCCGCAATACGCGCCTTGTCCATCCACTGTCCGGCGTTGTTTATAAGCACATCCAGCCGGCCGCCGAAGCGTTCCAGGGCATGGTCCACCATTCGCCGGACGTCGGCCGCGCTGCAGACGTCCGTTTTCAGGTTTTCAACGCGGCCTTCCGACGGGGCGGCCGCTTCCGCCAGCGCGTCCGCGCCGGCCCTGTTGCTGTTGTAGGTGGCCACGACCGACGCGCCTTCGCCTGCAAGGGCGAGTGCGACGGCCCTGCCGATCCCGCTGCTGGCGCCTGTTACGATTGCGACTTTCCCTCTGAACTGCCCGTGACTCATATCCGTCCTCTCTGCGGGTCGAAATACGCTCCAATTCCGTTCAATCCGAGATTGCCGTCCGAGCGATCGTCTCAGTCCTTGTCAAAGAGTTTCTTCCAGTCCGAAAAGGCCATCTGTCCGCCGTCCGCAACGAGGGTCTGTCCGGTTATGAAACGTGCGTCGGCGGTGGTGAGGAAGTGTACGATGCCCGCGATCTCCCCGGGTTCGCCGTAACGGCCCTGCGGTATCAACTTGAGGTAGTTGTCCAGGGTCTCCCTGTCGTCCAGCAGGTCGTCATTCGCCGGCGTGTTGATCACGCCCGGACAGATGGCGTTCACGCGCACGTTGTCCGGCGCGAATTCTCCCGCGGCCGTCCGGGTCAGTGCGACAAGCGCCGCTTTGGATGAGTCGTAGGCGGCGGAGCCCTTACTGGACACCATGGCGTTTCGGGAGGCGATGTTGACAATCACGCCGTCGCCGCGTTCGATCATCCCGGGCGCGACCTCGCGGGTGAGGACGAACGGGGCCGTGATATTGACCCGGTAGATTTCTTCCCATCGGTCCAGGGCGACGTCGACCAGGGGTTCGTAGCACCAGGCGCCAGCATTGTTGACGAGCACGTCGATGGCGCCATGCTCCCTGACGAGCCCGGACACCAGATCGGGGATGGCCTCGAGGTCGTTCAGGTCGAAGACGCACGGGATGGCGCCGGAAAGACATCCGGCCAGTTGCTCCAGCGCGCGTTCGGAACGATCCAGGGCGATGACGCGATGCCCCTCGTCGGAAAACCGCCTGGCAACGGCTTCGCCGATGCCGCTGGCGGCGCCGGTGACCAGCGCCAGCGTGCCCGATCTCTCCATGGACTGACCTTAACGCGTCAATTTTAGGGGACATTCACTCGAATATTCGCCGTCTCGTTTTTTGCCTTTCGCAGTCTCGTAGTCTCGCCGCCTCGTTTTTTGTTTTTCGTAGTCTCGTATTCTCGTTTTTTGCCTTTTGTATTCTCGTATTCTCGTAGTCTCGCGTTTTGCCTTTCGTATTCTCGCGTTCTTCGCAGCTTCTTACAGCCATCCCGCAACGGTCCACATCGCGCTGAGGCGGCCGAACGAGGCGTTGAGCAATCCGGCGGCGTCAGTTACGGGGTCGCCGCCGTAGTACCGCTTGAATTCGGCGCGTATGCGCGCTTCCAGACTCGTGGTCGCGTTCAGCGGGATGTCAACCCATCCGCCTCCGGTTTCGGCGCTCTCGCGCAGCGCCACCCACGTTTCATAGTCCAGCCGTCCGCCCTCAGCGCCGTATCGGGGGCTGGCGTTCCGCGTCACGGCCGTGTAAAGACTCTCCATAATGGCGGCTTTGGCCACGTCGTCCTGGCCGGAAACCCCGTATTGCCTGTAGGGGTTCTCCCACGCGATCGGAGGATCGGTGTCCACCTGTACCCTGGTGAGAACCCGTTCACCGTCGACTTCCTCGTGAATCTCCCGGATGGGGTGGGTGTTGCGCGCTCCGGAACCGTAGAGGGTCAGTTCGTTGCCGGACAGGTAGCCGTTGACCGCTTCTATATCCCAATTCATCCCGGATGCGGCGCCGGGGGCAGTGGGCATTTCGTAGATGCACGCCACGTCGTTTTCGAATTCGATCACGCCGCTTTCCCACCAGCGGGTCGTTTCATCACCCCCGCCGTAGTTCTGGTAGGGCGGAACCTCGACGGCCTGTGCGTAGCCCCTCGCGCGCCTTGGTTTGCTGTCCAGAATCATGCGGACGGCGTTCAGGCCGTGGTAACTGCCCGCCGGATACCGGAGACGTGCATGGGTAAGCTTTCCCATGACGCCGGCGCGCGCGATTTTCTGTTTGAGTCGCTCGTTGGGCCAGAGCCAGACGTTCTCAGCAACTTCCCATTTCAAACCCTTCTCGCCTGCCTCGCGGGCGATTGCGTCACCCATGTCCAGCGTGAGCGCGTAGGGGATTTCGGTAATGACGTGACAACCGTGATCGATGCCCGCAAGCGCTGCCACCGTCTGCCCGTCGGTGGGGAGCAGGACAAGGAAGACATCCGGCTTCTGCTCCTTCAGCAGTGTTTCGATGCGCGTATAGCGCGCCGGAACGTCGAATAACTCGCCCGCCGTGCGCAGGGCCGCGTCACCCGCGTCGCAGATGGCGCAGAGGTCGAACAGGTGCGGGAGCTTCTTGATTGTGGCGAGGTACCCTCTGGCGCGGGAGCCGGCCTCGGCGCCGACGCCGGCAACGGCCAGACGCAGTGTGGACATGGAATGAATTCCTCAGTTGTGTCCGCGATCAACACGCGGCTTGACGATATCAGACGCGGATTTTTCGTATTCTCGTCGTGTTGCTTCTCGTCCTCTCGTCGTCTCGTCTTTTTCTTCTCGTCGTCTCGGTTTTTGTTTTTCGTAGTCTCGTAGTTTCGTATTCTCGCTCTTCGTAATCTCTTGTTTTTCTTCTCGTTGTCTCGGTATTTGCTTTTCGTATTCTCGCTTTTCGTATATTCGTCGTTTTGTTCTTCGTATACTCGTCGTTTCGTAGTCTCGTCGTCTCTTTCAGACATAGTCTTCCGCGCGGTCCCGGGGGACAAAACCGAGGACCTCCCTGGCGTGGCCCATGTCCACCCAGCAATGCCTGTTGTTGGAAATGCTGTAGAAAATGTCGAACCGGAGATCGTCAGGCGCGTTGATACAGTCTTCGGTGATCTTCACCACGTCCCGCTGGCTGCACCACACCGCGGCGAGTTCGGGACTCGCCGGCCGGTCCTCGGCGTTGACCGCCCCGATCCGCAGAGAGATGCACGAGAGCCCGTGTGCGTCCGAGTAGAATCGGCACAGGGCTTCACCCCAGACCTTGCTTGCGGAATAGGGTTCGGTGGGCCAGGTCGGGTGTTTGTGCGTGACGATGGGTATGGGATCGGGGACCTCGTCGAACCGGCTCTCTTTGATGGCCTTGTACGGTTCTTCGGACTGATATCCCCAGTTGGTCATGATGGAACTGGCGTAGATGATCCGCCGGACGCCCGCGAGGCGGCAGGCTTCGAAGACGTTATACGCGCCGATCACGTTGCTGTGCAGTATATTGTCCCAGCTGGCGTCAGGCCGTGGATCGGCGGCCATCTGGACGACGGTGTCCATGCCGTCGACCGCGTTTCGCATGGCGTCCATGTCCGCCAGATCGGCGAGGTGGAATCTGTCGTCCGGGATATCGAGCACCCGCCCGTCCGGCGCCCGGTCCGAAGGATAGCGTCTTCGCGCGAGTGCGTAGGCGTCGTATGCGTCGGGCGACTGGACCAGATGCTCGTATATGGCGCCGGGGATCAGTCCGTATACGCCGGTGACGAGGACTTTTCGGGGGGGCATGTCACCTCCATGGCGGGATCTGTTCGAGATGGGACCTGGAACCGTCGAATACCAGGTAGCGCTTGATAAAACGATTTAAAATTAACGACTTGTACACCCATTTCCGGAAAACCGGACACGCCTGTCCGTCCACGCCGTTTCGCTTCGAACGGCGAGTCAAGTTAACGCACGCGTGTGAAATAGGAAAGAGAAAATACCACTGCCCGCCTCGCGTACGGGTCCTGCGAAGGCTGCCGCAATCCCATGGATTCCGGTCGTCGGCCCCCCGCGAATGCCCTCTGGTCGACGCGGCATGGCGTACCCGGAATCAGCGCCGGGACCCGCACGTTCCGGCAGGGATTTTATTTCGTTGACACACGCCGCAGACGATCTGTATTTTACCGGTACGGCTTGCAGGGCGGTGCCGTTCCGCGGCGTTTCGAATCCCGTGCTCCCGAACCCCCGTCGGGTATCGTGTTCTGTCCCGGATGCAGGATTCCGGAATCCGGCCTTCGAGTCGCATGCCGAATCGCTTCCTCCCCCGGCTTCTGCCCCTTTTTCTTCTTCCCATCTGCACCCCGGAGTCTATCAGAATAATGAGATACAGTCGGATTGTGCTTAAGTTGAGCGGCGCGGCCGTGGCGGGTGACCGGGAGTTCGGTTTCGACCCGGTTGCGCTGGAGTATATTGCCGATGAAATCCTGGCCGTTCACGGGCTGGGCGTCGGCGTTGGCGTTGTCATCGGCGGAGGCAACATCTTCAGAGGGATGCTTGGCGCACAATGGGGCATCGAAGAGTCGGAAGCCCACAACATCGGCATGCTCGGTACCATCGTCAACAGCCTGATGCTGCGCGGCGTGATGACCGCCAGGAGCGACGCCGAAGTACGTGTGATGACGGCGATTCCCATAAACTCGGTCGCCGAACCATTCATCCGGCTGCGCGCCATTCATCACATCGAAAAGGGGTATATCGTCATCTTCGCCGGCGGCATCGGCAACCCGTACGTCACAACGGACTATCCCGGCGTCCAGCGGGCCCTCGAAATCCGGGCCGATGCCATCCTCTTCGCAAAACACAAGACCGCCGGCGTCTATACCGACGACCCGAACAGGCGTCCCGATGCGCGAATGTACCGAAGCATCGGCTATAACACCGTCGTGCGGGAGAATCTGGGCGCGCTCGACCAGTCCGCGGTGATTCTCGCCCGTGACAACCGCCTCCCCATCCACGTCTTTGACTTTGACACTCGCGGGACCATGCGGCGGATTCTGGAGGGCGAGGACATGGGAACGGTGATCGCGCATGGTTCCGAGGACGAATTGGAATAGGCGCCGTTTTACCGGACGCCAATACTGGAGGTCCGCACCCAATGAGAGTGTTGATCGTGGGAAAGGGAGGCCGCGAGCACGCGTTTGCCTGGAAGATCTCCCGGAGTCCGAAGGTGAGCCGCATCTATGCCGCGCCCGGAAACCCGGGAATGGCCAGACATGCCGCGTGCGTGGATATCGGCGTCGACGACGTGGACGCGCTCGTGGAATTCGCACGGCGGGAACGCATCGATCTAACGGTGGTGGGACCCGAGGACCCGCTTGCAGGCGGGCTGACGGACCGGTTCGAAGCGGTGGGACTTCGGGTGTTCGGACCCTCGAAAAAAGCGGCCCGGATTGAGGCCGACAAGGATTTCGCGCTCGGTCTGATGCACAGATACGGCATTCCCACGGGCCGGTACCGGACGTTCACGGACCCGGACGACGCACGGGGGTCCGTAGCTGACTGGGGTGCGCCGGTGGTTTTGAAAGCTTCGGGGCTGGCCGCCGGAAAGGGTGTGCTGGTGTGCCGTACGGTGGATGAGGCGCTGCGGGCCGTGGACCGGGTACTCGTGGACCGGGAGTTCGGCGCCGCGGGGGAGAAGCTGGTACTGATGGAGTATCTCGAGGGAGAGGAAGCGTCGATTACCGGTTTTACCGACGGGGAACACGTGGTGTGCATCGTCCCGTCCCAGGACCACAAGACCATCGGCGAGGGCGATACCGGCCCCAATACGGGCGGAATGGGCGCGTACGCGCCGGCGCCCGTGGTTACGCCGGAAATGCAGGATTCGATTCTGAAACGCGTGATGCTGCCCACGGTGAAGGCGCTCGCCGCGGAAGGGAGGCCCTACAGGGGTATTCTCTACGGCGGCTTGATCATTACCGAAAACGGTCCCCGGGTCATCGAATTCAACTGTCGTTTGGGCGACCCGGAGGCGCAGGTCGTGCTGCCCCTGCTGAAGACCGATCTTGTTGACATCATGGAGGCCGTGTCCGAAGGTACCCTCAAAGACCTGGAAATCGAGCTGGACGACCGGGCCGCGACCTGCGTGGTGCTGGCTTCCGGAGGATATCCGGGGGCGTACGATACCGGGTATTCGATTTCGGGGCTGGAGGAGGCGGAGACCCGCGACGACGTGCTGGTGTTTCACGCCGGCACTGCGCGGCATGGAGGAACAACGGTTACGGACGGCGGCCGGGTCCTGGGGGTAACGGCGGTCGGTGAGAATATCCGGGCTTCCGTCGAGCGGGCCTACGAGGCGACGGGCGAGATTCAATTCGAAAACGCGTATTTCCGGAGGGACATCGGACACCGCGCGCTGGAGCGTGCGGGGAACTGAGGCGATTCCGGTAGGGTGTATCTGTCATTAATTGTCGCAATATGCCGTTCACCGTCACAAAGGAGGATGAGGGTCGTGGTTGGAATAATTATGGGCAGCAAGTCCGATGAACCGATCATGCAGAAAGCAGTCCCCGTTCTGGAAGAACTGGGGATCCCATATGAGATGACCGTATCGTCTGCGCATCGGAATCCCGATCGGACGGGCGAGTACGGGCGCACCGCCGAGGCGCGCGGACTGAAAGTGATTATCGCGGGGGCGGGACTGGCGGCTGCGCTGCCGGGCGTGATGGCGGCGCACACGACGCTGCCGGTTATCGGCGTGCCGATCGCCTCCGGCGCGCTGAACGGTATCGACTCGCTCTATGCAATTGTACAGATGCCGCCAGGTGTGCCGGTGGGCTGCGTGGGCATCGACAACGCGCGAAACGCCGCCGTCCTGGCCGCGCAGATCGTCGCGCAGACCGAGCCGGACGTCAAGGCAAAGCTGGAGGCCTACAAACAGGCCTTAGCAGCCCGTTGAAAAAGCCCATCCGGGCTACGGCCGGCCCTTGCGGTCGAAATACTGCGTTGCGCTCCCT